>CAVVNQ010000022.1:0-23664 GCA_963749705.1 uncultured Chloroflexia bacterium | reverse complement strand
GTCGCGCGACGTGGGCCCGGGGTGGAACGCCGCCGCGGGCAGGCGCACAATCCGGGGTGATCATCCCGTCAGCGACGAGCGCGCATCCGTGCCGATGGAGGCTCCAGTGACCGAGACCCTCAACCCCGTCAAGTCGTACCAGCAGTTCATCGGCGGCCAGTGGGTGGACGCCGTCTCAGGAGCGACGCTCGATGTCGAGAACCCCGCCTCGGGCGAGGTCGTCGCCACGGTCCCCGCATCAGGCCTGGAGGACGTCAACCGCGCCGTCGACGCCGCCGCGGACGCGTTCGAGAGCTGGTCGCTGACCACGCCCCAGACGCGCAGCCTCGCGCTGCTCAGGATCGCCGACATCCTCGACGCCAACGGCGACGAGCTCGGCCGGCTGGAGTCGAGCCAGACCGGGCAAGCCGACCGCGGCCGCGATCGACGAGATGGCCACCTCGAGCGACCTGTTCCGGTTCTTCGCCGGCGCCTGCCGCATCCCCGAGGGGCTCGCGGTCACGGAGTACCTCGACGGCCACACCTCGATGATCCGCCGCGACCCGATCGGCGTCGTGGCCTCGATCGCGCCCTGGAACTACCCGCTGTACATGGCGGCCTGGAAGCTCGGGCCCGCGCTCGCGACGGGCAACACGGTCGTGCTCAAGCCGTCGGCGCGGACGCCGCTGTCGGCGCTCCGGTTCGCCGAGCTGATCGCGGACCAGCTGCCGGCGGGCGTGCTCAACGTCCTGGCGGGCTCGGGCGGCGCGATGGGCGACTTCCTGGTGTCCCACCCGAAGGTGCGCATGGTCTCGATCACGGGCGACACCGTGACCGGAAAGCACATCGCGGAGCTGGCGGCCGGCACGGTCAAGAAGCTCCATCTCGAGCTGGGTGGCAAGGCGCCCGTGATCGTGTTCGACGACGCCGATGTCGACCTCGCGGCCGAGATCCTCAAGTCGGCCGGCTACTGGAACAGTGGCCAGGACTGCACCGCGGCCTGCCGCGTGATCGCCGGGCCGAAGGTCTACGAGCCGCTCATCGCGGCGCTCGCCGACCAGGTGAAGACGATCAAGTGGGGCAACCCCGCCGACGCCGACGACCTCGACATGGGCTCGCTCATCGCCCAGGCGCAGGCCGATAAGGTCGAGGGCATGGTCAATCGAGCGCTCGAGGCCAAGGCCGAGCTGGTGCTTGGTGGGCACCGGCCGGATCGGCCGGGCGCCTACTTCGAGCCCACGGTCATCGCCAACCCGGACCAGGGCAGTGAGATCGTCCAGGACGAGGTGTTCGGCCCGGTCGTCACGGTCCAGCGGTTCTCCGACGAGGAGCAGGCCGTCCAGTGGGCGAACGACGTCAAGTTCGGCCTCGCGTCGTCGGTGTTCACCGGCAGCATCGGCAAGGCGATGCGCGTCGCGCGTCGGCTGCAGTACGGCACCGTGTGGATCAACGAGCACTTCACGCTGTCGTCCGAGACCCCCCACGGCGGCGTGAAGGAATTGGGCTACGGCAAGGACGGCTCCAAGTACGCGCTCGAGGACTACACGTTCGTCAAGCACATCACGATCAACACGGGCGAGTAGCTCGCCCCGGCGAGGCGGTCGACCGCCATTCGCCTGACGCCAGATCCGCGGCCGCCGCAACCCGGCGGCCGCGTTGATCCCCGGCCGGTCTGTTTGCGCAGTCCGCGGCCCCATGCCCGGCGCTGCGCCATGAGGGATGCGACGGGGGCTATTCCGTTCCGGCGATGGCCGGCGCTCGCGCCGCGCGGGTTCGCGCAGCAGTCGCTCGCGCATGTCGACGGCCAGGGCCCGAGTGAGCTGCGGGCCGCGGCCGGCCGGCCCGAAACGCGTTCCTCGATCAGGTCGGCAAGGCCGGCCACGAACCGCGCATGGGTCCCCGGCGTCGCGACCCGGTGCATGCGCACGCCCAGGGTCTCGCACGTCTCGCGTACCTCGTGGTCGAGGTCCCACACGACCTCGACATGGTCGCTGACGAACCCGATCGGAGCGACCACGACGGCCCGCATCCCCTCCGCTCGTGCATCGCGGAGCGCGTCGTTGATGTCCGGCTCGAGCCAGGCGACGGTCGGGGATCCACTGCGCGACTGGTACGCGAGCGACCATCGGGGCAGGTCGGCGCCGCGGGCTCGTGCCTCGTCGAGCACGGCGCCGATCGCCGCCTGATGCTGGGACACGTAGGCGCCGCCGGCGTCGAAGCCGCCGGGCGGACCGGACGCCGCGGCCATCGACAGCGGGATCGAGTGCGTCGTGAACATGACGCGCGTCTCATCCCGTTCGAACCCGAGCGTCGCCAGCTCCGCGAGCGCGGTCGCCAGCCCTTCGGCGAAGGGTCCGACGAACCCCGGGTGGTCGAAGTACAGGCGGACCTTGTCGATCACGAGGTCACCCGACAGCCCCGTGGCCTCGAGGGCTCGTGCGAGATCCTCCCGGTACTGACGGCAGCCCGAGTACGACGCGTATGCGCTGGTCACGAGCGCGAGGACACGCTTGCGTCCGTCGGCGCGGATCTGCTCCAGCGTCGGGGCGAGGAAGGGTTCCCAGTTCCGGTTCCCCCAATAGAGGGGGAGTTCCACCCGGCGCGCCGCCAACTCGCCTCGGAGCGCGTCCAGGAGTGCACGGTTCTGGTCATTGATCGGGCTCACACCCCCGAGCGCGAGGTAGTGGTGGGACACCGCCTCGAGTCGTGCTCGTGGGATGCCCCGACCCCGCGTCACGTTCTCGAGGAACGGCATCACGTCGTCGGGGCCGTCCGGCCCGCCGAACGAGACCAGGAGGATGGCGTCGTGGTTGCTGGTCACCGCAGGACGTCGATGACCCCGTCGGCCTCGATCCGCCGGCCGGTGTGGAACGGGATCTCCTCGCGCACATGCCGCCGCGCCCCCGTGGAGCGGAGATCGCGCATGAGGTCCACGAGATCGTGGAGATCGTCAGACTCGAGGGCCAGGATCCACTCGTAGTCGTTGAGAGCGAAGGCGGCGACCGTGTTCGCCTGGACGCGCGCAAATGCCCGGCCCGCCGTGCCGTGCTCGGCGAGCATCGCCCGCCGCTCGTCGTCGGGCAGCAGGTACCACTCATATGACCGGACGAAGGGGTAGACGCACAGCCACCCGAGGGGACGAGTTCCGAGCATGAACGACGGCACGTGGTCACGGCTGAACTCGGCCGGTCGGTGGGTGCCCATCATCGAGAACGCGATATCAGTGGCCGCACCGACGGCCGTCCGGCGAAAGCCGCGCAGCGCGGCCTGGAGGGATTCGGCGCTCGGTCCGTGGAGCCAGAGCATCACGTCGGCATCGGCGCGCAAGCCCGAGACGTCGTACCAGCCGCGGAGGACGACATCGTCGTCGGCGAGTGCCGCGGCCCACGCCTCGAGCTCGGTCGCAGCACCGGTCCCGTCCGGCGGCGACCCGACGCGTGCATAGACGGCCCACACGGCGTAGCGAACCGTGCTGTTGGGATCGGGGCTGGTCATGGAACGCTCCTGCATGGCAGCCGGTAGCGACGTCGTGCGCCTGCCGGTCGGGGAGGCCGAGGGCCGAACGACACCGGCGATTACGGGCCGCGGTCCGAGGCTGCCAACGGTAGCGCGTTGCGGCCAACCGGGCCGTCGGCGGGTCCCACCGATTTCATCACCGAGCGGCGAGAAGTCCCGGCCGACCCGTGCCTTCGGCGGGCCATACGCGGACCGGACGGCCCTGTCGATACCCCCCCGAGGGAAACCTACTATGCTTTGATTTCCGCGAAGGTTTGGTAGATTTGGGAGGTTTTGCGTCCCCGATGCGAGCCCGAGCAGCCGCCGACCCCGACTGGGTCACGCTCACCGAGGCCTGCCGATTGCTCGGCGTCTCGCCGTCCACGGTGCGCCGCTGGGGTGACGGCGGCATGGTTCGGACATTCGTGACCCCGGGCGGTCACCGCCGCTTCTCGCGAGGCGGGCTCCAGGCATTGCTGCCGGACCAGCCGAGCGGTCGACCGTCGCTCACCGCCCTTGGCGAGACACCGGGCCGGATGGCACGGGGCTACCGTCGCGCGGCCGACGAGACGCCCAGCCGAATCCCGTGGGTCGCCGAGCTCAGCGACGAGAGTCGCGAGCGCTTTCGCCAGTACGGCCGCGGCATCGTGACGGCGCTCGTTGCCGCGCTCGACACCTCCGATGAGCGCCGCCGGCGCGAGCTCCTCAGGGATGCGGAGGACGCCTGCACCGAGTACGGCCGGATCGCCGGACGCGAGGGCCTCGGGTCGGCAACGACGGCCGACCTGTTCCTGCGCTTCCGGCGCCCGTTCATCGCCGAGCTGGGCGCGATCGCCCGTCGGCGCGAGTTCGATGCCGACGCTACCTCCAGGCTGTTCACGGACGCCAACACGGCGCTCGACGACCTGCTGCTCGCAACCCTTCGCGGCTGGGAGCCCGCGGCGCTGGGGGCCAGCCGACGCTCGCGTCGAGCATCCAACCCCAATCCCGGGAGCCCGTCGTGACCGATCCCCGCGATCCCTCCGTGACCGACCCCCGCGCAGATCTGCGTCTGCACGTGCTCGCCCTCGTGCTCCACGCGCGCCATGTCGAGAGCGACGAGCGCGAGGCGTTCGCCGCTGCGGCCGCATCGATCGCCGATGATCCGCGCGCGATCCTCGTTCGCACCTGCCATCGCGCTGAGCTGTACGTCGTCGATGAACCCCTCGATGGCCATCCGTTGCCACCCCTGCCTGCCCTGCCGCGCGGCGGTCGCCGGCTCGAGGGTGCCGCCGCGGCCCGGCACCTGTTCACGGTGGCGGCGGGCCTCGATTCGGTGGTGGTGGGCGAGGATCAGATCCTCCACCAGCTGCGCGAGTGCCTCTCCGATCGACGTGTTCCGGGCGCCGAACGATGCCCCGAACCGATCGGCTCGGCGAGCTCGCATGCCATCGGGCTGCACCCGGCTCTCGAGCGCCTGTTCCAGATCGCGCTCCACCTTGGCCGCGAGACACGCTCATGGCGCGAAGGTCCGCCGCGCTCGCTTGCCGACGCTGCGCTCGACCGCCTTCTCCCGTTCACCGGGCCGCTGCTCGGACGCAAGGTCCTCGTCGTCGGTGCCGGACGCATGGCCCGGCTGGCAGCCGTCTCGGCGTCACGGCAGGGCGCCCACGTCCTGGTCGCCAATCGCAGCAGCGAACGAGCGGCGGCGCTGGCGTACGACGTCAACGGCGAGCCGGCGGCATTCGGATCGGATGCAGCCCTGCCGGAGGTGGACGCGGTCGTGGTCGCGATCAGCGCCCGCTGGCCACTGTCGTCCGTCGCGCGATCCGCGCTCATCGCGAACGAACTTCCGGTTGCCGACCTGTCATCGCCGCCCGCGCTCGACCCGGATCTCCGCGCCCGGATCGCCGGGCGGCACGTGTCGGTCGACGACCTTGCCCGGAACCCGCACGACGAGATGCGCGCGCGGCTTCGCCGGCGGTTCGAGCGGGTGCTGGACGCCGCGGAGGCAAAGTACAGCCAGTGGGTCGCCACGCGGAACAGCGTCCCGGCGATCCAGGCCCTCAGCGATCGCGCGGAGACGCGCCGGCTGGAGGAGCTGGATCGCCTGTTCCGGCGGCTCGACCTCGCCGACCACCAGCGGGAGCTGGTCGAGCAGATGAGCCATCGGCTGGTGGCGGGCCTGCTGCACGACCCGCTGGCCACGCTGCGCGACGACTCGACCGGCGACCTGGAACGTGCCGCCCGAGCCCTGTTCTCGCTGTGATGCCCGTGGATCCCGAGATGACCGTCGCGCTTCGCATCGGCACCCGTGGCAGCCCCCTTGCCCTCGTCCAGGCGCGCTGGGTTGCCGCGCGGCTGGCCGAGGACGGCGTGCCGGCCGACCTCGTGATCATCCGGACCGAGGGCGATGATCGACCGATCGACACCGCGTGGGGCGAAGGCGCGTTCGTGGGTGCGATCGTCGGCGCCCTGCTCGACGGGTCCGTGGACATCGCCGTCCACAGCGCGAAGGACGTCCCGACGGACGAGCACGCGCGCCTGGTGATCGCCGCCTACCCGCCGCGCGAGGACCCGCGCGACGCGCTGGTGTGCCGCATCCGGGGCACGACGCTGGCCACGCTGCCCGAGGGTGCACGCGTCGGCACCGACAGCCCGCGCCGCACCGCCTTCCTCCATGCGCTCCGGCCCGATCTGCAGATGCACCCGCTGCACGGGAACGTCGACACGCGGCTGGCCAAGCTCGACCGCGGCGACAGCGACGCGCTGGTGCTCGCGGTCGCCGGGCTCACGCGGCTCGGCCGGGCTGACCGGATCGACGAGATCCTGCCGTCGGGCCAGGTCGTGTCCGCGCCGGGCCAGGGCTCGCTCGCGATCCAGGTGCGCTCGGACGACGCCCGCGCGATCGAGGCCGTCGGGCGGCTCGACGACCCGGCGACGCGCGTGGCGGTCGTGGCCGAGCGGGCGCTGCTCAACGCGACCGGCGGTGGCTGCCGGTCGCCGATCGGCGCGATCGGGACGGTCTCGCGCGGGCGGCTCCGGCTGGTGGCTGCGGCCGAACGCGAATGGACACCGACGCCCAATTCGCCGATCGCCCCGTCCCCGGTCGTCCGGGTCGGCGGGGAGGCACCCGCCGTTGATCATCTCGCCCTGGCGGAGCGCCTGGCGGCGCGCATCGTGACGCTGCGCCGCGCTCCCCGGGTGCTGGTCGCCCGGGCGGCGGGCCAGGCGCAGCCGCTCCTTGCCGCGCTCGAGAACGCCGGCGTCGCCGCCGTCAACGTCCCGGCCATCGAGATCCTGCCGGCCGTGCCGGACGGCGCGCTGGACAGGGCGCTGGCCGGCGGTGGTTCGGGCGACTGGCTCGTGATCACCAGCCGCAACGCGGCCGTGGCGGCGGTCGAGGCGGTCATCCGGAGCGGGATCGATCCTCGTCGCCGTCGGTGGAGCGCGATCGGCGACGGCACGGCCACCATCCTCGGTGCTGCTGGGATCAGTGTGGCGTTCCGGCCGTCGACCGCGAGCGGACGAGTGCTGGCCCGCGAGCTGCCGATCGAGGCCGGTGACCGCGTCGTGCTGCCGCGCTCCGACATTGCCGACTCCGCGCTGCCGGCTGCCCTCGAGGCGCGTGGCGCCACGGTCACCGAGGTGATCGCCTACCGCACCGTCGAAGGCCCCGAGGCCTCGCGGGCGCTGCTCGCCGATGCCCTCGACGACGGCCCGATCGACGCCCTGGTGCTCACCAGCGGATCCACCGTGCGCGGGCTGCTCGCCCTGGCCTCGGAGCCCGAGACGCACGAACGGCTGCGAGCGACGCCGGTCGTGGCGATCGGCGCGCCCACCGCGGAGGCCGCGCGCTCGCTCGGCTTCGCCACCGTCCTCGTCGCCCCGTCGCCCGCAGCAGCCGACCTCGCCCGGTTCGTCGCTACCTCCCTCGGGGTTTCGGCGAGCCACACCCCGCTGCTCGACCAGACCGATGTCCTCGCCCCGCCGGTCGCGTACGCCGCCGGCCTCACTCCCGGAGGAGCTCGATGAGCCTCATCGCCGATCGGCCGGCCGTCGCCGATCCATCCACCGGCGACGACGCTGTGGTCGTCCCCGATCCCGCCCACCGGCTCCGCCGCACGCGCCGGACCGACGCGCTGCGCGCGTTCGTGCGCGAGACGCGGATCCATCCCCGCCAGCTGGTCGCGCCGCTGTTCGTCCAGCCCGGACACGGACGCCGCGATCCCGTGGGCTCGATGCCCGGCGTGGAGCGCGTGACCCCTGACGAGGCCGTGCGCGACGCTCGGGCGCTCGCCGCGTCGGGCGTCGGCGGCCTGATCCTGTTCGGGCTCCCGGCCGGGAAGGACGCCGTGGGCACCGGCGGCTGGGTCGCGGACGGGATCGTCCAGGAGGCGCTGCGCCGGCTTCGCGATGCGGACCTGGACATGGTCCTGATCGCCGACACGTGCCTGTGCGAGTACACGGATCACGGCCACTGCGGGCCGCTGCTCGCCGACGGGCGGGTCGACAACGACGCCACGATCGAGCTGTACGCGCGGACCGCCGCCTCGCAGGCCGAGGCAGGCGCCGACATCGTCGCGCCCAGCGGGATGATGGACGGCCAGGTTGCCGCGATCCGTCGCGGGCTGGACGCCGACGGGTACCACGACACGGCGATCCTCGCCTACGCCGCGAAAACGGCGTCCGCCTTCTACGGCCCGTTCCGTGACGCCGCAGGATCCACCCCGTCGTTCGGGGACCGGCGCGGCTACCAGATGGATCCGGCCAACGGGCGGGAGTCGATGCGCGAGATGGCGATCGACCTCGCCGAGGGTGCGGACATGCTGCTGGTCAAGCCGGCGCTGCCGTCGCTCGACATCCTGGCCGAGGCGCGGCGCCGCTTTGACGTCCCGATCGGGGCGTACCAGGTGAGCGGGGAGTATGCCTCGATCGAAGCGGCGGCCGAGCGCGGCTGGCTCGACCGGCGCCGCGCCCTGACCGAGAGCACGACCGCCATCCTGCGGGCCGGTGCCGGCTTCGTGATCACCTATGCCGCCGGCGACCTCGCGGCCTGGTCCCGGGAGTCCTGATCATGACGACCTTCGCGCCGACGCCGTCGGCCTCGCCGAACGCAGGCAGCCGCCAGGACGACCTGCGCGCCAGGGCCGAGTCGCTGTTCCCGGGCGGGGTCAACAGCCCGGTCCGGGCGTTCCGCTCGGTCGGCCGGGCCCCGCTGGTCCTCGAGGCCGGCGAGGGGCCCCGCGTCCGCGACGCGGACGGTCGCTGGTATCTCGACTACATCGGCTCATGGGGCCCCGGCATCCTGGGCCACGCGGAGCCATCCGTCGTCGTGGCGGTCGTGGATGCGGCGCTCGACGGGTTCGCGCTGGGCGCCACGTCGCCCCGCGAGGTCCAGCTCGGCGAACGGATCCGCGAGGCGATGCCGTCGATGGAGCGGCTCCGGTTCGTCTCGTCCGGCACCGAGGCGGTGATGAGCGCGATCCGGCTCGCGCGTGGGGCGACCGGCCGCGACCTCATCGTCAAGTTCGCGGGTGGCTACCACGGTCACGGCGACAGCCTGCTCGTCGAGGCGGGGTCCGGGCTGGCCACGCTCGCCATGCCGGGCTCGGCCGGGGTCACCGCCGCGGCCGCGCGGGACACGATCGTGATCCCGTACAACGACATCCCGGCGATCGGGGAGGTGTTCCGCAGCCACCCGGACCAGGTCGCCGCGATCATCGTGGAGCCGGTGGGCGCCAACGTGGGCGTCCTGGCTCCCGAGTTGGGCTTCCTCGAGGCCCTGCGCGAGCAGACCACCGCCAACGGCGCGCTGCTGATCTTCGACGAGGTGATCACCGGGTTCCGCATGGCCCGGGGCGGCGCCCAGGAGCGGTTCGGGATCAGGCCCGACCTGACCACGCTGGGCAAGATCATCGGTGGTGGCATGCCCATCGGCGCCTATGGCGGCCGGGCCGACCTGATGGCCCACATCGCCCCCGAGGGTCCCGTGTACCAGGCGGGCACGCTGAGCGGGCACCCGCTGTCGATGGCCGCCGGCGTCGCGACCCTGGACCTGCTGACCCCCGCCGCGTACGCACGGCTCGAGGACACCGGCGCGAGGCTGGAGGCGGGGCTTCGCGAAGCCGCGTCCGACGCCGGTCGCGAGGTCGCGATCTCCCGCGTCGGGTCGCTGCTCACCGTGTTCTTCCGTGACGGGGCACCGCGCAACGCCGCCGAGGCGCTGGCCGCGGACCGCGACGCGTATGCCCGGTTCTTCGGCGCCATGCTGGACGAGGGCGTCCTGCTCCCGCCGTCGCAGTTCGAGGCCTGGTTCATCTCGGTCGCGCACGGCGACACCGAGGTCGAGCACACGCTGGCCGCGGCCCGAGCGGCGTTCGCGGCATGACCGTGAAGGCGCTGCGAGGGCCGCTCCCCGTCGCCCCGGCTCCCGAGCCTCGCCCGGATGCGCGGTTCCTGCGCGCCGCCCGCAGCGAGCGCGTGGACGCAACGCCGGTGTGGTTCATGCGCCAGGCGGGCCGGGCCCTCCCCGAATACCGCAAGGTCCGCGAACGGGCCACCCTGCTCGAGATCACCCGCGACCCGGCCCTGTGCGCCGAGGTCACGCTCCAGCCGGTCCGGCGCCTGGGCGTCGATGCCGCGATCCTGTTCGCGGACATCACGACGCCGCTCGCCGGGATGGGGGTCGCGTTCGACATCCGGGAGGGCGTCGGCCCGGTCATCGAGCACCCGGTGCGCACGATCGCGGACGTCCGGGCGCTTCGCACCTTCCAGCCCGAGGCAGCGGTCCCAGCCCTGCTCGAGGCGATCCGTCTGGTCCGCGCCGAATCACCTGTGCCGCTGATCGGGTTCGCCGGGGCGCCGTTCACGCTCGCGTGCTACCTCGTCGAGGGTGGCCCGTCGCGCGACTTCCTGCACACCAAGCGGCTGATGCACGAGAACCCCGAGGCGTGGGCTGCCCTGCTGGACCAGCTGGTCGAGACCACCATCCGGTACCTGTCGGCGCAGGTCGCCGCGGGCGCCGAGGCCGTCCAGGTGTTCGATTCCTGGGTCGGCGGCCTGAGCCCGCTCGACTACGAGCGCCGACTCGCGCCGTGGATGCGGCGCCTGTTCGATGGCATCGCCCCGCTCGACGTGCCCATCATCCACTTCGGCGTCGGCACGGCCGGGATCCTCCGCCAGCAGGCCGCAGCGGGCGGCGACGTGATCGGGCTCGACTGGCGGATCGCCATCGATGACGGGCGCGAGCTGGTCGGCGACCGCGCGGTCCAGGGGAACCTGGACCCGACCCTGCTGCTCGGCCCGTGGGATGCCGTCGAGGAGAGCGCCCGCTGGATCCTCGACCAGAACGACGGCCGGCCGGGCCACATCTTCAACCTGGGACACGGCGTCCTGCCGGGCACCGATCCCGACGCCCTCGCCCGCGTCGTCGACCTCGTCCACGACCATGGAGCGTCCCGATGACCCACGACGCCGTCCTGCTGATGGCCTATGGCAGCCCCGACCGGCTCGACCAGGTGGAGGCCTACTACACCGACATCCGGCGCGGCAGCCCGCCGCCGCCGCACCTGCTCGAGGAGCTGCTCGGGCGCTACCGGGCGATCGGCGGCGGCTCGCCGCTGTCGCGGATCGTCGAGGCGCAGCGAGCGGCGGTCGAGGCGGACCTGGCGGCTCGCGATCGACCCATGCCGGTATACGCGGGGATGCGCCACATCGAGCCGCGGATCGGCGACGTGGTCGCCCGGATGGCGGCGGACGGTGTCGAGCGCCTCGTCGCCATCGCCCTGGCGCCCCAGAGGTCGTCCAACGCCGCCGGGTATCGCCGGGCGGTCGACGGGGCGCTGTCCTCGCTCGGCGATGGCGCTCCGGCAGTCGTCTTCGTCGACTCGTGGTACGACCAGCCGCGGTTCATCGAGGCGATGGCGGCGACCACGCGCGAGGCGCTGGACCGGTTCGACGACGCCTCAACCGTGCGCGTCATGTTCACCGCGCACAGCCTGCCCGCCCGCGTCCTCGCCGACGGCGACCCCTACCCCGACGAGCTCGCGGGTACGGCCCGGCTGGTGGCGGAACGGCTTGGCCTCGAGCGCTACGACTTCGCGTTCCAGAGCGCCGGCCGGACGGGCGAGCCGTGGCTCGGCCCCGACATCCTCGACGAGATCCGGCGCCTGGCCGCCGACGGTGTCGCCGACCTCGTGATCCGGCCGATCGGGTTCGTGGCGGATCACCTCGAGGTGCTCTACGACATCGACATCGAGGCGCAGGCGGTCGCCCGCGAGGCGGGCATCCGGCTCGAACGGGCGCGCTCGATGAACACCGACCCCACCTTCATCGCCGGGCTGGCCGATCTCGCCGCCGCGGCGCTGGCCCCCGAGACGGTCGCCGCGGCGGCCGGAGGAGACATCCGATGACGACGATCACGGACCGTGCACCCGGCGGACACCCCGGAAATGGCCATCCGGGCGGACACCCCGGCGGGCACCCTGGCGGCCATCCCGGTGGCATCACGGGCGTGGGCGCCGTTCGCGCCGACGGCTACGTCTACGCCCGGGCCCCGATGCTCGTGTACTGGGAGACGACGCTCGCCTGCGGGCTCGCCTGCCGCCATTGCCGTGCCACCGCGCAGGCCGAACGGAACCCGCTCGAGCTGACGATCGAGGAGGGGTACCGCCTGCTCGACGACATCACCGGGTTCGGCCGTCCCGTACCCGCACGTCGTGTTCACCGGCGGCGACCCGCTCAACCGCCCCGACCTCCACGACCTCGTCCGCGCCGCGACCGCACGCGGGATCGGCGCGTCGCTGGCGCCTGCGGCCACTCCGCTCCTGACCCAGCCGGTCCTGGAGTCGCTGCGCGACGCGGGGATCCAGAACATCTCGCTCTCGATCGACGGCTCCGATGCGCAGCGTCACGACGGGTTCCGGATGGTCCCGGGCACGTTCGACAAGACGCTCCAGGCGGCGAGGTGGGCGCGCGCCGCGGGCCTGCCGATCCAGGTCAACACGCTGGTCACCGACGAGACGCTGGCGGACCTGCCGGCGATCTACGAGCTGCTCAAGGGCATGGACATCCTGCGCTGGGCGCTGTTCATGCTGATCACCACCGGCCGCGGGTCCGCGCTCCGCGAGGTGTCGCCGGGCGAGTCGGAGAAGCTCAACCAGTGGCTGTGGGGGCTGTCGAAGACGGCGCCGTTCCAGGTCAAGACGACCGAGGCCACGCACTACCGCCGGATCGCCGTCCGTGCGATGGAGGCCGACGGGATGGACGCGGACGCGATCGCCGGCTCGTCCGTCGGTCGCGGGTTCGGCATCCGCGACGGCAACGGGATCGTGTTCATCAGCCACGACGGGACGGTCAACCCGTCGGGCTTCCTGCCGATCCCGCTGGGCAACGTTCGCGAGGCGAGCATCGTCGACCTGTACCGGGACCACCCGGTGATGCGGGACCTGCGCAGGCCCGAGGGCTTCAAGGGTCGCTGCGGGGCATGCGAGTACGCGCGGATCTGCGGGGGCTCGAGGGCGCGCGCGTGGGCGTGGACGGGCGATCCGCTCGAGGCCGACCCGCTGTGCCCGTACGTGCCGTCGGGCAACGTCCCGCAGTATGGGATCGTCCCCGCCGCCGCGGCGGCTGCGGGCTGATCGCGGCCGCGGCGCCGCGCGCAATCCGATGAGCGTCCTCATCGTCGGTGGCGGGATCACCGGGCTCGCCGCCGCCCGGGAGCTGGCCCGCGACGGTGTTCCCGTCACGCTCGTCGAGGCGGGCGACCGCCTGGGGGGCAAGGTGTCGACCGAGCGGGTCGAGGGCCTGGTGATCGAGCGTGGCCCGGACTCGTTCCTGACCACGCGCCCCGCGGCCGTCGCCCTGGCGCGCGAGCTCGGCCTGGCCGACGCGCTGGTGGGCACGAGGAACCCGCGGGCGGTCTACATCCGCCACCGCGGCGACCTGGTCCCGATGCCCGAGGGGCTGGGCCTGGTGCTGCCCACGCGGGCAATGCCGTTCGCGCGGACGCGGCTGTTCTCGTGGCCCGAGAAGGCGCGGATGGCGAAGGATGTCGCCTGGCGCCGCGTGCTCGATGACGATGACGTCGCCGTGGGCACGTTCCTGCGGCGCCGTCTCGGGAACGCGCTGGTGGACCGGCTGGCCGGGCCCCTGGTCGGCGGCGTCTACGGGACGCCGATCGACGAGCTCAGCCTGGACGCGGTGGTTCCCCAGCTGCGAGCCGCCGAGCGCGACCACCGGAGCCTGCTGCTCGCGGGGCTTGCCGACGGCCGGGCGATGCGGCGTGCAGCTGCAGCGAGGGCTGCCGCGGCGAGGTCTGCCGCGGCGACGGCGCCGATCGCCGGACCAGGGCCGATGCCGAAGCCGCTGGGCGTGTTCGCGAGCCTCCGGGGTGGCATGGACACGCTCATCGATGTGCTCGCGACCTCGCTGGCCGAGGCGGGGGTGGACATCCGGACGGGCCTGGCGGTCCGGAGCCTTGCGCGTGCGGGTGCGGGCGTGAGCGCCACGTTCGCGGACGGGACGGCCGGCCGCTTCGACGCGGTGATCCTCGCCACTCCGGCGCCACCTGCGGCGGCGCTGCTCGATGACGAGGTCCCGGGCGCCTCGCGGGTGCTGCGGACGATCCCGCACGGAACCAGCATTTTGGTCACGCTCGCGTATCCGCGAGCGAGCGTGGGGCGCGCGATCGTCGGCCACGGCTATCTCGTCCCGCCGACCGAGGGCGGCGCGATCGCCGCGTGTACCTGGTCGTCCGAGAAGTGGCCCGACCGGGCGCCGGCCGACACCCTGCTGCTTCGCATGTTCGTGCGCGACGAGGGCAGCTGGACCTCGATGCCCGAGGCGGAACTGGTGGCCGCCGCACGCACCGACGCCGAGCAGACGCTCCGGATCGCCGGGCCGCCGTCGCTGGTTCGCGTGTACCGGAACGCGGGCGCGATGCCCCGCTACACCGTCGGTCATCTCGGCCGGGTGGCGGCCATCGAGGCGGCCATGACCACCTGGCCCGCGGTCATCACGACCGGTGCCTCGTACCGCGGCGTGGGGTTGCCCGACTGCATCTCGCAGGCGCACGTCGCCGCTGCGACGGTGCGCGCGCGCCTGGGCGGTGCGATCGAGGAGGGGGCGCGGGAGCCGGTCCCGGCCGCCTGACGCCGGTTCGCCTGACGCCGGTTCGCCTGACGCCGGTTCGCCCGCTGCTCAGCCGCCGTCGCCCAGCATCGCCCGGAGCTCCGGCAGACGATCCATCGTCTCGAAGTCGAACGGGCTGCGGAAGATCAGGATGGGATGCGCGAACCCGACGGCCCGGTACGCCGCCAACGCCGCGGCAACCTCGTCCAGCGAACCACCCGCATCGAGCCCGCGCTCGTCCTCCTGGGGGAGGTGCGCCGCCACGTACGCCGCCCAGTCGCGCTCGGCCTCGGTCCGCGTCGCGCGAATCACGACGTTGAGGTTGACCGTCCGCTCGATCTCGCGCTCATCACGACCGGCCGCGTCGCAGGCCGCGCGCAGGATCGCGTCGCTGGCCGCGAGCTGCTCGGGCGTGCCATAGGCATTCCACATGTCGCCGTGGCGCGCGATCAGCGGCAGCGTCTTCCGAGGCCCCGAGCCACCGATCAGGATCGGCAGGTGGGCCTGGACCGGGCGGGGAGCGCAGACGGCATCGCGGAACCGGTAGAAGCGGCCGTCGTGGGTCACGCGCTCGCCGTCGAGCAGGCGCCGGATCAGCGGCACCGCCTCGCCCAGCCGGTCGAGCCGCTCACCGAACCCGCTGCCGAAATCGAACCCGAAGGCGTCGTGCTCGCGCTCGAACCAGCCGCCGCCGATGCCAAGGATCGCCCGACCACCCGAGACGTGGTCGACCGTGGTCGTGATCTTCGCCGTCAGCCCCGGGTTGCGCAGCGTGTTGGCGGCGACCATCAGGCCCAGTCGTGCCCGGGACGTGACCGCGGCGGCGGCGGCCAACGTCGACCAGCCCTCGAGCTTGGGATCCGGCCAGTCGCCCTCGTCGGACAGCAGGTGATCGTCGAGCCACAGGTCGTCGAAGCCGGCCGCCTCGGCGTGCAGCATCCCGTCGCGCAGCTCTGGCCAGCCGACGCGCTGGATCCAGAACGCCGCCCCGAACCGCATCGCCATCGATCGCCTCCTCACCCGTATCGTAGGGGCGTGGCCGATCCCGACCCGCCCGTCGACCCGATCCCGACCGCCCTGCGCAACGCCATCCTCGATTGGTTCGAGGTGAGCGGGCGCCGGCTCGCCTTCCGGGCGACGCGCGATCCGTACGCGGTCCTCGTCTCGGAGCTCATGGCGCAGCAGACGCAGGCGGCGCGCGCCGCCGAAGCGTGGACGTCATGGATGGCCCGCTTTCCGACGGTCGAGGCGCTGGCCGCGGCACCCGCTGCCGACGTCCTCCGGGCGTGGGCGGGGCTGGGCTACAACCGGCGGGCGATCCATCTCCATCGGGCCGCGAAGGCGATCGTGACCGAGCACGGCGGCTCCGTACCCGCCACGGTGGCGGGCCTCGGGTCCCTGCCCGGCGTGGGACCGTACACGGCGCGGGCCGTCGCGGCGATCGCGTTCGGGCTGCCGGTCGGGGCGGTCGACACCAACGTGCGGCGGGTCCTCGGGCGGATCGCGGCCGGCGGGGCCGAGGCGCTTGCGCCCGCGGAGCTCCAGGCGCTGGCCGATGCGGTGGTCCCGCCCGATCGGGCCGGGGACTGGACGCACGCGCTCATGGACATCGGCGCTGGGCCGTGCCGCCCGCGGAACCCGCGCTGCGCCGACTGCCCGGCGATGGCCTGGTGCCGGTACGCGGCGGGGGAGCGGGCGGCGCCACGGCGGGCCGCCGTGAGCGGGAGCCCACGACGCCCGGCTGCCCCGTTCCCGTCGACCACGCGCTGGCTGCGTGGCCGGATCATCGCGCGTGCCCGCGACGCGGCCGATGGCGCCCTGATCCCGTTCGGGGAACGGATCGGCGGCCATGATCCCGCCGCCGTTCGCGAAGCGGTCCTCGCGCTTGGTTCGGAGGGCCTCCTCGAGGTTCACGAGACGCCCGACGGGCCCGAGGCTCGGCTGCCCCGGGGCTGATGGCGCGTGGGCGGAGGGCACCCGCGACCGCGCGAGCGGGCGATCAGGGAGCGTCCGAAGGCACCAGCACCAGGTACTTGCCGTCGCGCCCCGGGTACGCGCCCTCGGGCCGCTTCCAGGGCAGGAAGTTGCGCTTCATCTCGGCTGCGTTCTGGTATGTGCCGGGCGGATCCGACGGTCCCCAGATCGACGACACGCGCGGGTACCAGGGGTCGAGGACGTAGCCGCCATCCACCTTGGCGTCGTCGAACAGGGTGGGATCGGCATCGGCCCGGTATCCGGTCATGACCCAGGCGTGGGCGCCGCGCCAGGCAAGGAGGATGACCGGCTCGCCGGTCGAGCTGATCGCGCGCGCACTGTCGAACAGGGCCTGCGCGCGGGTGTCGTAGATCCGCAGCTCGTAGGTGACGCCCCCCAGCTCATTGAGGGCGGCCGCCATGCCGACCGGCCCGGCCCCGCCGTTGTGGCTGTCCTCATGGTCGGTGTAGTCCACCTCGAGCTGCCGGATGACCTTCTGGTAGGCGGCGGTGACGTCGATGGCGGGGCCGAGGACGTTGAGCGCCATCTGGACTGCGGACGCCCCACACCAGGTGTTCTTCTGCTCGGAGATGAACACGAGCTTCGGCTGGTCGTCGATGTTGACATCGACCGGCTCGCGGACCGGCGCGGGCGGCTCGGTGGTGTCCGCGGGCGGCGACGCGGCGAGCGAGGCGGCCGGCGATGAGGGCGATGGTGTGGCCGCATGGACCCCGACGACGGCGACGCTCGGACGGGGCCCGACCGCGCGCGTCATTCCGCCGATCGCGGCCGACATGCCCACGACGACGACCAGGAATGCGGCGACGACGATCGCCGACCCGAGCAGCTGGATCGCCGGCCGGCGATAGCTTCGTCCCGGGCGGACCCACGGCACCGGCTCGACATCGAGGTTGGCCCAGTACGCGTACGAGGCCGGATCCCGCTCGTCGCTGCGGCGCGCGACCCCGACCCCGACGTCCGGATGGGCGACGCTCCACGGATCGGCGCTGCGGTGCCGGATGCCGGGCGAGCCGTCACGGACCGATCGACCCTTCGTCGGCATGCCGTCGTCCATCGGGTGTCGTGGTCCTCGTTGGGCTGCTTGGCTCACGCAGGGCGTCTCTGACCCTGGCGGGCGTCGGCGGATCTCAGCGGAGCGGCTGGATGATGACGTACTTGCGGTACCACGCCTTGTCGTACTTGGTGGTCGCATCCAGCTTGAGATAGGCGTTGAGCGGTGACCGCAGCGCAGGAGCATAGCGCGCGTGGTGAGCGCCATAGGGGTCGCTGATGTACACCGCGGTGAGCGTCCAATGTCCGCCGAGCGCCGGGTTGCGGGTGGCCTCGAACCCGGTCATCACCACCGCGTGGCCGCCGTGCCAGATCGCGAGGCCGACCGGCTTGTGGTAGCGGGCGATCGCCAGTGCCGCCGTGCGCAGCGCCGTGCTCTCGCTGTTGTACGCCTTCCAGGCATATGTCGAAGGGATGTCCTCGCGAGCCGAGAACTCCGTCGCGGCGATCGACCAGCCGAGCGGGTCCGAGCCTCGCTGCACCCGGTTGTCGAGGGCATCGACCGGCTGCTCGAATTGAAGGATGCTCATCTGGTCGAGGTGCAGGTCACGACGGGCGATGAAGTTGAGCATCATCGCGGTCGATGCTGCGGTACACGTCCGTCCGTCGATTTGGCGCTCGTAGCCGGATGCGAAGTACAGGTCGAGCTTGAACTTGCTGGATGCCGCCGCAGGTCCGGCGAGCGAGCCGAGCAGGAGCAGCGAGAACACCATGGGCACCGTGATCGATGCCAGCCGATGGCGGCGAATGGTCATGCGACCGACCCCCACTTGTGCGCTCATCTGGTGGAGCAGCCAGCACGGGTCGAGCCTCCGCGGGCAGGTTCCGAGCCGGCGATGGAACCCATCACGCGCCGGTGCGGGGGATCGGGCTACGGGCCGTGTGTCACCGGACCCCGTGCCGGCCGGCCCCCGGCAGCGCCTGTGCGGCGCTCCGTGGGTCCGGCTCGGTGCCGGAGCGCAACGCCCCCAGACGACCCGTCTCGGGTGCGTCGCGCCAGAAGTCGGCTGCGCGCGAGCACGGATCGGCCGGCGGCGCCGTGTCGCGGCGGGCGCTGCGGGCGGGGTCGCGGCCCGGACGTACCCCGGTTGCTGGCGCCGCCCATCCGATGGTCCCGCTGGGTGCGCCCGTGCACCGCTCGAGCGTCGGCGGTGACCACCAGCCCGGGCGTGCAGCGCTCGTCGGGATGCCCTGCGACAGGCGCCCCGACGAGCGGCAATTTGCGGGGTACCCTCTGAACCGTGGCCAACCCCCCGACCCTCCTTCCCGCGGACGATCGAGAGCTGGCGGAGCTCAGCCTCGACGAGCTCGAGCTTCGCTGGGCGGGCACCGCGGCGCGCACGGCGATCTCGGCCGCGGCGATGACGGGCATGGATCGCAAGGCCCAGGCGCTCGGCGTCCCCGGTGAGACGCTCATGGAGCACGCGGGTACGGCCGTGGCGGCGGGTGCCCGCGCACTTGCCGCCCACAACGGGCGAGCGGACCGGCCGGTCCTCGTCCTCGCCGGACCCGGCAACAACGGCGGCGACGGCCTTGTCGCCGCGCGTCGCCTGGCCGGCTGGGGCGGAACCGTGATCGTCGTCCTCGTGTCCACCGCGGAGCGCCCGGGGACGCCCGATGCCCTCCGGAACTGGAAGCGGCTCGAGGGCCTGACCGGCGTCACGCGCGTCCATGCACCGGTCGCGCGCGACATCGCCATCCTCGCCCAGGGGCTGGACAAGGCCGGCGTGATCGTCGATGCCCTGCTCGGCACGGGGGTCCAGGGCCGGCTTCGAGAGCCTGTGCGCGCCGCGGTCGAGATGATCGGTCGAGCCCGCGACGCCGGGGTTCCGGTGCTGGCCGTCGACACCCCGACGGCCGTCGACCTCACGTCCGGCGACCCGTCGGACCCGGTCGTCCGGGCGGACATGACCGTGACCTTCCACCGGCCGAAGATCGGCCTGCAGACGCGCCGCGGCCGCGCGCTCGCCGGGCGCGTGCTGGTCGCACCCATCGGCATCCCGGGAGACGCAGACCGTGGCTGAGCGGCAGCCGGGGATCCGCGAGGTGCTGCTGGTCGCCGCGGCGGTCGTGGTGACCGTGCTCGCGGCCGCCGGCGTCACCGCGTTGCTCCCGAGCGACGGCCAGGCCTTGGTGTTCCACACGCCGCTGCTGATCGTGATCCTGGTCGGCGGCACCGCCTACATCCTGTGGCGGATCCTGCGCTCGCCCGGGACGAGGGGTCCGTCGTGACCGATCCCCAGCATCCACACCTCCTGCACGCTCCGCTCGCCCGCCGGGGCCATGACCTCGAGCGGCTTGCCAACGAGCACTGGGACCTGCTGATCGTGGGCGGCGGGATCGTGGGGGCCGGGGCCCTGCTCGATGCCGCGAGCCGCGGCATGCGCGTGGCGCTGGTCGAGCAGGACGACATCGCGGTCGGGACGTCGTCGCGCTCAAGCCGCCTGATCCACGGCGGGCTGCGGTACCTCCAGCAGATGCAGATCGGCCTCGTGCGCGAGGCGCTCGCGGAGCGCGCCCGGCTGCTGCGACTGGCGCCCCACCTGGTCCGCCTCGAGTCGTTCCTGTTCCCGCTGTACGGACCGCCCGCGATCGCTCGGGCGTTCTACGAAGCGGGCATGACGATGTACGACGTGCTGGGGTCGGCCAGGTCCGGCGGCCCGCACCGGCACCTTTCGCTCGCAGCGACGCTCGACTACGCCCCGCACCTCCGGAGGCAGAACCTGCGGGGCGCGCTCCTGTACCACGACGCGATGGAGGACGACGCCCGCTTTGCGCTCGCGGTCGTCAGGACCGCGATCGCCCATGCGCCCGACGAGGCGGCGGCGGTCACCCGGGTCCGGGCAACGGCTCCGCTGCTCGACGGCAGCCGCGTCATCGGAGCGGCGGTGGAGGACCGGGTAACGGGGACGACGTTCGACGTGCGAGCGGCGACGGTCCTCGATGCGACCGGGGTGTGGGGAGCGCAACCGGACCGGCCGTTCGGCGGCGGATCGTTCAGCGTCCTGCCCGCACGGGGCAGCCACCTGGTGATCCCGCGCGAGCGGATCCCGGCGCTGGGCGGGATGACGCTGAGGATCCCGGGGCGCGTCGCGTTCCTCGTGCCCTGGCCGCGGCACTGGCTGATCGGCACGACGGATCAGCCGTTCCATGGCCCGATCGACCGCCCGGCGACCAGCGCCGCCGAGGTGGACGAGATCCTGGGCACGCTCAACGGGGCGCTCGACCTCGAGCTGTCCCGCGACGACATCGTGGGCACGTACGCCGGCCTGCGCCCGTTGATCGCCCCGTCGACGGCGCGGTCGAGCGTCAGGATCTCGCGCGAGCACAAGGTCAGCGTCGAGGCGACGGGTCTCGTCCGGGTCAGCGGCGGCAAGTACACGACGTACCGGGTGATGGCGCGCGATGCCGTGGATGCGGTCCTGGGCGACGCCGCCCGCGTGCGTCGCACGGCGACCGGCGACCTGCCGATCATCGGGGCGGCGGCCTCCGCCGACCTCGACGCGCTCGCCTCGCGGCTCACCGCCACCGGTGACGTCGACGCCGAGGCAGCCCGGTCGCTCGTCGATCGCCATGGGACGGAGGCGCCGGATGTGCTCGCGCTCGGTCGAGCCCGGGACATGGTCCGCGCGCTCGAGCCCGGGTTCCCGTATCTCGAGGCCGAGGTCGCCTGGGCCGCCGAGCACGAGCTGGCGATGTCGCTCGACGACATGCTGGCCCGCCGCATCCGGCTGGCGCCCGAGGTTCGCGATCGGGGAGCGGGATGTGCGCCGAGGGTGGCCCAGATCATGGGCGCGATCCTGGGCTGGGACGACGAGCGGCGCGCCGCCGAGGTCCGCACGTACCTCGAGGGCGCGCACCGCGAGTTCGACGTGCCGCCGCCAGGCTGATGCCGGGAGGAGCTCCGATGTCCGATGGGCCGTTCGTGCTCGCGCTCGACCAGGGCACGACCTCCTCGCGCGCGATCGCCTTCGACCGTCACGGCGTCCCCGTCGCCAGCGCGCAGCGCGAGTTCCCGCAGGGCTACCCGTCGCCCGGGCACGTCACCCACGACCCGGAGGACATCTGGTCGAGCCAGGTTCGTGTCGCCCGTGAGGTCGTCGATGCGGTCGGTGGGCCCGCGAGCATCGCCGCGATCGGCGTCACCAACCAGCGCGAGACCACGATCGTCTGGGACCGTGCGACGGGCCGTCCCGTGGCACCGGCGATCGTGTGGCAGAGCCGGATCACCGCGCCGTTCTGCGAGCAGCTCCGGGCGGCCGGCCACGAGCCGTTCATCCGCGAGCGGACAGGCCTGCCCCTCGACGCCTACTTCTCCGGTCCGAAGATCCGGCACATCCTCGAGGAGGGCGGCCTGCGCGCCCGCGCCGCGCGCGGCGAGCTGGCGTTCGGGACGGTCGACTCCTGGCTCATCTGGCGTCTGACCGGCGGCCGCGTCCACGCGACCGATGCATCGAATGCCTCGCGAACCCTGCTGCTCGACCTGCGCAGCCTCGAGTGGGACGACGAGCTGCTGGCATTGATGGAGGTGCCGCGCTCGATGCTGCCCGAGGTCCGACCGTCGTCGGCGGTGTGGGCCGAGTCGGACGCCGATGTCCTGGGTCGCCCGATCCCGATCGCCGGCGTGGCGGGTGACCAGCAGGCGGCGATGTTCGGGCAGGCGTGCTTCGCGCCGGGCGACGCCAAGAACACCTATGGCACCGGCGCGTTCCTGCTCGCGAACGTCGGCGACATGCCGATTGCCTCCGGGCACGGCCTGCTGTCGACGGCGCTGTGGCAGCTTGGTGACGGCGGTCCGGTCGCGTACGCGCTCGAGGGCTCGGTGTTCATCGCGGGAGCGGCCGTCCAGTGGCTGCGCGACGGCCTGCGCGCGATCGGATCGTCGAGCGAGGTCGAGGAGCTGACTCGTGGCGTCGAGGACACCGGTGGCGTGTACCTCGTGCCGGCGTTCACCGGCCTCGGCGCGCCGCACTGGGACCCGCACGCCCGCGGGTTGCTGATCGGCATGACCCGCGGCACCGGGCTGCCCGAGATTGCGCGCGCGACGATCGAGTCGATCGCGTACCAGGTCCACGATGTGTTCGTTGCGATGGAGGCCGACCGTGGGGCGCCGCTGGCGGACCTGCGGGTGGACGGGGGCGCGGCTCGCAACGATGAGCTGCTCAGGTTCCAGGCGGATCTCCTGGGCGTGCCGGTGGAGCGCCCGACCGTGACCGAGACCACGGCCTGGGGCGCCGCGTCGCTGGCCGGGCTCGCGACGGGGATGTGGTCGGGCCTCGACGAGCTGGCGTCGATCCGCACGGTCGACCGCCGGTTCCAGCCGGCCATGACCCCGGAGCGGCGGACCGCGCTGCTTCGTGACTGGCAGCGAGCCGTGGAGCGGTCGAAGGGCTGGGCAGCCGGCTAGGGCCGAAGGGCCTTCTGATCGACCCGAAAATACGGTATCGCCATCGGGCGGGTTCCTACGTACACTGCGCCCGTGCGCGGATCGCCGTGCACGGACATAACCCGATCGCACGTTCGACACTTGGTTTCCTCCGGCTATCACTCGAGGACCCCGGGCAAGAGGCGGCGACAGCTGGAGGACATCGGCACGTGGCCGACAAGACCCTGACCTGTTCCGATTGCGGAATGGAGTTTGCATTCACCGAGCGCGAGCAGGAGTTCTACGCCGAGAAGGGGTTCACCGAGCCCCGGCGCTGTCCGTCATGCCGCGCCAGCCGCAAGGCCGCGCGTGCCGCGGGCGATGGCGGCTACGGCGCATCTGCCGGCGGCTATGACGCCGGCGGCTATGGCGGTGGCGGCGGCTACTCGGCCGGCGGCTACGGCCGGAGCAGCGCACCGCGGGAGATGTTCACCGCAACGTGCTCGAGCTGCGGCAACGAGGCCCGCGTCCCGTTCCGCCCGACCAACGGCAAGCCCGTCTACTGCTCGGACTGCTTCCGGACGCAGCGCGGCGGCTGACACTCGACAGTCTGGACCGGGTCGCGGATGCCGCGGCCCGGTCTTTTCGTTCCTGGCGCCACGAAACCT
>CAVVNQ010000021.1:0-82093 GCA_963749705.1 uncultured Chloroflexia bacterium | reverse complement strand
GATCGGTGTGATGATCGAGAAGGTGCACGAGATCTCGACGGTCGCCGTGTCGGCGATATCGGTCGTGCTGCCATTGCCGCCGGTATCCGCGAACGACGGCGTCGGCACGACCGGCGTCCCGCCTGAGGACGGCAGCTGGCAGTTCGTTGCGCGTGCGTCGTTGATGATCTCGTTGCGGTACTGAGTCTGGGCGGTGGGATCACCGGCACCCGTCCAGGCTGTGGGGTTGTTCGCAGCGAAGTTCGCGGCGATCCGAGCCATGTTTTGGAGGTTGACCCAGCCCAAGTAGACCCGCCCAAAGTCGAGGCTGATCATTAGCAGCAGCAGCAGGACGGGAAATACAAGGGCGAACTCGACCAGAGACTGGCCAAGTCCCTGGGATCGCTTGCTCCTCGGACGCACGCTGGTGAAGTGCGGAAGTTGGGGCGAGGGCATACGGATCGATCACTCCCCGATGCTCGTCCCCCGACGGTCATAGGACTATCGTCCTGGGACCTTGCCGTGCGCCTTGCATCGGCGCGTGGTTGCACCCGAACTGTGGGCGGGTACGAACGGGCCATAGGCGCGCCGCTCGCTGGTGGCGCAATCCTGCAGCCCATGAAGAAGCGCCTCGCAGCTGCCCTGCTCTGGTTCTACGTCACCTGGTATGCGTGGGCTCTGGTCGTGTCCATCACGGGCATGCCCGAGCTCGTCGGACCCGGTCCTTGGCGCCGCCCTGGCGGCGTTCGTCGCCGGCGATCCGATGCACCGGATCTGGTCCCGCGCGGCTGAGCGCCCCGCATCAGCCCGCGCTACGGTGGGCGCCACCGCCCAGTAGCTCGACATAGGTACACCCGCCCGATCCCCCGAGGAACGGGCGGGTGTTTGGAATTCGACGGACCTACCCGATCCCCGGGCGCGCGACCCGTCAGTCCGATAGGCGGACCACGTAGGCACCGAACACGTTGCTCGGATCGATCAGCCCGCACGTGCCGGCGGCCTGCTCGGCCGCGGTGCACTCGCCCACGGTGAGCGGCAGGTTGATGAAGTTGCTCAGGAAGTACCCAGTGATGTCCTTTGCGCTGCCGCCCTGGGCGCTGATCACGTAGAACAGCGCCCAGCCCTTGAAGCAGCCGTCCTGGTGACCGGCCGGGGTGGTGCAGTCCGGTGTACCTGGACCAACGATCGGCACGGGAACGATGTGGCCGGCGAGGTACTGCTGCACCTCTCCGTACTCCGTTGTCATGTTGCCGTTGTTGTGCTGGCCAAGGTATTGCTCGAAGTCAAAGGTTGCCACCACCACGTTGCTGCCCTGGATGATGTCCCGGACTTCGTTCGCGTTGACGTTGTTGCTGCCGTTGAAGTCCGTCCATGCGATGTCGAGCTCGCTCGTCGGGTAGTCGCCGTTGGTCTCGCCGAAGTTCTGCGGATTTGATTCCGTGTACTTGGGCGTGCCATCGGGGTTGAAGGCGTTGATGTTCATCGTCCATGGCGCCGCGCCCACGGCGGTGTCGATGACCCCGGCGACCGCGGTCGCGGTGACCGAAACATCCCACGAGTTCATGCCGACGATCCGGGTGAAGGAGTTCGGATGCGGCTTGGTCATGCCAACCTTGACCGACGCCCCTGACGAAAGCAGCGTCACATCGACCGTGACCGACGTGCCATCGGCGCCGTCGGCATAGCCGTTGCGGGACGCCGCCTGCGCGGCAGCGGCTTGGGCGGCGGCAGTCTTGGCAGCCACCGACCCTGGCGCGTTCATGTATGCGTTTGCGCCCGCAATGGCAGCCAGATCGGCGCCGTTCTGCTGTTCGCGACGCTGGGCAAACGCCCCGCCGCCGTCGAGCACCAGGCCGACCATCGCGATCATCGCGATCAGGCCAAGCGCGAACAACACGAGGATCTGGCCATCCTGGGCCCGGGTCGCCCGGGTTGACGAGGTTATGGGCATCTCGGATCTCGCTTTCATGGCATGAGCATGCTGGCGGAGGACGACAAGTTGATCGGGCCACCGATGCCGAGGAGCGACAGCGGCGCGTACGAAGCGCCGATCGTCACCCGCACGTAGTCACCGGACTGGCATGGGGTGTGTGTGACAACGGCGCCGGCCACGTCCACGCACGCGAAGACGGGATCGCCAAGCTCGGGGATGAGTCCCTTCTGGATGTCGATCGCCGCCTGCGTCTCGCTCGTCGCACCCAGGACGATCCCCGGATGCACGATCGTCCGGCGAGCGATCTCGCGGGCGGCCTCGGACACGCCGTTGTACATGTAGACGCCGCGTCCGAGGTCGAACAGCCCGAGCAGCATCACCACGAACACGATGATCGCGAGCGAGAACTCGACCAGGGCCTGGCCGGATTCGTTTCGTCTGCTCATGACAGCGTCGTCACGGCGCGGACGTACGAGAACGTGCCGCTGGGCGTGGTGACCGTCAGCGTGACGTTGAAGGTCAAGCCTTCATTCGCCTTGCCGTAGTCATGGGATGTGGTGCCGACGGCCCCGGCGCTCGTGGCACCGTCGCCGAAGTCCCAGCGCCAGTAGCTGATCGCGCATGTCCCGGAGGTCGGCGTCGAGGTGCTCGTGAACTCGATCGCCTTGTTCTTGTTCTGCTGGTACGTGGTGAACAGCACCAGAGGTGGTGCGCACGTCGGCGTGGGTGCCGGCGTGGGGCTCGTGGTCGGCGTCGGCGTCGGAGAGGAGGACGAGCTCGGCGTCGGTGAGGCCGTCGGCGACGGCGACGGGGTTGCGAAACCGCCGGCGGTCGGGGTGATCACGACGTCGGCATCGGCCGATCGGTTGAATGCCACGTTCGGGCCACCAGTGAAGATCCACATCAGCGGCGTGAGGACCTGGAAGTGCCCGGTGACGGTGACCGTGACGGTGGTCCCGTAGGCCTTCGTGCACGACGGGCTACAGGTCATCGCTACATCGGCCGGGCTGACCGTGACGAACCCGCCCTGCCCCTCGCGGGTGGCCGCGCACGTCACGGCGTTGGTGCTCGCGTCGCAGGCCGCGCCACCGACAAACGAGGTGGGGCTCGACGCCGCGACCATCGCGCCTTCCCGGGCCGCGTTGGTGACCGCGATCTCAGCGTAGAACAGGCGGCCCATGTCCACGGCGCCGAGGAGCAGCACCAGCAGGATGGGCGTGACCAGCGCGAGCTCGACCAGCGACTGGCCGCGGGCGTTGTCGCGACCGCGGTGGCGGCCCCATCTGCCCGGGGGCGGTCCCGCCCTGGATGGACGCGGAACCCTTCCGGGCGGCGAGGCTCGCAACGATCTTGGTGCGAGTCGCTTCCGATTTACGCGTGCGCGAATACCGGCCCATACGGGCCATGAGGACGACATCGACGTTTCCCCCGGCGATGCAGTGATGCAGTTGGCATTGCGGAAGGTGACGTCCTGACCTTGCGGTCAACCTTGCCGTGGTGCGTCTCGGCCACGAAACGAGCAAAGGGGCCTATGACCCCTCCGGGACCTTCGGTGCACCCGGACGCTCGGGTTGGCGGCCGGTTTCCGCCCGGGCACCACTGGCGGCGGCTCTGTCCCGTCGTCGCGCTGGGTCGTTGACCAGCGGTACTTCCTTCTCCGGGAACTGCCCGCTTTGGGCTATGCACCCGCGCACCGTTTCAAGTCAGGGTGCAAGGGGCGACCTCGACGATCGCCAGGCAACAACCCGCTGCAGGTCAATCCAGATGCACCACAGGTTCCCAACAAGCTGGCGACCGCGCCTCGCACTCCGGCCACGGTCGCGAGGGCAGGCCCTGGTCGAGCTTGCCCTGATTCTGCCGGTGCTCCTTGTCCTGTTCGCCTCGGCGCTCGACCTCGGGCGCATGTTCTACAGCCAGATCACGATCGCCAACGCGGCCAAGGAGGGCGCCCTCGAGGCGTCCCGCAACCCCACCTCGTTCGACAACACGCAGCCCTGCAACGCCACGACGAACCGGGTCATCTGCCTGGTCATCAACGAGGCCAAGGGCTCGTTCTACTCGATCACCCCGTCCGACGTGACCCTGGTCTGCTCGCCGAGCCCGTGTCCGTCCGACCCCACCGTGGGTGACACGGTCACGGTGAAGGTGACCGGCAAGTTCACGCTGATCACGCCGCTGCTCGCCTCGTTCTTCGGGGGTCAGACGATCAGCATCTCCTCCTCCGCGGTCGCCTACCTGGGCGTCGCGCCCGAGCCTGCGGCCGGATCCACCCCGACGCCATCGCCGTCGGCCACGGCCAGTCCGACGCCCACACCGTCGGGCTCCGCGACGCCGGCGCCCACGCCGACCGGGAGCGCGACGCCGACACCTACCGCCACGCCCGTGTGCGTGACCCCGACCGTGACCGGCAGCATGACGGTGAGCCCAACCAGCGGTGGCTACTACCACGGTCCGGGCAACCCCGGAACGCTGTTCACCTTCACGGCCCCGACCGTGAACCCGCAGCCCGGCTGCACGTTCACCTACACCTGGAGCTTCGGTGACGGTGGCAGCGGATCCGGCGCGAGCACCACCTACACGTACAGCGGGGCCGGCTCCTCGGGGAGTGGCAACAACAAGTACTTCCCGGTGACTCTGGCGATCTCGGTCTACGGGGTCCCGGTCAACTGGCAGGGCACGATCGACGTGCCGGTGAGCTGATGAAGACTCGACGACATCCCGATCAGCACGGCCAGGCCCTGGTCGAGTTCTCGCTCGCGATCATCGTGTTCCTGGTGCTGATGATGGGCGTGTTCGACTTCGGTCGCGCCATCTACCAGTACAACGGCGTGGCCCAGGCCGCCCGTGAGATCGCGAGGGTGACAGCGGCGCACGCCGGCCCCGACTTCACGACGGCCGCCGGCCGGAGCACCGAGACCAAGGCCGTGATCGCGACCCAGAAGGGCCTCATCCCCAACCTCGGCGATCCAAAGATCACGTGCGTCGACATCGCCGGGACCGTGATCGCCACGACCTGCCAGCCGGGCGACTGGATCCGGGTGGAGATCGCCGCGACCTACGACCCGATCACGCCGCTCCTCGGCCTCGTCGGGACGTGGACCCTGTTCTCGTCTTCAACCAGCGTGCAGCTCCAATGAGAAGGAACGACCCCATGGACAATCCGCGACAGGGCCGCGAACGCGGCCAGATCATCGTGGTGTTTGCGCTGGCGCTGGTGGCCATCATCGCCATGGTCGGCCTGATCCTGGACGGCGGCAGCTCGTTCGCCCAGCGCCGGTCGGAGCAGAACGCCGTCGACCTGGCCGCCCTCGCGGCCGCCAACGACCTGATCGTCAACCAGGGAACGGCCGACTGGGTCGGCACCGCGCGCACCGTCGCCAAGGAGAATGGCTTCGAGCACGGCGTCAACGGCGTGACCGTTGACGTCACCTGCGAGAACTGCCCCGGACAGGTGCTCAACCCGGGTGCGGCGGGCGTCCAGGTCACCGTCGGGATCACCGCGCCGCACCAGAACGCGTTTGCGGGCGTGGTTGGCATGCCGGTCTGGGATGTCAGCACCACGGCCACGTCAAAGACCGGCTGGCCGGACACGGCCACCGGACCGGCGCCGTTCATCCTGTCCAAGGAGGCTTTCGACGATACCGGTCACGCGAAGGTCTGCACCGACAAGAACAACCCGTGCAGCTTCAACCATCCGACGTCATCGGAGGGCGACACGCCGCAGACCGCCACCGAGTTCGCGTGGACGGACTTCGGCTACGACAAGAAATGCGAGGACACGGGCAACGTCAACGACAGCGACCTCCAGGACTACCTTGCCCGCTCTGCCTCGTTCGAGGTGACGCTCGAGTTCGGCTGCTACGTCGCCCAGCACAACAGTGGCCAGATGAACAACATCACGGCCACGCTCGAGAGCCTTGCCCCGATCACCTTCCCCGTTCCGATCGTCGACAAGAGCGGCAACTACGTCGGCTTTGTCTCGTTCGTCCTCACCGGCGCCCACGCCAACGGCTCGAACGGGTACCTGACCGGCTACTTCGAGACCGGCGACCGCCAGGACCAGAAGCTGGATGTCAATGGGGCCGGGTTCGGCACCTCGACGTACGGTGGGTTCTACATCCTGAAGCTCATCAACTGATCACGGGGGTCGGTGGCGCTCCGGCGCACGACCCGCCCTCGGATCCAGATCGTTGACCGGCGCGGCGACGGCCGCGCCGGTTCACGATTCCTCGGGCGCCTCCGCCGGCAGGTGGATCGTGAGGGCCGCGCCTCGGCCGGGCTCGTCCGGCTCGAGCACCAGGTCGCCGCTCATCGCCCGGCACAGCTCGCGCGACACGTAGAGGCCGAGACCGGAGCCCTCGCCGGTGGGCCGTGTCGCACCCCGCTCGAAGCGCTGGAACAGGCGCTCCCGGTCCGCGCTCGTCACGCCCGGTCCGTGGTCGGCGATCGTGATCGCGAGGTCAGAGGTGGGCGGGTCGATGGTGATGGTCACGTCGACCGCCGCCCGGCCGCCATAGCTGACCGCGTTGTCCAGGAGCGCCCACAGCACCTGGTCGAGCTGGTCCGGGTCGGCGAGCGCGAGCCAGCCGGCCGAGCGGTCGTCGACCGTGAACGGCACCTCCCCCGCGCCCAGCGCCTCCCAGGTGCGGCGGACGCGCGCCGACGGAGAGAACACCTCGAGCCGCGGGCGGAGCACGCCCGACTGGATCCGGCTGACGGTCAGCAGCTGGCGCACCATCCGGGACAGCCGGTCCGCCTGCTCGGTGATGATCCCCAGCCGCCGGTCAGGAGTCTCGGCCTCCAGCTGCTGGGCGTAGCCGCGGATGCTCGCCAGCGGCGTCTGGAGGTTGTGCGACACGCCGCGCAGGAAGTCGTCCTTGGCTTCGTCCAGCGCGACCAGCCGGGCATTCTGCTGCTCGACGCGCGCGTACAGCTGCGCATTGGACATGGCTGCCGCGATCTCGATCGCGTACAGCTCGAACAGGTCCTGGTCGGCGCGCTCCCAGGTCCGCGTCGCGGGCACGTGCCCGACCAGCGCGCCGAGCACCCCACCGGCGGCGGCAAGCTCGGCCCGCACCGGACGTGGCTCGCCGGGGACGACCTCCTCCTCCTCGATCTGCGCCGGGTCGACGAGCGCGACCTCGCAGTCGACCATCCCGAACACGGCCCGCGCCCGGTCGCCGGCGCGTCGGGCGAGGACGTCGGGCCGCTCCTGGAGGGTCGTCTCGGCGAGCGCATCGAGGACCCGCCGCAGCTCGCGGTTGCGGCGCTCGAGCACGCGGGCGAGCCGGTTGTGGCTCTCGGCCAGGCGGCTGAACTCGTCGTCGCCCGGGAGGTCGAGCGGGGTCGACAGGTCACCCGAGGACACCTGCTCGACCGCACGGGCGATCTGGCGCAGCGGCGCGCCCAGGTCGGCGGCGAGGATGGCGGCGAGGAGGACGCCGAACACGACGGCGACCGCGATCGCGAGCAGCAGGACCCTGGCGACGGTGGTGTCGCCACCCTGGTCGAAGCCCGTCACGACGAGCACCACGATGCCGAACCCGGCGACCGGCAGCACCGCCGCCGAGATCAGCCCGAGCGTGAGGCGTGCCCGGAAGCCAGGCCCGGAGCGGCGGTAGCCGGGTCGTGAGCCGGCGGGTTCGGACGTCGCGGCGCCGCCCGCGTCCGCGTCCTGTGTCACGTGCGCGCGCCCGGGGTCATGCCTGCATCCGGGGTCGCGTGCCCGCGCCCTGCGTCTCGTGCCCGCGCCCGGGTCACGCGCCCGACGCCGGCTGCGCGGTGACGAGCCGGTACCCGATGCCCCGGACCGTGAGCAGGTGGACCGGCCTGGCGGGATCGACCTCGACCTTCTGGCGCAGGCGACGCATCGTCACCCAGACGTAGCTGGGGTCGGCGTCCTCGGTGTCGACCCAGCCGCGGGCGAGCAGCGTCTCGGTTGTCACCGTCTGGCCGAGGTTCGCGGCCAGCGCGTACAGCAGGCGCGACTCGGTGGGCGTCAGCGACACGACGTTGCCGCTCACGATCGCCTCCCGGCGGTGGAGCTCGAGCGACAGGTTCGGCCCCAGCTCCAGCCGCTGCCGTGGCACCCGGTCGCCGAGCCGGCGCAGCACTCGCTGGATCCGCGCCCGCAGCTCCGGGTAGTGGTACGGCTTGGTGATGTAGTCCTCGGCGACCTCCTCGAGCAGGTCCGCCTTCGAATCGGCGGTGTCGATCGCCGACAGGACGATGATCGGGAGGTCGGCCCGCGCCTTGACCTCGCGGGCGAGCGTGAGCCCGTCCATCCGCGGCATCAGCATGTCGATCACGAGCAGATCCGGCCATTGCTGGGACAGGCGTCGCAGCGCCTCGTCGCCGTCCCGCGCGGTGACCACCTCGTACCCGTCCGCGCGCAGCTGGTCGGCGAGGATCACCAGCAGGTTCGGATCGTCGTCGACGATCAGGATCCGGGGTGCCGAGACGCCGTACAGGCTGGGTCCGCCGTGCAGCATGTGGCGAGGATAGCAGCGGCCTCTGCGGCCTCGGCGCCCGCTGCGTTCCGCGGCGGTCCGGCGTCGCGCGACCCCCGTACACTCTCACCCCATGTCGGACCTGCCCATCCGCACCTACGAGCGCCGCGCGGCGGCCGTCCACGATTGGGATCCCCGCGCGGTGGAGGTCGCGCGCCGCGTGGCCTCGATGGTCGATTCGGTGCGCCCGGGAACCCGCGTGGAGCATGTCGGCAGCACCGCGGTGACGGGCCTGCCCGGCAAGGGGATCATCGATCTCGGGATCGAGGCGTCCCCGGACGAGATCCCCCACGTCACCGACGCGCTGCTGGGCCTGGGCTTCCAGCGCCAGGGCGGGATGACCCCGTTCCCGGCCACTCGACCGATGCTGGTCGGCGCGATGGTGGAGGCAGGCGACGAGTTCCGGATCCACCTCCACGTGATGCCGCCGGCCCGGCACGAGCTGCCGGAGCTGGTGGGCTTCCGCGACGCCCTCCGCGCCGATGCGTCGTTCCGGGCCGCGTACGCCGAGACCAAGCTCCGGATCGTCGGGGCGTCGACGGGCGTCGAGCCGCAGGAGCTGTACACCGCCCACAAGGCCGACTTCGTCAAGGACGCGCTGTACCGGCTGGGGATCCGTCGCCCACCGGCGGATGCGCCGGAGCCGCTGGCACCGGGCGCGGTGATCGGGATCATGGGTGGCGGGCAGCTCGGTCGGATGCTCGGCCAGGCCGCGCGGTCGATGGCGTACCGGGTGGTCGTGCTCGATCCGGATCCCGCGTGCCCCGCGGCCGCGGTCGCCGACGAGGTGATCGTGGGTGCGTACGACGATGTCGATGCCGCGCTTCGCCTCGCCGATCGCTCGGACGTCGTGACCTATGAGCTCGAGCACGTGGGGGAAGCGGCCGCGGCCGCGGCGGGCTCACGGGCGCCGCTTCGACCGGGCCTCGCGGTGCTTCGGGCCACGCAGGACCGGCTCGCCGAACGGCGGTTCATCCGGGACGTGGGCGAGGCGAGCGCGCCGTGGCGGGAGGTGCGCGGGATCGCCGACGCACGGGACGCGGCGGCGGCGCTCGGGTATCCGGTCCGGCTCAAGATCCCGACCGGCGGGTACGACGGGCGCAGCCAGGTCCGGATCACCTCGCCGGCCGGGGTTGCCGCGGCGGTCGAAACGCTCGGCGGCGCGGAAGGGCGACCCCTGCTGATGGAGCAGGAGATCGACTTCGAGGCCGAGCTGTCCGTGGTCTGCGCCCGGGATCGCTCTGGTCGGTCGATCGCCTTCCCGGTCTCGCGCAACGTCCACGATGACGGGATCCTGGTCGAGAGCGTGGCGCCCGCCCCGGTCCATGAGCTGGTCGCCAACTCGGCCGTGGAGGTCGCGGACAGCCTCGCCCGGCGGCTGGACCTGGTGGGCGTGATGACCGTCGAGCTGTTCCAGCTGCGAGGGGGTGGATTGCTGATCAACGAGCTGGCGCCCCGTGTCCACAACTCCGGGCACTGGACCATCGAAGGGGCGCGGACCTCGCAGTTCGAGCAGCACCTGCGGGCCATCCTCGGGCTCCCCCTGGGTGCCGTCCGCGAACACGGGCCGACGGCGATGGTCAACGTGCTGGGCACGGGCGCCGACCGCCCTGCGCGGCTGGCCGGTCTCGATGTGGCGCTCCGGGACTCCGACGTCCACGTGCACCTCTACGACAAGCGACGCGTGTTCGAGCGGCGCAAGATGGGGCACGTCACGGTGGTCGGCAGCGACGCCGACGACGTGGTGGCCCGCGCTCGGCGGGCGCGCGCGGCTCTTCGCTGGGAGGATTGACGTGGTGGCCGAGACGGCGCCGGTGGTGGGGATCGTCGGTGGCAGCCGGTCCGACTTCCCGGTGCTCGAGAAGGCCCAGGCCGTCCTCATGGAGCTCGATGTCGCGTGCGAGCTGCGGGTCGTGTCCGCGCACCGCACGCCCGACCACCTGTTCCGCTACGCGGAGACCGCCGCGGTGCGCGGGATCCGGGTGATCATCGCGGGCGCCGGCGGGGCCGCCCACCTGCCGGGGATGCTGGCGGCGAAGACCATGCTGCCAGTGATCGGCGTGCCCATCCCGACGCAGCACCTGGGCGGGCTCGACTCGCTGCTGTCGATCGTGCAGATGCCACGGGGGATCCCGGTGGCCACGGTCGCGATCGGCAACGCGGACAACGCCGCGCTGCTGGCCGCGTCCATCCTGGCGTTGTCCGATCCCGGGCTGGCCGAGCGCCTGGCCGCCCGGCGTGCCGCCCAGACCGACGCGGTCCTGGCGGATTCGTCGAACACGGAGCCGCTGCCCGGCTGATCGGGTCGGCTGCCGCAGCCTGATCTCGTCGCGTCCCGGCCTCATCGCGCCGCGCCGCCGGGGCCTCATCTCGTCGGCCGCCGGGGCCTGATCGCGCCGCGCCGCCGGGGATGATCTCGCCGCGCCGCCGGGCCGGATCGCCTCAACCGCCGGCGCCGCTCGCCGCCAACGCCAGGGCCCGGCTCGCCGCGCGTTCCCGCTCCCGGACGTGCGCGGAGAGGTCGGCAGCCGTCTTGACCACGACCATCACGACCAGCGCCCAGATCGGGGCGCCGAGGATCGCGACCGCGAACGCACCGAACAGGATCGTCATGTGCAGGACGATGACCCGCGCGTAGGGGGCACCCATCTCGGCGGCCGGCGTGGACGTTCGGTACTCGCCGCCGGCAAGCCAGTTGAGGGCAAACGACGCCCCGTGGCTGAGCATCAGGGCGGCACCTCCGAGCAGCACGACGGACAGCTCCGGCGGTCCGACGGAAGCGCCCGACGCTTCGAACAGCGCAGGCAGCGCCACCCACACGAACACGCCGTGGACGACCCAGAACATGCCGTAATGGATGACGAAGAACGGGACCATGACCAGCCGGGGCAACCAGCCGAGACCAACGCCGACCATCGGGTTGGGCATCACGCTCGAGCCGCGCCCAGGTGGCGACGCGGGGGAGACGCCGGCGGCGGTGAGGATCCGCCCGACCGCGAACACGCCGACCACCCCGTTCTCGAGCCAGTAGAGCGCCACCAGGGTCGTGAGCGACCAACCGAGAAACAGGACGCCCACCAACGGCACGAGGTTCGCCCCGACCAGGAAGGCCATCGCGACCGGCGATGCGGTTCGCACGCGGCGCAGGGCCATCAACCCGCTCACCGGATCAGGCTACTCCGACGCCGGGGGCTGCCGGGGGCAGATCCAACGGGCACACGATCGCCCCGACGCGACGGTCATCGCCCCGACGCGACGGTGATCGGCCCGACGCGACGGTCATCGCCCCGGTCCGACGCCGACCGCCCGATGGGCACGTCGCAACAATGGCCGCGTAGACTCGGGAGGAGATGGACGACGAGCGATGGGAACCGGGGATGCCCGTGCTGGACCGGCAGCTTGCCGCGGACGCGGCGGGGCCGGAGCCGTCGAGCGCCGTCGCCGGCGGCCGCCGGTCGGGAGCTCAGGAAAGGCGCGAGGTGACGCTGCCGGAGAGCCTTCGCGGGCTGCCGCCGCGGAGCGTCCCGGAGACCGCGCCGACGCCCCTCCAGAAGCACTACGTCCTGCTGTCGGCGCCTGCGCTCGTGCTGGGGGCGATCGCAATCACGGCCCTCGAGGCCGGCGCGGGCTTCGGCAGCTGGCTGGTCAAGCTGTGCGTGCTGATCGCCGCCCCGCTGCTGATCGTCACGACGGCCGACGCGACACTCCGCATCTGGCGGTCGGCGCTCGCCTGGATGCCGGTCGATCGCGGGCGCGGCCTGTTCCGCGTCAGCTGGGTGGTCGTGAGCGTCGTGTTCCTGGCGCTGATCGGGCTCGCCGTCGTGCTCGTGCTGGCCGCCTGACCGATGGAGCGACGACTGGAGCCCGACGAGCGGCAGCAGCTGGCGGGTCTTGGGCGCGGGTTGGACGGACGCTCCACGGACATCGACTCCGGGAGCGGGACGCCGGCCTGGATCGCGGCATCGTTGAAGTTCTGCTCGCGGTGTGGCGCGCCACTCGCGTTCAGCCAGCTGCCCGACGAAAGCCGCGATCGGCTCGCGTGCTCGTCGTGCGGGTTCATCACCTACGTCAACCCGCGACTGGTCGTCACGACGATCCCGGTCACCGACGCCGGCGAGGTCGTGCTCCTGCGCCGGGGCATCGAGCCCGGCCGCGGATCGTGGGCCCAGCCCGGCGGCTTCCTCGAGGTGGACGAGACGGTCGCCGAGGGCGCAGCCCGCGAGACGCTCGAGGAGACGGGCCTGCTCGTGACGCCCGGGGATCTGGTCGGGATCTACTCGCGGCTCGAAGCGGCCGTCGTGGTCCTCGCGTTCGAGGCGAGGATCCTGGGCGGGGCGTTCATGATCACCCCCGAGGCGCTCGAGATCGAGGCGTTCGCGCCCGCACACATCCCGTGGGCCGGGATCGCGTTCAAGACGACGTACTGGGCGCTTCGCGACTGGGTCGCAACGCGGCATCCGCAGATCGAGCCGCCCCCCGACTTCGCCGAGGCACACGGCTTCTAGTCGACGTGGTGGCCATCGGCCCGTTGCGACGGCTGATCCTCTCGTCTCGATGGCCGTCGGCGCCTGCCAGGCGTCACGGGTGGGTCGTGGCGGTCGCAACGACGCCCTTCAGGCATCAGGGCGACCGAAATGGCCGTCGGTTCGGGCGCCATCGAGGCGGTTCGATGCCTCGTGGGCATCGGTGCGACGGGCAGGCCAGGTTTCTGATGCCTGCGCGGCATCGTTGTCCGGGTGCGGGGAGGGCGGCGTGCGGGGGCGGCCATCGGTGCGGGCGGCGGCCTCGGTGCGGGCGGCGGCCTCGGTGCGGGCGGCGTCGGAGCGAGTGGCGGCACCGCCTGGCCGAGCGCGGCGCCGTCGAGTGGCTGACCGGGCGCTGCTAGCATCAACGGATGGCGACACGGTCCGTTGCCCAGGAGCCGGCACGGAGCAGGGCGGTCGGGGCCCTGACCGATGCGCTGGCGGGCCGCCACGTTCGGCAGTGGGTGCTCCTGGTCCTGGCCGTGATCGTGGTCGGCAGCGCCGGCTATGTGGTGCTGTTCGGCTGGTCGATCTCGGATGCCGTATACATGACCGTGATCACGCTCACGACCGTGGGCTACCACGAGGTACGCGCGATCGCCGGGCTGCCGCTGCGCCTGTGGACGATGATCCTCGCGGTCGCCGGCGTCGCCATCATCTTCGGGACGGTCGGCATCGTGGCCGAGGCGATCATCAGCGAGGCCGCGAGCGGCCGGCGGGAGGCGAGACGCGTGCGAGAAGCCGTCGAGGCGCTGCGGGGCCACTACATCGTGTGCGGCTACGGCCGGGTCGGCTCCACCGTGGCCCGAGAGCTCGTCCAGGCGCGCGAGCGGCTCGTGGTCATCGACATCCTCCCGACATCGCTCGAGCGCGCGGCGCACGACGGGCACCTGGTCGTGGAGGGCGATGCGACCGACGACGCGACGCTCCACGCCGCGGGGATCAACTACGCCCGCGGCCTGGTGACCGCGATCGACTCCGACGCCAACAACGTCTACGTCACCCTGTCATCGCGCGCGATCAACGCCGGCCTGTTCATCGTCGCGCGCGCCAATGCCGAGGGATCGGAGGCGAAGCTGCTCCAGGCCGGTGCCAACCGGGTGGTCTCGCCGTACACGATGGCCGGACGCCGGATCGCGGAGCTGGCCAGTCGTCCCCGGGTGGCCGACTTCATCGACGCCGCCCTGTCGCACGGCAACCTGTCCTTCTCGCTCGAGGAGGTCGAGGTCGATGACGAGAGCCCGTTGCTGGGCGCCACCGTCGGTGCGCTGCGCGACGAGGGCGTCATCACGCTCGCGATCCTCCAGCAGGACGGCGCCTACGAGGCGAACCCGCCCACCGGCCGGGAGCTGCGAGCCGGCGAAAGCGTGATCGCATCCGGCTCGACCGAGTCGTTGGCCGCGCTCCGCGCGCGCGCCTGACGGATCGCGGCGCGCGCCACACCCGACCCTTGTTTGCCGCGCCTCAGCCGGCGCCCGCGGCGGCGGCGATCGCGATCTCCTGCTCGGCCGACGCCATCGCGGCCCCCACGATCCCCGCGTCGTTGAGCAGCTTGGCGGGGACGACCACGGCACGAACGGTCAGCCGGGGGATGAACCGCTCGGATCGCTTGGAGACCCCGCCGCCGATGATGAACATCCGGGGCGAGAACAGCCGCTCGATCGCAAGCAGGTGCTCGTCGAGGTCGGCGGCCCAGGCCTTCCAGGACAGGCCCCGACGGATGCGGGCAGCCGCCGCCGACCGCCGCTCCGCGTCCCTGCCGCGGATCTCCATGTGGCCCAGCTCGAGGTTGGGCACGAGCATGCCGTTGTAGAACAGCGCGGAGCCCGTCCCGGTGCCCAGCGTGATCAGGAACACCGTGCCCCGCTGGCCGACCCCCGCGCCGAAGCGCATCTCGGCGACGCCCGCCGCATCGGCGTCGTTGACGATGTGGACCGGACGCCGGAGCACCCGCTCCATGGCCGCGTCGGCATCGAAGTCGACCCAGCCGGGGTCGACGTTGGCGGCGCTCTTGGTGACGCCGTCGATGACCACGGCCGGGAAGCCCACGCCGACGGCGACGTTCGGCGCGAGGATGACCTCGGTCGAGATCTTCCTGACCAGCCGCGCGATGGACGCGATGACGGCGGCAGGCGCGGACGGCTGCGGCGTTGGAACGCGATGTCGCGGTGAGATGAGCTGTCCTGAATCGAGGTCCACCGCGGCAACCTTGATCCCGCTGCCGCCGACGTCGACGCCGATGCCGATCCGTCGCTCGCCGGGGTCGATCGGGCCACCGGAGGACGGCGGGGCCTTGTCCTGGTCGTCCTTGACCGGTTTCGCGGCCAGGGCGGCAGCCTTCTTCGCAACCGCCGCAACCTCCTTCGCCAGGGCCTGCGCCTCGCCTGCCACCGCGCCCTCCGAACCTCCATCCCGCTGTGCCCCGACGGACTCGTCCCTGTGGCCCTTGGGCGTGCTCTTGTCGTCGCTCATCGGCTCCTCGTCTCCGGGCCATTCGCGGACGGGTCGGCGTCCTTGACGCAGACTCCCTCGTCGACCTCGAAGTTTGGCACCGTTCGTCCAGCGCGGTGCTCTCCGCCTGTTGTTGCGGTGCTCTCCGCCCCGCGCCCGGCCGTACCTTCGTACCGGAGTCGAACGGGCGGTGCGGGCGTACAACAGGAGATGCCGCTACCTGCGGCACTGCCAGGGGGGTCCTGACACCCGATGCCCGGCCGCAATTACAGCGCCGCAACGAACGCCATCCGCGCCGGCCTCGTTCGCTGGTTCGCGGTTGTCGCCGTGCTGTGGATCGCGGTCACCACCGCGGTCGCGTGGCTGTTGGGCTCCGGCCCGACCCCAGGGCTCGCGGTCTCGATGCTGCTCGCCGCGCTCGTCGCCGCGGCATCCGGCCTCATGCTGCGCCGGATCCTGGGCCAGATCAGCCTCGTCGGCCTCCAGCAGGACGAGCTGCGGTCGGCCTTCGACCGCGCCAGGCTCGATGCCCTCGCCGACGGGCTGACCGGCCTCGGCAACCACCGGGCGTTCCAGGAGGAGCTCGAGCTCAGGGTCACCACGGCCGAGGCCGACGCGACGCGGTTCGCCCTGATGATCCTCGATGTCGACGAGCTCAAGCTCGTCAACGAGCTGCAGGGCCACGCCGCCGGCGACGCGCTGCTGCGGGCCACCGGCCGGATCATCACCGCCGAGCTCCGCCGGCAGGATCGCGGCTTCCGGATCGGCGGCGACGAGTTCGCCGTCGTGCTCCGAGAGTGCGATGCCGACGAGGCCGTGGGGATCGCGCGGCGGATCCTCGCCAGCGCGCTGAGCGGAGGTTCCGGAACGCTGGGGGTCGCGCCGTTCTCGCTGACCATCGGCGTGTCATCGATGCCCGGGCTGGCCCACGACCGCAAGCAGCTGGTCCACCAGGCCGACGCCGCGCTGTTCTGGGGCAAGCGCCATGGCCGGACGGACGTCCAGCTGTTCGACCCCCTGCACCACGGGATCGCGGAGGACTCGCGGTCGCTCGAGGAGCTGGCCGCGGCGGTGTCGCGCGTTGCCGCCGGTCGACTGCTGGCGCCGGTCTACCAGCCGATCCACTGCCTCAGGACCGGCCGCGTCCTGGGCTACGAGGGGCTCGTCCGGCCAAAGCCCGGATCCGGGTTCGCCGACGCCAGCGCGCTGTTCGTGGCGGCCGAATCGACGGGTCACACGGTCGAGCTCGACCTCGCCAGCCTGGATGCCGTGCTGTCCGGGGCCCGGACGCTCGACCCCGGCCTGTACCTGTCCGTCAACCTGTCGCCACGATCGCTCGAATCCGATGGCTTCAAGCCGCACGAGCTGCTGGCCCTGGCCCGCCAGCGCGACATCGACCCGATGCGGATCGTGCTCGAGCTGACCGAGCGCGAGGCCGTGGAGGACCTCGACCGGCTTCGCGAATCGCTGGCGATGCTCCGCCGCCACGGTGTCCGGATCGCCGCCGACGACGTGGGTGCCGGCAACGCGGGCCTGCGGCTGCTGCGCGAGCTCGACTTCGACATCATGAAGATCGACCTGTCGCTGATCCAGGCGGGTGCCCGCGATGATCCGTCGCAGGCCGTCCTGCGCGCGCTCCTGGAGCTCGCCCGCCGCCGCGGCCAGATGGTCGTTGCCGAGGGGGTGGAGACGCCGGAGCAGCTGGTCAGCGTGATCGAGCTCGGGCTCGACGCGGGCCAGGGATACCTGCTCCATCGCCCGGGTCCGACGCTGGACGCCGGGCCGCTCGACCTGGCACGGCTCGCGTTCCCGCCGGATCCGACGCTCGATCCCACCCGCGCGGCGGTTTCCACGGCCACCTGAGATCGACCGGCGGCGACTGCGCGGCGGCCCGGGCGCGGCGTCCCGGGTGACGTTGCTGCCCACCCGGTCGCTATCCTCGCGACGTGGACACCGCGCCGCTCGTCCTCGACATCGGTCTCGTGCTGCTCCTCGCGGCCGGCTTTGGCTGGGTGGCGCGCCGGGTCGGCCTGCCGGCGGTCGTCGGGTACCTCGCGGCCGGCCTGGCCGTGTCGCCGTTCACGCCCGGCTACGTCGCGGATCGCCACCAGATCGAGCTGCTCGCCGACGTCGGCGTCGTCCTGCTGCTGTTCGAGGTCGGGATCGAGGTCGACCTCGGCCGGCTGCGACGGGAGCAGCGCGGGCTGCTGTGGGCCGCGCCGGCCCAGATCCTGATCTCGACGGCGTGCGCAATGGCCGTGCTGTCCGCGCTCGGGCTCGCCACGTTCGGCGCCGCGCTGCTCGGGCTCAGCGTCGCGATGTCGTCGTCGGTGGTCGTCGTCAACATCACCCGTTCCAGCCGTCGCACGACGGATCGCTCCACCGAGCAGGCGCTGCTGGGCTGGAGCGTGCTCCAGGACCTCACCGGGGTCATCCTCGCGGCGGTCATGCTCGCGTTGCTGGGCAACGGCGACCGGCCCCTGGCCGAGACCGTGGCCGGGTTCGTCCTGTTCGGTGCCCTGGCGGCCGTTGCGGCACGCGTGCTGCCCTGGGTGCTCGCTCGGCTCCGCACGTACCACGACCTGTTCCTGATCGTGTCGGTGGCGGCCGGCCTCACGCTCGCGGCGATGGGCGCGGTGGTGTTCGGCATGCCGATGGCGCTCGCGGCGTTCGTGGCCGGGCTTGCCATCAGTGACCGCGCCGAGACCGCGGAGGCCCGGCGCCGGCTGTTGCCGTTCCGCGACGTGTTCGCCGTCCTGTTCTTCGTCGCGGTCGGGTCGCTCATCGACCCCGGCTCGCTGGGCGCGGCCGCGCCGCTCACCGCCGCCCTGGTGGCCCTGATGGTGGTCGCGAAGGTCGGCGTCGCGTGGCTGCTCGCACGGATCGCGCGGCTGCATGCCCGGCCGGGCCAGCTCGCGATCGGGCTGGGGCAGCTCGGCGAGTTCGGCTACGTGCTGGCGGGGATCGGGCTCGCCGCGGGGGCCGTCGACCAGGTGGCGTTCACCGCGGTGCTGGCGGCGATCGTGATGACCATCGCTGCATCGGCGGTCCTGGTCCGGCTGGCGGGGCAGGCACCGGAGATGTCGGCCTCGAGCCCGGCGGGGTTGTAGCCGGGCCTTCCCGCGTGGGCGGGGCTGGCCTCAGTAGAGGAACGTCGTGTCGGACGGGAACGAGAACCCGAACGCCGACGGCGGCAGCGGGGCGTTGGGGCCGTAGCTGGTGACGATCGCGTCCCGGGTGATGGTGCCGGCGATCGACTCCTCGAGCCGCAGGATGACGCCATCCGCGCGGTCGACGGCGATCCGGACGTGGAAGTCCCGGCGATCCGCGACGACCTCGATCGTCCGCGGATGGTCGCACTCGAGCACGATCGCCTCTCGGCCGGCCACCTCGGTCGTCCCGGTCACCGCGCAGGCCCCGGTGGCCAGGACGTTCTGGCAGTAGCCCGCGGGATGGACGAACAGGTCGGGCAGCGACTCCGCCGGCAGCGCCGTCCGCGGGACGTAGACCCGTGAACGACCCGGAAGGTCGTGGTCGTCAACGACGCCTCGGACCATCGGGCGGACCGGGCGCCGCGTTCCCAGCCTGCGGCTGGCCACGTACGTCTGCACGGTCGAGCCGTCGGACACCCACACGTCGTAGCTGCCCGTCGTGCCGTCGGCCGGGATCGACGACAGCACCTTGACCTCGCCCGGATGGCGGAGCGCAATCTCGATGATCGAGAGCTCCTCGCCCCGGGTGTTCCAGGCGTGCTCCTCGATCCGCATCCGCAGCGTTTCGAACCTGAGCTCCGCATCGCGCATGAAGGTGAACAGCTCGTCGACCGTCGGCAGCTCGCTGCGCAGCGCGACGACCTCAGGCATGGCGGCGCGGTCGGTGACGGGGACGGGAAGGGACCCGGCGCGGTCCCAGGCGGGTTGGGTGGACATCGCGCGGATTGTAACGGTCGACCGCCGGACGCCGCGCGCCGGTGCAGGCGGCCGGGCGGGAGGGAGGTGGCAGGTGACACCGGGCGCGACGCCGGACGCGGCCTCAGCCCGGCCGCCCGCCGCGATGTCGGGGCGGCCTCCTCCCGCCCGCCGGCCGTGCAGCGCAACTCCGCTTGACGCCGCCCCGGCGACCGGGTTCCCTGTGCGCCATGCGACGAACCAGGCGGCTCACACCCCTTGCCATGCTGGTCGCGATCGTCGTGGCCGGCTGTGGATCCGCGGGTCCCGCGCCGACGGTCGAGGCGTCGTTCGACGGCGTCCAGGAGACCGTCCGGGCGGTCAACGTCGCCTTCGAGCCGACCGAGATCCGGCTGCCGGCCGGGACCCCGCTGCGGATCATCCTTGACAACCGGGACTCGGGCGTTCCCCACGACATCCGGGTGCTCGACGGCGATCGGGAGCTCGCCACCAGCGCGACGATCTCGGGTCCCGGGCAGGCAGAGGTCCGGTTCGGGCCGCTGCCGGCGGGGAGCTACCGCTTCGTGTGCACGGTGCACCCGAACATGACCGGCACCCTCACGATCACCCCCTGACCCGATTCGGTCGGGAGGGATCGAGCGCGACCCCCGTGGGTTGGGTCTCCCGCCGGCACCAGTCGCCGAGCGGTCAGCCGCCCGCCGACGGCCCGCCCAGCCCAGGCTCGGTCATCGCGGCCGGATCGAGCAGGACGTCCAGCCGGTCCGCGGCGATCCCCTTCTCGATGGCAAGCTCGCGGATCGTCCTCCCGGACTTGAGCGCCTCCTTGGCCAGGGCGGCCGCCGCGTCGTAGCCGATCTCCGGTGCCAGCGCGGTCGCCAGCATCAGGCCCTGCTCGACCAGCTTCGGTCCGCGATCCGTCGCCTGGAGCCCGTCGACGAGGCGCACCCGGAAGTTGCGCGCCGAGGCCGCCAGCAGGGTGATCGACTCGAGCATCGCCTGCGCCGTCACCGGGAGCATCACGTTGAGCTCGAGGAAGCTGCCGGTCTGGCCGAACGCGACCGTGGCGTCATTGCCCACCACCCGCGCCACGACCATGGTCAGGCTCTCGGCGATGACCGGATTCACCTTGCCGGGCATGATCGACGAACCGGGCTGCGTCTCCGGCAGCGCCAGCTCCCCGAGGCCCGCGCGCGGTCCCATGCCCATGTACCGGATATCCGAGGCGATCTTCCACAGGCCCAGGGCGATGGCGCGCAACCCGCCGTGGGCGGCGATCGCCGCGTCCAGGGTCGCCTGCGCGTGGAAGTGGTTGCCCGCCTCACGGACCTGGAGCCCGGTCAGCTCGGACAGGTGGACGCACGCCCGCGCCGCGTACTCCGGGTGGGCGTTGATGCCCGTCCCGACGGCGGTGCCGCCGAGGGGCACCGTGAGCAGCTCGTCGCGCGCGGCCTGCGCCCGCCGGATCGCCTCCTCCACCTGGCCCGCGTATCCCGCGAACTCCTGGCCGAGGCGGATCGGCGTCGCATCCTGGAGGTGCGTCCGGCCCGTCTTGACGACGTCCCAGAACTCGTCCGACTTCGTGGCCAGCGAGCGCTGGAGCGCGACGAGGGCCGGGATGAGCTCGTCCTCGATGGCGACCGCGGCAGCCAGCTGGAGCGCCGTGGGGATCGTGTCGTTCGAGCTCTGGCACTTGTTGACGTCATCGTTGGGGTGGACCTTCGCCCCGCCCAGGCGGGCCGACGCGATGTGGGCGATGACCTCGTTCATGTTGGTGTTGGTCGAGGTGCCCGATCCGGTCTGGTAGACGTCGATCGGGAACTGCTCGTCGTGCCGGCCGGCGGCGACCTCGCGAGCCGCGGCGACGATCGCCTGTGCCTTCGCCGCCTCGATCAGGCCGAGGCCGGCGTTGGTCTCGGCGGCGGCCTGCTTGACGAGCGCCAGCGCGCGCAGGAGGCGACGCGGCATCCGCTGCCCCGAGATCGGGAAGTTGATCACGGCGCGCTGGGTGGACGCGCCGTACAGGGCATTGACGGGGACCTCCATCTCGCCCATGGAGTCGCGCTCGATCCGGGTCGCCGGGGCGGCGGCGAGCTTCTCGGTATCCATGGACCGATGGTACGGCGATGGGCGCGATGGCGAGACGGGCCGGATGGCCCGAGGTGGACGGCGGGCGGCTTCGGCCGAGAACGGGCGGGATGGCGGCCGTGCCTCCGGGCGCGTCGGCCGGCAACGGGCGAGCCCACCGTATGCTGCACCGGTGAACGTCTCGACCGGCGACTTCCGGACCATCATCGGCCAGTTCGCGACCGGCGTGACGGTGGTGACGGCGATGGATGGCGACCGGCCACAGGGAATCACCGTCAACGCCATGGCGTCGGTCAGCCTCGAGCCGCCGCTGGTCATGGTCGCGCTCGATCAGCAGCGGTTCATCGTTCCGATGATCGATGCCGGCCGCCGGTTCGCGATCAACATCCTCCACGAGGGCCAGCTGTGGCTCTCCGACTGCTTCGCCGGCGCGAACGTCGCCCCCGGCAGGGACGCGTTCTGCGGCGCGGAATGGCGGCCGGGCGTGACCGGGCTGCCGTTGCTGGCGGGCACCATCGCCTCCATGGAATGCGCGGTCGTCGATCGCTTCACGGTCGGCGATCACCACCTGTACGTCGGCCGGGTGGACGCGCTGTCGCTCGGCGACCCCGACGCGCCTCCGCTGCTGTACCACCGCCGCCGGTACCTGCGGATCGAGCGGGCGACGACCGCCACTGTGGCCGGCAAGCCCGAATCGCCGGCCGGCTGAGCGCGGGCAGCCGACGATGCCGCACGTGCGCGCGAATGGTCTGGAGATCGGGTACGAGGTCGAGGGCGCCGGCCCGCCGCTGATCCTGCTCCACGGCGCCACGTCGTCCGGGCGCGAGGACTTCGCGGCCCAGCTCCCCCTGCTGCGCCGGGCGTTCCGGTGCTTCGTGCCCGACGCGCGCGGGCACGCCTCTACCCGCTGGAACGCGGACGACGGCTTCCGCTACGAATGGCTCGTCGACGACCTGGCCGCGTTCTCCACCGCGCTTGGCCTGACGACGTTCCACCTGGTCGGCTTCTCGATGGGCGGGGCGACCGCGCTGGGGTTCGCGACCAGAAGCCCGGAGCGGCTGCGGACGCTCGTGCTGGCGGGCATCTCGAACGACCGTGAGCCGCGGGCCTCGGTCGCGCGCCGGCTGTTCGATCCGGGACGCATCCGGCTCCGGGACCCGGAGTGGGCGCGCGCGCTCGCGCGGCGGCACGACCCCGTCCAGGGCGAGGGGGCATGGGAGCGGCTGCTGCCCGCGATCACCCGGGACGTCGCGACGCAGGATCTCCCCGGCCCGGGCGACCTGCGGCGGATCGACGCACCCACGCTGGTCGTGGTGGGCGACCGCGATCCGTTCGTGCCGGTGGATCGCGCCTGGGCGCTGCGACGCCAGCTGCCCGACGCCCGCCTGCTGGTCGTCCCCGACTGCGGGCACGAGGTCGCGCGCCGCAGGCCCGCCCTGTTCAACGAGGCGCTGGCCGGCTTCTACCGGTCGACCGAGCCGGTGGCGCGACGCCGTGCCGAGGCGCCCGCGGGCGCCGGCCGGACGACCCCGATGGGACGTGCCGACGGCTGGACATCATCGCTCGGCGACACCGGCGCCTCGGCCGTGCCGGACGTGGACTGGTTGGAGGAGGCATCGCGATGACCGATGACGCACCCGCGCGCGAGAACCAGCCGTTGATCCGGGTCGACATGCCCGGGGGCGACCCGCCCCGTGACGGCGTGGCGCTGGTGACGCTGGACCGGCCCGACGCGCTCAACGCGCTGTCATTCGCCCTGCTGGCCGAGCTCGATGCCGCGCTCGCGGCGCTGGACGACGACGACGCGTGCCGGGCGATCGTGATCACCGGCAGCGAGCGGGCGTTTGCGGCCGGTGCGGACGTGCGCGAGCTTGCCGCCGAGACCCCCGACAGCCTGCGCACCGGCGATCCGTTTGCCGCCATCGATCGCGTGGGTCGCCTGCGGACGCCGACGATCGCGGCCGTTCGCGGGTTCGCGCTCGGCGGTGGCGCGGAGCTCGCGATGGCCTGCGACATGCTGGTCGCCGGCGACGACGCCCGGTTCGGCCAGCCCGAGATCCTGCTGGGCGTGATCCCCGGTGCGGGCGGCACCCAGCGGCTCGCCCGCGCCGTCGGACGCGCCCGGGCGATGGAGATGGTGCTCACGGGTCGCCGGATCGATGCCGTCGAGGCCGAGCGGATCGGCCTGGTCACGCGGCTCGTGCCCGCGGCCGACGTGATCGCGTCGGCGCTCGACCTGGGCACGCTGATCGCGGCGATGCCGGCGCTGGCGGTGCGTGCCGCGAAGGCGGCGGTCAATGCGGCGCAGTCGCTGCCGCTGGGCGATGGCCTGCGGCTCGAGCGCGACCGGTTCGAGGAGCTGTTCGCGACCGAGGACCAGCGGGAGGGGATGGCCGCCTTCCTCGAGAAGCGCCCGGCGGTCTGGAAGGGGCGCTGACGCCGGGCACCGATCGCGTGCCACAATCGACGCATGGCCCGAGATCTGCATCGCCCGCATCGCGAAGCCTGGATCGTCGATGCCGTTCGCACCCCCATCGGGCGCTACGGCGGCGCGCTGGCGACCGTCCGCCCGGACGACCTCGCCGCCATCGTGATCCGCGCGATCATCGATCGCAGCGGCATCGAGCCGGGCATCGTGGAGGACGTCATCCTCGGTTGCGCCAACCAGGCCGGCGAGGACAACCGCAACGTTGCCCGCATGGCCGGGCTGCTCGCCGGGCTGCCCGTCGAGGTGGCCGGCCAGACCGTCAACCGGCTGTGCGGCTCCGGCCTCCAGGCGATCAACGCCGCGGCCCACGCGATCGGTGCCGACGACGGCGACGTGTTCGTGGCGGGCGGAGTCGAGTCGATGACCCGCGCGCCGTACGTGATGCTCAAGCCCGAGACCACGTTCGCTCGCGGGCCCCGTGCCATGGAGGATTCGACGCTCGGCTGGCGGTTCGTCAATCCCCGGATGCAGGAGGCGTACCCGCCGATCTCGCTGGGCGAGACCGCCGAGTGCGTCGCGGACCAGCACGCCGTGCCGCGTGATCGCCAGGACGCGTTTGCGCTCGAGAGCCAGCGGCGGGCCGTCGCGGCGATCGAGGCGGGACGGTTCGCGTCGCAGCTCGTTCCCGTGCCGGTGCCCGGGCGAAAGGGCGCGGTGACCGTGGTGGACCGCGACGAGCACCCGCGGCCGGATACCTCGATCGAGGCGCTGGCCGCGCTCAGGCCGGCGTTCCGGGCGGGCGGCACGGTCACCGCGGGCAACAGCTCCGGGATCAACGATGGCGCTGCCGCGCTGCTGCTGGTCGAGGCGGAGCGGGGGCGCGCGCTCGGGCTGCGGCCGATGGCGCGCGTCGTCGCAACGGCGGTCGCGGGCGTCCATCCCGACGTGATGGGGATGGGGCCGGTGCCGGCGGTGCACAAGGTGCTCGGCCGTGCCGGCCTGGCGGTCCCGGACATCGACGTCGTCGAGATCAACGAGGCATTCGCGAGCCAGTCGGTCGCCTGCATGGACGAGCTGGGGCTCGACCCGGCGCGGGTCAACCCCAATGGCGGCGCGATCGCGCTGGGGCACCCGTTGGGCGCCTCCGGTGCGCGCCTGATGACGATGCTGGTCCACGAGCTCGTCCGGACCGGCGGCCGATACGGGCTGGCGACGATGTGCATCGGGGTGGGGCAGGGGATCGCGACCGTCGTCGAGCGTATCGACGGGTAGCGCGCTCCGCGCTCGCGCCGGCTTCATGGCGCCGGCAGGATCCGCGCCCGCGCGGCTGTCGTTGATTTTGGCGCAGGTGCTGGACGAAATCCGTTGCCTTGCGTACGATCGTCTGGTTCGCGCACCGGGTGGGTGCGGGACCTGCGACCCTCGAAGGAGAATCCACTCATGATCGACGCCCAGCCGACGATCGTCTCGCTGACCGACGCGGCAGCCACCAAGCTGCGCGAGCTCACCAAGGACGAGACGAGCCCCGACATCGGCCTGCGCGTGTACGTGTACTCGGGCGGCTGCTCGGGCTACAAGTACGGGATGATGCTCGAGGATCAGCCCACCGCGGACGACAACGTGCTGAGCACGAACGGTGTTCGCGTGTACATCGACGGCAACAGCGTGCCGCTGATCGAGGGCAGCCAGATCGACTACGTCGACACGCTGATGGGCGCCGGCTTCACCGTCAACAATCCGAAAGCCGTGTCGGGCTGCGGCTGCGGGTCGAGCTTCCGGACGGAGTCGGACGCCGGCCAGGCCAGGAGCTGCGCGCACTGACCTCGCGCCGGGCCTGGACCAGGCGGGCCTTACCCGCTCACCGGGCCTGACCCGCTCATCGGACACGAAGCCGCCGGTCTACGGCGGCTTCTCGATTCGGGGACCGGGACCGAGATCTCGAAGCCGGAGCGGTGTGGCCCGCCGTCGCCACCCGGCCTATGCTGCGGTCGAGATGCAGATCCCGCTGTTCCCGCTCCGAACCGTGCTCGCGCCGGGGATCGCCCTGCCGCTGCACATCTTCGAGCCGCGCTACCGCGCCCTCGTGCAGCACTGCCTGGACACCGAATCGCCGTTCGGCGTGGTGATGATCCGCGAGGGCAGCGAGGTGGGACCCGTGGACGGCGAGCCGCAGGAGCTCTCGATCGCCGCCGTGGGAACCCTGGCGGAGATCCGCGAGGCGAGCCGCTACCCGGACGGGCGCTGGGACCTGCTGGTCGTCGGTGGCCGCCGGTTCCTGGTGATCGACGTCGACGGAGACTCCGAACCCTACCTCGTGGCCGAGGTCGATCCGATCGAGGACGCCGTGGGCATCGCCGCCGTCGCCGACGCCCTGGCGCAACGCGTCTCCGCCCGCTTCGTCGAGTACCTCCGGCTGCTCCAGCCCCGCGACGGCGAGGCGGCGGAGCCGATCGACGTCCAGGTCGAGGTCGAGGTGCCCGCGACCGACGATGACGATGCGTCGGCGCCGGGTGGCGGGCCGGGCGAGCTGGCGGCTGCGCTGCGCATCCCGGACGACCCGTCGGCGCTGTCGTTCCTGCTCACCGGGATCGTCCAGGTGGAGCTGGACCGCAAGCAGGCGCTGCTCGAGGCCGTGAGCGCCGAGCGCCGGCTCCGTGACCTCGACGACCTGCTGGATCGCGAGCTGCTGCTGCTCGCCCATCGCCTTGCGCCCTTCGCGCCGGACCGGTCGGGGATCGCCGGGCGCACCAACTGATCGGCGAAGCAGCGCCCGGCGTAGAAGCGCCCGGCGAGGGCGTCAGGCGCCAGCCCGCGCGGGTGCTGCGATCCGACGGCCGGCGAGGAAGATGACGACGGCCGGGAGCGCCAGGAAGCCACCACCCACGATGGCCAGGGTCTGGTACCCGGCCCAGTCGAGGAGCAGGCCGGACGACACGCTCGCGGCCGCGCCTGCCGAGAACACGAGCATGTCGGTCGCCCCCTGGAGGCGGATCCGCTCCCGCAGCGACGCGCCGCTGGTGAGCAGGCTGCTGCCCGCGACGAATGCCAGGTTCCAGCCGTAGCCGAGGAGGAACAGGGCGAGCACGAGCACGGGGATGTTCGGGTCCCGCGCGACTGCCGCCAGGACGGCGGCCACCAGCAGCATCGCAAACCCGGCGTAGAGCACGGTGAACGCCCCGATCCGGACGACGAGCCGACCCGTGATCGGGGACAGGGCGAACATGCCCAGGGTATGGGCGCTGATCACGAAGCCGACCGTGGTCAGGCTCTCGCCCATGTCGTGGATGTGGACCGGGGTCATGGTCATGATCAGGACCATGACGACCTGCGCCGTCACCATCGCCACCAGCGCGACGCGCACCCGGATCGGTGCGAGGGCGGCCAGCAGGCCCTCGGTTCGCGTGACGAGTTCCGGAGCGACCGCGGCGGGTTCCGGATTCGCCTCGGCGGCATCGCCCGGCGGTCGTGCCGGATCGACCGTGCCATCGGGGCGTGGAACGCGGACCAGCACGACCAGCAACGCCAGGGCGAAGCCCAGCACCGTGACCGTCAGCCCGCCCTCGAGGGCCGATCGTCCGACAGCGGACGCGACCGCACCCGCCGGTGCGACCAGGTTCGGCCCGAGCACGGCTCCTGCCGTGCTGCCCCAGACCACGACGCCGACGGCCGCCGCGCGCTGCTCGGGAGCGACTCGGTCGGCGGCCGCATAGCGCGACAGCTGGATGGCGGCGTTGCCAAAGCCAGCGAGGATGCTGCCGGCCAGCAACAGCGGGAACGCGGCAAGGACGACCGCCGCGACCGATGCGATCGCGCCGACGACGGCGACTGCGAACCCCCCGATCAACCCGGTGCGTCGCCCGCGACGCGACATGATCGCCGCCAGCAAGCCGATCGCACCTGCGGTGCCGATCGTTCCCAGGGCGCTCGGCAGGCCGGACAGCTCCGCCTTGCCGGTGATCTCCCGGGCTGCGATCGAGGCCGCGGTGAACGCGGCGATGTAGGCAGTGCTGCCCAGGGCGGTCGTCGCGACGAACGGCGCGAGCGATGCCGTCCGGGACGCGTGGCGCATGGGCGAGGGGGCGGACACCCGGCGATTATCGGCTGTCGCCGACCTGCCGGGCGCCCCGTCCGTGGTTCCGGTGCCGGCCGGCAGCGCTACTCGGAGAAGCGCTCCTCCTGCCACGGGTCCGCGTCGTTGTGGTACCCGTAGCGCTCCCAGAAGCCGGGCATGTCGTGGCTCAGGAGCTCCAGGCCGCGGATCCACTTGGGACCCTTCCAGAAGTAGCGCTTGGGGACGATGAGCCGGAGCGGGTAGCCGTGCTCCGGCTCCAGCGGCTTGCCCTCGTACGTGTCCGCGAGCAGCACGTCGTCGTCGTCGAGGACCTCGAGCGGCACGTTGGCGGTGTACCCCTGCTCGGCATGGCCCACCACGAACCTCGCGTCCGGCCGGACCTGGGCGAGCTCGAGGATCGTCTGGATCGCGACCCCCTCCCAGTGGGTGTCCAGCTTGGTCCAGCGCGTCACGCAGTGGATGTCGGTGGTCACCTCCTTGCGGGGGAGTGCCTTGAACTCGTCCCAGGTCAACCGGAACGGGTTGTCGACCTCGCCGTAGACCTTGAAGTCCCACGTGGACAGGTCCGGGTGCGGCACGCTGCCGTAGTGGAGGACGGGGAACTTCTCGGTGAGGTACTGACCGGGCGGGACGCGGTCGGCGACGGAGGGATCGCCGCGGCGGTCCCCGAACAGGCGCTCGAACATCCTGGACTCCTGCGGGCACGGGAACATGGGACGAATGACCGATCCCGGGACGCCGAAGCGTACCGGTCAATGATGACGGGATTGCGACGGCGTGGCTACCGGGAACGCTCCGGCCATGACCATCGGCTGATCGTCGGCCCGGGCGAGGAGGCACTACCCTTGGGCCATGCCGGAGCCGCCGCGCGTCGTCATCGTGATGCCCGCATACAACGCTGCCCTCACGCTCGAGCGCACCTATGCGGACATTCCGCATGACCTGGTCGATCACCTGATCCTGGTCGATGACGTGTCGCAGGACGAGACGGTCGAGATCGCGCAGCGGCTCGGGCTGGAGGTGATCACGCATCGCCAGAACCTTGGCTACGGCGGCAACCAGAAGACCTGCTACGACCGGGCGCTCGAGTGGGGTGCCGACGTCGTCGTCATGCTCCATCCCGACTACCAGTACGACGCCACGCGCATCCCCGAGCTCGTCGCGCCGATCGCGTCCGGTGCGCGCGACCTGATGCTGGGCAGCCGGTTCCTGGGCGATCCGCTGGCCGGCGGGATGCCTCGCTGGAAGTACCTCTCGAACCGCTTCCTGACCGGCGTCGAGAACGTCGCGTTCGGCCTCCGGCTGTCCGAGTACCACACGGGGCTTCGGGCATACAGCCGGCGGCTGCTGGAGACCATCCCGTACCGCCTCAACTCGGACGACTTCGTGTTCGATCAGGAGCTGATCTCGCAGGTGGTCGCCGCGGGCGGGCTCAACATCGGCGAGATCGCGGTGCCGACCCGGTACTTCGAGGAGGCATCGTCGGTCAACTTCCGCAGGAGCGTCGTATACGGGCTGTCCACCCTGCGGGTCGTTGGACGGTTCCTGCTCCACCGGAGCGGGATCCGCCGTTCGTCCAAGCTCCGTCCCCGCATGGCTGCCGGCGAGACCGGCGGCAACTGAGATGCGGCTGCCCGAACGGTTCTGGCGAGCTGCAGCCGGGATCGCGATCTCGGCGGTGGCGCTCGCCCTCGTGGTCCGCTCGGTCGACCTCGGAGCCGCCGTGGACGCGCTGCGCCACGCCGAGCCCGGCTGGATCGTGCTGCTGATCGCGTTCGTCGTCATCGATCTCCTGCTGCGCGCGATCCGCTGGCGGGTGCTGCTGGCGCCGCTGGCGGCGGTCCCGCTGCGCATGACGCTCGGATCGCTGCTGGTTGGCTATCTCGCCAACAACGTCCTCCCGGCCCGGCTGGGCGAGATCGTCCGGAGCCACCACCTGGGCACCAGGACGGGCGTCTCGCGGACCACGATCCTGGGCACGATCGTGGTCGAGAGGGTCGTGGACACGGTCGTGGTCGTGGCGATCGCGGCGGCCGCGATCCTGGTCCTGTCCGTGCGCGGCGTTGTCGCGTCCGCGGTCCTGGTCGGCCTCGCGGTGACCGCGCTGCTGGTCCTGCTGATCGCGATCGGGATGGTCGCCCACCGGCTGCCGGGCGCCGACCGGGTGGGCGCCGTCGTCGCACGATGGCCGCGCGCCCGGGACGTCCTGGTCCGGCTCCGCAGCGGCCTCGCGATCGCGAGCGACCTGCGGACGATGGCCGCCGCGACCGCGCTCTCGATCGGATCCTGGTCGTGCACCGTGCTCGCGTTCGCCGCCGCCGGCCAGGCGATCGGGATCGAGCTCACGATCGGCCAGGCCGCGCTGCTCGCCGCCGGCACGAATCTCGCCACCGCCATTCCGGCCGCCCCCGGGTACGTGGGCACGTTCGAGCTGGCGGCGGTCACCATCGCCCGCTCGGTCGGGGTCGCCGCCGAGCCGGCACTGGCGTTCGCCGTCCTGGTCCACGCCACGACGCTGCTGCTGACCTCGGTCGGCGGCGCGGCCGTGGTCGCGCTGGGCGGCCGTGGGGCTTCCGCGGACGCACCCGCGCCGTCCGTCGCCACCCCGGCGCCGGCACCGGACCGGCGGGCCACCGCAACCGGGATCGCTGCGGACGTCGAGCCGTGATGACGTCGCCGGCCGCGTCCCCGTGGCCCGGCTCGCTCGAGTGGGGCGGCGGCTGGCTCGAGGACGCGTCCGCAGAGCTGGCCCACCTCGGGTTCGTCCTGCGCGACGGGAGCCGCCCGGGCACGGTTCCGGGTCCTCGCCTGCTGGTCGCGCTGCGGAACCAGCCGACGCTCGAGCATTTTGACCCCGAGGAGGCCTCGTTCTGGGCGGCCGGCTCCGGCCGCTGCCAGCTCGCGCAGATCGACAACCGGACACCGATGCCCCTGCGCCGAACGTTCGCCTGGGGCCGACTCCAGGTCACCGACCGGGTGCCCGTCTCGAACCAGTTCCTGTCGTTCGGCGGCACCGTGCTCGGGGCGGTGAACGGTGAGCAGGAGACGATCGTGGCGTTCGTATCGCGGGCGCCGATCGTCCGCTGGGCCGGGCACTCCCAGGGCGTCGATCCGATGGCCGACGAGATCGGCGCCTTCTTCGCGCGGCTGATGGTCCCCGTCGACTACCAGCCAGAGGCCGAGGCCCGCATCGCGGACACCGATCCCGAGGCCCTGTACGGGGCGTTCATCCGGCACCTTGGCTCGCGAGTGCGTCCCGGCGGCCGGATGCGGGAGGCCTACCCGGCGCTCGCCCGGACCGTCGATCACGAGGCGCACCGGCTGTCGGTCGACGTGCCGGTCGCGTGGCGGGACGGCGAGGCCCTGCTCGCCTGGCTGGAGCTGGGCTGACCGGCAGCGAGCGGGAATTGCACGGGCCCCGGCGTCGCCGGGGCCCGTTGACCTGATCAGGAACCGTGCCTACGAGATGAGGCCCTGCGCCTTGAGCCAGGTGCTGACCACGTCGCTGATGTCCTTCTTGTCCACGCTGACCTGCTTGTACAGGTCGGCGAGGGTCGGCGTGTCGATCTTCGCCGACAGGTCGTTGAGCAGCTTCTCGAACGCTGCCTTGTCCACCTTGTCCAGGAAGTCGTTCCGGACCAGTGGCGCGATGTTGTCCGCGGGCTGGGTCTGCTTGTCATCGGCCAGCAGCACGAAGTCGTTGACGATGATGTCCGGCTGCGTCGAGCACAGCTCGCCGAGGTCGATCGTCTTGGCCTCCAGGGCCTGGGCCATGGGCGTGGAGCAGGCGTCGAGCAGCGTCGCACCAGACGTGTCGATCCCGTACGCGTCCTTGAGGGCGCCGGCGCACAGGGGGTTCGTGGGGCAGTCCTTGGCCAGCCCGAGCTTGAGCTTGTCCTGGACCGCGGCGACGTCACTCATCTTGGATAGCGAGTACTGGTCGGCCGTCTCCCTGCGGACGACGAAGGCGTTCTGGTCCTGGGCCGGCGTGTAGTCGAGGACGGTGATGCCCCCTCCCTTGCCGTCGAGGATCGCCTGGAGGGCCGTCCGGTTGGCGGCCGGATCTCCGGTGGGCGTGCCGCCGTAGCCGGCCGCGAGGCCGGATCCGATGTATTCGGGCTGGAGGTCGATCTGGCCGCTCTCGAGCGCCGGCAGCAGCACCTTGCGGTCGCCGAGGCCGATCCCGTCACGATTGACGGTGTAGCCGGCGTTCTCGAGCACCTGCGCATACGCCTCGGCGACGATCCGCGCCTCGTCGAACCCAACCGATCCCACCTTGACCGTGGGCTTGCTGCCCCCTCCCGTCGAGCAGGCGCTCACGAGCACCAGCAGCGACGCCCCGAGGGCGAGCGTGCGGGCCAACCGCATTGGGTCTCCTTCCGTGTTGGTCCCGGGCCTTCCGGGCTGGCGCCACGATAACAGCGGCGCTCCGGATACCCGGCGGGCGACCCGCCTCGCGCTCCGGATCAGGCGGACGCCGACCCGGCGGTCGCAGCCGGGCCCGCCTGCCGCTCGGCGTGGAGGCCCCGTGGCGTCAGCGCGCGGGCGAGCACGGCGAACCCGCCTTCGGCCGCGAGCGCGAGCAGCGCGACGAGGACGACGCCCCCGAACACCTTCGGGTCATCGTTCTGCGCGATGCCCTCGGTGAGGTAGGTGCCCAGCCCGCCGAACCCGAAGATCGCACCCAGCGTCGCCGTTGCGATGATCTGGACCGCGGCGGATCCGAGCCCGGCCGCGATCACGGGCAATGCCAATGGGAGCTCGACGCGCGCCAGCACCTGGAGCGGGGTGAAGCCCATCCCGCGGGCAGCCTCGGTCAGGTCACGGTCGACCTCGGAGACGCCCGCATAGGCGTTGACGAGGATCGGGGGCACGCCGAGGGCGACCATCGCGATCAGCGTCGGGATGACGCGGAATCCAAGCTGAGGGTCGATGACGGTCGTGATCGGGATCGCGATCCCGATGATCGCCAGCGACGGCACGGCGCGGGCGAGGTTGGCCGAGTTGAGCGCGAGCCTCGCCCCTCGCCGCGTGTGGCCGACCCACATCCCCAGCGGCAGCGCGATCGCCGCGGCGATCAGCAGGGCAACCCCCGACAGGGCCAGGTGCTCGCCGACGCGGGCCGGGATCCCGGACGGGCCGGACCAGTGCGACGGCTCCAGCAGCCAGGCCACCGTCGCGGTCAGGATGTCCATCAGGCCGCGGCTCCGGCGCCGCGTTCGCGTGCCCCGGTGTCGCGTTCGCGTGCCCGGGTGCCGCCGGTCCCGTCCGACCCGTCCGGTACGATCGGTTCGGGCGGTTCGGGCGGCCCGGCGTCGTGTGCCGCGGTCCACGGCGTCACGCGACGTTGCAGCGCCACGAGTGCGAGATCGACGGCGACGGCGAGCAGCATCGAGGGCACGGCACCGAACAGGATCTCGCTCGGGAACCCGCGCCGGTAGCCCTCGAAGATGAAGAACCCCAGCCCGCCGAACCGGTCGCCGATCGCGCCCGAGATCGTGACCAGCCCGATCGTGGACACGCTCGCGACCCGCAGCCCGGCCATCGTCAGAGGCAGCGCAAGCGGCAGCTCGACGCGCCACAGCCGGCTGCCCGGGGTGTAGCCCATGCCGTCGGCGGCTTCCAGCACGTCCGGTGGCGCAGCGTCGAACCCGGCCACGATGTTGCGCACGAAGATCAGGATCGTGTACAGCACGAGCGGCGTGACGGCCGTGACCAGCGACAGGCCCGTGATCGGCACCAGCGCGGCGAACAGCGCGAGGCTGGGGATCGTGTACAGGATGCTGGCGACGGCCGAGACGGGACCGTAGACCCGTCGCTGCCGGACGCTCCAGATCGCGAGCAGGAACGAGATCGCGAACCCGATGCCGACGGCGATCGTGGCCAGGTAGAGGTGCTGGACGAGCCGCGCGGCCAGCGTGTCGACGTGGTCCGCCATCCAGCCCCAATCGATCACGCGTCAGGCTCCCGCCCGGAGTCGCGCAGGTACGCGGCGACCTCGGCGACCGTGACCAGGCCCCGGAACACGCCACGGCGATCGACGACGACGCCGGCCTGCACGTCGTCCTCGAGCAGCATCGACAGCGCGTCCTTGAGCGTCGTCCGGCGGTCGAGGAGGGGGGACGTGGTCCCGACCAGGGACGCGTCGAGGACGCCGGACGCCGGCACCTCGTGCTGGTCGACCCAGCCCAGCGGCCGGTCCGCCTCGTCGAGCAGGAGCAGCCACGGGAACGGATCGGCCAGGGCGCGCCGTCGCGCCTCCGCGGCGTCGTCGCCGGTGCGGGCGGTGATTGCCGGCGCAAGCTCGAGGTCGCGGACCCGGACCAGCGACAGGCGCTTGAGCCCGCGATCGGTGCCCACGAACCGCGCCACGAACTCCGAGGCCGGGTTGGCCAGGATCTCCTCGGGTGGGCCGTACTGGGCGAGGACCCCGCCGGTCCGCATGACCGCGACCAGGTCGCCCATCTTGATCGCCTCGTCGATGTCGTGGGTCACGAACAGGATCGTCTTGGCCAGCTGCTCCTGGATGCGCAGGAACTCGTTCTGGAGACGCTCCCGGACGATCGGATCGACCGCGCCGAACGGCTCGTCCATGAGCATGATCGGGGGATCGCCGGCCAGCGCCCGGGCCACGCCCACGCGCTGTCGCTCACCGCCCGAGAGCTGGGCCGGGTAGCGCCGCGCGTACTTCGCCGGATCCAGGCCGACGACCGACAGCAGCTCCTCGGCTCGCTCGCGCTGGCGGACCTTCGGCCAGCCCAGGAGGCGCGGCACGGTGGCGACGTTGTCCGCGATCGTCTGGTGGGGGAACAGGCCCGTCTGCTGGATGACGTAGCCGATGCTTCGCCGGAGCTCCGTCAGGTCGCGCGTCGACGCGTCGACGCCGTCGACGCGGATCCGGCCGGACGTGGGCTCGATCAGGCGGTTGACCATCTTGAGGGTCGTGGTCTTGCCACACCCGGACGGCCCGACGAACACGCAGATCCTGCCGGCCGGGACGGTCAGGGTGAGGTCGTTGACGGCTCCCGGCGTCCCGCCCCGGGCGGAGCGTGCGTCGTAGACCTTGGTCACATGGTCGAACTCGACGGTTGCGGCGCGCTGCGCGGGGCCGGTGGGCGTCATCGGGCGATCGTGCTCCTGCGTTGTCGGGAACCCTACCCGATCCCCTGTCGGCCGCGCTTCCGCGACGAAGGTCGGTTGCGCGGCCGCGACGCGCGGTGTGGGTCAGGCGTTGTCGAGCTCGCGGGAGATCGCGCGCGTGATGAACCGAGCTGCCTCGGCGCTCTTGCCGCCGAGCCGCTGCCCATCCTCCACCTGGAGCGCCGCCTCGAGATCGGCCAGCATGGCCCCCAGCACGGGCGTCCGGTCGAGCGCCCCGGCGTCGAACGCGGCGTTCAACCCTTCGACGGCGTGCCGCGCGTTGTCGACCGCGTGACCCTTCGCGTCGATCCGCTCCCGGAACGCGGCGCGGGCGGCATCCGCCGCCGGACCTTGGCTCGCCATCTCATCCTCCGCCTCGTGGGACGACCGGCTCCTCGTTGATCGCGTCGACCAGCCCGGACGCGACCGCGGCCCGACCGTCCACCCGGGTCGTGCCGGCATCGGCAGGCCCGCTCGCCTCGACCCGTCCCTCGGCGCTGGCGCGCGCCTGCCAGCGCGCCGACCGCCATTCGGGCTCGAGCACGCTCATGTGGACCTCGTCCCACCACCGTCCGTCGCGCCAGATCGCCTCGCGCGACCGTCCCTCGATCACGAAGCCGACCCGCAGGTAGGCGCGGATGGCCCGCTCGTTGAACGCGAACACGGACAGCGCGACGCGGTGCAGGCCCAGCGAGCCGAGCGCGTGGTCGACCATCAGGCTCGTCGCCTCGCCGCCGTACCCGTGGCCCCACGCATCGTGCTCCCCGATGGTGATGTGGAACAGCGCGGACCCGTTGTCCCCGTCGAGCTGCGAGAACGCGCACGAGCCGATCAGGCGGTCGGTGGCCCTGATGTGGATCCCCATCGCGAGCGACTCGGGTCCGAGCGCCCGCATCATGAAGAAGCGCTCGATCTCGTCCGGCCGCATCGGGCCGTCCTGGTACCGCGTCAGGCGCGCGACATCGGCGTCCTGGTACCAGCGCAGGAAGTCGCGCAGGTTCTCTCGGGAATGGCGGCGAAGCACGACCAGCTCGCCGTCGATGTGCTCTGGGAACCAGCGCCGATGGAGCATCGCGGACACCCTATACCATCGCCCGCATGCGCCGCTGGAGCGAGATCGCACAACGGGTCGCCGGGACGACGAAGACGTCCGAGAAGACCTCGATCCTGGCCGGCTACCTGGCCGGCCTGCCACCGGACGAGCTGCCCATTGCGGCGCGGTTCCTGACCGGCCGTCCGTTTGCCGAGGCCGATCAGCGGACGGTCGGGATCGGCTGGGCCGGGCTGTCCGCCGCCGTGCTCCGGGTCGCGGACGCCGACGGGGATGCGCTTCGTCGCGCCTACGATCGATCATCGGACCTGTCCACCGCTGTCGCCGACGTGCTCGCCGAGGCCGGCCGTGCCCCGGACCCGGAGCTGGAGCCGACGCTCGCCGACGTGCTCGCGGCGTTCGAGGCGATCGAGGTGGCGTCGGGCCCGGCAGCCAAGGCGGCGATCCTCGAGTCGCTCCTCGCCCGCTCGTCACCGGCAACCGCCGCGGGCATCGTCAAGGTGCTCACGGGTGAGCTCAGGATCGGGCTTCGCGAGGGCCTGCTCGAGGCAGCGATCGCGAAGGCGTTCGACCGTCCGCTGGAGGCCGTCAAGCGGGCCGGGATGCTCACCGGGGATGTGGGCCAGACCGCGCTGCTTGCAAGCGAGGACCGCCTGGCCGACGCGGCGCTGGCGCTGTTCAACCCCCTCCGGTTCATGCTCGCATCGCCGGCCGAGGACGCGGCCGAGATCATGGCCCGCCTGGGACCCACCGTGTGGGTGGAGGACAAGTACGACGGGATCCGCGCCCAGCTCCATCGCACACCCGACCGGGCGCGGATCTACTCGCGCGACCTGAACGACATCAGCGACCAGTTCCCCGAGGTGGTCGAGGGTGCCGCGGGGCTGTCATGGTCCGGGATCCTCGACGGCGAGATCCTGGCCTGGAAGGACGGCACCGTCCTGCCCTTCCTCCAGCTCCAGGCACGGCTCGGCCGCAAGCGCCCGTCGGCGGCGATCCGTGACGAGATCCCGGTGATCTACGTCGCCTGGGATGCGATCGGGCTCGATGACGGTTCCGACGGCATCGTCCGGTCGCTCCTCGACATCCCGCTGCGGGACCGGCGGCGCCGGCTCGAGACCCTGGACCTGCCCGCGGCCGCCGACGGCGGCCGGTTCGCGCTCAGCTACCTGGTCGAGGTGGCGTCGGCGGAGGGGCTGGAGGACGCGTTCGCCGCGGCGCGGGCCCGTCGCAACGAGGGGCTGATGGTCAAGGATCCGGACAGCCGGTACACGCCGGGCCGCCGCGGGCTGGGCTGGCTCAAGATGAAGAAGGCGCTCGCCACGCTCGACTGCGTGGTGGTCGGGGTCGAGGTCGGGCACGGCAAGCGCCACGGCGTGCTGTCCGACTACACCTTTGCCGTCCGCGATGACGCCACGGGGAGCCTGGTGACGATCGGCAAGGCGTACAGCGGCCTGACCGACGCGGAGATCGCAGACATGACCCGATGGTTCGAGGCGCACACGATCAGCGTCCACGGCCGGTACCGCGTGGTGGAACCGACGGTGGTGGTCGAGGTGGCGTTCGACGTGATCATGCGCTCCGCTCGTCACCGGTCCGGCTATGCGCTGCGGTTCCCCCGGATCGCACGCCTCCGCCCCGACAAGCCGGCGGCCGAGATCGACACGCTCGCGACGGTCACGCGCCTGTACGAGACCCTGCAGGTCGGCGCCGAGCACCTGGTGACCCTGCGAGGGAGGCGATGACCCGTGGCAACGGCCGAATGGGGGATCGACGGCTGGCCATGCCCACGTATGCTGCTCTGATCGCGCCTGCGCGCCCGGGGGGCGCTCGCACGGAGGAACCGCGCCGATGTATGCGGCATTCACGGAGCTCCAGGGATATGAGCTCACGCTGTACACCGATGCGCTGATCGCGCGGGGGACGGTCCGCACCCGCCAGCACCGGGTCACCGACATCCTCAACATGGCCGACGACTCGTTCCTGATCCTCGAGGACGTCACCGTCGAGGAGTTCGGCTCGCGCGGCCAGCCGATCCGGTCCGCGTACGCGCAGGTCAACCTGGAGGCGGTGCTGTTCGCCGTGGCGAACACGTCGGTCGAGCCGTCACCGGAGCTGCGGACGCCGAAGATGGCCGAGCCGGCGATCGTCTCGGTGCCACCGTTCACCGTCACCGGGCTGATCCACCTGCTGCCGACGGGCGGCGACCTCCGCGCGGCACTGACCGAGCTGACCGGGCGGTTCCTGCCCATCACCGAGGCAGCGTTCTGGTCGGACCACCTGGGCGAGGGCCGCCAGACCGCAGTGGTCGTCGCCGTGAACCATCGGCGGGCGCAGATCCTGGCGCCGCACCAGGAGGTCGATCCGTGGGCCGGGCTGGACAAGGGGAGCGCTGCCGGACCGGGACCGGGGGTCCCGCCCCAGCCCCCCGAACCGCCCGGCGGCGGCTGGTAGGTCGTCCCGCGCCGGCCGTCCCCGCGCCGGCCCCGTCCTTTAGCGGTCCACCGGCAGGTCGAGCCGGTCGCCCCACTCGGCCCAGCCCCCGTCATAGACAGCGACGTCGTCGTGGCCGACCAGGGTCAGCACGTACGCGAGCTTGGCCGCCGACACGCCCGAACCGTCGTAGCACACGAGCCGCCGTCCACGCGTGACGTTCGACTTGAGCAGCAGCGCCCGGATCTCGGTCGCGTCGCGCAGCTGCTGGGTGCCTGGCTGGTGGAGGGCGGCCACCGGCAGGTTGACGGCGCCGGGGATGTGCCCGAGGCGGCGCACGTTGCCCTCGAAGCCGCGGTATTCGGCCGGACCTCGAGCATCGATCAGCAGGACGTCCGGCGTGCCCAGCAGCGACCGCACGTCAGCCGTGGTCAGGCGCAGCCGGGCCTGCGCCCGCGGCGTGAACGGCGCGGTCCGGACGATCGAGCTGCTCGCCGTGATCGTGTGGCCCCCATCGCGCCAGGCGGGAAACCCGCCCTCGAGGACGCGCGCGGATTCGAACCCGTAGGCCCGGAGGCTCCACCACACCCGGGCCGCGTAGAACGACAGCGTGTCGTCGTACAGGACGACCGACGTCCCGTTGCCAACCCCGGCGTTCGACATCGCCGTCGCAACCCGATCCGGGGACGCCAGCAGCAGGGCCTCGCCGCCCTCGCCGACATCCGCAAGCGCCGACTTCCAGTCCAGGTACACCGCGCCGGGGACATGCCCGGCCGCATGCAGGGCTGCCCCGGTGCCGTCGGGCCGCCACCGGACGTCGAGGACGTGCAGGTCCGGCTTCGCGAGGTTCTCGGCCAGCCAGTCTGGGGTCGCGAGGAGCTCGGGACGGGCGTATCCGGCCAAGGCGGCCTCCGAACAACGTGACGGGGTGTGGATGCGGGTGCCGGCGACCGGCATCGATATCATACGGTCGTGGTTTCCCCGTTCATGCCGGAGGCCGAGAAGGTCGCCGCCATTCGCGACCTGCTGCCCGCGACCCGTGCCGGGATCTATCTCAACGCGGGGACCGCCGGTCCGATGTCGGCCGAGGCGCAGCGGGCGATGGACGATCAGGCGGCACGCGACCTTGCGATCGGCCGCGCCCACCCCGACGCGTGGCCGGAGACGCTCGAGCGGATGGCCGAGGCGCGGGCCTCGGTTGCGGCCGTGCTCGTGTCGGATCCGGACGACATCGCGCTGACCCACTCGACGACCGACGGCCTGAACCTGTCCCTGAACGCGCTCGCCTGGTCCCCGGGCGACCGCGTCGTGACGACCCGCCACGAGCATCCGGGCGGGCTCGGCCCGCTGCTCGCCCTGCGCGACCGGCTTGGGGTCGAGGTGGACCAGGTCGACATCGGCGACGGCGGCGACGACGAACGGACCCTTGCGTCCATTGCCGCCGCGCTCGAGCGCCCGGCACGCGCGATCCTGTTCAGCCACGTCCTGTGGACCACGGGCGCCGTCCTTCCCGCAGCGCGGCTGGCGGCGATGGCGCGCGCGGCCGGGGCGGCCAGCATCGTGGACGGGGCGCAGGCGGGCGGCGCGATGCGGGTCGTGCTCGACGAGCTCGGTGCGGATGCGTACGCCGTGCCGGCCCAGAAATGGCTGCTGGGGCCGGACGGGATGGGTGCGCTGTGGGTTCGCCGAGGGCTGGCCGACGGCATCGTGCCCCCCGCGGCCGGGGCGCTGTCATTCGCGTCGTTCGATGCCGGCACCGGCGGTCCCTTCCATCCCGGCGCTCGCCGCTTCGAGGCGACGGCGTTCCATCGTCCGTCGCTGGTCGGCTTCGCGCGGGCATGCGGCTGGCTGTCGATGTCGATCGGGCTGCCGTGGGCGATCGAGCGGGCCGGACGCCTGGCGTCGGAGACGGCGGCCAGCCTGGCCTCGATCCCGGGCGTGGAGCTGGTCACGCCGCGCGCGAACATGAGCACGCTGGTGTCGTTCCGGATCGGGGGCTGGGCCGCGGCCGAGGCCGCCGACGAGCTGGGCTCCCGGGCGTTCGCGATCATCCGCCACGTGCCGGCCATCGACGCCATCAGGGCGTCGGTCGGGTTCTGGAACACGGAGGCGGAGCTCGGCCGCTTCGCGGAGACCGTGGAGCTGCTCGCGCGCCACGGTCCCGACACGATCCCGCCCCGCCGCACCCTGACCATCCTGGGCAGCGATGACCGACCCATCTCCTGACGGGATGCCGACCGCCCCGGCACGCCCGCGCGGGTGGTTCGCGATCCGCTGGCGCCAGTTCCGGCGCGCCCCACGACCCGTGGTCAGGGCGGTGGCCAGCAGCCTGTCGGTCGCGGTCGTGACGGGCGTGGCCTTCCTCGCCTACGACATCGCGCTCGATCGCGGCGCCGTGCTTCCCGGGGGCGATCTCCGCCTCCTGGTCCTCACGCTCTACGTGGCGGTGGTCCTGGTGGCGGGTGCGGTGGTGACCTGGCTCGTGGTGCCGCTGCCGACCGGAAGCGGCACGCGGCGCGCGACCCGCACGCCGTGGAGCGCCGCGCTGGGCCTGTTCGCCGCGGTGCCGATCGCGTACCTCGTCCTGGTCGTCCTCCACGAGCTGGTCAAGCCGTTGCTGGTGTGACGTCCGGGCGGTCACGGCAATTTCGCCCGGTCAGGCGTTGCGACGGCCCGCTATCATCGGTCGCGGTCGGTGCACGACCCGACCGAGCCGAGTGAGGATCCGGGTGGCCAACGACGACCAGGTACACGTCGCCCTGCCAAAGCTCTACGGGGCTCCTGCCTACGCACGCCCGCCCGCCGTTCCCGTGCAGCAGGCCGAGCGACCGCTCGATCCCGATGCCCTGCCGCTCGAGGCGGTCCGGACGGACGAGGAGCGAGAGATCGCACGCCAGATGGCTGCGCGCGGGTACGAGCATGCCGCGGGTGACTCGGAGCCGGTGCGTGCGGGCAACGGCAAATCGAAGCACCTCCGGGCGCGGCCCTTCCGCCTCCGGGCCATCACGGGCCTGTTCCGCGACAATGAGGGCGGCACGACGGGCTGACACGCGTCGCGTCACCGTTCCTTCGGCGGGGGAGTAGCTCAATCGGTTAGAGCAGCGGGCTTATATCCCGCCGGTTCCAGGTTCGAGTCCTGGCTCCCCTACCACACCCCGTGCCAGCGTCGCGTGGCGCGGTCCGGCGATCAGCGTCGCGTGCGGCGGCCCCGGCTGCCGGCCGCCTCGGCGCGCAGCATGTCCACCAGGCGCTCCCGGCGGTCCGGTGTCAGTCCGCGCTGTGCCGGCAGGGCAGCCAGCCACCCTGCCAGCGCGTCGGGTCGGACGACCGCACACGCGGCAGTGCGCTCGATGCGCAGGTCGTCGGTCACCACGACCGCATGCACCTTGATCAGGAAGTCCCGGTCATCGGACGAGAGCCAGCCCCGGATCCGCTCCGCGTCGCGAGCCGTGCCATCGAGCGGTGGCTCGATCGGGATCCAGCGTCCCTGCGCGCCGCGCAGCTCCCAGCGGCCCCCGACGATCCGGCTCACGCTGGGCGGCGGGACGTCGCCCAGGACCACCACCCCGAACGGGCCGAGGATCAGCTCCCGGATCCGGCGACCACCGGGGAGTGGAAGGTCGGTCACGGCGACGTGGTCGTCGCCGAGCTCGCCGGCCAGCCGCGGCGCGAGCGTTCTCGGCCGGGCAGCCGCGTGCTCGACGACCGTGAACAAGCGTGCGATGCCGAGGATGAGGAAGCCCGCGGGCACGACGATGGCGAACCCCCAGGCGAAGATCCCGGCCGCCATCTGCACCGAGGTCGCGCGGCCGGTCGGCGTGAACGCGCTGATCATCGGCGTTGCGACGAAGATCCAGGCGAGCAGCCCGCCCACCAGGACCATCAGGATCGCGGACACGGCCGCGCGGACGACGGGGACGCGGCCCGCGCGGGACGCCGGCGCCGCGGCAGCGATCACTTGCATGCCCCTATCCTCGCGATCCTGCGCGCCCGTGGGTATGCCTCGATCGGGCTACATCGGGACGGGCCAGGGTCCTCGCAACCGCACCGGACCGCTCCGGAGGGTACCGGGACGGTGCGCCGCCGCACCGCGATCTGCGACCCGGCCCGCAGCGACGGCCACCACGACGGCACGCGCCCGCCGACCACGCTGCGCCGTCGGTACCCCCCGCGGCGCTCCCGATGCCGGGACCCCCGTACCATAGCGCGCCCTCCGCGTGACTCCGATCCTGCAGGCAAGCCCCAAATCCGCCGGGGGACAGGGGAGCCTGGGAGCCACATTGGTCCACCTCACCTCACGAACCCTCCGCACGGTCACCCGCGGCCTCGGCCGGTCGCCGGCCCGGGCGCTGATCGCGGCTGCGCTGCTGGTCGCCGTTGCCGTCCTGCCGGCCGCGGCCGGACAGGGTCCGTCCGGGCTCACGGCGCCATCGGTCTCCCCGACCTCCGGCACGACGGCAACCACGATCACGTTTGCGGTCACCTATCACAGCTCGAAGGACGCCGCCCCGGAGTACGTGCAGGTCGTCGTCGGCTCGAAGACCTACCAGATGGAGCGAACGGCCGGGACCGAGACCTGGAAGAACGGCGTCAGGTACACGACGGCGATCCGATTGCCGGCAGGCACCTGGGCCGTGCGGTTCGAGGCCAAGTCGGGAAACTTCAACTCGAGCGTCGCGGGCGACACGGTGACCATCACGCCCGCACCGACGCCCAAGCCGACGCCCGCACCGACGCCCAAGCCGACCCCCGCACCGACGGCGAAGCCGACCCCGGCCCCGACGTCGCGGCCCGAATCACCCGCGCCGACCTCGGCGCCCGTTGCGACAGCTTCACCGTCGCCGACCGCGCCGGCCGCGACCGCCCCCCCGATCATCCCGCATGGGGCCGTCGTTGACGTCGAGCCGGGCGCGGGCCCGGACACTCCGACACCTGCACCGACCCCGGCGCCTGACGCGTCACCGTCGCCCAGCCCCGATCCGGTCACCGCGGGGATCCCCGGTGGTTCCGGCACGAGCGGTTCCGGCTCGGGCGACACCGCGGGTTCCGGCCCAGACGGTTCCGGCCCCGGCGGCGGCAGCGGGAGCATCCCGAACGCATTCGGCGGCTCCTCGAGCCTGTCGGCGACCGTGCTCCGGTCCCTGCCCATGGTCGTGGTGACGACGGGTGGCGTGACCATGCTCATGGCCTTCATGATGTTCGGGAAGCGTCGCCGCGACGGCGAGCCCAACGGCTCCGATGACGAGCTGTCCGAGGCCGCGCGCCGCGGGTACGGCATGGGCGGGCACTCCGGGCTTGTGCCCCAGGCCGCCGGCGCAACCGCCGCGCTCAAGGCCATGATCGTGTCCGCACCGACGGTCGAGACGGACGAGCACCTGCCGCGCTGGCGCCGGCCCTCGCTGATGGAGGCCCGCAAGAACGATCCGCTGCGGAGCGTCTCGACCACGGTCCGGCTGACCTTCGACGGCGAGGCCGGCGACGCCGTCAGCGGGCTGGAACGACGGCTCATCCGGTATCGGCTGGTCAGCCTGCTGGACATGCCGGACGAGGTCCGCGGGGTCGAGATCGACGTGCTCGACGAAGGCGACGAGGTCGTGCTGCTCGAGAAGCGTGGCACCTACTGGCGGGTGCTGTGCCCCGACGGCCGCGAGGGCTGGCTCCACAAGATGACGCTCGGCGATGTCGTGATCGACAGCTCGGTCTCCGGCTCGGGGAGCTGGACGTCGGGCGACGAGGACGCCGCAAGCGGCGGCTTCGAGGACGTGCTGCGCGCCTACGACGAGCACCGCCGCCAGTTCGGGGACGCCTGACCTCAGCGACCGGACCCGCCCGCCGCCCTCGCTGACCGCCGCGTCGCGGGCGCCTTGCGCAGCACCAGGATGTGCTGGTGCGCGATGTTGGGCACGAACGATCGCGGATAGCCGTACGGCCGCAGCCGCGTCCCCGCCTGGTACCACGCGATGTCGCCCTTGGGGACCAGCCCCACCGAGTCCGCACGGCCCGCGAGGTCCGCGGCGGTGAACAGGTACCTGCCGCCCTGGTACGCGTCGCGCACGATCAGCACGGCGTAGCGGCCGGGCCGGAGGACCCGGTGGACCTCGCCCAGCACGTCGCACATCGCGTCGAGGAAGGCCGGGTAGTCGGGCAGGTTCGCGAGATCGGCGTCGAGCGAGGACACCATCGCGTAGTCGGTGCGCCGGTTCGCGTGCGCCTCGGCCAGCCTGCCGCCCGCCATCGTCATCGGCAGCTGGACGTTGTATGGCGGGTCGGTGACCACGAAGTCGATGGAGCCGGCCTCCAGCGTCGGCAGGATCGCCCGGGCGTCGCCGACGCGCAGCTCGAGCCCCGAGGGGTCGAACGAGCGAACGCCGCCCGGGTCGCTGGCTCCCAGGTCCGCGAGCTGGGGCCCGAGACCATCGCGCTCGGCGGCCAGCGATGCCACCGTGTCCGCGTAGATCGTCGCCCAGCGTGGATCGAGCTCGATGCCCAGCGCCCGTCGCGGTCCGCGGGCGATCGCCGCACCCAGCAGGGTGCCACCGACGCCCGCGAACGGATCGAGCACGAGCTCGCCGCTGCGCGTGAAGAACTCGATCAGGCGGGCCATCAGGCGGGGCGGCTTGTTGGCGCCGTGCGCCCTGCGCCGGCTGTGGCCGAGCTCGGACGGGTAGGCGGTGGTCCAGACCGACTTGGTGAAGTAGAGCCATTCCTCGCCCGACAGCTCGTTGAGCTCGTTTGCGGGGTGGGGCGGCCTGCGGTCCTGCACCCGGGAAGCGTACCGGCCGCCGCCATCGTCGTGGCCGGCCACGGGCGGCCGGCCATCTGGGGCCCGTGTGGCGTCCCTACAATGCCCTGATGCCGGGCAGAGTCGTCAGCCGCCAGTACATCGGGCGCGAGCCGGAGCTCGCGCAGGTCGGGGCGGCCATCGAGTCGGGTGCGACCGGCGGTGCGACAACCGTGGTCGTCGCCTCGAGCGCGGGCATGGGCGCCTCCCGGTTCATCGACGAGGCGCTCGCGCGCGCCGCGTCGTCACCCACACCGCCGCTGGTCATGCGCGGCCGCGCCGAAGGGCCGGTCGATACGCCATGGGCCGCCGTGCTCGAGGCGCTGGGACCGGTGCTCTCGTCCCGTCCCCGCGATGAGCGGCTGGGGCTGCTCCGCAGGGATTCGCGCTCCCTGCTGCTCGCCCTGCCCGGGATGCCCGAGCTCGCGGCGGAGCTGTCGGCGCCGCCGGTCAGCGCGCTCGCCGATCCGGAGCGCCGGCAACCCAGGGCCCTCGCAGCGCTCCTGAGCTGGCTGGGGCGGCTTGCCGTCGAGCAGCCCCTCGTGATCGTGCTCGAGGACCTCCATGTCGCCGACGCCGCCACCCGGGCATTCGCCACGTTCGTCGCCCGGATCGCGCGGGACGAGCGACTGACCCTCATCGTCACCTACCAGCCGGACCGCATGACGCGCGAGCACCCGCTGCGCGAGAACCTCGCGATCATCGAGGGCGGGCTCCGCCCGCCGGTCAACATCGAGCTCCAGCCCATGGCTCGCCGGGAGATCGCGCGGATGATCGAGGGCATCGAGGGCGAGCGACCCTCGGCCTCGATCGTGGTCCTCGTCTCGGAGCGCTCGGGTGGCTCGCCGATGGTGGTCGAGGAGCTGGTCGCCGCGCGGCGCGAGGTTCGCAACGCGACCCTCACCGGGACGCTGTCGGACCTCGTCGCGGCCCGGCTCCAGCGACGATCTCCCGAGTGCCGGCGGGTGCTGCGGCTGATGGCACCGGCCGAGCGCGCGATGGATCGCAGCCAGCTGGCGCTCACCGCCGCGACGTTCGAGGCCGGGCCCCAGACCCGCCTCCCGCCGCGCTCGACGTCCCTGCCCAGGCGCGCCGGAACGCTGATGGACGCCGACCTCTCGGCCGGTCTCGACGAGGCGCTGGAGCACGGCTTCGTGCGCGCCGGCGCCGAGGGCCGGATGCGGATCCGTCACGAGATGGTCGCCCGGGCCGTGGTCGGCGACCTGCTGCCGACGCAGCTGCCACGGTACCGCGCCGCGGTGGCCCGGGCGTTCGAGGACGTGCCCATCGTGGCGGCCATGCACTGGCGCGCGGCGCACCGGCTGCCGGAGGCGCGCGACGCCGCGATCCGCGCGGGCCGCCTGGCGATGACCGTCGATGCGCCCGAGGACGCGCTGGCCGCGTTCGAGATCGCGCTCGAGCTCCCGCAGCCCGAGGATGACGGGCTCGCTGACGAGGTGACCGGCGGTCTCCAGGACGAGGCGGCGGAGGCCGCATTGGCCGCGCTCCGCCCGACCCGCGCGGTTGCCTACGCGGAGGCGGCGATCGGGGCGCTGCGCGAGCGGAGCGATCGCGTACGGCACGGGGTCCTCGAGGCGCGGCTCGGACGCTACCGGCTGGCGGCGGGCGATGCCGCCGGCGCCACGACGGCGCTCCGGCGAGCGGCGGACGTCGTGCCGGCTGCACCGTCGATCGAGCGCGCCCGGATCCTCGCGCTCCTTGCCCAGGAGCGGATGATCGCGGGCGCGTTCCGCGACGCCGAGCGCGCGGCAACCGAGGCGCTCGCGATCACGGACGGCCTGGGCCCATCGGCCGAGCCCGAGGCGATCCATGCCATGACGACGCTCGCGGTGGTCAAGGGCTGGGGCGACGATCCGGAGTCCGCGCTGCCGATCCTCGAGCAGGCGGTCGAGCGTTCGCGCGCCCTCGGCCTGATGGAGGAGTGGTGGCGGGCCGGCGCGAACATGGCGGTCGTGCTGGAGCTGCTCGGGCGGCAGCAGGAGGCGATCGACGTCGCCTTCCGGGACATGGAGGAGGCGCGCGCCAACGACCTCGACGCGATCTACGGCAACCTGCTGGGCGGCAACGTCGCCGGGCTGCTGGTCGACGTGGGGCGATGGTCGGAGGCGCGAGAGCTGAGCCTCCGGGCGCTGGACTGGAGCCCCGCCGGCGTGCCGTTCGTCAACGCCCTGATCAACCTGGTGCTCGTCGAGATCGAGTCGGAGGCCGGCGAGGAGGCGGGCCGGCTGCTGGGCCGGATCCTGGTCGAGCTCGAGACGGGCGGTGATCTCCAGTTCGCCGTCCCCGCCTACCAGGCGACCGCGTCGTACGCGATGTGGAGCGGTGACCTCGCCGACGCGCGCCGCGCGATCGAGCGTGGCTGGGCACGCCTGCGCGGGACGGAGGACTGGGTCCTCGTCGCGCGGATGGCGGCGACCGCGCTCGAGGTCGAGTCGGCGATCGTGGCCGCCGCGCTCGAGAAGCGCCGGATCGCGGACGTGGCCGCCTCGCGGGAGCGCGCGGGCCGGATGCTGGCCGAGGCGGAGGCCGCCGTGGCCCGCGCCGGCCTGGAGGCGCCGGCGAGCGCCGGTCGCGAGCCCGGTACCAGCCTGGCCACCGCGCGCGCGTTCCACGAGCGGCTCCATGGCCGGGACGACCCGGCGCGGTGGGCAAGCCTGGCGGCGAGGTGGCAGGAGCTCGGCGATCCGTACCGCGAGGCGCGCGCCCTGTGGCGCCAGGCGGAGGCGAGCCTCAACCTGGCCATCGCCGGCAGCGCGGCGGGCACCAGGGTCAGGACCGACGCCCGGCTCGCGCGCGCCGAGGCACGGGAACCCCTGATCCGTGCGGTGGACCTCGCGATGGCCCTGCACGCCCGGCCGCTGCTGCGGGCCCTCCGCGACCTGGGAGGACGTGCCCTGATCACGCTGCCGCCCGAGGTCGACGCGATGCTCGAGGCACCGGCGCCGGCGCCCGTCCAGCCGCGAACCTCGGTTGCGCCCGGCCCCGTCGTCCAGGCGTCGGGACCGCCGCCGGTCCCGGGCCCCGGCGGCGCACGAACCCCGGCGGGCGGGGACACGTTCGGGCTGTCCAAGCGCGAGCTCGAGGTGCTCGCGTGGATCGCGAAGGGCCGCACCAACCGGGAGATCGGCGACCGGCTGTTCATCAGCCAGAAGACCGTGGGCGTGCACGTCGGCAACATCCTGTCCAAGCTCGGCGTGTCCGGACGGGTCGAGGCCGCCGCGGTCGCGATCCGGCTGGGTCTCGAGGAGGGCGGCGCTGCGGCTCCCGGCCCCTGAGGATCGCCGGCCGGCCTTGGCGCCCGAGGCGATGCCGCTGACGCTTACGCCGCGGGTCGGTCGGCCTCCGCTTCTGCGTCCGGCGCCGCGGAGCTCGTCGCGGCTGGCCGGTCCATCTGGCGCCAGACGGGGAACACGAACGGTGCCAGCGTCGTCACCAGGTACGCCGCCCCGGTGGCGGCCAGCGCCCCCTGCAGCCCGAGCTGCTCCACCAGCGCCCCGCCGACCAGCGCCCCGAACGGGATCCCGGCCCACGCCGTTGCGCCGAGCGCCCCGAGCACCCGGGTCTGGAGGTGGCGCGGGATCCGCTCGAACTCGACCGCGCCGAGGATCGGGTTGATGCCGCCCGCGCCGAGCCCGGCCAGGAAGCTGATCGCCAGCACCGGCGAGACCGACGACACGGCCGCGAGGATGAAGTAGCGCGGCCCGCCGGCGAGCAGGAAGCCCCAGGCGAACGTCCACCGGCGCGGCAGGCGGGGTCCGAGCCAGGCAGCCGAACCGTTGCCGATCAGGGCGCCGACGCCCATGACCGCACCCATCATCCCCAGGACCACCGGGCTGCCGGTCACCTCGTTCGCCCACACGGGCGCGAGGACCGCGCTGAATGCCTGGTCGAGCAGGTTGGTCACCAGGATCATGCACGCGATCCCGAGCAGGAGCCGGTCGGCGCCCAGGTGGGCGAACCCCTCGCGCAGCGATGCGAGGTACGAAGCCCCGGGCTCGGCGACCGCACCCGGATCGTCGAGGGTGGTCCCCGATCCCGGCTGGGCCGACCTGGGGACCAACACGGCGACGGCGACGGCGGACACGATGAACGTGGCGGCATCGATGGCCAGCACCGCCGGCGCCGACGCCACGGCGATGAGCACCCCCGCCAGGGGAGCGCCGATCATGCCCGCGCCGCGGCTGACCGCGTCGTACCAGCCGCTCGCACGCTCGAGGGGCGTGGCGGCAGCGTCGGCGAGGCCGGGCACGAGCACGTGCCGGGCGGTGTCGCCGGCGCCGCGGACGGCACCGGCAACGGCCACCAGCGCCATGATCACGCCCAGCGACAGCCCGCCGGTCACGTAGACCAGGGGCACCAGGCCGAGCATGCATGCCGCGATCGCGTCGCTGGCGATCGAGATCCGCCAGGTCCCGAACCGGTCGACCACCGGCCCGCCGAACCCCTGGACCAGCACGTACGGCGCCATCTCGGCGAACACGACCAGCCCGGTCTCGGCCGCGCTGCCGGTCGTGACCAGCACGAACCAGGGCAGCGCGAGCATCGACATCCGGGTGCCGAGGATCGACACGAAGTTGGCCGCCAGGAGCCCGGCCAGGCCCCGGCGAGACCGGGACGGCTTGTGGTTCGCCGCGGTGTCAGGCATCGAGGTCGTCCTCCGCTCGGGTCCCGGCGGGCGCTTCCGGGGTGGCCGGCGATGCTGCGGGCAGGACCTGGAACTGGATCACGACCCGCTGCGCCCCGGCCGGTGCCGCTGCCCGGTCATCGGGATCGTCCTGCCGCCGGCGCGCGGCGACCGACTCGAGGTCGGCGATCAGCGCTCGGGCCTCGGGCAGCGTCAGGCGCAGGACCAGGTCGCTCATCGTGAACCCGTCAAGCCAGCCGGGCCCGAGGTCCTCGTCGATGGTCGCCAGCCCCGCGATCGCGGCCTGCACGCGCCGGGCGCTGGCATCGGCGACGATCCGGAGGTACTCCTCGCCGAGGGCCCGGCTCTCCTCGTCCGTGTCCGGCAGCTGGTCGAACATCGTGGTCCGGTGGGCCGCCCGCCAGTAGCGGTCACGCTTCCCGGTCGTCCGCTCCGCATCCTCGACCACGAACCCGTAGGCTGCCAGCTGTCGGAGGTGATAGCTGGTCGCGCCGCTCGACTGGCCGGTACGCGCTGCGAGCTGCGTTGCGGTGGCCGGTCCGTCGACGCGAAGCAGGCCGAGCAGCTGGAGCCGGAGCGGATGCGCCAGCCCTCGCAGGGACCGCGCGTCGGGCGATACGACATCGTCGCGCCGAGGATCGAATGCCGCGCCCGGTCCCGGTTCGCGCGGGACGGGTTGGGGTGTGCGTCGTTCGTTCATGGCGGGATCCTACATCACAAAGGAACCTTTGCCAAGACTCTTTTGCAAAATAGTCCGGGCGAATGCGGCCCGGGACCCCGGTCAGCGCGCTCGATGCGCAGCGGCGCTAGCATCCGAGGGTCCCAACATCGTCATCACCCGAGGTTTCGATGCGCCGCCCGCTGATCGCGCTGTCCCTGACGCTCATCGCCCTGTCCGCCGCCGCCTGTGCGACCGAGAGCCCGGGCTGGACCTATGCCGCGCCGACCGAGGCGCCGGCGTCGCAGCCGGCCGCGTCGGGCGATGCATCGGCCGTGCCCTCGGAGGCGCCGTCGGCGGCGGCCTCCGCCGCGCCAACCGAGGCAGCATCCGGGGGCACGGGCGGCGCGACCGTCCAGATCTCCGCGCTCAACATCGCGTTCGAGCAGAGCGACGTCAGCGCGCCCGCGGACGCGCCGTTCGTGATCCACTTCGACAACAAGGACGCCAGCGTGCCGCACGACATCGCGATCAAGGACGCCAGCGGGACGCAGGTGTTCAAGGGCGACGTCGTGACCGGACCCGCCGCGACCGACTACAACGTGCCAGCCCTCGCGGCCGGCACCTACCAGTTCGTGTGCACGATCCACCCCAACATGACCGGCACGCTCACGGTGGGCGGCTGAGGCGCCCGGCGTGACGCCCCGGGTCGACGAGGTCTGCTACCGGGACGCGTATGCGCGCACGCTCGAGTCGCGCGTGCTCGAGGTTGGCGGAGCTGACGGCCCGCCGCTGATCGTCCTCGAATCGACCGCGTTCTACCCGGGTGGTGGCGGCCAGCCATCGGACCGTGGGACGATCCTCCGCGCCGCCGACGGGCGAACCTGGGTCGTGCGGGCAGCTCGCCGCGCCGGCGGGGAGATCGTCCACGAGCTCGAGGTACCCGATGACGGCGAGCTGCCGCGAGCGGGCGACCGGGTCACGGTCGACGTCGAGTGGGCGCGCCGGTACGCGCTGATGCGGACGCACACCGCCCTCCATGCGCTGTGCGGCGTCGTGTGGCGCGACTACGGCGCGCTGGTCACGGGCGGCAACATGGAGCCCGGCGCGGGTCGGATGGACTTCGAGTTCGAGCGGATGTCGGGCGACCTGGTCGGGGAGATCGAGGCGACGGTCAACGCGGAGCTGGCGGCTGCCCACGACATCCGCGTCAACGTGCTTCCGCGCGAGGAGGCGTTCGCGATCCCCGACCTGATCCGGACAAAGGTCAACCTCCTGCCGGCCGGGATCGAGCAGATCCGGACCATCGAGATCGTCGGGCTTGACCTCCAGGCGGACGGCGGCACCCACGTCGCCAACACGCGGGAGGTCGGCGGGATCCGCGTCACCGGCTACGAGTCCAAGGGCCGCATCAACAAGCGGATCCGGATCGCGCTGGTTGACGAGGCGGGCTGACGCCGACCACACGCCGACCGTGACCGCGCCCCAGAGGTGCGCCGCTGGTCGTGCATGACCTGGCACGTCGTCCGGGCCCGTCGTCCCCGGGCACAGGGGATCCGGGCGCTCCGCTCAAACAGGATGGCCCATCGGTCGTTTGACCGATGGCAGTCGCACCTCGACTCCCGAGCATGTCCAGGGAGGGCCGCCGGTCCTCGTGACGGACGGGGATCGGAGGAGACCAACATGGACCAGGCCAGCGGGCCGCCCGAGGGCGGGATTACCGGGACGCACACGCCTGGAGGCGGGGCCGTGACGCCGCATGCCCTCCGGATCGTGATCGTGCTCGGGCTCGTGGTGTCGCTGATGAGCGGGGTCGGCCTGTTCGCCGTCTTCACGGACCGGGCGACGACCGACCCAAACACGGCAGACAGCGGGGAGATCGCGCGGGCCGCCGACGTCGCGCTGACAACGGCAGATCTGTCCCTGGGCGGGACCGGGTGCGGGGACTCCTGGTTCGAGGACCTGCAGCTGCCCCTTGTCGCGGCCTCGAACCTGCAGCCGTCCGACGAGCCGCAGCAATCCCGCGACTTCTGTCTCCTGAACGCCGGATCGTCGTCGGTCGATGTCCTGGTATCCGCGATCGACCTCGTCGACAGTGAGATCGGCTGCACCGGTGACGAGGCGACGGTCGACGCGTCGTGCGGCCTGGGCGACCCCGGCGAGCTCAGCCCGCTGCTTCGCGTCAACCTGGTCAAGTGGGACTGCGACGCTGTCTTCGAGCTCGGAACTGGCGCCAACCTCGGGATGATCTCGAACACGCTGCCCGGCCTCGTCGCATCCGGGATGCCGTTCCAGGGCGGCTCCACGCTCGCGCCCGGCGCGATGTTCTGCGCGTCGATGCAGATCCTCTACCCGACGGGCGCCACCGCTGAGCAGGTCCAGGCCGCCCAGAGCGATCGGGCGACCTGGCGCTTCGCATTCGACGCCACAGCGCCGTAGCGTGGCGCCGCGCGTGCGCCCGCGATTGGGGTGGGTCCTGCCCGCCCTCTCCGCAGGCGCCGTCGCCGTCCTGCTGCCCCTCTCGATCTTCCTGGTCACGGTCTGGCTGCTGGGCGGCCAGCTCCAGGCCGTGCTCAGCGGCAGCATGTCGCCGACCTACCCGGTCGGGTCGCTGCTGGTCGTCGCCCCCATCGATGCGGGTGATGTCGAGCCGGGGATGGCGCTCGTGTTCGAGGACCCGGTTCAGCCGGGACGAGTCGTCACCCACCGGGTTGCGTCGGTCATCGAGACCCCAAGCCTGCAGTTCGTGACACAGGGCGATGCCAACACGCGCGCCGACGCGGCGCCGGTCCCGGCGCGCATGGTCCGGGGGCGCGTCCTGTGGCACCTGCGGGGTCTGGGCGTGCTCCTGACCTGGCTCGCCTGGCCGCGGGGGTTCATCGCCCTTGTCGTCCTGCCGGCCGTCCTGCTCCTTGCCCTGGAGGCTCGGAAACGCGTCGATCGTCCGGCCTTCCGGGCGGCAGGTCGAGAGGAACCGGATCCTGCTGGTGACGGCGCGGCAGCGTGAACATCGTGGGCGGGTCCAGCGGGTCCAGCGGGTCCAGCGGGGCCAGCGGGGCCAGGGGCTCAGGCGCGATCCAGCAGCTCGACCACCGGGCGCATCGCCTCGACCGCCTCGATCGTGGCTGGCCAGGGCACCAGCTCGAGCTGCGTCACGCCGACCGCGGTGAAGGCCTGCAACCCATCGGCGACCTGGTCCGGCGACCCGCGAACCGGGACCCCGAAGCCGACGGCCTCGGAACCGGTCGCGTCCGTCGGCTCGACGAAGATCCCGGCTGACCGGCCGATGGTGGCAGGGTCGCGCCCGATCGCTTCGCACGCCGCCTCGAGGGTCCGCACCAGCGGGGCGAACTCGGCGGGCTCGCTGCGCTCCCGCGCGTAGTAGCCCCAGACGTCGGCGTGCCGCGCGGCCAGCGCGATCGTCCTGGGACCCCCGGCGCCGATCATCAAGGGGACGGCTCCTGACCGGGGCCCGCGGGGGCGCGATTCGACGTCCTTCGCGTGGTGATACGGCCCCACGTGGTCCGCGCGCCCCGTCCGCAGCAGCGGCATGATGATCTCGAGCGCATCCTCGAACCGCCCCACGACGTGATCGAGAGGGAGGCCAAAGGCCTCGGCCTCCGAGTCCCCACTGCCGGCGCCCAACCCGAACACGAAACGTCCATCCGAGATCTCATCGAGCGTCTCGACCGCCCGGACCGTGATCCCGGGGTTGCGGTGGTTCGCGGACACGACCCAGGTCCCGACCTCGATCCGTTCGGTGGCCTCGGCGACGGCGCCCGCGATCGCGATGCACTCCCACCAGCCGCGCGGCCCGGGCCAGTCGTCGATCCGCCACAGGAGCTCGTCCGGGATCCACACCGTGTCGAAGCCGATGTCCTCGGCCAGCATCGCCATGGCGCGCAGCTCGTCCCAGCGGTGCCCGCGTCCCGTCTCGATGTCCTCGTACAGCGGGAGCACCAGTCCGAGCTTGAGATCACGCATGGTTGTGGGCCTCCGATGGATACGGGATCGCGGGCGTGCCCCTCCGTCGCCCGACCATCCTCTCACGCGCCCGGTACCCTCTGGCTGACATCCGAATGTCCGTCCGGCGCCAATCGATGGAGACGACCAAGCCATGCCGACCACCGACACACCCGCCTCGTCGCCCGAGCCCGGGACCGGCGCTGGATCCGCGACGAGCAACGCAGATGGTGCGGCGTCGGTGCCGCCTCCCGAGCCGGCCGACGACCTCGTCACCCGCCAGCACACGCTCGCCGTCGGACGGCGGCGGCTCAGGTACACCTCGACCTCGGGACGGATGGTCCTCCGCGAGGAGGTCGTCGAGGACGGCAAGGTCCAGGGCTACAAGCCGCGGGCGAGCGTGTTCCTGACGGCGTACACGCTGGACCGGGCCGACACCCGGCAGCGACCGGTCACATTCGCATTCAACGGCGGACCCGGCTCGTCCAGCGTCTGGCTCCACCTGGGGCTGCTGGGGCCGCGGCGCGTGGTGTCCGGGGACGCTGGGGCGCCCGTCGGTCCCCCGTACGAGCTGGTCGACAACCCGGACAGCCTGCTCGTCCACTCCGACATCGTGTTCATCGACCCGATCTCCACGGGCTACTCGCGGGCCGTCGATGGCGTGAAGCCGGCCGACTACCACGGCTTCACCGCCGACATCGAGTCGGTGGGCGAGGTCATCCGGCTGTGGACCTCGCGCAACGGGCGATGGCTGTCCCCCAAGTACCTCGCCGGCGAGTCCTACGGGACGCTGCGCGCCGCCGGCCTGGCGGCCCACCTCCAGCAGCGGCACGGGCTGTACCTCAACGGCCTCATGCTGATCTCGAGCGTGCTGGACCTCTCGAGCATCTTCTTCACCGAGCAGAACGACGTCCCGCACGCGATGTACCTCCCGACGTATGCGGCCATCGCGCACTACCACGGCCTGCACGGCGACCGGCCACTGGCCGAGGTGCTGGCGGAAGCGGAGGCATATGCCGCGGGGGACTACCCCCGGCTGCTCGCACTCGGCAGCCGGATGACGCAGGCCGAGCGCGACGGCGCGGTCGCCACCCTCGCCCGGCTGACCGGTCTCAGCCCCGACTACGTCGATCGCGTCAACCTGCGGATCGAGCACATCCGGTTCTTCACCGAGCTGCTCCGCGACCGGCGCCGCGCGGTCGGCCGCCTTGACGGGCGGTTCCTGGGCTGGGAGCCCGACGGCGGCCGCGAGCATTTCACGGCCGATCCCTCGCACCTCGCGATCGCGGGCTCATACACGGCGGCGGTCAATCAGTACGTCCGCGAGGAGCTGGGCTACGAGAACGACCTCCCGTACGAGATCCTGTCGTCGGCGACGAACCAGGCCTGGAGCTACAAGGAGTTCGAGGGCCGGAGCGTGTCGGTGGTCGACCGGCTGGGCGAGACGATGCGCGCCAACCCGCACCTCAGGATCCAGGTGGCCTGCGGCTACTACGACGGCGCCACGCCGTACTTCGCCGCCCAGGCGGTGTTCGCCCACCTGCCGATCCCGGACGAGCTGCGTGCCAACATCTCGTTCTCGTACTTCGAGGCGGGCCACATGATGTACGTCCACGAGCCGTCGCGGCTCCGGCAGTCGGCGGACCTGGCAGCGTTCGTGACGGCCGGACGCGAGGACTGAGCTTCGGGGCCGCAGTGGGCGACCTTCCTCGCCCGCCTCGGGTGCGACCGACCGCACCCGGTGACGGGGGTTGACCGGGCTTCGAGTGCCCGTCTAGCCTCACCGGCATGCAGGAGCGCGTGCGCCCGCGCGATCCGGCGGTGGATCCGCGTCCCTCGCTGGCGGACCGTCGTCCGGCGCCCGTCGCGCACCCCATCGACACCCTGGCGCAGCTGCAGCGGACCGCCGGCAACGGGGCGGTGTCCCTGCTCGTCCAGCGCGTCCGGGACGTCGCCCAGCGAGAGCCGGCCACGGCGCTTCCCCCGCTCACCGAGGACTTCAGCCCCGACGAGGAGGAATGGATCAGCGAGGTCTGGCAGAACCCTGGGATCCAGCTGATGTTCCAGGCGTACGGAGAGCTGCCGACGCCGGTCCTCGCCCGCGTCAGGGAGGTCGTCAACGACAACGGGTCGGTGTCGACCACGACGGAGGGCGTGACCCACAACGAGCCGGAGCCGGGCCAGCCAGACATCGAGATCACCGACGCGACCTACGGTGAGACGATGGTCGTCGAGCCGCCCGGCCAGGGACAGCGCGAGGCGACCTCGGAGGAGGAGTTCAAGGCAACGCTCATCCACGAGCTGTTCCATTTCGTCGAGAACAACACGAAGTCCGTCGACCCCGAGTCGATCGCGACGCCGGAGACGCTGCGGGCGATCCTCGCCGAGCCGAGGCTGGAAGGCCTTCCCGCCTTCGCATTCGGCTGGATCAATCGCGGCGGCGACGCGGCATACCTCGGCCACGTCAGCGTCGTCCCGATCAGCACCGGGCCACTGACCTCATGGGTCCCCACCGGGTCCCCGGAGGCGAAGGCCAAGAAGGACAAGGCGTACGAGGCGTCGCCCGACCCGCGGACGCTCGAGGAGGATCTCGCCACCTCGATCGCGATGTACCTCACCGGTCCGGCGCTGCGAGCGCACATGCTGGAGAAGTACCCGAGGCGGTTCGCCCTCGTGGGCAGCTACTTCAACCGGCTGGTGGAGGCGGTTCGCGGGCCCTCGGGCTGAGCCGGCAGCTCGGTCGCCCGGCCGCAGCTCGGTCGCCAGGCCCTGTCAACGCTGCAAGCGGTTTGCAAGGCCGTCGCCGCTCGCGGCATGGACGCCCGGAAGATCGCCGCGCAGGATGGGTCGACGAAGGAGGTGCAGCTTGGCCATCACCACTGCAGCCCGCCACGGCGACGCACTCACAACGGCCCGCCCATGAGCCGGGGCGCCGTCACCGTGGACCTCTTCGGCCTCCGAACGCGCACCCCCAGTACGAACGTTCGCCCGCGGCTCCCCGCTCGGGGCTGACATCCCGCAGTTCGGTCACCCCGCAGGTCGACGCGGCCGGTCGGACGAAGCGCCCGAGCGCGACGCACGACGAACGCCTGCCTGACGAGATCCACCTGATCCACCGCGTGCCCGGACGCACCTGTCCGCCCGGCGCCGCGCACGGATCCGACATGTCCGGTCCACCACCGGTCGGATCCCAGGCGCGACCGCCCTCAAAGGAGATGACATGAGCTATCAGATCGGGCGCTCGTCGCTCGTGGAAGACCACGCAGCCGGGTCGACGACCCGCGAATTGCTGCGCCGGGTGGATACCGAGGAGAGGGTCACCACACGACCGGCCGGGACCACGGTTGCCGCCCGGCTGGTGACCCTGCTGTTCGGCCTCGTCCAGCTCGTGATCGCGCTGCGCATCGTCCTGCTCGCGTTCGACGCGCGCCAGGGCAACGACATCGTGACCACGATCCTGACCATCAGCGGCGTGTTCGTGGCTCCGTTCGAAGGCATCCTTCAGACGGACGCGATGTCCGCCAGTGGCGCCATCCTCGACATCGCCGCCGTGGTGGCCCTCGTGGGCTGGACCATCGTGGAGCTCATCGCGCTCCAGGTGATTCGCATCGGCAGCCCCAGGCCGGACGCATAGCGACACGCGTCGTCAGGGAAGCCACCGGACGATCCACGCGGTCGTCCGGGCCGGCTCCCAGACGCGGCCCGCGGTGGGGGCTTGCCCGACGACGTTGACCCACGCCTGGGCGCCGGAACCCAGCTTGACGACGGCGCTGCCAAGCCGCCGGCTTGCGGCGAGCTTCGAGGCCGGGCAGGCGACGGCGTCATCGCACAGCAGGCTGCCCGAGACCGAGACCTGGGTCACGGGTCCATCGGCCATGGTGAGCGTGCCGATCGACGCCCGGGCAACCTGGGAGCAGGTCACCAGATCCAGGCCCGAGCAGCGGATGGCGTCCGCCGCGGGGAGGTCGGGTGCGATGACCGGTGTGCTCGTCGCATGAGCAACCTGGGTCGGCAACGACCTTGCCTGCGGCGCGGCATCGGCCGCAACCGCTGTGGGTGAGCCGTCGGGCGGCGCCGCGGGGCTGCCCGCGATCACCAGGGCGAAGCCGATGATGGCGATCGACCCGACCGCCACGGCCACGGCGCGGCGCCATCCACGCTGGCGGAGCGGCTGGGCTGGGACGTCGAATTCCATGCAGATCCGGGACCAGCATACCCGGCGGTCGCGTCGCACCCCGGTCGCACCGCCCTGGGTCGACCGGCAGGCAATCCGTGCTCAATCCCGGCATCATCGTCGGATGCCAGACCTCGACCACGCGCTTGCCGCGCTCGATGACCGTTTCCGCCGCCTCCGCGACGAGGTGCACATCCCCGGCGTGGCCTGGGGGGTCGTCGCCGGCGGCGAGCTGATCCACACCGGTGGAGCGGGGACCATCCGCGACGGCGAGGATCGGCGCCCCGACGCGGATTCCGTGTTCCGGATCGCGTCGATGACCAAGAGCTTCACCGCGTCGACGCTCATCCTGCTGCGGGACGAGGGACGGATCGCCCTCGACGCGCCCGTTGCCACCTACGTCCCGGAGTTGGCCGGCTGGCGCCCGCCGACCGGGGACAGCCCTCCGGTCACGGTTCGGCAGCTGATGACGATGTCGGGCGGCCTGCCGACCGACGATCCGTGGGGCGACCGCCAGCAGGGCCTCGACCTCGCCCGGTTCGCGGACCTGCTGGCTGCCGGGCCGTCGTTCGCGTGGCCACCGGGAACGACGTTCGAGTACAGCAACCTGGGCTACGGGATCCTCGGCCGCGTCATCACCAACGTCGCCGGCCGCGAGTATCGCGAGGTCGTCCGGGACCGGCTGCTGGTCCCGCTCGGGATGACCTCGACCGCGTACCTCGACGCGGACATCGCGGAGGCCGATCTCGCCCACGGCTACGTCCGGCGAGGCGACGGGTACGTCCGGGAGGGCACGGACGGGTACGGCGCGCTGGCCTCGATGGGCGGCGTGTTCTCGACGGTGCGCGACCTGTCCCGCTGGGTGCTCGAGTTCCTCGACGCGTTTCCGGCGCGCGACGATCCCGAGGGGTCGCACCCCCTGCGGCGCGCGTCGCGACGGGAGATGCAGCAGGTGCATCGCGCCATCGGGCCGATGGTCGTCGCGCACGCGCCGGACGCCGAGCCGTCCCTCACCGCAACCGGCTACGGGTTCGGGCTGTTCGTGGCGCAGGATCCCGAGCTGGGCACGACGGTCAGCCACGCGGGCGGCTACCCGGGGTACGGATCCAACATGGCCTGGCATCTGGCGACCGGGCTGGGCGTCATCGGGCTCGGCAACCTCCGGTATGCGCCGGTCAGGCCGGTGGTCCAGGAGGTCCTCGCGAATCTCGTTCGAGCGGAGCTGGCGCCCCGCCGCCGCATCACGGCCCTGCCCGCGGTCGACCGGCTGCGCCCGATCGCGGAGCGGCTCATCGACGCCTGGGACGATGCGCTGGCGGACGCGGCGTTCGCCGACAACATGGACCTCGACGAGCCCCGCGAGGTGCGGACGGCCGAGGTTGCGAAGCTGCGCGACGAGCTCGGTCCGTTCCGCCCCGACGAAACGCGACCGGTGGTCTCGGTGTCACCGGCCGACGCGGCGTGGTGGCTGCGAGGGGCTCACGGCTGGCTGCGCGTGTCGATCCTCGTGACCCCGGAGCCCACCCCGCGCCTGCAGCGCCTCGCATTGCGGCCGGTCGGCGACCCGTCGGCCGAGCTTCGATCGCTGGCTGAACGGATCGTCGGCATGGCGGGCGGTCCGGACGCTGGCTGGCCGGCCGACCTTCCCCTTGCCGAGGGGCAGGATCGCGAGGCCATGGAGCGAGCGGTGCGTGCCGCCGGCCCGCGGCTGGGCGCGCTGCGCCTGGGTGACCCGATCGACGGTGACGGCCGGACGACCAGCACGTTCGAGCTCCACGGCGAGCGCGGACGGGCCGAGTTGAAGGTGGTCCTCGAGGCCGATGCGGCCACGCTGTCGGCGGTGTCGCTGCTCGTTCGTGCCCGCGAGCCGTTGCCCGAGGCGTGGTAGCTCGGCGGGATCGCGCGAACCGCCGGCCCTACGTCCAGAGATCGGGCGGGCGGACCTCGGCGCCGATGGCACCGGCCAGCCGCTGGAGCACCGCGAACCAGTCGAACCGGCTGGTGACCTCGGACGCCCGGAGCGTCACCAGGTGGGCAGGCGGGACGAGCGCCGGCAGCACCCGGTCCAGGATCCCCTCGACCTCATCCCGGAATGCGTCGCTGGTGGACCGCACGCCGTCGGCCTGGAGCGCGACGTCCGGCAGCAGGCGCACGACCAGGTCATAGGTCTCGGACCAGCGCCGGACCAGCGGCTCGACGTGGAACTCGTCGGCGCCCCCGCAGGCGCGGAGGTAGTACGCGTAGTTGTCCATCACGCCGCGGTCCGTCGCGAGGACGTCCGCCTTGCGCGCGAGCTCCAGCTCCTGGCGGATCTGCGACACGAGGACCCACAGCTGGGCCTCGCCGGTGGCGCCCTCGTTGATCCCCAGCGGGTTGTCTCGGACCACCTCGCGGCCCAGCTCGACCGACCGGCCGGCTCGCTGGACCTCGGCGGCGAACGCCAGCAGCGCGGATGTCTTGCGGATCCCGTGCGAGCCGATGAACGCGATCTTGGCCGGGCGTGGCCATGTGGAGGTTCGTCGGCGCGGCATGCCTCACAGGGTATGGCGACGCGACGCCGGGTGCCTGCCGGGTCGGCGGCGCCCGCGTCCGCCGGATGCCCGGCCCGGACGCCATCTTCGACCCCGGGAAAGTGTCATCCAGTACTCAGGCGATTGCTCGGCGACGCTTCGAGGCGAGCGAGGCCGATTCGAGGGTCACCTGGTCGTGTAGGTACTATCTGACCGGGACTCGGTGTCGAACAGCCGCCTCGGGACTGAATGACATCGATCGCGATCGACCGGGCACGCACGGGGGACGCGGCGCGCCGGCGCAGATCCCCGCACGGGCGCCCAACCCCTGACCCGCGCTCAACCCCGCGCCGCCGCGCCGGCGCCGGCCGCCGAACCCGGACCGGCGGCGCCGAAATCTCAGCCTGGGATCTGGCCGAGCGTGACCTGGACCGTGGTCTGGCTGCCGTTCGACGTCACCACCACCACGGGCACGGTGTTCCCCGGCTCGAGGCTCGCGAGCACCATCGACAGCGCGTTGCTGTCCGGTGTCGCCTTTCCGTCGATGCTCGTGATCAGCTCGCCTCGCTGGATCCCGGCCTTGGCGGCCGGCCCGCCGGGATCGATCCCGTACACGAGGACGCCCTGCGTCCCGGTGATGTTGGCGGCGCGGATCCCGAGATAGGCGCGATGCGAATTCGTGACCTTGCCCGAGGCGATCAGCTGGCCGGCGAAGTCCTTGGCGTCGTTGCTCGGGATCGCGAAGCCGATTCCGGGCGCCGAACCGCCGAGCTGCTGGTCGACGGCGGCGAGCGTCGGGATCCCGACGACATCGCCCTTGATGTCGACCAGGGCACCTCCGCTGTTGCCCGGGTTGATCGCAGCGCTGGTCTGGATGGTGCCGGGCAGGGTGACCCCACCAGGCTCGGTCACGGTGCGGCCGAGCGCGCTGATGATGCCCTGCGTGACGCTCGTCTGGAGGCCCAGCGGATTGCCGACCGCCATGACGATCTCGCCGACCTGGAGCGTGGACGAATCGGCGAAGGTTGCCGGCTGGAGGCCGGTCGCGTGGATCGAGAGCACGGCGATGTCGTTGGCCGCGAACGTGCCGACCAGCGTCCCCTTGAACTGGCGGCCGTCGGCGAGGGTGACGTCGAATGTGGAGGATCCGTCGACGACGTGGGCATTGGTCACGATGTCACCGTTGGCGTCGAGCACGATCCCCGAGCCGAGCCCGGCCTGCGTCTGGATGACCACGACGGATGGCGAGACCCGCTGGACGACCGACTCGTAGTCCTGCTGCAGCTGGGCAAGCCCGTTGCCGCCGGCAGGCCCGCCCGGCAGGTTGCCCGACGACGATGTCGCGCCGGGCGTGGCGACGAGACCGGTGGGCGTGGTTCCCGCCGTCGACGCGGGGGCCGAGGGGGACGCCGCGGGCGAGCCCGAGCTCGACCCGCAGGCTGCGGCGATCACCAATGTCGCCGCGAGGGCACCGATCAGCCGTCTGGGCAGGCCCGCGCTCCGATGGCGATGTCCGGTCGCGGGCGTGGTGGCGGCCGAGTGGCCGCGTCGTGTCGGGAGGATCGTGTCTTGCATCGGCATCTCCGATCTCGCGGGCATCCCGCCGGCGGGTTCGGATCAGCTCCTGCGTGGGTCACAGCCCGCCTGCGGCACGATGGCCGCGTGCTCGCCATCCGTTCGAGGCGGTTCGGCCTCCGGCCACGGACGGCTGCTCATGTTGGTAGCACGCAGCGAACATAGGCCGCGCAGCCTTCAAGCTGTCTGAGAGTTGCAATGAGGCCGCAGATCGCCGGTTCGCCGCATGGAACGGCCCCGGCGCTGGCGCCGGGGCCGATGATCCAGGTGCCGGATCGACGCGGTCGCCTACAGCGCCTTGACCGCCGCGATCAGGTCGTTCAGGCCGGCCTTGGCGTCGGCGAACAGCATCCCGGTCTTGGGGTTTCCGTACAGCTCGTTGTCGATGCCCGCGTAGCCGCGACCCATCGAGCGCTTGATCACGATGATGTTCTTGGCGTGGTCCACGTCCAGGATCGGCATCCCGGAGACGGGCGATCCGGGCCGTCGGGCGGCCGGGTTCGTCACGTCGTTGGCGCCGATGACCAGGGCGACATCGCACCGGTCGAACTCCGGGTTGATGTCCTCCATCTCCTTGAGCTGGGGATACGGGACGTTCGCCTCCGCGAGCAGGACGTTCATGTGACCCGGCATCCGGCCGGCGACGGGGTGGATCGCGTACTTCACGTCCACGCCCCGGGTCTCGAGCAGCTCGCCGAGCTCGCGGCACGCGTGCTGCGCCTGCGCCACCGCGAGCCCGTAGCCCGGGACCACGATGACCGACGATGCATAGGCCAGCTGGATCGCCGCGTCATCGACGCCCAGCTCCCGGACGCTGCCACCGGCTCCGCCCGCGGCACCGACGGTGCCTTCGCCGCCGCCGAAGCCGCCGATCATGATGTTGAGCACCGAGCGGTTCATCGCGTCGGCCATCAGCTTGGTCAGGATCGCGCCCGACGCCCCGACGAGGGCTCCGGCGATGATCAGGACCGGGTTGTTGAGCACGAACCCGGCCATCGCCACGGCCGTGCCGGTGAACGAGTTCAGGAGGCTGATGACGACCGGCATGTCCGCGCCGCCGATCGGGAGGGTCATGGTCACGCCGAACACCAGCGCGGCGGCGAGGATGACGAGCATCACCGCAACGCTCAGGTTGGGGATCCACAGGAAGATCGCGCCGGCGACGACGATCAGCGCGAGCGCCGCGGTCACCAGCTGGCCGCCCGGGATGATGACCGGGCGCGACGGCGTGATCCTGAGGCCCATCAGCTTGCCCGACGCGATCAGCGAGCCGGTGAACGTGATCGACCCGATCACGATGTCCAGCACCGTCGCGACGTTGATCTGGAGGCCTGGTGCCGCCTTGAGCCCGAGGTAGTCGTCGATCGCGATCAGGGCGGCCGCACCGCCGCCGACGGCGTTGAACAGCGACACCAGCTGGGGCATCGCGGTCATCTTGACGGTCCGCGCGGTGTACAGGCCGTAGCCGCCGCCGAGCGCGATGCCCGCGAACACGATGACCCAGCCGATCACGTTGACGCCACTGTCACTCGGCCGCAGGGCCAGGTACAGCGCGGTGGCGACGATCGCGACGGCCATGCCGCCGGCGGACATCAGGTTGCCGTTGCGGGCGGTGGCCGGCGAGTTCATCCGGATCAGGCCGATGACGAACGCGACCGCACCCACCAGCCAGGCAAGTCGGACGAGGGGTTCCAGGATGTCGAGGCTCATCGGGTCAGCCCTCCGCCTTCTCGGCCTTGGGCGCGACAGGCTTGCGCCGGAACATCTGGAGCATCCGGTCCGTGACCACGTAGCCGCCGACCACGTTGAGCGTCGCGAACGTGACCGCGACGAACGCGAGCAGGTAGGACAGCGGGTCATCCGCCTCCAGGGCGATGAACATCGAGCCGACCAGGACGATGCCGTGGATCGAGTTCGCCCCCGACATCAGCGGCGTGTGGAGCGTCGCCGGAACCTTCGAGATCACGGCGAACCCGCACAGGATGGCGAGCACGAACACCGTGAAGTTCTGGATGAGCTGTGCGACCTCGGGGCTCATGCCTTGCCTCCCGCGACCAGGAGCTTCTGCACCGCCTCGGACAGCACCTCGCCGCCGTGGGTGATCACGGTCGCCCTGGTCACCTCCTCCTCGAGGTCGAGGTTGAGGTTCCCGTCCTTGACCATGTTGAGCAGGAGCGACGAGATGTTCCGGGCGTAGAACTGCGACGCGCCGGTCGGCATCGAGGCCGGCAGGTTGTCGGGCGCCACGATCGTGACGCCGTTCTCGGTGACGACCGTCTCGCCCGCCTTGGACAGCTCACAGTTGCCGCCCAGCGCCGATGCCGCCATGTCCACGATCACCGAGCCCGAGCGCATCGATCGGACCGCATCCGCCGTCACCAGGACCGGCGGCTTGCGCCCCGGGACCTGGGCCGTGGTGATCACGACGTCCTGCGCCGCGATGATCTCGTTGAGCTCCGCCTGCTGCGCGGCACGCTCCTCCGCGGTCAGCTCGCGGGCGTAGCCGCCCGCGCCGGTCGCGTCGATCGACGTCTTGAGCCGCACGAACCTGGCGCCCAGCGACTCGGCCTGCTCGGCCGTCTCGGGGCGGACGTCGTAGGCGGACACGACCGCGCCCAGCCGGCGCGCCGTGCCGATCGCCTGGAGTCCGGCCACGCCGATCCCGAGGATCAGGACGTTGGCGGGCTTGGCCGTGCCGGCTGCGGTCGTGAGCAACGGGAAGTAGCGCCCATACGTGGTCGCGGCGATCAGCACCGCCTTGTAGCCACCGACGTTCGCCTGCGATGACAGGGCATCCATCGTCTGGGCCCGTGACAGCATGCGCGGGATCGCGTCCAGGCTGATCGCCGTGACGCCGGCCTTGGCCAGCGTCTGCATCAGGGCCGGGTCGAGGAGTGGCTGGAGGAGGCCGATGACGGCCTGTCCGCTTCGCAGCCGCTTTGCCTCGCCCTTGTCGGGCTTCTGGACGCGAAGGATGACGTCGCAGGCCTTGTACAGCTCGTCGGTCTTCGCGATCCCCGCCCCGGCGTCCACGTACGCCTGGTCGGGAATCGTCGCACCGGCGCCTGCACCTGCCTCGACGAGGATCTCGAGCCCGGCCGCCGTGAGCTTGCCGAGCCCTTCGGGCACCAGGGCGACGCGCCGTTCGCCGGCCGCGCTTTCCCTGGCGACGCCGACTTTCATGGGGCATCACCGTCCATCTGGACACAGTTCTTGGGTGGACGGGACCAGTCTACCGGAGCGGACCGGTGGCGGAACGTTGCGGCCCGGTGGCGCCTGCGGGAGCGGATCGGTGGCCGCGGTCAGGCCGGGCTCACGCCCCGCTCGATTCGCGCCACATCCTGACGCCCCCGCCGCGCTCCTTGACCGCGTACATCGCGGCATCGGCGCGGCGCCGCACCTCGAGCTCGGTTGCACTCGCCTCGCGCTCGATCAGGGCGACGCCGACCGACGCCCCGACGCGCATCTCGCCGGCGTCGGTCGCGTACGGCGCCACGATCGTGCGGTGGAGTCGCTTCGCGAGGCGCTCGGCGGTGCCCTGGTCCGGAACACCGGCCAGCAGGACCACGAACTCGTCGCCGCTCCGGCGGCCGGCCGAGTCGTTTGCCCGGATGGCTCCCCGGAGGCGAAGCCCGACCTGGGTCAGGACCTGGTCGCCGACGTGGTGATCGCGGGCGACGTCGTTCACGGCCTTGAAGTCGTCGAGGTCGATGAACACGTAGGCGGCGCCCTCGATCCCGCGTCGGGCCCGATCGACCGCCTCGACGGCGCGCTCCGTGAACGCGGTCATGCTCAGCACGCCGGTCAGGTCGTCACGCCGGGTCCGCGCCGAGTCCCGCGACGACCCCCACAGCGCGAGGACCATCACCGTGCACACCAGCGGCCCCCACCAGCCGACGGCGAGGTAGGCAACGGTGAGCAACCAGCCGAGCAGGGTCTCGGCGGTCGCCGTCGTCCGGAACGACACGTCGAACGAGGACAGCGTCTCGCGCACGGTGATCCCGTCGCGGAGCACGATCGTGCCGGCCGCCAGGGCGATCGACACCACCATGAACGCCATCGTGCCGGCGATGACGGCAACGAGCGTGAACCCGGACCCGGTCGCCAGGCCGAGCGTTTGGCTCGCGTCATCGAGCCCGAGGATGACGAGGCCGCCGGCGATCGCCCCCAGCGACAGCGAGGCGTGGTTCGCGAGGATCCCGTACCAGGGGGTCTCCTCGAGCTCGTGGCGGTCGAACGACGCGAGCATCGCGACCCAGCCTCCGGCGACCGGGCCGCCGAGCGTCATCGCGGCGACCACGAAGGGCATGTGGAACGTGAACACCCCGTGGCCCGACGGCTCGCGGACGACGCGCGCCGCGCCGGCCAGGCCGAACAGGGTCCACAGTCCGACGCCGGCCGGCAGGGCCAGCGCACCGCCGAAACCCGCGATCGCGATGTCGGGCGACACCGGGATCAGCAGCGTCACCACGACGACTGCGGCCGCGCCGATGAGGATCGTGGCGGCCGTATACGCGGGCAGCAGCAGGCGCCGAGCACCGGTGGCCGGCGACAGCGGCCCCCCGGCGGGAATGTTCCCCGGGATCGTTGGCCGCCTCATGGAGGCAATCAAACTCCGGCCAACCGCTCGATTCACCCAACCAGTGGTCCTGCCGCGTGGCGCGAACGTGCACCGGCGCACCACGCCCGGGGCGGGATCGGGACGAACGTCCCATTGACGGCGGTCGGCACTTGACGCAACCGTTGTCGGATCGGGCACGATGCGCACGTGACCGACGACACCCCCGCAGATCCGGATCCCGATTCCCGTCCCGTTTCGCATCCGGATCCCGACTCCGGCCCCGAGGACGTGGCCCTGCGCCTGCCGATGCCGGTCGACGCCGCCCGCGAGCGCACCGTTCGCGACCAGAATTGGTGGGCCGGCGTCGGGCTGATCACGCTGATCGTGGCCCTCGCCTTCGCTGCAGGGCTGGCCATCGGACGTGCCTCGGCCCCCGTGGCGACGAGCGGGCTGGTCCCGGCCGGATCGCCAGGGGCAGGTGCGTCGTCGAGCGGACCCACGGCGACGCCCGACCTGCCGTCGGACGGGCCGAGGCTGGGGCGCGCGGACGCGACCGTCGTGATCGACTACTGGGCCGACTACCAGTGCCCCTTCTGTGCGCGCTTCGCCGAGACGGTCGTGCCGGCGCTGGCCTCCCGGATCGCCGACGGGACCGTGGCCCTCGTCCATCGCGACTATGCCTTCCTGGGCGACGAGTCGGTGGACGCGGCGATCGCCGTGCGTTGCGCCGGGCGCGAGGGCAAATACTGGCCGATGCACGATGCGGTGTACGCCGCGCAGCAGGGCGAGAACCAGGGCGCCTTCGCGCGCACGAGGCTGGCCGCGGTCGCCGCGACGGTGGGCCTCGACGCCACGGCGTTCGCCACGTGCATGGACGATCGATCCGTGCTGGTCGAGGTCCTCGACGACACGGCGGCCGGGGTCCGCGCCGGCGTCGTGTCCACGCCCACGATCGACGTCAACGGCACCCGGTTCCCCGGCGTCGACGATGTGGCGACGCTGATGGCGACGATCGACGCCGCGGTGGCCGGCGCGTCGCCGGCGCCGATGCCCACCCCGGCGCTGTCGCCCGACCCGTGGAGCGGTGTCGCGACGGACGGGCGAACGGCGGGCGACCTCGCCGCTCCGGTCTCGATCGAGCTATGGGTGGACTACCAGGCGCCGGGCTCTGCCGTGATCGCCACCGACCTCGAGCCGCTCCTGCGCACCCGGATCCTCGCCGGGACGGTCCGGGTGGAGCAGCACGACCTGGCGACGCTGGGAGACGAATCCGTGCTCGCGGCGTCCGCGGTCCGATGCGTTGCCCGTCAGGACGGCCCGACCTGGTTCACCCACGACGTGCTCTCCGCCGCGGCGCAGGGCCAGGGCGCAGGCATCTACACCGATCGGAACATCCTGCGTTTCAGCTCTCGCATCGGGCTCGACGTGAGCGCGCTCAGCGGATGCCTCGATGATCCCGCCGTCGCTGCGGCCGTTGCGGCGGACACCGCGGCCGGAGGAGCCGAAGGCCTCTCGGTCGCACCGGCGGTGGTCGTGCGGCGCGGTGGCGTCGAGGTGGCCCGTTTCTCCGGCACGCTTGACGTGACGGCCATCCTGGCGGCGATCGACGGACCCGGCTGACCCGCCGGGTCGGGCTCGCCGCCTGCCCGCTGTGCCGGTGCCCTACAGGTCGGCGACGCTGATGATGCCCCGCCGGATCGCGTACTTGAGCAGCTCGACCCGGTCGTGGAAGCCGAGCTTCTCCATGATGTTCGCCCGGTAGTTGTGGACGGTCTGCTCGGACAGGTGGAACACCTTCGCGATCTCGCGGTTCGTGTGTCCGACTGCCGCCAGCAGCAGGACCTCCTTCTCGCGGTCGGACAGGTTGCCGTAGGCATCCTCGAGCGAGCCTTCGGGGCTGCGCAGGACGTAGGTGTTGACCATCCGGGTCACGATCGCCGGGCTCACGTAGGTCTGGCCACGGCTGACGGAGCGCACGGCGGCAATGATGTCGGCCGGCTCGGCTTCCCGCGTCAGGAACCCGTCCGCGCCGGCCTTGAGGGCGAGGCTGAACTGCTCGCTGCCGCTGCGGCACTCGAGCGCCAGCACCTTCGCGCCCGGCTTCGCGGCCCGGATCTGCTCGATCGTCTCGAACGTGGTTCCGCCGCTGCCCGGGCTGAACGGCAGGCACTCCGCGACGACGATGTCGGGCGCAGCCTGCTCCAGGCTGCCATCGAGGCTTTCGCGATCGGTCACGACGCCCACGACGCGCATGTCCAGCTCGTCATCGATGACCGATCGGAACCCCTCGACGAGCATCGGAAAGTCGAAGATCGCAAGCATCACCCCCAGCTTGCCCACCCCGGCTCCCGTTCCGTTGCTCGCCACCCCAGCCCTCGATCGTCGTTCTGCGCGTGCCGGATCCCCGCGCCATGGGGACCGCAGTCTCCACTCTCGCTCGCCACGGCGCCCAACTGACGGGCCATCGGTCGCGTTGCCGTCCCATCGGGGTCCGCTGGGATCGGGACTCCCAGGCCCGTCGGCCCGGGCCCTTCGGGTCGTCACGGGCTGCACCGACGCGAGGGGAATTGGTGCGCGACCACCGTTGCCGGACCACCGACGGCCGTGCACCGGACCCGACGTCCGTTGCGAATCAGGACACCTCCGTCGCCGTGCGGACGACGCCCGTAGCACGCCCGTCACCGCGCGTTTGACGGTCGACAGCGCCGGGCACACCCTTGCCCGCGTGAACCGACACCGGCTGGCCACCCTGGTGCTCATGGTCGCCCTGGGCACGGCTGTCGCGGGCTGCGACACCGGATCGAACCGCGCGACGGCCGGGTCCGCGAGCGTCGGACCCGCACAGCCCGCCACCCCGCTTCCGACCGTGCGCCCGGTGCCGGGGCACGAGGTGTACGGCTTCGTCCCGTACTGGGAGATGGACGACACCATCGCGGCGCACGTGGCCACGACGTTGCTGACGACGCTCGGCCTGTTCTCGGTGACCAACGCCCGTGACGGCTCGATCGACACCAGCCAGAACGGCTATCGGAGGATCACCGGCACCGTCGGAGCGCAGCTGATCCGGGACGCGCGGCAGCGCGGCGTCCGGACCGAGCTCGTGTTCACCAGCTTCGGGACCGATCGCAACGCGCGGCTGTTCGAGGACCTGGCCCTCCAGGACGCCACGATCCGGAGCCTGGTCGACCTGGTCACGCGGCTCGGCGTGGACGGCGTCGATGTCGATGTCGAATCACTGCCGCCCACGCTGGTGCCGGCCTATGGCGCGTTCGTCGGCAGGCTACGGAGCGCCGTCGAGGCCGCGAACCCGGACGGCCAGGTCTCGGTCGCGACCGCGGCCAACGCGCTCGGCGCGGTGATGGCGCTCGCGGCCGCGGATGCCGGAGCCGACCGCATCTTCCTCATGGGCTACGACTACCACTCGGCCGGATCGGGCCCGGGCGCCTCGGCGCCGCTCGCGCGGCGAGACGGGAGCGCGAAGACCCTCAGCTGGTCGCTGGACCTGTACGCGGACCTCGGCGTTCCGGTCGACCGCACGTTGCTCGGCCTGCCCCTGTACGGCATGGCGTGGCCGGTCGTCGTCCCGGAGGTCGGCGCGCCACGGACGGGTCGGGGCGATCCATGGATCCCGCGCCAACACCTCGACGTGCTCGCCGATCCGTCGATCGTGCCGCTGCGCGACGAGATCGAGGTCGTCGAGGTGTACCTCATCGGGTCGGATGGCTCGATCGGCGCCCCGACGCCGGCCGTGCCGGCCAGCCCGGGCGTCGCTGATCGTCGAACCTGGCGAGCGGTCTACATCGACTCGCCCGCGACCCTGGCCCCCAAGCTCGCGCTGGCCAACGAGCGAGGGCTCGCGGGAGCCGGCCTGTGGGCCATCGGGTACGAGCGCGGGCTGCCGGCCTTCACGGATCTCATCGCGCGCTTCGGGGCCGGGCAGCCGCTCCGGTAGGCCGCGGGCCGGCGCGCCGGCGCGCCGGCGGTCAGGTTGCGGCGATCGGGCGGTCCAGCGATGCCGAGGCCATCGGCGCCCCCTGCGGCACCAGCAGCCAGGTCGGGGTGGGGCCCTTGCCCTTCACCTCGATCAGGCCCCGCGGCTCGAGGTCGAACCGGCCCTGGAGCCGTTCCCGCACCGCATGGGTGACCTGGACCCGACCGGGCACCCCCAGCGACTCCATCCGGCTCGCCATGTTGACCGTGTCGCCCCAGATGTCGTAGATGAACTTCTTGGTCCCGATGACGCCGGCCACGACGGGACCGCAGTGCATGCCGATCCGGAAGGTGATGCCCAGGCGCGCGGCGGCAGGGATCTCGTTCACCGCTCCGGCCAGGCCGAGCGCCATCGATGCGACCCGCGCCGTGTGATCGCCCGAGCTGTCCGGCATGCCGCCCACGACCATGTACGCGTCGCCGATGGTCTTGACCTTCTCCAGTCCGTGCTGCTCCACGAGGTCGTCGAACACGCAGAACACGTCGTTGAGCACGCCCACCAGCTCCGACGGCGACATGGTCGATGACAGGCGCGTGAACTCGACGATGTCGGCGAACAGGAGCGTGACATCGTCGAAGCGGTCGGCGATCAGCGGCTCGCCGTCGCGCAGCCGGTCGGCGATCGGCTCCGGGAGGATGTTGAGCAGCAGGCGCTCGTTGTCGCGCGCCAGCCGCTCCCGCTCCTTGACCGCCGTCACGTCCGTTCCATAGACGTTGATGAAGCCGAAGCCGGGCACCTCGACGGGATGCAGGGTGAACGCCCGGCCGTCGGCCTCGATCTCGATCGATCCGCCGGTGCCCGCCGATGCCCGCCCGAGCAGCGCATCCCGCACGTCCGTCTCGAACACCTCGCCGACGGCCATTCCGGAGCCCCGCGAGCAGGCCGCTGCTGGCCGGATTCGCGTAGACCAGGCAGCCCGCCCGATCGACGCGCAGCACGGGGTTCGGGTTCTCGTCCGGGAACTTGGTGATCGCGCGTTCCGCGGTCACGTCTCGCCCGTACAGGTTCGTGAAGCCCAGGTCCTCGATCGGGACCGGCCACAGCGCGTAGGTGCGTCCGCGGGCCTCCACCTCGATCAGGCCGCGTTCCGGCGCCACGCGGTCGAGTCGGGCGATGACGTCCGCCGGCAGACGGCCGCCCACGTCGACGCCGAATGCCTCGAGCACGTCGGCGCTGGCCGGGTTCGCGTAGATCAGGTGCCCATCGCCGTCAACGCGCATCACCGGGTTGGGGTTGTCGTCCGGGAAGCGGTTGATCGCGCTGATCTGCGCTCCCGTGAGGCGGGCGGCGCCGTCGTGCGCCGACTGCGCAGCGGCCCCGGGAACGCGTCCTGCCATCGTCAGATCCTAGGAGGCCCGTCAAACACGAACGAGCGACGGTCGCGAGCGGTGCACCACGTGAGCGGCGCACGACGGCACGGCGCACGACGGCACGGCGCACGACGGCACGGCGCACGACGGCACGGCGCACGACGGCACGGCGCAACGTCGTGCCCGGACCGGACGAATGGCCCTACGCAGCCCGCCTGGTCACGGCTGATGCTGCGCTGGCGCCCCGCATCCGGCGCCTGCCCCGGCGCCGCACTCCCCGATCGACAGCCGACCGCGAGTCGCTGCCGTCGTATCGCGCTCGAGGGTCCGCATCATGGTCAGCGCGCAGCACGCCATCGACGACTTCCTTGCCCAGCCACGCATCGCCGTCGCCGGCGTGTCGCGCGAGGCCGCAGGTCACGGCGGCAACGTCGTGTACCAGCGGTTGCGCGATCGCGGCTATACGGTGTTCGCGGTCAACCCGCACACCGACGTCATCGAGGGCGACACGTGCTACCGGGATCTCCGCTCGATCCCGGGCGGTGTCGACGCCGTGGTCATCGCGACCGCACCCGAAGCTGCCGAGTCGATCGCCCGGGAGTGCAAGGAGCTCGGCATCACGCGCGTCTGGATGCACCGCTCATTCGGTGCCGGAAGCGTCTCGCAGGAGGCCCACGAGTACTGCCGCGCGAACGGGATCGCATCGATCGCCGGCGGCTGCCCGCTCATGTACGGACGACCGTCCGACGGCGGGCATCGAATGATGCGCCGGATGCTGGGCCTGTTCGGCAAGCTGCCGCGTGAAGCCTGACTCCAGCGTCGAGGGCACGATCGAGGCCGGGCGCCGTCACTCGACCACGTCCCGGGCCACGGCGCTGTTCCTCGTTCGTGCCGTCCACTCCGGCGTGTTCGCCGTGGAGCTCGCGGCGATCCTGTGGCTGGTCTTCACCGGGATCATCGGTCGCCGGGACCGGACCGTCGCGGTGGCTGCCGGGCTGGTGGCTGCCGAGGGCGCCGTGTTCGTCGTCGGCCGAGGCGTCTGCCCGCTGACGCCGCTCGCCGAGCGGCTCGGGGCCCGCCGCGGTTCCGTCTCCGACATCTTCCTGCCGGACGCGCTGGCACGCACGATCCCGATCTGGTCGTCGGCGCTCGTCGCGACCGCCGCCGTGCTTCACCTGCGCGCGATGTCAAGGCCCGGGCGGTAGAGAGGCCGTCTGCGGCCGCGCGTCCGGATCCGGCTGCAACGCCGGTGCCGTGAGGGGCGGGGGACCGCACCGCCGAGACGCGACGGGCGGGTGGCTCAGCCTCGAGAGGCACCGACCACGATGTCGGCCTGATCGGGGTGACGCTCCAGGTACGCCTTCACGTAGGGACAGATCGGGATCACGCGCAGCTCGCGCCGCCGCGCGTCGTCGAGTGCGAAGCGCACCAGCTGGGCGGCAACCCCGTGACCCTCGTGGCCGGCCACGGTCTCGGTGTGGACGAGCGCGAGCCGGCCGCGCTTGAGCACGTATTCGAGGAACCCCGCGAGGTCGTCGCCTTCCCGGGCCTCGTAGCGCTGACCGTCGGCGGTGTCGGTGATGGTGAGGCTCATCGGACCGATGGTACCGGCGCGAGGAGCAGCGACGTCGACCGCGTCGCGGCGCAGGATCCCCGGCCGGTCACGGGATGTGCCGGAACAGCCTTCGGAAGGTCGGCCGGAAGCCCAGCCTCGGCCACGTCCGGCTCGACAACAGGTTCGTCTCACGCCAATCCGTGACGACGGTGCGATATCCCGCGTCGCGCGACCAGGCAAGCACCGCCTCGCCAAGCGCGCGCCCGGCACCCAGCCCGCGGGCCTCGGGCAGGACGGCGGCGAAGCCCAGGAACCCGGCGTGATCCGGCCGCACGATCCCGTGGTGCTCTGACGACGCCTCGATCGAGCAGCCGATCGCGGACCCGATGACCAGGCCGTCGTGCTCGGCGACGAAGGTCGTGAACCGCGGGTCGTCGAACTCATCTTCGAGCTCGTTCACGACGTCCTCGAGCGTGGGCAGCTGCTGTCCGCTGAACACCGGCGACAGCGCCTGGTGCTCCGGCAGGACCAGGTCCAGGCGCCCGAGCGTCGGGATGTCGTGTCGCTCCGCCCGACGGATCCGCATGCCGGCCGGGATCTCGAATGTGTCGCCTGCCGCCGGGACGTCCCGGATCGCGTGGACGTGCTGCTGGCCGAAGCCCACCCGGAACCACGCATCGACGAGCGCGGGATCGGTCGCGGGGACGACGGCGTAGTGGCTCACCATGCCGGACTCGACCCATCGTGTCGCGGCGCGGGCATAGAGGTCGCGGACGAGCTCGGGATCGTCGGCGGGCACGGCGTGACCGGCCCCCTCGACCCACATGTTCGGTCCCCAGGTGGCGACCCTGGGCGCGCCGATGAGGTATCCGGCCATCGCGCCGTCCCGGAGCGCGACGGTGCCGGACGCTCCGTCCTTGCCGAGCAGGCGGGCGATCTCGGCGCGACACACGGTTGCGTCCTCGTACGCGGGGGCGAGCCCGGGCTCGATGCGCCGCTGTGCGCGGTGCCGGCCGGCGAGCAGCCGCGAGGCGTCATCCAGGTGCTGGACACCAAACGGGAGCAGCTCGGGGGGAACCCTGCGACCCATGCGCCTCCTCCATGTTCGAACGCGTCACGGGCCGAAGCCGGCGACGGCCATCAGGCGCTCGGACGATAGCGAGGATCCCGCCAGCATGTGCGGCCGGGCCGGCGCGGACGAGGGCAGGGGATCGCCCTGGATCCGGCTTCTTTGACTGAATTGAGATTCAGCGATAGTGTCAGCGCTGAATGTCGAGTCAGTGGCGGTGTGGCGGGTCGGGCGGGCCGAGGACACGGTTCCGCCCGGGGACACGGTGCCGCCCGGGAGGAACCTGATGGAGCACAGGGCGACCGGTCGAGGCGAGCAGGCGAGGGAAGCCAGCACCGCGAGGGTGCTGGCATCAGCACGAACCCTGTTCGCCAGGCGAGGCTTCGCTGCCTGCCGCGTGGCGGATATCGCGCGCGACGCGGGCATGAGCCCGGGCAACGTGTACTGGCTGTTCGACTCGAAGGAGGCGATCCTGCGCACGATCCTCGTCGACGGGTTCGCCGAGCTCGAGCAGATGGCCGCCGCGGTGGCCGACGAGTACGGTCCGGCGCGGCGCAAGCTCGACATCCTGGTTGCCCGGACGATCGACCACTACCGGCGGAACGATGCCCTGATGACCATCCTCGGCGGCCTTGGTGGCGACGGGGGTCGGGAGCTGCTGCGACGGCTGGAGATCGATCGCGGCGCCATCGAGGAGCGCCGGAGGGCGAGCCTACGACGGGTGCTCGCCGAGGCGCGTTCCGAGGGCGCCGTGGCGCCGGCCGACCCGGACCTGCTGGTCACCTTGTACCTGGCCCTGTTCGATGGGCTCGTCGCCGGCGACCGCCAACGATGGTCCGAGATCTCGTCCGACGACCTGCGCGACGCCGCGCTGCGAGTGATCGGGTACCGCCCCGCCGGATAGCCGCCGTCGCGCTGCCTCGATCATTCCCGGTCAGCGGGATCGCCGGCGGCCGGCTTCCGGTACAGGAACGCTTCCTGCACGTCGGATTCGCCGAGTGCCAGGCGTTGGAGCCGGTACAGGTGCGTGCCCATGGCATACGCGTCGGTCGGCGCGAGCCCCTCGGCCCGCCGGCTTGACTCCACCTCGATCCGGACCGCCAGCGGCGGGTGGCGCGTGATCAGGCCGGCGACCCGCTCCGCCTCGGCCATCAGCTCGGCCGGCTCGACGACGCGGTTGACCAGGTGGACCCGAAGGGCCTCGCCCGCGTCGATCGGCTCGCCGGTCAGGGCCATCTCCCATGCGGTCGTCGCCGGGACATGCCGGGACAGCTGCATCGCGCCGGCAAGCCCGCCCATGCCGTAGGCGATCTCGGGAAGCCCGAACCGCGCGTCGGGCGTCGCGATCCGGATGTCGGTGAGCTTGAGCAGGTACGCGAGCCCCCGCCCGAGGCACCAGCCTCGCACGGCGCCGATGATCGGCTTGGTCCGCTCCAGACCGAGCACTCGATCGGCCCAGTCATGGCCGGGGGTCGAGGGATCGCCCGTCCCGGCCGGCCCGGAGCTCATGGCCGCCAGCAGGTCGCTGACCGCGGACCCGGAGCCCGGTTCCTCGGACCTGATGTCGTCCCCGGCGCAGAAGGCTCGCTCACCGGCGCCGGTCAGGATCCCGACGACGAGGTCGGGATCTGCCTGGAAGTCCAGGAGCGCCTCGTACATCTGCCGATGCATCGCCTGGGTCAGCGGATTGACCTTGCCGTTGTGGATGGTGAACGTGGCCACGCGTCCGGCCTTGACGTACTCGATGGTCACCGATGGTCCCTCGCCTGGATGGCTGGATGCCGCTGCCTCGTCGGACTACTCGCCGTTGCCCTCGCGTGCCGCGGCAGCACCGGAGTCGGTTCCGCCCCTCTCGGCGAGGAACCGGCCGAGGCTGGCGCGCCACATGGCCCTGGCGTGGAAGGAGCCCTCGGGGTTGATCCCGGCCGGGATGCCGTAGCGGATCAGCGTCTCGAGCAGCGGGCTGAGCTGCTGGCCGTAGAGCTGCATGCACGGCTCCGGTGCCACCCCGGGCCACGAGTAGCAGGACACGACCGTGCGCCGGTGGTCGGTCGGGATCCCCGGGGGGAGCCGGTCCCACGCCGGGTCGTCCGGCCCGAACTCCCACTGATCGAGGTTGCCCTGGGGGATGCCCTCGATCCCCCGGACCACGGGCGGATCGTTGTCCAGCAGGTACGGGTCGACCGCGAGGTCGCAGATCACGGCATGGGCAGGCATGAACCCGAGCCACGCGTTGGGGAACAGCGGTCGGGACGTGTCGCGCCTCGCGGTGGCATCCACGAGGATGTCGGTGACCGCCAGCCGGTGCTGGAGGTAGGCCTCGTTCCCCGACAGGTTCTGGTCGACGACCACGACCTCGACCCCCGGCAGGCCCTCGCGCATGAAGCGCTCGTTGCGCGCGTCGTCGCCGCACCGAACGGCCCATTCGACGGCGAGCTTGCCGACCCCACCCGAGCCCATGATCGTGACCCGGACCGGGAGCCGCATCGGTGACAGCAGCGCCGGCCACCGATGCTCGAGCGCGTCGAACGCCGCGGCCAGGCCGTTGCGGGCCACGTCACGCAGGTTCTGGACGAGTCGCCGGCCGTCGTCGCCGGTCACCATGTCGAGTGCGATCGCCTCGATGCCGAGCCCGCCCAGCAGCTCGACCCGTGCCGGCCGGGTCACGAAGTGGAGCATCGAGATGAGCAGCGAGCCCGGCTTGAGCAGGTCGTAGCGACCCTCGGGCGCCCGGAGCACGACCACGATGTCCTGGGCGTAGGCCGTCGCTTCGTCCACGATGTGGACGTTCGGCGACACGGCCGTGTAGGCATCGTCCGCGTATCCCATGCCCGCGCCGCTGCCGGTCTCGACGAACACGTCGAGACCCTTGTCGCCCAGCTGACCGATCAGCGGCGGCAGGAATGCCCGCCGCTCTCCCGGCTCGTTGTACATGCGCGGGAAGCCGATGCTTAGATCATCGTCCGGGATCATCGATACCTCGGTCGCTGGCGTGCGTGTGGCTGCTGGCGTGAGTCGGGTGCTCGCGTGTCCGTGAGCATCGTTGGGTCAATGATCGATCACGCGAGCGCGATGCCACAACGTCCAGGCGGACCGACGATGCCGTCGCCGGCAGCTGCCCGCCGGGCCGTTCGGCCGGAGCTCCCATGATGACCCGGCCACGACCGTAGCGGATGTCGCCCGCGCCTGCCGGTGCCTCGCTGCACCCGCTCCTGCCGGTGCTGTATTGCGCTATGGACCTCGCTCGGCCACCATGGGCGCTTCGGCGCAGCGGCAGGAGGCAACGCACGGATGATGGTGTTCGGTATCAGCTGGTCCAGGCGGCATCGCGCCCGGGTGGCGGCGCTCCTCGGGGCGGTCATCGTCGGGCTCGTTCCACTCCTCGCCGCACCGGTGGTTGCAGCTCCTGATCGCGGTCCCATCGTCGGCCAGGCCGTGATGCACGACGTCTCGCCGGCGCTCCGCGACCTCGCTCCGCTGCCCGGTGGCGAGGAGGACGGGCACGGCCCGCCCCAGGACCTGCTCGAGAACCGCCCCACGCACGCACATGGCCCGAGCGCCGACGTGACGGACCCGGTCGTCCAATCGACCGCGCCCACCTCGACCGCGCCGTCCACGGCCGCCAACTTCGAAGGTCTGACCAACCTCGACGGCGTCTACCCGCCGGACACGAACGGCGATGTCGGTCCGAACCAGTACGTGCAGTGGGTCAACCTTCACTTCGCGATCTACTCCAGGACCGGAACGGTCCTGTACGGCCCGGCCGCGGGCAACACGCTGTGGTCCGGCTTCGGCAACCCCTGCCAGAACCAGAACGGCGGCGACCCGATCGTGCTCTACGACCAGTTCGCGGATCGCTGGCTGATGGCCCAGTTCACGACCTCCAAGCCGTACGGCGAGTGCGTGGCCGTGTCCACGACCGGCGATCCGACCGGGACCTGGAACCGCTACTTCTTCCAGTTCAGCACCCGCGTGTTCTACGACTACCCCAAGATCGGCATCTGGCGCGATGGCTATTACCTGACGGCCAACCGCTTTGGCGGGATCTTCGGCACGTTCCAGGGCGCGAGCGCGATCGTGCTGGACCGCGACGCGATGATCGCCGGGCAACCGGCGGCATTCCAGGAGTTCCAGACGAGCTCGAGCTACGGCTCGCTGCTCCCGGCCGACATCGATGGGTCCACGCTCCCGCCGTCGGGCGCGCCCGAGCCGATCGTCGAGATCGGGTCCTCTGCCCTCCATACCTGGCGCCTCCACGTCAACTGGGCGAGCCCGTCGAGCTCGACGTTCAGCGGGCCCATGTCGACGACGGTCGCCGCGTACAACGAGCTGTGTCCCTCGACCCGGAGCTGCATCCCGCAACCGGGCACCACGGTCGGCCTGGACGGGCTCGGAGACCGGCTGATGTACCGGCTCGCCTACCGCAACTTCGGCGACCACGAGTCGCTCACCGTCGACCACAGCGTGAACGTCAACTCGAGCGGCGCCGTTCGAGCTGGCGTCCGTTGGTACGAGATCCGCAACGCCACCTCGGGAACGCCGACGCTGCAACAGCAGGGCACGTTCTCCCCGGACGCCACCAACCGCTGGCTCGGCTCGATGGCAATGGATGGCGCCGGCAACATCGCGCTGGGCTACAGCGTCGCCAGCAGCTCCGTGTACGCCGGCATCCGGGTGACCGGGCGTCTGGCGGGGGACACGCCTGGTCTCATGACCCAGGGCGAGACGACGATCGTCGCGGGGGGCGGCTCGCAGACCGGGAGCGCTTCGCGCTGGGGCGACTACGCGTCGATGTCGGTCGACCCGACCGACGACTGCACGTTCTGGTTCACGACGGAGTACATGCCATCGACGGGCGGCGCGCCGTGGCATACCCGGATCGCATCGTTCACGCTCCCCGGGTGCACGGCAACGCAGGTCTCCGCTCCCGGCGCCCCGACGAACCTCACAGCGACCGCCGGGGACGCATCGGTCCACCTGACGTGGGCGGCGCCGACGACCGGCGATCCCGCGACCGGCTACAGGGTCTATCGCGATGGCAGCCCCGTGGCGACGCTGGGCAACGTCCTGTCCTTCGATGACAGCGGGCTCACGAACGGGACCACCTACTCGTACACGGTCAGCGCCGCGAATGCGGCAGGGGAAGGGCCGGCGGCCGGTCCGGTCACCGCGACCCCGCAGGCGCCGGCGCCCACCAAGCCAGGCGCACCGACCGGACTCAACGCCACCCCAGGTGACGCGGTCGTCGACCTCAGCTGGAGCCCGCCGGCGAGCGATGGCGGCAGCACGATCGACCACTACGTCGTGTACCGCGACGGGGCTCCGGTCGGCACGTCCACCGGCACGAGCTTCCACGACGCCGGCCTGACCAACGACCAGACCTACACGTACGCGGTCACCGCGGTCAATGGTGTCGGCGAGGGACCGCAATCCAGCTCGGTCGATGCAACGCCGACGGCCGCTCCGGTCGTGACCGCCCCGTCGGCTCCACAGGACCTCGTCGGGGGTCCCGCAAAGGGCCGTGGCGTCCAGCTGACCTGGTCCGCACCGGCATCGGATGGCGGGAGCGCCATCACCGAGTACCGGATCTACCGGGATGGGACGCTGCTCACGACCGTGAGCGGCACCACGACCGGCTACAAGGACACGTCCACCGCACGGGGCGGCGCGTACACGTACGGGGTGAGCGCGTTCAACGGGTTCGAGGAGGGTCCGCTGGCGACGGTCACCGCATCGGCCAAGTAGCCCGAGCGATCCGGCGCACCTCCCCGACGGCGGTTGACACCCGGCCGAGGATGGGATCGCGGCCGAAAGGCCGCTCGACGAGGAGGTGCGAGATGAACGGCTACCTGGTCTCCGTGGCGGATCGCGCCGGGGTTGCGGCGGCGATCCTCGAGGCCGCCGCGGCGCGCGGCGTCAACGTCTCGCCGGCCTATGGCCTGGCCGACGGCGCGTCTGGATTGATCCTGGTCGGCTCGGACGACGAGGCGGAACTCCGGGCGGCCCTGGCTGATGCGGGGGTGAGCGGGACGCCGGTCGAGATGGTGGTGAGGGAGCTCGACAACAAGCCCGGGACCGGGGCGGCCCTGCTGCGCAAGGTCGCCGACGCCGGGATCAGCCTGCGGTTCGCCGTCCCGATCGGGATGAACGGGGATCGCGTCCAGTTCGCGCTGGGTGCAATCGACGCCGGAGCTCTCAGGGCGGCCCTCGGGGAGTAGCGGCAGCGGCGGGCCGGTTCGGCCGCTCGCGCCCCTGTCTCGTCAGGCGCCTGCTGCCGGTTGCGTCTGCGCTGCCGGCACACCCGCGCACGCAGCGCGACCCTAGAACGACGGCTTGAGGACCATGTCGGCGACGATCGTCGCGAAGATGATCACGTTGATACCGACCAGGATCACGCCGCGGTTTGCCGGCAGCTCAGTGACATCCCCGGCCGCACGCGTGCCGGCCTCCGCCTCCAGCGCCTCCTTGCCCGCCTGGACCACCGCGCGCCCGATCGAGAACGAGTTGACCAAGAAGGCGACGACCAGGACGTAGGCGAGGACGAGCCAGGGGGCGACGTAGTCGAACCCGCCGGTCGCCGCCGTCGCGATGCCGAACACCACGCCCAGGAGGAGGGCGCCAAGCCCGAGGATCCCGGCGCCCGTCTGCTCCACCGTCCGCTGGACGAACGCCAGCGCACGGGCGTCACGTCGCCAGATCGCCGCGGCGTAGAAGATCTCGGCACCGATGAACGTGGTGACCATGGTGACCATTGACAGGACGTGCAGG
>CAVVNQ010000020.1:0-28260 GCA_963749705.1 uncultured Chloroflexia bacterium | reverse complement strand
TTCGGTGTCGCCGTCGGGACCGGCGTCGGCGAGGGCGATGGCGTGTTGTTCTCGATCGCGGTCAGCGTCTGGCCCGGCGCCACGGAACCGACGGCCGCGGTCACCGGCTGGCACTCCCCCACCGGCAGCGCATCCGCGGACGAATCGAGCGTCAGCGCCTGGGCCTGGACCCAGCCCTCGGTCCGGCCCGGTGCCGGGAAGTAGATCCGCAGCCAGGCCCCGTCCGCGGTCTTGCCGGTGACCAGCATCTGCTGCCCCGACGACACCGTTGCGATCGCGGGTCCCTGGTCCGGGCACGGATAGATCTCGAGCTGCGCGCCGGCCGTTCCCTGCGAGCCGCCCGGCCCGGAGGCGATGAACCCGCCGGCGGCGGCACCGACCACGAGCCCGCCGATGAGCAGCACCGCCGTGAGCTGCGGCCCACCGCCCAGGCCGACGACCTTGCCGACCGCGGCCCCGAATGCGCTCACTGGGGTGCGCCTTCCAGGATGACCTCGCTGAGCGCCGCGTCGTCGAATGGGCTGTTCGCGTACGCCGTCTTCTTCGAGGCGTAGGTCGAAACGATCGTGATCCGCAGCTTCGTTGCATCGTCGATGCCACCCAGCTCGAACCGCTGGGGCCCCTGCGCGTCCTTCAGCTGGAGCTTGATCGGATCTCCGCCGTTGACCGACACCGTGACGTCCTTCAGCCGCAGATTTGCGAAGTAGGCATCGTCCGACAACTCATACCCGTTGTACATAGTGATTGCGTCGACCCGCGCCTTGGCGAAGGTCACCTCGATCCACTGGCCCTTCTCGGTGGTCTTGCCCTCCTGCCAGCAGGTCTTGGGGTCGCCGTCGATCGCCATGCCCGCCGCGAACTTCGCCCGGTTGCCGACAACCGACGATGCCTTGGCCGTCTTGAGCGTCAGCTGCACCGGTGCCGGCGTGGGACTGGGTGCCGCGGAGACGACGGCGCTCGATGGCGCGGCCGATTCGGGGGCGGATGTCGCGATGCTCCCGGGCCCCGGACCGCTGAGCAGCATCGACGCCGCGACGACGCCGGCGCCGAACAGGATCCCGAGACCCCCGATGACGAGGATCCATGTCGGGAACCCCCGCGACGCCCGGCCGGCCCGGGGCGCGGCGGGCGGAACGGGTGCCGTGGCGGCGGATGGCCCGGCGGGCTGGCGGGCGACGGCGGCGGCGATCGCGGCGGCGTCGGGCTCGATCACACGGGCGGCCTGTGCAAGCGTGGTCCCGCAGGACTGGCAGAACGTCCGGGTCGCGGGGTTGGCGATCCCGCACGACGGGCAGCGGATCAGGCCGGCAGCGGCGTCGTCGGCGGGCGGGACGGCCGGCGAGGAGGGAGCGGTGGACCGGTCGGGCTCCGGTGGCCAGATCGGATCCGAGGGCACGATGTCCGGCATCCCCGACGTCCTGGGCGGAACGTTCGTTGCGGCGACCGGTGAGCCGCCTCCGGCCACCGGCGGGCCGCTTCCGACCGGCACCGGCCCGGCGGCCGCACCCGGTCCGGCGCCGGGATCCGCGGACGATCCGGGTTCGGCGGGCTGCCCCTCCCACTCGAGGAACGCCCCGCACGATCCGCAGAACTGGTCGCCCGGCGTGTTGGCGGTCCCGCACCGGCGGCAGATGATCGATGCGGCGTCGGGCATGAGCCCCTAGCCCCGCATGACCAGGACGATCGGCAGATCGAGCAGCCGCAGGATCACGAAGCTCGGCGGCACCGTCGAAGCCTGGCTCACGAACATCGTGGCGGCCGTCTCGGGGAAGGCGACCCCGTCGACCGCGTCCGCGGTCAGCTCGCGCGATCCGGTCCGGTCGTTGTGGAACACCAGGACCTGGATCCGGAACCGGCCCTTTGCGTCGGTGATGACCGGCGGCAGGTGGGGCGTGATCCCCGTGCTCCACTGCAGGCGCACCGCGGTGTTGGGCGGGAACCCCGAGCCGGTCGCGATGGTCACGGTGCCCGGAGGACCGATCGGCGGATCGAGCTCGAGCCTGGCCAGCGACGCGGCGCCCGTGAGTCGCGCGGTCCGCGGCGAGCCCCTGAACGCGTCCGCGACCTCGAGCGTCGCGGTCCGGTTCCCGGGTGCTGTCGGGGTGAACGTGACCGAGACGGTGCAGGCCTCGGTGCGATGGAGGACGGCGCCCGCGCAGCTGTCGGCGACGACGGCGAAGTCCCCGGCCATCGCTCCCGTGATCGTCGCCCCGGTGACCGGGAGCGGACCCCATCCGGCGTTGGACAGGATCGCTGCGGCCGGCAGGCTGGTGACCCCCACCGCACGCGCCCCGAGGTCGAGCACCGGCGGGCTGAGCTGCGGCACGGGCGGCATGTCGCGCAGGAACGCATCGCTCAGCTTGTTGCCGTCGCCCGCCACCAGCCCCTCGGCGGTGGACGCGAAGGCAACGAACCGTCCGTCGCGGCTCACGGCCGGCGTCTGGCTGCGTCCGCCGCCGGCGGTGCCCTTGAGGTTGACCGACACCAGCACGGTCTGGCCCGCATCGACGTCACGCGCGTAGATCTCGGTGCCGCCAAGCACCACGGCCGCGGGCACGATGCCGCCGGCCATCGCGACCAGGTCCGACGCCGTCGAGGCGAACGCGACGACGCGTCCGTCGGCCGAGATGGCCGCCTGCCCGCTGGAGCCCTTGGGCTGCGCTCCCGTCGACGTCACCGACACCAGCGTCATGGTTCCCGAGGTCCGATCCTTGCGGAACACGTCCGCCGCGCCATTCTTATCGCCGGGCACGAGGTTGGTGGCCGACGATTCGAAGGCGACATACCGGCCGTCCGCCGAGATCGAGGGCGCCGATGACGGGCCGTCCGGCTGCTCGCCCGAGCCGGCGCCGGGAGGCGCGCTCACGCGCGTGGTCACCCCGGCCGCCACGTCCCGGACGTAGACCTGGGTGCCGGACCCGATCTCGTCGCGAATGATCGTGCCCCCGGCGTCCGACACGAACGCGACGACGTTGCCGTCCGCCGAGATCGATGGATCGTTCGACGTCCCGGAGGGGGTGCTGATCCCGTCCGTCCGGGCGGAGATCAGGACCGTCTGCTTCGCCACCCGGTCGTAGCGGAACACGTCCGGCTTGTCATTGCCGTCCTTGCCGGCGACCGACCCGCTGGCCGATACGAACGCCACGAACCGGCCGTCGGCCGATACCGATGCCTGCCGGCTGCCCGCCGCATTGGCGCCCGTGGTGGTCTTGGACACGACCTCGACGGCCCCGGTCGTGCGATCCCAGGCGAGCACGACCGAGCCCAGGGCGACGGTCGTGAAGCCGGACGGCGGCTGGTAGGTGTAGGCGACGATCCGGCCGTCCGCCGAGATCGACGGCTCCCCCGCGCTGCCGCCCGGCGGCACCGGCACGCCGCCCGGCAGGCCGAGCCGCGTCATCCTCCCGGTGCTCCGGTCGAGCACGAACACGTCGAGCGCGCCGTTGGTGTCACCGGTCACGAGGTCCGGGGCATTCGAGGTGAACGCCACATACCGTCCGTCGGCGGAGATGGAGACCTGCGCGGACGGGCCGCCGCCCGCCGGCCCTGCGCCAGGGCTGCCCCCGAACCGGTACGAGACGAGGCTGGTCGTGCCGGGCGGAGCCGGCAGCGGCGCGCCGGTCGGGACCGTCGCCTGCCCGCTGACCCGGGGGGCCTCGGGCACGGCGGCAACCGGCATGGGCGACACGAGCAGCAGCACCAGGCCGATGGCGGCCGACCGCGCGATCGCGGGCCTCAGGGCTTGAGGTACCCGGAGTAGAACAGTGCCGGATTGCACGTCTGGCCGTCGCTGCACACGAGGGACAGGTTGAGGCTCTGCCCTTCGGCGATCACGATGGGCGTCACGAAGTGGAGGTCGTAGTCGCGGAAGTTCTCGAGCTTGAGCTGGAGCAACGGCGTCGCGTCGCGGAGCACCACGATCGCGCCCTCACGGCCGTTGGGGTTCGAGAACACGAGGTCCGTGATGAACAACGTCCCCTGGGGGGCGAACGACTTCGTGTTCTCGTCGAGGTGCCCGTCAATCGCGTTGCCCAGACCGGGGATCACCGGGGCTCCGGGGGTGGCCGTGGGACCGGGGGTCTCGCCGGGCGCCGGCGTGTCGGTCGGCGCGGGCGTGGGCGTCGGCCCGCCGGCGGCGCCACCCTCGGGCGGGATGGTCGCCAGCCCGGCAGCCTGGAGCGCGCTGTTCACGTCGGCCTTGAGGCTCGCCAGGGGCGAGGCCACCGCCTCCGACGCGGCGCTCTTGATCGATGGCTGGAGCACGAACAGCCACAGCACGACCAGGGCGATCAGCAACAGCACCAGGGCGATCAGCGCCTTGACGAACCACGACGGGAGCATCGACTCCTGGAGCAGCGTCCCGTCGAGGGAGATCGGCGCGCCGCCCTCGGGCTTGACCAGGAGCTTGAACGCACGGGTCTTGGGGGTGCCCCGCCAGAAGCGCTTGACCGGGCTGACGCGAAGCTTCGCGAACTCGGCCATCCCCGGTTCGACCACCAGGGCCGGCGGCCTGACGTCGAACTTGAGCAGGCGGTCGGCGTCGGCTGCCTCGATCTCGGCGCTCAGGCGCGCGTTGCCGCGGTTGTCGACGGCGAGGTCGTGCGACCCGGACCGGGAGCCGCGGGAGGTGCGCGGAACGAGCTCGGCGAACGGCGCCTGGAAGCTGCCGACCTCGACCGACCCTTCCTCGACCGCGGATCCGGCCGGGTCCTCCTGGGACCGAGCCCGGAGCCCGTACGGGACGGCGCCCGTGGGCGTGCTCGACTGGCGCGGCGGGCGGAACAGGATGCGCGACGTCCCCTCCGCGCCGGGGAACAGGGACAGCACCGGCGGTTCGACCGTCGCCCACGCCGCGCTGTCGCCCAGCACCTCGAGGACGAACTCGTCGACGACCGTGCCGGTGTTGCGGACGCGGATATCGACGGCGGCTTCCTGGCCCGGCTCGACGGTGACGGCCGGATTGACCAGGGTGACGGAGGCTCCCACGAGCGAAGTGTAGCCGTGCGCGTGCGAGCCGAACAGGGCGCAGTCGGGCGTCCCGTTTGGCCGGCCGGGCAAGCCGAACGGGCATCGCCGGCTGCCCGTTAAGCCAGCGTTGACTGGGCGATCACGGGCTCGACGTAGGGTCCGGTCGCGCGATCCCGGGCGCGGCCAACGCGTCTCAGTTCGACCGGCGTGGGATCGGCAGGAGGGTCTCCTGATGGTCGCCGAGCCTGTCCCGTTCTCCCCGCGCATCACGGTTGTCGTGTCGGCGGCCGACCCGCTCTCGCAGGCAGGCATCGCGAGCCAGCTGCGGCGTGCCCAGGGGTTCAGCGTCGTCTCGGAAAGCGATGCGCCCGACGATGTCGTCGCCCTCGTCGTCGCCGATGAGCTCGACGGCACGGTGCTCGCGGAGCTGCGGGGCCACCGTGCGCGAGGTATCCGCCGCGTGGTCCTGCTCATCTCCAGGGTCGACGATCGGGGGCTCCTGGCGGCGGCCGAGGCCGGTGTGACCGCGGTCGTCCGGCGGAGCGAGGCCACGGCGGGCAACCTTGCCGCCGCGATCCGGTCCGCCGCCGCGGATGAGGGCAGCCTGCCCCCGGATCTCCTCGGGCGCCTGCTGCGCCAGGTCGGACAGCTCCAGCGCCAGGTGCTGTCGCCGCGCGGCCTGACATTCTCGGGGCTGACCGAGCGCGAGACCGCGGTCCTGCGCCTGCTCGCGGAGGGCTACGACACGTCCGAGGTGGGGCGCGAGCTGTTCTACTCCGAGCGCACGGTCAAGAACATCATCCATGACGTGACGTCGCGGCTGGAGCTCCGCAACCGGGCGCACGCGGTCGCCTACGCGATCCGCGAAGGGCTGATCTAGGCGGGACGGCGCGGCCGGTACGCGCGGCGCTGCCGGCCGGGAGACGCCCGAGGTCGGACCCCGCCGGGTCCGCAGCCCGCGGTCGCACGGACCGCGGGCATGCCGTTGGTGCGGGAGAGCCGTTGTCTACTTCGTGGCGCCGGTGGCGTATGCCTTGAGTGCGTTGAGCACCGCGTCGGACACCACGCCGCTGCTGCCCAGGACGACGATCTTCTGGGGATGGAGCCGGGTGAGCTCGGTGGCGGTCGAGGCGTTGATCGCGCCGGTGGCGGCGACCAGAAGCACCGGACCGTGCTTCCCCGTCATGCCCGCTGCGGCGGCGCCGGCGAGGGCATCGGGGAAGTTGTAGGCGTTGGCGATGTACGCGATATCGACACCGGGGTCGAACGTGTTGGCGCTGACCGCGGCGGCGGTGGCGAACCGGTTGGGGCCGGCATAGCGGACGACGTTGCCGCCGGTGGCGTATGCCTTGAGTGCGTTGAGCACCGCGTCGGACACCACGCCGCTGCTGCCCAGGACGACGATCTTCTGGGGATGGAGCCGGGTGAGCTCGGTGGCGGTCGAGGCGTTGATCGCGCCGGTGGCGGCGACCAGGAGCACCGGACCGTGCTTCCCCGTCATGCCCGCTGCGGCGGCGCCGGCGAGGGCATCGGGGAAGTTGTAGGCGTTGGCGATGTACGCGATATCGACACCGGGGTCGAACGTGTTGGCGCTGACCGCGGCGGCGGTGGCGAACCGGTTGGGGCCGGCATAGCGGACGACGGTTCCCGGAGCCAACGGCGTGACCGCGCTCGAGGCGGCCGAGGCGGGACCGGTGCCGGCCACGTTGGTGGCGGTCACGGTGAACGTGTACGCGGTGCCGTTGGTGAGGCCGGTCACGGTGCAGCCGGTCGTGGCGGTGGCGCAGGTCTTGGCGCCGGGGCTGCTGGTCACGGTGTAGCCGCTGATCGCGGCGCCGCCATCGCTGGCGGGTGCGGTCCAGGTCACCGCGGCCTGGGCATTGCCGGCGGTCGCGGCCACGGCGGTCGGCGCGCCGGGAACGGTGCGCGGCGTGACCGCGCTCGAGGCGGCCGAGGCGGGACCGGTGCCGGCCACGTTGGTGGCGGTCACGGTGAACGTGTACGCGGTGCCGTTGGTGAGGCCGGTCACGGTGCAGCCGGTCGTGGCGGTGGCGCAGGTCTTGGCGCCGGGGCTGCTGGTCACGGTGTAGCCGCTGATCGCGGCGCCGCCATCGCTGGCGGGTGCGGTCCAGGTCACCGCGGCCTGGGCATTGCCGGCGGTCGCGGCCACGGCGGTCGGCGCGCCGGGAACGGTGCGCGGCGTGACCGCGCTCGAGGCGGCCGAGGCGGGACCGGTGCCGGCCACGTTGGTGGCGGTCACGGTGAACGTGTACGCGGTGCCGTTGGTGAGGCCGGTCACGGTGCAGCCGGTCGTGGCGGTGGAGCAGGTCTTGGCGCCGGGGCTGCTGGTCACGGTGTAGCCGCTGATCGCGGCGCCGCCATCGCTGGCGGGTGCGGTCCAGGTCACCGCGGCCTGGGCATTGCCGGCGGTCGCGGCCACGGCGGTCGGCGCGCCGGGAACGGCAGCCAGGACGAGGGGCATGTAGACATCGATGTCCGTCACATCCGCTGTGGTCGCGTCAACGTCGCTTGCCGCGTCCCTGTCCAGCGTGTGATGGCCCGCAGCGACGCTGCTGTAGTAGCCATACGTGTAGATGCCAGCAGGGTCGGACACCCAGATCTGGTAGATCCCGGCGGGCACGGGGAGCGTGTACGTGCCATCGGCGGCGGTCGTCACCCAGCCAAAGCCGCCGCTATCGGTGAAGGCTCCGACGTGGATGCCTTCGAGGGGGGCGGCCCCGCTCCCGGTGATCGTTCCGCTGATGTGCTGCGTGGCGACGGTATCTGCCTGCGGCTGGGCTGCCTGGACCGTCGCGATCGATCCCAGCGCGAGCATGAAGCTCAGCGCGATTGCGCCCGCAACCGGGCGATGTCCTGTCTTCATCAATGCCTCCTGGGCATGAGCGCGGCGATGACGACGGGACGCGACCGAAGGTGGAACGTGAATCCGAGTATATCGGTGGCCTCGGCGCGGTCCGACGGGCCGGATGGCAAGGCGCGATCAGCCAGAAGTACCGGTGCGCAGGGAAGGCAGGAGCCCGAAAGCGCTCCCCTTCGAGCTGTAAGCGGACGCGACCTTGCGGTGGTCGGAGGCAGGCGCCGCGCGGATCAGCCTTCGCGGCCCAGCTGCACCGCGGCGCAGCTCAGGCCTGCAGCTCCTCCTCTTCCGGGTCTTCGCGCTGCACCATGGGCGGCGCCGTCGGATCCTCGTCGAGCTGGGCGACGGCGCCGGCTGTGGCCGCGGGTGCAGGCGTCGAGGCCTGCGGGGCCCGGGCGGCCGACGTCACCTGGTCCGCGGTCTGCTCGGCGGCGCGCTCGAACCGGTCGGACGGGTCGCTCACGCGGATCCCGCCGGGCGCATCCGTCCCGTCCACCGGGCCCTGCTGCTGCTGGACGACGTGCGCGAGCTCGTGCGCGATCGTCCGCTGCCCGGCGGCCGAGCCCGGGTCGTATTGCCCGGCGCGGAACACGACGTCGCTGCCGACGGTGTACGCGTTGGCGCCGACGGACTCCGCCGACTTGGAGGCGCGCTCGTCGGTATGGACGTGCACACCCTCGAACGACGTGCCGAACGCTGCCTCCATCGTCGTCCTGGTCTGGGTGTCGAGCGGCGACCCACCGCCGGAGCCCACGACATCGTGGACCGGGGATGCCTGCTCATCGTCGGCCGACAGCATCTGGACGACGCCCGCGTTGCCCGCCGTGCGCTGCAGGCGCATCACGGACGCTGCGTTGAGGGCGGGCGACACGCCGGGGGCCGTCGCGGCGCCGCTCGCCACGTCGGGCGCCACCGCCTCGCGATCTGGTCGGCGCGTGCGGTGCGCCGGCGGTTCAAGCTCGAAGTCGCGCATGACGGATCCTCCTGTGCCTTGGCGACAGGATCCCCCACTGCCGCGACGTCCGCAATGCCCGCATCCGGGACCGCCCGGAAGTCTGCCCCAACGGGCACGGGCAGGTCAGCCGCCCCCGCGGGCGCAGAATGACGGCCGCCGCCCGCGAGACGTCAGCCGTTGACCAGGTCCATGTACTCGCCGAACTCGGCCTCGACGGTCAGCCGGCCCAGCTTGCGGTACTCGCGCTCGGTGGCGCGCACCAGGTCGGACATGCCGACCTCGCGACTGTCGGCCGCGGCCAGGTAGGCGGCCGTGACCGCGATGTTCCGGATGTTGCCGCCGGAGATCCGGAACCGGCGGGCCAGGAAGTCGAGGTCGATCCCCGGCACCACCGGCAGGGTCGAGGACAGGTTGCTCGCCCACAGCAGGCGGCGGTGGTCCTCCTCGGGCATCGGGAAGTCGATGATCGCGTCCAGGCGCCGGACGAACGCCTCGTCCACGTTCGCGCGCAGATTGGTCGTCAGGATCGCCAGGCCGTCGAACCGCTCCATCCGCTGGAGCAGATACGCAACCTCGACGTTCGCGTACCGGTCACGCGCGTCCTTCACCTCGGACCGCTTGCCGAACAGCGCATCCGCCTCGTCGAACAGGAGGATGCCGTTGACCCGGTCCGCCTCGGTGAAGATCCGGTCGAGGTTCTTCTCCGTCTCGCCGATGTACTTGTCGACGACGGTCGAAAGGTCGATGACGTAGACGTCGAACCCGAGGTCGCCCGCCAGCACCTCGGCCGACATCGTCTTGCCCGTGCCCGACTCGCCGGCGAACAGCGCGGTCACGCCCAGGCCCCGGGCGCCCTTGGTCCCCATCCGCCACTCCCCCACCACGCGGTCCCGGTGGCGGACCCGGGCCGTCAGCTCGCGCACCTGGGTCTCGACCGCAGCCGGCAGGATCAGGTCGTCCCAGCTGACCGTCGGCACGATCCGCCGGGCGAGGCGCTCGAGGCCGGCGGCATTCTGGGCGCGAGCGCCGGCGGCCACGTCCGCGACCGTCATCGGCCGGCCCTCGGCCGATGCGATCCGGCGGGCGGCCGCGGCGGCCCGCGCGATCTGCTCGGGACCGAGACGGAACGCGAGCGTCGCGACCGCCGGGTCGAAGCCAGCCGGCGCATCGCCGTTGAGCGAGTCGGTCCACAGCTCGTGGCGCTGTGCCACCGAGGCGACCGGCGCGTCGAGCACGAGCGGCGACTCCCGGGCCCAGGCGGGATCCCATTCGCGGTTACCGACGAGAACGACCACGCCGGGCTGCTCGGCGAACGCCCGCACCGCCCACGGGCCACGCTCGGCAAGCGACTCGAGCGGGCCGACGACCAGCCCCGCGTCGCGAAGGCGCGCCTCACGCGAGGCGGCGGCGGCGACCGCGCGCGGGTCCGCGTCCGAGCCCATGCGGGTCAGGTCGAGCTCGATCGCCTGCCTGCCGACCCGATCGAGCGCCGTGCGCGCCAGGGATCCACCGGATGCCCCGGGGCGCTCGCGCAGGTACACCAGCGAGACGCCCGCGCGCAGCCCCCGGGCGACATCCTCGACGCTGCCCAGGTCGACGACCAGCGATTCCGCGAGCAGCGCCTCGACCATGGGGTCCGGGGCGTCGTCGCCCAGCAGGTGCGCCGTCACGCGGTCCGGCACGCGCAGCGAACGGGTGAGCGATGGCCGGTCCGCGTCCTCGACGATCAGCAGCCCGCCCGCGACCAGGGGCGCGAGCGGCCCGAGGCGGCTCCGGGCGGGGCTGGCGCCGGGGCTGACCCCTCCGCCGCACAGCTCGAGCGCGAGACCGACGCTCGCACGGCGTCGCGAGACGTCGTCGTGGAGGTATCCGTACAGGCGCTCGAACCGGGGGTCGAGGTCCGGTGCGAGCGCCACCAGCAGCAGCTCCAGGTCGATCGGCTCCAGGCGGTGCGTCGTGACCAGCTGCCGAAGCCGGATCGGGCTGCCGCCGCGCTCGGCCTCGGCCGCCTGTGAGTCCAGCTCGACGAGCTGCGCGGCGGCGGCGACGTCGGCGGGCTCCGGGACGAGGCGTGCCTCCGGACCCGCGAGGAGGGCGTCGACCTGGGCTTCTGAGATGTACAGGCCGCGGAATCGGTCATCGGGGTCCGCATCCGACGCACGCCGGCGGGCCACCGCTGCGCGGACCCGCGCCTCGACGAGGCCGAGCCGCGCCCGCAGATACCCGAGCGATGCGTCCCCGGTCGGGCTCGCCGGCCGTCCCGTGACGTCGGCGCCCGCGCTCATGATCGCCGGTGACCGCTGACCCGGAGCGTCAGCCCGCGCCGGTCCTTGTCCGGTCCACGCGGGACCGTCTCCTCGGGCAGCGGCTCCAGCGGCGGCTGGTCTGCCCGCCGGCCACGCCGACCGGTTCGCGTCTCCTCGGCTCCGCCGGCGGCGAGGCCGATCGTCGGACCGGTCTGGACCGGAGGTCCGTAGGGCGCGGACTGGCCGACGACGATGGGCGCGACCACGACCAGGTCGAGCGACGGCTTGAGCTCCCCGCCCAGCGCCGACCAGATGTCGGCCAGCGACCGTTCCTGGCTCGCCGGCTGCCCGACCTCGATGTACACGGGCAGGTCCGCGTCATCGAGCGAGCCGCCCAGGTCGCCCGGCCTGAGCATCGGGTTCTTGAGGAAGCAGTGGAGGAGCGACGACAGCAGCCGGTGCTCGTCCTCGGGTCGCTGGGTCCAGGCGGTGACGAGATACGCCAGTCGGAACCGCCGCGGCGGCTGGTAGCGGCCGGTGACCTCGCCGTTCGCGCCGCGCGCGTCCTCCCAGGCCGGCACGCGCCGCTGGAGGTCCTCGCGGATGTCGTACAGGTACAGGTCGACCGCCGGACCGCTGCGCCGCGCGACCCAGTCCTTGGTCGGGGCGTCGAACACGAGATCGACCGCGGACCCGTTCAGGGCGTCGCGGCGAACGAGCCGCTCGAGCAGCTGGTCGACATCGTGGATCATCGCGCGAATCGTCGGTCGCGCGCGACCGGCTGGCCAGCTGGTCGGGGGGCACGCATCGGGGCACCGTTGGCTGCCCGTTCGGGCACGCGGGCCGGCCCTCGCGCGCGCCCGGTCGGGCCTTGTTCCGGCGCCGTCGCGGTGGGAGCGTCCACCTGTCGGGATCCCAACCTGCGAAAGGGCCACGCATGCCGAACTATCTCTCGCCGGGCGTCTACGTCGAGGAGGTCGAGGCCGGGTCCCGTCCCATCGAGGGCGTTGGAACGGCCGTCGCCGCCTTTGTCGGACTGACCGCTCGGGGGCCGGCCAACTCGCCGACCCTGGTCACGAACTGGAGCCAGTTCACCCAGTCGTTCGGGGAGTTCGTCGAGGGCTCCTACCTCGCGCACGCCGTCTACGGCTACTTCCTCAACGGAGGCGGTGCCTGCTACGTCGTGCGCATCGGCGCGGACGGGGTCATGCCCGTCGCGACCGCCGAGCTGCCCAGCGCCGCCGAGAAGGGCAAGCCCGCGTTCCGCGTCGCCGCCCTCGAGGCGGGCCCGGCCGGCAACGACCTCAGCGTCGAGGTCGAGGCCGCGTCCGAGAAGGACGAGGGCACGTTCAAGCTCGTCGTCAAGCAGGCGGGCAAGGCCGTCGAGACCTTCGACAACGTCACGACCTCGCGCGGCAAGCAGAACGTCGCCACCGTGGTCAAGGCCCAGTCCAAGACCATCACGATCGAGGAGGTCGGAGCGCTCGCCGTCCCGGCCACCGGGTCGCTCACCCTGAGCGGGGGCAGCGCCGCGGTTCCCGCGCGCGTCACGCCGGACGACTACATGGGCAACTCGGCCGACCGGACCGGCTTCGCCGGGCTGGAGGCGGTCGACGAGGTGACGATGCTCAGCGTGCCCGACCTGATGGCGGTGTACGAGCAGGGCATCATCGACCTCGAGGGGCTCCAGGCCGTCCAGCTCGCGATGATCGCGCACTGCGAGCTGATGGGCGACCGGGTCGCGATCCTCGACGCGCCGCCAGGGCTCAACGCCCAGCAGGTCAAGGAGTGGCGGGTCGACAAGGCCGGCTACGACAGCAAGTACGCATCGCTGTACTGGCCGTGGATCAAGGTCTTCGATCCGCTCTCGGGCCAGGCGAAGTTCGTGCCGCCGTCCGGTCACGTGGCCGGCATCTGGGCGCGCAACGACGACACTCGGGGCGTCCACAAGGCGCCCGCCAACGAGGTCGTCCGAGGCGCGATCAGCCTGGCGCTCAACCTGACCAAGGCCGAGCACGACCAGCTCAACCCCAACGGGATCAACTGCATCCGGGCGTTCCCGGGTCGGGGCATCCGGGTGTGGGGCGCACGGACGATCTCCAGCGACCCGTCGTGGCGCTACCTCAACGTGCGGCGGCTGTTCAACTACGTCGAGGAGTCGATCTTCGAAGGCACCCAGTGGGTCGTCTTCGAGCCCAACGACCAGCGGCTGTGGGGACGCGTCAAGCGCACGATCAACGCGTTCCTGCTGCGCGTGTGGCGAGACGGCGCGCTGTTCGGGGCAACGCCCGACCAGGCGTTCTTCGTCAAGTGCGACGAGGAGAACAACCCGCCCGAGGTGCGGGACGCGGGCCAGCTGATCGTCGACATCGGGATCGCCCCCGTGAAGCCGGCCGAGTTCGTCGTGTTCCGGATCGCACAGTTCTCCGGCTCACCCGACGCCGAGTAGCCAACCACCCCCTGACGCGACCCCACGGAGGCACACATGCCCACAACCGATCCCCTTCTGCAAGGGAACGTGCTGCTCGACCTCGACGGCGTCGGCGTCGTCGCGAACTTCAACTCGGTCTCGGGAGTCTCGAGCGAGGTGGAGATCGTCGACAACCCGTACGTCACCGAGCAGGGCAAGGTGTACATCGGCAAGCTGCCGGGCAAGCCCAAGACGCCCACGATCACGCTCAAGCGCGGCCTCACGGGCGCGAAGGAGCTGTGGGACTGGCACCTGGCGATCATGCAGGGCACGCCCGACCGCCGGAACGGCTCGGTGGTGATGATGAACACGATGGGCGAGGAGATCCTGCGCTACAACTTCGGCAACGCGATGGTCTCCAAGCTCAGCCTGTCCGAGGGTGGCGCCACCACGAGCGGCGTCCAGATCGAAGAGGCGACCCTGGCCTGCGAGACCCTGGAAAAGGGCTAGGCTCTCGATGACGGCCGCGGCCCTGCCCGACATCCCGACCGAGCGCGGGAGCGCGATGGCATCGGATGCCCTGCGCACCGAGTACGCCTTCGTGCTCCCCCGCGGCTTCGTGGACGGGTCCGGCGTGGTCCATCGCGAGGGCGTCATGCGCCTGGCGACGGCCCGCGACGAGATCTCGCCGCAGCGAGACCCGAGGGTCCGGGACAACGAGGCGTACCTCACGGTCCTGCTCCTGTCGCGGGTGATCACCAGGCTCGGCACGCTGCCGCAGGTGCACACCGGCGTCATCGAAGGCCTGTTCGCCTCGGATCTCGCGTTCCTCCAGGACCTCTACCGGAGGATCAACCAGGAGGGCCACACCCAGGCCTCGGTCACCTGTCCCGCGTGCAATCACGCGTTCGCAGTTGACGTGGCGGGTGAGCAACGCCTGGGGGAATCGTGACGTACGCGACCGACCGCCTGTACGAGGAGGTCGCGTACGTCGCCTATCACTTCCATTGGCCGATGGACACCATCCTCGACCTCGAGCACCCCCTCCGGCTCCGGTTCGTCGAGGAGATCGGCCGCATCAACAAGCGACTGACCGAGGACGAGTGAGCTCCGTGCGCCTGCCCTGGCCGTTCGGCCGCAGGTCGCCGTCCGAGGGGCCGTCCTCTGCCGCAACGGAGGCCGGCGCCGCGGGTGTGCGCCCGGTCGATTCCGGTCCTTCAACCAGCACGCCAACCCGCGCATGGGCAGCGCTGCCCCCCATCCAGCGGACGGTGGGCGCGGCGCCGCTCGTGGCGCCGAGCGCGCCGTTCCTCGATGACGTCCCGGGCCATCGCCCGATGCCCCCGATGCTCCAGCCGCTGGGTCACGATGCCGGGCCGTCCGGGCCGCCGGGCCTGGTCGTGGCGCATTCGTACCCGGTCCCCAGCCTGACCTCGGGGACGCCGATGCCGCCTGTCCAGCACAGGGCAACAGCCCGCCGCGGCCAGGCCGCGGACGCGACGGCGGCCTGGCCGGAGCCAGCATCCGTGCCCGGAGCCGGCTCGACGGCGTCGCCGCCCGAGGCCGATCCGGTGCCCGTCCGCCACGTCGCGGCGGTATCGCCGAGCGCCGTCGCGACCCCTCCCGCCCGGCCGCTCACCCGGGCGACGACGCTCGCGCCCGCGGGCCGGCCGGTCGTCTCCCGCAGCGCCGCCGGCCCCACCCCGTCCTCGGCGGCCGCCGCCGCGTCACCCGCCTTGAGCACGCCGGCGGACGCCCGATGGGGCGAGGCGTCGTCCTCGACCGGCACGAGCGGCACGGCCGCCGCCGGCCCCGGGCTGCCGCTCGGGCCGCGGCGTGGGGCCAGCGAGCCGTGGAACGCCCGCGACCGCGCGGGCGTCGCCGACGCGGGGTCCCTGCCGGCTCGTCGCCCGGGTCTGGGGGCGCCGATTGCAGCCCCACCGACACCCGAGGTCGCCCAGCGCCTGCCGATGCGAACACCGGTCCGCCCGCACACCTCCGCGGCCGCGGCGGACGAGGCGCGCGCCGCGGCCAGAGCGCAATCGACGGGCGCCGCAGGCCCGGAGGCGCCCGGCCCCCGGCCACGAGCTTCCAGCCTGCCGATCCTCCCCGTGGCACGCCGGCACGCTGATCGGGCATCCGAGCCCGCGCAGGGGTCGACGCCGGCGTCCGCGCCGTCACCGTCCCGAGCCGCATCCTCGCCGGCGTCCGCGCCGTCCGCCGTCAACCCATCCGCCGGCGTCGGCGGCGCTGACGCAGCCAAGCGCATGACCACGCGGCCGACGATGGGATTCCGCCCGCTCCGCCCCAGCATCCCGGCCCAGCGGACCGCCGATGGCGGATCGACCGCGAGCACGGACAACCCGTCCGTGTCCGGCGATGCTCGCGCGGCGCCGGTCGCTGCGCGCTGGGGCCTCGGCGATACGCTCCCGGCCACGGTCGTGTCGCGGTCGGTGGGCGATACCCATGTCGGCCAGCCCGGCGTCCAGCTCACGGCGCTGGGCGCGACCGCGCCCGGATCCGGCGCGTCCGGACCCGGCGCGCCCGACCTCGCGGCCTTCCCGAGCGAGATCGTGTTCCCGCCACGGGACGCCGCGGCCGACATCCACCCTTCGTCGCCCGATGCCGGCCCGCCGGCGGCCGCGCCGGTCCAGTGGTCGAGCGTCAGGCCGCCGGCCATCTCGTCACCGGCGTCCGGCTCGAACCTCCCACCGCGTCCCGCCTCGCGCGCGGGGGCACCGGTCCCGGTCCGGCCCCTGACGCTCGCGCGCTCGGTTGCCGCAACCCAGGCGGCCGCGTCGTCGCACGCGAGCGGCAGCTCCGGCGCGCCGGTGGTTGCGCGGATCGTCGCCGACCCATCGACCCCCGGCGGCGCGCCCACCGTCCAGGCGTCGGCCGCCGGCGGCGCGGGCGTGACACCCGTCGCCGCGATCACCGCGACGCCGATCGTCCAGCGCGTCGAAGGCGCCGCGCCCCCCGTCGAGAGCGGCCCGCAGGGCCACTCCGACAACGAGCTCGATGACCTTGCCCGGGCCCTGTTCGGGCGGATCCGCACCCACCTCCGCGCCGAGGTGATCCACGAGCGCGAGGCCAAGGGCCTCACCTTCGACGCGTTCTAAGGAGGACCGATGGGAGACCCCGCAGTCAGCATCGCGTACAAGTGCACGATCGACGGCTTCATCCCGCTCGGGGTGTGGACCAAGATCGACGGGCTCGGGTTCGAGTACCAGGTCACCGAGTACCGCGAGGGCGGCGTCAACGGCTACACGCACAAGATCCTGGGCCCGTGCAAGTACACGAACCTGCGGCTCAGCCGGCCAGTGGACTCGACCTCGCCGCTGCTGATGATGTGGCTCCAGAGCAACATGGTGGCGGTGATCCCCCAGACCATGGCGATCACGGCGATGACCGCCGGCGGCAGCGAGATCACGACCTGGAACCTGGCCGGCGTCGTGCCGGTCAAGTGGTCCGGCCCGACCCTCGACCTGATGAGCAACAACGTCGCCACGGAGACGCTCGAGATCACCTATCAGGAGATCATCGGGCTGGGTGCGCTGGGCGGGCTGCTCGCCGGTGCCTTGTCCGTCTCCGCCTCCGTGAACGTGTCGTTCTGAGGACCGCGCGATGGTGATGGACGCGGTCGGCTCGGCGGCTTCCCAGATCGGCGAGGCGCTGGGGCTGGTCAAGCCCGACAAGGCCAAGCTCGTGTGCGTCGGGGACAACAAGCCCTCGGGTGACACCGAGATCGAGTGCATGTTCAACCCCACCGAGTACCGGCTGACCCAGACCCTGAACGTGACCCGCAACCAGACGCCCGCCACGGATGGCGGCACCCCCGAGTTCAGTGGCACCAATGCCATGACGCTGACCACGCAGCTGTTCTTCGACGACTTCGCGTCCGCGGACGGCGACGTCACCCCCACGATCACCCGCCTGCTGGGCTGGACGCGACCGACCCAGGCGTCGCGCGACAAGAAGAAGCCGTGCCCACCGCTGGTGTCGTTCAAGTGGGGTGGCAACCCCCAGCTCGACGATTTCAGCGGCTATCTCAAGAGCGTGGTCGTCAACTACACCGTGTTCCGCAAGGACGGGACGCCCGTCCAGGCCAAGGTCGATGTCACCATCGAGGGCCAGCCGGAGCAGATCGGCGGCCAGAACCCCACCTCGCACTCGGTCAACAGCCGCCGCGTCCACACGATGATCGAGGGCGACACGCTGCAGTCCGTCGCGTATTCGGAGCTGGGCAAGCCGACCTACTGGCGGGCGATCGCGGAGCTCAACGGGATCGATGATCCGTTGCGCCTGTCCGCGGGCATGGTGCTCCTGATCCCGACCCTCGCCGACGCGGCGAAGAGCGCCTGAGGTCGCGAGATGCCCACACCGACCGCGTCCACCCAGCGGACCATCGAGATCGAAGGCGCCGAGCTTGCCGCGGATGTCGAGGGCCAGCTCGAGAGCGCGCTCGTCGTGGACCGGCTGATGATGCCGGACATGTTCACGCTCGTGTTTCGTGACCCCGATCGCGACATCCTGGGGCGGGCCGGCCTGGAGGTCGGCACGAAGGTCAAGATCTCGACCGCGGACCGGCACCAGGACAGTCCTGCGGTCCTGATCGCGGGGGAGGTGACCTCGATCGAGGCTGACTATGACTCGCTCGGGACGCGCGCCGTGGTCCGCGGCTACGACAAGTCGCATCGCCTGGCCGCCGGGCGCAAGTCCACCACGTTCCTCAACGTCAAGTACTCGGACATCGCATCGCAGATCGCGAGCGACGCCGGGCTGACGGCCGACGTGGACGACTCGGGCAGCACCGTCGAGCACGTGCTCCAGGCCAACGTCTCCGACCTTGACTTCCTGTACGACATCGCGCGCCGGATCGGATTCGAATGCCGGGTCGACGAGGACACCCTCAGGTTCAAGAAGCCCGTCGAGTCCGCGGATGCGCCCGGCGCGGGCGACTTCACCAGCGAGGATCCGGTCCAGCTGGTCTGGAACTACAACCTGCTCGAGTTCCGGGCACGCATGAGCGCGGTCGCGCAGGTCAAGGACGTGACGGTTCGCGGCTGGGATCCGGTCAACAAGGAGGCCGTGATCGGGCAGGCGGACGTCGAGTCGACCAACGCCGAGCTGGCGACAACGGCCGGCGCCCTGGCCGGCAAGATCGGCGGCAAGACCATGACCGTCGTCAACCACCCGGTCGGCTCGCAGGAGGGCGCCGACGGCCTGGCGACGGCGCGCGCGCAGCAGATCGGCAGCGCCGCGTTCGAGGCGAGTGCCGTGGCTGTCGGCTCGCCGGCGCTCAAGGCGGGCGTGGCGGTCAACGTGAGCGGCACGGACGCCGCGCTCGAGGGCAAGTGGGTCATCACCGGGACCCGCCACGAGTTCGGCAACGGCACCTACAAGACCTCGCTCGACTTCACCGGACGGCAGGACCGCTCCATCCATGGTCTCGTGTCCCAGGGCGCGGGCGGCGGCCGTGAACGCTTCTTCGGCGTCGCGTTCGCGATCGTGACCGACAACAACGACCCGCAACAGATGGGCCGGGTCAAGGTCACCTATCCCTGGCTGGCGGACGACGCCGAATTGTACTGGGCGCGCGTCTCTGCGCCCGGCGCGGGCAAGGACTACGGCGTGGTGTGGATCCCGCAGGTTGGCGACGAGGTGCTCGTCGCATTCGAGCACGGCGACGTGATGTTCCCCGTGGTGCTGGGCGGCATGTGGAACGGCAAGGACACCATCCCGTTCGACTACGGCTCCGATCTCGACGCGGGTTCCGTCACCTACTGCGGGTTCACCTCGCGGACCGGCCACAAGCTCAGCTTCTTCGAGTCGAGCGGCGAGTCGAAGATCCACCTCCTCACCTCGGGTGGCGCGGTCAGCATCGTGCTCGACGAGCAGAACAAGGAGGTGAAGATCGAGACCACCGGCAAGATCACGATCGATGCCCAGGACGACATCGTCCTGACCACCAAGGGCAAGTTCAAGGTCGACGCCATGGGCGTCGAGATCACGGCATCCGGCCAGGCGTCCATCAAGGGCGCCACGCTGGGGCTGAATTGAGCGGGCAGCAGGATGACGGCCGCGAATGACCACCATCGCCGGAGCATCCGTGGCGTGAGGAGGCCGACGTGAGCGAGGAGTTCATCGGGCGCGGCTGGGCCTTCCCGCTGCGCACGGACACGACCGGGGGCATCGCGCTCGTCTCGCGCGAGCGGGAGATCGAGGAGGCCATCCGCCTGGTGCTCGGCACCTCGCCGGGTGAGCGCCCGATGCGACCCGAGTTCGGCTGCCGGATCCACGAGTACGTGTTCGCCTCGGCCGATGGCGGCACCGCGTCGGCGATCGCGGCGGAGGTGAAGTCGTCGCTGCGTCGCTGGGAGCCCCGGATCGATGTCGAGGAGGTCCAGGTGACCTTCGACGGCCGGGACCCGACGGTCATGTACATCGACATCCGGTACTCGATCCGGCGGACCAACGACCGCCGCAACCTCGTATTCCCGTTCTACGTCATCCCGGGAGGAGACTGACCATGGCCCTGCCGGTTCCCAACCTCGACGACCGCCGGTTCCAGGACCTCGTGGACGATGCCAAGCGCCTGGTGCAGCAGCGCTGCCCGGAGTGGACCGACCACAACGTCTCGGATCCGGGCGTGACGATGATCGAGCTGTTCGCGTGGATGACGGACCAGGTCGTCTACCGGCTCAACCGCGTCCCGGACCGGAACTACGTCAAGTTCCTGGAGCTGATCGGGGTCAGCCTGTACCCACCCACCGCCGCGCGCACCGCGATCACGTTCTGGCTGTCGGGCCCGCAGCCCGACGTGGTCACCATCGCGGCAGCGACCCAGACCGCAACCGTGCGCACCGCCACCGACGAGGCGATCGCGTTCGCGACCGTCGAGGATCTCGAGATCATCCCGAGCTCGCTCGAGCGCCTGGGCTCGATGATCGACGGCAAGACCCTCCGCGACCACGGGGCGGCCCTCGAGAAGGGCACCGAGGTCTACTGCTTCCAGCAGGTTCCCAGCCCCGGCGATGCCCTGTATGTCGGGCTGTCGGAGGCCGTGCCCTCCAACGCCGTCCGGCTGCGGATCAAGGCCGATATCGATGGCGTGGGCGTCGATCCGACCAACCCGCCGCTGGCCTGGGAGGCTTGGACGGGCGACGACTGGGAGCCCTGCGAGCTCGACTCCGATTCGACCGGTGGGCTCAACCGGGATGGCGACGTGGTGATCCACGTGCCCCGCGGCCACACCGCCTCGCTCATCTCCAAGCAGCGGGCGGGCTGGATCCGCGCCCGGGTCACCGAGCTGTCCGAGGGTCAGCCGGCGTACAGCGCCTCTCCCAACATCAAGGGGATCACGGCGATCACCATCGGCGGCACGGTCGATGCGGTCAACGCGGAGCTCGTGAAGGCCGAGGACATCGGCATCTCGGATGGCGTCTCGGGCCAGCGGTTCCCGCTCAAGCGGGGGCCGGTCGTGCCCGGTGACGGTGCCCCGATCCTGGAGGTCGAAGGCGCCGACGGCTGGGACGAGTGGACGCACGTGGATGACTTCGCGGGCAGCGGGCCCGACGATCGGCACTTCAGCCTCGACCTGTCGACCGGCGAGGTCCACCTGGGACCCGCGGTCCGGCTGGCGGACGGCGTCCTGCGACGCTACGGCGCCGTGCCGCCCAAGGGCGCCCACCTCCGGCTGCGCGAGTACCGGGTCGGTGGCGGCCGCCAGGGCAACGTCGCGCCGCGCGCGATCAGCGTCCTCAAGTCATCCATCCCGTTCGTCTCGCGGGTGGAGAACCGCCGGCCGGCACGTGGCGGCGTCGACGGCGAGGACATCGAGAACGCCAAGGTCCGGGGACCGATCCGCCTCCGCGCCCGTGGTCGCGCCGTGACCACGGAGGACTACGAGCAGCTCGCGCGCGACGCAGCGCCCGAGGTCGCGCGCGTGCGCGCGGTCGCGGCCGGCGATGGCGCGGATGCCGGCTCGGTCCGCGTCCTGGTCGTGCCCTCGGCAACCAGCGATGAGGGCCGCCTCAGGTTCGAGCAGCTCGTGCCGAGCCCGGAGACGCTCCAGAAGATCACCGACCGGCTCGACGAGGGCCGCGTGATCGGGACGCGGGCGATCGTGGAGCCGCCCATCTACCGGGGCATCACGATCGTGGCCAAGCTCAAGGCGCGGAACCGCACCAACCCGACGCGTCTCCAGGAGGCGGCGCTGGCCGCGCTGTACGAGTACTTCCACCCGATCACCGGCGGTCCCGACGGGACCGGCTGGCCGTTCGGACGGCCGATCAATGTCGGTGAGGTCTACTCGGTGCTCCAGGGCCTCCGCGGCACCGAGATCGTGGAGGATGCCCGGCTGTTCGGCGCCGACCCGGTGACCGGACAGCGTGGCCAGCAGACACAGCGCCTCGAGCTCGAGACCCACGCCCTGGTGTTCAGCTACGAGCACCAGGTGCTGGTCGAGGGCGCCTGATGCGCGGCGTCATCGCCGGGCTGCCATCGCCGCACCCATTGTGGCCGGCGCTGCCCGCCGTCTACCAGGATGACGACTTCGCACGGCGCTTCCTCGGGGCGCTCGATGAGAGCCTCGCTCCGGTGTTCAACACGCTCGACAACTTCGACGCGTACCTGGACCCGAGGCTCACCCCGGACGACTTCCTGTCGTGGCTCGCGGGGTGGGTCGGGATTGCCCTCGACGAGAGCTGGGACGAGGACCGGCGGCGGGCGATCGTCGGCCGCGCGGCCGAGCTGTACCGGATGCGCGGGACCGCGATCGGCCTGGCGGGCCAGGTCGAGATCCAGACCGGCGGCGAGGTGGAGATCGTCGAGAACGGCGCAACCGGGTGGTCGGTCGATCCCGGCGGTGAGCTGCCCGGCTCCGCCGAGCCGCTGGTTGTCGTGCGGGTGACCGTGCCCGACCCCAAGGCGATCGACACCCAACGGCTCGACACGCTCGTCGCAACCGCCAAGCCGGCTCACGTGATGCACCGGATCGAGATCGTCAAGGGCGGCGGCCCGGGGAAGGGCGCCTCCGCGAAGGCCGGCGGTGCCGGCAGGACCAACCCCGCCGGGAACGAGGAGGCGGCGGCGGAATGAGCGGTCGGCCCCCGCGATCGGCGGCGGCCGACTATCCTCTCCCCCACCGACACGGGATCTCGGGGAGTGGGTGAGTGATCGTCTGCGGGAACTGCGGCCACAAGAATGACGCATCGGATGCGTTCTGCGGGAACTGCGGCCAGTTCCTCGAGTGGGTCGGCCAGAAGGAAGGCGGCGATGATGCCGCCGCGGACGGCGCACCCGCGACGCCCGCGAGCCCCGATGCGGAGGCGCCCGCCTGGCCAGCCGGAGGTGGTTGGTCGGCGAGCGACCGCGTCGTCCTGATCGAGCCTGGAGCCGGAACCGGAGCCGGTTGCTGAGCCGGTGCCCGTGCCCGAGCCCGAACCTGAGCCGGAGCCGGAACCACCGCCTACACCGGAGCCCGAACCGGTTCCCGAGCCGGAACCGGAGCCAGTTCCTGAACCTGAACCCGAGCCGGAGCCCGAACCCGAGCCGGAACCGGAACCACCGCCTACACCGGAGCCCGAACCGGTTCCCGAGCCGGAACCGGAGCCAGTTCCTGAACCTGAACCCGAGCCGGAACCTGAGCCGCTCCTCGTGACGGAACCCGAACCGAAGCCCGAGCCGGAACCCGAGCCAGTTCCTGAGCCCGTTCCTGAGCCCGAACCGGAGCCGGAACCTGAGCCGCTCCTCGTGACGGAACCCGAACCGAAGCCCGAGCCCGAGCCGGCGCCGGAGCCGGAGCCCGTTCACGAACCCGAGCCCGAACCGATTCCCGAGCCGGAGCCAGTGGCCTCGGTCGACGTCCCGGCCGCCGAGCCATTGCATGTGGCCGATTCGTTGCCTGTGGCCGAGTCGTTGCCGTTGCCCGTGCCCGAGCCGGAGCCGGAGCCCGAGCCCGAGCCCGAGCCCGTGCCCGAGCCGGAGTCGGCACCCGAGCCGGTTCACGAGCCCGAGCCCGAGCCGGAGCCGGAGCCGGAGCTCGAGCCTGAGACTGAGCCGGAGACCGAGCCCGCACCCGCACCCCTGCCCGAGCCGCCGCCCGCCCCGATGGCTCGCCGAGGCGGACCGTCTCGCGCCGCGTCCGTGACGCTTGGATCGCTGGGTGCCACGGGGGTCGGAACACCCCTGGCGCCAACACCCCCGACCCTGCCGCCGGCGGTGCAGCCCACCGTCCCGCGGCCGACGCCAGCCACGCCGTTCACGCCGACGCCCCCGTCGCCGGTCCAGCCCGCATCGGTCCGGCCGACTGCCCCGATCGAGCCACCGCCGGTCCAGCCGGGTGCGGTCCGCCCGGGAACAGCCCAGCCCCAGCTCCGTCCGGTCACGCCACCCGCGGACCCGGCTGCCCGCCGTCCGGACGTCGCGCCGCCTTCGCAGCAGCCCGCGGCTCGACTCCCAACCGCCGATGCGCCGGCCCGTCCGAAGCCTGTGGCCTCGGTCGAGCGACGCGTGGCCCAGCCCGGCGACCGGATCTGCGGCAACTGCGCGGAACCCAACGATCCCAACCGCCGGTTCTGCCGGCGATGCGGCACGAGCCTTGTCGAGGCCAAGGTTCACGTCGAGAAGCCCCTGCCCTGGTGGCGCCGGATCTTCCGTCGGAAGCCGAAGCAGCCCAAGGCGTTCCAGGCGGGCGAGCGAAGCGGCTCGATGAAGGCCGGTGCCCAGGCAGGCCTGGCGTCCGGCCGCAAGCTCATGTCCTATGTGCGACTGGCGCTCGGGTTGATCGTCGTGCTCGGGATCGTCGGCTACGTCGGCGTGCCGTCGATCCAGAAGCTCGTCAACGACGCGACCGGCGGCGGCATCCCGGCGCTCGTGGACAACGTCCGCCGCATCATCTCGCCGACGCTTGAGCCCGTCAGGCCGACCACGGTGACCGCCTCGGACGAGATCAAGGGGCACGAGGGGCGGATCGCGTTCGATACGTTCACCAACACCGACTGGCAAGCCAACGCGGCCGCGCCGAGCCTGACAATCACGTTCAAGGCGCCTGTCGATCTCGGGGCCGTGATCGTCCATTCGGGCTCGGCCGACAAGTTCGTGGATCTCCGCCGGCCTGCCACCCTCGAGCTGGCGTTCTCCGACGGCACATCAACGACGATCTCGCTCAAGGATGAGCACGATCCCCAGACGTTCGACCTGTCCGCATCGAAGGTCGAGTCGATGACGATCACGATCACCGAGACCAACGGCCCTGCCGGCGCTCCGGTGTCGCTCTCCGAGCTGGAGTTCTTCAGCAAGGGCTGACGCGGTTCGCCGGCTGCCATTGCGGACGACACGGCCGAAGACCGAGGCACGGCGCTCCTCTTCGCCTCGGCCGTGGCGCCACAGGCCACGACATCGCCGTCGCGGGGCGCAGATCAGCCCATTCCCGGTCTCGCCGGAGCTTTCGAGGTCCACGGCGCCACGAATGCCGTCCGACGACGCCCCCGTTGCGACCTCGGCCCGAGATCGTGGCCTGCCAGCCCACGTGGCGGACGCGGCGGGGTGGCCGGCCGACGCGACGAGGCGCCGCGTGGTAGCCGGGACGAGGCGGCTGAGCCGAGGCGCCCGAGGCGCCCGAGGCGTCCCCGCGGCCAGGTCGCCGGAGCGACCGTCAGTTGGTGCCGAAGGCGATCGCGGCGGGACCCTTGACCCCGAGGCCCTCGAGCACGAGCGCATATTCCTGCCGGTCACGCGCAGCGGCGCCGGCATCGCCCGCCCGGTCGCGGGCCTCGATCAGCACGCGCCACAGGGCGTCCTGATAGCGATCGACGGCCAGACCGAACCTGCACGCTCGAACGGCCTCCGAGTAGTCGCCCCCGAGCAGCGCCTCCTCCGCCAGCGCCTGGCAGGCTTCGAGGACCTGGAGCCGGTATCGATCCCGGTCGTCCTGTACCCAATCGGCCGGACCGTCCTCGGGCAACAGGTCGCCCGCATAGAGCTCGAGCGCGCGCCCGAACGCAGCCGCGGAGCCCTGGTTCCGGGCCCGGGCCGCGCGACCCTCGGCGATCGCGCGATCGAACGCGCGGACGTCGATCTCCTCCGGCGGGACATCGAGCCGGTAGGCGTCGCCGTCGCGGGCCACCAGCCGGCCACCGTACGGCGCGGCGACATCGTCGAGCAGGCGCCGCAGGGCGGACACGGCCACGTGGAGGCTGCGCGAACCGGCCGCTGCATCGGCCTCGGGCCACAGCGCCTCCTGGATCACGTCGCGATGGACCGGCGCGCCGCCGCGCATGGCGAGCAGCCGCAGCAGCGCGCGAACCCGCGGCTTGGCGCCGTCGAGCGAGACCCGGCGGCCGTCCACCTCCAGCCCGAACCCGCCGAACGCCCGGACGCGGATCGTGCCCGGTCCTGCGCGCGTCCCGGCCGAACCACCATCGGCCGCGTCGACAGCCGGAAGATGCTCGCCGGGGGCCGCCACGCGCTGGACGACCAGACCGATGTCCGAGGCCAGGGTGTCCGCGAGCAGCGCGAACTCGGCCCGGCGCTCCGGATCCGCACCCGCGATCGCCGCGTAGGCGAGCAGCCGGGCGGCGGGCGTGCCCGTGGCCCGTCCGAGGCTCTCCGCCGCCAGCGCGCTGTCCTTCGCGTCGGGTGCGCCGGACTCGGCGAACGCAACGGCAGCCAGGCCGCGGGCCCACGCCTCGAGCACGCCCGAGCCCAGCCGCCGGAATGCCGACGACGCGGTGTCCGCGGCCAGCAGGCGCTCCTCTGGATCGGCGTCGTCGGACCAGGCCGCCGCGAGCGCGACCAGGGCGGCACCCCATGGATCGTCCGCCATCGAGCCGTGCGGGGATCGACCGTTCCCGGCGGCGGCGTCATCAGGCTCGGCACCGAGCTGGGTTCCGATCGCGCGACCGAGCCGCGCCAGCCATGGCACGCCGGCTCGCTCTGCCTCATCGACGGCCCGGTCGATCTCGCGCGGATCGACCCGGTCGCCGGCAAGCGCCGCGGCCACGGCGGCGCCCAGCCGCGCCCCCGCGCTGAGGATGGGGCCCGCCTCGCCGGAGCTCGCCGCCTCGACGAGCTGCCGTCGAGCGCTCAGCACCTCGCCGGCAGCCAGGGCGAGCAGGCCGCGAACGACGGGAACGGCCCGGTCGTCCAGGCGGGACGCCTCGCGGGCCGCGGCCGCGGGCTCCCGGGTCAGCCCGCCGCGCAGCAGGCCGGCCACGGTCGCTGCTCCGGAACCGTGACGCCGAGGCCCTCGAGCACCTGCGCATAGTCCTGGCGGTCACGCGCAGCGGCGCCGGCATCGCCCGCCCGGTCGCGGGCCTCGATCAGCACGCGCCACAGGGCGTCCTGATAGCGATCGACGGCCAGACCGAACCTGCACGCTCGAACGGCCTCCGAGTAGTCGCCCCCGAGCAGCGCCTCCTCCGCCAGCGCCTGGCAGGCTTCGAGGACCTGGAGCCGGTATCGATCCCGGTCGTCCTGTACCCAATCGGCCGGACCGTCCTCGGGCAACAGGTCGCCCGCATAGAGCTCGAGCGCGCGCCCGAACGCAGCCGCGGAGCCCTGGTTCCGGGCCCGGGCCGCGCGACCTTCGGCGATCGCGCGATCGAACGCGCGGACGTCGATCTCCTCCGGCGGGACATCGAGCCGGTAGGCGTCGCCGTCGCGGGCCACCAGCCGGCCACCGTACGGCGCGGCGACATCGTCGAGCAGGCGCCGCAGGGCGGACACGGCCACGTGGAGGCTGCGCGAACCGGCCGCTGCATCGGCCTCGGGCCACAGCGCCTCCTGGATCACGTCGCGATGGACCGGCGCGCCGCCGCGCATGGCGAGCAGCCGCAGCAGCGCGCGAACCCGCGGCTTGGCGCCGTCGAGCGAGACCCGGCGGCCGTCCACCTCCAGCCCGAACCCGCCGAACGCCCGGACGCGGATCGTGCCCGGGCCTGCGCGCGTCCCGGCCGAACCACCATCGGCCGCGTCGAGAGCCGGAAGATGCTCGCCGGGGGCCGCCACGCGCTGGACGACCAGACCGATGTCCGAGGCCAGGGTGTCCGCGAGCAGCGCGAACTCGGCCCGGCGCTCCGGATCCGCACCCGCGATCGCCGCGTAGGCGAGCAGCCTGGCGGCGGGCGTGCCCGTGGCCCGTCCGAGGCTCTCCGCCGCCAGCGCGCTGTCCTTCGCGTCGGGTGCGCCGGACTCGGCGAACGCAACGGCAGCCAGGCCGCGGGCCCACGCCTCGAGCACGCCCGAGCCCAGCCGCCGGAATGCCGACGACGCGGTGTCCGCGGCCAGCAGGCGCTCCTCTGGATCGGCGTCGTCGGACCAGGCCGCCGCGAGCGCGACCAGGGCGGCACCCCATGGATCGTCCGCCATCGAGCCGTGCGGGGATCGACCGTTACCGGCGGCGGCGTCATCAGGCTCGGCACCGAGCTGGGTTCCGATCTCGCGACCCAGCCGCGCCAGCCATGGCACGCCGGCTCGCTCCGCCTCATCGACGGCCCGGTCGATCTCGCGCGGATCGACCCGGTCGCCGGCCAGGGCCGCGGCCACGGCGGCGCCCAGCCGCGCCCCCGCGCTGAGGATGGGACCCGCCTCGCCGGAGCTCGTCGCCTCAACCAGCTGCCGGCGTGCGCTCAGCACCTCGCCGGCAGCCAGGGCAAGCAGGCCGCGAACGACGGGCACGGCCCGGTCGTCCAGGCGCGACGCCTCGCGGGCCGCGGTCCGTGGGGCTCCTGGGCCAGCCGCGCGCAGCAGGCGGTCGACGACGCGGCTGGATCGCCGCCGCCTCGAACGAGGCCAGCGCCCG
>CAVVNQ010000019.1:0-49672 GCA_963749705.1 uncultured Chloroflexia bacterium | reverse complement strand
ACGCGGTTCGCCGGCTGCCATTGCGGACGACACGGCCGAAGACCGAGGCACGGCGCTCCTCTTCGCCTCGGCCGTGGCGCCACAGGCCACGACATCGCCGTCGCGGGGCGCAGATCAGCCCATTCCCGGTCTCGCCGGAGCTTTCGAGGTCCACGGCGCCACGAATGCCGTCCGACGACGCCCCCGTTGCGACCTCGGCCCGAGATCGTGGCCTGCCAGCCCACGTGGCGGACGCGGCGGGGTGGCCGGCCGACGCGACGAGGCGCCGCGTGGTAGCCGGGACGAGGCGGCTGAGCCGAGGCGCCCGAGGCGCCCGAGGCGTCCCCGCGGCCAGGTCGCCGGAGCGACCGTCAGTTGGTGCCGAAGGCGATCGCGGCGGGACCCTTGACCCCGAGGCCCTCGAGCACCTGCGCATAGTCCTGCCGGTCACGCGCAGCGGCGCCGGCATCGCCCGCCCGGTCGCGGGCCTCGATCAGCACGCGCCACAGGGCGTCCTGATAGCGATCGACGGCCAGACCGAACCTGCACGCTCGAACGGCCTCCGAGTAGTCGCCCCCGAGCAGCGCCTCCTCCGCCAGCGCCTGGCAGGCTTCGAGGACCTGGAGCCGGTATCGATCCCGGTCGTCCTGTACCCAATCGGCCGGACCGTCCTCGGGCAACAGGTCGCCCGCATAGAGCTCGAGCGCGCGCCCGAACGCAGCCGCGGAGCCCTGGTTCCGGGCCCGGGCCGCGCGACCCTCGGCGATCGCGCGATCGAACGCGCGGACGTCGATCTCCTCCGGCGGGACATCGAGCCGGTAGGCGTCGCCGTCGCGGGCCACCAGCCGGCCACCGTACGGCGCGGCGACATCGTCGAGCAGGCGCCGCAGGGCGGACACGGCCACGTGGAGGCTGCGCGAACCGGCCGCTGCATCGGCCTCGGGCCACAGCGCCTCCTGGATCACGTCGCGATGGACCGGCGCGCCGCCGCGCATGGCGAGCAGCCGCAGCAGCGCGCGAACCCGCGGCTTGGCGCCGTCGAGCGAGACCCGGCGGCCGTCCACCTCCAGCCCGAACCCGCCGAACGCCCGGACGCGGATCGTGCCCGGGCCTGCGCGCGTCCCGGCCGAACCACCATCGGCCGCGTCGACAGCCGGAAGATGCTCGCCGGGGGCCGCCACGCGCTGGACGACCAGACCGATGTCCGAGGCCAGGGTGTCCGCGAGCAGCGCGAACTCGGCCCGGCGCTCCGGATCCGCACCCGCGATCGCCGCGTAGGCGAGCAGCCGGGCGGCGGGCGTGCCCGTGGCCCGTCCGAGGCTCTCCGCCGCCAGCGCGCTGTCCTTCGCGTCGGGTGCGCCGGACTCGGCGAACGCAACGGCAGCCAGGCCGCGGGCCCACGCCTCGAGCACGCCCGAGCCCAGCCGCCGGAATGCCGACGACGCGGTGTCCGCGGCCAGCAGGCGCTCCTCTGGATCGGCGTCGTCGGACCAGGCCGCCGCGAGCGCGACCAGGGCGGCACCCCATGGATCGTCCGCCATCGAGCCGTGCGGGGATCGACCGTTCCCGGCGGCGGCGTCATCAGGCTCGGCACCGAGCTGGGTTCCGATCGCGCGACCGAGCCGCGCCAGCCATGGCACGCCGGCTCGCTCTGCCTCATCGACGGCCCGGTCGATCTCGCGCGGATCGACCCGGTCGCCGGCAAGCGCCGCGGCCACGGCGGCGCCCAGCCGCGCCCCCGCGCTGAGGATGGGGCCCGCCTCGCCGGAGCTCGCCGCCTCGACGAGCTGCCGTCGAGCGCTCAGCACCTCGCCGGCAGCCAGGGCAAGCAGGCCGCGAACGACGGGAACGGCCCGGTCGTCCAGGCGGGACGCCTCGCGGGCCGCGGCCGCGGGCTCCCGGGTCAGCCCGCCGCGCAGCAGGCCGGCCACGGTCGCTGGCTGGATCGCCGCCGGGTCGAGCCAGGTGGCCAGCGCCCGCCGCTCCCGGCGCGCGACGTCCGCGGCCGGCGCGGCCCCGAACCCCGTGGCCGCGCGGGCGTAGGCGTCCATCGCCGCCGTCCAGCGCCCGTCGTTGCGGGCACGCCTCGCGGCCGCGAGCGCCACCCACGGGTCATGGCGCTCGATCGCCGGCGGCAGCGCCTCGATCCATGATCCTCCGTCGCTCGCCACCAGGCGCTCGCCCTGCCCGCCCAGCAGGCGTCGCACGGCGTCCCAGTCCTCGGCGCGACAGAACGCGCGCAGGGCATCGGGGAGCGCGCCCGCGTCCTCGAGCAGCCGGCCGGCGGCCGCGTGCCGGTCCCGGGCGCTCGCCTCGCCGACCTCGTCGACGAGGATCCGGTCCAGGTACTGCCGCAGCACCGCGTGATAGCGGTAGGCGTCGTCCTCGTCCTCGACGGGCACGGTGAACACGCCGCGACGTGCGAGCTCCTCGAGCATCGCGGCACTGCCGCGGCTGCCGCGGAGCGTGTCGCACAGCGGGCCTGACAGGCGGCCGAGCACGCACGTGTCGAGCAGGAACGTCCGAAGGTCCTCCGGCAGCCCGGAGAGCACGTTGCTGGCCAGGTACTCGCGGACGAGGCGGACGCTCGAGCCGGCCCCGGTCAGGACCCGGCGCCGCTCCTCGACCGACTTTCCCCGCGTGGCCAGGTGGTACAGCTGGAGCCCCGCGGCCCAGCCCTCCGTCCGCCGTGCCAGCACCGCGAGATCGCCCGGCAGCACCGGGTCGTGGTAGACGTCGCGGAACAGCTGCTCCACCTCCCACGCACGGAACCGCAGGTCGTCGGCGCCGAGCTCCAGCAGCTCGCCCGCGACCCGGAGCCGGGTCAGGTTCACGCCGGGCGCCACCCTCGAGGCGACGATGATCGACAGCCACGGCGGCGCATAGCCGACAAGGCGGCCGAACGCGGCTTCCGCGACCGTGTCCTCGAGCGCGTAGAAGTCGTCGATCACGAGCAGCGTGCGGCCGGACGGGGCGCACGCCTCGAGGCTGCGCGCGGCCTCGTCGATGCTCGACCAACCACCCGGCAGGCCGGGGATCACGGCCGCGAGCGCGGCTTCCACGTGGCGGACGAACGAGGCCTCGTCGGCGTCCAGGGCCTCCGCCCGGTACCAGCCCACCGGGATGCCGCACGTTGCGGCGAAGCGCGCGACGAGGGTCGTCTTGCCCGAGCCGGCCGGCGCGATCACGAGCGTCAGGCGTCGGTTGGGCGCCTCGGCCAATCGTGCCTCAAGGCGTTCGCGCGCCAGCGCCTGGGGCGTCGGAACCCGGATCTTCGCCGGGACGACGAGCGGCCGAGCTTCGCCTCCACGTTCACGCTCGGCACGCGTGCCCGCGCCTGGCTCTCGCAATCGCCGCCCTCCCCGTGCCGGTTGCCGCGTCAGCGGGCCGGACGCCTATCCTGCCACCCGGAGGCGGTCGGGTCCACCCCTTCGGAGGGTGGCGATCTGCCCTATCCGGACCAGCCCGATCGTACGGTGCGTCAACGCCAGTCCGGCGTGTACACCGTGGCCCCGTTGATGCCGAAGCTGGTCACCTCGGTGCCGGTCGCCACCTCGATCACCACGATCCGCGATCCCGCGTTGCCGCGAACCACGGCGAGGTACCGGCCGTCGGGCGACCAGCTCATGTCGTTCTCGTTGACGTCGACGTTCGTCATCCGACGCATCGCCGACCCGTCGAGATGCGCGATGTACAGCGCCTTGTTGGCGTTCTTGTTGTCGCGCCGGGTGAACGCCAGCCACTGTCCGTCGGGCGAGATCGTCGGATCGTCGTAGATCCCCGGACCCAGGTCGATGACCTTCTCGTTGCTGCCATCGGCGTTCATCATGAACAGGCGGGCGTCACCCAGGCGGCGCGTCGCGAACACGATCCGGGTGCTGTCGGGCGACCAGGCCGGATCCCAGTCATCCCCCTTGCTGTTGGCCAGCGACCTGATCGTGACCTGGTTGTCATCGGCCGGACGCGCATAGATGTCGAGGCTGGTCAGCGGCGACCGGTTGGTCGCGAACACGATCGTCTTCCCGTCCGGGGACCAGGCGGGGTGCCGATCCTGCGCGTGATGGGTGAAGTCCGGCGGGCTCGCGGGCTTGCCATCGGCCGTGATGATGCGCAGCCCGGACGGGTCGCGATAGACCACCTTCGAGCGGTCCGGCGACCACGATGGATCGATCAGGGTCCCGGGCGCTTCGAACAGCGGTGACACCTCCCCGGTGGCCGCGTCCCAGGTGAACAGGTTGTACTCGCCGTCGTTGCCGGCCGAGAACACGATCACCCCGGTCGGCGCCGCCGGTGTCGGAGACGCGGCGACGGGTGAATCCGAGGGCGTCACCGGGCTCCCGTCGGCGCTTGCCGCGGGTGCACCCGACGCCGATGTGGAGGGGGCGCTCGTCCCGGTCGACGACGACGCCGTCGGCGTGCCCCGAGGCAGGACGATCAGGGCGGCGACGACCGCCACCACGGCGATGGCCGCGACGCCGCCGAGGATGGCGATGGGCGGACCAGACCGCCGGCGCGGCGGACCGGCCACCACCGGCGCGACCACGGCAGAAGGAGGGGCCAGCTCGGTCGCGCATCGGCGGCAGAAGACCCGGGTCGGGTCGTTCGCCTCACCGCAGTTGGGGCACACGATCGAGCCGGCGGCGGCCGACGGGGGCGTCGGGTCGACCGCGGGCGGCGCCGACGGTCCCGCCGGGGTGGGAGGGGTCGCGGCCGACTGCCCGGGGGCCGTCCCCGCAGGCTGCCCGGGGGCCGTCCCGGCCGGCGGCTCCGGGGTCGACTTGGCGGACCCGTCCGGGTCGTAGGCCTCGCCGCTCCACTCGAGATAGCTCCCGCACGATCCACAGAAGCTGGCCCCCGCCTCGTTCTGGGTTCCGCAGACCTTGCAGATGATCACGCGTGCCCTACCTCCAGCCGTGCGCCATCCGGTGTTCCGGCTCGCCAGTCTAGCGGTGGCCGCCAAGGGGCACGCTGTCCGATCATCGACAGATGGGTTCCGCTCGAGGTGCCGCGCCGATTAGACTGCGCCCGATGAGCGCGATCGCCACCCTCTCCGCCACCGAGCTCTCGGTCGATCCCGGGTCGCAGGCGACCGCGACGATCCGGGTCCGCAACACCGGGTCGATCGTCGATCGCTTCGACATCGACGTCGTCGGCCCCGCCGCCGGCTGGGCGCGGGTCGAGCCGCGGGCGCTGTCCCTGTTCCCGGGCGCCGAGGAGACCGCGTCGATCGTGTTCGCACCGCCGCGGGCGAGCGTCCCGCGTGCCGGCACCTTCCCGTTTGGCGTCCGCGTCCGCCCGGCCGCCGATCCGCGTGGGTCGACGGTCGAGGAAGGGCGGGTGACGGTCACGCCGTTCACGGTCACCGCGGCCGATGTCGCGCCGCAGACCTCGCGCGGCAGCCGCCGCGGTCACCACCAGGTGCTGGTGGACAACCATGGCAACGCGCCCGTCGAGGTCGCCGTCACCGCGGTCGATCCGGACCGGCGATTGTCGCTCGCCGTGACGCCGGCCCGCGTGGTGATCCCCCCTGAGGAGCGGGCTGCCTTCGGCGTCGACGTCCGGGTCGACGATCCGTTCCCGTTCGGCTCCGCGCGACCACGGCCGTTCCAGGTGATCGTGGAACCCGGTCGACAGGCGCCCATCCGGCTGCGCGCGACGCTCAGCCAGCGGGCCATGCTGCCCGGTTGGCTGCCGCCGCTCGGTGGCCTCGTGCTTGCGGCGGTCCTGCTTGGCGGGGCCGCGTACGCGTTCGGCGCCGGCCCGTTCAAGCCGGACGCGACCCCGTCGCCGATCGCCCAGGCGACCGCATCACCGACGGCGGGGGCTCCGACCGAGGCACCGTCGGCGTCCGCGACATCGTCCGAGGCTGCGGTCACCCCGTCGCCGAGCCCCAAGCCGCTCGAGCTCGGTGACTTCACGCTCTCGATCACCGGCGACAAGGTCCAGCTGGGCAACGGCCTCGAGATCCGCTGTCCCACCAACGACGCATCCTGCCGCGACGCGGCCAAGGACACCGTGCGCACGATCGTGACCGAGCTCCAGAACCCGTACTCGGGTGCCGGCATCGCCAGCACAAGGCTGCTCAGCACCGCGAACACGCTGCCGGTCGTCCTCGCGGCGCAGCGTGACTTCCCGTGGCGCCAGCTGGTGGTCGGCGAGGAGGGCGCGACGGAGCGGGCGGTGATCGATCTCGGCCCGCTGCTCGCGAACCCGCCCGGCTACGTGTACGCGGTCGTGGACACGGCCGATGGATCGGAGACGCGGCGGTTCGTCGTCGACGCGGCGTTCGCCAAGCAGCTGTTCGACCTGCTGTACCGGCTGCCGTCCGGCATGGACCCGGTCGCGGCGGCCACGACCCCGCCCGGCACGTCGCTGCGCGACCAGGTGTTCGTGAGCGCCATCGACTGGAACGTCAACTGGGTCCTCTCCTCGCCGACTCCCTGAGACCGGGGGAGGCACGACGGTCGTGCGGCGCCCGGGCCAGGAGACGAGGAAGCCCGGTGGATCGCTCCACCGGGCTTCGTGCGATCTGGCGCCTCGATGGGTTCCGCGTCAGCCCTGGCGAGCGGCGAGGGCTGCCTGGGCGGCAGCCAGCCGGGCGACCGGGACCCGGAACGGTGAGCAGGACACGTAGTCCAGCCCGATCCGCTCGCACTTGTGGATCGACTCGGGGTCGCCGCCGTGCTCGCCGCAGATGCCGAGCTCGATGTCCGGCCGCGCGCTGCGACCCTTGTCGACGGCGATCTTCATCAGCCCGGCCACCGCGTCGTCCAGGGTCTGGAACGGGTTGACCGGCAGGATGCCGTCCTCGACGTACTTGAGCAGGAAGCCACCCTCGGCGTCATCCCGGCTGTACCCGAACGTCATCTGGGTGAGGTCGTTGGTGCCGAAGCTGAAGAAGCTGGCGTGCTTCGCGATCTCGTCCGCCGTGAGCGCTCCGCGCGGGACCTCGATCATGGTCCCGAACTTGTAGTCGACCTCGATGCCGCCGGCCGCCTCGCGGACCGCCTCGGCCTCCGCCTCGAGCAGCGCCCGGGTCGCGGACAGCTCGTTCACGTGGCCCACGAGCGGGATCATGATCTTGGCGATCGGGTGGCCACCCGCCTTGCGCACGGCGATCTGCGCGTTGAGGATCGCGCGGGTCTGGATCTTGACGAAGTCCGGGATCATCAGCCCCAGCCGGCAGCCGCGGAGCCCCAGCATCGGGTTCTGCTCGTGCATCGACTTGATGGTCGCGAGCAGCTCCTTGTCCTCGTCGGACGCGCCGCCGTGCTCCTCCGCGCGGGTCACCTTGACCAGCTGCTCCTCGAGGTTGGGCAGGAACTCGTGGAGGGGCGGGTCGATCAGGCGAACGACGACCGGCAGGCCGTCCATCGCCTTGAAGATGCCCTCGAAGTCGCCCTGCTGGAGCGTCTCGAGCTTGGCCATCGCCGCGTCGAACGTCGCGACCGCGGCCTGCTCGTCCGCCTCGAGGGAACCGCCGGCCGCGGCCTTGGCCTTGGCCCGGGTGGCGACGTTGGCCACGAGGATGGCGCCGCGCACGATCTCCAGGCGCTCGCCCTCGCGGAACATGTGCTCGGTGCGGCACAGCCCGATGCCCTGGGCACCGTAGCCCAGCGCCTGGGCGGCCTCCTCGGGCTTGTCGGCGTTGGCCCACACGCCCATGCGCCGGATCCCGTCGGCCCAGCCGAGGACCTGCTGGAGCTCCGGCTGGTCCTCGAACCTGGCCGCGACCGTCGGCAGCGCATCGAGGAACACCTCGCCGGTCGAGCCGTCGACGCTGATCCAGTCACCCTCCTTGAACGCGAGGTCGGACAGGTTGCTGCGCGCCGAGCTGCTGCCGTAGTCCACGACCAGCTCCGCGCAGCCGGCCACGCACGGCTTGCCGATCTGGCGGGCGACGACCGCGGCGTGCGAGGTCGCTCCGCCGCGGGCGGTCAGGATGCCCTCGGCGACGGCCATCCCGTGGAAGTCGTCGGGCGACGTCTCGATCCGCACCAGGACGACCTTCTCGCCCCGGGCAGCCCACTCGACCGCGGCGTCCGCGTTGAACACCGCGCGACCGACGGCCGCGCCCGGCGATGCGTTGAGGCCCTTGGCGATCCGCTTCGCGCCCTGGCGGGCACCGGGGTCGAACTGGGCGCGCAGGAGCTGGTCCACCTGGGCGGGCTCGATCCGCGAGACGGCCTCCTCCTTCGAGATCAGGCCCTCGCCGACCATGTCCACCGCGATCTTCACGGCCGCCGCGGCGGTTCGCTTCGCGTCGCGGGTCTGGAGCATGTACAGGCGGCCCTTCTCGATCGTGAACTCGAGGTCCTGCACGTTGCGGTAGTGCTGCTCGAGCTGCTGGCCGATGCGCTGGAACTCCGCGTACACGGCCGGCATCTCGTCGGCCATCTGCGCGATCTTGGGCGCGGTCCGGATGCCGGCCACGACATCCTCGCCCTGGGCATTGGTCAGGTACTCGCCATAGAGCACCTTCTCGCCGGTGTTGGGGTCGCGGGTGAACGCCACGCCGGTGCCCGAGTCGTCGCCCATGTTGCCGAACACCATGGTCACGACGTTGACCGCGGTGCCCAGGTCGTGGGCGATCTTCTGGCTGTTGCGGTAGTCGTTGGCGCGCTTGCCGAACCACGAGGCGAACACGGCCTTGATGGCCAGGTCCAGCTGCTCGTACGGGTCGGTCGGGAAGTCGCGGCCGGTGTCCTCGCGGACGACCCCCTTGTATGCCTCGACCAGGCCCTTGAGGTCGTCGACGGTCAGGTCGGTGTCCTTCGCGTCGTGACCGTGGCGCTCCTTGGCCGCCTCGAGCGGCTCGTCGAACCGGGCGCCGTCGACGCCCATCACGATCCGCCCGAACATCGCGATGAACCGCCGGTACGCATCCCAGCCGAAGCGCTCGTTGCCGGTGAGGGCGACCAGGCCCTGGAGCGTCTGCTCGTTGAGGCCGAGGTTGAGGACCGTGTCCATCATGCCCGGCATCGAGAACTTGGCCCCCGAGCGGACGGAGACGAGCAGCGGGTTCTTCGGATCGCCGAACCCCTTGCCCGATCGCTGCTCGACCTCCTTCATCGCGCCCAGGACGTCGTCCCACAGGCCCGCGGGCAGCTGCTTGCCGGCCGCGAAGTAGTCGTTGCACGCCTCGGTGGTGATGGTGAAGCCGGGCGGGGTGGGCAGACCGGCCAGCGTCATCTCCGCCAGGCCCGCGCCCTTGCCGCCCAGCAGGTCCTTCATCTTCCCGTGGCCTTCGGCGGTGCCGCCGCCCCAGGCGTAGATGTAGCGCTTGTCGGCGGTGTGGGGACGATCGGGGGTCGTGGCAGGGCTGGTGGCCATCGTGGCTGGGCTCCTTGACTGGAAGGGCGGGCAGGCGCATGGCGCGGCCCGCGGGTTCACCACACGTGGAATGCCCCGATTGTACGCCGCCGTCCCGGCCGAACCCGGTTGCGACTGGGTTGCGGACACCCGGATTCATGCGGCTCGTGCTCGCGGTCGCGACTGGATCGCGGGCTCCGTGGCTGGTCGCGGGCTACACTGACCCTGCCCGGCCGGCCGGATTCGGTGTCCCCGGCGGCCTCGACTGTCCTGCAGGAGCCCGAGCCCGTGAACGACCAGTACGTGGACACGCGCGTCATCGAGCCCGATGCCGACGCCTACAACGCCACGCTCGTCCGGCGCGTCGACCTCACCCACGACCTCGCCTACTTCTGGGTCAAGTTCGACGGCGAGCCCACCCCGTTCGAGTCCGGCCAGTACATGACCACGGGCGTCATCACCGATGGCAGGATGCTCCAGCGGCCGTATTCGGTGGCATCGGCGCCGGTCGTGGCGGGGACCGAGGGCTACGAGTTCTTCGTGCGCCTGGTCCCCATCATCCGCTTCACCACCGCGATGTGGCGGCTGCCGATCGGGCACCGGATGCGGATGATCGGGCCCAAGGGCAAGTTCATGCTCGAGCCCGATGACACGCGGACGCACCTGTACGTGTCCACCGGCACCGGGATCGCGCCGTTCATCTCGATGATCCGCGAGACCGTCGCCCAGGGCCATCCCAGGAAGACGATCCTGCTCAACGGGTGTTCGTTCGAGGACGAGCTCGGCTACCGCGCGGAGCTGGAAGCCTGGGAGCGGGACCCCGCGTACCGTCTCACCTACGTGCCCACGATCTCGCGGCCGAACGATCCGCGGAATGCCGGCTGGGCGGGCCACGTCGGTCGCGCCGAGCAGGTGATCGACGACGTGTGCCGCGAGTTCGGCCTGCGCCCGGACCGGACGGTCGTGTACATCTGCGGCAACCCGGACATGATCCTCAACGTGGAGCGCCAGCTGATGGCCCGCGAGTTCCCGGAGTTCCACGTCAAGAAGGAGCTCTACTGGCCGAAGGGCAAGGCCCCCGTTCCGGCGCCGGCCGAGACGGGCTGACCGCCGGCCGAGGCGGGCTGACCGCCGGCCGAGGCGGACTGGACGCCGCCCGGCCGAGACGGCGACGCGGCGACGCGGCGACCCCCGGCCGGCGGCCGTCGGGCCCGCTCCCGCTCCCCGCTTCCCCGACCTGGCCACGTACCGATCCGGGGCGTCGTATCCACGCACGGTGCGCGCCACCTGGCCAGCCAACGATCAGGCGCGTGGTACGTGCCGGGGAGGCCCGACGGTCTCGCCACCCACCGATGGGGTGCGTGCTGGGCCAGGTGCAGTCGGCCGAGCACGCGCACGGTGCGTCGGTGGCCGGGATCGCGCCCGGGTCACCGGTCGCTCCTGCGGGCTGGGTCCGTCGCGCTCGGCGCCGCGACGGCAGACCCTGGCCGGATCCCGTCGTTCCACGCGCCGGATCGGTAGGTGGCCGAGTGCGGGCGGGAGCCGCCGAGGAGCCGAGCGGGACTGCGGCCTCTAGCTCGACCGCGCCGCCCGGCGGCCCTCCTGCAGCGCAGCCCACACCCGCGGCGCCGTCATCGGCAGCTCCTGCACGCGGACGCCGACAGCCGCCGCGATCGCATTGGCGATCGCCGCGGGACCCGCCACGACCGGCGCCTCGCCGATCCCCCGCGCCCCGAACGGCCCTTCCGGCGCCGGGACCTCCACGATCTGCGTCTCGATCATCGGCACCATCGGGGCGCGCGGCAACCCGTAGTCCATGAACGTGCCGGTCACCAGCTGGCCATGGTCGTCGTGGATCAGCTCCTCGGTCAGCGCGCGTCCGATGGACTGGGCGACCGCGCCGGTCATCTGGCCCTCGACCAGCGTCGGGTTGAGCGCGCGCCCGACGTCCTGGACGATCGCATATCCGAGCACCTCGACCGCCCCGGTCCCCTCGTCCACGCGGACATGGGCGAGATGCGCGGCGACCGACGGTGCCCGCTCCGAATGCGCAGTTGCGCCATGGCCCTCCACCGGGGGATGCGGAGAATCGAACGTCTCGCTCAGGTCGCGCGCAAGGTCGGCCACCGAGATGCCGACCCCGGGGCTGCCGCGCGGCCGGACGACACCGTCGACGATCTCCAGGTCGGCCGGCTCGATCTCCAGCTCGTCGGCGGCAACCCGCAGGAGTCGCTCGCGGGCCTCGGCGACGGCCGCCTGGACGGCCGGTCCCACCGCGTATGTGATCGCGCTCGCGTTGCTCGACGGCGTGCGCGGCGCCGTCCCGCTGTCGGCTGCGATGACGGTCACCGACTCGACCGGGATGCCGAACGTCTCGGCTGCGATCGTCGCGAGCCCGGTCCCGGCTCCCGAGATGTCCACGATGCCGGTGACCACGGTCAGGGTCCCATCGGGCTCGAGGCGACACGAGGCTGCGGCAGGCTGCGCGGATCCTGGCCACACACCGACGGCGACGCCGACCCCCTCCCCGGGCGGCAGCTCGAGCCGCCGCATCCACGTGGGGTGCGTCCGCAGCCGTTCGAGGCAGACCTCGCCCCCCATCTCCGGCCAGGGCGTCCCGTTCGCCATCGGATCGCCGGGCTGGGCGAGGTTCACGCTCCGAAGGTCGATGGGATCGATGCCCAGGCGTTCCGCCAGCTCGTCGAGCAGCGTCTCGAGCGCGAACACGCCCGGCGGTCCCGACGGTGCACGGTAGTTGCCGGCGCCGAACCGGTTGGTCTGGACGCCGAACGCGGTCACGTCGAACGTCGGCCAGCGATATGGGCCGGTGACCAGGCGGGGAGCGAACCAGTGCCACGAGTCCTCGACGAACGCCCCGCCGTCGTAGGTGATCCGGGCCTCGATCGCCTGGAGCTTCCCGTCCCCGTGGGCACCGATGCGCACGTCGAGGTCCAGGCCCTGCGAGGGGCTGGACACGGCGAAGTCATCGAGCCGGTCGAGGACAAGACGGACCGGGCGGCGAAGGCAGAGGGTCGCGCCGGCGACCAGCGGCTCGAGCAGCAGCTGCTTGACCCCGAACGCCCCGCCGCTGGGCGCCGCGATCACGCGGACGCGGGCGACCGGAAGGCCAAAGGCCCGGGCCAGCTCGTCGCGCGTGTAGAAGATGCCCTGCATGCTCGCCAGGACGGTCAGCGAGCTGTCGAGCTCGAGCCACGCGGCGGCGGCCTGCGGCTCGATCGGTGCCTGGTGCGCCCAGGCGGCACGAAATCGCCCCTCGACGATGGCCGCGCTGCGGGCGAACGCGGCCTCGACGTCTCCCCGGCGCTCGTGAACGGTCGCGAACACGTTGCCTGCCGCGGCCTCGCGGGCGTCCTCGTCCGGATCCGCTCCACGATGCTCGGCGCCGACCGCCGGACCCTCCCCAGCCCGACGCTCGAGCCGGGCGAGCGGCGACCCGTCCAGGGCGGCGGCGACCACGTCGATGACGGGCTCCAGGGCCTCCAGGTCGACGGCGACCATGGGCACGGCATCCGCGGCGGCCGCCTCGCTTTCCGCGACCACGAGCGCCACGGGCTGGCCGGCGAAGACGACCTCGTCGCGGGCGAGCGGCTCGAGGTGGCGCTCCGGACCCCGCCCCACGATGGGCAGGTCCGCGGCGGTGAGGACGGCCAGCACGCCCGGCATCGCGAGCGCGTCCGTCGCATCGATCGAGCGGATGCGCGCGTGCGCATACACGGCCGGCACGATCCGCGCGTGGAGGACCCCGGGAATGGCCACGTCGGCCGCGTAGCGGGTGGCGCCCCGAACCTTGTCGCGCCCGTCGGCACGCGGTCGGCGAACGCCGACGTAGCGCATCGGCTCGGGCATGGGATCCTCCTTGGGCGGAGTCTACTGTGTGTGACGCGGCGACCCCCGGCCGGCGGCCGTCGGGCCCGCTCCCGCTCCCCCGCTTCCCCGACCTGGCCACGTACCGATCCGGGGCGTCGTATCCACGCACGGTGCGCGCCACCTGGCCAGCCAACGATCAGGCGCGTGGTACGTGCCGGGGAGGCCGACGGTCTCGCCACCCACCGATGGGGTGCGTGCTGGGCCAGGTGCCGTCGGCCGAGCACGCGTACGGTGCGTAGGTGGCCGAGTGCGAGCGGGAGCCGCCGAGGAGCCGAGCGGGACCGCAGGAGCGGGACACGACGGGGCCCGTGCCGCAGGAACCTCCCGCCGGACGGCACCCCCCGTGCGTGACCTCTGGCCCCCAGCAGCGTGCCGACGGCCCGTAACGCGATCCGGGCACCTGGGCGACGATCAGGGCAGGTGTCAACTACCATCGTGAGGTCGCATGCATCCCGTCGTTGAGCGTGAGCAGCTCTCCCCGAACGTCGTCCGCCTCGTCGTCGAGGCCCCTCGGATCGCCAAGGTCCGGCGTCCCGGCCAGTTCGTCATCGTCCGGAAGGCCCCGGGCGCCGAGCGCATCCCGCTGACGATCGCCGATACCGATGCCGAGGCCGGCACGATCACGCTCATGATCCAGGCCATCGGCGTCAGCACCACCGACCTGTGCGAGATGCAGGCCGGTGACCAGATCCAGGACGTTGCCGGTCCGCTGGGCAGCCCGACCGACCTGATCGAGACCGGCCACGCCGTGTGCGTGGGGGGCGGCGTGGGAACGGCGGTCATCCTGCCCATCGCCCGCGAGCTCGCTCGCCGCGGCGTGAAGGTGACCAGCGTCATCGGCGGCCGGTCGAAGGAGTGGGTCATCCTCGAGCCCGAGCTGCGTGAGGCGGGCGAGGTCGTCCCATGCACCGACGACGGCAGCTACGGCCGTCACGGGTTCGTGACCCAGGCGCTCAAGGACCTGCTCGACGAGGGCGGCATCGACGCCGTCTACGCGGTCGGCCCGGTGCCGATGATGAAGGCCGTGGCCGAGCTGACCCGGCCGTACGGCGTCCACACCATGGCCTCGCTCAACGCGATCATGGTCGACGGCACCGGGATGTGCGGCGGCTGCCGGGTGAGCATCGGCGGCGAGACGAAGTACGCGTGCGTCGACGGTCCCGAGTTCGACGCCCACCTCGTCAACTTCCAGGAGCTGGCCGACCGGCTCACCACCTACCGCGAGTTCGAACAGCGGGCCCTCGATCAACGAGGTGCCTGCGCCACCACCGAGGTCAAGGCATGACCGAATCAGCGTCCCACGAGACCGCCGGCACGCCGGCGGCGGCCACCCCCGACCCCGCCGACAAGCCAATCCTCAGCAACAAGGAGCGGATGGCGATCGAGCGTGTTGCCATGCCCGAGCAGGAAGGCGACATCCGGGCCGCCAACTTCCGTGAGGTCAACCTCGGGCTGACCTACCAGCTCGCGATGCTCGAGGCGGAGCGCTGCATCCAGTGCCCCAAGCCATTCTGCGTCGAGGGCTGCCCGGTCCGCGTCAACATCCCCAAGTTCATCAAGCATCTCCGCGAAGGCGACCTGCCGGCCGCCGCCGAGAGCCTGCTCGACGACAACGCGCTGCCGTGCGTGACCGGCCGGGTGTGCCCCCAGGAGACCCAGTGCGAGGGCGTGTGCGTCCGCGCCAAGAAGGGCAACCCGGTCGCGATCGGCTACCTCGAGCGGTACGTCGCGGACTGGGCGCAGCAGAACCCCGACGCGCTGCCCGCCCGCGACCCGCACGACACGGGCCGGAAGGTCGGCATCGTGGGCTCCGGCCCGGCCGGTCTCACCGCCGCCGGCGAGCTGCGCAAGAAGGGCCACGACGTCACGGTGTTCGAGGCGTTCCACGCCCCGGGCGGCGTCCTGATCTACGGCATCCCGGAGTTCCGGCTGCCCAAGGACATCGTCCAGGCCGAGGTCGACCGCCTGGTCGCCGACGGCGTCAAGATCGAGGTCGACTCGATCATCGGGCGCACCTACACGATCCCCGAGCTGCGCGAGGAGTACGACGCGCTGTTCCTGGCGGTCGGCGCGGGCCTGCCGGTGTTCATGAACGTGCCCGGCGAGAACTTCAAGGGCGTCTACTCGGCCAACGAGTACCTCACCCGGGTCAACCTCATGGGCGCCTGGAACGCGGACTCGCAGACGCCGGTCCTCCACGGCCAGCGGGTCGTCGTCGTCGGCGGCGGCAACGTGGCCATGGACTCCGTTCGGACCGCCCGCCGGCTGGGCGCCGCCGAGGCAACGATCGTCTACCGGCGATCCGCCGACGAGCTGCCGGCGCGCAAGGAGGAGGTCCACCACGCCGAGGCCGAAGGGGTCCGGTTCGAGTTCCTCGCCGCGCCGCTCGAGGTCCTCGCCGACGAGAATCGCTGGGTCACGGGCCTGCGGTGCATCCGGATGGAGCTGGGCGAGCCCGATGCCAGCGGCCGGCGCCGGCCCACGCCGATCAAGGGCTCCGAGTTCGTGATCGACTGCGACCTCGTGGTCGTCGCGATCGGGACCAAGGCCAACCCGCTGCTCACGGGCAGCGCACCCGAGCTCACCGTCAACGAGTGGGGATACCTGGTCACCGACGAGTTCGGCATGACGAGCATGCCGGGCGTGTTCGCCGGCGGCGACATCGTGCGCGGCGCGGCCACGGTCATCCTGGCCATGGGCGACGGCAAGCGGTCCGCGACGGCGATCGACGCCTGGCTGCGGGGCGACTGGCCGCCGAGCACCGATGGCGACGACGCCGCGGGCGACACGACGAAGGCAAAGGCGGCCGCCGCGACCGGCTGAGCGGCTGAGCGGCTGAGCGGCTGAGCGGCCGCCGCGAGGATCCCCGCCAGGGCGCCGTCACCGCCGGTCCCCGACGTGGACGGACGCGGCCATCAGCACTCACGCACGACAACCGCGTCCCTGCCGCCATGGTCACGGGGCCCGATCGCAGCCACCATAGGCCGGTCGTCCCGGGTGGTGCGGGCGGTCACCGGACGGACGTTCGGTGCACCGCCGCGCCGGCTCGAGCCGGCGCCCGCTCATTGCCGGCGGCTACGGCCGGACCAGCGCCGGTGGCTATGGCCGGACGAGCGCCAGTGGCTATGGCCGGACGGCAGCCATCCGATCGAGGATCAGGCGCTTGACGCCCTCGAGCGGCACCCGCTCCTGGGTCATCGAGTCGCGATCGCGAATGGTGACCGCGCCGTCATCGAGCGAGTCGACGTCCACCGTCACGCACCACGGCGTGCCGATCTCGTCCTGGCGGCGGTACAGCTTGCCGATCGCGGCCGTGTCGTCGTACACGGCCATCAGGTCGCGCTTGAGGTCGGCGAGCAGGCGGTGGCACATCTCGACGATCTCGGGCCGCTTCTTGAGCAGCGGCAGGACCGCGACCTTGTACGGCGCGAGCTCCGGGTGGAGGCCCAGGACCACGCGCTTCTCGCCCCGGACCTCCTCCTCGCGGTAGGCGTCGATCAGGAACGTGAACGCCGCCCGGTCCGCACCGGCGGCCGTCTCGACGATCCAGGGGATGAAGTGCTCCTCGGTCGCCTGGTCGAAGTACTCCAGGTTCTCGCCCGACGCCCGGGCGTGGTTGCCGAGATCGAAGTCACCGCGGTTGTGGACCCCCTCGAGCTCCTTCCAGCCGAACGGGAAGCGGTACTCGACGTCGATCGCCTTCTTCGCATAGTGCGCGAGCTCGTCCGGCGCGTGCTCGCGGAAGCGGAGGCGCTCGGCGGCCACGCCGTACCCCACGTACCAGGCCATCCGCCGCGGCAGCCAGTCCTCGAACGCGGCCGAGGCGGCCTCCTCGGGGCGCACGAAGTACTGCATCTCCATCTGCTCGAACTCGCGCATCCGGAACACGAAGTTGCCGGGGCTGATCTCGTTGCGGAAGCTCTTGCCGATCTGCGCGATCCCGAACGGGATCTTCTTGCGCGAGCTCTGCTGGACGTTCTTGAAGTTGACGTACGACCCTTGGGCGGTCTCGGGCCGGAAGTACACGATCGACCCGTCGTCCTCGACCGGCCCCATGTGCGAGGTGAACATGAGGTTGAACCGGCGCGGCGGCGACAGCGGCCCGCCGTCGTTGGGGCACACGAGGCCCAGCCGCTCCACGATGGTCTCGTCCTGGAGGTCCGTCGCGGACACGTCCTCCGCCCCCGGCAGCTCGTCCAGGCGGTAGCGACGGCGGCAGGTCCCGCACTCGACCAGCGGGTCGCTGAACGAGCCGACGTGCCCGGACGTGACCCACACCTGGGGGTGCATCAGGATCCCGGCGTCCAGACCCACGATGTCGTTGCGGTCCTGGACCATCGACCGCCACCAGGCGCGCTTGACGTTGTTCTTGAGCTCGACGCCCAGGGGCCCGTAGTCCCACACGGCGTTGATCCCGCCGTAGATCTCGGACGAGGGGAAGATGAAGCCGCGCCGCTTGCTCAGCGAGACGATGGTCTCGAGATTGGCGACGGCGGGCGCGACGGCGTCGGGATCGAGGTCAGGGGTGGTCACGGGGTCTCTCCGCTGATACGCGACCGTGGCATGGCCGCGCGGGAACCTGATCCTAGCAGCCGCGCTCGACCGGGGGTCGACCGGGGGTCAGGCGGCAGCCGGCAGCGCGCCGGCCAGGAAGCGCAGGACGTTCTCGCCCATCACGGCCCGGATCGTCGCCTCGTCGAGGCCGGCCTCGAGCAGCGCGTCGGTGAGCAGGATCGTGCCCGCCGCATCGAACGGGACCGCGACCGCACCGTCCCAGTCGGATCCGAGGGCCACGTGATCGGCGCCGATCCGGTCCACCGCGTAGGCGATCGACCGCGCGATGGACGCGGCGTCGTCTCCGCCGCACGCCGTGCGCCAGAAGCCGATGCCCACCAGCCCGCCGGTGGCGGCGATCCCGGCCAGCTGCGCGTCGGGCAGGTTCCGGACGTTGTCGGCGACGCCCCGGACGCCGGTGTGCGACGCGATGACGGGGCGGGTCGAGACGGCCAGCGCATCGTCGATCGTGGCCGCCGAGCAGTGGGCCAGGTCGAGGATGACCCCGCGCGCCTCCATCCGCCCCACCAGCTCGCGCCCGACGGCCGTGAGCCCGCCGCCGATCCCGTGGGCCGAGCCGCCGAACGCGGTGTCGAAGAAATGCGCGGGCGACAGCATCCGGTAGCCGAGGTCGACCAGGTGGTCGAGGTTGTCCGGGTCGCCGTCGAGGGCGTGCGCCCCCTCGATCGACAGCAGCCCGGCGACCAGCGCGGGGTTCGTGGCCCGGTCCTCGAGGAACGCCGCAAGATCGTCGCGAGTCCGGACGAGGCGAAAGGCGCCGCCCGACGCGGCGGCGAAGGCGTCCGCACGGAGGGCGAGGAGGTAGGCGCGGGCGAGCAGGCTGCGCCACGTCGCGCGGGGCCAGCGCCTGGCCAGCGCGAGCGCGAGGACGGCGTCGCTCCGGCCGTCGTTCCCCTCGAGGCGCAGGCGCACGGGAGCCTTGACCGCCGCCGACAGCACCTGGAGCGCAACCCCTCCGGCGGCGAGCCGCGGGACGTCGGCGTGGCCGCGATCGCCCCACACGTTGAGGTCGCGGCCCCACAGCAGCGAGTCGGCGTGGAGGTCGGCGACGCGCAGGGTCCCGTGGAGCGCGCGGGCTCGATCGGACACCACGGCATCCCGGGACGGATGCACCCGGTTCAGGCGCCCGTCGACCTGGCCGAACAGCGCGTCCAGGACCGGCCGGGCGACGGACAGCGCACCGGCCCCGGCGACCGCGCCGGCGAGCATCGCCCGGGTCCTCGCGCTCATCCTGGCGCCGGGTCGCTGCGCGCCATCCGGCGCGGGCGCGAAGCCCCGCCCCGACGCGTGACCTGGCTCACGCGCCGAACGCGAGACCGCGGGTCGGCCGGATGCGCAGCGGCACGTTGTAGATCGTCGCCATCTCCTCCGCCGACCCCAGCTGCTCAGTGATCCACTCGCCGTACTTCGCGAGGTAGGCGGTGTGCTCCGGGAGCGGCGGCGTCGCGTCGTCGATCCTGGCCTCGCCCTCGACGATGACCACGTCCCCACCCTTGCGGTCGTCACCCAGGTGAAGGCTGACGCGCGGGTTCGCCCGGATGTTGACCAGACGCTTGGCGCGCCGATCGCTGAAGATCAGGGCCTCCCCGTCCTCCCACAGGAACCAGATGGGAAACGTCTGGGGCTGGCCATCGGGCGTCACGGTGGTGAGCCAGCCGATCATGTCCGACCGGAGGCGCTCCAGGGCGTGCGCATCGGCCTCGCTGCCGGAATCGAATACCACGTTGTGGGCTCCTTCTCGTTCAGGCCGGCGCCGGCCTTGCGGCCGACCGCGACCGTACCTCGTCCAGGAACGCCAGTGAGCGGGCGTCTCGCTCCAGGGCAACGCGGATGAACTCGCGCATCGCGCCCTCGACCTCGCGCTCGACATCGTCCGGCAGCCGGATCCCGGCGATCGCCTCGACGTCCAGCCGCTGGTACGCCTTGAGCACCTTGAGCGCCTCGAGCGTCAGGCGGGTCCGGTCCGCCGGCGGACCCGGGCAGCGAGCACACAGCACGCCGCCCAGCGGCGGCACCCAGCGGAACGTCTCGGACGTCTCGAGCATCCGGTCGCACTCGACGCAGCGATCCACCTCGGGCCGCTGGCCGAGCTCGTCGGCGAGGTACATCTCGTACCAGCGCGCGACGCGGCCCGGCGCCATGCCGGCGTCGAGCAGCTCGTACGCGCGGCGGAGGAGGGCGTACAGCGGCTCCGCCTCGTGGCGCTCCTCGAGCGACCGGTCGGCGAGCTCAGCCAGGTACCACGCGGTCGCGGTGCTCTCGAGGCGATCGCGAAGACCCAGCCACGCGTGGCCGACGCGGACCTCGGTGACCACGTCGAACGTCCGGCCGCGGGCCAGGACGACGGTCAGCTCGGCGAACGGCTCGAGCGAGCCCCCGAGACGCGAGGTGGGCCGCCGGATGCCCTTCGCGATGGCCTTGAGCTTGCCGTGCTGGGGCGTGATCAGCGTCAGGACGCGGTCAGCCTCGCCAAGGTCGAAGCGCGACAGGACGATGGCGTCGGTCACATAGCGGCGGGGCACGGGCACGCGATCACGCTAGCACTCCCGGAGCACGGCGTCCCTTCGCGTCCCCGCGCGGGAAGCCGGCCGGAGTCCCGCCTCTGCCCGGCGGTCCGCTCGCCCTCGCGCCCGATCGCCCGTCCATCGCGCCCTCGCGCCCTCGCGCCCGATCGCTCGTGAGCGTCAGAAACCGCGACTGGCCGCGTTCCCGATGCCCGGTGGTCGTCATGAGGCCCAAGGACGGCCTGGTTGCGGGTCCATTTCGGTCGTGCTGTCGCCCTCGGAGCATCGGTCCGACGCCACGGCGACCGGGGTGATGCCTGCCGGGAGACAGCGCCCGCGGCCAGCGCCCGGCACCCCGGGGCGGAGGTAGCGCCCGTGGCCACGCACGCCGCCAACGCCCGGCGCCGCACGCCCGGCACCCCCGGCGGCCGACGCATCCAACAGGCTACCTTCGACGAACACGTTTGCGTCCGAAGCCGCTACACTTCACGGCACATGACGGTCTCCAACGATATCGACCTCTCCGTCCTGCTGGCCGACACCGAGTCGGAGATCCTGCGCGTCGTCCGGGACCGGGATCCATCAACGGTCGGCGTGTACGAGATGATCCGCTACCACCTGGGCCTGGACGGATCCGACGGTCCACGCGGCAAGCGGATGCGCCCCCTGCTCGGCCTGCTGGCATACGCCTCGATCGCCGGCGACCATGCGGCGGCGCTGCCCGGCGCGGCGGCCGTGGAGCTGGGCCACAACTTCAGCCTCGTCCACGACGACATCGAGGACGGCGATGTCGAGCGCCGACACCGCGCCACGCTGTGGTCGCTCCATGGCATCCCGCAGGCGATCAACACCGGGGACCTCATCTTCAGCCTGTCGCGGGTCGCGCTCCACCGCCTCACGGACCTCGGGTTCAGCGACACCAAGGTCCTGCGGCTGATGCGCCTGTACGACGAGACGTGCGTCCTGCTGTGCGAGGGGCAGTACATCGACATCGCCACCTCGGCCGCGGCCGAGCCGATGACGGTCGAGCTCTACTTCGACATGATCGGGCGCAAGACGGCGGCGCTGATCTCGGCATCGATCGAGGCCGGCGCGCTGCTGGCGACTGACGACGAGCAGGTGATCGGCGCCTATCGCCGGTTCGGGTGGGCGCTGGGGCTGGCGTTCCAGCTCAACGACGACCTGCTGGGGATCTGGGGCGAGGAGCGGGCGACGGGCAAGGAGCCGACCGACGTGGCGCGGCACAAGAAGACGCTGCCCGTGCTGTACGCGTTCGAGCACGCGGATCCGGCCGATCGGGCGAGGCTGGGCGTGCTGTACCGGACCGACGATCCGGGCGCGGCGGAGGTTGCCGAGATCGTGGCCATCCTGGATCGCGCGGGAGCCGAGACCTTCACGCGCTCCGAGGCGCACCGCCACCGGGACGAGGCCCTGGCCGAGCTGGACGGCCTCGACGTGATCGAGTCCGCGGCCAGGGACCGCCTCCACCAGATCATCGTGTCGGTGATCAGCGCCTGACCCCGCACGCCGCCTGACCGCGCACGCCGCCTGACGGCGCACTCGCGCCTGACGACCACCAACGAGCGCGCGGGCTACTCCTCGCCGTCTTCCGCGGACTCGTCGTCGACGTGCCGGTCGATGACCACCAGCACCTTGCCCACGCGCCGCCCATCGGTGGTCTCGACCGTCAGCCGCAGCCCGTCGATCTGGACCTCGTCACCCGGCTGCGGCACGCCGCCGACCCGGTGGTACACAAGCCCGCCGACGGTGTCGTACTCGTCCTCGTCCTCGAGCTGGAGCTTGAGCTCGAACAGGTCGAGCATGTCGTCGATCGAGGCACGCCCGTCGATCCGCGCCCGGTCGTCGTCGATGCGCTCGACCAGCGGCTCCTCGACGTCGTACTCGTCCTGGATCTCGCCCACGATCTCCTCGAGCAGGTCCTCGATCGTGACCAGGCCCGCAACGCCGCCGTACTCGTCGAGCACGATCGCGATGTGCACCTTTCGCCGCTGGAACTCGCGAAGCAGGTCATCGATCGACATCGACTCGGGGACGAACACCGGGGTCCGGAGCATTCCGCGAAGATTGGGCCGTGCGTCACTGCTCGTCTTGAGGAACGGCAGCAGGTCCTTCGCGTACAGGATCCCGATGACCTCGTCGATCGAGTCCTCGTAGACCGGGACCCGCGAGTGGCCGCCCTCGACGATCAGGTCGATCGCGTCGTCGAAGGTCGCCTCGGCACGCAGGCCGAGGATGGCGGTGCGGGGAACCATGACCTCGTGGATCCGCCGGTCGCCGAGCTCGATGACCGCGTTGATCATCTGCTCCTCCTCGGCCTCGAGGATCCCCTGCTCTCCGCCCCGTACCACGATCAGCCGCAGCTCCTCCGCGGTGATCTGGGCCTCGGCGTTGACATCCTCGCCCAGCGTCCGGGTCACGGCCCGGGTGATCCCGGTCAGCAGGGCCACGACGGGCCCGAGCACGCGTCCCATGAGGTCGAGCGGCCCCGCCAGCACGAGCGCGAACCGCTCGGGATGGGCGAGCGCGAGGGTCTTGGGAACGAGCTCCGCGAACACGATCGTGAACAGGGCGAGGATGACCGTCACGACCAGCAGCGCGACGGGTTCGGCCGTCCCCTTGTCGATGCCGGCCGAGACCAGCAGCCGCGAGAGCCCCTCGCTCAGGCTGATCGCGGCATAGGCCGAGGCCAGGAAGCCGATGAACGTCAGACCAAGCTGGATCACGGCGAGCGACCGGCCGAGGTCCTGGACCAGCCGACGGACGCGCCGCGCGCCGGGCTGGCCCTCCTCGACGAGCTGCTCGATCCGGCTTCGGCGGAGCGACACGAGGGCGATCTCGGCCGCGACGAAGAAGCCCTCGAGCAGGGTCAGGACGACCAGGAACAGGATCTCGCCGGCGGGGAAGCTCAACGGGCCCCACCATCCGGTGTGCCACCGGGCGCCACGTCACCCGAACCATCGGACGAGCCCGGCTCGGGCGCAGCCGTCGGACGCGGCTCCCGGACCCTCGCGGGCACCCCGACGGCGAGCTTGCCGGGCGGGACGTCCCGGGTGACCACGGCCCCGGCGCCGGTCTTCGAGCCGTCGCCCAGCGTCACCGGCGCCCGGAGCATGGTGTCGACGCCCAGGAACACGCCCTCGCCGATCGTCGTCCGGTGCTTGTGCGTGCCGTCGTAGTTGGCGGTGATCGTGCCCGCGCCGACGTTGGTCTCCGCGCCGACATCGGCATCGCCCAGGTAGCTGTTGTGATGCTGGCGCACGTGCTCGCCGAGGCGGCTGTTCTTGATCTCCGCGTAGTTGCCGATCTCCGAGCGCCGTCCGACGTGCGCGCCGGGCCGGAGATGCGAGAAGGGCCCGATGGTCACCTCGTCCTCGACCACGGACCGCTCGATGACGCTGGCCCAGATCACGCAATCCGATCCGATGACCGATTCGAAGACCTGCGAGCCGGCGGCGATCCGCGTCCGCTCCCCCACTCGCGTCGCGCCGCGAAGGATCACGTTGGGCTCGAGGACGACGTCCCGGGCGAGCTCCACCGCGTGGTCGATGTACACGGTGGACGGGTCGGTCATGGTCACCCCGGCACGCATCCAGCGATCGTTGAGGTCGACCCGCATGTCCCATTCCGCGCGGGCAAGCTGCGACCGGTCGTTGATCCCCATCAGCCGCCCGTCGTCGTCGACGTCGAGCGCGGCAACGAGGCGGCCGTCCTCGCGCGCGAGCCCCACGAGGTCGGTCAGGTACAGCTCACCCGTCGCGGCCGACGGCTGGAGGTCCCCGATCCGTCGCCGGAGCCACGTCGCGTCAAACGCGTACAGCCCGGCGTTGATCTCGGTGATCTGGCGCTCCTCGTCCGAGGCGTCCTTGTCCTCGACCACGCGCTCCACGGTGCCCCCCTCGTTGCGGACGACCCGGCCCAGGCCCGTGGGGTCGATCGCATCGACCGCGACCAGGGCGATCGCCGCGTGATCGAGCGCCCGCGCCTCGAGCAGCCCTGACAGGAGCTCCGCGCGCACGAGCGGCACGTCACCCGACAGGACGAGGATCTGGTCGACCGAGTCGGGCACGCTCGGCGAGCGCCGGCCCGCAGCGCGTCCCCGGTCCCGCGTGGCTCGGCCTGCACGGCGGTGTCCGCCCGCGAGGCGACCGCGCGGGCCACGGCGTCGCCGCTCGGGGGACCGACAACCAGCGGGCGTCCACCGGTCGCCGCGATGGCCGCATCGAGGACGTAGTCGATCATCGGACGGCCGCAGATCGCGTGGAGCACCTTGGGCAGGTCCGACCGCATCCGGGTCCCGAGGCCCGCGGCCATGACAACGGCGACGATCCGCCCCTCGGGCGGCTTCGGACTCGCGGGGGTCACGGGGTGCGGCGCCGGGCCAGCCGCACGGGGCCGACCGCAGGTGGTGCGGCGGCGGTGTCCGAGAGTGCGTCCGTGGTCGTCATGAGGTGGCGCGGCCGATTCTGCGGGCGGTCGTGCGCGGGTGTCAACCGACGGACGCCCGCGCGGGAATCGCGATCAACGTCCCGGCCGACGCGCGATCGCCTCGATCTCGACCCGGCCTCCCTTGGGCAACGCCGCGACCTGGACCGTCGAGCGAGCCGGCGGCGGATCCGGGACATACCGGCCGTACACGGCGTTCACGGCCGCAAAGTCCGCGATGTCGGCCAGGAAGATCGTGGTCTTGACCACGTCGGCGAGCGTGGCGCCGCCGGCATCGAGCACGGCCACGAGGTTGCGCATCGCGCGGTCGGCCTGCGCCTCGACGCCGTCCGCGAGCTCGCCCGTCCCGGGGTCGAGGCCCAGCTGGCCACTGCAGAACAGGAGGTCGCCGCTCGCGATCGCCTGGCTGTAGGGACCGATGGCGGCGGGGGCGCCGGCCGTGGAGATTGCCTGGGGGTTCATTGGTTCCTCCGCGTGTGGTCGTGGGCGAGGATCCGGACGGCTGCCACGAACGCCGCCTGCGTGCCCGGGCCGGGCAGGTCGCCGGCGGCGATCGACGTGCGCACCTGCTCGGCCGCCGCCGCCGCCTCGGCATGTGAAGGATAGAGCGCCCAGTGGGTCGGCCCCGACCCCGACACGCCGACAGGCCGCGACAGCAGCCGCAGCAGCGCCCGCCGGAACGGCACCAGCTCGGGCGCGATCACCGACGCGGCCGGCGCGAGGTCGTTGGATGCCGCGAGCACGGATGCGCGGACCAGCAGGTCCGGCACGCGGAGACCGGTCCGGAGCTCCTCGGCGAGGTGCGCGGACGCGAGGCGCGCAGCGCCGCCCGCGACCCGTGCCCCGGCGTCCCATGCCGCGAACACCGCGGGCGTCGCGATCGCAACCGCCGGCGTGACGAGCAGCAGCCCGGGCCGGTCCGGGCTTCCATCGTGATCGCGCAGCCAGGCCAGCGGCGTGACCCGTTCGCCGCGTCCCTCGACCAGCGCCGGCCCGGCGGCCAGGAAGAACGGGACGTCCGAACCGATCTCGAGCGCGAGCCGGCGGCGCCCGTCGCCGTCCAGCTCCACGGACCAGGCATCGAGCGCGGCCTCGATCGCGGCCGCCGCGTCTGACGAGCCGCCGGCGAGCCCGGCAGCGACCGGGATCCGCTTGTCCAGCAGCGCCGCCAGCGCCGGCGGCGGGTCCGGCCGGCCCCACGCGGGGCGCGCGGCGCGGCGCGCCGCGGCGATCGCCCGCAGCACGAGGTTGTCGGTCACCGGACCCGGGTCGAACCCGGTCACGTGCAGGGTGTCCGATGCGCCGGGCGGCAGGATCGACACCGACAGCCGATCCGCGAGGTCGACCGGGACCATCACGCTGTGCAGGTCGTGGTAGCCGTCGGCGCGGCGACCCAGGACGGCCAGGGTCAGGTTGACCTTGGCGGGTGCGAGCCGGATCGCCGGAGCAAGGCGGCGCGCCGGGTCGGGGTGACCGGCCGGGTCGGGCGGCTCCACGCTCATCGGTCGCCCGCGATGGGACCCAGGGCCTCGGCGAGCGCGATCCACTCCCCGACCGCCACGGTCTGCGGACGCCGGTCGCCGGCGATCCCGACGGCCTCGAGGGCCGCGTGCACTCGCTCGGGCGGGATGGGCAGCTGGCGGACGAGCACGTTGTGGAGCATCTTGCGGCGCTCTCGGAAGGCGGCCTGGACGACGCGCCACAGGTGATCCTCGGCGGCCGGATCGAGCCGGTCGTCCATCGCGTACGGCTCGAGCACGAGCACGGCCGAGCCCACCTTGGGGGCGGGCTCGAACGCCTCGGGCGGGACGCGGAACGCGATCCGCGCCTTGGCGTGGTACTGGACGAACACCGACAGGTAGGACATCCCGCCCGGCGCAGCGGAGATCCGCTCGGCGACCTCGCGCTGGACCATGAGCACGAGCCGCTCGGCTCGGGGCGGGCTGCCCAGCAGCCGGTGCAGGATCGGGCTGGTGATGTGGTATGGCAGGTTCGCGACCACGTCGTACGGCGGTGGCACGAGGTTGACGAGGTCCTGGTCGAGCGCGTCGCCTTCGACGATCCGGAGCGCACCCGACGCGAGCTCGGGGTCGAGCCGCTCGCGGAGGATCGCGACCAGGCCCCGATCGAGCTCGACGGCCGTGACCCGCGCCCCCGCGGCGAGCAGGCCACCGGTCAGGAACCCCAGCCCCGGCCCGATCTCGAGCACGCCGCGAGCGGGATCCGGGTCGGCTTCCGCGAGGATCCCCTCGAGCACGTCGACATCGGCCAGGAAGTTCTGGCTCAGGTTGTGGCGCGCCCGGAGGCCGGCCTCGCGCAGCGTCCGGCGCACGTGGAGCGGATCGAGCCGCAGCGCGCCGGCGCCGTGACCCGTGGTCATCGGGCGAGCGGCAGCGATGGCCGGGCGTCGAGGTCGAGTCCCGCGCGGGCACCGGCCGCGAACCGCCGCGCACCGGCGGCACCGATCATCGCCCCGTTGTCGGTGCACAGGCCCGGGCGCGGGATCACCAGCGCGAGCCCGCGCGCCGCCGCCTCGCCCGAGATCCGGGCCCGCAGCTCCGCGTTGGCCGCGACGCCGCCGCCGAGCACGATGCCCCGGGCGCCGATCGCCTCGGCGGCGCGGATCGTCTTGGTCGCGAGCACGTCGACGACCGAGTCCTGAAAGCCCCAGGCGAGCTCGGCGGTCACGGCCGCAGGGAGCTCGCCCTCCCGTTCGTCGGCCGGCAGGCCCTCGTCGGCACGGGCGCTCGCGATGATCCGGCGAGCCGCCGTCTTGAGCCCCGAGAAGCTGAGGTCGAACGTGTCCCGCATCCAGGCCCGTGGGAACACCCGGTCACGGGCGACCGCACCCTCCGCCGCACGCGAGATGGCCGGCCCGCCCGGGTAGCCCAGCCCGAGCAGCCGGCCGACCTTGTCGAACGCCTCGCCGGCGGCGTCGTCGACGGTCTGGCCGAGCAGCCGGTAGGTGAGGTGGTCGCGCATCTCGGCCAGGAAGGTGTGCCCGCCGGAGACGACCAGCGCGACCAGCGGGAACGGCGGCGCCTCGCGCTCGTCCTCCCCCGGGTCGAGCAGCCAGCCCGCGTAGACGTGTCCCTCGAGGTGGTTGACCGCGACCAGCGGCTTGCCGTGCGCCCAGGCGAGGGTCTTGGCGAAGTTGATCCCCACCAGCAGCGACCCGGCGAGGCCGGGCCCGTAGGTCACCGCGACGGCATCCAGGTCCCGCGGCGTCACGCCGGCGGTCTGGAGCGCCTCGTCGAGCACGGGCACGATCCAGCGCAGGTGGGCCCGCGCGGCGACCTCGGGGACGATCCCCCCGGTCGGTGCGTGGAGCGCGACCTGGCTGGCCACGACGTTGGCGTGGATCCGCCGGCCGTCCTCGATCACGGCGATCCCGGTCTCGTCGCAGCTGGACTCGACGGCGAGCACGAGGGGGCCGGTCACGTTCCGCCCCCGCCCGGCATCCCGGCCTGCGGGACGGGCTGCGCGCCGGGCATATCGCCGCCGCGCGTCAGGCTCCCGGGCGCGCGGCCGCCGGGTCGCTCACCGGGTCCTGCGTCGGCGGACGCGCCGGATCCTGCCGCGGATGCCTCCTGCCCGCCGGTCATCGCGGCCACGTCGAGCGGCGGCGAGGCATCGATGGCGGCGCGGAGGCGTTCGACCCGGTCACGCATCGCGGGCTCCGCAAGGGGCTCCGTCGTCATGATCAGGGCGTCTTCCTGGTTGTCGCTGTAGTAGCGGGGCCGGATCCCGACCGGACGGAAGCCGTACTTCTCGTACAGCCGTCGCGCCGCCAGGTTCGACAGGCGGACCTCGAGCGTGGCCTCGCGGGCATGCCGGTCTCGGGCCAGGTCGAGCAGCGCGAGCAGCAGCCGCTCGCCGATCCGGCGCCGGCGGTGGCGGGGATGCACGGCGAAGGTCGTGACGTGCGCCTCGTCGACCATCAGCCAGATGCCGGCGTACGCGACGATCTCGTCACCCAGCTGGGCGACGAGGTAGTGCGCGAGCCGGTTGGTCTCGAGCTCCTGGCGGTACGCCTGCGGCGGCCACGGTGTGGTGAAGCTGGCCCGCTCGATCTGATGGACCATCGGCAGGTCCGGGATCCCCATCGGCCGGATCAGCAGGATCGGGGCGTCGCTCATGCCGGTCGCACCTCGCCCGCCCCGCCGGTCAGCGCCACGCCGCCTTCGGGCGGGCCGGAGCTGACCCCGCGCGGGAGCGTGACGTACTCGGGGACGAGGCGCGCGAGGTCGTCGCCGTCGCCCGTCGCCAGCCTGCGAGCGCCGGCGTCGAGCAGCGCCGCGGCAAGACCCGCCATCGCCGCATCGCCGTGCCCGATCGCATCGGCCGGCGCGCGTCCGGCGAGATCGACCGCGACCAGCTGCTCACCGGGACCGACATCCGGGTCCGTGCCGCCGGGCAGGATCCGCGGCGGCTCGGCCCAGCGCGACAGCACCCGATCGGACAGCCCGGCCGGCTGGATCAGCACGATCGCGGTCGGCGGGATGCCGGCCGCGCGGGCCGCCGCATCGATCAGCGACCGCCCGGTGGCCACGCCGGCGACCGGCAGGCCGAGTGCGTGGGCCAGCGCCTTGACCGTGGCCAGGCCGACGCGCAGCCCGGTGAACGCACCGGGTCCCGTGCCGACCACGATCCCGCCCAGGCCGGCCGGGGCGACGGCGCGATCGCCCAGCAGGGCCTCGACATGCGCCAGCAGCTCCTCCCCGTGGCGGTAGCCCGCGATCCAGGTCCGCGTGTCGATCGGCGTCCCGTCGGGCGACCCGAGCGCGATCACCGCGTTCGTGGTCGCCGTGTCGACGAGGAGCAGCGGACCGCCGGTCGTCACGCGGCGGCCTCCAGGTATCGCCGGTAGTCGGGCTCGATCGCGCGCAGCGTGATCCGCCGCGGGTCGTCGCCCGTGCCGTCGAGGTGGACGTCGAGGCGGCCGGAGGGCAGCGCGGCACCGAGCCGCTCGGCCCATTCGACGAGCACGACGCCGGCGAGCTGGCGCTCGTCGATCAGCCCGCCGGCGAGCGCATCGGCCGCATCGTCGAGGCGGTAGAGATCGAGATGGAACAACGGCAGCCTGCCCGCGTACTCGGTCATCAGCACGAACGTGGGCGAGCTCACGGTGTCCGTGATCCCCAGCCCGACGGCAAACCCCTTGGCGAACTGCGTCTTGCCCGCGCCGAGGTCGCCCACCAGGCAGACCAGGTCACCCGGCCGCGCCACGGTCGCGAGGTTCGCGGCAAGCGCGCGGGTCGCGATCGCATCGCGGGTCACGAGGGTTCGCTCGAAGCCGGTGGCAGCTGACATCGGTCCGAGGGTAGCCGAAGCGGTGGCCCGGCGCGGCTGCCCGGGGCCGGCCGCGACCCCGCGCCGCAGGCTCGGTCCGGCTCAGGCGAAGCGCTCGAGATCCCCGAGGGCGACCTCGATCGCGGGATCGCCGTCGATCGAGACGCACGCGCTGTCGAGGGTGACGTTGGCCGCGAACCGCTGCCGTCCGGCGATGGACACCACGCGACCCTCGGCGCCGGCGTTGGGACCGCTGCGGATCCAGACCCAGTCCGGCTCGATCGGCGGCGGCTCGACGTCGGGGTGGTCGAACACCAGCGTCGGCGGGTCGACCAGGATCGAGACCTCCAGGCCGGCGAGGCGGTCGAACAGCCCCAGCATCGGGCTCGGGATCGGACGGCGCGCGGCACCGCCCAGCACGAGCACCCCGAACGGCGGCATCGGGTGGAGCGCCGCGTGCTGGCGGCGCTCGGAGGCCATGAAGTCGCGCAGCTCCTTGCCCGGCAGCGATCCCACGACGATCCCGCGAACGCCCATGGCCCGCGCACGGGTGAGCGCCTCGGCATCGATCCGGGACCCGACCACGAGGATGCTGCCGGCCCGCCCGACATCGATCCCGCCGGGTCGCAGCTCGCCGAACGGATCGGTCGCCAGCGCGAGGCGTCCGCGGGCGGGCGAGCCGGCGGCAAACGCGGCGCGCAGCGCCCGGCCCGCGACCGCGATCCGCACCTCCGCCCCGGGCCGGATCACGGACACCCGCCCGCCGACCGGTGACGCGACGACGTCGCGGTGATCGCCCGTGACCACGCGCCAGCGATCTCGCTGCGGCGCGAGCGCGGCCAGCAGCTCCGCGTCGAGATCGGCACGACCGCGACGGCGGCGCCGGATCGCCAGCTGGGGCGACCACCGGCTGCCCGCGACCGGCGGGGTGCGTTCGGCGGAGGGATTGATCGAGACCTCGTCGACGCGCGGGTCACGCAGGTGCTCGACGAGCGGGTCGCCGGGCGAGATCTCCGCCCCCATCTCGACCAGCGGACGATCGCCCGGCGGCAGCGGCAGATGCGTCTCGATCCCGACCTCGAGGAACGGGCGCGAGGGCACCTCGTCGAGCCGGACCGTCGTCGTCATCCCTCGAGACCCGCCCACAGAGCGGCCTGCCAGGCGAGCATCAGCTCCCGGCGGCGCTCGACCCGGTCCGGCAGTCGGAGCGGGATGTCGCGCAGGTCGACGAGCAGGCCGCCCAGGCCGCCGGCGACCTCGAGCGCGACCCGGCGGGTGCGGTGACCGAGATCCACGGTCTCCCGGAATGTCGCATCGAGCACGGCCTGCCCACCGGGCGGCAGGTCCACCAGCTCGATCCCGCCGGGCACGAGGTCGAGCTCGATGGGCGCGCCTTCTCCGCGCACGCCCAGACGGCCGATCGACCGGCCGGACCGCAGGCCCGCCGGCATCAGCACGGTGCCCAGCGGCACGAGCAGCTCGTCGCGGAGGTCGGCCATCACCTGCCGCCGCTCGACCGGGTCCTCGATCATGCCCAGTGGTCCCAGGAGCCGTGCGTGATCGAGGCCAAGCGCCCGGGCGCCCGGGCGCCGCAGGACGTCGGCGAGCGCCAGCGCGACCGCCGGACCCGGCGCCACCGACCACACGCCGCCGGCGGCGACGACCAGGTCCGGCGTCGGAAGCTCGTCGTGTGCGGGCGTCGCGGCGACGAGGCGGGCGACCGCGGCGCGCGCGGCCGCCATGCGCAGCTGGGCGCCGTCGCCGGCCGCGTCGCCCCACGGGACGACGGCGAGGTCGCGAAGCCGGTCACGGAGCCGGAGGCGGTCGATCGGCACGGCGAGCCAGCCGCCGACCTCGTCCACGATCGAGTCGTCCTCACCCCAGGGCACCAGCGCGGCGGCCGGCACGAACGAGGATTCGGCCGGGCCGACGACGCCGTCGGGCGACCACGTCGCCGACACGCGGGCGCCGGCCGAGTGGCCGATCTCGACGACCTCGACGCGTCGCTGCAGGACGTCGGCGAGGGTCACCACCGATCGCGCCAGCGCCCGGTGGCCGTCCGGCTCGTCGCCGCGAACGCCGTCGAGCAGGGCCCGCAGCCGGGCGCCGTCCGCGAGGGCGGGCGCGGGGGCAAGGATCGTGGCGCCGGAACGCTCCGACGGCGTGACGGCATCCGCCCCGCTGCCCGGCTCGCCGACCGGCCCGGCGAGGATGAGCGTCAGGTCCGGACGACGCTGGGTCGCCGCCGCGACCAGGGCCGCGAGCGCCGCGACGAGGGGCCGCTCGTCGCCGCCCGGCGGGTCCGAGCAACCGGCGAGCACCGCCGCCACCGAAGGGTCCGCAATTGCCGTGGCCACCTCGAGGATGTCCGCCCCCTCGATCGCCATCGAGCGCACGCGCCAGCCGGCGGTCGACGCGGCGGCGGCCAGCGGCCCGACGGCGCGGATCGTCGCTCCCAGGACGACCATCACGGGCGGGGGCGAGGTCCGGGTCTCGACCCTCGGCAGGTCGCCGTCACGCGGGTAGCCGGCCAGCCCGCAGGCCCGGGCCAGCGCCGGATCCGATGCCTCGAGCCGCGACCGGAGGCGTGCGACGAGCGGATCGGCCCCCACGCTCGCGGGTGCGGCCGTCGCGCCGAGCAGGCGCCACCGGGCGTCAACGCGACCGACCAGCGCCGCCGCGACCGTCGCGGTGCCGTGGTCGATGGTGACGAATGCCGGCGGTTCGCTGCTCACCCGCTCGATCCTACCAGCGGCGCGGCCATCGGCCGAGGGCCGCCGGCACCGTCGCGGTCAGGCGTCCCAGCCGTCGGCCTCGTCCAGCTCCTCGAGACGGTCGATCAGGGCCTCGATGCCCAGGTCGTCCTCGAGCAGCTCGCTGGCGGAGGGCGTCTCGCCACCGAACAGCTCGCGGAGCACCGGATCGAAGAACAGCATCGCCGGCGCGCCCAGCGGTCGGTACGGACGGCTCGCCTCGAGGAAGTGCACGGCCGGGCCGGTCAGGCCGCGCAGCCGGATCTCGCGGGCGACCGTCTCGACCAGCGCATCGCGCCGTTCGTCGAGCGGCTCGGCCGGAAAGCTCACGACCCGTCCTCGGGCATCGCGGGCTCCGCAGCGCGAGGCACCGGGGCCGCGACCGGGTCCCGCGCCTGGTCGTCGGCCGGGCCGTCGACGGCCGGTCCGGGCCCGACCGCCTGCCACCTGGTGGTGTCGCTCGACGGTCCGGACGATCCGGTCCTGGTCGCGGACAGCGCATCGGCAAACGCCTGGTAGGCGGCCGCCCCGCGGAGCGCGAACACGACGTGCTCGATGGATGACGGCGTCAGGAGCTCATCGTGGACGGCGTCGACCGCCAGGCGTGCCGCCTCCGGCAGCGGGAAGCCGCCCACGCCGGTCCCGAGCGCCGGGATCGCCACGCTGGCCAGGCCGAGCTCGCGGACGCGCGCGATGGCGCTCCGCGCGGCGCGGTCGATGGCCACGGCGCTCGTCCTGCGATCCCGTTCGATCGAGACGGCGTGGATGACGACCTTCGCGGCGAGCCGTCCGGCCGGGGTGACCACGGCCTCGCCGACGGCGACCGGGCCCTGTCGGACCGCGGCGAACTCGATCTCGTCGCCACCGGCCCGCTTGATCTCGCCGGCCGTGCCCGACGACATCCACAGGGACGTGGTGGCGGGGCTCACGATCGCGTCGACCTCGAGGTCGCAGATGTCCCCATTCCAGAGCTCGATGCGCGTCACTCGGACCTCCCGCCCGCGAGCGTCCGGATCCCCACGGGTGAACCGGCGGCATGGTACACCCGGGGCAGGCGCCGAGCCATGCCGGTGACGACCTCGTAGCTGATCGTTCCGGCCAGCGAGGCGAGCTCGAACGCCGTGATCTCGGTCCCGTGCTGGGCGCCCAGCAGCACGACCTCGTCGGCCTCGGTCACCGGCGGGCCGGGGACGTCGGTGACGTCGGCCATGACGGCGTCCATCGAGACCCGGCCGATCAGTGGCACGCGCACGCCGCGGACGAGGGCCGAGGCGCGGTCGGACAGCACGCGCCGCCATCCGTCGCCGTAGCCCAGCGGGAGCGTCGCGATCCGCGAACGGCGCGTGGTCGTGAACGTCGGTCCGTAGCTGACCCCGTGACCCGCGGGCAGGTCCGCGACGCGCACCGGACGGGCGTGGAGCGACATCGCGGGGCGGAGCGCGTCGGCGGCCGCCGCCGTGGCCGCGGGCGGGGTCATCGCATCGGGCACCAGCCCGTACACCGCGAGGCCGGCGCGGACCGACTCCCAGCGGCGCACGCCCGCACCGAGCACGCCGCCGCTGCCCGAGATGTGGCGGCGCGTCGCCTCGGGTCCCCAGGACACCGCGTCGCCGATCCGGGTGACCGCCCGGTCGAAGGCGGCATCCTGCGCGAGGGCGTTCGCTGCGTCGTCCGCGGCGGCGAGGTGCGTCCACAGCCCGGCCAGCCGGATGCCCGGCGCGGCCCGGAGCCGGTCCACGATCCCCTCGACGGCATCGGGCAGCGCGCCGCCGCGACCGAGCCCGGTCTCGATCTCGAGGTGGAGCTCGAGCCTGGGCGCGTCCGTGGGGGCCGATGCGGCCGCGGCTGCGGCGTCGAGCAGCCGATCGAGCGGGATCCCGTCGCCGACGCTCACCGCGATGCCGTGGCGCGCGGCATCGCCGACGAGCTCGGCAGGGATCGGGTACAGCACGAGGACGGGCGCGGTCACGCCGCCCTCGCGGAGCTCGAGCGCCTCGTCGAGCGTGGCGACCGAGAAGCCGTCGGCGCCGGCGTCCTCGAGCGCGCGGGCAACGTCGACCGCACCGTGCCCGTAGGCGTCGGCCTTGACGACCGGCTCCACCCGGACGTCCGGGCCGACGATCCCGCGCACGAGCGCCAGGTTTCCGCGCAGCGCGTCGAGGTCGATCTCGAGCCAGGCGAGCCGGGGCAGGGGCGGCAGGCCGGCGCGCACGAGGCGCGCCTCGATCGGCTCCGTCGGCGGGGACGGCCGGGTCCCGGGTGCCGGGCGCCCGGACGACGCGCTCAGCCTGCCGCTCCGCCGGGAGCGGCGTCGGGCGAGCCGGTACCGGCGTCGTCGCCGGTTGCCTGGTCGGGTCCGCCGTCGTCGCCCGTCGCATGGTCGGGTCCGCCGTCGTCGCCCGTCGCCGCGCGATCCGGAGCGTCGTCGCCCCCGGCGCGATCCCCCGCCGTGTCGCGGGCGGCGAACCCGAACCCGAGCCGCCGGCCCGAGCGCTGCCGCTCCGCGATCCGGGCCAGGCGCTTGCGGACGAGCGGCAGCGCGTCGGGCAGGTCGCCGGCCAGCAGCCCGGCGTCTCCGATCCGATCGCGGATCGCCTCGCCCGCCAGCCCGTGGAGGTACACGCCGAGGCGGGCGGCATCGTACGGGGGCAGGCCCTGCGCGAGCAGCGCCCCGATCGTGCCGGCGAGCACGTCGCCGGTCCCGCCCGAGGCCATGGCCGGGTTCTCGAACGGGGCGACCGAGACCTGTCCGTCGGGGCCGGCCACGACGGTCTTCGCGCCCTTGAGCACGACGACCTGGCGCCAGTCCGCGGCGGCGGCCGTTGCGGCCCTGACCCGCGCCTCGTCGTCGGCCCCGAGGTCACCGTCGTCGGCCGGATCACGGCCCGAGCCGGCGCGCAACCGGGCGAACTCGCCGGCGTGCGGCGTCAGCACGCATGGACGGGTCACCGACGTCCACCAGCCATCGGCGGCAGCGAGCGTCCGCAGCGCCTCCGCGTCGAGCACGACCGGCGCACCGGAGGGCTCGCCGGGGAGGGTGAGCAGCAGCCGCAGCAGGTCGGCCATCGCGAGCGCCGGTCGCAGCCCCGGCCCGATGACCAGCGCATCGTGGTCGTGATCGAGGATCTTGGCGAACGCCGGCTCCGGGTCCACCTCCTCGACGTCGTCCTCGGGCAGCGCCATCGTGGTCGCCTCGACGACCTTGGCGGCGAACAGCGGCTGGAGCGACTCCGGGACCGCCAGCGTGACCAGCCCCGCACCGGCGCGCCCGGCCGCTCGACAGACGAGGAGCGCCGCGCCCGCGTAGTCGAGCGAGCCGGCGACGACCAGCAGCTTGCCGAACGTGCCCTTGTGGCCGCGCGCCGCGCGATCCGGGATCAGGCCCGCCATCGCGTCGTCGTCGAGCAGCGTGGAGCCCGCCGGGATCGCGGCGCCCGTCACCGACGACGCCTCGTCGGGGTGGCGTCCGAAGCCCAGCGGCCGTCGATCCGTCATCGGGGCGCTCCGTCGCCGTCGCCGGGTGCCGAGCGTGGCCGGCCCGCCCCGTCCCCCACAGCGCCGGCTCCATCGGCGCCGGCTCCGTCGTCGCCGGCCCCGTCGCCGCCCGCCGGGTCCCGGTCCGTGCCGAGCTCCCGGGTCGCCCGGTCGAGCTCCCGCATGCGCTCGAACCTCGCGAGCAGGCGCCGCTCCCGGTCGTCGATGCGCTCGTCGATGTCGAGCGGGAAGACGTAGCGTCCGCCGGCCGTCCGGACCCCGAACGCGATCGCCACCGCGTACTCGGCCTCGTGCGTGATCGACAGCGCGATCCGGCCCATGCCCAGCTGGACGGCGCGCTCCGCCGCCCGTCCGTGGAGCCTGACGGCCGGCTGGCCCGTGGGCAGCCGCTCGACCTCGATATCGCGCCAGCCGATCCCGCGCACGCCCAGCCCGAGGACCTTGGACACGGCCTCCTTGGCCGCCCATCGACCGGCGAACGTCTCGGGCCGGTCGCGCACGTAGCGACGCTCTGCCGGCGTCAGCACCCGGCGTGAGAAGCGGTCGCCGAACCGGGCCAGCGTTTCGCGGATCCGCTGGACCTTGATGATGTCGATGCCCAGCTCCGTCGTCCCGTCGGGCACGATGCCGGGCGGCAGGACGGCGTCCGCCGACGGGCCGGTTGCCTCGCTACGGCGGCGGGCGGGTGCGGTGTCGGGACGGTCCGGGCGTGCCATGGGCTACTCGACCGTCACCGACTTGGCGAGGTTGCGTGGCTGGTCGACGTCCGTGCCACGAGCGACCGCGGTGTAGTACGCGAACAGCTGGAGCGGGATGACGGCGAGCACCGGCGACAGCGCCTCGTGCGTGTCCGGGACCCACATCACGTCGTCCGCGAAGCGATCGATCTGGACATCGCCCTCGGTGGCGACCGCGATCACCCGCGCGTCCCGCGCCCGCCCCTCCATCACGTTGCTGATCAGCTTGTCGTAGGCGCGCGACCGGGTCGCGATCGCAACCAGCGGGCACTCCGCATCGAGCAGCGAGATCGGGCCGTGCTTGAGCTCGCCGGCCGCGTAGCCCTCGGCGTGGATGTAGCTGACCTCCTTGAGCTTGAGCGCGCCCTCGAGCGCCCCCGGCAGCGTGTATCCGCGCCCGATGAACATGAACCCCCGCGAGTTCACGTACTTGCGGGCCAGCAGCGCCACGTCCACGTTGAGCTCCAGCGTCCGGGCCGCCGCATCGGGCAGAGCCCGCATCGCCGCGCCGAGCTCGAGCTCGCGCGCCTCACCCAGGGATCCGCGCGCCTCCGCGACGGCCGCGGCGAGCACCAGCAGCGTGGTCACCTGGGTCACGAACGTCTTCGATGCGGCGACCGCGATCTCCGGGCCGGCCTGGAGGAACATGACCGCGTCCGCCTCGCGGGTGATCGCCGAGCCGACGGTGTTGGTGACCGCGACGATGGGACACCCGCGCTCGCGGGCCCAGCGCGTGGGCGCGATCGTGTCCGCGGTCTCGCCCGACTGGGTCACCGCGATCACCAGGGTGTCGGCATCGAGCGGCGGCGGCGAGTACCGGAACTCGGAGCCCACCGTGACCCGGGCCGGCAGGCCGGTCCACTCCTCGATGGCCGCCGCCCCCACCAGCGATGCGTACGACGCCGTGCCGCACGCGACCAGCTCGACCCGCGTCACCCGCCGGAACACATCGCCCAGCCCGACCACCTCCGGCGCGTGGATCCGCCCGCCGGGCGTGACCCGGCCGGCGAGCGACTGGCGGAGCGCGGTCGGCTGCTCGTGGATCTCCTTGAGCATGAAGTGGTCGTAGCCGCCCTTCTCGGCCGCCTCGGGCGACCAGTCGATCACGGTCACCGGCCGCTGGCGCTCGTGGCCGTCCACGTCGGTCACCACGACCCCGGTCGGGCGCACGTCGGCGACATCGCCCTCCTCGAGGAACACCACCCGGTCGGTGTGGGCGAGGATCGCCGACACGTCGCTGGCGATGAAGCTCTCCTCGCCGTTGAGCCCCACGATCAGCGGCACGTCCTGGCGGGCGCCGACCAGGCGGCTCGGCTCGCCGCGGTGCATCGCCACCAGCGCATAGGCGCCCTGCATCCGGCGCAGGGCCGCCCGGACGGCGTCGGCAAGGTCGCCGCGGTAGGCGTCCTCGATCAGGTGGGCGATCGCCTCGGTGTCCGTCTCCGAGGTCAGCGTGTGACCGCGCGCGGCCAGCTCGTCACGCAGCTCCCGGAAGTTCTCGATGATCCCGTTGTGGATCACGGTGATGTCGCCCGTGCAGTCCTGGTGCGGGTGGGCGTTGAGGTCGTTCGGCCGGCCATGGGTCGCCCACCGGGTGTGGGCAAGCCCGATCGCCGCGTGCGGCGTGCGGTCGGCGATCGCCGTCTGCAGGTTGCTCAGCTTGCCGGCACGCTTCTCGACGAACAGGGTGCCGTCCTCATCGACGAGCGCGATGCCCGCGGAGTCGTAGCCGCGGTACTCGAGGCGCCTGAGCCCTTCGATGAGGATGGGGCCAGCCTCGCGAGGGCCCGTGTAGCCGACGATTCCGCACATGCAGCTGGGGGTCTCCGTGGGTCGCGATCACCGCCGGGCGCCGGCGCGGCCGGACGGGACGGCCTAGTGTAGTCGCTCCCCTGCGAGGGCCGCGATCGTGTCGGCCAGCTCGAGCACGACGTCCGCGTCGTCGCCTTCGACCATCACCCGCAGCAGGGGCTCGGTGCCGGATGGCCGGACCAGGACCCGCCCGCTCGGCCCCAGCCGTTCCTCTGCCGCGGCGATGGCCCCGCGCAGGACGTCGTCGTTCTCCCACTGGTCGCGGTGATGGACGCGGATCGCCCGCTGCTGCTGCGGCAGGAGCGGGATCGCGCGTGCCAGGTCCGCGAGCCCCGCACCCGCAGCCGTCATCACGCGCAGCAGCTCGAGCGCGGTCACGATTCCGTCGCCCGAGGTGGTGTGCTCGCGGATGATCACGTGTCCGCTCTTCTCGCCACCCAGCTCCGCACCCGACACCAGCATCGCCGCGAGGATGTGCTTGTCGCCGACCGGTGTTCGCACCAGGTGACCGCCCGCGGCCTCGATGGCACCCTGGAGGCCGCCGTTGGACAGGACCGAGACGACCAGGCTGCCGTCGGCGAGCACCCCGCGCGCCAGCCGCTCCAGCGCGAGGATGCCCAGGACCTGGTCGCCGTCGACGAGCTCACCGCTCGCGTCCACCGCGACGCATCGGTCGGCGTCGCCGTCGAGCGCGAACCCGACGTCGGCCCCGTGCTCCACGACGGCGCGCGCGAGCGAACCCGGCTCGGTCGCCCCGCACTGGACGTTGATGTTGTCGCCGTCCGGCCGGTCGTGGATGACCGTGACCCGGGCACCGGTCGCGCGCAGCACCTCGGGGCCGACACGGTGCGCCGCGCCGTTGGCCGTGTCCAGGACCACGTGCAGGCCGGACGCCTCGACGGCGCTCGCGAGGCCCTGCCGGTGCGCGACGTAGCGATCGAGGAGCGCGCCCGCGGCCACCGCTCGGCCGACCAGCGACGGCTCGACGGACGGCAGCTCGTCGGCGCGCAGGATCTCCGTCTCGAGGTCCTCCTCGACGTCGTCGTCGAGCTTGAGGCCGCGTGGGTCGAGCACCTTGAGACCGTTGTCCTCGGCCGGGTTGTGCGACGCCGAGACCATGATCCCGGCCCCGAAATCGCCGGTTGCCGCGAGGTAGGCCAGCGCGGGGGTCGGCACCACGCCGACCACGTGGACGTCGACACCCATGCTCGTCGCGCCGGCCGTGATCGCGGCCACGAACATGTCGCCGGAGCGGCGCGTGTCCTGGCCGACCACCAGCGAGCCACCGGCGCCCACCACGTGGTGCGCGGTGGCCCGTCCGAGGGCGACGGCGAGCGATGGGCGCAGGTCGACGTTGGCGACGCCGCGAATTCCATCCGTGCCGAACAGGCGGCTCATGGTGCTCCTAGCTGCTGGGATCCGAAGGAGGGGTCAGGGTGCGGCCGGTGGCGTCGCGGACGGCGCGGGCGATGGCGTCGCCGGCGGCGGCGTCGGGGTCGCGGGGGCGGCGACGGTGACGGTCACCGTCTGGGGCGAGATGTCGGCGACGGTCACGCCCGAGGGCAGTGACGGGATCACGGCCACGTCGTGCGTCCCCGGCCCGAGGGTCGCGACGTTGAGCCCGACGACGATCGGCGCCGCGCTGAGCCGGTCGAGGGAGACCACGGACCCGTACAGCGTGAGCAGCACCCGGTCCTGCGCGACGTCGTACTCGAACCCCGCCTGCCGCCCGTCGAGCCGCAGGCCGGCCGAGAACGTCCGGGTCTCCGTCACGGGCTCGATCCGGACCCTGACCGTGATCGTGGTCACGCTCAGGGGCATGACACCGGTCGGCAGGGCAAGTGCGACGTCCATCGAGACATCGCTGGTGGCCCCGAACACGGGCACCGGCGCTGTGTCGGCCCGGATCAGCGCGACCAGCTGGTCCTGATCACCCTCCACCGAGACCGTCAGTGGCGTGGTCTCGACGGCGGCGATCCGGAACCCCGCGGCCGGCGTGCCGGTGATGATCGGGTTGACGGGCAGCGTCCGCGAATCCTTGTTGGTGTAGATCGGGATCGTGACGTGGACGGTGCGGGGCTCGATCTCGACGCCGGTCACGATCTCGCCCGAGGCGTCGATGGGCACCGGCTGGACCTCGCGATCGATGTCCACGCCGCTGGCGTCGATGGGCGTGCTGGCCCTGACGGACACCACCCGGTTGACCAGGCCGGCGGCGCCGCTGACCGAGACCTGCGGCGGATCGATGACGGTCTCGCCGATGTCGAGGCCCGGCGGCGGCGTGCCGCGATCCACCTTGACCTCGACGGTCTTGGTGATCAGCTGGTCGAGCACGATCTGGATCGTCCGGGGCCGGACCTCGAGGATGGTCACCCGGGGATCGATCGCCTCGAGGTCCACGCGCACGTTGACGGGCACGCCGTCCGGCTTGACGTCCGAGAGATCCACCGTGGCGCGGAAGTCCTGGGCCGTCAGGGGGCCGGCGCCCGACGGCGCGAGGTAGCGCACCTGCTCGACGTCCTTGATGTCGTTGGCGTTGGTGATCACGGTCCCGGCGGGCTGGTTGACCGGGGTGATCCGGATGGGACCGGGATAGGTGCTGCTGTCGCTGGACACGACGACGCCGAAATAGAGCATCGTCGCGACCACGATCGCCGCGAGCTTGAGCGGCCAGTTGTGGACCACGAACGCCACCGCGCGCCGCAGGGTGCGCCGGAACGCGATCACGGCGAGCCCACCGCGCTGCCGTCCTCCCCGGTGGCGGGAGGATCGGGGATGGCCTGATCAGGCCGACCCGCCTCGCGCCGTGCCAGCCGCATGGCCGCGCCGACGCCCGGCCGGCCGGGCAGACGCCGACGGCGAATGCTCGCCGGAACGGACGGGACGGCCATCAGCGCCCGGATCGCCTGCTCGAGCTGCGCCTGGTTCGGTACCCGGACGATGCGGGCCCGCTCGACCACGCTCATGTGACCGTTCTCCTCGGACACGACGACGGCGACCGCGTCGGTATCCTCGGTGATCCCCAGCGCCGCACGGTGGCGCGTCCCGTACCGCTCGCTCAGGTTCATGTCGGTCAGCGGCAGGAGCGCGGCCGCCGCGACGATCGCATCGCCGCGAATGATGACCGCACCGTCATGGAGCGCGGTCTTGGGCCAGAAGATCGTGCACAGCAGCTCCATCGACAGGTCGGCGTGGAGCATGACCCCGGTCTCCGCGATCTCCTCGAGCCCGGTCTCGCGCTCGAGCACGATCAGGGCGCCCTGGCCCGTCCGAGACAGCTGCCAGCAGGCCCTGGCAACCTCCGTGGCGACGTGGTCGGTCTGTCGCTGGGCGGCCGGGGCCAGCAGCCAGCTGAACGTCCCAACCCGGCCGATCCGCTCGAGGGCCCGCCGGAGCTCGGGCTGGAACACGACCACGAGCGCGAACAGCCCGACGACGGCGCCGGTCTGGAGCAGCTGGGTGAACAGGCGCAGCTCGAGCAGCTGGGCAAGCCCGTAGACGCCCAGCACGATGGTGACCCCGATGACGAGCGTGACGGCGCGGGTCCCGCGGATCAGGCTGAACAGCCAGTAGATGAACAGCGCGGTGATCGCAATGTCCAGCAGCGTCGTCGGCGTGATCTGTCGGACGAGCGGCTCGACGATCTGGGGCATCTTCCGTGGAGTGTAGCACCGGGTTCCGGCCGATCAGGCCGTCCGACAGCGTCCGGGCCACAGCATGCACCGGCGGGCTGCCCGCACCCCACACATCCAGGCCGTCAGGGCGCGGCGGCCCCTCGAGCCTCGTCCCCCGTCCCTGGGGCGGCATCCGACCGAGCGGCCGCAACCCGAGTCAGCGCGTCGTCGTTGCCGTCGATGGTGGCCAGCCGGTCGAGCAGGCCCAGCTTCTCGGTCGCGAGCTCGGACCAGCCCTGGTCCCGGTACAGCACCACGAGCGCGAGATGGAGATCCACGTCGTCCGGTGACAGCGACAGGCCGCGATAGCACGCGTCGAGCGCGGCATCGATGTCCCCAGCCCCTCGATGGACGGCGGCGGCGTCGAGGATTCGCTCGCGTGCACCGTCGAGCTGACCCTGGTCGATCGCGTCGTCGACGGCTCGCTCCAGCGCCTCGGCGTCCGCGTCCGCCGGGAGGTCGCGGTCGAGCGCGGCGCGGACGACCGGGGCGGGCGGCTCCGGCTCCGCGACGGGCACCGTCGCCTCGCCGGTGTCGGTCTGCTGGTCCGCGCTTGCCGCAGACGACCCGTCCGCCGGCGAGAACGCACCGCCACGGGCGACGGTCACGTCATCCAGGATCCCGAGGGCCCTGTCCAGCGCTTCACGGGCGGGCCCGTCAAGCTCCGAGGCCCGCAGCGGCTCGAGGAGCCGCTGCAGCGTCCGGCGGCGCTCCCGCCCCTCGGCGAGCTCGAGGGCCCGGCGCGCAGCATCGACCGCCTCGGTCGGGCGGCCTGCCTGCGCGTGGACCTCCGCGACGACGTCGAACGCCTCGGCCGCCTCGCGGCGACGCCCCAGCAGATCGAGCGCCCGGGCGCGGCCCAGCAGCGCCGCCTCGTCCCGTGGGGCGAGCGCGAGCGCCGCTCCATACCGGCCCAGCGCATCGGCGCCCCGACCGGCCCGCAGGAGCGCGGACCCGGCGCTCGTGTGAGGGGTGGACCGCTCCGGAGCGATCGACGCCGCGTCGGCGTACGCGGCGAGCGCCTCGTCCAGCCGCCCGTGGAGGGCGGCGATGTGCCCGCGCTTGAGCGCCGACTTGTAGCGCTCGTAGATCGCCTCGCCGCTCACCTGCCTGCCTCCACCCCGCGCATCGATGCCGTCATCCCGCCAGGAGCTCGACGAGCAGCGCCTTCTGCGCGTGCAGCCGGTTCTCCGACTGGTCGAACACGATGCTCTGCCCGCCGTCCATCACCTCCGAGGTGATCTCCTCGCCGCGGTGGGCGGGCAGGCAGTGCATGACCAGGGCCTCGGGGGCGGCGGTCAGCAGCGCGGCGTTCACCTGGAAGGGCGCGAACGCATCCCGGCGCTCCTCGGCCTCGGCCTCCTGGCCCATCGAGGTCCAGGCATCCGTGTACACCGCGGCGACCCCATCGACGATCGCCCGTGCATCGTCCCCGAACACGAGCCTGCCACCGCTCGCCGCAGCGAGCTCCCGTGCGCGCTCGACGATCCGCTCGCTGGGTCCATACCCGGGCGGATGTGCGAGCCGCACCTCCATGCCCAGGGTCGCGCCCATCAGCGCGAGCGAGTGGTACACGTTGTTGCCGTCGCCGACGAACGCCAGCGGGAGCCCGCGCAGGTCGCCGAACCGCTCGTGGAGCGTGAACAGGTCGGCCAGCGCCTGGCACGGATGCTCGCGGATCGTGAGCCCGTTGATGACCGGGATCGAAGCCTGCGCGGCGAGCTCGACGACCACCTCGTGCGGGCCGGTCCGGGCCATGATCCCGTCCACGAACCGCTCGAGGTTGCGGGCGACATCGCCCACGGTCTCGCGACCGCCCAGGACCACGCCCTCGGTCAGGTAGATCGCGTGCCCGCCCAGCTGCGTCATGCCGGCCTCGAACGTGACGCGCGTCCGCAGGCTCGGCTTCTGGAACAGCATCGCGAGCGTCCGCCGCTCGAGCGGCGGCGTCGCGTGCCGGCGGTCCGCCGCGTACTCCGCCTTGAGCTCCTTCGCCCGCGCGAACAGCACGCCGATCTCCTCGGCGCTCAGATCGGCGGCCGACACGAGATCCCGGCCGAGGAGCGAGGGGGCGCTCATCGCCGCAGCCTACAGGACCCGACCCACGCCGCCGGATGGCGGCCCAGGCGAAGGCGGCTGCGAGCACGAGAGCGAGCGCACCTGAAGGTGCGTGAGCGAGCGCGCGGAGCGGCCAACGCACGCATCGGCCGTCAGTCGGCGGCGGCTAGCGCTTCGTGTACTGGGGCGCCTTCCTGGCACGCTTGAGGCCGTACTTCTTGCGCTCCTTCATCCGCGGATCGCGGGTCAGGAGACCGGCCTGGCGAAGCGGCAGGCGGTTCGCCTCCGGGTCGACCTGGAGCAGCGCCCGCGCGATGCCGTGGCGGATGGCGCCGGCCTGGCCGGTCACGCCTCCGCCCTCGACCTTGATCATCGCGTTGAAGCGGCCCTCGGTCCCGGTGACCCGGAACGGGAGGAACAGCTCGGACTCGGCGAACACGCCACCGAAGTGCTCCTCGGGGGTGCGGCCGTTCACGACCATCTGCCCCTCACCGGGGAGAAGGCGAACGCGGGCCACCGCCGTCTTGCGGCGGCCGGTGCCCCAGTAGAACGCAGGCGTCGACATCAGGGCTCCTCGATCAGGCAAGCGGCTCGGGCTTCTGGGCCTGGTGCGGATGATCGTTCCCCGCATAGACCTTCAGCTTCCGAAGCATCTGGGTTCCCAGCCGGTTGTGCGGCAGCATCCCCTTGACGGCACGGCGGATGACCTCCTCCGGCCGGCGGGCCAGGAGGTGACCCAGCGTCTCCTCCTTGAAGCCCCCGGGATAGCCGCTGTGGCGGGCATACAACTTTGATTCGAGCTTGTCGCGGGTCACCGTGATCCGTGCCGCGTTGAGCACGATGATGTGATCCCCGGTGTCCATGTGGGCGGCATAGGTGGGCTTGTTCTTTCCTTCGAGGACACGCGCGATCCGCGTCGCGAGCCGGCCGAGCGTCTCGTCCGTCGCGTCGACGACGTACCAGCGTCGCTCGATCTCGCTCTCTCGAGGCGTATAGGTCTTCGCGCTCATTCCTCGTCTTCCTCGTCGTCCACCGGCCTTCGTCGCCCGAGAGCGACGTGCCGGAGGCAGAGCCCCTTGGCCGGGGCGGCTGCCCCGTTGAGGGCTGGCTCCCGACCGGCCAGTGCCGCCCGAAGGCCATCCGCATCCATCTTGCCCAGGCCGACCTCCAGGAGGCCGGCGACCATTCTCCGGACCTGGCCCCGGAGGAAGGCATGTGCCCTGACGTCGATCGTCACCAGGCGACCTGCCCTCCGGACCCGGACCGCGTGAACGGTCCGGACCGGCGACCTGCCCGCGCCGCCGAATGCCGAGAAGTCGTGCCGGCCCTCGAAGGCCGACCCGGCGCTCGCCATCGCGGCGACATCCAGCGGGGCCCTGATCCCGAGCGCGGTGCGCTCGCGAAGGGGGCTTCGCGGCCCGTTCCAGACGGTGTAGCGATACTCCCGGTACCGCGCCGCATAGCGTGGGTGGAACCCGTCGGGGACCCGCCGGAGGTCGCGGATCGCGACATCCTGCGGGAGCTGGGCGTTGACCGCCCGCTGGAGCTCCGGCTCCGAGAGCCGCCCCGTGTAGGTGAACCCGATCACCTGCCCGGTCGCGTGCACCCCGGTGTCGGTGCGTCCTGCTCCGTCGACGACCACCCGCTCCCCTCCGTTGAGGCTTGCGAGCGCCGTCTCGAGCTCTCCCTGGACCGTCCTGCTGCCCGGTTGGAACTGGAACCCCAGGAAGTCCGTGCCATCGTATTCAACCGTTGCGCGGTAGCGCCCCGGTGCGCCCTCTCGAGCGCCTTGTCCGTTCCCGTCATTCATCGGTCGCCCTGCGCCGGCGCACTGCTACGTTGCCCTGCATCCGGCGGAGCGGCGACTCACTGACGGCGTATGTCTATACCAGCTCGATCTGGACGATCTCGGCGGCATCGCCCTTGCGCTGGCCGATGTGGACCAGCCGGGTGAACCCGGACTGGCGATCGGCGTACTTGGGTGCGATGACGTCGAACAGCTTGCTCACCACGAGTGGCTCGTTGGGGAGCTGGGAGACGACTGCCCGGCGAGCGGACAGGTCGCCGCGCTTGGCGAGCGTGATCATCTGCTCGACCTGGCCGCGGATCTCCTTGGCCTTGGCCTCCGTGGTCTGGATTCGCTCGTAGCGCAGCACCGAGACCATGAGGTTCTTGTACAGGGCGAGCCGCGGACCGCGCTTGCGCGACAGCTTGCGCCCGTCGATGCGATGGGCCATCGCTCAGCCTTCCCCTTCGTCGTCGACCAGCGAGCCCTCGTCGTCGGTCTCCAGCACGTCATCCGGCTCCGTCTCCGGGAGGATGAAGCCGCGCATCCGGAGCCGCTCCTTCATCTCGTCCAGCGACTTCTTGCCGAAGTTGCGCATCCGGAGGAGATCGTCGTCCTTGAGCTGGAGCAGCTGGCCGACCTTGACGATGTTGTTGCGCTTGAGCGAGTTGTAGGCGCGCATCGGGAGGTCGAGCTCCTCGATGGGCATGTCCAGCATGTTCGGCGGAAGCTGCGGCACGCCGGCCACGGCCCGGTCCGGGGCGGGGGCCTCGACCCCGATCGTCACGAACGGCTGGAACTGGCGGACCAGGATGTCCGCGGAGCGCGACAGCGCCTCCTCGGGGGTGATGGTGCCGTCGGTCTCGATCTCGAGCGTCAGCTTGTCGAAGTTGGTCATCTGGCCGACGCGCGTGCTCTCGACCCAGTAGTTGACCTTGCGCACGGGCGTGAAGATCGCGTCGACCGCGATCACGCCGATCGGCAGGGCCTCGGACCGCTCCGCGGCCAGATAGCCGACGCCGCGCTCGACGGTGAGGTCCATCTCGATCGTGACGTCATCGGAGTCGATCGTCATCAGGACCAGCTCCGGGCTGACGATCTCGATGTCCGCGGACTCTGCGATGTCGGCCGCGATCACGGGTCCGGCGCCGCTCTTGATGAGCCGGAGCTGGACCGGATGGGTGGCGAAGCTCTTGAGCCGGAGCTTCTTGACGTTGAGCACGATCTGGGTGACGTCCTCCTTGACCCCGGGGATCGTGGAGAACTCCTGGTACACGTCGCGGACCTGGATCGACGTGACGGCCGCGCCCTCGAGGGACGACAGCAGCACGCGACGCAGCGCGTTGCCCAGCGTGACGCCGTAGCCCGCCTGGAGCGGTCCGGCCTCGTACTTGGCGTAGGTGCCGGCTTCGGCAACGGGCTCGATCTGCGGGGTCTCGAGTTCGATCATGGAGGGCGGCTACCTCGAGTAGTACTCGACCACGAGCTGCTCGTTGAAGTCGAGCGGCATCTGGTCGCGGCGCGGCAGGGCGAGAATGGACCCGGCGAGGTTCGCCGCGTCCAGGCTCAGCCAATCAGGCGCCTGGTGGGAGCGGAGGCCTTCCTTGGCCACCTTGAACAGCTCGCGCTCGTGGTGCGACTGGCGCACCTCGACCTTGTCGCCGATCTTGAGGCGGTAGGAGGGGATGTTGGTGGGGACGCCGTTGACCGCGAAGTGCCCGTGGGCAACCATCTGGCGGGCGGCGGCGCGCGACGGGGCGAACCCGAGGCGGTACACGACGTTGTCCAGGCGCATCTCGAGCGACCGGAGCAGGTACTCGCCGGTGACGCCCGAGTGCCGGGCGGCCTCGACGAAGTAGTTCCGGAACTGCTTCTCGAGCACGCCGTAGACGCGGCGGACCTTCTGCTTCTCGCGAAGCTGCAGCCCGTAGTCGCCGACCTTGCGGCGACGGACGCCGTGCTGGCCGGGCGGCGACGGGCGCCGCTCGAAGGAGCACTTCTTGGAATAGCAGCGGGTGCCCTTCAGGTAGAGCTTGAGCCCTTCGCGACGGCACAGGCGGCAAACGGGATCGGTGTAGCGGGCCATGGTCTCTCGGTGCTCAGACGCGGCGCCGCTTGGGCGGGCGGCATCCGTTGTGCGGGATGGGCGTGACGTCGGTGATCGCACTCACCTCGAGACCGGCGGCCTGGAGCGACCTGATGGCCTGCTCGCGACCGGCGCCGGGACCCTTCACGTAGACCTCGACCTGGCGCATGCCGTGCTCCATGGCGCGGCGTGCGGCCCCCTCGGCGGCGAGGGCGGCGGCATACGGCGTGCTCTTCCGGGAGCCCTTGAACCCGGCGATGCCCGCAGAGCCCCACGAGATGACGTTCCCGGTCTGGTCCGTGATCGTCACGATCGTGTTGTTGAAGGTCGCCTGGATATGGACGTGTCCTTGCGGAACGTTCTTGCGCTCCCTGCGCCGCTGCTTGACGGCGCGCTTGCGATCGGCCATGCCTTAGCGGTTCCTCGTCACTTCAACTTCTTGCGGGAGCCGACCGTCTTCTTCGGTCCCCGGCGCTGGCGCGCGTTCGTCTTGGTGCGCTGCCCCCGTACCGGGAGGTTGCGGCGGTGTCGCAGGCCGCGGTAGGACCCGATCTCGATCAGGCGCTTGACATTGAGCGCCACCTCGCGACGGAGGTCTCCCTCGACCTTGTAGGTCCGGTCGATCACCTCGCGAAGCCGGTTGACCTGGTCTTCGGTGAGGTCACGGACCCGGGTGTCCGGGTTGATGTTGGTCTGCTTCAGGATCTTCTGGCTGGTGGACAGCCCAACGCCATACACATAGGTCAGGGAGATCTCCACGCGCTTCTCGCGCGGGATGTCGATGCCGGCGATACGTGCCATTTCGTCAGCCCTGCCGCTGCTTGTGCTTGGGGTTGGTGCAGATGACCATCACGGTGCCGTGGCGGCGGATGATCTTGCAGTTGTCACACCGCGTCTTGACGGACGCTCTGACCTTCACCAGGTTCCTCGATTACTTCAGGCGGTACGTGATCCGACCCCGGGTGAGGTCGTATGGAGAAAGCTCGACGCGGACCCGGTCGCCGGGCAGGATCCGGATGAAGTTCATCCGGAGCTTGCCGCTGATGTGCGCGAGGACGCGGTGGCCGTTCTCGAGCTCCACCGCGAACATCGTGTTCGGCAGCGGTTCGATGACGGTCCCTTCAACTTCGATCGCGTCCTTCTTCGCCAACCTTGCTCCCTGGTCCTTCTCAGCACGAGTGTCGGCCCGGCCGGGCCGACACACGAACGGTGAGGATATCAAATGCGCTTGATTCCGACAACACCCGGGCGCTCATA
>CAVVNQ010000018.1:0-154194 GCA_963749705.1 uncultured Chloroflexia bacterium | reverse complement strand
GTCCGCCGCGGACGCCTGATCGGCGCTCGCCGGCTCAGCCGGCCACGACCTCCGGCCCGTGGTTGCGGGGCGCGACGATCGCGGTCCGCCCGGCGAGCCCGCAGGCGGCCGCCTCGGCTCGAAACGCCGCCTCCACCGGCTCGCTGTCCCCGCCGGGCGCGATGAACGCGAGGACCGTCGACCCTGCGCCCGACAGGAACGCGCCGAGCGCCCCGGCCTCGCGCGCGGCGCCGGTCAGCCGTGGCAGCTCCGGATATGACACGGACCGATACGGCTCGTGGAGCCGGTCCACGGTGAGGTCCGCGAGAAGATCGAACCGGCCGGTGGCGATCCCCGCGACCCCGATCGCGACGCGGCCCAGGTTCTCGACCGCGTGGCGCAAGGGGACATCCGTCGGGAGCACCCCGCGCATGACCTCGGTGGACAGCCGCCGTTCGGGAATGAACAGCACGCAGCGGAGTCCGGCCGGTGCGTCGAAGCGCACGGCTGCCACCCGGTCCACGAGATGCGCCGAGACCACGAACCCGCCGAGCAGCACGGCTGCGGCGTTGTCTGGATGCGTCTCGATCATGGTGGCGACCTGGAGCAGGGCATCCGGTGTCAGTGCATCGCCGACCAGGGCATTGCCCGCGGCCGCGCCGCCGACCGTCGCGGCGGCGGACGAGCCAAGCCCGCGCGACAGGGGGATGTCGTTGTGCATCGACACGTGCCAGCCGATGGCCGGCGGCCGCTGGCCGAGGGCTGTCTCGAGCACGCGCTCGAGGCCGGCGATGAACCGGTTGTCGCGAGTCGCGGGCAATTCGCCGGCGCCCTCGCCCGTCACCTCGAGCTCGATCGCGCCGGGCCCGCGCGTTTCTTCCAAGGCTTCGACGGTCACCCGATTGGTCAGCTCGAGCGCGAGCCCCAGGCAGTCATAGCCGGCCCCGAGGTTGGCGGACGACGCGGGGACGTCGATCGTGAGGCGGCGACCGACCAGCGCCTCCCAGGATCCGGCGCCGGGATCGCCGGCATCGGTGCCACCTCAGAGCCAGCCCAGCGCGCGGCCCACGCCGATGACGGTCGGCTCCGCCTCGACGACCTCGACCGTCAGCCCCGCCTCGGCGGTCGTCGGATCCTTGAGCCCGTTGCCGGTGAGCACGCACACGATGGTGGCGTCCGGGTCGAGCTCACCGCGCCGGGCCGCGTTCGTGACGCCGGCGACCGAGGCGGCCGATGACGGCTCGCAGAACACGCCCTCGAGCCGGGCGAGCTCGCGGTGGGCCGCCAGGATCTCGTCGTCGGACACGGCGTCGATCCGGCCACCGGAGGCGTCGCGCGCGTCGGTCGCCAGCGTCCACGACGCCGGGTTGCCGATGCGGATGGCGGTGGCGACGGTCTCGGGGTGCTCGATCGGATGCCCGGCGACGAGCGGCGCGGCGCCCGCGGCCTGGAACCCCCACATCTGCGGCACGGACGTCGCCAGCCCCGCATCGCGGTACTCGCGGAACCCCCGCCAGTAGGCGCTGATGTTGCCCGCGTTGCCCACCGGGATCGCGAGCACGTCGGGTGCGCGGCCCAGGTCGTCGACGACCTCGAACGCCGCCGTCTTCTGGCCCTCGAGCCGGAACGGGTTCACGGAGTTGACGAGCGTGACCGGGTGGTCGTCCTGCTCGGACAGCGCCCGGACGACGCGCAGCGCCTCGTCGAAGTTGCCGCTGACCGAGATCACGCGGGCGCCGAACACCATGGCCTGGAGCAGCTTGCCGACCGCGATCTTGCCGGCCGGCAGCACGACCACGCACTCGAGCCCGGCGGCGGCGGCGTAGGCGGCGGCCGATGCCGAGGTGTTGCCGGTGGACGCGCAGATCACGCTCCCAGCCCCGGCCTCGAGCGCCTTGGCGACGGCCAGGACCATGCCCCGGTCCTTGAAGCTCCCGGTCGGGTTCTGGCCCTCGATCTTGAGGTGGAGGTTGCGCAGCCCGAGCGACGCGCCGAGGCGCTTCGCGTGGACCAGCGGGGTTGCGCCCTCGCCCAGCGAGACCACCGGCGTCGCGTCGGTGACCGGCAGGAACGATCGGTAGCGGTCGACGAGTCGCGGGCGGGCGGCGGGCGCTGACGGCATGTCCATCGGCCTCAATCTGACACGGGGTAGCAGGCGCCCGACGGCGCGGCGACGCATTCTCCGGCCAATGGTCGCACGGGGATCCCCGTCCACTCGGTCGCCGGGGGCAACCCGGCCCACGTCGATCCGAGGCCGCGGGCGATCGCGACCAGGTCGCCCAGCACCGCGGACGCGGTCGCCGGGCCGCCGGCGCCGGGACCCTCGAACGCGACCCGGCCAACGGGCGCCGCATCGACCTCGATCCGGTTGAGCACGCCGTCACAGCGCCCGAACGGCGAGTCGGAGGGCACCGCGCTGGGCACGACCGATGCCTCGAGGGCGCCGTCATCGGCCACGCGGGCGGTCGCGATCAGGCGGACGATCCGGCCCTCGGCGGCCAGCGCCGCGACGTCGTCCGCGGTGACGCCCGTGATCCCGGGCTGGCCGGCGGCGCCGGTGGTGGTCCCCGGCCGGCCGTCGATCGCGTCGGGCGCGATCCATGCGCCAAACGCTAGGCGGGCGAGGATGACGAGCTTGTTGACCGCATCGAGGCCTTCGACATCGGCGGTGGGATCCGCCTCGGCATAGCCCCGCGCCTGGGCGTCGGCAAGCACCGATTCGTAGTCCCGGCCCTCGCGCGCCATCGCGGTCAGGATCAAGTTGGTCGTGCCATTGACGATCCCGCGAACGCGCGCGATCCGGTTCGCGGACAGGTCGAGCGCGAGCGGTCCGAGCACGGGGATGCCGCCCCCGACGGCCGCCTCGAAGCGGAACGACGCGCCGGACGCCCGCGCCGCCTGCTCAAGCTCCGGGCCGTGGTGCGCGACCAGGTGCTTGTTGGCGGTGACCACGGGCCGCCCGTTCGCCAGCGCGGCGTGGACGAGCGTCCGGGCCGGCTCGGCGCCACCCATCAGCTCCACCAGCACGTCGATCTCGGGGCTCGCGACGAGGTGGGCCGGCGCGTCGGTCAGCAGCGCCTCCGGGATCCCCGCGGCAACCGCCTTCGGGACGTCTCGCACGGCCACCCCCGCGAGCACGAGCGGCGCACCATCGGAGGGCGCCAGGCGCGGCGATGGCTGGAGCAGGGCGCGGATGACCTCGCGGCCGACGGTCCCGGCGCCGATCACGCCGACGCGGACGGGGGCGACGTTCACGACCGCTGGCTGCCGGGAGCGGGCGGGTGGGCGTGGAGCGACGGCGTTGCAGGCGCGGGGATCAGCAGGTTGGGCATCGGGGCGCATCGTATCGTCCCGAGCGCGGCGAGCGCGATGCAAGCGGCGGACTGGCGGCGGAACGGGCGGTGCGACCGGGGGAACCGCGGACCGCCCGGCGGGCTGGCCGCTCGTCGAGCGGCCCGATGGGCATCGGCGCTCCGCTACACTCGCCCGCAATGACCATCGAGCTCGCTCCATCGCCCGCGCCCGCGGCTGATCCCGCCGCGCGCCCGCGCATCTTCTCGGGCATCCAGCCGTCCGGCATCGTCCACCTGGGCAACGACCTGGGGGCGATCCGCAACTACGTGATGCTCCAGCACGAGTACGAGGCGATCTACTGCATCGTCGACTACCACGCGCTCACCAGCACCCACGATGCGGAGCTCATGCGCCGGCGCACGCGCGAGATGGCCGCGAGCCTGCTCGCCCTGGGTCTCGATCCGGAGCTGTGCACACTGTTCGTGCAGAGCCATCGGCCCGAGGTCACCGAGCTCGCCTGGCTGCTGATGACGGTCACGCCGGTGAGCTGGCTGGAGCGAACCCCGACCTACAAGGAGAAGCGCCAGAACCAGCCCGACGACGTCAACCACGGGCTGCTCACGTATCCGGCGCTGATGGCGGCCGACATCGTCCTGTACAAGGCGACGGTCGTTCCGGTCGGCAAGGACCAGGCCGCCCACCTCGAGCTCACCCGCGAGATCGTCCGGGCCTTCAACGCCCGGTTCGGAAAGACGTTTCCTGAGCCGCAGGCCGTCCACACCGAGGCGCCCGTCGTCCTGGGCACGGACGGGGTGCGGAAGATGAGCAAGTCGGTCGGGAACACGATCGACATCTTTGCCGACGCGGAGACGGTCCGGCGCCAGGTCATGTCGATGGTCACCGACACCCAGCGGATCCTGCGCACCGACCCCGGCCGACCCGAGGTGTGCAACGTGTGCCAGCTCCACCGGTTCTTCGGCGACGACTACGAGGAGGTCTGGGACGGCGAGCGGACCGCGCGGACCGGCTGCGTCGATACCAAGAAGCTGCTCGCCGAGCGGATCGTCCGCCGGTATGCGGGTGCTCGCGAGCGCTACCTCGAGCTGATGGCCAGCCCGGCCGAGGTCGACGGGATCCTGGAGAGCGGCGCGGACCGGCTGCGCCCACTGGCCGAGGCCACGATGGCCGAGGTTCGCGAGCGAATGGGGTTGCGCTGACATGGCGGGTCGCGTCGAGGCAATCCGGATCGCGCCTGCCGAGGGCGCCCCGATGGAGACCGTGTGGCGCGTCGCCGCGCACGCGGGCGGTGGCCTGGAGGGCGATCGGTACCACGTCGTGTCCGTTGATGGATCAGCCCCGGCCGGCCCGGGCAAGGGCCTGACATTGGTGTCGGCGGACTCGATCGAGAAGGCCAACAAGGAGAACCCGGGACTGGACATGACGCCGGCGCTCACCCGTCGGAACGTCACGGTCCGCGGCGCCGACCTCGACGGCCTGGTGGGACGCGAGTTCCGCATCGGGCGGGTACGCTGCCGCGGGGTCAAGCTCGCGGAACCGTGCACCTACCTCGAGGGCCTCGTCGGCCGCCCGATCCTGGCCGCGCTCGCGCACCGGGCCGGGCTGCGTGCCGACATCCTCGAGGACGGGGAGATCGCCGTCGGCGACGAGATCAGCCTGGTCTGAGGGTGGCCGGCCAACCGGGGGCGCCGGCGCTGACCGGCAGTTCGCCGGGGGCGCGGCATCGTCTGCGAGCGGAGCGCCGCGACCAGGTTTCCGGAGCGACGTTGCCCCCGGTCGCGCTGGTCGCGTTGGCCACACTGGTCGCCCTGGTCGCCGAGCGCGGCGCCTGAGGCCACGGGATCGCGCTGGCGACGTCCGGTCGTCCCGGCTTGCCGCCGAGCGTGGCGCCTGAGGCCACGGAATCGCCCATGCCCGTGTCGTCGTTGGCCGGCACCAATCCGACGGGGCGATGTCGTGGCGCCACGGGCAACGATTCCGCGACCACGGGTGTCGGCCTGCGCGGCAGGGCGATGTCGTGGCGCCACGGACCGCGGGCCGCGGCCGAGAGCGGCGGCTGTCCGCGCGGCAGGGCGATTTCGTGGCGCCACAGGCGACGGTCCGCATCGGCGCCGAGAACCCGGCTTGAGCGCCGCCGCCGATCAGGAGCCTTGCGACTCCGGGCTTCCGGCGGAGAGCCGGGCGTCGTAGGCTGACGTCATGCCCATCGAGCTGACGGAGCGCCAGCAGCGCCTCGTCAATGCCGTCCTGATCCTGGCGGTGATCACGCTCGCGTTCGTCGTGCTCGGCTACGTGGCCGGGGTGATCTACGCGTTCGGCGACATCGTCCTGCTGTTCTTCCTCGCGTGGCTGCTGTCGTTCGCGCTGACGCCGCTGTACACGGGGATCGCGAAGGTGATGCCTGGGCTCCCGCCGGCCGTCGCGGTGATCGTCGTCTACGTCACGATCGTGGGGGTGTTCCTGGCCGTGATCGTCCAGGCCTCGGCCAGCCTGGCCGCCTCGATCGGGCAGTTCATCCGCGACGCACCCCAGCTCCAGGACCAGCTGCGCAATGTGCTGGCCGGGCTCCAGGATCGGCTGGCCGCGTTCGGCTTCCAGGTCGATCTCGTGGGCCAGGCGCCGATCATCGTGGCCAATCTCCAGCAATGGGCGGGCGAGCTCGTCGGACCGTTGCAGTCGCTGGCGTTCGCGAGCATCGGCGTGCTGGGCAACATCCTGATCCTGGTGATCCTGTCGGTGTACATCGCGATCGACCGCGAGGCGATCCTCGCGTTCCTGTTCCGTGTCGTGCCCCCGAGCCTCGCCCCCGAGGCGCACCTGCTCCAGGTCAGCGTCTCGCGATCGTTTGGCGGCTTCCTGCGCGGCCAGGTGATCATGGGCCTGGTGTTCGGCGTGTTCACCGCATTCGTGAACATGGCGTTCGGGTTGCAGTACGCGGCGGCGACCACGGTCATCGCGGGCGTGCTGCAGATGATCCCGTTCTTCGGCCCGTTCGTGTCCTGGACACCGCCGGTCGCGGTCGCGCTCCTGCTCAGCCCCGACGCCGCGCTGCCGGTGCTGGTGCTGATGGGCATCGCCTGGTTCGTGACGATGAACGTCCTCCAGCCGCGCATGATGTCCGACTCCGTCGGCATTCATCCGATCGTGGTCCTGGGCTCCGTCGTCATCGGCTCCAAGGTCGCCGGGATCGTCGGGGCCATCTTCGGCATCCCGATCGCCGCGGTCCTGTCCGCGTTCTTCTTCCACTGGTTCGGCCGAACGCGCGAGGGCGGAACGGTCGCGGATCGGGCTGCGCGCCGGCTCGCGGCGCGGGAGGGGCGCGAGGTGCGCCGGCCGCGCGAACCGGTTCCGGGCGATAGACGCGGACATGGCGGAGGTCACGCCCGAGCACCCGGTCCTGGATGCGGACGTGCAGCCGTGAGCGAGCGGACCGGGCGCGACGCCACCGGCGGCGGCAACGACACCGCACCGGACGCCGCGCCGCCGGACATGACCCGGGAACGCGCGCGAACCGAGCGCCGCAACCTGGACATGGAGCGTGGCGAGCCCGTCGCGGGCACCCGCGGTGGGCGCCGGACGCTCAAGCGGGTCGGGCGGCCGCTGGGCGACTGGACGACCCGTCCGAGGATCCTGGTCACCAACGACGACGGCATCGAATCGCGGGGCCTGCTCGCGCTCAAACGGGCGCTCGATCCCATCGGCGACGTCACCGTCGTTGCCCCCGACACGAACCAGTCGGCGGTCGGGCACCAGAAGACGCTGATGCGCCCGCTCCGCGTCCGGGAACGAACCCTTGCCGACGGCTCGTCCGGCTACTCGCTGGACGGCTCCCCCACCGACTGTGTCAGCCTCGCGTTCCTCGGCTTCTTCGACGAGCGCTTCGACCTCGTGGCATCCGGCATCAACTACGGCGCCAACCTGGGCGACGACATCACCTACTCCGGGACCGTGTCTGCGGCGATGGAGGGGGTGATCAACAGCTGCCCGTCGTTCGCGATCTCGCAGGAGTACTACGAGGAGGTCGATTTCGCGCTGGCGGCGGTGGCCGCGGCCGTGGTCGCACGCAACATCCTCGAGCACGGGCTCAAGCGGGGCGAGCTGCTCAGCGTCAACGTCCCGGCGACCTCGATCGAGGATTGCGAGGGCCTCGAGATCACGAGGGTCGGCCGCCGCGTGTACCAGGACGAGCTGATCCGGCGGGTCGATCCGCGCGGCATCCCCTACTACTGGATCGGCGGCCCGCCACCGTCCGGGATCAGCGTCCCGGGCACCGACTTCAACGCCGTGGTCAATCGCAGGATCTCGGTCACGCCGATCCACCTCGACCTCACCGGACGGCGGCTGATGCGCCAGCTCCAGACGTGGAACTGGTCGCTCGAGGAGCGCGCGTCGGCCGTGCCGGTGTCACCGGCCGGCGCGATCGAGGAGGCGCGCCTCGCGGAGGAGACCCGGATCGAGCGCCGGTAGCAGCTCCGGTGCGCGGCGCTTACGACACGCCGGCGCTTCCGGTCTGCCAGCACCTCGCGCGCGGCGTTGCGCCCCGGGGCCCCGGTCACGCCGCCACCCGGATGCGCACCCGACCCGGCCAGGTACAACCCGTCGACCGGCATCCGGTAGCGCGCCCAGCCCAGCAGCGGCCGCCACAGGAAGAACGAATCGAGGGCGGGCTCCGCGTGCAGCGGGTGGCCGCCGCTCAGGCCGTACTCGGCCTCGAGGTCCTCCGGCGCCAGGATGTGGCGGGCGGTGACCCGGCTGCCGATCCCCGGTGCGACCGTCTCGAGCGCCGCGATCGCGAGATCCCCGATCTCGTCCCGCCAGGCCGCGGGATCGGCGCCATCGGGCATGGGCGGGATCCACTGGGCGAGCACGCTCATGACCTGCGTGCCGTCGGGCGCATCGGCGACGAGCGACGGATCCACCAGCGACGGGATCGTCGCCTCGAGCACCGGCGATGTCGGCAGCCGTCCGTACTTCGACGGGTCGAACGCTCGCTCGACGTCGTCGATCGAGGTCGTGCCGACCTGGATCCGCCCGCGGAGCAGCCGCGCGTCGCCGCCCGCCGCGGGAACGTCCGGCAGGCCGTCGAGCACGAGGTTGACCTTGGCCAGCCGGCCGGGGGTCCGGATGTTCGTCGCCCGCCAGCGGAGCGCGGGGCCCAGCGTCACCGGGTCCACGAGCCTGGTGAGGAGCTGCTGCGGGTCCAGGCCGGACACGACCGCCGGGGCCGTGATCTCCTCGCCCGAGGCGAGCGCGACACCGGTGACCGCGCCGTCATCGGTGGTCACGGCGACGACCCGCGCCTCGGTCCGGATCTCGGCGCCGGCCTCGCGCGCGGCCGATGCAAGCGCCTCGGCGAGGGCCGACGGGCCGCCTCGAGCAAACACTGTCTCGCCCGCGGCGCCGCTGTCGTTGCCCGCGGCATCGGCGAGCAGCACGTGCGTCGTCCCGGCGGACCACGGACCCATCGCGGTGTAGCGGACGCCGCGCCAGGCGAGCGTCGCGCGGATGGCCTCGGACGAGAACGACTCGGCGACGAAGTCCGCGGCCGCCATCGCGAGCACCCGCAGGATCGTCCGTCCGTCGGCCTTGCCGAGACCGCGGAACGTGCGCCCCAGCCGCAACCCGAGCAGCGCATCGCCCAGGCCGGGCGCGCGGACATCGGGCGGCGCCTCGTCGCCCAGGTCGGCGAGGAACCGGGACAGCGTTCGGACGCGGCGGTCGAACTCGACGAACGACACCGCGTCGTCCTCGGACCATGTCCGCAGCGAGTCCACGGTCCTCGCCAGGTCCGCCCACAGCGTGACCGCACGGCCGTCGGGCTGGGGTGCGAACACCCGGACCTCGGGCGCCACCAGCGCCAGGCCGTGACGCGACAGCTCGAGCTCCTTGGCGACCGACGGCCGAAGCCGGCCGACGGTGTGGGCCAGCGCCGGCACGCGGACGCCGGGGGCCAGCTCCTCGGTCACGGTGGCGCCGCCGACGCGCTCGCGCGCCTCGAGCACGAGCACGCGCAGCCCGCCCCGGGCGAGATAGGCCGCGGCCGTCAGGCCGTTGTGGCCGGCGCCGATGACGATCGCGTCGTAGTCGTGGGTCGTCGCCATCTCAGGCCACCTTCCGGCCGCGGGACCTGAGGACCTCGATCGCGGCCAGACGTCCGTTCGCGCCCATCAGGCCGCCGCCGGGGTGGGTCGACGAGCCCGACAGCCACAGGTTCTGGATGGGGGTCCGGAACCGCGCATAGCCGGGTACGGGCCGGTTGAAGAACAGCTGCTCGAGGCTGAGCTCGCCCTGGAAGATGTTGCCCTCGGTGAGCCCCATCGTCCGCTCGATGTCGAGCGGGGTGAGGACCTGGCGGCCGACGATGATGTCCCGGATGTTGGGCGCGAACTCCGCGATCCGGTCGATCACCGCGTCGCCGAACGCCTCGCGGTTGTCGTCCCAGGTGCCGAGGCTCGGGTCCAGCTTGTACGGCGCGTACTGGACGAAGCAGCTGATCACGTGCTTGCCGGGCGGCGCCATCTGCGGATCGACCAGGGTGGGGATGATCATGTCGATGTACGGCTTGTTGCTCCAGTGGCCGTACTTCGCGTCGTCGTAGGCGCGCTCCATGTCGTCCATCGACGGGCTGAAGCTGATCGCGCCGCGCAGGTGCTCGCCCTCGCCGGGCAGGCAGGTGAAGTCGGGCAGCCGGTCCACGGCAAGGTTGACCTTGCCCGAGCTGCCGCGGAACTTGAACCGGCGGACCTCCTGCTCGAACTCGGGGTCGAGCGAGCTGGGCTCGAGCAGGTCGAGGAAGGTGACCTTGGCGTCGGCCGACGACAGGACCGCAGCCGCCTCGATCTCCTCGCCGCTGTCGAGGGCCACCCCGGTCGCGCGTCCGTGCTTGACGATGATCCGGGCGACGGTGGCCTCGGTTCGGATCTCGGCGCCCAGCGCCTCGGCGGCCCGCGCGATCGAGTAGGACACGCCACCCGTGCCGCCCTTGGGGATGCCCCAGGCCCGGAACGCGCCGTCGATCTCGCCCATGTAGTGGTGGAGCAGGACGTAGGCGGTGCCCGGCGAGCGGATGCCCTGGTAGGTGCCGATGATCCCGGACGCCGACATCGTGGCCTTGAGCGGGTCGGTCTCGAACCACTGCTCGAGGAAGTCGGCCGCGGACATCGTCATCAGCTGGACGAACACCGCCTGCTGGCGTTCGGGGAGCCTCGCGAAGCCGCGGGCGAGCCCGGCCAGCGGCATCAACGGGCGCGGATCGATGTCCGTGGGATCGGGCGGCACGATGCCCAGGATCGGCTTGATGAAGCGGGCCATCTCGACCATGAGCTGGCCGTACTCCTCGTACGCCTCGGCGTCGCTCTTCGACCAGCGACGCAGCTCGCGGATCGTGCGGCCATGGTCGTTGACCCGCCACAGGTAGTCGCCGCCGCCGGCCTTGGGGCCCTCGCCCTCGTGGCGCGGCGTGAACGTCCCGTCGAGGGGCAGGATGTCGAGGCCGTGCTTCGGCAGCTCGAGGTCGCGGATGATCTCGGGCCGCAGCAGGCTGACGACGTAGCTGGCGACCGAGAACCGGAAGCCGGGCACGATCTCCTCGGTGACCGCCGCGCCACCGAGGACGTGGCGGCGTTCCAGGACGAGCGTCCTGAGGCCGGCGCGCGCGAGGTAGGCGGCGGACACGAGCCCGTTGTGGCCTCCGCCGATGATCACCGCGTCGTAGCGCTGCGGCACCCGATCCTCCTGGTTCGCCCTCGCGCCGTGTGCTCGCCGGTGGCGGGCGGGCGGCGCTATCCAGCCTGCATATCGCTCATGCAGTCTACGGGAGGCTGCCGCGGCCGGCGCGCGGCATGATGCTGGCCTTTCGTGTGCTATGTTGTGTGTCGAGAGTTGCACACTGGCAGGCACACGATGACGCTGGTTCGAACCAACATCACGCTCCCCGAGGATGTCCTCGCGCTGGTGGACGCCGTAGCCGGTCCCCGCGGCCGGAGCGCGTACATCGCGGACGTCGTCGCCCGCCAGGTCCGGCGCGACAACGCCCGCAAGGTGTTCGCGGAGCTCGCGGGCGCGCTCAAGGACTCGAAGACCTGGGGCGAGACGGATGCCGAGGTCGCGGCGAGCCTGCGGGCATTGCGGGATGAGTGGGAACGACCCTGGGTGTGGGAGGCGACCGATGCGGTTCCTGGTCGACACGACGCTGCTGATCGATCACGCCCAGGGTCGAGCGGGCGCCAGCGAGGTCCTCGAGCGCCTGTTCGAGGAGGCCAATGAGCTACTGGTCTGCGATGTCGTGGTGACCGAGGCCCTGTCGAAGGGACCTGACGAGGAGATGCTCGTGATCGGCTCCCTGATCCGGGCGCTGGAATACGTGGCCACCCACCCGGAAGCGGCCCGCTGGGCTGGTGAGTCCCGGCGTCAGCGACGTGCGTCCGGCCCCCGCTCGCTTGCCGACGCGATCATCGCGGGCCTGGCCCACGAGCTCGAGGCGACGGTAGTGACCCGCAACCCGCGCGACTTCGAGGCGCAGGGCGTGCCGGTGCTCGCCTACGGGCAGCCGGCGGAGGCCTGAGCGCCGCTACCAGCCCTCGGCCAGCGTCTGGTCGAGCGCGGCCACCACCACGTCCGCGCTCTCGCGGGTGATGCACAGCGGCGGCTTGACCTTGAGCACGTTGTTGCCGTCACCCGTGGGCTGGATGATCACGCCCAGCTCCAGCATGCGCTCGCAGATCGCCAGCGCCTCGTCCGTGGCGGGCTCGAGCGTGTCGCGGTCCCGGACGAGCTCCACGCCCAGGTACAGGCCCATGCCGTGGACGGCGCCGATGATCTGGTGACGTTCGGCGAGGCCCTCGAGACCGGCAGTGAGATGCGCGCCCACGTCCCTTGCATTGGCCTGGAGCCCTTCCCGGTCGATCGTGTCGAGGACCGCCAGGCCCGCCGCGCAGGCCACGGGTGAGCCGCCGATCGAGGAGAAGAACGAGCCCTCGCCGCGGAACGTCTCGGCGATCGCGCGGGTGGTGATCACCGCGCCGACGGCCATCCCGTTGCCGGCCGCCTTGGCCACGCTCACGATGTCCGGCACGACGTCCTGCTGCTGGAACGCCCACTGGTGGTGGCCGAGGCGCCCGTACCCGGTCTGGACCTCGTCGGCGATGGCGAGGCCGCCCGCCGCCCGGACGAGCCCGTACACCCGATCCAGGTACCCGTCGGGCAGGACGACGCCGCCGGCGTTGCCGAACAGCGGCTCCGCGATGAACGCCGCCGGTCGGCGGCCCGCGGCCGTCATCGCGCTCAGGGTCTTGCGAACGTCGTCCGCGTAGCGCTCCCCCGCATCCGGCCCCCGGTGGCGGCCGCGATACGGGTTCGGGGCCTCGACCGGGTGGACCCAGTCCGGGCGGGTATCGAGCGCTCGGGGATTGTCCAGGAGCGAGGTCGACAGCGCATCGGTGGCACCCGTCCAGCCGTGGTACGCCCCACGAACCGCGAGCACATCATCGTTTCCCGTCGCCACCCGCGCCAGGCGGAGCGCGAGCTCGTTCGCCTCGCTCCCGGTGTTCACCAGGAACACGGTGTCGAGGGGATCGGGGAAGCGAGCGGCGAGTGCCTCGGCAAAGTCGACCATCACGCGGTACACGAACCGCGAGTTCGTGTTGAGGCGGGCGAGCTGGCGCGCCACGGCCACGGTGACCGCGGGATGGCTGTGTCCCACGACGGCGATGTTGTTGACGACGTCCACGTACGCTCGGGCGCCGCTGTCGACGAGGTGGTGGCGCCAGCCGCGCTCGATCCTGGGAGGCTGGTCGTAGTAGTGGACCTGCACGTCGGCCAGGACCGCATTCCGGCGAGCAAGCAGTGCCGCCGGGTCGTCGGCGGGCGCGACCACGACCTCCGGGTCAAGGCCGAGGAGCGCCGCCGGGTCGGGGCACAGGGCCTGCCAGGCGCCCGCAAGCGACGGCACGCACCGGCGTGGCGCGTCGAGCCCCGGGATCGCGATGAGCTGCACGTGGAGCAGGGCAGGCAGCGTGTCCGGCCCGTTCGCCGCGACCTGGCCGAGGGCGTCCCCGGCCCGCACGGTTGCGCCGTCCGGGATCGACGGGGCCACGCCGTCGAGTCGCACGTCGAAGCCGTCGCCGCCGATCATCAGGCCGGCCGGGGCCAGGCGCGCGACCCCGCCGACGGGCGCCACGACCGCCAGACCGGCCACGGTGAACAGGTCGGCACCGAGGTGGATCGTGGCCGCTTCAACGCCCGCATCCGGCTCGGCGTCGATGATTCGGGCCTCGCCCCATCGGCCGATGGCCACCTCGCCCGCACCGACGATGCGCGCCACCGGGTCGTCGATGGCGGTGGGATCGCCGATCGCGGATCCCGGCAGGTCCGAGGTCGGCGACAGGTCCAGCACGCGGATCCGGGTCGCCGGCACGCGCACCGGCGGGACGGCGTCCCCGGGCAGGCGGATCCGGACGGCCGGCCCAAGGCCCGCCACCTCGCGCAGGACGGCCTCCGCGAGCGCGAACGGGATGGCGACCACGGCCTCCAGCGCCGCCCACTCCTCGTCTCGCGTCGAATGGACGTACGCGTTGTCGGGCTCGAGCGCCGCCTGCTGGTCGCCGCTGATCGCCACCGCCGCGGAGCGCGCCACCACCATCGGCCACAGCGCGGCGAGCTCGGCGGGCTCGAGGGGCAGGAGCGGCAGGAAGCCCGACGCCACGTCGCGCGCCACCCGCAACGGATGGTCGAGGTCGTGGAACAGGTCGGCGGCGATCGTCACCGCGAGCTCGGTGGCGAGCCAGGTCCGCGACAGGTCCCCGAAGTCGATCAGCCCGACCGGCATCGGCCGTCCGGCGGGGTTTCGCCGTGCGACGGTGTTGAGGTCGGTCACGTCCTGGTGGACCGTCCGGATGCGCAGCTTCGCCGCGAGCGGGTCGAGCACGGCAGCGGCGCGTGCCATCGCGTCCTCGGCAAGCCGGCGTCGGTCCGGGGTCGATGCGAACGGCGCCAGCGCCTCGACCACCGATCCTGCGTGGCGAATGTCCCACTGCAGCGCGCGGTCAAGCGCCGGGTGGTCGAAATCCTCGAGGGCCAGGGCGACCCCGGCGGCCATCGCGCCGTGGGCTCGCAGCACGGCCGGCGCCAGGTAGCCCGCCCGATCCAGCGGAGACCCGTCGATGTACGTCACGAGTCGCAGGTCGTGGTCTACGCCGTCGCGCGTGGTGCCACACGTGATCAACGCCCCGTCGAGGGCGGGCTGCGGCACCGGGACCTCGAACCCGGGGTGGGCGGCCGCCACGTGCAGCATCGCCGCGTTCTCTGCCTCGAGCTCGGGGCGCGAGATGCCGTGGCGCGCGACCTTGAGCACGAACCGCCCATCGTCCGCGTCGACGAGGTAGTTGCGATCCTGGTGGCTGCCGAGCTCGGACGGCACCCCCTCGCGACCGAAATGGTCCCGCAGCAGCCGGGCCGCCTCGTCGAGATCGAGGTCGGGCCGGCGGTGCTCGTGCTCCAGGAACGGGTTGCTCGCCATCGCCGCCAATGGTTGCAGACCCAGGGCCCAGGCGACGGTGGCCGCTGCGCATCCGTCACGGGAGGTCACGCCGGCGGAGGCAACCGCCCGTTCACCGGGCTGCAGTGGACGATGGCCGGGGACTGCACCTCGCGGGGCAGGAGGGCCACAATGGGGCGATGGGCTTCCACCTTCGTCAAGCCAAGGCCGAGGATCTCCGCCCGAGGCTCACCGAGCACGTGACCGGGTGGATCGGTGCGCACCGTCGGCCCTTCCACGACCACACCGTCGGCTCGCTCGTCCCGGTTGCCTTCGAGCGCTACGCACGCGTCCTCCACCCTGCCTGGGCGCCGCCCGTCGCGGGGATGGCCGCGCCCGTGCGCTGGGACTCCGTCGCAACCTGGTCGAGCCGGACGGCTCACGCGCTCGCCCAGTGGGAGTGCCTGTCGGTCCCGGCGGCAATGGTCGTCCAGCCTCCGCCGTTCGCCGCTCCCCCGGACACGGGCGGCCTGCCGCCAGCGAGCCTGGCGGCACTGTGCACCGTCCTTGCCTCCCACACGGGGACCCCCGAGGACTGCTTCATCGCCGTCTGGGACGGGTTCGGGTGGCCGGTCGCCGGGTGGGCCGGTCCTGACGTGCTCGACCTCGAGAACCGCTCCTTCCACGTCCGGCGGGGACCGCTCGCGCTCGCTCTCAAGATCGGCTGGCAGGTCCAGCCCGGCCCGCTCCGGGTCGAGCCGCCGACGCTCATCTGGCCGGCAGACCGCGCATGGTTCGTTGCGGCCGACACGGACCTCGACTCAACCTACCTCGGGGGATCAGCTGCGTTGGTCCGGGCGGTGATCACGCACCCGGATCTTGAGTCGTGGCCGGTGGGGACATCCGACGACATCAGTGCGGCGAGCGACTCCATCAACCACTGACGGTTCGGGTGTTGGGCAGCCATCGCGTCCTGGGTTTGACGTCCACTTGGTCGTACTCCCCCAGTCATCCTCGGCGAGCCGGCAGGACGCCTGAGCGGCGCCCGCGCTAGGCGTCCGGCGGCGAGAAGCGTTCCACGAACCCTGCCCGCCATGCCGGCGCCTCGAACGGTGCGGCGTACCAGGACGTGGTCTTGGCGATCTTGCCTTGGCGAAGCTCGATGATCTGGATCATCTGCCACGTTTCGCCGTTCGCGTAGGTCGCGGTCCCGACGTAGGTGTAGACGTCGCCCGATCCTTCAATGCGCAGCACCGTGAAGCTCGGCGTCAGCACCCAGCGGTCCTCCGCGCTCACGAGTCGTGTGCTCTTCGGATCGATCGTTCCGACCCCTCCGGGGTAGTTGTGCAAGAGGGCGAGCTGGTTCGCCTTGCCCCGGACGCGTTCCCCTGACTGGAGCATCTCATCGACATAGTCGTCGGTGATGAGCAGCGCCAGAGCGTCGAAATCCTTGTCCTGCAAGGCGCGCGCGTAGCGCTCGACGATTGCTCGACCGCTGGGGTCAGTCATCCTGTCCTCCACCCAAGAGCCCTCGCTGCATCAGCGAGTCATGGCCATTCTATGAGGCGGCCGAGGCTCGGGGATGTTGAGCACATCGCACGGCCGCCCGAGGAATCTGCGCGGCCTCACAGCCGGGATCGCAGCACGGCGACCTCGGGGTACTCGTCGGGCGAGCCGTAGCCGTGCTCGGCCAGCCAGCGGATGTTGGTCAGGCATCGCAACGACCACCATGCGTGGATGAGGTCGCGGTCGACGTCGGCGCCGTAGCCGGCGACGACGTCGCCGAGGTGCTCCCTGTGCCCGAGCGTGAGGGTGGCGAGGTCGAACAGCGCGTCGCCCTGGCACGCCTCGGACCAGTCGACGACGCCGGTGACCTCGTCACCGTCGACGAAGACATGGTCGACCTGCAGGTCGCCGTGGATGAACACCGGTGTCCACGGCCGGAGCGCCGTCTCGGCGAGCCGGCGGTTGCGGGTGACCACGTCAGCGGGAAGGACGTCGTTGGCGACGAGCCACTCGCACTCGCCGGCGAGGCGCGATGCGAGCTCGTCGAGGCTCCGACCGGGCCATGGCGGCAGCGGCGCGTCGTGCAGCGTCCGGGCGGCGGCACCCGCCGCGGCCCAAGCGGCCGACGACGCGCGAGATGGCTCGCCGAGATGGCCGAGTGCCGTCCCCGGGAGAGCGGCGAGCGCGAGCACGGGCGGCTTCCGCCAGAGGATCTCCGGAGTCGGGACCGGCGCCAGAGCCATCGCCTCGACCTCGACATCGGTGCGCGTCTGATCAGCGTCGATCTTCAGGAACACGTCACCGACGCGCAGGGTCGCGCGCTCGTGATGGGCGACGACGACCTCGACCTCCTCCACGTGGGCGATTATCGCGGGGATGACCACCAACGTGACGGCGAGCAACGGCCCGCACCCAGGAAGCGAACCAGTGTCGCCTTGCAGGCACAGATCCAGGCGATGCTGACGAGAGTCACCTGGAACGAGTGCGGCTGAGCGGCCCGGCGGGCGGCCAACGCGAGTCTCGGCCCGCACCCGACCGCCTATCATTCGTGACCAAGGAGGGACGTGCGATGAGCGAGTCGCAGCCGAGCACCTGGGCCCCGAGCCACCTCCGGATGCGTCCCGACGTCTACAGCCGCCCGAAGGCGCTGTTGCTGGCAGATCTGGCGCTGCTCGGGCTGTTCCTGATGCTGGGGCGCTGGCTGATCGGCGGGTTGCTGTCGGCCGAGTTCCTCACCGACAACAGCAACGTTCCACCGTTCGTCGCCAATGCCGGCCTGGACAGTCTCCACGCCCTGCTCGCCTTTGGGTTGCCGATGGTGCTCGTGGCCGTCACGGCATACCGGTTGCGGTTCACCGGTCGGGCGACCTGGCCATGGACACCGTTGATCGTCGCCTGGATCGTCATCGCGTTCGCAGAGACGGTGATCGCCACGGCGGACTTCACGGCCACGGCGTTCGTCCTGGGGTCCATCCCGGCGGCACTGATCGGCACGCATCAGCGTTATCTCCGCCGGGCTGCCGGGCAGTCACCGAAGCCCCTGCCGTGGACCCGCCGGCGTCGAGTGCTGATCGTCGTCGCCGGCGCAGCCATCGCGATCTGGGTCTTCGCCTACCTGGTCATCGGCGTCGCATCGATCTCGGACTTCTTCCGGCCCCTGTTCCCGGCTTCTTCCCCTTCCCGCGATAGGTGATCGGGCCCGACCCGACGCGTGGAGCGTGACCCCCCGGCGGCGGCGCGACCCGATCACGGCTTTCGCGCAACCGGGATCTGCCTCGCGGCTCCGCAGCCGCCTGCCTCGGTGATCGCGCGATCTCCTTCCCATCCAGCCTGCATAGCAACCATGCATACTTCCCGGGAACCCCCAGGAGGAGCTTCGTGAGCGTCGGCACCGCATTCCATCCCCGCACTGCGCCCCTCAACCGGAAGATGCAGTGGCGGGAGTGGTCGGGCTACTTCGCCTCCTCCGTGTACGCCGACTTCCACGACATCGAGTACAACGCGATCCGCGAGGCGGCCGCGGTCATCGACGTCAGCCCGCTGTACAAGTACCGGCTGACCGGGCCCGACGCGATCCGGCTGGCGGACCGGGTGATCACCCGCGACGCGACGAAGCTCAAGGTCGGGCAGGTCTACTACACGCCGTGGTGCGACGAGCACGGCAAGCTGGTCGACGACGGCACGGTCCACCGCGTTGGTGACCAGGAGCTGCGCTGGACGGCCGCCGATCCGCAGTACCGCTGGCTCCACCAGAACGCGGCCGGGTTGGACGTCGAGATCGAGGACGTCACCGAGTCGGTCGCCGCGCTCGCCCTCCAGGGTCCATTCAGCCGCGCGGTCCTGGAGGCGGTCACCCGCCAGGACTTCGGCGACCTGCGCTACTTCCGTCGCCGCCCCGCCAAGGTCCGCGCCGGCCGCCGATCGATCGCCATCGACGTGTCGCGAACCGGCTACACCGGGGACCTCGGCTACGAGCTGTGGATCCCGGCCGACGACGCCGAGGCCGTGTGGGACGCCGTGTTCAAGGCCGGGCACGCGTACGGCATTCGGCCCGCCGGCATGCTCGCCCTGGACGTGACCCGGCTGGAGGCGGGCCTGATCCTGCTCGAGGTGGACTACACCTCGGCGCGCCATGCGATGAACCCGGAGCAGAACTACAGCCCGTTCGAGGTCGGCCTCGGCCGGCTGGTCAGCTTCGACAAGGCGGACTACGTCGGCCGGCGGGCGCTGCAGGCGGAGCAGGCGGCCGGAGGTCCCGCGCGCCGGCTGGTGGGCCTGATCCTCGACTGGTACGACATCGAGCGGCTGTACGACGAGCAGGGCCTGCCACCGGCGATCTCGCCGACGGTCGACCGCACGCACGTGCCGGTGTTCGCCGACGGGCGCCAGGTGGGCAAGGCCACCTCCCACGGCTGGAGCCCGATCCTCAAGCAGGCCATCGCGCTGGCGTCGGTGCCCCCGCGGTACGAGCGGATCGGCAGCCGCCTCGAGGTCGAGTGGACGGTGGAGGGCCGGCGGGGACGGGTGAAGGCCACCGTGGTCGAGCTCCCGTTCCTTGACCTCGAGCGCAAGCGGGCCTGATCCGATGACCGACCGGGGCCTTGACTTCGCGCGCTTCGACGAGATCGTGGCCCGGCGGCTGGACCGCTGGACGGACGAGCTGGTCGACTTCCTGCGGATCCCGTCCGAGGGTGGCGATCCGGAGAATCTCCGCGCGGCCGCCGACTGGACGGTGGCTCGGCTGGAGCGCCTGGGCGCGACCGTCGAGGTGGTGGAGGTGGACGGCGCACCGCTGCTCGTCGTGGGCGAGATCGGCGACGGGCCGCGCACCCTGACCGCCGTCCAGCACTACGACGTCCAGCCCGCGGCGCCGCTCGACCTGTGGACGACCCCGCCGTACGAGCCGGCGATCCGCGACGGTCGCGTGTGGGCCCGCGGCGCCACCGACAACAAGGGTGAGCTGCTGCCCCGGATCTGGGCGGTCGAGGCGTGGCTCGAGGCGTTCGGCCCGCTGCCGTGCCGCGTGCGGTTCCTGGTCGAGGGCCAGGAGGAGATCGGCAGCGGCGCCCTCGACGCGCTGCTGGACCTGCGACCTGACCTCCGCGTCGCCGACGCCGCGCTGATCGAGGGTGGTGGCCTCGACCTCGAGGGCCGGCCGGGGATCGTCGGCGGCGGCAAGGGCATGGTCGTGGTCGAGGTGTCCGTCCGCACGCTCACGCACGACGCCCACTCCAGCCTGTCGGTGCTGCTGCCCAATGCCGGCCACCGCCTGGTCCAGGCGCTCGCGACCTTCTGGGATTCGGCCGGCCGGCCGGCGATCGAGGGCCTGGACGCCGGCAAACGACCGCCGACGAGCGCGCAGCTCGCGGCGATCGCGGCGATGGACCTCCAGGACCTGACCGACATCCGCGAGGAGTGGGAGCTCGACGCCTTTGTCGGCGGGCTGGACGGGACGGCCGCGATGGAGGCGATGAGCTTCGACACGACGCTCAACCTCCAGGGGCTGTGGGCCGGTCACACCGAGCCGACCCCCAAGACGGTGACCCCGGCCGAGGCCCACGCCCGGCTGGACATCCGGATCGTGCCCGACCAGGTGCCGGCCGAGATGGTCGCGGCGATCCGGCGTCACCTCGATTCGCACGGGTTCCCGGATGTGGAGGTCGTGGCGCTCGAGAGCGAGCGGGCCTGGTGGACCCCTCCCGATCATCCGGTGATCGAGGCCGCGACCCGGGCATCGCGAGCCGTCACCGGGCTCGAGCCCGTGATCGGGGTCTCGATGGCGGGCACGGTGCCGATGGCGCAGGTCTGCGCGGAGCATCGGGTCCCGGCGACCTCGCTGGGCGCCGGGCGCGGCGACTGCCGGGCCCACGCACCGGACGAGAACATCCGGATCGACGACCTGGCGACGGCGACCAGGATCACGGGCCGGTTCTTCGATGAGCTTGCACGCCTGCCCGAGGTCCCGCGGGTCTCCTGATCGCGGTCCCCCCATCCCCTCCCCCCCCTCCCGGGTCAGGCGCCCTGGATGACCGCACCGCCGCTGGTGGTCACCGTCGTCGACGCGGGTGGCTGCGAGAGCCGGAGGTTGGCGCCTTCGGTGGCCGTCCCCGACACGTCGCCGGTCACGTTGAGCTCCGCCCGACTGCCGCCGGACATGGTGACCGTCGCGGAGTCCACCGCCAGCCCCGACAGCCGCGCCTGCGCGCCGCTCGACGTGGTGAGCCGGAGCGTGCTCACGCGACCCGTTGCGTCGAGCTGGACGCCGCCCGAGACATCGATCGCGAGGTCGGTCGCCGTGGCGTCGAGCGATCCGGTCGCGCCGCCCGACAGCGTGATCGAGCGAAGGTCCGGAACGATCACGGTCAGCGTCATCGGCTGGCTGGTGCTGATCCCCGGCGGCGCGATGTTGACGATCAGCTGGCCGTCGCTCACCCGGGTCACGATCAGTGGCAGCAGGTTGGCCTGCGCCGAGACCGTGACCTGCAGCGGCGAACCCACCGCGATGTCGACGTGCAGCCCGCCACCGACGCTCACGCGCTGGAACGCGTCCGTCGTCCGGTCCTCGGTCGCGATCGAGCCGGTCCCGACCACAGGCGCAGGCGCCGTTGCCTGGGGTGGAAGGCCCGAGCCGCACCCGGCGAGCGTGGCCAGCAGCGGCAGCATGGCCAGGACGGGGATGGCGGGACCGCGGGCGCGCAGACGCATCGACACACTCCTGATCGGGCCGCATCGAGAGGATGCCGGTCGGCGGCCCGGAGCCGGAGGGCCGGACGGCGTGCAACGGCGGGCCAGTGGTCGCCGCGCTCCTAGGCCCCCGTCCGGTCGAGGTACGCGTCGAGCCGCTCGAGGGCCACGGGCATGTCGGTTCGCCCGAACCCGATCCGGAATTGATTGCCGGAATGCCCGAAGATCGACCCCGGCGCGATCAGCACCCCCTCCTCCTGCACCAGGTCCTCGGCAACGGCGTCGACGGGACGCCCGCCGTGCAGCTCGGGAAAGCCGATCGAGCCCCCGCGCGGCCGGACCCACGACAGCTCCCCGGCGCGACGCGCGAAGAGGTCGTCCAGCAGCGCCATGTTCGTCTCGACGATCGTCCGCGACCGGCCCAGCACCACGTCGCGGGACCGCAATGCGATCAGCGACAGGATCTCCGCCGGGGCCGACGCGCAGATCGTCGTGTAGTCCTTGAACCGGGACGCCGCGTCGAGCAGCCGGGCGTCATGCGACGCCAGCCAGCCGATCCGCAGCCCGGCCATCGCAAACGCCTTGGACATGACCCCCAGCGACACCGCGTGAGGCCCGACATCCGCGCCCGCGGGCAGGCGGTCCGCGGGGTCGAGCTCCAGGAACCGGTACACCTCGTCGGACAGCAGCGTGGCGCCGGCATCCGCAGCGATCGCGGCCACGGCGCGGAAGGTGTCCACGTCGGGAATGGAACCGGTCGGATTGTGCGGCGCGTTGAGCACGATCAGGCGGGTGCGCGACGTGACCTGGCGCCGCAGCGCGTCAACGTCGATCGCCCAGCCATCCGACGCCCGGAGCTCGTGGAGCGTCACCTCGGCGCCCGTGGCGCGGGCGACCTCGTGCAGGCTCTGGTACGCGGGCCACACCACGATCGCGTGGTCGCCCGGCCCCAGCAGCACGTTGGCGAGGATGAAGATCGCCTCCTCCGCACCGCTGAACACGAGCACCTCGTCGGGCGCGATGGAGTCATACAGCGACGCGATCTCCGCACGCAGCAGCGGATGACCCGGCGCCTCGGTGTAGCCGAGCCGGAGGTCTCGCCACAGGGCGGCTGCCTCCGGATCGGCCAGGGCCAGGACATCGGCCATCGGCCAACCCTCGACGTCCGAGGCGCACAGCAGGTGCCTGACGCTGAACTCGTACCGCGCGAAGTACCGCTCGAGCGCGAAGTCGTCGATCCGCATGCCGACATCATCGCCCAGCCGACCTGCCGTCGTGCCCGATGCTGGCGACGCACCGGACCACGACCCGATGAGCGACCAGACCCGAGGGACGACCGGCCGCCGATCGACGCGCCGGCGCTGCATGCCGAGCACGCGCGCCGATGGCAAGACCGGGATGCCGCGGAGAGCTACCGGCTTCGGCCGACGTATCCGGAACAGGTGTTCGACATCCTCCTGTCACTGATGCCGGCCGGGCCGCGAACGGTGCTCGACCTCGGGTGCGGCACCGGCAACATCGCGCGACCGCTCGGACAACGAGTGGACCGCATCGACGCCATCGATCTCGCGGCGCCGATGATCGAGATCGCGAAGTCGCTGCCGGGCGGCATCGCGTCGAACATCCGATGGCAGGTCGCGCGAGCGGAGGAGGCGGCCCTGGACCCGCCGTACGCGATGGCGGTCGGCGGCGAGAGCCTGCACTGGATGGACCATGAGGTCCTGATGCCGCGGCTCGCCGCGGCGCTGGCGCCCGGCGCCGTGCTCGCCGTGTGCAGCTCCGCTGCGAGCCGCGGCCATGGGACTCCCCGCTTGCCGAGGTGGTCACGCGCTATTCGACGAACCCGTGGTACGTGCCGTACGACATGATCGCGGCCTGGGGCAGGACGCGGCTTCCGGCGGCTCGGCGAGCGGGACACGGCGCCGGTCGTGTTCGAGCAGCCCCTCGAGGACTTCGTCAGCGCGCACCACGCCAGGAGCACGCTGACCCGCGCGCACATCGACGCGGAGGCGTTCGACCGCGACGCGTCGGCCGCGATCCGCGAGCACTGCCCGGACGGAGTCGTCCGGCAGTCCATCATCGCGAACATCGTCTGGGGCGAACCACTCTCCCGCGGGTAGCGACCGTCCGACGCGCAAACGCGGCTCCCGATGCCGGCGAGACGCGCTACCCGGCGACCTCGACCAGCGCGGCAGCGAAGTCACGGGTCGTGGCCTCGTCGATCCCGTGCGCCTCGAGCAGCCACCCTTGTTCCGCGCCGGGATCCACGACGACCGCGTACCCGCCGCCATCGATCGCGATCATGGTGCCCGTCAGCGGTCCCATCGCGGCGTCACCGATCTCCGTCCCACCCGGAACGCAGGCGCCCGGGAACGAGCAGTACGTTCCTTCGGAGAGATCGAGCGTGGCGCCGGACGGGCCCTTGTACGACACGATGAGCTTGCCGCCGTTCGCCAGCCGGTACGAGCCCGTCGAGACGAACCATCCCTTGGGAAGCGCCGCGCACAGGACCGTCCAGTCGACGGCCTGGGCGACGCTCGCAAAGAACTGGCGGTTGGCATCGGTGCCCGTGCAGTCGTCGGCCGCGCCGGGCGCTGCGGAGGCACTGGGCTCGGCGGACGGCTCCGCGGATTCGACCGGCGGCTCCGTGGCGCTTGGCTGCTCGCTTTCGGGAGCCTGGCTCTCGGGCGCCGCGGATTCGTCGCCTCCGCCCGTGACGACTCCCACCGACTCGGATGGGATCGCCGCCGAGGCGGCCGGCGTGCTCGTGGTCGTCACGGCGCTCGACGGGCCGGAGGACCCGCATGCGGCAACCAGCACGGCGATGGCCAGCGGCAATGCGACCCGGCGTCTCAGCACGCGTCAAGCGTACCGGTCCGGGCGCCGGAGCGCACGCCGGGGGTCAGTCGCCCACCTCGGCGGCGGCCAGACGCACCAGCGCGGGTGAGACGCCGAACACGTCCCGGATCAGGTCGTCGCTCAGCACGTCGGCCGGCGCCCCGTCCGCGACGACCCGCCCGCGGTCGATCACGATCAGCCGCGGAAAGAAGTGGGCGGCCAGCCCGAGGTCATGGAGGACCGCGACCAGGGCCGTTCCGTCGCGCTCGTTGAGGTCCCGCAGCAGCTCCATCGCCTCGACCTGGTGACGGAGGTCGAGGTGGACCGTGGGCTCGTCGAGCAGCAGCACCGGCGCGGCCTGGGCGACGGCCAGCGCGAGCAGCACCAGCTGCCGCTCGCCCAGCGACAGCTCGCGCGCATCGCGCCCGATCAGGTGTCCAAGGCCGACCCGGTCGATCGCCGCCGCCACCGCCGCCCGGTCGGCGGGGCTCGCACCCCGCAGGGCGGACTCGTGGGGCAGCCGGCCGAGCGCGACGACCTCCTCGACGCGCATCGAGAACGGCAGCGCGGTCTGCTGGGGCACGACGGCGAGCCGACGTGCGACCTCGGCGCGGTCGACGCCGGCGATCGGCTGGTCGTCGAGCAGCATGCGGCCGGCGGTCGGCCGCAGGATCCCGGCCAGGACGCGGAGCAGGGTGGACTTGCCAGCGCCGTTCGGGCCGATCAGCGCCACCCGCTCGCCGTGCTCCACGCGCAACGACACGTCCCGCAGGATCGCGCGGCCGCGGATCTCGACCGTCGCGCCGTCCACGAGCAGCGCCGGGCCGGTCACAGCTCGTACCCGGTGCGCGCGCGCCGCAGCAGGGCCAGGAAGAACGGCGCCCCGATGAGCGCGGTCACCACGCCCACCGGGATGTCACCCGCGAGCCGCGCCGCGAGGTCCGCGAACACGAGCAGGTTGGCGCCCCAGATCGCCGAGATCGGCAGGACGGCACGCGCATTGGGTCCGACCAGCAGCCGGACGACGTGGGGGACCACGAGCCCGACGAACCCGATCAGGCCGCTGATCGTGACGGCGGCGGCCGTCACCAGCGACGCGAGCGCGAGCAGCAGCGCCCGCTCGCGCCCGACGTTGATCCCGAGGTGGCTGGCCGACTCCTCGCCCAGCAGCAGGGCGTTGAGCGAGCGCGCCCGGGTCATGATCACGACCGACCCGAGGACCACGATCGGGAGCGCGCCCGCGAGGCGCTCCCACGACGAAAGGTCGAAGCTGCCCAGCAGGTAGGTGAAGATCTGGCGCAGCGCCGCGCCCGACAGGTACATCGTCATCGCCAGCCCCGCCGACAGCAGCGAGGCGACCGCGTACCCCGTCAGGAGCAGGCTGGTCAGCGGCGCGAGACCGCTCACCCGCGACAGCCGGTACACGGTCGTGACCGCGATGAGCGCGCCGCCGAACGCGAGGACGTGGATCAGGCCAAAGCCCAGGACCAGCGTCCGGATCGGGATCAGCACCGCGATCGCCGCCCCCAGCGCCGCCCCGGACGCGGTACCCAGCACGTACGGGTCCGCGAGCGGGTTGCGGAGCAGTCCCTGGAACGTCGCACCGGCGACCGCGAGGCCGGTCCCGACGATCATCGCCGTCAGGACCCGGGGGACGCGCAGGTCCCAGACGATGGCCACCGTGGCGGGATCGGCGCTCGACAGGTGGGTGCCGAGCAGCCGGTCGACCACGATGGCGACGGTGTCGCCGAACGGGATCGGCACGCTCCCCAGCGCGATCCCCAGCAGCGCCCCGGTGACGCCGACGACGAGCCCGCCGACGACGAGCCACAGGCGCCGGTCGCGAGCGCGCGCGGCCGCATCCAGCCGGGAGCCGGTGTCGCCGAAGGCGGTCGCGCCGAACGTCACGGGACCGGGGGCACCGGGGCCATGGACGGGATCGCCGCGTCCGGATGGATCGTCGAGGCGAGCAGCGCGAGGCCCAGGAACAGGCGTGGTCCCGGCCGCGTGATCGTGGAGTCATCGATGGGCCGGATGTCGCCGGCCTTGACCGCCGTCATCGTCGACCAGCCGGGTCGCCCCGCCACGTCCGCGGCGGTCACGCCGTATGCGGCATCGGCCAGCAGGATGACCTCGGGGTCCGTCTGGAGCAGGCGCTCGCCGGAGATGTCGAACTTGTCCGGGGACCCGGTCGTGATCGGGTCGCCACCGGCCATCGAGATCATCTCGGCCAGGAACGAATCGTCGGCCGGGCCGTAGTACGCGCCGGTGGCGTCGATCTCGTAGTACACCCGAGGTCGCGTCTCCCCGGCGACGGCGGTCTCGACCGAAGAGAACGCGTCGCTCATCCGCTGCGTGATCGCGGCAGCCTCGTCCGACCGCCCAACGGCCCTCCCCAGCAGCTCGATGTCGTCGAGGACCGTCGCAACCGATGGCGCATACACGACCACGACGGGCAGGCCCAGCTCGCGCAGCCGCTGGACGGCGTCCGGTGGCGTCCCGAAGTTGCCGCCCGCGATCACGAGGTCCGCCTTCGCGGCGACGATCTTCTCGATGTCGACGGTGACGGCGCTGCCGTCGAACTTCTCGACGTCCGGGACGGCGGCCGCCTCGGGCGGATACAGCAGGACGTCCTCGGCCTTGCCCACGATCCGGTCACCCACGCCGAGCGCGAACAGCGTCTCTGTGGCGGCCGGGGTCAGCGCGACGATGCGCCGGGGCTCGGCCGGGATCGTGACCGTCGTGCCCTCGTCGTCGGTGATGGCCGCGGGAAAGGCGGGGGCGCTGGTCGGGGGTGGCGTCGGCGCGGCGGATTGCGCGGGCGTGCCGGGGGCGGGCGAGGCCGTCGCGGCGGGCCCGGCGCACGCGGCCAGGGCCGTCACGAGGATCAGCAGCAGGACAGGGATCACCCGCGCGGCGCGGGCTGGGCTCGATCGATACGGACGTGCGTCCACGGGGACTCCAGTGTGCGGGAAGGCCGGAGAAGCAGAAGACCCTCGCTTCGGGTCGAAGCAAGGGTCAGGCGGTGGATCGCACGATACGCCTGACCTTTCTCTCGAAGGCTCGAGCGGCGACGGCAGGTCGGCGACCGGACTTCCGCCCCCGGGGGGCGGTCACCGTAGCGGGACTGTGCCGGAATCGCACCGGCTTCGCGACCGTACCGCGTCGGATCTTGGGGGACCACGCGGTCCCGATGACCCATCGAGCGTACCACTCCGCCGCCCGATAAGTGGGCGATATGTGGCGCCCGCGACACTTGCGACCTCGCCCTCCTCCCGCCACCGATGTCCCCGCCGGAGGAGGTTCTCATGGAGGCTGCCCGATGGGTCCGGGGCCTGACACCACTGGCCGTGCTCGGGGCGCTCGCCGCGACCGGGCTCGGCCGCCCGCCGATGCTGAGCGCGGCGGCACCACCCTGGCAGCCACCGCCGTGTCCGACGGTGGCGCCCGCGGCCGGCGAACCAGCGGTGGCGGCCTGGTACCGGCTGGACTCGATGCTCGACGACACTGGGACGCTCGAGGGCCGGCGGCTCACGCTCGGCCGGATCGGTCGCCGGGAGCAGCACCTCGACCTGTCGCCGGAGTCATTCGCATCCGGCCCGGTGGACGGCCGGGTCGTGGTGGGCGATGACGATGGGGCGGCCTCAGAGCTGCGCGTCATCGACGTCGGCCGGGGGTGCGCAACGGTCGTCGCGCGCGAGGCGGACGTGATCCGGGGTGCCGTCCTTGCGTCCGGCGACGGGACGATCTGGGAGCACCGGGTCGACCGGGTGACACGCGCGGACCTCGGGGTCTGGCGCCGTGAGCCGGGCAGCTCGACGGCGATCCAGGTGCTGCCCGGGCTGGCGCCGGATGATCGCTACGGTCCGACGTTCAGCACGGAGCTGCGCCTCGTCGACGGCGGCCGGCTGGCCGTGTCGTCATGCGGCGAGCTCGCCTGCCGGAGCCGGATCCTCGATCCGGTGACCAGGCACGTGACGTCGGTCGAGGCGACCGGCCCGATGCTCGGGATGCGCGGTTCGACGGTCATCGCCGCCGGCGTGTGCCACGGGTTCCCGTGCCCCGTGATCGCCGTCGATGTCGAGGCGCACGAGCGAAGCGTCATCGTGCGCGAGGCGGGCCCGGCGATCGTCGGCGGGACGGGCCTGGGTGTCGTCGCGTACTCGGCGACCGACGGCCGGCTGGAGCTGGTCGACCTCGACACCGGGGGCCGCTCGACCGTCGCCGGCGGCGCCGGGCTGCTGCCCGTTCGGGACGGGTCGGCCGCGACCAGCGGCTCGACGGTTCCCGTGGATGACCTGCTGGTGGCGCCGGATGGCCTCGTGTCCGATCCGCGTGACGCTCGGGCCATCAACCCGCTGACCTCCGCCCTCGACGCCATCGAGGAGGCGACCCGATGACCGGCAAGCTGCGCCGCAGGACGGCGGTCCACGTCGTCACCCTCGTGCTCGGCCTGATCCTGTCGCTCGCGAACGTGCTGCCCGCCGTCGGGGCCACCCCCGACCCGATCCTCGGCGGCGGCCTGTACGCCCAGAACCTCGGCCTGACCTACCGCTGGTCGTCGTCCGGCACCCCGCCGTCGGCGATCCGCTCGGCGATCGCGAGGGGCGCGGCGGACGCCAACGGCACGCGGCTGTCGAAGGCGCCGACGTTCGCCTATTCGAGCAGCTCGGGCAATCTCGTCTACTACGGCACCTCGGTCCCGTGCGGCGTCAACGCCCTGGCCTGCATGCGCCGCGATCCACCCGGCTGGTTCGGCGTGTGGTATCGCGAGAACGGCCACCGCTACGACTGGGGCACGCTGCGCTGGTGCGAGATGACCGGATCGCCGAACGGCTGCTTCGAGGCCGAGAACGTGGCCCTCCACGAGCTGGGGCACGTGATGATCCTCGACCACCACGTGAACCTCCCGGACAACAGCGACGCCCTCGACGCCATCATGCAGCGCATCCAGCCGGCGAAGCCGAAGGCCGGATGGAACGCCCACAGGTACGCGCGCTGCGACGTGGCAACCCTCCAGCAGCAGTACGACGTCCAGACCTGGACGACCCTGTACAGCACGTGTCTCGACGTGCCCACAAAGCTCGCCCTCACGTCGTCCGCGACCGCGGTGGTGGCCGGCTCGACCGTCACCTTCACCGCAACCCTGACGAGCGCCGGAACCGGACGCCTGCTGAACAACCCGGTCAACGCCCGCGTCGTGGTCCTCCAGGGCAGCACGGGCAGCGGCTGGTCGACGATCGCGACGATGGCCTCCGGGTCGTCGGGGAGGTACTCGGCGTCGGTCGTCGTGTGGGCGTCCGAGAGCTTCCGGGCCGTGTTCTCGAAGCCCGCCGGCGAAGGCCTCCGGGGCTCGACGGCGTCGACGCTGAGCGTCAGCGCCTTTACCGGGTGTGCCTACAAGCCGTGTCCCCTGTCCATCATCGGCGGGGGGTCGTGATGCCGAACGCGGTCGCCCCCGGCGCTCGCGGCTGCCCGCGTCGCCTGGTTTGGGCGCTGCTCGTCGTCGCGACGCTTGCGGCATGCGGCGGGGGCGCGCCGAGCGCGACCCCGACCGAGCCGCCGGCGCCGGACAGTCCCTCGCCGGCAGCGCCAAGCCTCTCCCCGAGCGTGCGCCCGAGCCTCCCGCCGATGCCCGCGGATCCCCCGCGGGCGATGCTCACCGGAACCTGGGACGCACCGGTCGCCGGCGATCTGGGCACGTTCAGCTGGAACGGGCTGGTGTCGGACGCGCCGTGGATCGTCGGTGACCCGATCGTCGATGTATCCAGCGGGCCGGTCGCGGTGTCATTCGACCCCGGACTCGGCCAGGCGACGTGGCTCGCCCGATGGGCACCGGTCGTCGACGGCGCGGCGGGCGATGCCGTGCCCGGCGCCGAAGGCGCCGGTGGCGCGATCGTGATCGCCGCGCCCGGACGGCCCGGGGACTGGAGCCTCGAGCTCACTGCCACGTTCGCGGCCGGATACGACGCCACGTGGTTCTGGCGACTCGAGGTCGCGCCATGAGCGCGTGCCGGTCCGGTGCCGCGGCCGCTCGTCCGCCGCCTCAGCCGGGTGCCAGCGGCCCCGGCGTGCGGGGCGCGGTGCGTGCGGGCGCGGTCAGGCGGGTGCGGGGGCCGCGTTGAAGATCGAGACCTGCGCGTCCTCGGGCAGCATCACACCGAAGATCTTCTGCAGCGCGAGGAGATGGACGCACGAGCCCCAGCTCTCGAAGTAGTGACACGTGCAGTGCCACTGGCCGGCATCGAGGCTGACGTGATGGGTGTCGTTGTCACCGCGGAACGTCAGGGCGACGCGCTCGATCGTGATCCGATCAAGCTCGCGAGCGTAGCGATTCGCCTTCTCGACCTTGCCGATGAGAGAGGAGTGCATCGCCGATCTACCTCCAGTCGCCCCGCGACGGGCGTCCATGAGGGCCGCCGTCCGGTCGGACCCGCAGGACCGGTGATGGCGGTCGCTGATGCCAAGCCTACACCCCCCGGGCCGCCCGGTCAGCCCCCCCGGACGAGCCGCTCGCCGGTGACGACCAGCTCGTCGCGCAGGTCCGGTCGGGTGGCCTCGGTGTACACCCGGACCAGCGGCTCGGTGCCGCTCGCGCGGACCAGGAGCCACGACCCGTCGGCCAGGAAGAACTTGAACCCGTCGTTGGTCGACAGCACCTGGGTGTGGTCGATGGGCTCGCCGTCGAGCGACGCCGGCGGCTGCTCGCGGAGCCCGACCAGGACGCGGCGCTTGACGTCCTCGTACTCCGATCGCTGGAAGTGGACGTCGATCCGGCGATAGAACGACGGACCGGCCAGGGCGTGGAACTGCTGCATGATCTGCGACACCGGCCAGCGTCCACGTGCCCGCTCCTTGAGGAACAGGTCGAGCAGCATCAGGTCCGCGTAGATCCCGTCGCGCTCGGGCAGGTGCATCCCGAAGCCGTAGCCCCCGGATTCCTCCGCGCCCAGCATCGCGCCGGTCTCGATCATCTTGGGTCCGATGAACTTGAAGCCCACCGGGACCTCGTATGTCTCGATCCCGTAGTGCCGGCCGAGCGTGGCCGCGGTCGATGTGTTGTTGACGCTGACCACGACCGGCTCGCGCAGCCCGCGATGCTCGGCCAGGTAGTACATGAGCAGCCCGGTCACCTCGAGCTGGTGCAGGAACGTGCCCCGCTCGTCGACGGCGCCCGCGCGGTCGGCGTCGCCGTCCAGCAGCAGCCCGAGGTCGAACCCGCCGCCCGCGATCCGCGCCAGCGCCTCGTCGACGTGCGGGCGGATCGGCTCGGGGTTGACGCCACCGAAGTACGGGTTGCGCTCGCTGTGGATCTCGGTGACCCGGATCCTGCCCCCATCGAGCAGCCGCGGGATCCAGCCCGAACCCGAGCCGTACAGCGGCTCGACGAGCACCGACACGTCCGCCGCCTTGAGCGCGTCGAGGTCGACGGTTCGGCGGACGTAGCGCTCATAGCCCGGGAACGGGTCGAACCACTCGACCATGCCCGCGGCCTCGGCATCGGCGAACGGGCGCCGCTCGACGGCCCGGCCACCGTTGTCCGCGATCGCGGCCTCGAGCACCGAGAGGATCTCCGGGCCGGCGGCGGCACCGGTCGGCGCCTTGACCTTGAACCCGTTGTCCGTCCAGGGGTTGTGGGAGGCCGTGATCACGATCCCGGCCGCCGCACCGCGCTCCATCACCTCGTACGAGCTCATCTGGGTCGGGACGGCGGTCCGGCTGATGGCGACCGGGATGTCCTGGGCCATCAGGACCTCTGCCGCGGCCTGGGCGAAGTGCTCCGACGCGAACCGGCGGTCGTAGGCGATGACGACGCCCTTCGCCTGCGCCCCGCGGCCGACGACGTAGCGCGCGACGCCGTCGGCGCACCGGCGCACGTTCTCGAATGTGAAGTCCTCGGCCACGCGGGCGCGCCAGCCATCGGTCCCGAACACGATCCGGGTGGGTGTGGGCGCCGTCGCCTGGTCGGTCACGCATCAGCCTCCGCTGCGGCACACCGGTCGAGGAGCGCCTGCACGGCGCGCTCATCGGGCCCGTGGAGGACGGCGACCGGCTGCGCCGCCGTCATGCTACCGGCCTCCAACGGGCGGACGGCGCGGATGACCCCGTCCGTGCGCCGAACCACGAGGTCGTCCGCGGCGACGTCGGCCCGTTCGCCGGGCTGCACGACCGCGCCGCTGCCCCCGGCGCCGATCGCCTCGAGCAGCGACGTCCAGCTGCCGATGTCCGACCAGCCGACCTCCATCGAGCCCATGACCACGCGGCCGTCGCGCGCGGCGCTCTCCATCACGGCGTAGTCGATCGACACCGGCTTGAGCTGCTCGTAGGCATGCGTGAGCAGGGCGCGCGAGTTGATCGTGGGCTCCAGCAGCCCGACCAGCCCGGAGTAGCGCTCCAGGCTGGCGCGAATTGCACGCCGCCGCCACAGGAACATGCCGGCGTTCCACGCGACACCCGTCTGGCGCGCCAGCTCCTCCGCCCGCGGCGGCTTTGGCTTCTCCTCGAAGGCCTGGAGCGGATAGGCCTGGAGGCCGTCGATGACGCCGCCCTGGTCGAACCTGGGAACGAGGTAGCCGTACTCGATCGACGGATGCGTGACCCGGACGCCGAGGGTGACCAGCGGATCGTCGATGCCGAACACGCCGGTCGCCAGCCGGTCGGCGGCGTTGGCGAGGATGTCCCGGAACAACCCCTCGCGTCCCGGATCCACGAAGTGGTCCGCGGGCAGGACCACCATCACCTCGTCGGCCGGCCGGTCCAGGGCGACCGTCGCCAGGGCAACGGCCGCAGCCGTGTTCCGGCCCGCCGGCTCCGCGAGGACCCCGACCCCGGGCAGCTGGGCGCGCACCAGCGGCTCGTACCGCTGGTCCGTCACGACCGTGATGTCGTCACCGAGCCCGGGCAGCCCGGCCAGGCGCCGGACGGTCGCCTGCAGCAGCGATTCCTCGCCCAGGAGCGGGAGGAACGGCTTCGGGCGGTCCGGGCCGCGACAGCGGCCACAACCGCGTGCCACCGCCGCCGGCCATGATCACGACGTACATCGGACCCATTCTAGGGTCGGCGACCACGCGTCCAACGTGCGATCGGCCACGGGCCGACGCGCGATCGACCCCGCGAATCTCGTGGGCAGCGGGCTCGCGATGTGCGAACTTCGCACGCACCATGCGCGACCCACGTTGACGCGCCGTGGCTCGCCTTCGTACCATCCGCAGACCGATCCCAGGGGGCCGAGCGAAGATCGCAGCAGCCGAGGACGCGCGTTTGACCATGTCGGCGACTCCCGGAGCAGCGAGCCCTGGCCACGACAGCCTGCGCCGCGGCGCCGCTCCGGACATGGGCGGTGCGGCCGGGTCTGACCTGGGCCCGGGCGCCGCGAGCGGCGGCACCCCGGATGTCGAGATCGTCGACGTGACCAAGCGGTTCGGGGACGTCATCGCGGTTGACGCGATGCGCCTGTCGGTCGCCAACGGCTCGTTCTATTCGTTCCTCGGCCCGTCCGGGTGCGGCAAGACGACGACGCTGCGGATGATCGCGGGCTTCGAGCAGCCGACGTCGGGCGAGATACTGCTGGCCGGCCAGCCCGTCGCCGGCGTGCCGCCCTACAAGCGCAACGTCAACACGGTGTTCCAGCACTACGCCCTGTTCCCGCACATGGACGTCGCCCAGAACGTCGGCTATGGCCTGCGCCAGCGCGGGGTCACCAAGGCGGACGAGAAGCGGCGCGCCGGCGAGGCGCTGGACCTCGTGCGCCTCAGCGGCTACGAGCGGCGGCGCACCTGGGAGCTCTCCGGGGGGCAGCAGCAGCGCGTCGCGCTGGCGCGCGCGCTGATCAACCACCCCACCGTGCTCCTGCTCGACGAGCCGCTGGGTGCCCTCGATCTCAAGCTGCGCAAGGAGATGCAGCTGGAGCTCAAGGCCCTCCAGCGCGAGGTCGGGATCACGTTCGTGTACGTGACCCACGACCAGGAGGAGGCGCTGACCATGAGCGACGTGATCGTCGTCATGCAGAGCGGCCGCATCCAGCAGCTGGGCAAGCCGGCCGACCTCTACGAGCGACCGGTCAACCGGTTCGTGGCCAACTTCATCGGCGTGTCGAACCCGATCGGAGGCCGGCTCGTGGAGCACGATGCCGCGACCGGTCGCGGTGTCGTCGAGTCGGACCGGGGCCTGCGGCTGACCGGGATCGTCACGGACCCCGATGCGCGCCCAGCCACCGGAACCGCGGTCATCGTCGCCGTTCGGCCGGAGCGCCTGCGGGTGGATCCCGCGGCGCATGCGGAGCCCGCCGGCGACGGCTGGACGAGCGTCGAAGGTCGCATTCGACAGGGCACCTACCTGGGAGAGCAGACGGAATTCCGCGTCACCACCGATGTCGCAGGCGAGATGATCGTCCGGCGGCAGAACGCGACCGGGGCCACCTCGGCCAACGGCGTTGGTCCGGGCGACCCGGTCGTCGTCCGCTGGGAGGACTCGGCGAACCTCATTCTCGTGGCCTGACGGTCGGGTCACGCAGCGTCCGGTATTTGGAGGAGGAGACATGGCGGATCAGCTCGACGAGATCCTGCGGCGGGCGTCGCAGAACCGCGTTCCACGTCGGAGCTTCCTGGCGGCGGCCGGCCTGCTCGGTGGCAGCGCGGCGCTCGCCGCCTGCAGCAGCGGTGGCACCAGCACCAACAGCCCGGCGGCCGCGGAGAGCAGCGCGCCGGCAGCCAGCTCGGACGCCGGCGCGTCAGCGGCTCCCTCGTACGAGATCGAGAAGCAGCTGTACATGTACAACTGGTCGGACTACGTGAGTCCCACCAACATCGACAAGTTCAAGGCCCAGTTCGGGGTCGAGAAGTTCCAGTACGACACGTTCGCCAACAACGAGGAGCTGCTCGCGAAGTTCCAGGCCGGCGCGTCCGGCTACGACATCGCGGCGCCCACCGCGGAGTACACGCCGGCCCTGGTCGACGGCGGCTACATCCAGAAGATCGACTGGTCCCGCGTCCCCAACCAGAAGTACATCGACAAGGCGTTCAAGGGGCTCAACTGGGATCCCAAGGACGAGTACCAGCTGCCCAAGGACTTCGGGACCACGGGCATCCTGTACCGCAGCAAGCTCGTCTCCGAGCCGGTCGAGTCGTGGCAGAACCTGTACGACCTGACCGTCGGCAAGTACTCGGGCAAGACCGTGTTCGTCGACTCGATGGGCGACGTGTTCATCATGCCGCTCAAGATGATCGGCGCCTCGCTCAACTCGACCGACTCCGGCGAGCTCGAGCAGGCGCGCACGATCCTGCTCGACCTGGCCCCCCACATCCTCGCGCTCGACTCGGACACCTACCAGGACAAGCTCGCCAGCGAGGAAGCGGCACTGTGCCTGGGCTGGACCGGACCGATCGTCGCGATGCGCGCCGACCCCGCGACCGCCGACATCAAGTACGTCGTTCCCAGCGAGGGCAGCCTGTTCTGGCTCGACACCTGGGTGCTGGTCGCCGACGCGCCCAACCCGAACGCCGCCTACGCGTTCCTCAACTTCATCCAGGACCCGGAGGTCCAGGCGGAGGAGACGAACTACAACGGCTACGGGTCGCCCAACGACGAGGCCAAGAAGTACATCGATCCGGCCGTCCTGGCCGATCCTGCGATCTTCCCGCCGGACGACGTGATGTCCAAGCTCGAGGGCGCCATCGACCTGTCGAGCGACCAGCATCGGATCGACATCTGGCAGGAGTTCAAGTCCAAGATCGGCGGCTGACCCCGGACCGCGGATCGCATCACCGATGAGCGGCGCCTGAGATGGCGGAACCGACCACGGCGACGGAACCAGGAGGGCGGCGGAGCCTGTCCGCCCTCCTGACCACCGCCCTCGTGTTTCCGGCCGGCCTGTGGTACCTCGTGCTGCTGGTGGCGCCGCTCGTCATCGTGACCGTGTTCAGCTTCGGCAACCGCGCGAAGAACGGCGGCTACGATGCCGCGTTCACGTTCGACAACTACACGCGGCTGCTGAGCCAGCCCCAGCGCTTGGAGCCGTTCTTCACCTCGCTGTGGATGGCGGTGGCCGGCACCATCGGCTGCCTGCTGGTGGGACTCCCGCTCGCCTATTTCATCGCGACCCGTGCGCGACGGCGGAAGGGGCTGCTCATCCTGTTGCTGGTCATCCCGTTCTGGACGAGCTTCCTGATCCGCACCTACTCGTGGCTGATCATCCTGGGCAGGGAGAACCTTGGCGGGTTCATCGGCGCGATCATCGGCGACCCGGACTTCCGGATCCTGGGCAACCCGCCGGCCGTGCTCCTGGGCCTGGTCTACGGCTACCTGCCGCTGATGGTGTTTCCGCTGTACGTGACGCTGGAGCGGATGGACCGGACGCTGGTCGAGGCATCGAAGGACCTCGGGGCCGCCCGATGGGCGACGTTCCGGCAGGTCACCCTGCCGATCGCGCTGCCCGGCCTGATCACGGGCAGCATCCTGGTGTTCATCCCGATGACGGGCGAGTACGTCATCCCCGCCATCCTGGGCTACGGCCGCACGTTCCTCATGGGCAATGCGCTGGTGGACGCGTTCATCCAGACCCGCAACTGGCCGTTCGGGTCGGCGATGGCGGTGCTCCTGATCATCGTGATGCTGCTGGTCATTACCGTCTACGTATGGTTCGTCAACCGCGGCCGGCATGGCCGCGACGTGAGCGTGATATGACGGCCGCCCGATGACCGCCACTGCCGTCCCGGCCGTGGCCACCGTCACCCGGCGTCGTCGTCCGCGACCCCGGATCGACCGCATCGGGCTGCTGGTCGAGATCTGGCTGCGCACGCACACCTCGCTGGTGTACGCCTTCCTGTACCTGCCGATCGTGATCGTGGTCCTGTTCAGCTTCAACGCAAACCGGCTGGCCACGATCTGGACCGGGTTCTCGCTGGAGTGGTACGGCAAGGCGCTGGGCGATGACGTCGTGACCAGCGCGCTGCGCAACAGCTTCTCGGTTGCCCTGCCCAACGCGATCCTGGCGACGACGTTCGGCACGATGGCCGCGCTCGGCCTCCAGCGCGTGCCCAGGGGAGTCCGGATCGGCTTCGACGCGCTGACCTACATCTCGATCATCGTGCCCGAGATCGTGATCGCCCTGTCGACGCTGGTCCTGTTCGCCTCGACCTTCGGCATCATCAACGATGCCACCGGGCTCCGGCTCCAGCTGGGGATCCCGACGATCGTCGCGGCCCACATGCTGTTCAACATCAGCATCGTGCTGCTGCTGGTCCGCGCCCGGCTGTCGGGCATGGACCGCACGCTGGTCGAGGCGTCGCAGGACCTGTACGCGTCGCCGTGGCGAACGTTCCGCCAGATCACGTTCCCGCAGCTGCTGCCGGCGATCGTGGCCGGGTTCCTGCTGTCGTTCACGTTCAGCTTCGACGACTACGTGATCACGTCGTTCGTATCGGGGCCGGGCTCGTCCACCCTGCCCATCTTCATCTTCGGCCAGGTCAAGCGCGGCGTCTCGCCGGAGACCAACGCGGTCGCGACGATGATGCTGGTGGTGACCCTGGCGCTCCTCGCCATCGGCCAGCTCGCGCTGTCGCGCAACGCCCGACGCAGCGGCGGCGGCCAGGCGGGCGGCATGGCCGGGATGATCGCGGAGCAGCGCTAGGGCCCTGCCCGCGTCTTCGCAACGATGTCGACCTCGTTGCCACCGCCCTGCAGGGCATGGGCGTTCTGATACACGACAAAGATCGAATCACTACCAAGCACAACCGCCGGTTCCACGTTGCCATCGGCAGGGATGGGATCGCTAATTTCCTCGATCCCCGACCACGCGCCCGCGGACGGGTTGAACGATGAGCCATTCAACCTCGGCGTGGTCGAGTTGATCCCGTCATACCACGCGACGAACCCGACGCCGTCCGAGCGCATCGCGAGCGATGGGGTGTTCGCGCCGTCCGCCGCGACTACGACGGACGGTTGCCAAGATCCCCCGGCGTCCCGAAGACGAGCGCGAAGTTGGAACGGGTTGGCTCGCCAGTCCTGCCAGATCACCATGACGCGACCGGTTCCGTCCACGGCGACCTGAGGAGCTCCCTGGTAGCTGGTGCCAGGGTCGTCGCTGACCTTGACGGGCGCCGCCCAGGAGGTTGCCCCGGGTGCCAAGGTGGAGAGCCAGATGTTGGCGTCGCCCGACTTGGGCTCGAACCACACCGCATACGCGGTCCCGTCGGCGCCAATGGCGACGTCCTCTCCGCCCTTGGTCGAGGACACCGACGAGACCTTCATGTTGGCAGACCACGTTGAGCTCCCAGCCGGAAGGCGCGCGGCGTAGATGTGGTCCTTGTTGCCCCGTGAGTCCTCCCAGATCGCGATTGCCTCTCCCGTCGGACCGACCGCGATCGCCGGATCCGCTTGGGCAGGATGCTTGTTCGTTGGGTCGTCGTTGACCCGCACGCTCGATGACCACAAACCGTTCGCCACCGAACGCTTCGAGAAGTACACATTCCGGTCCCCGCTGACGCGAGTGTCCGTCCATATCGCGAACAGGTCGCCTGCGGAGTCCGTCGCCAGCGCAGGGCTGAACTGACCTGGGGTGGAGACTCCCCCGATCAGCTCTGGTGTCGACCACGCCCCCGACGCCGGATTGCGGTTTGCGTACCGGAGATCAACAGTCGGGCTCGTCCAGCCGTTGACCCAAGCGGCGTGGACCATTCCGTCGGGTGCAATTGCCGCGACGGGGACGATCTGGACAAGGCCGTCGTCGGCGTTCACGATCGCACTCGGTGACCAGGCGCTGGTTCCGCCGACGGGCGGCGCGGCCGTCCCGGCGCTATTGCCGTATGCGTTGGACGCAGCGACGCGGAAGGTCTGCGACTGGCTCAGGTCCACGGCGTTGATGACTACCGAGTCCGGATCGCCCGCGTCCGTAAACCGCACCGGGCTTCCATCGGCGATGAACACCTTGTAGGCATCGGCGCGGTCGCTCGACGCGGGGGTCCAGGTCACAGTCACCTGATCGGTGCCGGTCACGCTGGCCGAGACTGTGATGGGCGCGAGCGGGAGCAGCGGCGTGAGTCCTGCCGAGTCGATAGTCACATCAGCCGTGGCCATCGCTGACCGGCCGTCCGCGTCCACCACGTCGACCGATGCGATCCCATGGAAGTCCGCCGAGTAGGTATGGCTGGTCGTCGGCGCCGTGGTGGTCTGGTCGACGACGCTATCGCCGTCGAAGTCCCAGTTGTAGCTCGCGATCGTCGACGAAGCGCTGAACGAGTCGCCGGCGTTGAACGTGATTGTGTCGCTTACGTTCGCGTAGATTGGCCCATCAAGTCTGGCCACCGGGTTCGCATGCGCGGTCTCCAACAAGTCGGCCAGCGCATCCGTAAGGGACTGGCCGGGCGCGGGTGTCACCACCTCACCCGCGGTCGCGGCGGCCATCGACGCGATCCAATCCGTAACCGTTTGGTCCCCGGTCACGTTCACGCCGTAGATTGCCACGGGATCGATCTCTCGGGAATGCTGGATCACGCTGCCCCGCGTGAAGTTGGTGACGGGCTCCGGATCCTTGCCCGCCGCGTCGGTGATCACGATCGCGGCCTTCGTGGCGCCGTCACGCCACTCGAGCCCGTCGAGCGCGGTCATCAGGCCGGACAGCTGCGCTTCGGGTGTGTCGCCACCCCCGTCCGCGGTCAACGCATCGGCGGATGTCTGGAACGCCCCCGCATCGCTTGTCAGCCCGAGATCCACGCGCGCGACGAACGGGTCGCCTTGGTCCTTGAACTCGATGAGGGCGACGCGACCATTGTGGAAGAGGCTGGTCCACAGCTGCGCCAGCGCGGTTGCTCCGGACTTCACATCGTCGATGGCGCCCCACATGCTGCCGGTGGTATCGATCACGAAGGCGAGATCCGCACCGGCCTGGCCGTCGACAAACTGGTTGAGCGAGACATCGAATGCTTCCGGATGGGCCGGGACGAAGGCCTGCAGCCGCGTTGCTGCCTCCTGGGCGGCCATCGCTGACTCCGCGTTCGGATCGAAGTATCGGTGGTGTGTGAACGGCTCGATGCTGACACTGGGAAGGATGTCGATGTACGATCCGGTACACGCGGCGTCATTCTTGCGGCACCAGGACCCGACCCTCCCCTCGATGTCACTCGGGAGGTAGGGCCGTCGGGCCCCGAAGATGCCCATGCTTGTTGCGCACCCCGAGTCGCCTCGCATCCAGATGGGCTGGCCGTCGAGGCATGCCCAAGGGATCGGCGGATCGAGGAGGCTCGCCTGGTTGCCGGCGTCCAGTCGGGGATCACCGAACAGTGCGACAAACGCGATGCGAGCGCGAATGTTCTCCGGGAGCTCGAACAACGCGGTTCCGATCACGTCGGCGCCTTCGGACCATCCGCCGAGGACGTAGACTTCGTTGCCGCATTCCGCAGCCCTGTCCGTCAGATACGCTTCTAGTTCATCCACGCCCGTCCTGACGCTGTCCTCGTACGGCCCGAACCCGATCAGGCCTTGGACGAAGAGCGCCGCGGAGTCAGTCGGCTGGTATTGAAAACCGGCGTAGCCACCGTCACCTCCGAGCGGACGTTGGGAGAATGTCACAGGGGCAGCTATCCGGCCATTGGGGCCGTGGAGGTCGTTCACAAACTGATCGAAGTCCGGCCCGGCGGGCGCGTTGTTCGCCCCAGTTGCGTAGACCGCGTGGACGTCCGTGCAGGAGAAAACCGAGGCGGTCGCGACACCTGCCGGAGCGGTCGCCGTGGACAGCGCCACGCTGACGACGAGCCATAGGACTCTTGTTTGCACCGACGCTCGCACAGTCTCCCCTCCCTATCACCGATGCTGAGCAATGATCCGCACGGTGGGCTGCCCCGGAGTGGCAATCCCGAGCCCGTCGACGTCCTGATCTGACGGATACAGGTTGATCTGGATCTGCACGTCGTCCTGTGTTGCGCGAAGAGAGCAGACAGGCCCACCGTAGGTGGGCCAATCGCAGTTCGGGGCATTGTCCTGGACGTCGCTGAATCCGGTCTTCGCGAGAGCCGCCCGGGCCTGCTGGTAGAGATCCGGCAGGTTGCCTGGGACGCTGAAGTAGCGCGTCACCGATGGGCACATGAAGTCCGCTATCTGAACGCATCCGGTCTCGCCTCCGTTGCCTCGGGTGACCGTCTTCGTCACCTGCCACGCCGAGGGCAACGGCAACCCCTCAACCGCCGAACGATACGGGCCGACGTCACCGGCACATGCAGCAATCAGCAGGGCGCATCCTAGGGCGAGTGCCAAGGCGCGTGCGACTCCGAACGAACGTATGGCAATCATTCGTCGGGAAATCACTGGCGACCTCCCGCGGCTTCAGGGTCACCTTCAGGGACTCGGGAACGTGTCGGAACGCGAACGGAACAACGAGCATCATGACGCCCACGATGGCGGGCACCGGAGGGACTGCTCGAGATGACTCGGGGGGAGATCCCGCGCCACCATGCGAGGGGCGCTCGAACGGGTCGTCCGTTGGTGTCACCGTACGTTCGGCGAGTCTCCAGGATCCCCCATTCCACGAGACGACATCCTCCCCGCCGGCTGGTCCGAAGGACCCTGCCCCAGCAAGGCTACACCGAGGCTGACGCCGGATCAATAGCGCCAGCTGGTACATATCTCGGAGCCTCGGGCGCACGCATCCGTAGACCATTGATTGGTTGTACCGAAGCCGAGATTAGTGTCGAGCGCCCAGTCTCGCCCGGGTTGCTGGTCGCAGCGGAAGGGGGGCGCGGGCGTCGCAAGCATCGGCAGGATCAATTGGCAGGGAATCGGGGCACTCGGTCGGCGACCGGAACCGCGATCGGCGGCCACCGACAGCGGGTGCTCCATGGACCGGCAATGGAGCGTGAGACTCCGCTCAAATCGCTCGGGTCCCGCTCGACCGGCCACAACGCTCTCTATGGAGGAGGGCCGTCAGGCTCCGGAGGCCGACGCTCTATCCACTGAGCTACAGGCTCGCGGCCCAAGTGATACCCGCTGGGCGTAAACGGACTTCGGCGAGATAGTAGTGGGGGTCAGTCCTGCGTTAGGCGGTCACGACCTCCGCCAGCTCGGGCTCGGGCAGCCCGGCGTCGGCGGCCAGGGCGAGCGCCTTGTCCGTGCGCTCCCAGGGCAGGTCGAGGTCGACGCGTCCGAAGTGGCCGTACGAGGCCGTCTGGCGGTAGATCGGCCGTCGCAGGTCGAGCGCCGCGATGATCGATGCCGGCCGGAGGTCGAAGTGGCGCTCGACGAGCTGCTGGATCACCGTGTCGTCCACCCGGCCGGTCCCGAACGTCTCGATCGAGAGCGAGATGGGACGGGCGATCCCGATGCCGTACGCGAGCTCGAGCTCGAACCGGTCCGCGAGGCCGGCGGCGACGACGTTCTTGGCCACCCAGCGCGCCGCGTAGGAGGCGGAGCGGTCCACCTTCGTCGGGTCCTTGCCCGAGAAGGCACCGCCGCCGTGACGGGCCATGCCGCCGTAGGAGTCGACGATGATCTTGCGGCCGGTCAGCCCCGCATCACCCATCGGGCCGCCGGTGACGAAGCGACCCGTGGCATTGACGTGCATCACCGGGTCCACCGGACGCAGGTCCTCGGGGATCGAGGGCAGGATCACGTACTGCACGATGTCGGATCGGATCCGCTCCGCGCGGACGTCCGGATCGTGCTGCGACGCGACGACCACGGTCCGCACCCGCTTGGGCACGCCGCGCTCGTACTCGACGGTGACCTGGGTCTTGCCGTCGGGACGGAGGTACGGCAGCTGGCCGGACTTGCGGACCTCGGCCAGGCGGCGGGCCATCCGGTGCGCGAGCGCGATCGGCAGCGGCATCAGCTCCGGCGTCTCGCGGCAGGCATAGCCGAACATCATTCCCTGGTCGCCGGCACCCAGCTCGTGGGCAGGGGCGGCGTCCGAGCGGACCTCGAGCGCGGCGTCGACCCCCAGCGCGATGTCGCTCGACTGCTCCTTGACGCTCACCAGCGTCCCGCAGGTCAGGTAGTCGAAGCCGTACTCGGCCTTCGTGTAGCCGATGTCGCGGACGGTGTCGCGCACGATCGACTGGAAGTCGATGTAGGTCGAGGTCGAGATCTCGCCCAGCACGAGCACCAGGCCGGTCGTCGTCGCGGTCTCGCACGCGACGCGGGCATAGGGGTCGTCGCGGATGATCGCGTCCAGGATGGCGTCCGAGATCTGGTCGCACATCTTGTCCGGGTGACCCTCGGTCACGGACTCGGACGTGAACAGGTAGTGATCTGCGTCGACGATGCTCATGCTGCTCCCGACCTGCGCCGTGCGTTGATGCGAGGGGGAGCGTACCACCCGGCCCGGGTCGCGCCGCTCGGCCCGATCGTCAGGGCAGCCCCGGGACCTCGAGCGGAGGAAGCTCGTCCGCTGGCACGAACCCGAACACCCGGCCGAGGAACGACAGCTCCGTCGCATACGTCGCGCGCCGCGTCTCGGCGCGACGGAACCCGTGACCCTCGCCCTCGAAGCGCATCACCACGTGGGGCACGCCACCGCCGAGCAGGGCCGCCTCCATCGACTCGACCTGCGACGGCGGCACCACCTTGTCGTCGAGGCCCTGGAAGATGAGCAGCGGGACGCGGACCCGGTCGAACGCGTGGATGGGCGACCGCTCGCGGAACACGTGGCGTCCCTCGGGCCACGGCGCGATCATCCCTTCGTCGTAGCGGGACTCGAACTTGTGGCCGTCGACGTGGATGAGCTCCAGGTCGGCGATCCCGTAGTGGCTGATCCCGGCCGCGAACACCTCCGGCCGGAAGGCCAGGGCGGCGAGCGCCGTGTAGCCGCCTGCGCTGGGGCCGCGGATTGCCATTCGCGCCGGGTCCACCGATCCACGCTCGGCGAGGTACCCCGCCGCGGCGATGCAGTCATCGACGTCGACGATGCCCCAGCGCCCCTTGAGCGCGTCGCGGTACGGACGACCGTAGCCGGTCGAGCCGCGGTAGTCGACGTCGACGACAGCGATCCCGCGCGAGGTGAAGAACGCCCGGTCGAGCGACAGCGAGGACGATGCGGCCGACGTCGGGCCGCCGTGTGCCATCACGATCAGCGGCGGACGCTCCCCGTCCGGGCCGCGGTACGCAGCATTGGTGGGCGCGAAGTACAGCGCACGGGCCGTGGCGCCATCCGTGGTCGGGAACGCGATCGATTCGGCGTCGGGCAGCACCGCGGGGTCGACCGGCGTCGTCACCGAGCGCGCAAGCACGGCCCGGCGCTCCCCGGTGAGCGGCGACAGGACGGTGATCGCCGCGCCCTCGCGCGGGCCGGCCGCGACGACCACGGCGGCCTCCGTCGCCACCTGCAGCCCCTCGGCCTCGCTGAGCGGGCCCTGGATCGGCTCGACCGTGCCATCGAGCCCGATCCGGACGAATCGGTCCCGCCCGTCCCTGCGGGCAACGGCCAGGATCCCACCGTCCGGCGCGAAGCCGTACGAGGAGCGGCCGAACACCCAGGCGGGGTCGGCCAGCTCCGCCTCCATCGGCGCGAGGCTGTGCGCCGCTCCGTCGACGCCGTCCGCGCCGTTGAGGGCGTACAGGTTCCACCAACCGGTCTCGTCCGACACGAAATGCAGGACGCCCTCGGGGCTCCATTCGGGCTGGACGATCGAGATGCCGGGGCCGCCGGCCACGGTCCGGGGTTTCGCGAGCGCGCCGTCCGGCCGGAGGTCCGCAACGCGCAGTCGCGTGGCGTCCCAGGGCATGTCCGGGTGATCCCACTCCAGCCAGGCGAGCCGGCGCCCATCCGGGGAGGGACGCGGCGCTGCCACGAAGTCGGGGCCGGTGACGAGGACCCGGCCCGCCCCGTCGCGACCGTCGAGCGAGATCGTGACCAGCTCGTTGCGCACGGTCGCCGGCAGGTCCTCGACGGGGTCGTGGGTCTCCCGCACCGCGTACACGATCGGGCGCACGGGGTCGACCCGGAGGTCCGCATAGCGCCACGGGCCCGGCGGGGTCACGGCGTCCGCCGGCCCGCTCCCGGCCGGATCGACGTGCCACAGCCGGCCATCCGTCTGCGACGAGGCGATGATGCGCCGCCCATCCACCACGAAGCTGCCGCCACCGTACTCGTGGACCCGATCGCCAACCCGGAACGGGGCCGGCGTGAGCTCGACGGTCGTGCCGCCGGCCGGCCGGCGGATCAGCGTCGAGCGGCCCTCCTCCGTCGGCCGTGATTCGAGCCAGTAGACGTCGTCGCCGTCGAGCCTCGGCTCGGACAGCCTGACCGCGGCACCGGCCACCAGCTCGATGTCGATCGGCGAGCGCCAGCTCCCGTACGGCGCCGTGACCGGGTCGGCGGCGGGGCCCGGGCTCCGACCCTGGGTCATGTTCCCTGCTGCCAGGACGAGACGTACTCGAGCTGCTCGGGGGTCATCGAATCGAGGGTGATGCCGCGTGCCGCAAGCTTGAGCCGGGCAACCTCGGCGTCGATCGCCTCGGGCACGACGTACACCCTGGGCTCGAGCTCCGCGTGGTGCGTGGCCACGTACTCGGCCGCCAGCGCCTGGTTCGCGAAGCTCATGTCCATGACGGCGGCGGGGTGGCCCTCGGCGGCACCGAGGTTGACCAGCCGGCCCTCGGCGATCAGGTGCAGCTTCTTGCCGCCGATGTCGAACTCCTGGACGTTGTCGCGGACGTCGCGAACGTGGCCCTCGGCCATCTCGCGCAGCGCGGCGAGGTCAAGCTCCGCGTCGAAGTGCCCGGAGTTGGCCATGATCGCGCCGTCGCGCATGGCCGCGAAGTGCTCGCGCCGGAACACGTTGATGTTGCCGGTCGCCGTGATGAACAGGTCGCCCCAGCCCGCGGCCTCGCCGACGGTCATCACCTGGAAGCCGTCCATGAGCGCCTCGAGCGCCCGCACCGGGTCGACCTCGACCACCGTGACATGCGCGCCGTGGCCGGACATCCGGGACGCGATGCCGCGTCCCACCCATCCGTACCCCGCCACCACCACGTTGCGCCCGGCGATCAGGATGTTGGTCGCCCGCAGGATCCCGTCCAGGGTGGACTGGCCGGTGCCGTACCGGTTGTCGAACAGGTGCTTGGTCAGGGCCTCGTTGACCGCGACGACGGGGAACGCGAGGGCCTTGTCGGCGGCCATCGCGCGCAGGCGGATGACCCCCGTGGTCGTCTCCTCGGTTCCGGCCAGGACCTCGGCGAGCTGGTCGCGCCGCTCGCTGTGGAGGAGCGACACCAGGTCACAGCCGTCGTCCATCGTGATCGAGGGACGGATGTCCGCGACCGTTCGCAGGTGCGCGTAGTACGTGTCGCGATCCTCGCCGCGGCGGGCGTAGGTCGAGATCCCGTACTGGGCGACGAGCGCCGCGGCCGTCGGATCCTGCGTGGACAGCGGGTTCGATGCGGCGAGGTGGACCTCGGCGCCGCCGGCCTTGAGCGTCCGGGCGAGGTTCGCGGTCTCGGTGGTGACGTGGAGACAGGCCCCGATGCGCAGTCCGGCGAGCGGCCGCTCGCGCTCGAAGCGTTCGCGGATGAGGCGAAGCACGGGCATCTCGCGCTCGGCCCATTCGATCCGGCGGACGCCTTCGGCGGCGAGGGAAAGGTCGGTCACGTCGTGCGGGACGAGCGACATCGGGTCGGTCATCGGGACTCCTCAGGGTTCCTCGGGGCGCCGTCCGGCGGCGGCGTGAGCGGATGGGCCTGGTCGAGGTTGACGGGCGGTGCCGGTGCGGCGACCCGCCCGGCGAACAGGCGGCGGAGCGGAGCGGTCAGGCCCGACCACGGGGATCCGGTCCGACGGACGAGGCGCTCCTCGAACCGGCGGTGCTCGGTGTACCCCAGCTTGCGGTAGGCCTGGATCGCGGGTGGGTTGTCGGCCCGCACGTTGAGCACGACATCGTCACAGTACCGGAGAAGCTCCGCCGTCACCGCCGAGGTGACGGCCGTCGCGTACCCCCGGCCCCGATGATCGGCGTGGGTCAGGACGTTGCCCACGACGGCGAGCCGCGCCTCGCGCGAGATCACGTGCGTGCCCGCGGCCGACACCAGCCGGCCGTTGACGCGGATCCCGTAGTAGACGCCCTCGGCGATGGTGTTCGACGACAGCCATGCCGCGAACCCGAGCTGGTACAGGCGGTTGAGCTCGCCCGCTTCGACGGGGAGGAGGCGCTCGACCGACGCCGGCGCGGGCTGGAAGCGGGCCCGGTCAACGGTCATCCGGATCATCGGCGGTCCGGGCTCCACGCGGTAGACCTGGGCCACGGCGGCCAGCGCCTCGGCGTCGGCCGCGAGGTAGGCCGCCCGCGGGCGGAGCACGTCGCGCAGGATGGCGGCGATGCCGTCGTTGCGACCCATGACGAACAGCGGCTGGGGGGTGACGCCACCGTATTCGAGCCCGAGCGCGATGACCTCGTCACCGCTGGTGGCGATCCCCCACCGCGTTCGCGGGAACTCGCGCGTCTCGAGATCGCACAGGGCATACGCGGCGAACAGGCGATCGCGCTCGAGGAACGCCCGCAGCGTCTCCTTGTCGGTGCTGGCGCGGGCCACGACCGATCGGCCGCGCTCCCCGACCGCCACCGTCGCCATCAGCCGATCGCCTCCGGGCCGGGGTCGGGAGGCGCTGCCGTCGTCGCCTCGGACGGGGGTGGTGCCTCGGCCACCGCGTCCTCCGCCGCGGCCGCCTTGGACGCCAGGGCCGCAAAGCCCAGTGATGCCGCGCGGCGGGCGGATGCCGCGGCACAGGCGGCAGCGACCGGCTCGCCGAACGGCGGACGGAGCACGCCCTCCTCGGTGACCAGCGCCGTGACCAGCGCGGCCGGCGTCAGGTCCTGGACGGGGTTCCGGACCTGGCTGCCCTCGGGCACGATCCTGGTTCCGGCGGCGCGCAGGATCGGCCCCGGGCGCCCCTCTTCGATCGACGCGTCCGCGCCGGTCGCCGTGGCCGGGTCGATCGCGGTCGTGGCGCTGAGGACCAGGAACGGCACGCCCGCCGCCGCAGCCGCCAGGGCCAGCGGGTACGTCCCGGCGGGCGCGAGCACGTCGCCGTTGGCCGCGATGCGGTCCGCCGTGACGAGCACCGCGTCCACCTCGCCGGCGGCGATGCAGCCGGGGGCGGCCGCATCGGTCACGATCGAGTACCCGACGCCCGCCTGCCCCAGCTCCCAGGCGGCGATCCGGGCACCGTCGAAGCGCGGCCGCGTCTCGCTCACCAGGGCATGGATCGGACGACCGGCGTGGTGCGCCGCCTGGATGACCCCGATGGCCGTCCCGCACTGGCCGCTGCCCATCGGGCCCGTGGTGCCGAAGGTCAGCACGCGGAGCGTCGCGTCGGCCGTGTCCGGCAGCGCGCTGAGGCCGTGCTCCACCAGCCTGCCGTGGTCCTCGGTCGCCTCGAACACGATCGCCTCGGCCTCGGCACGCAGCGCAGCCGCGACGTCGTCGCCCTCGGCGTCGTGCGTGAACAGCTCCAGGCGGGCCACCATCCGATCGACGGCGGCAGCCACGGCAGCCGAACCCGGGCGGGTGAGGCGGAACGCGTTCGCGGCCCCGCGGATCGTCGCCCGGCGCGCGAACGGTCGCGAGCTCCGCGCCCGGCTCGCCACGATCGCCAGGGCCGCGACGGCGACCTGCGCCTGGACGGTCGACCCGGCGACCGCGCCGTCGTTGATCGCGTTGACCCCGTCGGCAGCGCCCCGGACCTCGATCTCCGCGAGCACGTCGGGCAGCCGGCGCTGGTCGACCACCCAGCACACGTCGGCGTCCGCGTCCCATCGGAACGGCGCCCGGAAGCCCGCCGTCGAGGCGTCGATCTCGATCGGGCGGGCGGCGGCACCGCCCGGCGCAGCCGCCGTCGGCTCGGCGACGCTGAGCAGCTCGCGCGCGGCCTCCGCCGACTGCTGCTGGAGCATCTGGGCCGCGCCCAGGACCGACCCGACCGACGAGAACACGTCGCCGGCAAACGCGCGGAAGAAGCGTCGCCGGTCGGGATCCGGGGGCGGAGCGGGTGGCTGGTCGGGTTGATCCGTCATCGGGCCGTTGGGGTCACCGTGCGGCCGGCGCGGCGTCGCGCGATGCCGCTCGGTCAGTACCGGATGACGCTCGTCACGCGGCGGCCGTCGAGACGGTCGCGACCCTTGAGGAAGTCGAGCTCGACCAGGAACCCGAGGCCGACGACCTCGCCCTTGAGCCGCTCGACGAGGTCGATCGTGCCGCGGACCGTGCCGCCGGTCGCCAGCAGGTCGTCAACGATCAGCACGCGCTGGCCGGGGCTGATCGCATCGCGGTGGATCTCGAGCGTGTTGGACCCGTACTCCAGCGCGTACTCGACGGTGAGCGTCTCGGCCGGCAGCTTGCCCAGCTTGCGCACCGGGACGAGGCCGGTTCCGAGCTGGTAGGCCATGGGCGCCGAGAAGATGAACCCGCGCGACTCCATCCCGACCACGATGTCGATCTTGTCGTCCCGGTAGGGCTCGAGCATGAGGTCGATCGCGTCCTTGTACGCGGCCGGGTCCTTGAGGACGGTCGTGATGTCGTAGAACAGGATGCCGGGCTTCGGGAAGTCGGGGATCTCGCGGATCTTCGCGCGAAGCGTCTCGGCGGACATGGGTTCAGGATCCTCCGGTGGTGACGGCGCGACATCGGCTGCGCCAGGCGTCCGGCGGTCATGCCGGGGCTAGTCTACCGCAGCCGAACGCCCCTCCCGGACGGTCGCACCGACACGTCGCGAGGCCAGCAGGCCGGCGAGCGCCACCGCGACCGTCATCACGAACACGACCCCCAGCGCCCAGCCGAGTCCGTCGCCCCCGCTCCGCTCCCCGATCGCGGTGATCGCGCCACCCACGCCCGCGCCCAGCGCCGTGCCCAGGATGTCCGAGAGCTGCAGCGCGGACGACGCCGAGCCCTGCTCGGCCGGGGGGGACCGGCGGAGCACGACCAGCGTGAGCGCCGAGTAGGCAAAGCCCATCCCGATGCCGGTGAGGGCCCAGGTCACGATCGAGATCTCCGGCGGCACGCCGGGCGCGACCGCGAGCAGGGTCAGCAGCGAGCCCAGCGCGACGAGCGCAAAGCCGATCGCGATGAACCGGCGCGGGCCGGCGCGGTCGATCCGACGTGCCTGGAACCAGGTGCCCGCCGACCAGGCGACCGTGGTCGCGGTGAACACGACGCCCGTCAGCGTGGCCGGGGTGTCGCGCCACGTCTGGAGCAGGAGCGGCAGGTAGGCGTCGCCGCCGAAGAAGGCAAAGGTCAGGACGCCCCGGAGGAGGACCGCGGCCGGGACGCCGGCGACCAGCGCGAGCGTGCCCGCCGGCGTGAGCCGGCGGAACGCGGGGACGAGCAGGACCACCCCGACCACGGACCCCGCGACCAGGAGCCGTGCGTCCTCGGCGGTGATCGAGGCGACCAGGATGCCCGCCCCGGCGGCGGCCAGCAGGGCGTTGGGCAGGCGGCGGATCGTGGCGGCCGCCGCCGCGTGCTCCCCGGGTGGCGCCGCGGCCGGGACGTGGCGGAGCGCGGACAGCGCGAGGCCGCCGGCGACCGCGAGCAGCGGCAGCAGCCCCAGGAACACCCAGCGCCAGCCGGGGCCCTCGCCGACGACCGCCGCGATCGACGGCCCGATGACGCCGGGCGCGATCCACGCGGCGGACAGCATGGCGAACATCTGCGGCTGGAGCCGCTCCGGCAGGCACCGGCCGATGGCGACATATGCCGTCGGGGCCACCGCGCCGCCGCCCAGGCCCTGGACGAACCGGGCGCCCACGAGCATCGGCATCGACTGGGCGAGCCCCCCGACCAGGAGACCGGTCGCGAACAGCGCGAGCCCGATCGCGAACGGACGCCCCAGCGGCATCCGGTCGAGCGCACCACCGGCGACCACGACCCCGATCAGGTTGCCCAGGAAGAACGCGGAGAACACCCAGCCGTAGAGCTGGAGATCGCCCAGCTCGTCGGCGACCAGCGGCATCACGGTGCCGATCGCGAGCGACTCGAGCGCGACCAGCGTGATCGTGGACACCAGGCCCAGGGTCAGGCCGCGGAGCCCGGGGACGAACAGGTCGGCGGTGCGCGGCGGGAGGTGGCGGGTGTCGGCAGGCGCGGTCACCTGGAGATGATGCCCGGTCCGTCCGGCGCGGAACGGGTCAGGATGCCGACCCTATCCTCCGATGAGCCGAAGCAGCTCGCCCGCGACCGCGATCGAGTCCAGGGTGGTCAGCTCGTTGTTGCGGAACGTGAACCCGGTGAACCCGGCGTCGAGGTACGGCCGGAGCGCGTCCGCGGCCTGCGGCAGCGTGCCCACGACGTGATGGTCGCGCTGTGCCGGCGGGATGCGCTCGCGCATCGCCTTCGCCTCCGCCTCGGTCGCGGCCACCATCACCGGGGACGCCATCGTCCGCTCGATCGTCGCCGGATCGCGGCCGATCTCCTCGCAATGCCGGGCGAGGACCTCGGTCTTGTGCGCCAGCCCGTCCAGCCCCAGCGGGAACCAGTGGGTCATGTCCGCGTGCCGGGCCGCGATCCGGAGCGTGCGCCGCTCGCCGACGCCGCCGACCAGGATCCGCGGCCCACCCGGCTGGATCGGCCGGGGCACGTTGAGCGCCTCGTCGATCCGGTAGTGCCGGCCGTGGAACGTCGGACGCTCCTCGGTGAACATCGCCTTGACGATCGTCAGCGCCTCGTCCAGGCGGTCCATCCGCTCGCCGATGGGCGGGAAGTCGAAGCCCAGCGCGAGATGCTCCGCCTCGAACCAGGCCGCGCCCAGCCCGAACACGGCCCGGCCACCCGACAGGACATCGAGCGTCGTCGCCATCTTGGCCATCAGGGCGGGGTTGCGGTAGGTGACGCCGCTGACCAGCGTGCCGAGCCGCGCCGTCTTCGTCTCGCGGGCGAGGGCCGCGAGCGTCGACCAACCTTCGAGCATCGGCTCGGTCTGGGGACCGAACCCCGGGATCTGGTTGAGATGGTCCATCACGGTGACGAGGCTGAACCCCGCCGCCTCGGCCGCCTGCGCCTGCTCGACGATGCGGTCGAACAGCCGCTCCGTCGGGGTGTCTGGAAACGTGTAGTTGGGATGGTGGAGACCGAACCAGGGCTTCATGCCCACAGGATGCCTCCGATCCGGGGCGGGTGCCGGAGCGGCCGCCGGCTGGCCACGAAGCGACGGGTCCGGCCGCGGCGATCCCGGACGCACCGGATCGCGCCGCATGAACCACGCGCGCGCCCGCGGTCCGGGGCATCTACCTCAGGGCGACGGATCGCCGGCGACGTCGCCCGGACCTGCCGCCGCGCGGCGGAGATGCAATCTCACGCTGGCCGACTCGGCTTCGTACTCGGCAAAGGCGATCCCCGCGTGTTCTCCGCGAAGCTGCTGCATCGAGGCGATCGCCCGGTTGATCGCCTCGACCTGGCGCGGTCCGAGCGCACTGTGCTCGCCGACCAGGAGTGGCGTGGTCGCCACCTGCCCGCCGTGCGTCGGCTGCGTCGCGGGCGAAGCGACAACCGCGATCGTGGCAATCACCACCGCCGCGGCGATCCCGGCGGCTCGTCGCGACCCGAGCCCAGCACGACGCCACCCGACCGGGTCAGATCCCGACGTCATTCGCTCGTCCATTGCTGCTCCCTCCCATCTCGCCGGCCGCAGAATTGCGACACCCATGCCACGCACGACGCGGCGACCGTCGGTTTGTCACGACGGGCGCGGCCCGTTGCCCTGATGTGACAATCGGCCAACCATCGCGTCGTGGGATACGAGGCATGCGTGGTGCCTGGACCGTGCAGTGGGCGGAGCTGGAGACCGTTGGAACGGAGCCAGATGCTCGTGGACAACCGACGGGCAGGGGCGGATGTGTCCCAGGCCGATCGTGCCGCCGCACTCGTTGCCGCCTACGACGCGAACGAGCGGGACCTGTTCACGTTCAGCCTGGCGGTCACGCGCAACCACGCGGCGGCGGAGGACCTGGTCCAGGAAGCGTTCCTGCGGCTCGTTCGCGAATCCCACGCCGGCCGGTTTCCGGACAATGCTCGAGCGTGGCTGTATCGGGTGGTCGTGAACCTCGCCCGCAGCCATGCCCGCCGACGCCTGACGGCCGAGAGGTGGCAACAGCTGTTCGTGAGTCGCGGCACCGTGGCGTCCCCTGAGGACGACCTTGTGCGGCGCGAGCGCAGGACGGCGCTGGCGGATGCCCTGGCCATGCTGCCGGTCGAATCCCGGATGGCGCTGTTGTTGGCCGGCGATGGCTACTCCGGACAGGAGGTGGCCCGAATCATCCGGCGCAGCGAGGGTGCGACCAGGACATTGCTGTGGCGGGCGCGGCGCGACCTCCGGCGGCATCTGCAAGGCGAGGCGACAGGATGAACGAGCACCGCAGATTCCGGGAGCTATCGGCGACCGCGCTGGATTTCGCCCTGTCGACCGACGAGGCGCAGCAGCTCGCGGCGCACGCTCGCGGGTGCCTGGACTGTCGGCGGTACGCCGCGGACCTGCGGGCTGATCAAGCCCTCGTTCGGTCTCGGCGCACCATCGGGGCACCCGATCGCGTTCGGCTGGCCGTCATCGACGCCGCAACCAGACCTGCGCCGCGACCGAGCCTTGGATGGCTCCTGCCCATTGCCGCGGCCGCGGTCATGGTGTTTGCGGTCCTGGCTCGACTTGGCTGGGTCACCACCGCGCCGGTCGCAGGGCCGCAACAGCTGTCCGCCTACACTTGGAGCCGCCTTGGCGGGATCGCGGCGTTCAACGGTGGGCTGATCCTGCGCGTCGGCGTCGCCAGTGGCCAGCTCGCCGCCGTCGGCGGGATCCCCGGGCCGACGAATGCGATCGCGGCCGGCTCGTGGGGAGCCGCCGGGGTCTGGTTGTCGGCGGATGGACGCACCTGGCGGCAGCTGCCCGCGGACTCGACGTTCGCCAATTTCGCCGCCATCGATGTCGCGGCCCACGACGACGCGCTTGCCGTGTTGGGCATGGCACCTGCGAGGCTCGACGGCACGCTCGGCACCCTGAGGATCGACCCGCACGTTGCCACCCCGACGTTCCGCGTCTGGCTGGCCGAAGGTGCCCGGACGTGCGTGACATGCAGCGCACCGTCGTCCAGCGGCCTCTGGCGGTCCGTATTGATCGATCCTCCATTCGGCGCAGGCGCCGTTTCGTTCTTCACCGATCTCGCGGCCGGCGGCCCCGGCTTTGTGCTCGTCGGGGACATGCGCACGACCAACGGCGACCTTGGGGCCGCGTCGACGCCTGCTGGTGCCGTCGTCGCGACGTCCCGTGATGGGACGGACTGGACGTTCAACGACCCGACCAGCCCCGAGTTCGCCGGCGGCACGATGCAGGCGGTGACCGACGGGCCTGCGGGCCTGGTGGCGGTCGGCGACACAGGCATCGAGCCCAGCGTCTGGCTCTCCGTCGACGGCACGACCTGGGCTCGGCTTCCGGGCGCGATCCCCTCGACGAGCGCGTCGATCCGAGCGATCGCGGCCAGCCCGGACGGCTACGTTGCTGTCGGCGATGACCAGGGCCTGGGGCGTTCGTGGGTTTCGGCCGACGGACGAGCGTGGCAGACGTCCCCAACCCCGCCGGATGTCGCCGGACGCGTCCTCAACGTCACGTGGCTTGGTTCCGAGTTCATTGCGGCGGGGGTCTCGCAGGACGGAACCGGCGTCGCGTGGCACTCGCCCAACGGCCTCGCCTGGAGCCGGCTCGACATCGCCTCCGTCCTGCCTGGCAACCAGGTGCAGGCCGTGGGCGCGATCGGCGGACGCATCGTGCTGTTCGGGTTCGATTCGGCGCGTCATCTCGGCGTCGCGGTGGGCGAGGCGCCCGCTCAACCCTGAATGTCGCCCGGCGGACGACGCCAATGCGGCGCCGTCCAGCAGCGATCTCGACCGGGCCTGCCGGCCCCCGCCGGCGGCCGCGCCGCAGCCAGTCAGCGGTCGCCCCTGGTGGTCGGATCGCGGATTCGTGCCGGCTCGCAAGCGCAAGCTCGACGGCATGCAGCTGCGCCGGGTCGTCCGTCACCGGACTGCCTCCGCTGCCCTGGCGATGAGGTCCGTGAGCCCCGGCGGATACACCGTATCCTCGGTCGCGACCAGGTCGTCCGTTGTCCACCATCGGCTTGCGGCAACGGCGTCCGCCTCGCCGCCGCGCCGGCGACCGCGGGTTTCGGGGCCAGGATCCGCGCTCGACACCCGACCGGCGACGTACCACTCGTCCTGGACGATCTCGCGGCCTGCGAACGTGAACCGGACCCCCGCCCGTTGCCCCACCACCCCACGGATCACGACGTCCCGGATGCCCGTCTCCTCGCGCAGCTCGCGGCGGGCGGCCGCCTCGACCGCCTCGCCGAGTCGGATTCCGCCGCCCGGCAGGTACCAGTAGCCGTTGCCGTCCGGATCGCGTGCCGCCGAAAGTCGAAACAGCAGCACGCGACCGGCCGGATCGAGGAGGATCAGGCGAGCCGCCCGTCGTCGTCGTCGAAGCCAGCTCATGAACGCTCCTTCACCCGCTCGCTGACCCCGCCGCCGCGACCAGCCGCGACACCACCGCCTGCGTCAGCACCCAGCCCTTGAGCGGATCCTTGGGCAGCCGGATCCGGACCTGGTTCGACGCGAACGTCATGTCCCCCGGCCGGACGCCCGGCAGCGGCCCCGCGACCCCCGATGGTGTCAGCAGCTGCATCGCGGTCGCCCGCGACAGCCCGGCCCCGAACCGGACCACCAGCAGCCCGTCCTCGCGGGCCAGCGAGACCACGCCCGCGGATTCGGCTGCCAGCCGGAGCTCCGCCACCTCGGCCAGCCGGAGGACCGGCGCCGGCAGCGGTCCGTACCGGTCGGTGACCTCCTGGCGGAACGCGGCGACGTCGCCCAGCGTCCGCGCTCGCGCCAGCCGGCGGTACAGCTCCAGCTTCTGGGCCACCTCCGGCACGTAGTCGTCGGGCAGGTGAGCGTCGACCGGCAGGTCGACCACGGCCTGGATCGCCTCGCGAACGGGCTCCCGATCCTCGCGCCGTGCCTTGGCCTCCTCGACCGCCTCGCCCAGCAGCCGCGAGTACAGGTCGAACCCGACCGCCGCCATGTGGCCCGACTGCTCGCCGCCCAGGATGTTGCCCGCGCCCCGGATCTCGAGGTCGGCGAGCGCGATCTGGAACCCGGCGCCCAGCTCCGAGGCGTTGAAGATCGCCTGGAGCCGCTTGCGTGCCTCCTCGCTCATCCGCTCGCGACGGCGATACAGCAGGTAGGCGTACGCCCGCCGGCTCGACCGTCCCACCCGCCCCCGGAGCTGGTACAGCTGGGCCAGCCCGAGCGTGTCCGCCCGGTCGATGACGATCGTGTTGGCGTTGGGGATGTCGAGCCCGGATTCGATGATCGTGGTGCACACGAGGACGTCGGCCGCGCCACCCGCGAAGGCGAGCATCACCTTCTCCAGCGCGCCCTCACCCATCTGCCCGTGGCCCACCACGATCCGCGCACCGGGCAGCAGCCGGCGCAGCTGCTCCGCCTGGGCCTCGATCGTCTCCACCCGGTTGTGCACGTAGAACACCTGGCCGCCACGGTCCAGCTCGCGCAGGATCGCGTCGCGGACGAGCCCCGCCGACGCCTCCGCCACGCGCGTCTGGATCGGCAGCCGGTCCTCGGGCGGCGTCTCGATCACCGACAGGTCGCGGATCCCGGCCAGCGCCAGGTTGAGCGTGCGCGGGATGGGCGTCGCCGACAGCGTGAGCACGTCGACGGCGGCACGCAGCTGCTTGAGCCGCTCCTTGGCGGCGACGCCGAACCGCTGCTCCTCGTCCACGACGACCAGCCCCAGGTCCCGGAACGCCACGTCCTTCGACAGCAGCCGGTGGGTGCCGATGACGATGTCCACCGTGCCGTTGGCGAGACCGGCCACCGTGCGCTCCTGCTCGCGCGCACCAACGAACCGCGACAGCAGCCGGACGGTGATCGGGAACGCGCCGAAGCGCTGGCTGAAGGTGGCGAAGTGCTGGCCGGCCAGCACGGTGGTCGGCACCAGGACCGCGACCTGCTTGCCGTCCTGGGTGGCCTTGAACGCGGCCCGCAACGCCACCTCGGTCTTGCCGTACCCGACGTCGCCGACGACCAGCCGGTCCATCGGCCGGCGCGTCTCCATGTCGGCCTTGACCTCCTCGGCGGCCCGGAGCTGGTCCGGCGTCTCCTCGTACGGGAACGAGGCCTCCATCTCCATCTGCCACGGGGAGTCCGCGGCGTACGGGAAGCCGTCGGCCGCCTCACGCTTCGCGTACAGCCGCAGCAGCTCCTCGGCGAGGTCGCTGACCGCCTTCCGGACCCGTTGCTTGGTACGCAGCCAGTCGGTGCCGCCCAGCCGGCTGAGGGTCGGGTGCTCGCCGCCCGAGTAGCGGCTGACCCGGTTGATCTGCTCGACCGGGACGAAGATCCGGTCCCCGGCGGCGAACGAGAGCTCCAGGTAGTCGCGTTCCTGGCCCGCCTCCCCGCGCCGGAGCATCTGCTCGTAGCGGGCGATCCCGTGGTCGATGTGGACGACGAGATCGCCGGGCGACAGCCGCTCCAGGATGTCGCGTGGCACCACCCGCCGCATGGCCTTGGGCCGCCGGACGCGGACGCTGCCGAACAGCTCCCGGTCCGTGACCAGCGCGAGCCCGTCGGGACCGCCCTCGAACCCGCCGTTGAGGCTGCGCTCGATCAGGGCGATCGCCCCCGGCGGCGGCGCCTCGGCGATGCGATGGACGATGCCCACCGGGTGCCCGGCCTCGCCCAGCAGCTCCGCCAGGCGGGGGGCCTGGTCCGACGCCAGGACGACGCGCGCCCGCTCACCCAGCCAGTGCTCGACGCCGTCGACGAGCCGCTCCGTGCGTCCCGGCGGCAGCACCGGCTCGCGCCAGCCGAACAGGTCGCCCGAGGTCAGGCCCTTCGACGCGTAGGCCATCCCCTCGGCCGCGCCCGCCTCGGACTGCCAGGTGAGCTCCAGCGTGCGGGCTCCATGCAGGCGCGCCTTCCAGTCCCGCGGCGGGAGAAAGGCGCCCGGCCAGTCCTTCGGCAGGTCGCCGCTGTCGACGAGCTCCGCCTGGCGCTCGTCCGCCTGGCGCCACAGGAAGTCCGCCGCGTCGGCGAGGTCGCCGGGCTCGTCGAGCACCAGCAGGGTCTCGGGGCCGAGGTGGTCGAGGCCCGTGGCCGGTGCGACGAACCTCGCCCACACCTCGGCGGCATCACCGGCCGCCAGCGCCCGGCCGGCACGCTGCCCCGATGACCCTGCCGCATCGCCCGCGAACCGCGTCAGGTCCTGGGCCAGCCGCTCCGGGAGTCGCGGGGCACGGCGCCCCAGCCGCTCCCGGATCTCGTCGGCGCCGCCGGCCGGCAGCAGGAACTCGGTCGCCGGGAGCAGCGTGACCTCGTGGACCGGCTCCACGCTTCGCTGGTCGGTGGGATCGAACGAGCGCAGCGAGTCCACCTCGTCGCCGAACAGCTCGATCCGGATCGGCAGGTCCGCTGAGGGCGGGAACACGTCGACGATGCCGCCCCGGTGGGCGAGCTCTCCGCGTCCCGCGACCTCGAGGACGGGCGTGTACCCGCGCTCGAGCAGCTCGGACAGCAGCGCGTCCAGCCCGATCCGCGACCCTTCCCGGAGGATCCACGGTCGGTCCGGGAGATCGGCGGCGGCGAGCGTGGCCTGGAGCAGCGCCTGGACGCTGGCCACCAGCACCCGCGCCGTCCCCTCGCGCCACGCCGCCAGCGCCGCCACCCGGGCGGCCGTCTCGTCGGGCACCAGCTCGCTCCGCTCGTAGGGCAGCGACGTGCGGGGCTCGAGCACGGCCACCAGCGCGGGGTCCCCGAGCCACGCACCCAGCTCCTCGGCCACCCGGTCGCCGATCTCCGCGTCGCGCGCGACCCAGCAGATCCGCTCCCCGGACGGCGCCAGCGCGAGCGCGGCCGCGAGGTACGTCTTGGCGCCGTGGGGCACGGTGGTCAGGCCGGCGTGGCGACCGTGGATCCCCACCGGGTCCGCGGGCATGCCCAGCCGCTCGCGCAGCGATGCGAACGATCCCGTCTCGTGGAGCAGCCGCGGCAGCGCCGCGAGATCGGGGACGCGGCGGCCGGGGCCGCGGCCCGTGGCGCCGGCCCGGTCCGCCGGCGAGCGCATCGCCGCCGGCCGCCGGGGCCGCCCGCGGGCATCGCCGGTCGCGGCGTCGTCGGCGGGCGCCGCGTCGGGGGTCCGTGCGGCCTCGGCGCGCGCCGCGGGATCGAGCAGCTCGACCTCCGCCTCGGCGGACGCGCGATCGAGGTCGACCTCGCGCTCGGCGACCTCTGCCGCGGCCCGTCGCTCCGCCCACTCTCGAGCGACCTTGTCGGCGAGCTTTCGTTCGCGGGTCGTCCGTCCGCGGTAGGGATTGGTCATCGGCGGCCGCCGTCATCGCCCTTATCGCCGCCCAGGATTCGGCGCCACCCGGTCCGCGTGCGTCGGACGCCGGTGTCATCGGCCGGGCCGTCAACCTCGCCCGGTCCTGGACCATCGCCGCTCTCGGCGGGTGCCTGGAGCCCGAAGGCGTTGAACCGGTTTGCCGCCTTCGAGGTGCCCTCGCGCGCCCACGCCTCGACCGCATCCGCGGCGGCGTCGAGCAGGATCGGCAGCCGCGTGCGCTCGTCGGCGGCAAACTTCGAGAGCACGTGGTCGATGGCCCCGCGATCGGGCTCGCCGATCCCCACCCGCAGCCGGGCGATCTTCTCGGTGCCCATCTCGTCGATGATCGAGCGCAGGCCGTTGTGGCCGCCGTGGCTGCCGCCCTCGCGGAACCGGAGCTTGCCGAACGGCAGCGCGAAGTCATCGGCGACGACGAGCAGCTCGACGAGCGGGGTCCGCTCGCGCGCGAGCAGCTTGCGCACCGCGATCCCGGAGTCGTTCATGTACGTCAGCGGCTTGGCGAGCACGAGGTCCAGGCCCTTGTACCGGATCTGGATGCTCTCCGACGCATCGCGCTGGCGGCCACGACCCGACCGGCCGGCGCGGTCCGCGAGGCGATCGAGCACCATCCAGCCGATGTTGTGGCGCGTCTCCGCGTACTGGCCACCCGGGTTGCCCAGGCCGACGACGAGCTTCACGATGTCGATCCCACCTCCGACGATGCAGGCGTGCCGGGGACGCCCGGACACGGCGAACGGCCCCGGGACCGTGTCCGACGGGGCTCAGCGGTGATGGTACCAACCGTCAGGCCGTGGGGTCCCCGCCCAGCAGGCGCCGTTCCAGCGACCGCATCGCGGCCTCCTCGACGGGCTCGGCATGATCCCAGCCGCAGACGTGGAGCGTGCCGTGCGTGACCAGCAGTCGCAGCTCGTCCAGGGCGTCCCAGCGAACGTCGCCCGTCTGCCCGCCACGCCCGGCCGCGGCCTGGTCGATCGCCCGTTCCACCGAGATCACGATGTCGCCCAGGTGCGGGCGGGTGCCCGGCGGCAGCGCGAACGCGAACGGCCCGGCCCCGTCGCCGGCCTTCCCCGGATGCGCCGGAAACGCGTCGGCCGGGAGCATCGGAAACGACAGCACGTCGGTCGGGCCGTCCTTGCCCATGTGCTCGGCGTTGAGCGTCGCGAGCTCACGGTCGTCGGCCAGGATCAGGCCCAGCGAGGCCGGGGTCGGGGCGCCGGCGATCTCGAGCGCGGCCGCGGCGGTGCGGGCAAGCGCGGCACCCGGGAGCAGCCGCGGGACCCCGGCACCCCACTCCAGGTCGATCCGCCACGGCCCGAGGTACAGGCTGCGCATCGGGCGCTACTGCTCCCCGGAGGCTCGCCGCGATTCCAGCTCGACCACCTTGTTCTGCGGGTACGCGATCCGCTGGTGGTACATGCCCAGCAGCTGCTCCACGAACGCCTCGCGGATCCGCTCGATGTCGCGCAGCGTCAGGTCGCATTCGTCGAACTGGTCGTCGGAGATCCGCTCGTCGAAGATCCGCGACACCATCGCCCGGATCGATGCCTCGTCGCGCGACGACAGCGACCGGACCGACGCCTCGACCGAGTCCGCGAGCATGATGATCGCGGCCTCGCGCGACTGCGGCTTGGGACCGCCATGGCGGTACTTGCGGACCTCGATCGCCGCCGCCGCCTTGCGCCCCTCGGCCGTCTCGAGGCCGCCGAACGGGGCCGCCGCGCGCTCCTTCGCCCGGGCGTAGAAGTAGGACAGGATGCCGGTCCCGTGGTGCTGCGGGATGAACGCGATCAGCGGCTTCGGCAGCCCCGCCTTGTAGGCCGTGTCGATCCCGTCGCTGACATGCGCCTTGAGCATCTGGACGGAGGTCTCGGGGTCGAGCTCGTCGTGGATGTTGTCGCCGCCGGCCTGGTTCTCGATGAACGCCGAGGGATTGGAGAGCTTGCCGATGTCGTGGTAGTAGGCGGCGACGCGCGCGAGCAGCGGGTCCGCCCCGATCGCCTCGGCGGCGCGCTCGGCGAGGTTGCCCACCATCAGCGAGTGGTGGTACGTGCCGGGCGTCTCGACCAGCAGTCGCCGGAGCAGCGGCTGCGACGGGTTCGCGAGCTCGAGCAGCTGGAACACGGTCAGGATCCCGAACACCGATCCGAGCACGGCGAAGGTGCCGACCGCCGCCACCGCGGATCCGCCCGCCCCCACGGCCGAGGCGCCCCACAGCTCGAGCGTGCCGCGGATGTCCTGTTCGCCGAGCAGGGCAAAGGTGCCGACGACCACGACGTTCACGGCGAACACCGCGATGCCCGCCTGGATGAACACGGCGAGCCGGTCGCCACGCCGCACGGCCACGATCCCGGCGAGCCCGCCGAGCAGCACGTACGCCGCGAGCTCGAGGCCCGTGCCGTTGACCGCGGCCGCGATCACGGCGATGAGCGCGGTCATCACCAGCGCCACGCCGCCGTCGAGGAGCACCGTGACCAGCATCCCCACCGCGGCCAGCGGGAGCGCGTACGGGACCCCGACCCGGCCCGCGGTGAGCTTGAGCGCGAACACCGCGACGACCAGCAGCAGTCCGAGCAGCAGCAGCACGTTGTTGCGGTGCCAGAACTCGCGGCGGAAGCGCCACGTCCAGGTCAGCAGCAACCCGACGACCAGCGCCGAGAGCACCACGAACCCGAGCAGGCGGGCGACATCGAGGCCGCCCGTGTTGAGCTGGAAGTAGTCGATCGCCTCCATGTCCGCGGCGGTCACGCGATCGCCCTTGCGAACGATGATGTCGCCGCGCTGCCATACGGCCGGCACCGGCGTGACCGCGTCCGCGGCCTGCGCCTTGCGCGTATCGGTGAGCTGGGGGTCGTAGGACGAGTTGGCCACCACGAGCGGCTCGATGATCGCCGCGGCGAGGTTGCGCTCGTCGACGCTGAGGTCCGCCGACAGCCGCCCCGCCAGCCCGGCGCGCACGGTGGCGACCTGGGTCTCCTTGAGCTCGGTGCGCTCGAGCGTGTCCAGCACCCGCGCGGCCTCGGCCCGGACGACGGTCCAGCGCTGCGGGGTCATCGTGACCAGCGTCGTCGTCTCCTCGGTCGAGAGGTCCGGGATCGCCTGGGCGAGCAGCGTGTTGCGGAAGTCGGGCGTGATCGCCGAGTCGAAGGCCGCATCGATCTGCTTGACCCGCTGCTCGAACGCCTGCGCCTGCTGACCGGCGATCGCTTCGCCCTGGGCAGGCGTGAAGTCGTACTGGGGGCCGACGCCGTCGCGCGCGTCCTGCCGGGCGGCCTCGGTGGCCACGTCGCTCACGTACTCGCCGGCACGCGGCGCGAGCACGTCATCGAGCGCCGGCTTGCCGATCTCCAGCTGTGTCTGGGCGGGCAGGACGTCCACGCCCAGGATCACGGACATCGCAGCGACCGTGATGATCGACGCGAGGATCAGCCGCCACGCGTCGCGGCGGGTGAAGTCGGTGGTCTGCTCGGCGGATCGGGAAATCATGCTGGTTCGCCGCCGGCCTCAGTGGGCCCCGTCGTGGCCGGCAAGGTCGCTGCGCGCCAGCGCCGACGCGACCAGCCCGGATGCGACCTTGCCGTCGGCCCGGCCCCGGATCCTGGGGGACAGCCAGCCCATGACCTTGCCCAGGTCGCGGGCGCTCGACGCGCCGGTCGCGGCGATGCCCTCGTCGACGAGCGCGCGCAGCTCGGCATCGGTGAGCGCCGCGGGCAGGTAGTCACCGAGGATGGCGATCTCCGCCTCCTCCTTGGTCGCGAGGTCCTCGCGCCCGCCCTTGCGGAACGCCTCGACGCTCTCGCGGCGGGTCTTCACCTCGCGCACCACGACGCCCAGGACCTCGTCCTCGGACAACGCGACCTTGTTCGCCTTCTCGATGTTGTAGATGGCGTTCTGGACCATCCGCAGCACGTCGCGGCGCAGCGCGTCACCCGACCGCATCGCGGCGGTCGTATCAGCGTGGAGTCGTTCGCGAAGGGTCACCGGATGGCTCCTCGGGTGTCACGGCGTCGGAGACGACGTGCCCGCGAGCTGCGCCGATGGTGGGGACCCGGGATCCCGGTCCCGGTCGACGCGTGGACTGGTGAACCGCCGAAGCGGCTCAGCCCTGGCTCGCGCGTGCGTTCTTCTTGCGCTTCGCTTCCTTGCGCTTCCGCTTCACCGACGGCTTCTCGTAGTGCTCGCGCCGGCGAGCCTCGGCGAGGATGCCGCTCTGCTGGATCTTCTTGTTGAAGCGGCGCAGGGCGCTCTCGAACGTCTCGTTCTCACCCACTCGGACTTCGGCCAATCCCGGTTCACCTCCTCGGGCAGTGGTCTCGCACCCGCCTCCCGCACGCGATGCCCGACGGCGCAGGGGGCGTCCCGGAGGCCGCGCGCGCGAGGCGCATCAGCCTGTCGGCAGGCCGCCGGAGTGTACGCGCGCACCGGAACCGGGTCAAACGAGCCGACGCAGGGGGCACGTGACCCGCGGCCGGCGGCGCGTTTTCGACCGGTTCTATCTCCTAACCCGTCAAACGATGCGCGGGTTAGAGTGATGTGGCCGCCAGCTCATCGTCAGCCGCCGGCACATCCCGCGCGACTGCCGCCTTCGGCGTCACGCCAATCTCGCTGGATGACCCGACGTTTCCGAGGATGAGGATGAGGATCCTGCTGACTGGCGGCACCGGATACATCGGTAGCCATACCTCCGTCGCCCTCGTCGATGCCGGGCACGAGGTGACCCTTCTCGACAACTTCGCCAACTCGAAACCCGCGGTGCTCGACAGGTTGCGCGCGATCACGGGCAACAAGGTGGACTTCTTCGAGGCCGATGTCACCGATCCGACGGCGCTCTCCGAGATCATGAAGCAGCGCACGTTCGACGCGGTCATTCACCTTGCCGCCCCCAAGGCGGTGGGCGAATCCGTGGAGCGGCCGCTGTACTACTACGCCAACGGAGTTGGCGGCACCATCACGCTGCTCCAGGTGATGGCGGACCATGGGATCCACAACATCGTGTACAGCTCCTCGGCAACGGTCTACGGGCTCAGCGACCAGCTCCCGTACACGGAGGGGGCGCCGACCACCGCGGTCAACCCGTACGGTCGCACGAAGCTCATGTGCGAGGGGATCCTGCTCGATCTCCATCGGTCCGACGTCCGCTGGAATGCGCTCTCGTTGCGATACTTCAACCCTGTCGGCGCTCACCCGTCCGGGCTCATCGGCGAGGATCCGCAGGGCGTACCGGCCAACCTCGTCCCGTTCCTCGCCCAGGTCGCGGTGGGGCGCCGTCCCGTGCTGGGGATCTTCGGCGATGACTACGCGACGCCCGACGGCACCGGCATCCGGGACTACATCCATGTGATGGATCTGGCCGAGGGTCACGTGGCCGCCGTCGAGAGCCTGGCTGCCAACCCCGGATACGACGTGATCAATCTCGGTACGGGCACCGGTGTCTCGGTCCTGCAGATGGTGGCCGCCTTCGAACGGGTGACGGGCCGGTCAATCCCTGCGGAGGTGGTCGCCAGGAGACCAGGCGACGTGCCGGCCAGCTATGCCGACGCTTCCAAGGCCGCCCGAGTGCTCGCCTGGCGGGCGACCCGAAGTCTCGACGAGATGATTGCCGACGTCTGGCGCTGGCAGAGCCGGAACCCGAGCGGGTACGAGGGATAGGGGCGCACCGCCGGCTCGACCAAGCTCGGGCGAGCCTCGCACTCATCGTCTCCGGCGTCGCCAGGCCGGCCACTCCCTCGCGCCCGGTCGAGTCACATTGCGGCCGGGCGACGCGTCCGGCCATCGTGCGAGCTCGCCTGTACCTGATCGCGACCCTGGGCCTGCGCGGGGCCGCCATGTTCCTTGCCGCGATCACCATCGTCGGGCTCATCGGCGAGCTGCGCGGCCGGACCCTCGATGTCAGCCTGTGGTGGATCGACCTGCGCGACCTGCCGTCGGTCGTGCGGCTGGTGATGCTCGGGGCATTCGGCGGCCTGCTCGCGGCATGGGCGATCCATCCGGCGCCCGGCCCGCGACTCCGGGGGGCGACCGCGGCCGCGTGCGGGGTGTTTGCGGGCTTCGCGGTCCGCGACGTCGTCCGGTTCTACTCGGTGGTGGCCGGGGGCAACGTGCGGCCGTTCGTCGACGTTCCTCTGTCGCTGCCCATCGCGCTGCTGATCGTCGGTTTGGCGATCGGTGCCCTCCGGATGCGGCGCGAGCACTCACCCGGTGGGGTACGCGGCGTGATCGCCCTTGGCGTTGCCGTCGGCGCCTGGGCCGTCGTCTTTCCCCTGGCGCAGATGCTGTTCTTCGGTACCACCGACTACCGGCGGCCCGCCGATGTCGCGGTGATCTTCGGGGCCCGCGTGTACGCCTCCGGCCAGCCATCGCCGCTGCTGGCAGACCGCATCCGGACCGGCGTCGAGCTCTACCGCAGCGGCCTCGTGCCGCTGCTGATCATGTCCGGTGGCGACGGCAGTGACGGGTTCAACGAGGCGCGGGTGATGCGTGACGTCGCCATCGCCGAGGGGGTCGATCCTTCGGCGATCCTGGTCGATCCCGTCGGGACCTCGACCGAGGCGACGGTCGTCAACGTGTCGGCCATGCGGTCGGCCGGCGGCGGGGCGACCGGCCCTGGGCAGGTCATCGCCGTCAGCCAGGCGTACCACCTGCCACGCGTGCAGCTCGCCTTCGCGAGCGAGGGCATCGATGTCCTGACGGTGCCGGCCGCCGACCCCGAGCCGATCGGCGAGATGCCGCTCCTGATCGCCCGAGAGGTCCTCGCGTTCTGGGCCTACGACCTGCGGGTCTGCCTGGGCTGACGCGCCGCAAGTTGCGGCCACCTCCTTGCCCGCGGCGCCTCGCCTACGGTGCGGGGCCCGACCTGACCCTGACAGCGCCGCTACGAGCCGGCCGCACTCATCCTGAAGTGGCGACCCACCTCGGACAGGTATGCCCGCCCAAGCCAGTTTCCATTGTCGCCAAGCCAGTCGCTGAGGCGCCGCTCGCCTCTCGGCAGGTCGGTGCTCACGAGCAGGCCGCCCATCAAGCCCTCCAGCTCCTCGCCGGTGAGCAACACGTCGCTCACGGCACGGCCAAGCACCATCGCGACGCCGAGAGCCATCGGCGCGGGCATGTGCACGAGCCGTGCGGGTGAGCCAACCGCATCTCGGATGACGGCCACGAGCTCCTCGAAGGAATAGATCTCGGGTCCCACGGCGTCCCAAGTGAGATCGTCGTCGCGGGCGGCCGCCTCAAGCGCCAGCGCGACCAGGTCGTCGACATGGACGGGCTGGACGCCATACCGGCCGTCTCCCGGGATTCCGAAGATCGGAAAGCGGCGGAGCACCCAGGCGATCGCGTTCGGAAGGATCGGCTCGTCGCCGAACAGGACGGTCGGGCGAAGCACGGCGTGCGAGACACCCGAACGAGCAAGGGCAGCCTCGACCTGTGCCTTGCCCCGGTAATAGGAAAGGTGGGATGTCGGGGACGGATTGGCGATGCTCACGTGGACGATCCGACGTACACCGGCTGCCCGAGCCGCCTCGAACAGCGTGGTCGAGTTGCGAACCGCAGCGGCGTGCGTTAGCCCGTCACGCGGGAAGCGGACCCAGTAGGTGTTGAACAGCGTGTCGACGCCCTCGAGGGCTGCCACCAGGACCGCCGGACGATCGAAATCGAGCGGTGACGCCGGCACGCGGCCGGAGAACGGGTCGCGCCGGTCGGGATGGTTCGTGAGATTGACGACCTCGTCACCTCGGCCGAGGAGCCTCGCGGTGAGATGACGCCCGGAGAACCCGAGCGCTCCAGTGACTGCGTGGCGAGCCATGGTCCTGTCTCCAACCGAGCTGTCATGCGATGCCAATACTTGCTATCTGCCACGCGCAAGTATCGTCCGAGATTCATGCTCCTGTCAAGTCGCATGTTTCACCAGCCGCGCGTCCACTCACCTGAGCGTCATACTCCCGGGGAAAGATCGCCCGGTCGCCCTCCATGCACCATGGAGCGCGCGCACCCGGCGAGGCGGCAACATCAGCATTTGAACGGGAGGGAGCCGGTGCCGCGCACTCGCGTCTTCATCGGATCGTCCGGCGCGGCGCGATCGCAGGCAAAGGCCATCGTCAGGAAGTTCTCAGGCGCCACGCTCGAGTTCCTGCCATGGTGGGACGCCTTTGTTCCCGGCACGACCCTGCTCCAGAACCTCGACGCGATCCGCGAGCAGGTCGACGCCGCCGTCCTCGTGATGTCGCCCGAGTCCGAGACCGTGATCCGCGGGAACACCGTGCAGGTGCCGAACCTGAACGTGCTGTTCGAGTTCGGCTTCTTCTACGGCCACTTCGGCCCGACTCGGGTGGCGATGATCAAGTACGGCGACTTCTATCTCCCGACGGACCTTGGCGGGTACACGCACATCTTCGGGAGCTCGTCCTTCAAGCGTGGCGCAGCGGTCCAGGTGGGCAGACGGACGAGGACGGAGTTCGATCGCTGGCTGGCACGAGTCTGAGCGCCAGCTGCCGGTCGGGACGGCGACGTCCGCTCTCCGAATGTTGACCAATTCACACCGCGACGGCTAACATGCTACCTAGCAAGAGCATGTAACTGCAGGGCATGGATGGTCGACCCGAAGAGCACCGATCCAGCTGACCGTGCATCGAAGGCTGGCAGCGATGGTGGGCCTGGTCGTGGTCGCGATGGCCGTCGCGCTCGGCGTGTTCATCCAGGTCCAGGAGCATGGCGGCCCGCCCGAGGACGTGCCGCGATCGATCGCGATCCCCGCGCTATACGCGACGGCCGGCATCGTCGCGATCATCGCCTCGATCCAGCGACGACCATTGGTCGTGGTGGGGGCGGGGGTCGTCTGCCTCGTCGGCATCATCCTCTCGGTCGCGGCGTTCCCGTTCGCGGCCCCGGGCCTCCTGCTCCTCGCCCTCGGAGCACGGATTGCGCCCGCCTCCGACCACCGCCGGCGCGACGGCGCGGTCGCCGCGGCGGTCGTGGTGCTGATCGTCGGCGCCGGCGTCGCGCTGCTGGCGACCACGGGCGGGCGCTGCTGGGAGGAGACCGGGACGGTCGCCTCGCCGACGTACACGAGTGACGGCGTGCGACGGCGGGACGGGCGCCCAGGGCGAGGGCCGGGCCATCGGTGGAGAGACCGGCAACGGGGCCGAGGTGATCGGGAGCGGGTACGACGGCGGCGCGCTCACGTTGACCGGCGCGGGCCTGGAGACGGTGCTCCTCCTCGCCGCCCTTGGGCTCGTGGCCGTCACGGGCAACCGAGCCGCCGGGTCGGCGATCTCCCGGCACCCATCGCCGTAGGCGACTCGAAGCGACCCACGCGATGCCGGCCCGGCCCGGCCCTCCGAAACCGGCGACAATGGCGCCTCCATGGCCCAACCCGCCGCCGATCCGCGCCCAGCGCACACGGCACCCTTCGACACGCCGACGATCCTGCTCGTCTCCGGCGCGCACCTCGTCCACGACACGTACCCGGCGTTCATCGGGGTGCTGCTGCCGCTGCTCATCCCCAAGCTCGGGATCACGCTCGGTGTCGCCGGCCTGCTCGCCGCGACGTTCCGGCTCGCGACGGCGGTCCAGCCGATCCTGGGCGTCGTGGCGGACCGGGCCGACACTCGCTACTGGATCATCCTCGCGCCGGGGGCGACGGCGATCGCCATCGGCCTGCTGGGCCTGGCACCCGTGCCCGCCCTCATCGCCCTGCTGCTGGTGCTGGCCGGGCTGAGCTCCGCCGTGTTCCACCCGGCCGCGGCCGCGCTGGTGACCCGCTCGTCGGGGACGCAGTGGGGCCGCGGGACGTCGATCTTCATGACCGGCGGCGAATCGGGCCGCGCGCTCGGGCCGGTCGTGATCGCCGCCGTGCTGTCGGTCGTCGGTCTCGGCTGGAGCTGGCTTGCGATCGTGCCGGGGGTCCTCGCCTCGGGGTTCCTGTACCTGCGCCTCGCCCATCGACCCGAGGTCCACCTGCGCGGCCGGGCCGGCTCGATCCGCGTCGCCCTTCGCTCCGCGCGTCGGGGGTTCCTCCTGCTCGCGGGCGCGAGCTCGATGCTGTCGATGGCGAGCGTCGGGATGCTCGTGTTCATCCCCACCTACCTCACGGGAGCCGGCGCCGACCTCGTGCTCGCGGGCGCGGCGGTGACCGCGTTCGAGATCGGGGGCGCGACCGGCGCCTTCCTGGGTGGCACCCTGTCCGACCGGATCGGCCGCCGCACGATGCTCGCGATCTCGGTCGGCGTCGGCGCACCCCTGCTGATCCTCGCGCTCGCGATGCCGATCGGGCCGCTCACGCTCGTGGTGCTGGCGGTCGCGGGGGTGGCGCTGCTCAGCGCCGGCCCCGTCCAGCTGGTGCTGATGCAGGAGCTGATGCCCGACAACCGGAGCGCGGCGGTTGGCCTGAGCATCTTCGTGATCACGCTGACCAGCGCCCTGGGCACGGTCGTGGTCGGCGCCCTGGGCGAGGCGATCGGCCTCCAGGCGGCGCTGATCCTGGCCGCGGGTGCCGCGCTGCTGGGGCTTCCGTTCATCGCGCTCCTGCCCGAGACGCGGCACGTCAGCCGGGGGGCGACCTGAACGGTCGATGATGCTGCTCCGGGCCTAGCCGGCACGCGGTTCCGCGCAGGGCTAGCATCGCTCGATGATGGAGACCCTGGTCGATCTCCTCGAGACCAGCGCGGCGCGGTACGCCGACCGTCCGGCGCTGGGTCTTCGCCGCGACGACGGCTCGACGTTCCACTGGACGTACCGCGAGCTGCTGCGGCGGAGCCGGATCGCGGCATGGCGGCTGCGCGCCATCGGGCTCCAGCCGGGTGACCGGCTGCTGACGTGGTCGCCGTCGACGCCGGCGTTGCCGGCGGCCTACTTCGGCGCGATGATGGCGCGCCTGATCTTCGTCCCGCTCGACGCCCGGATGGCCCCGGACACGATCCGGCGGATCGTCGAGGTGTCGGGCGCGGTGCATCTCGCGCTGGGCAGCGGTCGCGACGCCGGCGACCCGGCCGAGGTGGGGCTCGAGGCGTTCCCGACCACGATCGTGGACGACCTGTCGCTCGAGCCCGATGACACCTTCCCGCCCGACTGGGAGGCGCAGGTCGCCGCCTGGCCTCGCCCGCGTCCCGACGAGGTGTTCGAGCTCGTGTTCACCTCGGGCACGACCGGCAATCCCAAGGGCGTGATGCTCGCCCACGACAACGTGCTGGCCGGCGTCCGGTCGTTCCACGGGATCATCAAGCCGATGGAGCACCGGCTGGTGTCGCTGCTGCCGTTGTCCCACTCGCTCGAGCAGGCGGTGTCGCTGTACTACGCGCTCGATGTCGGCGCCGACATCCTGTACGTGCGAAGCCGCAACCCGCGGGTCATCTTCGAGGCGCTCCACGACCACCGGGTCACGACGATGCTGCTGGTGCCCCAGCTGCTGGACCTGTTCTGGAGCGCGATCGAGCGCGAGGTTGCGAAGCAGGGCCGGACGGCGTCGTTCGAGCGCCTGCGGCGGATCGCGCGCCGGCTGCCGATGTGGGCGCGCCGGCTCCTGTTCGGCAGCGTGCACCGGCAGTTCGGCGGCGGCCTGCGGCTGTTCGCGTGCGCCGGGGCGTTCCTGCCGCCTGCCCTCCAGCAGGCGTGGGAGGACATGGGCGTGATCGTGCTCCAGGGCTACGGCTCGACCGAGACGGCGGCTGGCTGCTGCACGACGATGGCCGACCATCCGCCGGGCTGCGTCGGCTGGCCGCCGGAGCCGGTCAGGATGCGGATCGCCGACGACGGCGAGATCCAGTTCGCCGGCCCGAACCTGTTCAAGGGCTACTGGGAGAACCCGGAGGCCACGGCCGAGGCGTTCACCGCCGACGGCTGGTACCGGTCCGGCGACCTGGGCCAGGTCGACGCGCAGGGCCGGCTTCACCTCCACGGCCGCAAGAAGGACATCATCGTCCTGCCCAACGGGTTCAACGTGTTCCCCGAGGACATCGAGAACGCGCTGCGCGTGGCCGGCGTCCGCGACTCCGTGGCGCTCGAGACGAAGCCCGGGCGGATCGAGGTCGTGGTGCTGGCGCCGGTTGGGCGGCTCCCGGCCGACGCGGGGGCCGGGGCAGGGACGGCCGGGGCAGGCACGGCTGGGGCGGCGGCGCCCGGCGGCGACGACCCGCTGCGTTCAGAGATCGCCGCGGTGATCAAGGAGGCGAACCGGTCGCTCGGCCCCAACCAGCGGATCGAGGGCTGGCGCCTGTGGCCCGAGCCGGACTTCCCACGGACGCACACGTTCAAGGTCAGGCGCGATCAGGTTCGTGCCTGGGCGGCGGTCGAGGAGCAGGCGCCGATGCAGGGGTCGCGCGCGTAGCGCACGCCCTGGCCGGCGTGGCTTCCCCGGCGTGGCTTCCCCGGCGTGGCCTCGCCGATTTGCGTCAGATAGCACGCACGCGGCTGGTCGGCGCCGAACCTGGTCCGACTCGCGCCGTTCCTGGGACAGATACCACCCACGCGACTCCCGGGCCCCGATCCTGCGCCGGGTTCATCCCGAGCATGCGCCTGGGTGCTGATTGACCATTTCGGGCGCGATGGGCGCGGGAAGCCCGGGCGCGACCGGTGCGGTGGGGCGACCGGCGTAACGGGCGCGATGGGCGCGAGCAGCCCGGGCGCGCCGGGCACGTCGGCGCGAGCAGCCCGGGCGCGACTACCGGACGCGGCCCGCGCGCATCAGCGCGATCGCCTTGGCGACGCGGCGAGCCTTCGTCTCGGGGTTGCTCGTTCCTTCCACGCTGAGCGTGAACACGCGCTTGTTGCTGTACGAGAGCCCGTCGAAGAACGCCTTCGCCGCGGGATCGGCGTCCAGCGCTGCTGCCAGCTCGGGCGGCACCTCGAGCTCGCGCGGCGCGGTGTCCAGGGCGAGCGTCACCTTGACCTCGTCGCCGGCCTTGAGACCCGATGCCTCGCGATGGTCGGCGTTGACCCCGACCCAGTAGCCGCCGCTCATCGGCGCCACCGTTGACCGGTACGTGTAGCGGTCGAGGGTCACCACGACGGCCGGGCGTCGGCTGCCGCCGAGGGCACGGACGATGGTCTCGGGGACCTCGATCCCGCATGCGGTCTTGCCCGTCTGCTGGATGGTGGCGCGGAACGACTCGCTCATGGCCGGGAGTCTAGCTTCCCGATCAAGGACCGACCGCAACCCCCACGGCCTCGAGCGTCGCCGCGAGACGAGCGACCTCGGGATCCGGGCTCACCGACGGCGACCAGGGGAAGAACACGAGCGTGGCGCCGACGCGCCGGATCACGAACTGCGCGTCCCGGGGGTACTGGATCGCACCCGGCCCGCCCGCGAGGTAGTCGGCGAGATCACGCCCGACGCGGTCCGCCTCACCGTTGGATGGCAGCTCGTAGATCACGATGTAGCCGCCCGTCGGGTCCGACGGGAGCACGACCTGGAGCAACCGGCGCGGGACGTCGATGAGCTCCGGGCTCTCGCCGGGGCGGTACGGGGTCTGCGGGTCGACGACCTGGAACGAGGCGGCGGCGAGGGTGCTCACGAGCAGGTCGTGGGTCTTCTGCGCAGCCTCACCGGTCGGCGGCATCGTGGCCTGCGCCGCCTCGCCGCCGGCGCCGATCCCGAGCGTCTGGGCCGCGATCAGCAGGACGGCCAGGACCAGCCCGCCGATCCCGAGCGCGGCGAACCACAGCGGCGGACCGCCGCTCGCGGCCGGCGACGCACCATCGGCGCGCGCGGCGCCGTCGCCGCCGGGCGCGGGCGAGCCGGGCGCGGACGAGCCGGCCGTCATCCGGGCGGCCAGGTCATGAACCGGCCGCCGAGGAGGTGGACGTGCAGGTGGTCGACCGTCTGCCCGCCGTCGGGACCCACGTTGCTGACGAGCCGCCAGCCGCCGTCGAGACCCTCCGCGCGGGCCAGGTCGGCGGCGACGGCGAACAGGCGTCCGAGCAGCGGCGCGTCGTCCTCGGTCAGGTCCGCGGCGGAGCCGATGTGGCTGACCGGCATCAGCAGCAGGTGGGTCGGCGCCTGGGGGTTGATGTCCCGGATCGCGACGACCAGGTCATCCTCGTGAACCCTGGTGGCCGGGATCGCGCCGCTGATGATCTTGCAGAACAGGCAGTCAGCGGGCATGGAGTCCTCCAGTCGATGTCGCGGCGGCGGCCACGACCGGCAATGCCGCCCGCACCGGCCGCGCCGCCGGGCTGATCGCCCGGATCTCGCCGACCAGTCGCTGCGCGACCTCGCCGTCGACCGCGGCCCGGTGCACGGTGAGGATCGCATTCTCGAGGTCCGCGGGATCGCCGGCGCGCGGGGTGACCGCGACCAGCACGTGGTCCTCGGCATGGCCGACCCAGCGGCCGTCGGGCAGGCGCGACTCGGCCAGCACGCGCGACGTGGTCCCGATGCGGCCGCGGGCAAACGCGGCGCGCGCCTCGGCCGCGACCGCGAGCAGCTCGGCGGCGCGCGCCTTCCTGGTCCGCTCGTCCACCTGGCCGGCCATCCGCGTCGCCGGGGTTCCCGGCCGGGCCGAGTACCGGAACACGTGGAGCCCCGCAAGCTCGAGGCGACGAACGAAGGCAACGGTGCGCGCGAACGCCGCGTCGTCCTCGGTCGGGAAGCCCGCGATCACGTCCGCGTGGACCGCGACGCCCGGGATTGCGGCGCGGGCACGTTCGACGATCCGTGCGTAGTCGGCGGACGCATACCGACGACCCATCCGGTGGAGCACGCCGTCGTCGCCGCTCTGGAGCGGCAGGTGGAGGTGCGGCAGCGTCCGCGGCGCGCCGGCGGCCCACACGTCGAGCAGGGCGTCATCCACGTGCTGCGGCTCGATCGAGCTCAGCCGGATCCGCTCGACCGGCGTCTCGCCGAGGATCCGCTCGACCAGGCCCGCCAGGGTCAGCGCCGACCGGACATGCGACCCGCGGCTGCCACGCTCGGACCAGCCGCCGTCGTAGGTCCCGATGTTGATCCCGGTGAGCACGATCTCGCGGTGCCCCGCGGCGAGCGCCCGGCGGACGTCGGCCAGGACGATGTCGGGAGCAAGCGATCGCTCCGGTCCTCGAGCCCGCGGGATGATGCAGTACGTGCAGTAGAACGAGCAGCCGTCCTGGACCTTGACGAACGCGCGGGTCCGCTCCACGGACGCGCGGTCGTCCGCGATGCCGTCGATGCCATCGATCCCGCCGGCCGCCACCTCGACCCCCGACAGCGTCGGCAGCGCCGCATCGAGCGGTCCGTGCGCGGTGCCATCGGCGCCACCCAGGCGGACGAGCGCCTCGAGCTCGTCCAGCAGCCCGGCCTTCGCGTCGTTGCCGACGAGCCGTGCGTCGGGGTCGACGGCCGCGAACGCGTCCGGCCCGACCTGGACCGAGCAGCCGGTCACGACGATCCGGGCGTCGGGGTTCGCGCGGCGCGCGCGCCGGACCGCGGCGCGCGACTTCTCGTCGGCGATCGACGTGACCGTGCAGGTGTTGACGAGGTACAGGTCCGCCGCCCGGTCCGGGCTCACCAGCGGCACACCTGCCTGGCGGAGCAGCCGCGCCGCCGCCTCCATCTCGGACTGGTTGACCTTGCAGCCGAGATTGACGATCGCGGCGGCCCGGGGCGCGACCATCGGCTCGCTCACCACAGCTCGGGCTTGGTGGACATCAGGAACGCGATCAGCCCGACGGCCGAGGTGATCCCGTAGGCGACATACCGCTGGCGCCGCGCCCGTGCTCGCCACAGCTCGCGGTCGGCATCGGTGCGGATCCCCTGGCGCCCGGCCAGGCGCCGGAGGCCCGGGCGCTGGACCGCGTAGGCGATAGCCGCCGTCACCGCGTACGTGGCCAGGCTCAGCAGCAGCCAGCCCTGCTCGAGCATCCGGGGCCCGAGGACACCGATCAGGGCGACGCCGGTCAGGGCCAGCCCGGCACCGATCGCGACCGTGCCGTGGGCCTGGATCCACAGCAGGATGCGCACGAACCGGCCGGGTGCCGGCGCGTCGTACCCGACCGCCACCGAGCGGTTGCGCAGCGTGAACGGCAGCAGCAGGCTGGGCACGAACAGCGCGATCGCGAGCGTGATGTGCGTGGCCAGGACGACGGGGAACAGCGGGGTCAGGTCGGGCATCGGCTCTGTGGTTCACGCCGCGGAGCGACAGGACGGCGGCGTGGGCTGACGATCGTAGCGCAGGCGGCGCCGGTGGCCATCAGCGCGGGCGGCGCACCTCGAGCGCGATCCAGTCGCCCTCGACCCATCGATCGACGATCGACAGCCCGCGCGCCTCGAATGCGGCTCGGACCTCCGCCTCCCGGTTCTCGAAGATGCCCGACGCCAGCAGCGTGCCGCCCGGACGGAGGTCCTCGACCAGGCCGTCGGCGAGCGCGATGAGCAGCGAGGCGATCAGGTTGGCGAGCACGAGGTCGAACGGGTCTTCGCCGCTGGGCGAGCTCCCCGCACGGGCGCGGATGACGCGAGCCAGCCGGTTGCGACGCGCGTTGATCGTCGTGGCGGCGACCGCGATCGGGTCCACGTCGACCGCGAGCACGGAGCCGGCGCCGAGCCTGGCCGCGGCGATCGACAGGATCCCGGACCCCGAGCCCACGTCGAGCACGCGTGCGGGCCGGCCACCCGACCCGCCGCTGCCAGCCCCGGAGAGCAACCCCCGGTCGGCGAGCGACTCGAGCGCCGCCAGGCACAGCCGGGTCGTCGGATGGAGCCCCGTCCCGAACGCCATCCCCGGATCGAGCGCGAGCACCACGTCATCGGGCTGCCGCCGGTGCCGTCGCCAGGTCGGACGGATCACGATCCGGCGGCCGATCCGGAGCACCGGGAAGTTCGCCTTCCACGCGTTCGCCCAGTCCGCCTCGAGGATCACCCGGGCCGTGAGGTCGCCGATCGGCCGCAACCCGAATGCCTGGAGGTGGCCCAGGTCGCGCTCGGCCCGCTCGACGGCCGCCCGGACCGTGGCCGGATCGAGGATCGGGAGATGGGCGCGGACCAGCGCGGGGCGGGCGAGGTCCACCCGTGCCGCAAGCCCGTCCTCGACCAGCTCGAACGCGGGCTCAACGCTGGTGCCGCCGGGGGCCGCCCGGGCCAGGATCTCCGACACCGCCTCGACGGCTTCGTGGTCCGCGGCGACCGACAGCTCCAGCCACGTGCCCGGGACCGCCGCCGCGCCGAGGTCGATCCCCGCGAGCGGGTCGTCGGGCACTACAGGCCCAGCTTCTCGCGCAACCCGCCGGCGGGCGACACGCTGTCGCCCGACTCCTTGGCGTACGCCTCGAGCAGCTCGCGCTGCCGCTTGGACAGCCTGGTCGGGACGCTCACGTTGACGATCACGTGGAGGTCGCCGCGTACCGAGCGGCGGCGCAGGTGCGGGACGCCGCGTCCGCGCAGCCGGATCTCCGTCCCGGGCTGCGTGCCGGCCTTGATCTCGACCTCGGCGGGCTCGCCGTCGACCGTGGGGACGTCGACCTTGGTGCCCAGCGCCGCCTGGGCGATCGACAGGTCGACCTCGTGGTACAGCTCGGTCCCCTCGCGCGACAGCGACGGGTGCGCCGCCACGTGGACGGCCACGTACAGGCTGCCGGGGGCGCCGCCACGGGGTCCGACCTCGCCCTCGTTCGTCAGCCGGATCTGGTGGCCCTCGTCGATGCCCGCCGGGATCGCAACCCGCAGCGTCCGCCGCCGCTCGGTCCGACCCTCGCCATGGCACGTGTCGCACGGCTCCTCGATGATCTTGCCCTCGCCGCGACAGCGCGGGCACGCGGCGACGTTGACCATCTGGCCGAGCATCGTCTGGCGAACCGACCGGATCTCGCCGCGCCCGTTGCACTGTGGGCACTGGACGGGGCTCGACCCGGCCTTCGCCCCCGTTCCGCCGCACGTGTCGCACGGCCCGAGGACCGGAAACTCGATCTCCTTCTCCGTTCCCAGCACGGCCTCCTCGAACGTGATCCGGAGGTCGTAGCGCAGGTCGGAGCCGGTCTGCGGACGCGCACGCCGCGCGGCGCCAGCCGCCGAGCCGCCGAAGAAGGCGTCGAAGATGTCCGAGAACCCACCGAAGCCGGCGCCGAACCCGCCGTCGCCACCGGCACCGCTGACCCCGGCCCGACCGAACATGTCGTATGCCTGCCGGCGCTGCGGATCGGACAGGACCTGGTAGGCCTCGTTGATCTCCTTGAACCGCTCCTGGGCCTCGGCCTCCTGGCTGACATCCGGGTGCCACTGCTGGGCCAGCCGCCGGAAGGCGCGCTTGATCTCGCCGTCGGCGGCCCCCCGCTCGACGCCCAGCACCTCGTAGAAATCGCGTTCGGTGGTCATGCGATCACAGAGTCTATCGGGACCTCGCCGCCCGGGCCCCGCGGGACGCGCCGGCCGCGTCCGGGATCGCCGGTCAGGTCGGGGAACCGCCGTCGTCGCGGGTGCGCTCGTCAGCGCGATCATCGCGCGCGCCCGAGCGGGTCGTGTCCATCGTGCGCACGGTCTCGACGTGCCCGGCCGTTCCTCCGGCCGGCGGCTCCACGATCACCGTCGCCCCGGCCGGCGGCTCGACGACCACGGTCGCGCCGCTCACCACGGGCGGCCGCAGCAGCCGCAATCCCGCCACGAGGCTGGCGACCGCCGGCAGCAGCAGCCAGCCGAGCAACGCCAGCAGGACGACCGGCGACGGGCCCAGCGGGTTCTCGAACGGCCCGGCCGCCCGGAGCGAGTCGCGCAGGTCGGCCATGCGCCCGCGCAGCGTCGCGATCCGGTCGCTCAGGACGCTCACGTCCGAGACGTTGCGATCGAGCGTGACGGCGGCCGCGTCGAGCTGGTCGGCCAGCGCCCTCGATTGCTCGGCCGTGTGGCGGAAGCCCGCCGCGACGGAGGCGAACGGCTGGCTGCCCAGGATCGAGACGTCCATCGTGGCGCTCGCCTGGTCGAGCGTCGTGGCGAAGTCGCGGGTGAGGCTGGCCCCGTCGGCTGCCGTGCGGCGAGTCCCGTCGAGCGAGGTCGCGAACCCCCGGGTCGATGTCGCGGCACCATCGAGGGTGTCGGTGGCGGCGTTCATGGTGTCGATGATCGCGCTCCGCTCGGTCTCCAGGGTATCGGCCAGCCCGTTGACACCGGACAGCGAGCCCAGGACGACGCCGCCCCCGAGCAGGACGACCAGGACCCCGGCCATGCCATAGACGGTGAGCGCGACACCCAGGCGGCGCCGGTCGCGCGGCCCGATCGCGAGGAGGTCCCCGGGCGCCTCCGTCACACCCGGCTCATGTCGCGCCGGAGGAGCAGCCACGAGCTCAGCAGGAGCACGCCGGCGATGATGCCCAGGGCCGTGATCTCCCACGGCACGTTCGTGCTGCCGCGGAGCATCACGTCCTGGATGAGGCGGATGCCGTGGGTCACCGGCAGGGCGTAGGCGAGGTCGTGGAGGAACGGGGTGAACTCCTCGATCGCGACCACGAACCCGCTGAAGAACACCGAGGCCAGCAGGATCAGCAGCGACAGCTGGACCGCCTGGCGCTCCGAATCCGAGACCAGCGACACGATCAGGCCGACGCCCAGCGAGGCGAGGATGAGGAGCCCGACCACCAGGACGAGCAGGCTCGTGTCGCCCAGCAGCGGCACGCCCAGCACCCCGACGAGCAGCGCGATCGTCGTTCCCGCCACCACGGCGTTCAGGATGCCGAACGCGAGCAGCTTGCCGAGGACGATCTCGAGCGTGTGGACCGGCGCGACCCGGAAGATCTCCTTGACCCCCGACAACCGTTCCCGGGTGAGCGACAGCGCGATGAGGGTCACCGCCATGTGCTGGAGGATGAGGGCCAGGGCCGCCGCGCCAAAGAACGACACCACGTTGGGATCGGTGGGAGCCACGTTGACCGGCTTGGCCCGGGTCGGCTCCGCGATCACCTGCGGGTCGATCTGGTTCGCCTGCCCGGCGCCGCGGCTGATCGCGTACTGCTCGCCCTCGGCGACGGCTCGCTCCACGATCGTGCGGTTGACCTCGTCCTGGAGGCGGAGGGCCATGAACGAGGCGTAGTTGGCCTGGACGGGGTCCACGAAGTTGTACTCGACGTCGATGGCAGTCTGCTGGTTCGACCGGAACCGTTGCTCGAGGTCGGCCGGGGCGATGACGACGAGATCGACCCGGCGGTCGGCCAGCTCGGCTTCCGCGCCGGCCCGGTCCTGGGTCACCGCCGCGATCTCGATGCCCGGCCCCGACATCTCGCTGTATGACCCGACATCGGTCGGCAGCCCCGAGCCGGGGGGCACGACGATGACGGTCTGGAGCGGCCGCCGATACCCGCTGTAGCCGAGGCCGAACAGGGCCAGGATCAGGAACGGCCCGAGGATCAGGCTGATGATCGCGCCCGGACGGCGAAAGACCTCGACGATCTCCTTGCCGACGAAGGACAGCATCCGGGTCAGCGACTTGAGGAGGCCCATCAGGCGGCCACCTCGCGCTCGGCGGCGGCCGGATTGGCATCGCCGTTGAGCGCTGCCCGGTGACGGCCGACGAGGGCGGCGAACACGTCGTCGAACGTTGGCCGGTATTCGCGGACGCCCCTGACGTCGCCACCATTCGCCTCGACCTCGTCCAGCACCGCGGTGGTGGCCGAGGCGGCGTCGACCACCGTGACCAGCAGGTTCCGGGGGCCGGTCTGGCGCACGAACGTGACCTCGGGCAGGACCTCGAGGAGTCGACCGTCGAACGGCGCCGTGGTCTCCATCTCGACGACCTCGCCGCCGAGGGCTTCGCGTCGGAGGTCGTCCGGCGAGGACAGGGCGATCAGGCGACCCTCGCTGATCAGGGCCACCATGTCGCACTCCGCTGCCTCGCCCATGTACTGGGTCGTGACGACGAGCGTGCGGCCGGCGTCCTTCAGACGGTGGAGCTCCTCCCAGATGGCCAGCCGGAGCAGCGGGTCGAGGCCGCCGGTTGGCTCGTCGAGGATGACCATCGACGGGTCGTGGACCAGCGCGCAGGCCAGCCCGAGACGGCGCTGCATGCCGCCCGACAGGGCGGACGCACGGCGCTTCCGGACGGACCACAGGTCGACCAGCTCGAGGACCTGGCGGACACGCCGGCGGCGGCGCAGCCAGAGCAGGCCGAACAGGCTGCCGACGAAGTCGACGTTCTCGCTCACCGTCAGGTCGGGATAGAGCACGAAATGCTGGGGCATGTAGCCGATCCGCTCGCGGGTCGCCCGCCGGAAGTGGCGGGGGTCCTCGCCCAGGACGCGGACGCGCCCACTCGTCGGCGCGGCGCTGCCGGTCATCATCCGCAGGGTCGTCGTCTTGCCCGAGCCCGAGGGCCCGATGACGCCGAGGATCGTGCCGGGTCGCACGGTCAGGGACATGCCGGCGACCGCGACGAACCCGTTGAAGCGCTTGGTCACGTCCTGGACGACGATCGCGGAATTCGTCTCGCTGGCGCCCGGGGCGGGCGCGATGCCGGTTGCCGGGGGCTCGGCCGGCGGCGGAGCGAGGGTTGTGGGCTCATCGCCCGGCGGTGTCGGCGGTGCAGGCGCATCGTGTGCCGGCGGGACCGGCGGTGCGGGCACATCACCGGTCGGCCGGACCGGCGGTGCGGGAGGCGCGGGGGGCGCGGTCGGAGCCGGCACGCTGCCCGCGGTCCGGGCGTCGGGCGGGCTGCTGGTCTCGCGATTCATCTGTTGCTGCTGCATGGGGACGTCCCTCGAGCACGGGCTTGCTCCTGGAATTCTCCCGACGGTGCCTTGCAGCGAGACCACGCCGCGGTCGCCGGCGGGCTACGTCGGCATGACGACCGGTCGCCCGCGGTCCTCCCGCCAGGGTGCGTCCGAGCCGTCGCCGGCCGAGGAAGCAGCCGTCGTCCGGTTGCTCCGGCTGCGACAGGCGGCCGATCGGCGCGCCGCCGGCGGGGTAGCCCGAACCGCTCGCGGCTAGCGGACACGCCCCGAACGACGGACGCGTCGTCGACGCGGAGCCGTGGTCGGCGTCGCGGCGGGTGCCGTGGTCGGCGTCGGGGTCGGCGAGGGCGTCCCGCCACCGTGGCCGCCCACCGCCTCCACCGCCGCCCCCGTGGCCGCCACCCGGGTGCGGCGACGGCGAGGGCGTCGGCTTGGGCTTCGGCTTGGGGCACGGTCCGATGATCCGGCCGCCCCAGGAGCGCTCGCCCCAGAAGTACGCGGTCCTGGATCCGAGGCTGCCCGCGCGACCGGTACCAGCACGCGCCCGGCGGGCCCAGTCGGCGACATCGGCGTCCCACGCCTTCGGCCCGAGCTCGGCGGCAACCGGGTCGACCTCCCACTGGCCGCACGCGCGGGTGTAGAGGATGCCCGCCGGGTCGACCTCGTGCTTGGCACCCGGCTGGGTGCCGTCGATGAACCATTCCTTGACCGTGGCGCGGGTCCACGGACCGGGCTTGCCGCCGCTCCAGGCGTCGATCTTGGCCTGCACGACGCCCTTTGGCCGCGCGAACTTGGCGACCGGGGTGCCCTTGGTCAGGTCACGGACGAACGCGTGCCACAGCGGCGCCGGGCCCTGCAGCGAGATGACGGCCTCGGCCGCGCGGGGCTGGGAGTGATCGCTGTTGCCCATCCAGATGCCGACGGCGTAGGCGGGCGCGGCGGGATCCTCGGGCGGGGCCACGTAGCCGTACGTCGCGAGGTCGCGGGTGTCGTTCGTCGTCCCGGTCTTCACGGCGGCGGGCCGGCGGCTGCCCTTCGGTCCGTTCTTGAGCTCGACGACCTTGGACCAGATCGGGTTCTGCTTTGGATCGGTGTTGCCGGCCAGGATGTCGGTCGTCAGCCAGGCGGCCTGGGGGCTCATCGCCTGGTTGGCCGTCTCGGCGGCGTCCGGCGCCTGGTACACGACCCTGCCGTCGGGCCCGATGACCTGGAGGATCATCCGCGACGGGACGTGGACGCCGCCGTTGGCGAGCGATCCGTAGGCCGACGTGAGGTCGAGCGGGCGGATCTCCACCGTCCCGATCGCCCCCGCCAGGCCGGCCTGGAGATACCGCTGGTCGCCGCCGCCCGGGAAGTTGATCCCGAGCTTCCGGGCCTCGTCGGCGACGGCCTGGTTGCCGGTCCGCTCGAGCGCCCGGATGGCCGGGATGTTCAGCGAGTACTGGAGCGCCTGGCGAACCCGGACCGGACCGCGCTCGAGACGGTCGGCGTCGCGCGGCGTCCAGTCCTTGCCGAACTGGGTGGTGATGTCGAGGAGCAGGCTGCCGGGCGTGAGATCGTGCTGCTCGAAGGCCGTCGAGTAGACGATCGGCTTCCATGCCGAGCCGGGCTGCCGATAGCCGTCACCGGCGACGTCGAACTTGGGATCGAACTTGGCGGAGGCCAGGTCGTCGCGGTAGTAGCCGGCGCTGCCGACATAGGCGACCACGTCGCCGGTCCGGTAGTCGATGGCGACGAGGGCGGCGTTGTGGACGTCCTTGCCGCGCAACCGGTTGATCCACACCTGGTCGGCCTTGCCGATCTTGAGCGACTTGAGCAGCTTGCCCGAGGCGGACTTCTTGAGGTTCGGCGCGATCACCGCGGCGGTGACCCACTTCTCCGCCAGCTGCTGGGCGTTCCAGTCCAGCGACGTGATGACCTTGTAGCCGCCGGTCTCCAGCTTGTCCACGCCACCCAGGATGCCGACCAGCTGGCGCTCCACCTGCCACGTGAACTGGGGCGCCTTGAAGATCCGGGGCTGCGGCGGGCTGAGCACCACCGGCTCGGCGAGGGCCGCATTGAGCGCGGCGGGAGACAGCCGGGTCCAGCGCGACTCCCCGAGGTGCTGGAGGATCCAGTCGCGGCGGACGACCGGCGGCGAGTCCTCGGGCACGACCAGCTTCCCGTCGGCATCGGGTTGCGCGAACCGAAACGGGTCGAAGCTGGACGGCGACTTGGGCAGGCCCGCGAGGAGGGCCGCCTGGGCCGGCGTCAGCTTGCTCAGGTCGGTGACGCCGAAGTAGATCCGGGCCGCGGCGGCGATGCCGTAGGCGTCGTGACCGTAGTAGATCTCGTTGAGGTAGGCGGTGATGATCTGTTGCTTGCCCGCCTCGCCGGGGAACGCCTGGGTCAGGCGGGCCGACTGGATCAGCTCCTTCGCCTTGCGCAGGTAGCGGTTGGCACCGGGTGCGACGACGTCGTCGGGCAGGAGGCGGGCCCGGACCAGCTGCTGCGTGATCGTCGACGCCCCGCGATCCGACGCACCCGATGCGTTCTCGGCGATGGCCGCCAGGATCGCCGCCGGGTCGAAGCCGTCGTTCGTCCAGAACGTCCGGTCCTCGGCCGTCGTCGTGGCGTCGAGGACCGTCTTGGGCACCTCGTCGTAGGTGACGACCCGGCGCTGCTCGCGCTCGAACCGGCCCAGCTGGACCTTGCCCGTCCGGTCGTACACGATCGTCGGCTGGGCGAAGGTCAGGTCCGCCAGGCGAGTCGGGTCGGGCAGGTCGCTCGACAGCGAGCCGACCGTCGCGATGGCGGTGACCCCGAGCGCGCCGAGCCCGCCCGACACGACGAGCAGGACGACGCCGAGCAGGCTGGCGATGGCGAGCGGCAGGCGCGATCCGCCGCGCGTGCGGCGGTTGACGGCCGGCCTCCGGATCGCCCTGGCCGCGGCGAGCGAGACCGCTCGACGGCGGGCGTGGCGATGGGAGCTGAGCACGCCCATCCGGGCTGATGGGTTCACCCCGGCATCCTCGCCGCACGCGCGTCGCGCCAAGCCCCACCCCAACCCCCGATGGGCTTGCAGTTCCATCGCGCGACCCCCGATCCGACCATGGAGGCGGGCGGGGCGTTGCGCGGCGGTCGCGGCCGGCGGCGTGCGTCAGCGCAGGCGAGCGGCCTGGGACAGGATCGAGGGGAGCTCGTCCAGTGAGCGGATCGCGAACGCGGCGGGCGGCGGCGCGTGCAGGAGCCCCCAGGGTCCGCGCCGGATGTGGACCGCGACCATCCCCAGCGCGATCGCCGGCTCGATGTCGTTGTCGACCCGATCGCCGACGTAGGCCACGCGGCCGGGCGGGACACCCGCCTCGTGCGCGATCCGGGCGAAGAACTCGGGCGCCGGCTTGTGCACGCCCCAACGGGCCGAGGACCCGACGAAGTCGACGTGGGGCCGGAGCATCGCCTCGGCCTCGACCGGGGTGTTGCCCACGGCGCCGGTGATGAAGCCCTGGTCGCGCAGTCGCGCGAGGCAGGGCAGCGCGTCCGGGTAGAACGCCGCGGGCGCCCACGTGGACGCCGGGCGCTCGACGCCCAGGATGTCCCAGACGCGGGTGTGCGGCTCGCCGCGCGCCGCCAGCCCGCCGAGCACGCCCATCAGGGTGAACGCGGGGACGCCCGCGAGCTCCGCGGCATGGAGCCACAGCGCCGTCTCATCGATCAGCGTCTCGCCCACATCGAACACGATGGCGTCGACCGTGCGCCCGGGCGGCGGTTGGTCGGTCATGGTCGTGCCTCTCGGGTGGTGGACGCCGGCGGCGGAGCGGGCCCGTCGAGGGCGGCCAGGGCCGTCGCCCGGACGAGCACCGCCTCCAGCATCGGCGGCGTCAGGCGGCCGGTGAACGTGTTCTGCTGGCTGGGATGGTACGAGCCGACGATGGCATACGGCCCGACGACCGCCTCGGCCCCGTGCCCGAACCTCGGCTTCGGCCGGGGCGTCGGGTGTCCGAGCGCCGCCAGCGACCGCAGCGCCGCATCCCAGCCGATCGCGCCCAGCGGCACGATCACGCGCACCGACGGCAGCAGCTCCAGCTCGCGGACGAGGTACGGACGGCAGGTGAGCTGCTCGGCGGGCGTCGGCCGGTTGGCCGGCGGTGCGCACCGGACGGCGGCGGTCACCCGGATCCCGCGAAGCGTCAGCCCGTCGCCGGCCCGGCGGCCCTGCGGCCGGTCCGCGAGCCCGATCGCGTGCAGCGACCGCCACAGGAAGTCCCCGCTGGCGTCACCGGTGAACATGCGACCGGTCCGGTTGGCGCCGTGCGCCGCGGGAGCGAGGCCGACCAGCAGGATCCGCGCCCCGGGATCGCCGAACCCGGGCAGGGGCCGCGCCCAGTAGTCCTCGTCGCGGAAGCGGGCCACCTTGACCCGCGCCTGCTCCTCGCGCCAGGCGACCAGCCGCGGGCAGGCGCGGCAGCCGACGATGGCGGCATCGAGCGATTCGAGGTCGCGGGCGGCACGCGCGCGGCGGGAGGGATCGGACGGTGGCACCCCGTCGATGGTAGCGACTCCCCGGGTCGCAACGGGTTCACGATCGGGCCGGCGTGGCGGGCCGCCGTCCGCGCGGCCGAGAGCGCGGCCGAGAGCGGGTCCCGCGGCCGCTACTTGAGCAGCAGGCGGTCGAGCCGGCGCGCCACGACCATCAGCCCCACGAGCCCCATCGCCGACAGATAGGCCACGTGCCACAGGATCCCCGCATCGACCACGCCCGTGACCAGCGCGCGGATCATGTCGACGCCCTGCCACAGGGGGGTCAGCTGGATCAGCAGCCGCAGCCCGTCCGGATAGGCCGAGATCGGGTAGAACGTGCCGCTGAACAGGAACAGCGGCAGGACGACCAGCTGGATGAGGTCGAAGTCCTGCCAGCTGCGCATGAACGTCGTCGCCGCCATCCCGACCGCCGCGAACGCGAACGCGAGCAGCGTCGCCGCGGGCACCGCGAGCAGGACCCACGGCGAGCGGACGAGACCCAGGACCACGATCACGACCACGAAGCCAAGCGCGTACAGCGTCGCCCGGATCACCGCCCAACCGATCTCGCCCAGCGCCACATCGCCCGTCCCCAGCGGCGTCGCGAGCACCGCGTCGTACGTCTTCTGGTAGTTGAGCTTGAAGAACACGTTGAACGTCGACTCGGCGATCGCGCCGTTCATCGAGGCCGAGGCGAGCAGCGCCGGCGCGACGAACAGCGCGTACGGGATCGGGTTGCCGTCCGGGCCGGTCAGGTTGCCCACCATGCCGCCGATCCCGAGCCCGATCGAGAGCAGGTAGAACAACGGCTCGAAGAAGCCCGAGAAGATCATCATCCAGCCGGTCCGGTACACGTACACGTTGCGCTCGATGAGCAGCAGCGCACGGCGGGTGCCGAGACCCGTCGGGAGCACGCGCATCGCCGCCGCCAGCTGCGTCATTGCTCGAGCTGCCGTCGGAACATGACGAACATCGCGAGCACGCCGAGCACGGCCGCCGTCCCCAGGACCAGCACGTGCGCGACGTGGATGGCGGGGTTGTCGCCAACCGTCCCCAGCGACAGCGCCCGCGCGAGGTCGACGCCGTGCCACAGCGGCAGCAGCCACGCGATCGGGCGGATCTGCTCGGGCAGCTGCTCGATCGGGAAGAACGTGCCCGAGAACAGGAACAGGGGCGTGATCCCGAACCGCCAGATCGCGTTGAACGCCGTCGTGTCGCGCTGGGTCGACATGAACGCCGCGATCGGGCCCGCGAACGCAAGGGCGGTCAGCGTCCCCACCGGGATCGCCAGCAGGATCTGCCACGAGCGCGCAGCGCCGAACAGGATGATCACGAGGGCAAAGATCGAGCCCACCATCGTCGCCCGCGTCGCGGTCCAGGCGATCTGGCCGAAGGCGATCGCGTACGGCGTCAGCGGCGTCGCGTACATCGCGTGATAGCGCCGGTTCCAGCGGAACCCGCCCAGCACCGGGAACGTGGCCTCGAACGCCGAGCCCTGCATCACCGTCGAGGCGAGCAGGGCCGGCGCCAGGAACTGGAGATACGGCACGCCGCCCAGCGCGCCGCTGCCCGCCCGGTCCACGAACGACCCGAGCCCGACGCCCATCGCGACCAGGAACAGCACGGGCTGCGCAAAGCTGCCGAAGATCGAGCCCCGCCAGGTGCGCCGATACAGCAGCAGCTGGTGCTCGTAGGCGGCCATCGCGCCGCGGAGCGCGCTCTGGCGCGGGACGCCGTCGCCCGGGGATGGCGCCATCGATCGCACCGGCGCCTGCGCAACGGCCATCAGTCGACCAGGCTCCGACCGGTCAGCCGCAGGAACACGTCCTCGAGCGAGCTGCGACGGACGAGCACCGTCTCGGGCTCGAGGCCGCGCTCGTGGGCCGCGGCGGCGACGGCCTCGCCGTCATCGGAGTAGACGAGCACGCGGTCGGGGAGCAGCTCGATGCGATCGCCCAGCCCGGCGAGCCGGTCCCCGATCGTCTCCTGGACGCCCACCGGGAACCGCATCTCGGTCACCTCGCGGGTCGAGTAGCGGTCGATCAGCTCGCGTGGGCTGCCCTCCGCGGCGATGCGCGCCTTGTCCATCACCACCAGGCGGTCACACAGCTGCTCGGCCTCGTCCATGTAGTGGGTGGTCAGGACCAGGGTCACGCCGCGCTGCTTGAGCCGGTACAGGCGCTCCCACAGGAGGTGCCGCGCCTGCGGGTCGAGCCCGGTCGTCGGCTCGTCGAGCAGCAGGATCGAGGGCTCGTTGATCAGCGCGCGGGCGATGGTCAGGCGGCGCTTCATGCCGCCCGACAGCGGCTCCACCTTGTCGTTGGCACGCTCGCCGAGCTGGGCGAAGTCGAGCAGCTCGGTCGCCCGCCGGCCCGCCTCGTCGCGCGACAGCCCGAAGTAGCGGCCGTAGATGACGAGGTTGTCGCGAACGGACAGCTCGGTATCGAGCGTGTCCTGCTGGGGCACCACGCCCAGCCGGGCACGCAGCCGCGGCCCGTCCACGGCGGGGTCAAGGCCGAGGATCCGGAGGGTGCCGTCGGTGACCGGGGACACGCACGCGATCATCCGCATCGCGCTCGTCTTGCCCGCGCCGTTGGGCCCGAGGAACCCGAAGCTCTCGCCCGCCGCCACGTCGAAATCGATCGCGTCGACCGCGGTCAACGCTCCGAATCGCTTGGTCAGCCCGCGGGCATGGATGAGCGGCCCGGGGGTCGTCGGGGCGGTGGCGTTGGCGGTCGGGAGGGCCATCACGCGGACGGCGGTGTCGTCTTGGGCAAGGGTTTCGGATGGTACCCCAGCGTCCCGGTCGGGAGCTGTCACGAGGCCGGGGAGGTGGCCTCGGCCGGGGATTCGGCGGGCGGGTCGTCGCCCGCATCGACGATGTGCGAGAACTCGCGCCACAGGACCGCCACGAGCAGCGCCGACCCGAAGAACCCGAACCAGAACGGCGCGGTCAGCCCGTACACGGTGGCCAACAGGCCGCCGATCGGCGTGCCGATCACCATGCCGCCCGTGATCGCCACCCGGTACGCGCCACCGACCCGGCCAAGGACCGCGTCGGGTACCGCGCGCTGGCGGACGACCGTCGACGTCGTGCCCCACACGAACGCGTGCGCGCCGAACACCACGAGAACGGCCAGCGCCACCTCGGGCGATGTCGTGAGCGCCAGCGACAGGTGCGTGAACGTCTCGATCAGGAGACCGACGCGCATGATGTCGGCGAGGGAGAAGCGACGTTCGAGGCTGCCGTAGGCGGCGGTCCCGATCAGGCCCCCCAGCGCCACGGCCGTCGTGAGCAGGCCGAACCCGACCTCGTTCATGCCCAGCCGATCGCTCGCGTACAGCACGAGCACCGACCAGGCCGCCCCGAACGTGACGTTGAACGCAAAGATCGTGAGCGCGAGCGTCCGCATGGGCGGGTGGCCAAGCAGCCAGCGGATGCCCTCGACGAGCTCCGACCGCACGCCGGTGCGAACGATCCGGACGGCCCCCCGGGGAACCACGACGCGGCTGATCAGCAATGCTCCGAGCACGAAGCAGATGGTGTTGGCGGAGAAGGGCAGCGCCGGTCCGACGGCGAACAGGAATGCGCCGACCGGGGGCAGCAGCAGCTGGTTGGCGAGCACGAAGGCGCCCTGCATCCGGGCGTTCGCGATCCCCAGGTCCTCACGCGCGACGATGCTCGGGATCAGGGTGCTGCTGGCGGAGTCGGCAAACGTCTCGGCAGCCCCGAGCACGAACAGCGTGGCCAGCACGATCCCGATGCTCACGACCCCGGTCACGATCGTCGCCACGAGCACTACCAGGACCAGCGCACGCCCGAGGTCGGCCAGGATCACCATCCGCTGCCGGTTGAACCGGTCCGCGGCGACCCCGCCGATCAGCGCGAACAGCAGGACCGGCAGGTACTCCGTGAACAGCGCGAGCGAGACGAGGAACGGGTCGCGCGTCTGCGACGCAACCAGGAGTGGCCCCGCGGCGAGCACGACGCCATCGCCGACGTTGTTGATGAGCGACGCCGCGAACAGCCAGCGAAAGCTCCCGCCGAGCCGAGCTGGCGCAATGACGGCGACGAGGCGAGTGAACGGCGAGCGCACCCGGCGGAGCATACCGGCGGTCAGCGACCCGGAACGGTCCCCTCGTGGAGCGTGACGATGCCGCCGGTCATGCCCCGCCAGGTCACGTCGACCAGCCCTGCCTCCCGCATGATCTCGGCGATCCGCTCCGGCGCCGGGTACGCCTGGACGCTGCGCACGAGATAGCTGTACGCGGCGCCCTGGCCGGCCAGCCGGCCGATCACCGGGACGATGCGGTCGAACCACCAGCGCATGAACCGGGCCAGCCGGCTGCGCGGGCGCGCGATCTCCAGGCACAGCACCCTGCCGCCCGGCCGGACCGAGCGCGCCATCTCGGCGAACCCGCGGCGGTAGTCGGGCAGGTTGCGCATCCCGAACGCGATCGTCGCGGCGTCGAAGGTGCCGTCGTCGGTCGGCAGCGCGAGCGCATCGCCGACGACGTACTCGAGCCCGGCTCGATCCGCGTATCGCCGCTGCGCCACCGCGGTCATCGCGGGCGACAGATCCACGCCCAGGACCCGGCCGCCGGGCTGGACGCGGCGGTGGAGGTCGGCCGCAACCTTGCCCGTCCCGGACGCGACATCGAGCGCCGATCCGCCCGGCCGAAGCCGCGCGTCCGTGACCAGGCGGCGACGCCAGCGCGGCTCCTGGAGCGCCGAGATCAGCAGGTTCATCACGTCGTAGCGCGACGCGATGCGGTCGAACATGACCTGGACCTCGGGCGGCGCCGCGGCGTTGCCGGCGCCGGTCGAGGCGCCCGTCGGGGTGTGATCCGGGGGCAGCGGCGTGGTCATCGGGAAGGCTCCGCGGCAGGGGCGACGGGGTCGGGGACGCCGGCGACGGGGATGAGGCCGGCCGAGGCGAGCGCCGCTCGCACGGCGGCGGCGACGCGCGCCGGGCTGGTGATGGGCGACGGGTGCGCCAGACCGTCGAGCGTCCGGCGGATCGCCCCGGGGATCCGGGCGGCCAGCGCGTCGGCGATCGGGGCGTAGAAGGGTTCGCTCGCGCTCCCGTTGAGGATGGTCACCGGAACACGGATCGTCGCCAGCCCGTCGGGGTCGAGCCCGAACAACCCGGCGTCGGCGAGCGCGCCGTCCCCCTGGCTCGCGAGGAAGGTCCGCGACCGCGCGGGGAGGCCGCTCCAGGCGTCGTCGCCGGCGACCGCGCGCAGGAAGGTCTCGGCCGCCGCGGGCGCCCCGTCCGCCCGGTGCGCCCGCTCCACCGCCTCGGCGACCTCCGCGAACCATCGCCGGCTCGCGTCGTCGGCGACCGGGCCATACGGTGGCTCGTACGCCACGACGGCCAAGACGCGCTCCGGGCACCGGGCGGCCGCCTCGAGCGCCAGCACGCCGCCGAAGCTCACGCCGACCAGGACGGCCCGTTCGATGCCTCGCGCGTCGAGGTACGCGACGAGATCGGCGACGTGGACGGCGACGTCGAGCGGACGCGGCGGGTCCAGGCGTCCCGTGCCGGTGCCGCGCCGGTCGAGCGCGTGGACGGCGACATCCCCGGGCGCCGCCAGCGCTGCGGCGAGGCGGTCGAGCTGGGCGGCGGTCGACAGCGTGCCCGGGAGCAGGACGATCGGCAGCTCGCCCGTGCCGCTGACCCGCCAGCCGATCTCGTCACCACCGGGCCGCGCCAGCACCCCCGCCGGCGCGCCGGCGAGCAGGGCCCGGACGGCGTCGCGGCGCAGCTTGCCGCCCGTCGTGCGGGGCAGGGTGTCCAGCCGGGTGAACGCGACCGGCACCTTGTAGCCCGCGAGCAAACGCCGGCAGTGGCGATCGAGCGCATCGTCGTCGATGGTGTCCGCGCCTCGTGGGCGGAGCACGACGGCGGCCACGGGCACGTGACCCCGCCGCTCGTCCGGGCGCGCGACCACGGCCGCATCTGCGATCGCCGGGTTGGCGAGCAGCACGGCCTCGACCTCGGCCGGCGCGATGTTCTGCCCGCCGCGGACGATGCGGTCGACGCGGCGATCGACGATGAACAGGCGGCCGTCGGCGTCCAGGCGGCCGAGATCGCCCGTGCGCACCGGTCCGGCTTCGCGGTCGGTGGACGGCGCAAGGGCGACGGCCGCGGCCGAAGCCTCCTTCGCGGCCGAGGCTTCGTCCGTGCTCGCCGCGTCGCGGGTGCCCGCCTCCTCGCCCAGGTACCCGCTGAACCGGCTTTCGGTCTCGACCAGGATCTCCCCCACCCCGTCCGCGTCGGCGGCATCGATCGTCACCCGGACGCCCGGCAGCGGCCGGCCCGCGCTGTCGGGATGCTCGAGCGCGTCGGCCGTCGGCAGGGCGGTCGCCCCGGACGCCGTCTCGGACAGGCCGTACGTCGGGACGACCGGCCATCCGGCGCCGACGGCCCGGGTCACCAGCGCGGGCGGGATCGGGCCGCCACCGAGCAGCACCGCCCGGAGCGACGGCGGGGCGGGCGCGTTCGCGGCCGTGTCGAGGAGCCGGGCGAGCTGCGCCGGAACCAGCGAGACGTGGCTGGGCGCCGGCTCCGCGTCGAGCGCCGCGAGCTGCGCGCCCGGATCGCCGGCTGCGGCGATCCGGATCGGGACCCGGTCGACGATCGCCCGCCACACGACGCCGAGACCGGCGACATGCCCCAGCCCGAGCGCCAGCAGCCAGCCCGTCGCGGGGGGCAGACCGGCGAGCCACGCATCGGCGCTCGCGGCCATCGCGCGGCCGGACAGGACGACGCCCCGCGGCCGGCCCGTGGTCCCGGACGTCAGCACGATGACGGCCGGAGACTCCGGATCAAACGGCGCGTCGGCGACCTCGTCGGGTCGCCCGGACCGGACCGCCTCGAACGCCAGGACCGGGTATCCGGCGCTGGATACGGTCGCGCCAGAGCGCTCCGATGCCACGACGAGCGCAGGCTCGAGCACGCCGAGCGCGGCGTGGATCTCCCGGGTCACCATCCCGGCCGGGATCGGCGCCAGGATCGCGCCCGCGCGCAGCACGCCGAGCATGGTCGCGATCGTGTCCGCGGATGCCTCTGCGACGACGCCGACGATCGCTCCGGGTCCGCCGCCCGCCGCCCGGACCGCGCCCGCGGCGGCCTCGCACCGCGCGTCGAGCCCGGCCCAGGTCAGCGAGCCGGATCGATCCATGATCGCGAGCGCGCCACCCGCGTCGGCCGCGTGCGCGCGGACGAGCCGGTCCGGCGCCCAGGGCCCTCGACCCGCCGGCCGATCGCCCATCAGACCGCCCCCACGGATTCGACGCGGAACCGCGCCAGCGCGCGCTCGTCGACCTCGATCCCCAGACCGCCCGCCGTCGGACCGCCGGGTACCCACATGCGACCCGAATCGAGGAACAGCCCATCGAGGAGCAGGTCGTGCTCGAGCAGCCCCGCGGTCGCCAGGCCGTGATCGGGCGCGTGCTCGAGTCGCAACGACGCCACCTCGGGCAGCGCCGCGGCAGCAGCCAGCCCCGCCGCGATCCCGATCCCCGTCTCGAACAGCGTGCTGACGACCACGGGCACCCCGCGATCCGCCGCGAGCTCCGCGATCTCGGCCGCCGCGACCGGACCGCCCACGCGGGCCGGCTTGACCACGAGGACGTCGACCGCGGCCGCGTCGAGCAGGATCCGCGCCGTCCGGAGCGACGTCACCGACTCGTCGGCGGCGATCGGCGTCGTCACCCGGCGTCGAAGCTCGGCGAGCGCGGCCTCGTCGTCGCCCGCCAGTGGCTGCTCGACGTACTCGAGCCCGAACCGGCCGATCGCCTCGAGCCGGTCCGTCGCTGTCTCGAGGTCCCAGGCACCGTTGACGTCCAGGCGCAGCCGCACGTCGGGCCCGACGGCCTCACGGACCGCGCGCACCCGCTCGACCAGGGCCTCGGTCTCGCGCTCGGCGCCCGCCTTGAGCTTGAACGTGGTGAACCCGGCTTCCATCCCCTGGCGCGCCGCCTCGGCCGAGGCCTTCGGCCCGAGCGATGCGATCGTGGCGTTGACCCCGATGCCCGCCCCGTCGGCACCCAGGCTACGGGTCGTGGTCCGCTCGAGGTCGAGCCGGGCCGAGTCGATCGCCGCCCGAAGCGCCCGTCCGGGCCCACCGTGACCCTCGAGCTCGACCGCGTCCGGCAGCTGGTCGCCGGGGCCGATCGAAGCCGCCTCGCGGACCAGGTGGTCGAGCACGGTCGACGCGGTCTCGCCGTCAGCCGGCTCGAGCACGGCCTCGCCCACGCCGGTTCGCCCATCGGCATCGACCAGCCGGATGATCCAGGCCTCGCGCGCCGTCCACATCCCGGCCGCGGTCACGAACGGGCGGCGAAACGGGACGCGAACCTTGTCCGCGCGGATCGACATGATGGCGGTCAACCCGCCGTTCCCCCGGCCATCGCCCCTGCGATCGCCAGCCCCAGCGCGAACAGCAGCGAGAACACGAGTGACAGCCGCGCGGTCCCCTTGAGCACCAGGTTGAGCTCGCGCGGCTCGCGGAACCCGCGGACCACGCGCAGCAGGGGCCGGGCCATCGGCAGCGTGAGCAGGGGCAGGAGCATGAACGGGGCGAGCGGGACGGACCGCCCCGACGGCCCGGCGCCGACCAGCCACAACGCCACCAGCAGGGCTGGGACCAGGTAGGCGATCGCGAGCAGGCCCGCGTACTCCACCTTCGTCGCGCCCGCGCCCAGGACCACCGCGAGCGTCCGCTTGCCGGCCGCGGCGTCGGTCGGGATGTCGCGCAGGTTGTTGACGACCAGGATCGCCGTGATCAGCGCCCCCGGCGGGATGGCCGCGGCCACGAACAACGGGTCAAGCCGAAGTGCCTGGAGGTACGCGGTGCCGATGACCGAGACGAGCCCGAAGAACACGAACACGAACACCTCGCCCAGGGCGCGATACCCGTACGGCCACGGCCCGCCCGTGTATGCAAGCGCGGCGATCACCGCCAGCACCCCCAGCCCGATCAGCACCGGGCCACCGACGACCGCGAGCCACAGGCCCACCAGCCCGGCGATGCCGATGACGATCGCGATCGCGACCTCGAGCTGGCGCTCGGTGACCAGGCCCGCCGCGGCGACCCGGACCGGACCCGTGCGGTCCGGCGTGTCGGCGCCGCGGCGAAAGTCGGACAGGTCGTTGGCGAAGTTGGCCAGCACCTGGAGGAGCAGCCCGACGGCGGTGCAGCCCAGCGCGGTGTCGAGGCGGAAGGCGGCGCCTGCCGCCAGCGCGGCGCCGATGCCCACGGCGACCCCGGCCAGCGCGGCGGGCAGCGTCGCCGGCCGCGCCGCGAGGATCCAGATCCGGAGCATCGACGGGCGCGTGGCCGTGGCTGCCGGCGACGCGTCCATCAGGGTCGCCGCGGGTACTTGCGGTAGTCGGCCGGCTGCTTGGCCAGGAAGGCGCGCGAGCCCTCGTGCGCCTCGTCGGTCGTGTAGTACAGCCCGGTGGCGTTGCCCGCGAACTCCTGGAGCCCGGCCAGCCCGTCGGTCGCGACGAGGAACGCCGACTTGAGGAACCGGATCGCCGTCGGGCTCATCGCCAGGATCTCGTCGGCCCACCGGACGCCCTCGGCCTCGAGGTCGGCCAGCGGCACCACCGTGTTGACGAGGTTCATGGCGAGTGCCTCGTCCGCCGAGTACTGGCGGCACAGGAACCAGATCTCCTTGGCCTTCTTGTCGCCCACCAGCCGGGCCAGCAGGCCGACGCCGAAGCCGGCATCGAAGCTCCCCACCCGTGGCCCGACCTGGCCGAAGATCGCGTTGTCGCCGGCGATCGACAGGTCGCACACGACGTGGAGGACGTGCCCGCCGCCGATCGCGTACCCGTTGACCAGCGCGATCACGGGCACGGGCAGCGAGCGGATCTGGCGCTGGAGATCGAGCACGTTGAGGCGCGCGATCCCGTCCTCGCCGACGTAGCCACCCGCCGGGCTCTTGTACTTCTGGTCGCCGCCCGAGCAGAACGCCCGGTCGCCCTCGCCGGTCAGCAGGACGCAGCCGATGGATGCGTCGTCGCGGATCCGCGCGAACGCGTCGATCAGCTCCTGGACCGTCTGCGGGCGGAAGGCGTTGTGGACCTCGGGCCGGTTGATGGTCACCTTGGCGATCCCGGTGCCCGAGTGCTCGTACCGGATGTCGCGGTACTCGGTGACGGGCGTCCAGGTGACGGGCGTGGTCATGCGGCGGGAACCTCCTTCAGGAACTCGAGGACGAGACGACGGAAGCGGCGCGGTTGCTCGAGGTGCGGCGTGTGGCCGGCGCCCTCGATGACCGCGAGCCGGGCCTTTGGGATCGCCCGCGCGACCTGCTCGGCGCGCGGCAGGCCGCGGTCGTCGAGCGAGCCGGCGATGACGAGCGTCGGTGCCGGGACGGTCGCGAGCCGGTCGAGCAGCGGCTCCATCGACCCCTGGCCGGCGCCACGAAGGCTGGCGGCGAGGCCGATCGGGTCGTTGGCGAGACGGATCGTCCGCTGCCGGGCGACGACCGCCGGCGCGAGCGCGGCATGGGACGCGAACACCGGGCTGCGTTCCCAGGCGGTGACGAAGTCCGCGGTCCCCTCCCGCTCGAGGCGGTCCGCCAGGGCATCGTCGGCGGCGCGGCGGGCGATCCGCTCCGCGGCGTCCGTGATCCCCGCGGTCGGGCTCTCGAGGATGAGCCGGCCCACGACCGCGGGATGCGCGACCGCGAGCCGGAGCGCCAGGCGGGCGCCCATCGAGTAGCCCACGACGTGGGCCGGCGCGGCCTCGAGTCGGCGGAGCAGCGACGCGAGGTCGTCCGCCATGCGTTCGATGGCCAGCCGGGCCGGTTCCGCGATGCCGGACCGGCCGTGGCCGGGCAGATCCACGACGATCACCCGGAACTGCCGCGCAAATGCGGTCGCATGGGCGCCCCAGGACGTCCCACGGCCGGTGAACCCGTGGAGCAGGAGCAGCGGCGCCCCGGCGCCCCGCGTCCGCGCCTCCCAGCGCAGCCCGTCAACGACGATCGCGGTCATCCGCCCACCAGCGTCGCCAGCGCCGACGCCACGAGGGTGGCGACCTGTGCATGGAGCTCGACGTTGCGCGCCCGGTCCGTGCGCAGCTCCAGGACCCGGACACCCGGCCGGCCGACGGATGCCGCGATCTCCGGGCCAAGCGTCGCGGCATCCACGCGACGATGCTCGCCGCCGAGCGCGGTCACGATCGGGCCGACGTCGATGCCGTGCGGCGTCCCGAACAGCTCCTCGTAGTGCTCGGGGAGGCCCGCCTCGGGCAGGTTCGCCGACGCCTGGGGGAGGAACGAGAAGATCCCGCCGCCGTCGTTGTCGATCAGCACGATCGTCGCCGACAGCCCGTGGAGCCGCGCCGCGACCAGCGCGTTGAGGTCGTGGAGGAACGACAGGTCGCCGACCACCAGGGCGACCGGTCCACCACCGGCATCGGCCGCGGCCGCCGCAGACCCGAGCGCCGCGGACACCACACCGTCGATCCCGTTGGCGCCACGGTTCGAGCGGACGGTGATCGCCCGGTCGGTCGACGGCAGCCAGCCGTCGAGGTCGCGCACGGGCATGGAGTTGCCGGCCCACAGGACGCCGCCGTCAGCGAGCGCGGCCGCGAGCGCGGGGAACGGAGCCCCCTCGAACGGCTCGTCGAGCGCGGCCAGCCACGCCTCCATGGCCTCGCTCGCGGCGTCGTCGGCGGTCCGCCAGTCGGAGCCCCACACGGAATTGCCGGCCCACCCGCCACCGAATTGCGCGGTCAGGACCCTGGCCGTGGTCGCCGGGTCCGCATGCACGAACGTCGCCGGCAACAGCGCGGATTCGCGCCAGCCCTCATCCCCGTCGAGCACGATCAGGTCCGGTCGCGCGCGCTCGAGGAGCTGGACGATGGGCTTGGAGGTCGGCATGGCCCCGGTACGGATGACGATGTCCGGCACGTGGGCATCGATCCAGGGACCCGGCCGGCACAGCTGGTCGCCGCGGGCGATCACCATCATCCGGTCGTGCGGGCCGGCGCGGACACCGGACAGCGGGTCGGCGAGGATCGGAAACCCCGTCGCATCGGCGAGTGCCGCCAGCGCGGCGGGCAGGTCAGGGTCGTCGTCCGGGCCGGCCAGGATGAGGCCGCGACCCGCGACGCCGATCCGCCCGGCCAGGCGGTCGACGGCTTCGCCGTCCAGCGTGCGCCTCCCGGTCACCGCCGACGTGAACGCAACGGCCGGCGCCCTCGACCGGTCGCCCGTGAGCGGTCCGTCGGGCAGCAGCGGCTCGCGGAACGGGACGTTGACCTGGACCGGACCCGCCGGTCCCGCGGCGGCCGTGGCGACCGTGCGGCCCGCAACGGACCGCACGTGGGCAGCGGTCGCGGGATCGTCATCGAGCAGCGGCAGCTCCGCGTACCACTTGGCGGCGCGGCCGTAGAGGTGGTCCTGGTCGATCGTCTGCGGCGCGCCCCGGTCGCGGAGCTCCGCCGGCCGGTCCGCGGTGAGGACGACCAGCGGCACGCGTGACAGCCGGGCCTCGACGACCGCCGGCGAGAACTCGACCGTCGCCGTGCCCGAGGTGGCCAGCAGCACGACCGGTCGCCGCGATGTCCGCGCCATCCCGAGCGCGAAGAAGCCGGCGGCTCGCTCGTCGAGCAGGACGCGGACGCGCAGCCCGGCCGTCGACCGCAGCGCAAGCGCCAGCGGCGTCGATCGCGAGCCGGGGCAGATCACGGCGTCGCGGACCCCTGCCGCGACCAGCTCGGCCGCGAACGCCCGCAGCAGGGCGGCGTTGCTCACAGCGACTCCCCGGGGATCCCCAGCGCCGAGACGACCGCCCGCAGCTTGATCCGGGACTCCTCCCACTCCTGGTCCGGGTCGGAGTCCGCGACGATGCCGCATCCCGCGAACAGCGTCGCCCGGGTCCGGTCCACGATCCCGCACCGGAGGGCGACGCACAGCTCGCCGTCCCCATCCGCGCCGAGCCAGCCCACCGGGCCCGCGTACCAGCCGCGATCGAACCCCTCGTGCTCGTCAAGGAGGGCCAGGGCGAGCTCGCGTGGCGCGCCGCCGACGGCCGGCGTCGGATGCAGCAGCCCGGCCAGGGACAGCAGCCCGTGCGCCTCGGGCAGCGTGCCCGTGATCTCGGTCACCAGGTGCTGGACGAACCGCAGGGTCATGATCGATGGGCGCGCGGCGACCTCGAGCGTGTCCGAGATCGGTGCCAGCTGCTCGCGGATCGTCGCGACCACGATCGCCTGCTCCTCGCGGTTCTTCTCTGACGCGAGCAGCTCGGCCGCGAGGGCAGCATCCTCGGCGGCGTCCGCCCCGCGGCGGATCGTGCCCGCAACGGCCACGGTCCGGAAGCGGCGGCCCTCGGATTGCACGAGCCGCTCCGGTGTCGCGCCGATGAACGTCCGGCCATCGCGACGAAACGCGTAGGTCGTGCTCTCGGGCGCGCTGGCGGCGAGGCGGCGCAGCGCGTTGGCGACGTCGAGCTCGACCGGCGATCGAAGGTCGACGCGGCGCGCGAGGACGACCTTGTCCAGGCGACCGCGGCCGACCGCGCCGGCAAACGATCCGACCAGGCGGCGCCACGCCTCGTGCGACGGCTGCTCGCCGTCGATCGCGAGCGGCGCAAAGACGGGGCGGGCGATCATCCCGTTCCGGCCGGGGTCGAGGTCCCGTGCCCGATCCACGAGACGCTCCCACTGGCGCTCGAGCGCCCGGGCATCGGCCGGGCCGGCGCCGGCGGCGACCACCGATGCCGTCACCTGGCTGCCATCGGGTCCGGCCGCGAGCAGGAGCGACGGGAGGACCATCGATGACGGCCCGAACGGGCCCCACGCGTCTGCCGCGTCGGGGCGCCGGCCGGAGAAGCCGAGGCCCCCGAGCAGCAGGGGGGCGCCACCGGGGGCAGTACCGGGCGCGCCGCGCGGTCCGCCACCCGATGCGTCGCCGCCTCGTTCGATCCGGGCGCCAGCGACGAGCGCGCGCCAGGCGGCCTCGGCCTCGACGAAGCGGCCCGGGCCCTCGGCCTCGACCGCCCAGGCCCGCCCGATCCCGACCAGCGCCGTTCGCTCGGCGGGGCGCAGCCACAGGGCGGCCTCAAGATCCGCCTCGACGGCGGCCGCGAACAGCGCGATCGGATCCAGCGCCGCGACCGGGACGGTGGCTGCGGTCAGCGTCGGTGTCGTGGCCGCCGACCCGGTACCGCGATCAAGCAGCGCGGCCAGCCCCTCGCCGATGCCGGCCCCGTCCGGCGTCACGGGCGCATCGGGCGGCGACGCGGGCGCGTCGGGACGCAGCGTCGTCATCGACCCTTCTCCGGGAACTCGCGGCCTGCCGTCGGCATCGGCGCCGGGCCGATCCGCTCCTCGGATACACCGACGCTGCGCAGCAGGACCGCCCGCAGCGCGGGGTACGCATCCTCGAGCGGGCTTGGCTGGTCCGCGAGGAGCCACCGGGCGACCAGCTCGTTGAGCGCGCCGAACCATGCGATGCTCGTTACGCGGGTGTCGATCGGCGGGATCGCGCCCGCCGCGACCGCGTCATCGAGGTACCCCTGGATCAGGCGGCTGAACCGGTCGTGCAGCGCGTTCGTCTCGGACTGGAACACGCGTCCGGCCCCGATCGTGTCGAGGAACAGCAGCCGCGCCATCGTTCGGTGCCCGGAGAACGTGGTGAGCACCGCGCGCAGTGCGGCCTCCGCTCGCGCAACCGGCTCCGTCTCGAGCTCGACCGCCCGCTCGACGCGCGCCACCAGCTTGTCGGCGGTCGTCTGCATCAGCTCGCGGAAGATCGCCTCCTTGGTCGGGAAGTGGAAGTACACCCCGCCCTTCGACGTCTCCGAGGCGCCGGCGATCTCGTCCATCGCGGTGTCTCGGTAGCCGCGCGTCGAGAACGCGTGGAACGCTGCGTCGAGGATCCGCTCCCGCCGGCTGCGGCTCTGCTCGGTTGGATCCGTCCTGGTCATCCGATCCACATGTCCGCTGCATCGATCTGGGCCGACCGACCGGTCGGTCGGTTGCGGTCCCATCGTAGCGACAAAAACTTGGTACTGTCAACGCGCACGTTGCGTCGCGGGCCGGGACTCCGCGATGTCGACCGAGACCCGGGTCATCCGGATCGGAGTGAGCCGGCGGTGAGCGGCGCTCGCGATCGTATGCGGATGGATCCGGTGCGCTTCGGCCTGTCGCTTCGCGCCCTGCGTCGGCGGCGCGGCTGGACCCAGGCACGGCTGGCCGAAGCGGCGGGCATCTCGCAGACGGCAATCTCGCGGATCGAGCGCGGTCGTGGTGACCGCCTGACGGTGCGGACGCTGGCCCTGGTGCTGGCGGCGCTCGGGGCGAGGGTCAGCGTTCGGGTGATGAGTCACGGAGAGGACGTCGATCGTCTACTGGACGCAGGCCACGCGGAGATCGTCGAGCGCGTCTCGCGCATCCTTCGCCGCCGTGGCTGGGAGGTCGCACCCGAGGTGACCTTCAACGTCTATGGCGAACGAGGGTCGATCGACATTCTCGCCACGCACCGGCAGACCGGTGCGTTGCTCGTGGTCGAGGTCAAGAGCACCGTCCCCGACGTACAGGCAACGCTGGCAGGGATCGATCGCAAGACCCGGCTGGCAAAAAGCGTGGCGCGCGAGCGAGGCTGGCCCGCTCATTCGATCTCGCGCTGGCTGGTCGTGCCGGGCGACAAGACCTCGCGCAGGCGCATCGAACGGCACGCCGATACCTTCTCTGCGGCGCTTCCCGGCCGAACCGTCGAGATGCGGCGTTGGTGCGCCGCGCCGGATCGCGCCGTGGCCGGCATCCTGTTTGTGTCACCGAGTACCCACTCGGCTGCAAGGCACCGTACGAGCCGCTCGCGACACCGAATCGGGGACATCTAGCCGCGTCGTGGCTGGTTGACCCCGCTCAGGGCCTACCGCGTCCAGCGGCGGCGCCGAACAGGCGCGTGAGTACTGAATGACAGAAATCGGGGCGGCCTCGCGGCCTCGCGCGCCGAGCTGTCGCGCGCCGAGCTGCGGCGCACGAGAAACGGCGCGCACGGCAGCGGCGCCACGAGAAACGGCTCGCCGACGCGCGTCGGCGAGCCGCGTTCCGCAGTGACGAGGCCTGGGCTAGACCTCCTTGAACTCGCCCTCGACCGTCTCGTCGGCGGCGTCGCCGGCGGCGTCGGTGCCGTCGCTGGTCGCCGAGCCGGCCTCCCCGGGCTCGCCCGTCGCGCCGGCTCCATCCGTGCCATCACCGGCGTCTGCGCCGGAAGCCTGGTACGCGGCCGTCGAGATCCGGGACAAGGTGTCGACGATCTTGGTCATGCCCGACTGGATCAGCTCGGTGTCGGAGCCCTTGAGCGCCTCGCGCAGGGCGGACACCTGGGTCTCCACCTCCGCGCGATCCTCGGCTGACACCTTGTCGTCCAGGTCCTTGAGCGTCCGCTCGGCCTGGTACGTCAGCTGCTCGGCCTGGTTTCGGAGCTCGACCTCCTCGCGGCGCTTCTTGTCCTCGTCCGCGTGGCTCTCGGCGTCGCGGACCATCTTGTCCACGTCGTCCTTGGACAGCATCGAGGACGCGGTGATCCGGACCTGCTGCTCCTTGCTCGTCGCCCGGTCCTTGGCCCGCACGTCGAGGATCCCGTTGGCGTCGATGTCGAACGTGACCTCGACCTGCGGGATGCCCCGCGGTGCCGGCGGGATCCCGTCGAGGATGAACCGGCCAAGGGTCTTGTTGTCGTTGGCGAAGTCGCGCTCGCCCTGGAGGACGTGGATCTCGACCTGGCTCTGGTTGTCCGAGGCCGTCGAGAACACCTGCGACTTCGAGGTCGGGATCGTCGTGTTGCGGTCGATCAGCCGGGTCATCACGCCGCCCAGCGTCTCGATCCCCAGCGACAGCGGCGTGACGTCGAGGAGCAGGACGTCCTTGACCTCGCCGCCCAGCACGCCGGCCTGGATCGCCGCACCGATCGCGACGACCTCGTCGGGGTTGACGCCCTTGTGGGGATCCTTGCCGAACACCGACTTGACGAGCTCCTGGACGGCGGGCATCCGGGTCATGCCGCCGACGAGGATCACCTCGTTGATGTCGGCCGGCTTGAGACCGGCGTCCTTGAGCGCCGCCTGGACCGGTCCCTTGGTCTTCTCGATGAGGTCGCGCACGAGGTCTTCGAGCTTGGCCCGGGACAGGTTGATCACCAGGTGCTTGGGTCCCGAGGCGTCCGCCGTGATGTACGGCAGGTTGATCTCGGTCGATGTCGTCGAGGACAGCTCGATCTTGGCCTTCTCGGCGGCCTCCTTGAGCCGCTGGAGCGCCTGCTGGTCCTTGGACAGGTCGATCCCCTGGTCCTTCTTGAACTCGGCCAGCAGCCAGTCGATCACGCGCTGGTCGAAGTCGTCGCCGCCCAGATGCGTGTCGCCGTTGGTCGCCTTGACCTCGAACACGCCCTCGCCCAGCTCCAGGATCGAGATGTCGAACGTGCCGCCGCCCAGGTCGTACACGGCGATCTTCTCGTCGTGCTTCTTGTCCAGGCCATAGGCCAGCGCGGAGGCCGTGGGCTCGTTGATGATCCGCTTGACCTCGAGCCCGGCGATCCGGCCCGCGTCCTTGGTCGCCTGGCGCTGGGTGTCGTCGAAGTAGGCCGGGACGGTGATCACCGCCTCGGTCACCTTCTCGCCCAGGTACGCCTCGGCGTCCGCCTTGAGCTTCTGGAGCACCATCGCCGACACCTCGGGCGGCGTGTAGTGCTTGTCGTCGGCGACGACCCGGATGCCGTCGGACTTGGGGTCCTTCTCGACGGTATACGGGACGAACGACTTGGATCGCTGCACCTCGGGGTCGTCCCAGCGGCGGCCCATGAAGCGCTTGATCGAGTAGACGGTGTTGGTGGGGTTGGTGACCGCCTGGCGCTTGGCCAGCTGGCCGACCACGCGCTCGCCGGTCTTGCTGAAGCCGACGACCGACGGAACGGTCCGGTTGCCCTCGGACGACGGGATGACGGTGGGCTCGCCGCCCTCCATCACCGCGACGACGCTGTTCGTCGTGCCGAGGTCGATGCCGATGATCTTGCCCATGTGGGATGTCTCCTGGATGGTCGAAGGGGAAGTCGTGGACTACGGGTTGATGATCAGTTGACGGGGCCGGCGCCCGGACCGGGGCCGGGGGCGTCGGCGGAGCCGGGGCCGTTGCCGACGCCGGGGCCGTTGCCGGCATCGCCGCCGGCGGCGACCGCGACCAGCGCGGGTCTCACGAGACGTTCGCGGAGCCGGTAGCCCCGGCGGATCTCCTCCACGATCTCGCCCTCGCGGCGGCCGGTGCCGGGGACGCTCACGATGGCCTCGTGCTCGCGCGGGTCAAACGGCGTACCGGGTGCCGAGTCGACGGCCGTCACGCCTTCGCTCTCCAGCAGGGCCCGCAGCTTGCGGTCGATCGCGGCAATCCCCTCGACCCACGCGTCGCCCTCGTGCTCGGCGGGGCGCGTCTCGATCGCGCGGTCGAAGTCGTCCGCGAGGGCGAGCACCTTGCGGATCAGGTCCTCTCCGGCGAGCCCCAGCTCCCGCTGCCGCTCCTCGCTCGTGCGGCGGCGGAAGTTGGTGAACTCGGCTCGCTCTCGCTGGAGCAGGCCGAGGTACTCGTCGACCTTCGCCAGCGCGTCGTCGCGCTCGGCGGTCATGGCCTCGAGCCTGGCGCTCAGGGCGCTGGGTGAGACGTCGAGCGCCTCGATTCGCTCTTCGGCGCGGGTCTTGCGGGTCATGGATCTCCAGTGGGTCGTTGACGCGGTCAGGCGTAGAGGTGGTCGATGAGCTCGTTCATGAGCCCGGAGATGAAGCGGACGGTGCCGATGGCCTGCGGATACGCCATCCGGGTCGGCCCCAGCACCCCGACGACGCCGACGGCACGTCCGGGCTGCCCGTACGGGGCAAGCACCAGCGAGACGTCCGCCATGTCCTCGGCCGAGTTCTCGTGGCCGATGAACACGCACACGCGTCCCGCACCGGCGACATCGTCGATGAGCTCGGCCAGGTACATCCGGTTCTCGAGCGCCGCGAACACCCGGCGCAATCGCTCGCTCTGGGCAAACTCGGGCGCGGCCATCACGTTGAGCAGCCCGTCCGAGAACAGCTCCTCGATCGCCGAGCCGTCGAACTCGTCGAGCGCCCGCACGACGCGCTCGCCGACGCGGCGGTGAAGGTCGAGCCCCGGATCGGCCGGGTCGAGCGACTCCAGGGCACGCGCCGCCTCGGCGCCCGTGTGGTCGTCCAGCAGCTCGTTGAGGCGGTTCGCGACCGCGGACAGCGCCTCCTGGTCGACCGCCTCGTCGAGCGATACGAGCACCTGCTTGAGGGAGCCCTCGCGGAGCACGAGGATCAGGCTCGCCAACCGGTCGCTGATCGAGACCAGGTCCAGCCGACGAAGGTGCGCGGACCGTGGCTTGGCGGGCGTCGCGAGCCCCGCCGCGCGGGTCACCGATGCCAGCGTGGTCGCGGCCAGCCGGAACCAGTGCTCGCTCGCAAACTCCACCTGCCCGAACTGGTGCCGGATCATGAGCTGCTCGACCGGCGGCAGGGGCACGTTGTCCACGATGGATTCGACGTAGTAGCGGTAGCCCTGCTCGGTGGGGACCCGACCCGCCGACGTGTGGGGATGGGTCAGCAGGCCGGCCGCTTCGAGCTCGGCGAGGATGCTGCGGACGGTGGCGCTGGACACGCCCAGATGGAAGCGCTCGACCAGAGCGTGGCTGCCGACCGGCGCAGCGGTGGTGACGTATTCCTCGATGACGGCCCGAAGGATCGCCTGGGAGCGAAGGTCAAGGGGGCCGCTGGAGCGCACGCGACGCGCCATCTAGCCTCTCCGGAATTGGTTGGCACTCGCACCTTGAGAGTGCTAACGATGGGGACAGTCTACCGGTCGGCCGTTCCGGGTGTCAACGACGCGAGCGCCGTCCGCACGGTCCGGCACGCGGCGGCCGGGAGGGACGGCGGGTCTGATATGGGACGTTTGGTTGGTTGGTGGATCACGCCCCGCAGCCTAGCCTCGACCCGTCCTCCAATCGCCAGGTGCCCGTCATTTCGATGCGACCGATCGCCGCTCCCGACCCGCGTCCGATCCCGGCATTCCGCCCCGTCGCGGGCCGATGCTCGCCGGTCGGGAGGCACAGCCGCCCGTGACACCGGCGCAGGCTGGCGCCGCCACGTGATCGTCGATGGCTGACCTCGGGTTCCTGCCGCTGCTCCAGAATGCGGCCCTGCTGCTGAGCATCGCCCTCATCTACGACCTGGCGAGCGCGCATTGGCCGCTGCGAAAGGCGGCCCTGGCACGTCCCGTCATGGGCGTCCTGATCGGGTCGATCGGGATCTTGATCATGCTCACCCCATGGGTGTTCGAGCCGGGCGTCGTCCTCGACACCCGTTCGGTGCTGCTTGCGATCGCAGGCCTCGTGTTCGGACCGATCCCCACCGCCGTGGCGATCGTGATGACGGCGGCATTCCGCCTGTCCCAGGGTGGCGTGGCCGCAGGCGCCGGGGCAGCCGTCATCCTCGCATCGGGGCTGATCGGCGTCACGTGGCGCAGGCTGCGGCACGAGTCCCTCGAATCGATGTCGCTCAGGGAGCTCTACGCGCTGGGCCTGGTGGTCCACGCCGTGATGCTCCTGCTCATGCTGACCCTGCCCGGGGACACGGCATGGAAGGTGCTGGGTGCCATCAGCCTTCCCGTCATCCTGATCAACCCGGTGGCGACGGCCGCCCTGGGCGGCCTCATGGTCAACCGGCTGCGGCGGGAGCGAGCCGACGCGGCGGTGCGCGTTCGCGAAGAACGGCTGCGACTGGGCCTCGAGGCTGCCGACCAGGGCCTGTACGACGTCAACGTCCAGACGGGCCAGGCAACCGTCAACGACCAGTACGCGAGGATGCTCGGCTACGAGCCGTCCGCGTTCCACGAGACGCACGACACCTGGCTGGAACGGCTCCATCCCGACGACCGCGAGCGCGTCGAGGGCGCCTTCGCGGGCTACATCGCCGGCCGGCGACCGGACTACCGGATCGAGTTCCGCCTGAGAACGGCCGCCGGGGGCTGGATGTGGATCCTGTCGTCGGGTGAGATCGCCGAATGGGACGCTCGCGGCGCTCCGCTGCGAATGCTCGGCACGCACACCGACGTCACCGCGCTGCGGCAGGCGCGTGAGGAGGCGCGCGAGGCGCAGGCGACCATGGCCGTGCTCCTCGAACAGGCGTCGTCGTCCCGGCAGGCGCTGGTCCACGTCGTCGAGGACCTGAAGGAGAAGGATCGGGAGGTCAGCGAGGCGGCAGACCGGTACCTGGGGCTGCTGCGCCACGCGCCCGATGCCATCCTCGTCGGCCGCGGTGACCGGATCGTTCTTGCCAACGACGCGGCAGTCGCCCTGTTCGGTGCGTTGCACGAGCGAGACCTGATCGGCAAGAGCCCGTACCAACTGTTCGATCGGGCCGATCAGAGGGCTGTCCGGACCCGGATCCGCACGCTGGAGCGCACGCTGACCGGTGCGCCCCTGGTCGAGCAGCGAATCGCGCGGATCAGCGACGGCTCCATCGTGGACGTCGAGGTCGCGGCATCGCCGTTCGCGGATCGGGGCGGCGTCTCGATCCACTTCATCCTGCGCGACATCACCCAGCGCAAGCGTGCGGAGGCAGCCCTGCGCTTGCTCACCGAGGAGCTCGAGGAGCGGGTCAGGGACAGGACGGCGGAGCTCGTCGACGCCAACCGGGAGCTCGAGGCCTTCGCGTACTCCGTGTCGCACGACCTTCGCGCGCCGCTGCGCGCGATGTCGAGCTTCTCGCAGATCCTCGCAACCAGGCACGCGGGTTCGCTCGACGATGAGGGCCGTCACTACCTCGATAACATCGTCGTGTCCAGCGGCCACATGGAACAGCTGATCGAGGACCTGCTCAGGTACTCGCGGCTCGGCCGTCGCGCGGTTCGCGCGGAACCGGTTGCGCTCGAACCGCTGGTGGCGCGCCTGCGCCGCACGTTCGAACCGCAGCTCGCGGATCCTGATGCTCGCCTCCAGGCCGACGACCTCGCTGCGACGCCGCTCGGAGATCCGCTCCTGGTCGAGCAGGTGCTGCTCAACCTCGTGTCCAACGCGCTCACCTATCGCCGGGAGGGCATCAGCCCCCGGGTCGCGATCTCCAGCGCCGAGGTCGACGGCCAGGTCACGCTGAGCGTCGAGGACAACGGCATCGGGATCGACGCCGAGCACCAGGCGAGCATCTTCGACGTGTTCACCCGGCTCCACTCGGACGAGGAGTATCCGGGGACCGGGATCGGGCTCGCGATCGTACGCAAGGCCGCCCGCATGATGGGCGGAGAGGTCTGCGTGGACTCGACGCCGGGCTCCGGGAGCCGGTTCATCGTGCAGCTGCCGGCCGCCACGGACCGGGCGTCCTGACGGCCGCACCTGGCGCCGCCCACGCTCAATCCGGGTCCGACGCTCCCTTGACCTCACCACTCGTGTCGGCGGACCGAGCCCCGATCGCCTCCGGGCGCCCGAACAGGTAGCCCTGCCCGAACTCGGCGCCGAGCGCGGTCACCGTGTCGGCCTCGGCCTGCGTCTCGATGCCCTCGGCGATCAGCCGGCAGCCGGAGGCGCGCGCGAAGTGCTGCATGCCCACCATCAGCGCCTGGCGGCCGACGTCCCGGTTGATGTCGCGGACGAGCCCGATGTCGAGCTTCACGAATTGGGCTCGCAGGCCGAGGATGTGGGCGAAGTTGGCCACCCCCGCTCCGGCGTCGTCGACCGCGAGCCGGGTGCCGGGCCCAATCCCCTGCACGGCGGCCCGCAGCCGGTCGTAGTCCGGGACGACCTCGTGCTCGGTGATCTCGGCGACGATCGGCCGCCCCGCGGCAGCCAGGAGGTGCCCGACGTCCGGGCGCGCGGCGAGCAGGCCGGGTGACAGGTTCACGCTCAGCCAGCGTCCCGGAGGGAGCGCCATCGAAGCCTCGACAGCGGCACGCAGCGTCGCGATCTCGAGGTCGGGGCCAAGACTCGCGGACCAGGCCTCCGCGAACACCAGGTCGGGTCGCTCGCCCGAATCGAACCGGGTGAGCGCCTCGAAGCCGACGATGTCGTGCGTGGCGAGATCCACGATCGGCTGGAAGACCGGGTGGAACGCTCCTTCGTCGATGATCGCGGTGATCCGTCCGCGGACACGACCCACCGAGGTCCGCTCGGCGATCGCCGGGCCGACGAGGATCCCCGACAGGCCGGCAAAGTCGGCAAGCGCGGGCAGGGTCTCGGTGAGCAGCGCCACTGAATCCGGCCCGGGGGCAAAGGCCGCCAGCATGCCGACGAGCGCGCCCGCATGGCGGATGGGGACCTCGGCGAGCGCCGTCGTGCCGAGCCTCGCGTGGACCGCACCGTACGGCTCCGTCATCCCTGCCGAGAACGCCTCGACCCAGGGCCCCTCGAGGGCGCGAGCCCGCAGATGCTGGCTGCGCGTGCGGTTCAGCCGCTGCGCGCTCTGGGCTTCCCCGTCCGCGGTGACCATTGCGATGGGTGTCGCGAGCCCCTCGTGGTCGAACAGGACCACCGCGACCGCCACCAGGCCCGACAGGCTGACGACCTGGCGGCATATCCCCTCCGCCCTCGCCTCGGCCGATCCCGCCGCGGGGAGCCGTGCGAGGGTGTCCCGGATCAGCGCCCGTTCGCGTGCGAGCCTGGTGGCATCGGCCTCGAGCTCGCGCTCGTGCGTGACGTCATGGGCGACCGACACGAAGCTCGCGATCGAGCCGTCCTCGCCGCGGATCGGCGAGATGTTCGAGCGCATGTAGTACAGGGAGCCGTCCTTGCGCCGGTTGGTGAACTCGGCGACCCATGACTCCCCCGAGGTGAGGGTCGCCCACATCGCCTGGTAGAAGGACGGTGGGTGGGATCCGCTTTGCACGATCCTCGGGTTCTGGCCGACCGCCTCTTCCCGGGTGTACCCGGTGATCCGCTCGAACGCAGGGTTCACGTACAGGATCTGTGGCTCGGTGTCGGTGATGACCACGGCGTCGTGCGCCTGCTCGATCGCCTCGGACAGCCGCCGCCATTCGAGATCGATGCGGTGGTGCGTCGCTCGCTCCTCACGGCCGCGGAGTGCCCGGCGGACGGCTGGCCCGAGGCGCCCCATCCGGTCCTTGAAGATGTAGTCGTCGGCACCGCGATGGAGGGCGTCGATGGCGGCTTCCTCGCCGATGCTCCCGGACACGAGGATGAACGGGAGATCGCCGGCATGCGACCGGACGATCTCGAGCGCATCGAGACCCGTAAACCCCGGCATGCTCCAGTCCGACAGCACGAGATCGACGGGCGTGTCGAGCGCATCGATCAACGCGGTCGCGGACTGGACCCGGACCCACTCCGGGGAGAGCCCCTCACGCTCCAGCTCGAGCACGACGAGCTCGGCATCGATGGGACGATCCTCGACGAGGATCACGTTGATCTGCGAGTCGCGGGTGGCCTCGGGCGCGCGATGCGAGCTATTCCCCACCTGACCCCCAGCCGGTGACTCCCCGGAACGGCGCTCCGGTGAGCGCAGGGACGCTGCGTTCCGCGCCATTATGCGCCGCGATTTCAAGCCTGCCTGCATGCCCGACAGCACCCGGAAGCGGCCGATCGGGCGTCAGGCAAGGCGCAGGAACAGCTCGTTGGACAGCAGCCGCCCGCGCGTCGTGAGGTGGATCCGTGGCGCTCCGCCGGCCGTCTCGAGCAGGCCCGCCGCTGTTGCCCATTCGAGGTGCGGCGCGAGCGGTCCGGCCATCGCGTCCTCGAGGGCCAGCCCGGTATCGAGCCGCAGTCCGAGGATCACGGCCTCCATCGCCGCAGCCTCGGCGTCGATGACCTCCGTCCCGCCCGGCGGAGGTGCCGGGCGGCCGCCTTCCTGGGGGGCAAGCGCATGCACGTAGCCGTCGAGGCGGGCCGCGTTCCATCGCCGCGTCCGGCCGTCGAAGGCGTGCGCGCCGGGCCCGACCGCCTCGTACGAGCGGCGATGCCAGTAGGCGAGGTTGTGCCGGCTCTCGTGGCCCGGTTGCGCCCAGTTCGAGATCTCGTAGCCGCGATAGCCGGCGGCGCCGAGACGCTCGACGGCGAGCCCGTACTGCGCCGCCGCGCGGTCCTCGTCCTGGTCCCGGATCGCCCTCTCGCGCCAGCGGCGCGCGCCGGGCCGCGTCGGCAGGTGGTCGCCCGACGGCCCCGTCAGGCCCTCCGCGTCCGGGTCGTCGAGGGTCAGCGCATACGCGGAGACGTGATCGGGCGCCAGCCCGATGGCGGCGTCCAGCGTCGCCGCCCACCCGGCAACCGACTGACCCGGCACGTCGTACAACAGGTCGATCGACACGGACCCGAACCCTGCCGCTCGCGCGTCGGCGACGGCATCGCGGACGTCCGATGCCTGGTGGCGGCGCCCCAGCCGCCGGAGCAGGCCGTCGTCGAACGACTGCGCTCCCAGCGACAGCCGCGTGATCCCGGCGGCGACCAGCGCCCGGGCGTCGTTGCGCTCATCGGCCCCGGGATTGCCTTCGATCGTGACCTCGGCGCCGGCAGCGATCCCGAAGCGCGCCCGCACCTGGTCCAGCAGCCGGGCGATGGTCGCCGTCGGCAGCAGCGTCGGCGTCCCGCCGCCCAGGTAGACGGTCTCGAGCGGGGGCCTGCCCGGCCGCCCGGGCCTGCCGAACTGCGCGTCCAGCGCACCGGCACGGAGCGCGATCTCTGCGGTCAGCGCCTCGACGAAGGCCCCGATCCTGGCGCCCGGCCCACGCGCGGCCGAGCCGGCATAGACGACGAAGTCGCAGTACGGGCACAGCGCCACGCAGAACGGGACGTGGACATACAGCGCGACGGGCGGCTGCCCGGCCGGCGATCGCGCGCTCGCCGGCGCGGGGCCGGTGCTCAGCGACGTCGTGACGTCTCGCGGGGACCCAGCACCCGCCAGCCCTCGGGCGGCCGCTGCCGCCTGGCGACCTCCTCGATCTCGGTCCCGCGGGCCTTGGGCAGGCCGGCGTGGCCGGTCGCCAGGAAGATCGCGATCCGGGTGATCGCGTGGCCCAGGAACGCCGCGCCGATGCCGCCGGTCACGCCGGTCAGCCAGCCCCCGGCGAGCCCGATCACGATCGCCGTGAGCAGCATGTACAGCGGCCGGCCCGGGGCTCCGAGGCGTGTCGCGAGGCCGTACAGCAGCGCCTGGGCGATGTTCGCCATCGTCGGGTCAGTGCCGACGACGACCAGGAACCCGAACACCAGACCGCGGAACACCGCCTCGTCCACGAACGCCGTGGCCAGAGCGTTGAGCACGGCCCCAGGGTATGACTCGATCGGCGGGAAGCGCAGGTAGCGATAGCGGTAGAACGCGATCCCCAGCGCGATGCCGGTGCCCACCGTGCCAGCGGTCAGCCCCAGGATCACCGCTCCGAGACGGTCGCCCAGTCCGAGGAACAGGTCGCCCGCCGGGCTCGGGTGGACCTGGCCGACGAGGATGATCCCGCCGATCCCGAGGGCATACCAGGCGAGGCGCCTGGACATCGACGGCGGGTTCCCCCAGCGGTCCGCATCGTCGTATTCGGCCGCGTTGAACCGCTCCGCGTCGAACCGCAGGATCACCAGCAGGCAGGTCAGCCCGGCCGCCATGAGGACCAGCAGCGGCTGCGGAACGTCGGGCAGGCTCGAGAGCAGGGGGAGCGATCCGAGGTCCGGCATCAGGCGGAGGTCAGCCCGCCCAGGCGAGGCGGATCACGCCTCATCCATGCGCAGGATCGCGAGGAAGGCCTCCTGGGGGATCTCGACCGATCCCACGCGCTTCATCCGCTGCTTCCCTTCCTTCTGCTTCTCGAGCAGCTTCCGCTTGCGGGTGATGTCGCCACCGTAACACTTCGCAAGCACGTTCTTGCGCAGCGCGCGGATCGTCTCCCGTGCGACGACGTGGCTGCCGATGGCCGCCTGGACCGGCACCTCGAACATCTGGCGCGGGATCAGCTGCTTGAGCTTCTCGGCCAGCTGGCGGCCCGTGGCCTGCGCCCGGTCGCGGTGGACGATGAGGCTCAGCGCATCGACGGGCTCGCCCGCGACCAGGACGTCCAGCTTGACCAGGTTGGCCGCCCGGTAGCCGATCTCCTCGTAGTCCATCGATGCGTAGCCCTGGGTGCGGCTCTTGAGCTGGTCGTAGTAGTCGACGATCAGCTCCGCCAGCGGCAGCTCGAAATGCATGTGGACCCGATGGGGGTCGAGGTACTCGAGGTTGAAGAACATCCCGCGCCGCCCGGTGGTGAGCTCCATCATCGCGCCGATGTAGCGGTCCGGCGTGACCACGCCGAGCTTGACCCAGGGCTCCTGGATCGCCTCGATCTCGCCCACGTCGGGGAACTTGGCCGGGTTGTCCACGCTCAGCACGCCCCGGCCCATGGTGAGCTCCACGCGGTATTCGACCGATGGCGCGCTCGCGATCAGGTCCAGGTTGAACTCGCGCTCGAGGCGCTCCTGCACGATCTCCATGTGGAGCAGGCCCAGGAAGCCGCAGCGGAAGCCGAACCCGAGCGCGACGGAGCTCTCGGGCTCGTACGTGAAGCTGGCGTCGTTGAGGTGCAGCTTCTCGAGCGCCTCACGGAGCAGCGGGTAGTCCTCGCCCGACAGCGGGTAGAGCCCGGCGAACACGAGGCTCTTGGCCTCCTGGTAGCCGGGCAGCGGCCGGGTCGCAGGCTGCGCGACCGTCGTCATCGTGTCGCCGACCTGGGCCTCGCGGACGTTCTTGAAGCCGGTCGCGACGTAGCCGACCTCACCCGCCATGAGGCGCTTGACCGGAACCAGCTGCGGCCGGAACACGCCCAGCTCGAGCAGCTCGGCCTCGGCGCCGCTGGCGATGAGCCGGATCAGGTCGTGATCGTGGAGGGTGCCCTCGGCAAGCTTCACGTAGCACACGACGCCCTTGTACGGGTCGTAGTGGCTGTCGAACACCAGGGCGCGGAGCGGAGCCTCGGGGTCTCCCCTGGGCGGCGGGATCCGGGACACGATCGCCTCGAGGATCTCGGGCACGCCGGTGCCTTCCTTGGCCGAGGCGAGGATCACCTCTTCCCGAGGGATCGCGAGCACGGTCTCCAGCTCCTCCATCACGACCTCCGGCTGGGCCGACGGCAGGTCGATCTTGTTGAGCACGGGGATGATCGTCAGGCCCTCGCGGATCGCGAGGTGGACGTTGGCCAGGGTCTGGGCCTCGATCCCCTGCGCGGCGTCGACCACGAGGATCGCGCCCTCGCACGCCTGGAGGCTGCGGCTGACCTCGTACGCGAAGTCGACGTGGCCGGGCGTGTCGATCAGGTTGAGCCCGTAGTTGAGGCCGTCGGCGGCGGTGTACTCGAGGCGCACGGCGCGGGCCTTGATCGTGATGCCCTTCTCGCGCTCGAGGTCCATCGAGTCCAGGACCTGGCTCATCATCTGGCGGCCTTCGATGGTGTGGGTCAGCTCGAGCAGACGGTCGGCGAGCGTGGACTTCCCGTGATCGATGTGCGCGATGATCGAGAAGTTGCGAAGGCGGTCCTGTGGGATGGTCACGATGCGGGAGTGTACCGGGACGGTGCGCGGCGTCCCGGGGCGACGTGGCGTGCTTGCGGACCCGGGGCCCGACCCGTCACCATCGTCCCGCCGCATCGAGCGCCACGCCCGACGCCGACGGCGGTGCGAGCGAGGTGCGAAGGGTGCCCGTCAGGTTGGCCGCGTTCCTCGACTGGCTGCGAACGCGGCTGTGGTTCATCCCGGGCGTGTTCATGATCGGCGCGCTGTTGCTGGCGCTGATCCTCATCCAGCTCGACCGGGTGCTGGATCAGTCGGTCGCCCGCGACCTCAGCGGCATCCTGTTCGCCGGTGGCCCGGACAGCGCCCGCTCGGTCCTCGCGACCATCGCGACCGCGATGCTCACGTTCACCGGCGTCGTGTACTCGATCACGATGCTGGTGCTCCAGCTCGCGAGCAGCCAGCTGTCGCCTCGCGTCATGCGCACCTTCCTCCGCGACCGCCTGAACCAGGCGGTGCTCGGGCTGTTCATCGCCACCTTCCTGTACGCCCTGCTGGTGTTGCGCGAGGTCCGTTCGCCGACGGGATCGGCAGCGTTCGTGCCCGCGATCTCGGTCACGTTCGCGTATGGGCTGCTGATCGCGAGCGTGGCGTTCTTCATCCTGTACATCCACCACGTCGCCCAATCAATCCGCGCCGCGACGGTCCTGCGCAGCGTTGGTGACGAGACGCGCGATGCGATCCGACGCCTGTACCCGGAGGGGATCGCGGAGGAGCCGGAACGATCCGCGCCCACCACGCCCGACCGACCGCCGGACCTCGTGATCCGACTTGCGCGTGCGCCCGGGGTGATCACCGCGGTGGACGACGGGACGCTGGTCCGGCTTGCGACCGACAACGGGCTCACGATCGAGCTGCCCCACATGGTGGGCGACTTCGTGCCGCAGGGTGCGACATTGCTCCACGTCTGGGCCGCAGGTGACGACCTCGATGACGGGATCGCCGGGGCGCTGGCCGCGACCATCCACACCGGGCTCGAGCGCACGATGACCCAGGACGCGGCGTTCGGGTTCCGCCAGATCGTGGACATCGGGGAACGAGCGCTCTCGCCGGGCGTGAACGATCCGACCACGGCAGTCCAGGCCCTCGACGAGCTCCACGACCTGCTGCGCCGGCTGGCAACGCGGGACCTTCCGTCAGCCGTCCGGCTGTCGGACGACGGCGCGATGCTCCTGCATCTGCCGCGGCCCGATTGGGCGGACTATGTGTCGCTTGCGCTCGACGAGATCCGCCACTATGGGGTCGGCTCGTTCCAGGTGGCTCGCCGGCTGCGATACCTGCTGCTCGACCTCGTCGAGGTCGCACCTGCGTCCAGGGCCGAGCCGGTCCGGCGTCAGATCCGTCTCCTCGACGCGTCGCTGGCCGAGGGGTTCGAGTCACGCGAGGACCGCCGAGCAGCCGCGAGCCCGAGCCCGTCCGGGCAGGGACCGGAGTCGACCCCCGCTCCCGCTGAGCCGGCGTGACGGTTCTCAGTCACACATCCTGCGGGGTCAGGCCGGAACGCGGCTGTCCGGCTCGTCGGTGAAGCGCGTCTGGACGCCCCAGCCGCCGAAATTCTCAGAGACTGCGATCGAGAGCTCGTTGTCGCCCGCCTCGAACGGCAGGTGGAGCGTGTACCAGTAGCCGATGCTGCCCAGGAAGCGGTAGTCGCGCGACCGGTAGGCGTCGTCACCCCGGAACACCGCGCGGCCGTTGAGGAACACGACCGCGCGGTCGCTGAAGCCGACCTCGAGCGTTCGGACGCGGGCCGCGTGGGACCGGACCACGGTCCGCGCGAGCACCGTGTTCCGGTCGCCGTGCAGCCCGTTGACCATGGCCAGGTCAGCCAGCCCGTCGGGCTCCGCGGCCAGAGTCGTCCACGTCCGATCCGAGACGACCGACGCCGGCAGCTCCAGCGCACCTGCGACCAGCAATTCCGGGAACGGGTCGGACACGTCCCAGCGGGCCACGGCGCGTGGATCGACCGGCGGCTCGGGAACGGGCGCCCCGACCAGCGGGAGTGGTTCGCGCGAGAACGCGAAGCGGGCCACGTGCAGCCCGGGACCGCCCACCTGCAACCCGATCCCGCCCGATCGAACGCGCTGCCGCAGCCGGCCGATGGCGAGGACGGGCTTCGCGAGGTCGTCGACGTACACGTCGGCGCGCGGACCGGCAACGACGATCCGCACCGTGAACCACGTCTCGATCGGGAACGTGATCGGGGCCCAGAAGCCTGGGCCGTGGTAGAGCTGCCAGCTGGAGATGCCGTGGCTGACCGGCGTGTACTGGATCGCATCGGGGTTGCCGGCCTGGTGCGGCCGGACGAAGAACGACTCGCAGTCCTCCCCTCGGACGTGCCACCGGAGGCCGTGGAACGAGCGCTCGCGCGGGACCAGAAGGTCCACCTCCAGCACGCCGTCCTCGAGATCCACGCCGGCGGCATCGGGTGACAGGACGCCATCGGCGAAGCACAGGCACTCGCGGCCCAGGTGGGTCACGCGCGTCGCGTCGCCGGGGGACAGACCCCAGCGCTCGAGGTCGAGGGGAACCGTCTCGAGATTGATCACCGGATCGTGCTCCCGGGCGTTCGAATCCGCCGGAGTGTAGCGCCGGCGCTCGAAACGGGACCCGTGCCGATCCCGCCGCCGACCGAGCGCGGGCGTCGTCCCGGGCATCAGGGTCTGCCCCCTTGTGCGGGTCCTCCGGCCCCACTACCCTCCCGCGATGGTTGTCGATCCCGCGCCCGATTCGAGCAGCCTGCCCGACGATTCGAGCAGCCTGCCGGACGATGCAGGCCGGCCGAAGGGCGCCCCTCCGTCCATGTGGCGCAACGGCGCATTCGTCCGCGTCTGGACGGCGGGGGCGATCTCCGTGTTCGGCAGCCTGATCACGAACCTGGCGCTGCCGTTCACGGCAATCCTCGTGCTCGACGCCGGTCCCCTCGAGATCGCGGCGATTCGCGGTCTCGGCATGGTGTCCGCGCTGCTGGTCGGGTTCGCCGCCGGTGCCTGGGTGGACCGGCTCCGCCGGCGTCCGGTGCTCATCTGGGCGGATCTCGGACGCGCCGCGCTGCTGGGCAGCATCCCCATCGCGGCGTACGGCGGCTGGCTGACCCTCGCGCAGCTCCTGGTTGTGGCGGCGGCGAGCGCCGTCCTCACGACCTTCTTCGATCTCGCGGACCACGCCTATCTGCCCGCGATCGTGGATCGCGCCGATCTGGTCCGGGCAAACGGCGCCCTGTCGGCGGCGAGCTCGACGGCGGAGTTCGCCGGGTTCGGCGTGGCCGGCTTCCTGATCCAGGCGCTGACCGCCCCCATCGCCATCGCGATCGACGCGGTCACGTTCCTCGTGTCGGGGTTGCTCCTGCTGTCCGTCCGGCGTCCGGAGCCGCCGCCACCGCCCACCGCGGACCGCGAGCCGATCCTCGACGAGATCCGGGCCGGGCTGCGCGTCGTGGCCGGCGATCCGTCGCTGCGGGCGCTGATCGCGAGCGCCATGGGACTGGCGGCGATGTACGGGGTGGCCGGGGCAACCTGGCTGCTGTTCGTGACCGAGACGCTGGGCCTCAACCCCGCGACCATCGGGATCATCGCCGCCACCGGCGGCATCGGCTCGCTGGCCGGCTCGCTGGCCGCGGACCGGTCCGTGCGGCGATTCGGGCTCGGGCGGGTCGCCGTCGGGTCGCTGCTGCTGGCGGCGCTCGGCAGCCTCCTCACCCCGCTGGCGCCGGCCGGCCTGCCCCTCGTTGCGCTCGGCTGCCTGCTGGGCCAGCAGCTGATCGGCGACGCGGGTGCCGTGGCGTACGAGATCAGCGAGACATCGTTCCGGCAGGGCCGTGTACCGGCTCGCCAGCTCGGCCGCGTCAACGCGACGGTCCACGTCGCCACGGTCCTGGCACAGCTGGTCGCGACGATGCTCGGCGGCGTGATCGGCGCGACGATCGGGTTGCGCGTCTCCCTGTTCGTCGCGCCGCTGATCGCGATCGTGGGCGTCGTGATCCTGTGGGCATCCCCGCTGCGAACCGAGCGCACCCCGAGCACCGATCCGGTGGCAGGATGACGTCCATGCATGAGCAGGAAGCGCCGTACCCGATCCGGACCGCCACCCCCGAGTCCGTCCAGTCGTTCATCGATCCCGTGATGCGGGCGTTCGGCGAGGAGGTCACCGACGCCGAGTTCGAGCATTGGCGACCGACCACCGAAGCCGATCGCGTGATCGCCGCATTCGACGGGGACGCGCCGGTCGGGAGCGCCGCCGCGTACTCGTTCCGCCTGACCGTGCCGGGGGGCGAGGTCGCGGCGGCGGGCGTCACCGCGGTCGGCGTCGATCCCGGATACCGGCGCCAGGGCGTGCTCCGGTCGCTGATGCGCCACCAGCTGGACGACGTCCGGCGGCGGGGCGAGCCGGTCGCGATCCTGTGGGCGTCGGAGGGGGTCATCTACCAGCGCTTCGGCTACGGGATGGGGACGGTCGCGGCCACGTTCGAGGTCGACCACGGGCGCACCGCGTGGCTCCGGCCCGGCGAGCCCGGTGGCCGGCTGCGGCCCATCGACGAGGCACAGGCGCTGGCCGCCCTGCCGGCGATCTACGACCGCGTGCGCGTCAGCACCCCCGGGGCCATCACGCGCTCCGAGGCCTGGTGGCGGGACCACATCCTGCGCGACGACAAGGACAACCGGCGTGGCGCCGGACCGCTGCTCAAGTACGTGTACGAGGTCGACGGCAACGCCGAGGGGTACGCGCTGTACCGGATCAAGGACGACTGGGACGACCGTGGCCCGAGGAACCAGCTGCTGGTGATGGAGGCGGTGGCCACGACGAACCGGGCCGAGCGCGGGATCTGGACGTTCCTGTTCAATGTCGACCTGGTGCGGACGATCCGCTGCTGGCGAGCCTCGATGCCGCATCCGCTGCTGCTCGCCCTGGCCGACCCGCGAGGCCTGGGCCTGGTCGCGCGCGACGGGATCTGGCTCCGTCTCGTCGACCTGCCGGCAGCGCTCGCGGCCCGTCGCTATGCCACGGCCGACCGGCTGGTGGTCGAGGTGACCGATTCGTTCTGCCCGTGGAACGCGGGACGCTGGCAGATCGAGGCGAGCGGTGATCCCGGAACCGCCATCGCCGCCGTGTCGCAGACCGGAGCCCCGGCCGACCTCGTCGCCGATGTCGCCGACCTTGCCGCGATCTACCTCGGGGCGTTCCGGCCATCAGACCTGGCGCACGCAGATCGCGTGCGGGAGCTGACCCCCGGCGCGCTGCGCCGAGCCGACGCGATGTTCGCCGTCGATCGGGCTCCGTACTGCGCGACGATGTTCTGAGCCGGCCGATGGCGACCCCCGAGACCGCGCTGCCCGACGCGCTCGTCGCCGGCTATCGGCGCTTCCGCGCAACCCGGTACTCGGCCGAGCGGGAGCGATGGCGCCGGCTGGGGGAGGGCCAGCAGCCGGCGACGATGGTCATTGCGTGCTCGGACTCTCGATCCGGACCCGAGACGGTGTTCGACGCCGGTCCGGGCGAGCTGTTCGTGGTCCGGAACGTTGCCGGGCTGGTCCCGGAGTACGCGCCGGACGCCGCGAGCCACGGCGCGAGCGCCGCGCTCGAGTTCGCCGTCCTCGCCCTCGAGGTCAGCTCGATCGTGATCCTGGGTCATGGCCGGTGCGGCGGCATCGGCGCAGCCCTTCGCGGCGAGCCCACCCTGACCTCCACGGACTTCCTCGGCACGTGGGTGGCCGGCCTGCGCGGGATGGCGGCGGAGCTCGAGGCTGCGGGTCCGATGGCGCCGGCGGCCGCCCAGCGGGAGCTGGAGCACCGCTCGGTCGAGCGATCCCTCGCTCACCTCCGCACGTTCCCCTGGATCGCGTCGCGCGAGTCGGCGGGCGACATCTCGCTGGATGGCGCCTGGTTCGACATCGGACTGGGTGAGCTCCACGCGCTGACCTCGGCGGGCTGGGCGCCCCTGCCCGACGCCTGAACGGATCGCGAGCGCGGGGTACGCTGCAGCACCATGAACCCTGACGCAATCGCCCCATCGATCGACCAGACTCCCGAGTGGCAGGCCCTCGTGGCCCACCACGCCAACGTGCGGGATCTGCACCTGCGGCAGCTGTTCGCGGACGATCCGGACCGCGCGGAGCGGTTCCGCGCCGAGGGTGCCGGCGTGTTCCTCGACTACTCCAAGCACCGGATCACCACCGAGACGGTCGACCTGCTGCTGGCGCTCGCCCGGACGGCGGGCGTCGAGCAACGGCGGACCGCGATGTTCGCCGGTGAGCGGATCAACGTGACCGAGGACCGGGCCGTCCTCCATACGGCCCTCCGGGCGCCCGTCGGCGAGGAGCTCCTGGTCGAAGGCACCGAGGTCGTCCAGGGCGTCCACGACGTCCTCGACCGGATGACGGCGTTCGCGCTTCGCGTCCGGAGCGGGGAGTGGACGGGCCATACGGGCCGGCGGATCCGGAACGTGGTCAACATCGGCATCGGCGGGTCGGACCTGGGGCCCGCGATGGCAACCGAGGCGCTGCGGAGCTACTCCGAGCGCTCGATGCGGTTCCGCTTCGTGTCCAACATCGACGGGGCTGATCTTCGGGAGGCGACGATCGACCTCGATCCGGCCGAGACGCTGTTCATCGTCGCATCCAAGACGTTCGGGACGCTGGAGACGCTGACCAACGCCCGCTCGGCGCGCGACTGGCTGCTCGCGTCGCTCCACGACCCCGCAGCGGTGTCCCGCCACTTCGTTGCCGTCAGCACCCACGAGGCCCGCGTCCGCGAGTTCGGCATCGACCCGGCCAACATGTTCGGGTTCTGGGACTGGGTCGGCGGCCGGTATTCGATGGACTCGGCGATCGGGCTGTCGCTGATGATCGCGATCGGGCCCGACGACTTCCGGGACATGCTTTCCGGGTTCCGGGCGATGGACCAGCACTTCCTGCAGGCGCCGCTGGATCGCAACCTGCCGGTGCTGCTCGGCCTGCTGGGCATCTGGTACGACAACTTCTTCGGCTTCGGCACCCATGCGGTGCTCCCCTACAGCCAGGAGCTGAGCCGGTTTCCGGCCTACCTCCAGCAGCTGGACATGGAGTCGAACGGGAAGTCGGTCCGGCTCGACGGGACCCACGTGACGTACGACACCGGGCCGATCGCGTGGGGAACCGCCGGCACCAACGGCCAGCACGCCTACTACCAGCTGCTCCACCAGGGCACGCGGATCGTGCCCGCCGACCTGATCGGCTTCGTCAACCCGACGGTGGAGATGGGCGACCACCAGGATCTGCTGATGGCCAACCTGTTCGCCCAGGCGGAGGCGCTCGCGTTCGGCAAGACGCGCGACGAGGTCGTTGCCGATGGCGTCCCCGCCCATCAGGTCGACGCGCGGGTGTTCGAGGGGAACCGGCCGACGTCGGTGCTGCTCGCGGACCAGCTCACACCGCGGACGCTGGGTGCCCTCGTCGCCCTCTACGAGCACAAGGTGTTCGTGCAGGGCGTGATCTGGGGCATCGATTCGTTCGACCAGTGGGGCGTGGAGCTGGGCAAGGTCCTGGCGGGCCGGATCGCGGACGAGCTGTCGCCCTCAGGCGACGGGCCCTCATCGGCGCACGATGCCTCGACCCTGGCTCTGATCCGCCGGTACCGCACCCGACGGGCCGCCACGGAATGACCCGGCTCAGGCGGGGCGGCCCGGGTTCCGTACCGTCGCTGACTCACGCCGCGGGTCAATTCCGGGCGCAGACTGGGCGTTGAGGGCGGATTCCGTCCCATCTCGCGGCGAGCAGCCTGTCGAGCGGTCCGATTGATGCGCACGATGCGTCAGCAGCCCGCACCGTGCCCCGCACCGCGCTCGCGTTGAGCAGGCACGAGCGCTGGCCGTTCGCGGACGCCTCTGCTACCATTCGCCGTCGCGCCTCGGGCAGTCCACGCTCCTGCGCGCCTGTCACATCCTGTACTCACGGAACGGAGATCAGCCACCTTGGCCAGAACGCCCCGGAAATGGCAGGGCGCCCGCACCCCGTCCGGGCTGAAGCGCGTCCGCCAGGCTGAGCGCCGGCACGCGATCCTGCAGCCTCGCCGGTCCGCTGCGAAGACGCTCGTTGCCAAGGCCGTCTCGGTTGCGGCAACCCAGCCCGACAGCGCCGATGTCGCGACCTCGCTGAGCGAGGCCATCTCGGCGCTCGATCGCGCGGCCAAGGCCGGCGCGATCCACCCGAACGCGGCCGCTCGCCGCAAGTCGCGCCTCGTGATCAAGGTCAACGCCGCGATCGAGGGAACCCACGTGGTGGCCGGCGGTCGCATCGCGAAGAGCACCGGCAAGGCCGCGGCCCTCAAGGCCGCCAAGGCCCGGATCGCGGCCGGCAAGGCCGTCAAGGCAAAGGGCGCCCAGACCGCGGCCGGCAAGGCCCGCGCCGCGCTCTCGAAGACCGCCCGCTCCGAGGCCGCTCCGGCTCCCGCGGTGGCCGAGACGGCAGCGCCCGCCAAGGCCAAGGCGTCGCCCAGGGCCGGCACGAAGACGGCCGCGAAGGCCGCACCGAAGGCCGCCGCCAAGACGACCAAGGCCCCGGCCAAGACCCCGGCCAAGGCGGCCGCCGCCAAGCCGGCCACCGCGAAGGCGACCGCGAAGGCCGCTCCCAAGACGACGCGGGCCAAGAAGGCCGAATAGCAGACACCGCGCGCCTGCGCACGACGCCCCGGTCATCGGCCGGGGCGTCTTCGATTCTGGGGCGGTGGCGGTCGAGCCTTCGGCGCGTGCGCCGGATCGAGCCTAGGCGACGGGCGCGGCGGCATCCTCGGGCCGGCGCCGGTTCGCGATCCCGAACATCGCGCCGCCCGCCACCGCGCCGCCCGTCGACAGCAGCAGCACGAGGCCGGCGCTGCTCAGCTGCTGCCGCCAGTAGAAGTCGGTGAACGACGCCACGTCCGTGACGCCGGCCTCGACGAACGCGTCGCCCTGGCCGGCGGCGAGATACCGCTGGTACACGCAGTCGGCGCCGGTGCGGCAGGTCAGCGGCCCCCCGGTCGAGGCATCGCGATAGCCGCCGTCGACGTTGAAGAACAGCGCCTTGACCGCGAGCAGCAGGATGGCGTACGTGATCCCGGTGGCGAGCCCCGCGAACAGGGCGTTGAGCAGCACGCGGCCGAACGGCCCGCCTGCCCGCTGGGAGCGGGCGTCGGCGTAGTAGCCGATGAGCAGGCCCGAGGGCAGGGCGAGGAACCAGTAGACCGGCTCGATCGGGATGACCAGCAGGAAGCTGATGCCGACGGTCACGGCCATCCCCACGCCGACCCAGGCCGCCGTGATGGCGCCCCGATCGACGAACCGGCTCACGCGGCCACCCGGGCTGGGACGCCCCGGACCGGCGACGGCGAGATCAGGACGCTCCGCCGGCGCCCGCGAGCGCCGCGCGACCCAGGTACACCGCCCCGTCGCCGAGCTCGTCGGCGATCCGGAGCAGCCGGTTGTACTTGGCCACTCGCTCGGAGCGCGACGGTGCGCCGGTCTTGATCTGCCCGGTCCCCATCGCGACCACGAAGTCCGCGATCGTCGTGTCCTCGGTCTCGCCCGAGCGATGCGACACCACCGCGGACCAGCCGGCTCGCCGGGCGAGGGCGATCGCGTCGATCGTCTCGCTCAGCGTCCCGATCTGGTTGAGCTTGATCAGGACCGAGTTCATCGCCTGTTCGCCGATCGCGCGCCGGATGAAGGTCGGGTTGGTGACCACGATGTCGTCGCCCACGAGCTGGACGCGGTTGCCGAGCCGCGCGGTGAGCTCGGTCCAGCCGGCCCAGTCCTCCTCGGCCAGCCCGTCCTCGAGGGACACGATCGGATACTTGGCGATCCAGCGCTCCCAGAGGTCGATCATCTCGCCCGAGTCGAGCGTGCGGCCCTCCCGCTCGAGGCGGTACTGCCCCACGACGCCCTCGACGCCCGTGCCCTCCACGAGCACCGAGCTGGTCGCCGGGTCGAGCGCGATCGCGACCTCATCACCCGGCTTGTAGCCGGCCTTCTCGATCGCGCGCAGGATCACCTCGACCGCCGCCTCGTTGGACGGCAGCGACGGCGCGAAGCCGCCCTCGTCACCCTGGCCGGTGGCATGGCCCTCGTCGTGGAGGATCGTGCGCAGCGCGGCAAAGATCTCGGCCCCGGCACGCAGCGCGTCGGGGAACGAGGCAACGCCGACCGGCATCACCATGAACTCCTGGAAGTCGGTCGAGTCCGTGGCGTGCTTGCCCCCGTTGAGGATGTTGAACTGCGGGACCGGCAGGATCCTCGCGCCGACGCCGCCGAGGTAGCGGTAGAGCGGCAGCTCGTGGCTGGTCGCCGCGGCATGCGCACACGCCAGCGACACGCCCAGGATCGCGTTCGCGCCCAGCTCGCCCTTGTTGGGCGTGCCGTCGAGCTCGATCAGCGTCGCGTCGATGTCGACCTGGTCCGCCGCGTCGAAGCCGAGGATCGAGGGACCGATCCGCTCGGTCACGTTCGAGACGGCGGTCAGGACGCCCTTGCCGCCGAAGCGTGCCTTGTCCCCGTCCCGAAGCTCGACCGCCTCGTGGACGCCGGTCGAGGCGCCCGACGGCACCGCCGCCCGGCCCAGCGAGCCGTCCTCGGTCACGACGTCGACCTCGATCGTCGGGTTTCCGCGCGAGTCGAGGATCTCCCGGGCGTCGACCCAGGCGATGGTGGTGTCGGTCATCTCACGGCCTCCGGTACGCGGTCCAGCAGAACCGTGACACCCGGCAGCTCGCGACCCTCGAGGAACTCGAGCGAGGCGCCGCCGCCGGTGCTGATATGGGTCATCCTGTCCGCGAGCCCCTGCTGGGTGATCGCGGCCACGGAGTCGCCACCGCCGATGACGACGGCGGCGCCGGCATCGGCGCGGGTCGCCAGGAACCGCGCGATGGCCTTGGTGCCGTGGGCGAAGGACGGGATCTCGAACACGCCCAGCGGGCCGTTCCAGAGCACCGTCCGGACGTCGGCGAGCGCCTCCTCGATGTTGGCCAGGGACTGCTTGCCGAGGTCCACGATGTGCCACGACGCGGGGACCTTCTCGGCCGGCAGCGTCTTGTACTCGGTGCCGCGGGTGACCTCCTTGGCCACGACCACGTCGACCGGCAGGACGACGTTGACGCCCTGCTCCTCCGCGGCCGCCAGGATCGCGCGGGCATCCTCGACCCGGTCCGGCTCGGCCAGGCTCTTGCCGATGGGCTTGCCCTGGGCGAGCAGGAACGTGTTCGCCATGCCGCCGCCGATGACCATGATGTCGACCTTGGGCAGCAGGTTCTTGAGCACCTTGATCTTGTCCGAGACCTTGGCGCCGCCGATGACCGCCGCGAACGGGTGCTCCGGGTTCTCGAGCAGCTTGCCCAGGTTCGCGATCTCCTTCTCCATCAGGAACCCGGCGTACGCCGGGCGGAGCTTGGCGATCCCGACGGTGGACGCATGCGCCCGATGCGCGGTCCCGAACGCGTCGTTGACGTACACGTCGCAGTACGCGGCCAGCGCTTCGGCGAACGCCGGATCGTTCTTCTCCTCCTCGGCATGGAAGCGGAGGTTCTCGAGCAGAAGCACCTCGCCGTTGCGGAGGCGTCGGATCGCATCCTCGGTGCCGGCGCCCAGCGCGTCGCCGGTGACCGGCACCGTCTTGCCCAGCAGCTGACCCAGCCGTTCGGCCACCGCACGCAGGCGCAGGCTGTCCTGCACCTTGCCGTTCGGGCGCCCGAGGTGGCTGGCGAGGATGACCTTCGCGCCCTGCGCCTGCAGGTGGCGGATGGTCGGCAGTGCCGCCCGGATCCGCGAGTCATCGGTGACCCGGCCATCCTCGAGCGGCACGTTGAAGTCGACGCGGACGAAGACGCGCTTGCCCGCGGCGTCCAGGTCCTGGACGGTGAGCTTGTCCATGTTCACTTCCTCCAGGGGCGGGCTGCGATCAGGCCGGCAGCCGCTCTGCGACGAAGCGGACGAGGTCCGCGACGCGGCAGCTGTAACCCCATTCGTTGTCGTACCAGGCGATGACCTTCACGAAGTTCCCGCCCATGACCATGTTCGAGGGGAGGTCGACGATCGAGGACCGCGGGTCACCGCGGAAGTCGCTCGAGACGAGCGGCTCGTCCGATGCGCCAAGGATGCCCTTGAGGGGCCCGGCCGCCGCGTCCCGGAAGGCCTGGTTGAGCTCCTCGAGGCTGGTGTCGCGCTCCAGCTCCGCCGTGAAGTCGACGACCGACACGGTCGGCGTCGGCACGCGCAGGCTGAACCCGTCGAACTTGCCCTTGAGATCGGGGATCACCAGCGCGAGCGCCTTGGCGGCGCCGGTGGTCGTCGGGATGATGTTGAGACCGGCGGCGCGGGCGCGGCGCGGGTCCTTGTGGGCGACGTCCAGGATCCGCTGGTCGTTCGTGTAGCTGTGGATCGTGTTCATCAGGCCGCGCTTGATGACGAACCGGTCGTGCACCACCTTGGCGGCCGGCGCCAGGCAGTTCGTGGTGCAGCTGGCGTTGCTGATGACCACGTGCCGGTCGGGGTCGTAGGCGCCCTCGTTGACCCCGAGGACGATCGTGATGTCCTCCTTCTTGGCCGGCGCGCTGATGATCACCTTCGTGGCGCCCGCCTCGACATGGGCGCGTGCCTTGTCGGCATCGGTGAACCGGCCGGTGGACTCGATCACGATGTCGACGCCCAGATCGCCCCACGGCAGCTGCGTCGGGTCGGCGACCTGGAGCACCTTGATCGCGCGGCCATCGACGACGATCCCGTCGTCGGTATGCGAGACCTCGCCGGGATAGGCCCCGTACGTCGAGTCATGCTTGAACAGGAGCGCGTTCATCGGCACGTCGACGAGGTCGTTGACGGCGACGACCTCGATGTCCGGCGCCCGCTCGATGAGCGCCTTCAGCGACTGGCGACCGATCCGGCCAAAGCCGTTGATGCCCACGCGTACGGTCATCGGGAGACCTCCTTGGGGTCGAACTGGGGGGCCGGGCACGCTCGATGGAGGGTGTGCGCCGGGAGTTGACGAACGATTGGTTCGAGCTCGACCGTGCCGGTGGACGAGCGGCGATCGAGGCGCCGTCGGGAGCGCGGCGGCGGTCGCCAGGCTGGCGACGGCGGCTGCGACCCCGAAGCCTCGGGACGTGCCGGCTGGGGCACGGCGGCCGGGGTGCGGTGCTCGTGGAGGTACCGGCCTGCTCGGCCGGGGGCGATGCCGAGGTCAGATGCTGGTGCCGGATATGCGGTCAGGGCGTGACCTCGGGTGCTTGGATCGAGGGGTTCGCCCGAATCTTAGCAAAGGCCCGTGCATGGACCCCCGACGGGCGGCCCGGTTCGGCCGTGCCCTTCGCACTGAGCCCGGACACCATTGAGCCCCCGCCGGACGGGCCGGTGGGGGCTCAACTTCGCGGTATGTTGCCGCCGAGGTCAGCCGCCGATCTTGAACACCTTGCCACCGCACTTCGGGCAGGTCCCCGAAAGCGCCGGCTTGCCGTTCTTCATCGTGATCTGCTGCGGGTTCTGGACCTCGACCTTCATCTTGTCCTTGACGCAATAGGCTTCAGCCATGGAGTCCGCTCCTCCTCACGCTGTCCGCGTCACGAGAGCACGCCTCTCGAGCCCGCGGGGTCGCTGGATCTGGCGCTCATTCTGGGGCCCAGAGCGACGGGCGCCAGCGCGCCGCCCCTGCCTTGGCCTTCTGGCGGTCCAGCTGCGCGAGGATCACCAGGCTCTCGAGCCCTGTCTCCACCGCGGCGGCTTCCGCCCGGTCCTTCGCCTCGCCGGTGACGAACTCGCCCGTCCGGCGATTGGCGAACACGGTGCATACGGCACCGGCGCGACAACCACCGAGGCTTGCGAGCACGAACAGCGCCGAGGCCTCCATCTCGAAGTTGAGGATGCCCTGCCGGGTCATCTCAGCAGCGACGTCAGGGTAGCGGATGGGCAGCTGGGGGATCGGACGTCCCTGCGCGGCGAAGAAACCGGGCGCCGTTGCCGTGATCCCCAGGTGATGGCGATGCCCGAGCCGTTCGGCAGACTCCAGCAGCGCCAGCACGGCCTCGTAGTGGGCAACCGCCGGATAGCCCTCGTGGACGAACCAGTTCGTCGTCGTCTCGAGCCGCACGGAGCCGGTGGAGACCACCAGGTCCCCGAGCTCCATGCCCTCCTGGAGACCGCCGCTCGACCCGATGCGGATGAGCGTCGGCGCCTTGACCAGGGCCAGGATCTCGCTCACGACGATCTCGATGTTGTCGGGACCGATCCCGGTTGACAGGCACGACACGCGCTGGCCCTTGTAGGTCCCGGTTGCCGTGCTGAACTCGCGGTGCCGATGGCGGAAGTCAACCGTGTCGAAGTAGCTGGCGACGCGGTCGGTGCGGTCCTGGTCCCCCGGGAGAAGGATGTAGTCGGCAAGATCGCCCGGGCCGAGCCCGATGTGATACTGCCGTTCGCCGGCCGGAATTGCGACGCGGGTATCCGCGTTGGGCAAGGCCACGTTCCTCGTTCAGCACGCTCGTGCGAGCGTGCGGCTGGCGCCGAGGATAGGGGCCCGTTTCGAGCACCGTCAAGCGTGACCCCCGGGAGCACGCGCCACCGACCGTCGAACGTGGCCCACGAATGGACGCGATCCGGGCCGCGAGCGCGGGCGGTCGAGGGCCACTCGCGACCCGGACGGGTCAGTCGCTCGCGGGGCCGCCACCAGCCCGGCCGGGTGCGCCGAGGGCAGCGAGGCGGGCGATGATCCGGGCCTGGATCGCGCGACGAGCGTGGTGGCGACGGAGGACGGTCACCGCGACCGAGGCGAGGGCAAGCAGCAGCATCGTTCCCAGGCCCGCCGGTGCGAGGTCCACGCCCATATCGGACGAGATCCCGGCCAGGGCAAGGACGCGATCGCCGGCCTGCGTCGCGGGGGTCGCGAATGGCCGGAGCCCGCCGGCCGCGGGCGCACCAGTGCCGCCGGCGAGCACGAGGCCGGCCGGATCGTCGACCACGAGCACGAGCTGGTCGCGTTGCTCGGGCGTGCCCACCGCGTTGAGGACGTCACCCGGCTCGAGCAGCGCGAGGATCGACGCCGCGTCCCCGGCGAGCACGATTCGCGCGGTCGCGGTGCCGTCGTCGAGATCGACGCCATCCGGGGCGAGCGCCGCCACGATCCCGCCGACACGGACCACCTCGCCGACATGCCCCGAGAGCTGGGCCAGGTCGATGTCCCGGGCAGTCGTCCTGTCCATGATCGGGCCCGACCGACCGGACCCGGCACCCGTCGCCGAGCTGGCGCCCGATGCGGGCAGGGTGCCCGGTCGGCCGCGCACGGCGTCGCTCGGCGCCAGATCCACGTCGGCACCGCTCCGGGGCACGATCGCGAAACGCTGGTCGGCTGCCGTCGGGTACGCACGACGGACGATCCCGACGATCGTTGCGAGCCTGCCAGCGACGATGCGGGACGCGTCGATCCCGCTGCCGTCGAGACCCGACACGGGGATCCGGAGGCCGTTGGCATCGAGCTCGGCCCGCCATCGGGTGCCGAGCCGGTGAACCTCGACGACGGTCCCGGTGACGCGGACCAGCCGCCACTCCTGGACCTCGGTGGGCATGAGGCGCAACGTGTGGACCACGGGTTGCATCGAGCCCAGGGCGACCACCGCGTCGGCCTTGAGCCGGGGTGCACCATAGGCGCGGCCGACAGTACCGGTGACTCGAAGCCGGACGCCGACCCGGACGGCCGGATCCGGAGCGGGGAGATACACCTCGATCGCTCCCGTGCCATCCTCGATGACCGTCCTCCGGCGGCTCGTGTCGAGGAGCGACACGTCGACCGTGACCACGCCCTCCACCGCGACGTGGTCTCCGTCCCTCGAGATCGCGGTCCCGATCGTGATCACCGGGTCGCCGGCGGACGGCGTCGGGGAACCGGCGGGGCTCGGGGTGGGACCCTGGCCGACGGGGATGATGTCGGCCGCATCGCGAAGCCACAGGCGGTACCCGTCGAGCACGCCCTTTCGCGATGCCCGCTGCCCGATGATGCCGGTGAACGTGCCACTCAGGCCGTTGGCCAGGGCCGCCGCGGTGAAGCCGGCCGAGCCATCCGTGCGGACGATCAGCTCGACGCCGTCCGGACCGGTGATCCGGAACGACAGGTCATCGCTGGTCGCCTTCGTCGCCGAGGTCGTGATGGTGCCGTACGTGGTCACCAGGCGACCCTCGAGCGCTTCGCCGACCATGCCCGGATCGATCGCGTACGCCACCGGGAGGGATGCGAGGCCGGTACGGACGATCCCGCCCGCGACAGCTCGCAGCTCGGTCTGGCCATAGGGATCCGCGATGACGCCGGTCACCTCCAGCATCGTGCCCCGGGGTGGCGCGACGATTCCGTCGGGCAGTCGAACCGGAAGTCCGCCCCCAGTGTCACCGATCACCAGCAGCGGCGGCGTCCCGAGCCGACCTGCCTCGGCGACCACCACGCCCCGGACCACCACCCGGCTGCCGACCGGCAGCGCCCGTGCCGTCGTGATGTCGATCGCGGTCGGTGACGGCGTGGGGGTGGCGGACGGGGATGGCGTTGCGGACGGGGATGATGTGGGCGTGGGCGTCGGGCCGGGCGTCGAGGTGGGTGTCGAGCTGGGAGTCGGCGCGGGTGACGGCGACGGCGACGGCGACGGCGACGCCATCACGACCGCAAGCTCGCCCGGAAGCGTCGCGAACAGGCGATAGCCGAGCAGGCCCGTGCCGCCGCTGTCGCGCTGACCGAGGGGTCCACGCGCGATGATCATCGAACCGGTCACCGGCGCGAGGCCACCGAGCGCTGCGGATCCGGCGATCACGCGGACGGGACCGGTTCCGTCATCGATCATCAGGCCAAGGCCGTCGGCGAGATCGGAGGGTGCCTCGGTGACCACGCCGGCCAGCTCCAGCCGTCGCCCTTCGAGCGGCTCGCCGGCCAGGCCCGTGCTCGCCACGAGGGCGACCGGGAGGCTGCCTGCGCCAAGGTCCACGATGTCGCTTGCCGAGACCTTGAGCGTTCGCTGCGAGTAGCGGCTCGACATCACGCCGGTGGCGCGGATCCGGGTCCCGGCCGGCACGGGTGCGGCAATCGTCGCATCGAGGTAGAGCCCGATGCCGGCCGTGTCGTCCTGGACGAAGCCGCCGCGCGACCCATCGATCGATCCGAGGTCCAGCGTGAGCGTCCCCTCGATCCACACCGACGTCCCGTCGGGCAACGCTCGGGCATCCGCGATCGGGACGATCGTGATGGGTGCCGGACTCGGCGATGCGCTCGGAGTCGGCGTGGGCGTGGGGCTCGGGGTCGGCGTGGACGTGGGCGCGGGCGTAGGTGTCGCCGTGGGAGGCGGAGTCGACGTCGCCGTGGGGCTCGGGCTCGGGGTCGCTGTTGGCGTCGGCGTCGCCGTGGGGCTCGGGCTCGGGGTCGGCGTGGGCGAGGGCGTCGGGCTCGGGCTGGCCGTCGGCGTCGGGCTTGGGCTCGGCATCGGCGACGACGAGGGTGCCGGCACCGGTTCCGCGGCAAGGTTCTGGGCGAGCGGTGAGGGGTTGACGACGAAGTCGGCGGAGTTGTCGTTGCTGTCGACGCCGTTGCCGCCGTCGCCACCCGGTCGGCGCTCGATGGAGGATCCCGCCGGCGGTGCGACCGCGGGCGAGCCCTCCACGTACGGGTTCGCCGCGTCGCCCCAACCGACCGCGTCGATCGTTGCCCCACCGATGGCGCGCAACGCGACCGCCCCGCCCGTCGCGGCGAGGCCGCCCGAGTAGGTCGCGTCCGCGAGCGCCGCGAAGGCTCCGAGGCCATTGGCGATCAGGAGGTGGCGTCCCGGGTCGAGCACCAGGGATGCCGTCCACGATGCCTTGCGCGTGATCGTCGCGCCCGAGCTGGTGACGTACACGACCTCGAGCCCGTCGAGGTCGAGCGGGCTCGAGGACGCGTTGGTCAGCTCGATCAGCTCGTCGGAGGCCGAGTTGCCGCCGGTGACGACCTCCGCCACCAGCAGGCCGGGCGATGGCGTCCAGGGCACCTGCTCGAGCGGCGCCGCGGCGGCGAGCCGGATTGACTGCACCGGCGCCGGCGGCGCCGAGAGCGAGCACAGCACCAGGATCAGCAGGGCGACATATGAAGCCAGTCGGGCGCGCGCCATCGAGGACCTCCGGGCGGGAGACATCGGCGGCGGGACGGGCAGGCGAGGGGCAGCGTACGAGCCGTCACTTATCGCCGGCTCAACCCTCGGGCCGGGGACCGGATACCATGCACCGGCCGAGCCCGCCCGTCACGCGGCATCGGCCGATACAGGAGGAACCCCTTGGCTCGCGCCAAGCGCACCGACCGTAACGAGGCCCGGCGTCGATACCGGGCCGAGCAGGCTGCCCTCGCCGAGACACCCGAGCCGGATGAGATCGACGAGGAGGAGCCGCAGCCGGCTCGCCGCGCCGCCCGGTCATCGTCCGCGACCGCAGCGACCCGCCCGAGCATCGTAGGCGCCTTCAGGGGTGCCTTCCGCCCACTCGACCTGCGGGGTGACATCGCGGTCATCCCCGCGGTCGCCACGCACTGGGCGGTGCTCGTCTCGGCGGCCGTGTCCATCATCGCGACGGTCGTGTTCATCGCGGCGACAAACGAGCTCGGCGCCTCGCTCGACGTCACGAAGCCGACCCCCCTCGAGGGCCAGACCATCTCGTCGGCGTCGAACCTTTCATACCTCGTGATCAGCCTGTTCGTGGCACCGCCGCCGGCGGCGGGCGCATTCCTGATCGGGTTCACCGCCAAGCGCGCGAGCTGGATCGGCGGCCTCATCCAGGGGATCGTCGCGGCCGCGTGCTACTCGGCGGTGATCCTCAGCCCGGCCGGCCGGGTGATCATCGGCGGCGCCGCCGTGGACTCCGTCGTCCTGAGCGCGATTGCCCTCAGCCCGCTCGGCGCGGCGTTCTTCGCGGCAACGGCGGCGTGGTACCGGCGGTTCCTCAACATGGCCAACCCCAACCGCGGCGCACGTCGCCCGACACGGTCGAACAATCGGCAGAAGTCGAGGCCGGCGACGGGGAGGTCCAGCGCCCGCCGCTGACCTGTCTGCGGCCAGAGCGGCCTCGGCCGCCGACCGGTCGCCAGGCGGCGCTGCCTTCGGCATCTGGGCACGCCGGCCCCGGTCACCCGAGCCTGCGCATCCCTGCGTGGCCGAGCTGTCGCACGCCGGCCGGCGAGACCGGTCCACCCACCGATGCCGCGACGTCGACGAGCGGCACGACCTCCCGCGCGATGACGTTGACCACGTCGCCCTCTCGCTGGAGGTCCCCGTCGACCAGGAGCAGCGCGTGACGCCGGACCACGGACCTGAGCCGCTGCCAGGTGTCCGGCCAGAGCGTGACGTTGACCATGCCGGTCTCATCCTCGAGCGCCAGGAACACCGTCCCGCGCGCGGTCATCGGGTGCTGCCGGGTCACCACCAGCCCGCCGATCCGGACCCGTCCCGGGCGTCGTTCGCCGAGCGCCGCGCTGGTCACCGCTCCCAGCCGGTCCAGCGCGTCCCGGAACAGCCCCACCGCCTGGCGGCGGGCATCGAGGCCGATCACCGCGTAGGCATCCCCGAGCCGCTCCGGCTCGGTGATCGCGGGCAGCAGCGGGGCGTCGGTCGCCGGCAGCCGGAGGCCCATCGGCCGGCCGGCGGCGCGGTTCGTCCCGGCCGCGCCGCGGACGGTGCGTCCGTCCATGCGCCCCTTCGCCACGCCGGCGACCTCGCGCAGCTGCCACAGCAGCTCCCGTCGCGGGCGCCCGAGCGAGTCCAGCGCGCCCGCCCGGATCAGCTGCTCCATCACCTCCTCGGACAGCCCGGTGCGCTCCACGACATCGGCCAGGCTCGTGTACGGCCCGCGCGCGAGCTCTGCGTCCAGCCGCGGCTGCTGCTCCTCCCCGATCCCCTTGACCAGGTGCAGGCCAAGCCGGACGCCCCAGCCGGTCATCGTCTCCGCCGCCCAGCGGTCCCGCGAGACCGCGCCCGGGATCACGCACGCGGGTGAGCGCACCGGCGCAGGTCGTGCATCGATCCCGCATCCGTCCGGCAGCGACTCTCCCGCATCGGCATCGTGCGACCCGTCGTCGCCCTCGGATCCCGACATCGCCCAGCCGGGCCGGCCGACCCACTCGGTCGTCGTTCGCCACGAGCTGCGGTTGACGTCCACCGGCAGCACGGCAACGCCGTGGCGCTTCGCATCGTTGACCAGCACCTCCACCGGGTAGAAGCCCATCGGCTGGGCGTTGATCAGCCCGACCACGAACTGGGCCGGGTAGAACAGCTTGAGGAAGCTCGATTCGTAGGCCGTCCGGGCAAAGGCTGCGGCGTGGCTCTTGGCGAAGCCGAACGAGGCAAACGCCGCGCACTGCCGGAACAGCTCCTCGGCGTCGTCGCGTGGCAGACCCCGGACGTTGATGCAGCCCTCGACGAACTGCTCGTGGAGCTTCTCCATCTCGCGCGTCGATCGCCAGGTCCCCATCGCCCGCCGGAACCCGTCCGAGCCGGCCGGCGTGAACCCCGCGACGTCGATCGCGATCTTCATCACCTGCTCCTGGTACAGGATCACGCCCAGGCTGTCGTGGAGGATCGGCTCCAGGCTGGGATGCAGGTAGGTGACCGGCTCCAGGCCCTGCTTTCGGCGCAGGTACGGGTGGACGGCATTGCCCTGGATCGGGCCGGGGCGGATGATCGCCACCTCGACGACCAGGTCGTCCAGGCTGGCCGGCCGGGACTTGGGCAGCGTCTGCATCTGCGCCCGGCTCTCCACCTGGAACACGCCCACGGTGTCAGCGGCCTGGAGCATCGCGAACACCTCCGGGATGTCCTCCGGGATCCGGTCGAGGTCGATGCACACGGCGCAGTCGTGCTCGATCAGCTGGACGGTCTCGTCGATGGCGGCCAGCATCCCGAGGCCCAGCAGGTCGAGCTTGATCAGCTTCATCGCCTCGACGTCGCGCTTGTCGTACTGGACGACCACCCGGCCGGGCATGGTCGCGCGCTCCACCGGTGCGATGTCGATGAGCGGGGAGGCGGTGATCAGCATCCCGCCGCTGTGGATCGAGAGATGGCGCGGGAAGCCGTCGATGCGGGCGCACAGCTCCAGCCAGCGCTCCCAGTCGGAGAGATGTGCGACCGACCCGGTGTGGCGTGCGGGATCCGGTGACGGCAGCGGCTCGACGCGGGCGACGCTGCTCACCGGATCGAAGCGACGCGCCGCCGGGAGGAGCACCCCGCTGTCCGGGTGAAGGCGGCGGGCAACCTCGCGATCGTCGTCATGGTCGTTCCGGCCATACCGCGCGTCGCCATCCTCCCGCATCGGCTCCACCCGTTGCCGTTCATCCCGCATCCGTTCCAGGGCACGGCTCGGCGGCCCTTCATGGATCCAGCGCACGCTCACCGGAGAGTCGCCAGGACCTCCTTCGTCCTCGCCGGGTCGCCACGTGCGGATCCTTCCGCCGCTCAAACCCTGCTCGACGCGGCCCGGCGGCGGCTCGCCCGTCTCCGACCCCAGCTCGCCCGTGTCCGACCCCAGCTCCCGCCCGTCTCCGACCCCAGCTCCGCCCGTCTCCGACCCCAAAGCTCGCCCGTCTCCGACCCCCAGCTCGCCCGTGTCCGTATGCGTATCAGGCTTACCGGGCCGCGTATCGTCGGCCGTGAGTACCGCAGAGCTCTCCCCTGCGCTCATCCTGGGTTCCGGGGCTGCCGATCCGAGCGTGGCCCTCGCTCCGGCACGGGCCGCAACCACCATGTCACCCCCGTCGGGCACGGACCTGGCGCCTGCTAAACGTGGTGCGCATACGGCTGGGGGCCGGGGCGTGGCCGAACCGGCCGAACCGGCCGAACCGGCCGAACCGGCCGTCCGGATCCGACCTCCACGCTCGTGGTTGAGCTGGCCCATCGTGTCGGTCAGTCCGCGGGCCTCGGCCAGGGACGCGGCCGCGAGATCCGATCCGGCCGCGAGATCCGATCCGGCCGCCCCCGGTCGCGCGAAGAACTCCGCGAACCCGCCCTCAGCCTCCAGGTCTCGCCGGACCATCACGCTGTCGTACGTCTCGAGCGCCTTCGCGACCCGATCCACGAGCGGCCGCGGGAACCCGAGGGCGTACCCCACCTCGCGGACGGCGGACCGAGCCCGGTACGTGACGAGGTTGCAGACCATCCCGGTGTGGTCGGCGCCGTATCGCTCGTAGACGTACTGGATCACCTCCTCCCGTCGTGCAGAGCTGAAGTCGATGTCCACGTCCGGGTACGCGGTCCTGCCCTCGTTGATGAACCGCTCGAACAGCAGCTCGTGGCGGATGGGGTCAACGCGCGTGATACCGAGCACGTATGCCACGATCGAATCCGCCGCGCTTCCCCGCCCCTGGGCCGGGATCCCGCGCGATCTCGCGAACTGCATCAGGTCCCAGCAGATCAGGAAGAACTCGGCAAGGCCGGTCTTCTCGATCACATCCAGCTCGTGGGCCAGCTGGCGCATCACCGCCGGCGTGAACGGGTGGTACCGGCGACGGGCGCCCTCCCAGCACAGCCCGGACAGGTGGCTGAACGGCGTCTCGCCCTTCGGCACGGCGAACCCCGGAAAGCGGTAGCGCTCGAAGGCGAGATCCACGCGGCACCCGGCCGCGATCTCGGCCGATGCCGAAATCCCCTCGCGCCAGGCCCGCGCCAGGACGGGGTCGGTCCGCGCCGTCGACGGCTCACCGGGAGGCAACGCCATGAGGTGCGCCGCGGACTTCAGATACGACTCCCCGTCCGGCCGGCGCAGGTCGCGAAGCTCGGACAGGGTGCGTCCGTGACGGATCGCGGTCAGAACGTCGTGCAGCTCTCGGCCCTCGGGCCGGGCGTAGTGGACGTCGTTGGTGACGACCACCGGCAGCCCGAGCTCGTCGGCCAGGTGCGCCGTCTCCGAGACGAGCCAGTCGTCGTCGGGCAGCAGGTGGTGGGACAGCTCGACGACGAAGCCGCTCGCGGCGGCCGAGTGCCCGCGCATGACGAGCGGTCCCGCGCGACCGAACAGCTGCGCGTATCGCTCCGCGACCGCTCGCGCGCCTTCGCGATCCCCTGCCCGGAGCCGTCTGGCCAGCTCGCCATGGCGGCAGCCGGAGAGCGCGATCAGTCCCTCCGCGTGGTCAGCCAGGAGGGCCTGCGTGAACGAAGGAACGGCCTTCGAACCGGCGAGGTTCGCGCGAGACACCAGCCGGCACAGGCTCCGCCAGCCCGTCGCATCCCGCGCGAGCAGCACGAGATGCGGGCCACGCTGATCCTGTCCGATGCCCCGGTGATCCTCCTTCCTGACCGCCCGATGCCCCGGGAGGCGTGTCCGCTCGGGCCGTGGCCGAACGGGCCGGCCATCCGCCACCCGTCGATCCGCGAGCGCGGTCGGTGGCCGCCGCCCCGGTCTCCATGCCCGCCGTGCAGGAACGACGATCCCCGATGGGTCCGGGACCGCCGCGTCCAGCAGCTCGATCTCGATCCCGATCACGGGGTGAAGTCCGGCTGCCTCCGCCGCGGTGGAGAACCGGACCGCTCCGTACAGGCCCTGGCTGTCGGTGACGGCAAGCCCCGTCAGGCCCATCTCGACGGCACGATCCACGAGATCGTCCGGCGCAGACGCCCCGTCCAGGAACGAGAAATGGCTATGGCAATGCAGCTCGGCGTAGTCGGAATGAGCCACGCGACATTCTCCGGGAGCGGAGGCCAATGATAGAACATCTGTTCTATCACCACCGGCGGGCGTGTCTCCCGGCGAACGCCATCCGATGCTCGAGATTTGACCGGTCCCGGGCGCAACCGAAGGCCTCGATCGCGCGTCTCATGCCCGTGACCGTCAATCCAGCCCCCAGACCAGCCCGCCGCGTCGCCCTCGAGCTGGTCCTGCGCGCCCTGGCGATCGCGATCGCGACGTTGCTCATCCTCGGCCTGCTCCCGGCGATCGTGGAAGCAGCCCGCTGAACATCCAGGTTCCGGCCGACCCGAGGTCGCCGGAACGAACGACGGCGACGGACGTTGCGATGGCGACCGTCGACCTGTCACGGGACGCGGCAGTCTCGTGGCCCAGGGCCCCTGTCGCACCTGCGACAGGGGCCCGTCGCGTCAGGTACCGCTACGATAGGACCCGCATGCGATCCGCCACACGACGCCTGAGCCTCTTCGCCATCGCCGTCCTCGCGATCATCGTCGGCGCGTGCAACAGCTCGGCCACTGGAATCGCCGGGTCACCCACGGTCCCGGCGGCGACGACGGCGGCGCGCGAGTCCGAGTCGCCGACCGAGGCACCCGCCAGCAATGCGCCGGCGTCCTCGCAGGCAACGACCACCGAGACGGATTGGGGAACCATCCTTGATTCCCTGCCCGATGGGTTCCCGGTGTATCCGGACGCGCAGATCGCCGGACCCTTGCCGACGCCGGCCAGCGCCGCGTTCATCAGCTCGGCGTCGGTGGACGACGTCGCAACCTGGTACCGCGATGAGCTCGAGGGGCTCGGCTACACCACGATGGGCCTGTCCGGTCCGCTCGAGGATGGGAGCCGGGTCCTGGATTCCCAGGGCGATCTTCCGGAATGCCGGATCCAGTCAACCTTCCGGCCCGCCGGCGGGTCGACGATGATCACCGTGCTCTACGCCGCCGGGTGCGGCGGCGGTGAGGGCTGACGACAGCAGAGGAGTCCGTGAGGCATGGAGCTGAAGACGCGTGACGTCACCGGGGCGGCGGTCCTGTCCGTCGTGCTGATCGCCCTGGTCGTCCTTGTCGTGGTGGCCGCCCTGCCCAGGTGACGTCCGCCCTGAGCACATTCGGTGTTCTGGCGCGAGACCTGCCAAAACGTCACACGGACGAGGGCCGCGGAGTCTATCCTCGCAGGCGACCGGCCCGGGACCGGTCCTGGTAGTGGGGGAACACCGCTGTGCAGACGGCACGACCGCGCGACATGGGCGCGCTCGTCCTGGTCGTGGGCCTCTTCCTGGTGCTGCTCGTCATCTCGATCGCGCTGGGCTCGCCCGTCGTCCGATAGGCGCCGTAGGCGCTCGATGACAGGAGCCATCAGCTCGCCCCCGTGACGCGTTGGGGGCCCGGGGTGGCCACACCCGGTCAGTCATACAGGCGCTCGAGGTGCCATGTGCTGGCCGCCCGGTCGAGATAGACGAGCGCGAGCCAGCTTCGGCCGACGACCTTGAAGTAGTCCCGGGCGATCGGCTCTCGCCACCAGGATTCGTCCACGCGCCAGCGGTTGCAGACCTCCACCGGCTCTCGACGGCCGTTCCACCTGATGGCCACGAGCCGGCCGTCCGCATCCAGCTCGGCATCGATCACCGGATGCTCCCGCAGCAGCCGCGTCACGCCTGACCCTCGTCGCCCATCACCGATGCTCCGGCAACCGGCATCCATCGCCAGCGCGCTTCGGCCAGCGGCGCCTCGGGATCCGTGATCTCGACCCGCCGGACGCGATCCGCCCCGAACGAGATCGCGAGCCGGGCCAGCTGCCAGGCGAGCCGGGCATCGCGAGCGGCCTGGGGCGTGAACAGCGGGAGCTGCTGGCCGGCGGCTGCCTCGACCATCGCGAGCTCGAGATCCAGGCGCGCGACGGCAGCCGGCGGCGGGGCCTTCTCGAGCCGGGCGAACAGCAGCCGCTCGATCGCCTCGGCATCGGCCGTCGGCTCCGGGAGACGCTGCTCGATGCGAAGCTCCGCCGGGGTTCCACGACGAGCGAACGCGAGGTCATGGGTGGCGACAAGCCGGGCGATCCCGGCCGCCTGCCCGCGGGCCGTGAGCTGGTCGGCGAGCGCCGCCGCGAGCCGGCGGAGCACGAAGCGGACCGCATCGAGCGCTTCTGCCGGTGGATCGAGCGGCAGCCCCAGCGCCATCCGCTCCGGCGTCCGCCGAGGGCGGAACCGCTCGATCTCCTCGCCGCACGCCCGCGCATGCAGGCGCGCGCCCTCCTCGCCGAACCGCGCCACGATCGCCGATCGTGGCAGCTCCGCCACGGACCCGATCGTTCGCAGTCCGAACCGGGAGAGCCGGGATCGGACATCGAGGTCTCGCGTCAGGAGCCGGGCCGGGAACGGGGCAAGGAACCGCCGGTCGTCACCGGGCGCCACGAGGACGGGCGGTCCGCCTTCCGGCGCATGCGCGGCGGCGACCGTGGCCGCGAAGCCCGTGCCGGCGATCCCGGCTCGCGGCGGACCCGGCAGCACGCTCGCCAGCGCCTCGTCGATCCGCGCGACGAGCACCTCCTCGACTCCCCAGAGACGGGTCAGCCCGTCCGCCTGGACGACGAGCCGTCCGAACGACGGATCCCGGACATCGCTGGTCCCGGCGACCCCCGGGCTGAACGCCGCAAGCCGCTCGCAGGCGGCCTCGACAGCGTCCCGGTCCGCCTCAGGCGCGAGGTCGAGGAAGGTCGCCTCGGGCGCGAGCCGGTGCGCGCTCCCGAGCGGGATCCCCCGGCGCACGCCGAGCGCTCGCGCGAGCGGATCGGCGTCGATCACCGTCCCGTCCGTCCAGGGCTGTCCGCCGAGGACGATCGGCCCGGGCGGCAACGAGGTGGAGAGGCCGGCGTTCCCGGGCAGGGTGAGACGGCTCCCTGCGAGGCGGAGCGGCAGGTGCGGCCAGATCAGGTGGAGCAGGCGCATGGGTGTCAGCCGATGGAGGGGGGCCTTTCGGGTCGGGGACGAGCGACGGCGGTGGCACGGCGGCCGTCACGGGCACCAGGACCGGGGCCGCCGGGGGTGGCAGCGCGCCCGGCGGTGCGGGTGGCTCGGTGAGCCCGGTGAGCAGATCGTCCCGGAGCAGGCAGGCATCCCGGGTGCCGCCGTCCGCGTACAGGATCTCGAGGTCCGCGTGGCCGCCCGGCGGTCCATGGCGGTTGCGCGCGATGGTCACCTCGCTCCGCTGCCCCACGACATCCCGGCCCAGCCGGATCCAGCCCGTCCGGCGCAGCTCGAGCCGGAGCCCGCTTGCCTCCTCGACGGCGGTTGACAGCCCCTGCCCCAGGGTGCCCGGCTCCAGGACGACGAGCGTGGCGCCGGCGCGCCGGGCGAGCGCCGCGAGCCTGCCCAGCCGGTCCCCCACCGGCCGGCCGGGGCCTGCGGGATCCCGACCATCCGGCAGGTCCACCACGAGCAGGTCCACGGTCCGCGCCGCGAGCAGTGCCGCAGCCAGCGCCAGGGCCTCCTCGAGGTCTGCCGGGGTGAGCACCACGAGCCACTCCGGTCGCACGCCGCGCGCGACGGCCTCCACGGGATCGAAGGCCCGGGCGAGATCCAGCCATGCGACGATCGCGCCGCCCGCCTGCGCCTCCGCCGCCGTCCGCAGCGCGACCGTGGTCTTGCCCGACGATGGGTCGCCGCGCAGTGCCACCGTGGCCGAGCGCGGGAGCCCACCGTGACCGAGGATGGCGTCCAGCGCCGCGAACCCGGTTGGGACGATGTGCCCGTCCGCGTCCGCAGCCGGCACACCCGGCCGGGGCCTGGCGGCCGGCGCGAGCGGTGCGGGCCGGGATCCCGGCAGCGGAACGTCATCCGGCGTCTCGAGCGGCATCGGCGCGCGGGCAAGCGCGCCTTCGACCGCCAGGGCCATCTCCCCGCCTCGCCGCGGAGCTGCGGCGCCCCAGCGCGCCTGGAGCGTCGCGAGTGCCTGGGAGACGTCGGATGCGCGAGCCATCGGACGTCCAATAATAGAACGGATGTTCGATCTGTCAACAGCCCGGCGGTTCGCGGTCAGGCGGCGCAGGATCGGGCTTTCGGGGCCATTCGGGCAGCCCGGATCGGGCGACGGCAGACAGCGCACATGCATTGCGGCAGGATGGGCGCGTGACCCAGCGGACCATCGCAACGCCCACGATCCAGCGGCTCGTCGCATACCTGGCGGATGCCCCGGCACCGGACCCGGAGATCGCCGACATGCCGGCGTGGCTCGCGACCTCCCCCCGGTTCCGGGCATTCGTCGAGACGAACCGGGACAAGATCCGCAAGAAGCTGCGGGGAGCGACGTCGACCGACGCCAGGCTCGACGTCCGCGCCGAGCTGCAGGTCGCGGCGCTCCTGCTCGCCGACCGTCGCATCGCGCTCGCGTTCGAAGCCTACGGTGCCGGTCGTCGGGGCCCCGACTTCACCGTCACGTTCCGAGCCGGTCGCGCCTTCAACGTGGAGGTGACCCGCAGGCGCGGCAGCGGCAACGCGGCGCTGGAGCCCGCGATCCTGGCCAAGCTCCGGCAGCTGCCGCCGTCGGCCGCGAACGTGATCGTGGTGGCCCTCAGCGGGGATGAGCCGTCGCCGGACCCCGGCGCCGCCGTGCGGAACCTGCGCGATCGCGCCGACCGGCGCGAGGACGCGTTCTTCGAAGCCTTCGGCCTGAGTGGATCCGCGGCCTTTCATGCCGGGCTCCTGCGGCTCGCGGCGGTCGTGGCGATCCCGGCAGCAGGCCACGCGTCCGAACGAGTCGTCCACTGGCGGAACGCCGGCGCCCGTGTGCCGCTCCCAGGGCCTGCCCTCCGCGCGCTGCTGGCGGCGCTGGCAAGCGACGCGGCGATCGGCCACAGCGAGGCGGGCGTCCCGCCGGCCTCGGCTCGCTAGCTCGCGACCGCGAGCACTACGAGCCCGACCACGATCAGCCCCAGGCCGAACCACTGGGTCGGTCGCAGGCGCTCGCCCAGCCATCCCACGGCATAGACGACCGCGATCACGGGTCCGAACGAGCTCGCCAGGCCGACCAGCCACGCAAACGACACCTCGAGCCCGATGGCGTAGGCAACGAACCCGGCGAAGTCGAAGGTCGCGGCGACGAACACCAGCGCGAGCGCCATCCGATTCCACCCACCGGCCGGCTGGAGCAGCGGTCCCAGGCGCGGCGATCGGGACCGCAGCGCCACCCCCAGCATGGCGATGGCGGTCAGCGTGTTCATCAGCCGCGACCCCAGGATCACCGGCATCCAGCCGTATGCCTTGATCGGTCCCGCCAGCGAGACCGTCAGGATCGCGAACATCAGCAGCGTGGCGACGGCGATCATCACCCCCGGTCCCACGATCCTCGTCCCGCGCAGCGACCCGTGGAACACCAGGCCGGTCAGGACGACGCCAACCGTCGCGCACGCAGCGCCCGCCGCCTGCAGCGGCTGGAGCGTCTCGCCCCGGAACGCCACGGCGAGCACGACCGTCGCGCCGCCGTACGCGGCCACGACCGGGCTGACCACGCTGATCGGGCCGATCCGGAGCGCGGTGAAGAACGCGAGATACGCGGCGGCGGCGACGACGCCGAGCGGGAGGCCGGCGACGATGCCCTGCAGGGGCGTGGATCCCAGCCGCGCCGGGTCGAGCGCGATGCCGATCCCCAACAGGCACAGACTCACGACCTGAGCGCCGGCGAGCGCTCGCAGGCTGCCGATCCGTCGAGAGGCGAGGGCCGCCGTCAGGTCGGTGAACCCCCACACCACGGAGGCGAACAGGCCGAGCAGCAGACCGGTGGGCATCGGCGGAGTCTACGGGGCCTCGAAGGTCGGACCGGGAGTCGTCCCGTGCTACACTTCGCGCCCGGTCGGGCGGCTCGCCGCCGACCTCCCGGTGGGGATGTAGCTCAGCTGGGAGAGCGCCGCGTTCGCATCGCGGAGGCCAGGGGTTCGAGTCCCCTCATCTCCACCATCCCCTCCCCGCCGATCCCGTCAGATCCCTCCGTACCTCGGCACGGGCGACACGCGTGCGGTACCATCCCGTCCGGTCGTCAGGTCCCCCGCAGGCGCGTGACGGCGATCAATCTCCGTGGGTCGGTTGGGCAGGTGGTGAGCCCAAGGGTCTGTAAAACCCTCGCCTTCGGCTGTGGCAGTTCGATTCTGCCCCGGCCCACCAGCAGCTTCTGAGCATCAAGCGAGGTCCCTCAGGCTTCTCGCCTCCGAGCGCGGCGGACTGGGCGGCGGCGGCCATACAATGCCGCGGGACCCAGCCCGGTGACAGGCGGCGGCCCTTTCAAGAGCGATGCTGCCGCTGCCAAGGACCCCGCGATGCACGACGCCGCGCTGCTGGACTCCCGTGACACCCTCGGATGTCCGTGCGACCTCGCCGCGCACCGTAGCGCCGCCGATCCGGGTGAGAGCCGTCCGTGCACGCGTTGATCGCGGCGTTCCGGGTGAGCCTGCGCCGAAGCCGCGCGGACTGGCCGATCGTTGCCGCCGCCTGGCTGGTCACGCTCCTCGCTGCCGCCCTCGTCGCCGCAGGACCCGTGTACTGGGTTGCGGCCTCGTCTGCCGGCCTGGGACGGACGGTCGCCGACGCGCCGGCCGGCGACACCTCGATCGACGTGTCGCTCTACGGCACTCCGTCGCATGTCGCGGATATCGACGGCTCGATGGTGGCCGACCTCCGGCAGGCGATTGCGACCGTGGGCGGCAGCGTCCTGCGCGAGGTGCGGAGCAGCGCGACGCTCACGATCGCCAGCCGGCCATCGATCCGCGCCGGTGACCTCGCGACGCTGGGCTCGCTCGACGGGCTTGCCGACCACGCCACCCTGATCGACGGCAGCTGGCCGGCCGACCGCTCCGGTGCATCCGGGCCGATCGAGGTGGCGGTCGTCGACGCCGTCGCCAGCGAGCTCCGGCTGGCGGTGGGCGACGAGCTGTCGCTGGTGACCCAGGAGGGCAACGCAGCCAGGGTCCAGGTGCGCCTGGCGGGCATCTTCGCGATCGATTCGGTCGTCGACCCGTTCTGGCATGGCGACGAGCAGCTGACGTCCGGGATCGTGGACGGGGAGGGCTTCCGGACGTTCGGGCCGTTCCTGGCGACGTCGAACGATCTCCTGCTCCACACCCCCATCGTCTCGGTCCATGCCTGGTGGCGTGCGTACCCGGACCTTGCCCGACTGTCGGTGGACGACGTCGCGTCGCTGCGGGGCGCGCTCGAGGCCCTGCCCGACCGCCTCAGGATCGATACCGGCGAGGCGCCCTACATCGCGACCGGATTGCCCACCCTCCTGGGCGACGCCGAGCGCTCGATGCTGGTGAGCCGCACCAACATGCTGGTGCTCATGGCCCAGCTTGCGATCCTGGCCATCTACGCGATCATCCTGATCGCCTCGCTCCTCGTCGATCATCGGCGGGTCGACACCTCCCTCCTCCTGTCCCGCGGCGCCGAGCCCCTGCAGGTGGCGTCGCTGGCGCTCATGGAGGGGCTGATGCTCGCGATCCCCGCGGTGATCCTCGGCCCGTGGCTGGCGGTCGCCGCCGTGGCCGTGCTCGGCATCGCCGGACCGCTGGCCGACATCGGGCTCAGCCTCCAGCCGCGGGTCACCGTGGACGGGTACGTGTTCGCCGGCGCCATCGCTGGCGTGTGCGTGGCGCTTCTTGTGCTGCCCGCGTTCCTCGCCGCGCGCAGCTTCGCGGCCGAGCAGCGCGGGCTCTCCCGGCAGGAGACGCGCACGTTCGGCCAGCGGATGGGGCTCGACATCGCACTCCTGGCGATCTCCGGGATCGGGCTGTGGCAGCTGCGGCTCTACGGAGCGCCGCTGACGCGCACCGTCCAGGGCAGCCTGGGCCTCGATCCGCTGCTCGTGGCCGCGCCCGCGATCAGCCTGCTCGCGGGCGGTGTCCTGGCATTGCGCGTCCTGCCGCTGCTGGCCCAGGGCGTGGAGGCTGCGGTCTCGCGCCGGCGGGACCTGGTGGCCTCGCTCGGCACCCGCCAGCTGGCCCGGCGCCCGCTGCGCTACACCCGATCCGCGCTGATGCTCATGATCGCCATCTCGATGGGCGTGTTCGCCGTCTCGTACGCGGCGACCTGGTCCGGCTCGCAGCGCGACCAGGCTGCCTACCAGGCGGGAGCCGATGTCCGCGTCGTGCCGGGTCACGCGCTCGGCGCCCTGCCCGCTTGGGCCCTCCCCGGCGAATATGCGGGGCTGGCCGGCGTCGAGCAGCTGTCGCCCGTCGAGCGGATCGCGAACGGCGTCTCGTTCGCGGCCGGCGCGGGCGACCTGCTCGGGATCGATGCCCAGACCGCAGCCGGGATCACGCTCCTCCGTGAGGACCAGGCGGCCCAGCCGCTGGGCGACCTGATGCAGGCGCTGCGCGATGGGCGACCGGAACCGAGCCTGGTGCCGCTGCCGGCGGGGACCGCGTACCTGCGAATCTCGCCCCTGCTCGACCTCACCTCGGTCGGCCGGTTCGTATTCGACCCCGGCACCGGCGCCGGGCACGTCGAGCGCCTGGATCCCGCCTCGCTGACCGATCTCAAGGTGAGCGTGAATGCGCTCGTGCGCGACGCAGCGGGACTGCTGTACCGCGTCGAGTCCGATCCGACGCCGGTGAACGGACCGGACACGTCCATCGTCGTGCCGCTCGAGCCGGTGGCCGTGCACAGCGCGCCGATCGTGGACGAGGTGGGCGCCCGGCTCGACGGGCCCATCGAGCTTGCCGGCGTGGGCATCACGGTGTGGCTGCCGAACGATCTGATCGTGAACGTTGCGCTCGTGGGCGTGGCCGGCGTGTCCGCGGGACACGATCCGGCGGGGCCCTGGGCCGTGGTGCACCTGGATGACAACGGCCCATGGAGCGCGCAGATGGCAGCAGGGCTACGGCCGCTGGTGGCGGTGCCCGCCGGCCGGACGCGCGGCACCGCGGTGCAGATCACCAACGAGGACCAGCAGAACACCCTGTTCGGCAACGGCGGCGGCCAGGTGGCCGCCCGGCTCATGTTCCTGCCGTCCTCCATCACCTCGGTCACCGGGGCCATGCCGGTGATCGCAAACCGCGCCTTCCTGGCCGCCACGGCGTCGGCAACGGACGACACGATCACGTTGAGCGTGGACGGTGTCAGCCGGCGTGTGTCGATCGCGGGGGTCGTCGACACGTTCCCGACCACCGATCCGGACCGCCCGCTGCTGATCGTCGACGAGCCCACGCTCGGCCTCATGCGGCTCCAGGCGAACGGCATCGCGCGCAGCGCGGACGAGTGGTGGATGCAGGTTGCCGCCGGCCGGCAGGACGCGCTGGCGGCGGCCCTGCGCGACAGCCCGTTCGACAGCGCCCAGGTCGTGAGCGCGGTGGACCGCTCGCGCAGCCTCAGCACGGACCCGGTCGCGATCGGCATCATCGGCGCCCTCGCCCTCGGCTTTGTCGCCACCGGGCTGTTCGCCATCGTCGGCCTGACCGTGAGCGCCGCCGTCTCGGCGCGGGAGCGGCGCACCGAGTTCGCGCTGCTGCGCGCATTGGGCCTGTCCGGGCGGCAGCTGTCGAGCTGGCTGTGGCTCGAGAACGGCAGCCTGGTGCTGGTCGGCCTGCTGACCGGGACAGGTCTCGGGCTCCTGATCGGCTGGATCGTGCTCCCGTTCGTCACCGTGACCCAGCGCGCCACGGCACCGGTGCCCCCGGTCATCGTCCAGCTGCCGTGGGACCGCATCCTGCTGCTCGACGTCGCCAGCGCCCTGGCGCTGGGCGTGGCGGTGGTTGCCATCGGCAGCGTCCTGCGACGGCTGGGCGTGGGCAGCGTCCTGCGCATGGGCGAGGACTGACCGTGCGTTCTCTGTGGGCCGCGGGACTGCTCCTGCGCCGTCTTCGTGCCGAGCTCCGGATGATCACGCTCCTGTTCCTCGTGATCGCCGCGACGAGCTTCCTGTTCGCCGCCGCCCCACGGCTGTTCAACCGCGCAAGCGACGACGCGGTGCGGTACGCGGCGCGGGCGGCGCCGTCCGTGCAGCGCAACGTCGTGCTCGCCGAGGCCGCCAGGCTGTCGCCGGGTCTCGAAGGCGGCGTCAGCGAGGTCCGCGCGCGCGGCGACCAGCTGGCGGAGCAGCTTCCAGCCTCGCTCGCCGCCCTGATCGCCGATCGCCTGCTGCGCGTGACCAGCGTGCGCTTCGCCACGGCGGACCCGAACTTCTCATACCTGTCGCTGCAGTACCAGGACGGTCTGAGCGAGGCGACCACGCTCGTCGCCGGGCGTTGGCCGGTCGACCGGGGCGTGCCGGTTCCCCTGGCCACCTGGCGGAACGGGTCGGGGTCCGCTGCTGGCAGCGACCAGGCGGCGCCGGTGGTCCTCGAGGTCGCGCTGTCCAGCGCGGAGGCATTCGAGATGGGCCTCGAGCTGGGCGATCGCGTCGCGCTGGGGCTTGACGGGACCGATCCGATGCTGTCGGGCACGCCGCTGCAGCTCGCGCCGGTCGACATCGAGGTGGTCGGGCTGTTCGACCCGATCGACCCGACCGCCGAGTATTGGGCGGACGACCGGAGCCTGCTCCATGTCGTGCAGGTGGGCACGTTCTTCGACCCCGTGTTCCAGGCCGCTGCCTACATCCCCGCCGACGCGTACCCGGACCTGTGGGCGAGCGGCCTCCCGTTCCATTACGAGTGGCGGCTCCAGGTCGACCCGCAACGACTCGACGGCGGGAAGGTGGAACAGCTTCGGACGGACCTGCGGCACCTCGATTCCATCGCCGCCTTCTCCGCCATCGCCGCGCCCGGCACCGTCCAGCTGCGCACCGGCCTGCCGGGGATCCTCGACGCCTACGCCGAGCAGCGCGCCCGGTCCGAGTCGATCCTGTCCGTCGCCGCCATCGGTCCGTTCGGGCTGGCCGGCGGTGTGCTGGCGATGCTGGCGATCCTGCTCGCCGCGCGCCGACGGGCCGCGCTCGCGCTCGCCCGCGGCCGGGGGGCATCCGGCGCGCTGGTGCTGGGCACCGAGCTGTGGGAGGCGATCCTGATCGCGGGCGGCGCGTCGCTGGTGGGGCTGCTCGGCGCGGTGATCGCCATCCCAGCCCGGGCCAGCAGCCTCTCGCCGATCCTCGCGGCGGCGGTGGGCGGGGGTGCCATCCTGCTCCTGCTGGGCTCCACGTGGCCGATGGCCCGGCGTCAGCTGGGCCAGCTGGAGCGCGACGATCCCCCCGGGCTCCGCGTTGCGCCGCGCCGCCTCGTCCTCGAGCTGACGATCGTGGTCATCGCGGGCGCGGGTGCCCTGCTGCTCCGCGAGCGCGGCCTGACCCTTGCCGACGGCGCCACGGCGACCTTCAACCCCCTGCTGGCGGCGGCTCCGGTGCTGTGCGGTCTGGCGGCGGGGATCGTGGCCCTGCGCCTCTACCCGCTGCCTGTCCGCACGCTCGGCTGGCTCGCGGCCAGGCGTCACGACCTGGTCCCGGTGCTGGGCCTGCGCATGATCGGGCGGCACCCGGCCGCAGCGAACCTGGCGCTGCTCGTGCTCATGCTGACGGCCGCGTTCGGAGCCTTCTCATCGGTGATCGTGTCGAGCATCGATCGCGGGCAGGTTGCCGCCTCGTACCTCGCCGTCGGCGCGGACTATCGGATCGAGCGGACGGCGATCGGATCGCTGGCGCCGTCGCTGGATCCATCGTCGATCGCGGGCATCGACGCGGTCGCGCCCGGGATCGTGGACAGCCGGGCCGCCTTTGCCGACACCGACGTCCAGCACGCCACGATCCATCTCGAGGCCATCGACCCGCTGGCGTACGAGGCGGTCGCCCGCGGCTCGGCCGCCGACCCGGCATGGCCGGACGCCCTGGTGGCAGACCCGGCGGGCACCGCGATCGGCACCCCGGAGAACCCGATCCCGGCGATCCTGTCCCAGCGGCTTCCGGCAGGCAGCGCCGGCCTCGCGCCGGGTGACACGTTCCGGATCACGGTCGTGGGCCAGGACCTCACGTTCCGGCTCGTCGAGCAACGGGCGAGCTTCCCGGGGATCGCCGCATCGACGCCGTTCGCCGTGGTGCCGTTCAACTGGGTCCAGGCGGCGCTCGGAAGGACCCAGCCCCCGACCGTCATGTGGCTGCGTGGCTCCGCGGACGCGGCGCAGCCACTGGCCGATGCCATCGACGCGGTGGCCGGCTCGACCCGCATCATCTCGCGCTATCACGCATATGACGCGCTCCATGACGCGCCGCTCGGCGCGGCGGTCGCCACCGGCTACGCGCTGGCGCTGATCGTTGCCGCGATGTACATGGCGCTCGCGATCATCGGCACCGTCGTCCTGTCCGCGGCGCGCCGGACCCAGGACCTCGCGTACCTGCGAACCCTCGGGGTGACCGCCCGCCAGGCGCTGGCGCTCACGTTCGTGGAGCACGCGCCGCCCGTCCTGCTGGCGCTCGTCCCCGGCGTCGCGCTCGGGATCGGCGTTGCGTTCCTGCTCGAGCCCGGCCTCGGGTTCGCCGCGTTCGTCGGCACCAGCGGCCTGCCACTGGTCGTCGACTGGGTGGCGCTGCTGGTCATGCTCGCGGCGCTGATCGGGGTCGTTGCGGCGGCGGTGGCGGCCGGGACGTGGCTGTCGCGCCGGGCGCGATTGGTGGATGCGCTGCGGATCGGCGAGGATTGACCTGATGGAGCGGACATGACCCAGGAACGTACCGACCCCGGCACATCGGCAGGCGACGTCGCCAGCCGGACGGCTCGAACCGTGCCGCAGTCGCGCCGTGCGCGGTACGACGGCCCGCTGATCGCGTGCGATAACCTGGTCAGGATCTACAAGGTCGCCAACCTCGAGGTGGTGGCCCTCCAGGGTCTCGACCTTCAGGTCGAGGCGGGCGAGTTCATCGCCCTGGTCGGTGCCTCCGGCAGCGGCAAGAGCACCCTCATGAACATCCTGGGCGGGCTCGACGTCCCGTCGGCCGGTCGAGCCGTGGTCGCCGGGCACGACCTGGGTGAGATGGGGCGCCAGCGGCGGACCGACTACCGGCGCCGGGTGATCGGCTTCGTATGGCAGCAGACCGCACGCAACCTGCTCTCGTACCTGACCGCGCGGCAGAACGTGGAGCTGCCGATGCTGCTCAACGGGATCGGGCGCGGCGAGCGCGAAGCGCGGGCGATGGACCTGCTGGCGCGGGTCGGGCTGGCCGATCGCGGCGAGCACCGTCCGGAGCGCCTGTCCGGCGGCGAGCAGCAGCGGGTGGCGATCGCCGTGGCGCTCGCCAACCAGCCGGCGGTGCTGTTCGCGGACGAGCCCACCGGCGAGCTCGACACGACCACCGCCCACGAGGTGTTCGATCTGCTGCGCACCGTGAACCACGAGCTCGGGGTGACCATCGTCGTCGTCACCCACGACCCGCTGGTCAGCGAGCAGGTCAGCCGCACGGTCGCGATCCGCGACGGCCGGACGAGCAGCGAGACGCTCCGCCGGCGGGCGGTGTCGCAGCAGGGTGACCACCACGTCATCAGCGAGGAGTACGCCGTGCTCGATCGCGTCGGCCGCCTCCAGCTGCCGCGCAGCCACGTCGAGACGCTGGGCCTCGAGCGGCGGGTGCGGCTGGCCCTGGAACCGGACCACATCAGCGTGTGGCCGGACCGCGACCGTTCGGGCGATGGGGATGGCGTCGACGGCGGGACGGACGCGTGATGGGCGACCTGAGGTATGCGCCGCCCGAGCGGCGCCTGACGGACGATCCGGCCATCGCCGCCATGGTCGAGACACGGGATCTCTCGCGCGAGTACCCGATGCCCGGCGGCGCGGTCCACGCCGTGCGCGACGTCAGCGTCCGGGTGGTCCGGGGTCAGCTGGTCGCGCTGCGCGGGCGGTCCGGATCCGGCAAGACGACCTTCCTGTCCATGGTCGGCGGCCTGGACCGGCCGACCCGCGGCAGCGTCTCCGTCGACGGCATGGCGGTGTCGGAGCTGCCGGAGTCACAGCTCGTCGACTTCCGGCGACGGAACATCGGGTTCATCTTCCAGGCCTTCGGCCTGCTGCCGATCCTCTCGGCGGCGGAGAACGTCGAGGTGCCGCTGCGCCTCGTGAGGGCGGACCCACACGACCGCGACCGGCGCGTCCGCGAGCTGCTCGACATGGTGGGCCTGGGCGGCCGAGCCGATCATCGGCCGCACGAGCTGTCGGGCGGCGAGCAGCAGCGCGTGGCGATCGCCCGCGCGCTGGCCAACCGACCCGACCTGCTGCTGGCGGACGAGCCGACCGGGCAGCTGGACTCGCAGACCGGCCGCAGCATCATGGCGCTGATCCAGCACCTCGTCCGGAGCGAGGGCGTGACCGCCATCGTGGCAACCCACGACCCCATGCTGATCGACCTGGCGGACCGGGTGATCGAGCTCCGGGATGGCCAGGTCGTGGAGGGCGGGGTGGCCGAGCCGAAGCTGGCCTGAGCCGGCGGGGGACGCCCGCGGGCCCGCCGGCCGGCCGGCCGGCAGGGCCTACGCGCGATCAGCCCGACGGACGCTCGAGGCGGACCACGTTCCAAGAGCGCGGAGGGAGCTCCGCCACCAGCCGCCCCGAGTCGCGTCGCGCGCCGGTCACGCGTCTCGGCACGACCCGGTCCCCGGCCGTGGCCACGTTCGCCGCGCCGAGATCCGGGTCGGCCAGGACGTGGTGCGAGATCCGTGTGAGGTCATCAAGGTCGCGAAGCCTCGTGTCCAGGACGAGCGGGCGGTCCAGCCGGTTCACCGCGAACAGCGCGAGCGACGGGGTCGCAGCATCGAGGACGGCGACCGCCTCGATCGCCTGGACGCGGCCCTCGGACGCGACGTATTCCGGCCCGTCGAGCTCGAGGTCCAGGGCCGTCCCGCGGGCGTACCGCGCGACATCCGCGAACGGATAGAACGAGGTCTGGCGCCACGCCGGCCCACCGGCAACCGTGCGGATCACGGGGATCACGTTGACGAGCTGGGCCAGGCACGCGATCCGGACCCGGTCCGCGTGGCGCAGGAGCGTGATGAGCAGGCAGCCGACCACGAGGGCGTCGGCGACGTCATGCCGGTCCTCGGCGATCGCCGGCGCATGTCGGAACGGCCCCTCGGGTTCCTCCCGTGCCCGGTGCTCGGCCAGGCGCCACACGTTCCACTCGTCCACGCTCAGGCCGATCCGCCGGGCGCTGCCCTTGCGCCGGGCCACGCCATCCACGATCGCCGCGACCGACTCGATCATCCGCGCCAGGTCGAGCGAACACGCCAGGTAGTCGTCGACCGAGGCGTACGCAGCCGGGTCGTAGTAGCTGTGGAGGGAGATGTGGTCGACGACGTCCCAGGCGAGATCGAGGACCGTGTCCTCCCAGGCGCCGAAGGTCGGCATCCCGGACCCCGAGCTGCCGCACGCCACCAGCTCGATCGAGGGGTCGACGCGGCGCATCGCGGCGCCGGCCTCCGCCGCCAGGCGGCCGTACTCGACGGCCGTCTTGTGGCCGATCTGCCACGGCCCATCCATCTCGTTGCCCAGGCACCACAGGCGAACGTCATGCGGCGCGGGATGGCCGTTTGCGACGCGCCGGTCGCCGAGGCGTGAGCCCGTCGGCCCATTGCAGTATTCCACGAGGTCGCGAGCGGCCTCGGCTCCGCGCGTCCCCAGGTTGACGGCGAGCATCGGCGCCACGCCGGCCAATCGCGTCCACGCAAGGAACTCGTCGGTGCCGACGGTGTTGGGCTCGATCGACCGCCACGCGAGGTCGAGCCGGGTCGGGCGGCCTCGCGAGGGCCGACGCCATCCTCCCATCGGTAGCCGGATACGAAGTTGCCGCCCGGATACCGAACGACGGTCACGCCCAGCTCGCGGACCAGAGCCACGACATCGCGTCGCCAGCCGTCATGGTCGGCCTCGGGGTGGTCCGGCTCGTAGATCCCGCCGTAGATCGCCCGGCCCATGTGCTCGAGGAACGACCCGAACAGCCGTTCGTCGACCTCGCCGATGACGCGCGCTGGGTCGACGTCGGCGCTCGCCCCGACGCCGGTGTCAGCCAACGCTGGTCGTGGTCAGGTAGCGGTGGCGCTCGACCAGGTGCACGGTCGTCCGACAAGCTCGAACTGTGCCGCGAGCGGCAGGTCGGCCGCCGAGCTTCCGACCAGGACCTCGATCACGCCCGGCTCGACCACCCGCCGATGGTCGACCCCCACGTAGGCGAGCTGCTCCGCGCTGAGCCTGAACGACACCGTCGACGCTCGCCGGGCGCCAGCTCCACCCGGCGGAACCCGCGAAGCTCGAGGACCGGGCGGGCAACGGACGCTTCCGTGTCGCGGACGTA
>CAVVNQ010000017.1:0-47280 GCA_963749705.1 uncultured Chloroflexia bacterium | reverse complement strand
CGGCCGGGATCCCCCACCCACGCGCGACCACGGCGGCGTGGCTGGCCAGCCCGCCGCGCGCGGTCAGGATGCCCGCGGCGCGCGCCATGCCGTGGACGTCGTCCGGGGATGTCTCGGCGCGCACGAGGATCGGCGAACCCCCGGCGTCGGCGAGCCGGACGGCCGCCTCCGGGCTGGTCACGATGTCGCCGCTCGCGACGCCCGGCGATGCCCCGAGGCCGGTGCCGATCGAGGTCGCGCCGGGATCCCGTTGTGAGGCGACGCGCGGCGGATCGGCGAGGATCGCGGCCACCCGTTCGACGGCCTCGCGCGCGGGTCAGCGGGAACGCGTCGTCGCTGGCCATGTCCAGCGCGATCCGCAGCGCGGCCCGCGGGCTCCGCTTGCCGACCCGGACCTGGAGCAGCCACAGCCTCCCCTGCTCCACCGTGAACTCGATGTCGCACAGGTCGCGGAAGTGGCGCTCGAGCCGCACGGCGTGATCGCGAAGCTCTCGCCCGACCGCCGGCAGGCGCTCGTCGAGGACCGCGAGCGGCTGGGTCGCGTGCGTCCCCGCGACGACGTCCTCGCCCTGGGCCCCGAACATCACGTCGCCGTACAGCCCGGGCTCGCCCGTGGCGGGGTTGCGCGTGAACACGACGCCCGTCGCCGAATTGGCGCCGCGGTTGCCGAACACCATCGCCTGGACGGTGACCCCGGTCCCGATGTCGTCCGCGATCCCCTCGCGCCGGCGGTAGGCGCGCGCCCGATCGCTGTTCCACGAGCGGAACACCGCTTCCACGGCGAGGCGCAGCTGGGCCCACGGCTCGTCCGGGACCTCCCGACCCACGATCTCGCGGAACATCGCCTCGAACCGTCGCCGGCAGTCGCGCGCGAACGCATCGTCGTTGGTCGCCCGCGCCAGGCCGTCCGTGGTCGCGTCGGTCAACCCGAGGTCCAGGATCGTGTCCATCATGCCGGGCATCGACACCGGAGCCCCGGACCGGACGCTGACGAGGAGCGGGTCCGCCGGATCCCCGAACCGCCGCCCGATCGCCGCCTCGACGTCCGCCATCCGCGCCCGAAGCTCCTCGTCCAGGCCGGCCGGCCAGCCCGATGCGAGGTATTCGCGGCACGCGGCGGTCGTGATCGTGAGGCCTGGCGGGACCGGCAGGCCGAGCTCGCGGGCCATCACCCCCAGGTTGGCCGCCTTGCCGCCGACCAGCGCAGTGACCTCATCGGGCGGGAGCCCGTGCGGGTGGTCGAGGCGGTAGGCCAGGGTCATCGCGGGCCGGTCTCGCCCGTGCCGCTGCCCGCGCCAGCCGGCAGATCGCGGAGCGCCCGCCACACGCGCTCGGGCGTCAGCGGCAGGTCCCGGATGACCGCACCCGTGGCATCCCGGACGGCCGCCGCGACCGCGGGCGCCACGCACAGCAGCGCGCCCTCGCTCATGCCCTTGGCCCCGTACGGACCGGGTCCGTCGCCGTTCTCGATCATGTCGCTGTCGATGGTGTGCGGCAGGTCCATGCTGGTCGGGATCCGGTAGTCGATCGCGCCCGAGGTTCCGGATCCGGCCCGCGTCGTCGAAGATGATGTGCTCCATCAGCGTGTGTCCCAGGCCCATCACGGCGGCGCCCTCGTCCTGGCCGCGCACCTGCGCCGGGTTGAGCGCCCGGCCGACGTCGGACACGGTCACGTGGCGGGTGATCGCGATGTCGCCGGTATCCCGGTCCACCTCGAGCTCGACGGCCGTGCAGTTGAACTCGAAGAACGCCGCCGTCCCGCCCAGCGGATGCCCTGGGTCGGCCTCCTTGCGCATCTCGCCCACGCCGATCAGCTCGCCGCCCAGGCGCCCCAGACCGCGCCGCAACACGTCCCGGATCGGCAGCTCGCGACCGCCGATCGCGACCACGCCGCCGTCAACCACGACCTCGGCCTCGTCGACCCCTTCCAGGCGCGCGGCCATCGCCCGCAGCCTCGCCTGGATGTCGCGGCACGCGAACAGCACGGCGTTGCCCATCAGGACCGACGACCGGCTGGCCGACGTCTGCTGGTCGTACGGGACGGTCGACGTGTCGCCCATGACGACCGTGACCCAGTCCATCGGCGCCCCGAGCTCCTGGGCGGCGATCTGGGCGAAGATCGTGCGCGCACCCTGGCCCATGTCCGAGGTTCCCGCGTAGACGACGACGCTGCCGTCGGCGAGCAGGCGGACGGTCGAGTACGACAGGCCGGTGGTGGGCCCGGACTTGAGGCCGACCGCGATGCCCCGCCCGCGACCCGGCACGACCGGCCCGCCCCAGTCCAGCATCGCGGCCGCCCGCTCGAGCGTCTCGGCCCACCGCCCGTCGGCCGGCGTGTCGCCGGGGATGAACGTCTCCCCCCGCTCGGGGAAGTTCCGCAGGCGGAGCGCCACGGGATCGATGCCCAGCACCCGGGCCGCCTCGTCCATGTTCGATTCCACGGCCCAAATCTGCTGCGGATTGCCAAACCCGCGGAACGCCGTCGACGGCGTGGTATGCGACAGGACGCTGCGCGCCACGATCCGGACGTTGGGCGTCCGGTACGGCCCAGCGGCCGTGTAGCCGCCCTTGGTCACGGTCCGGTCAGCGATGTCCGCGTAGGCGCCGATCAGGTAGTCGGCATGGATCTCGCGCGACACCAGCGTGCCGTCGGCGCGGAAGCCGGACCGGACGTGGACCTCGCACGCGCCGCGCCGAACCGCCTGGAACGACTCCTCGAGGCTGAGCACGAGGCGGACCGGCCGGCCAGCGGCTCGAGCCATGAACGCGACCAGCGGCTCGAGCTTCGCGTGCTGCTTGCCGCCGAAGGCGCCGCCCGGATCGGGGGCCAGCACGCGAACCTTGGCCAGCGGCAGGTGGAGCAGGTCCGCGATCACCCGCTGGAGCCAGCTGGGGTGCTGGATCGAGCTCCAGACCGCGATCCCGTCGCCGTCGGGTGCGGCGATGAAGGCGTGGGGCTCGATGGCGAACTGGGTCACGATCGGGAACGAATACGTCCCTTCGACGACGACGTCCGGCGTCGCGGCATCGACGTCCCCCCACCCGTAATGGTGCTCGCGGAGCACGTTGGTGTCCCGCAACTGGTCGTCGGGGCGGAGCCGGGGGTCCTGGACGAGCGGGGCGTCGGGGGCGAGCGCCGCGGCGACCGAGAACACGGCCGGCAGGACCTCGTGCTCGACGCGGACGAGGCGCGCTGCGGCCTCGGCGGCATCTTTGGTTTCGGCGGCGACGGCCGCGACGGGCTCGCCGTGATACTTGGTCTCGCCCACCGCGAGCACCGGCCGATCGCGGAGCTGGGGCCCGAACCGAGGCATCGGCTGGGGCAGGTCGGCCGCGGTCATGACCAGGCGGACGCCGGGCACGCGGAGCGCCTCGGACACGTCGATCCGGTCGATCCGCGCACGGGCGCAGTCGAGGGTCACGAGCTTGACGTGGAGCGCGTCCTCGACGTGGAGATCGGCGACGTACGCCTGCCGGCCGGTCACCCGGTCGAAGCCACCGACCCTGGCCGGCGATCCGCCGACGCCGTGCGCCGAGCGGGCGCTGGTCGCGGACTCGTCATCGGCGCCCGGAGCGCCGCGCCCGGAGCGCCCGCCGTGCCCGCCGTGCGCGCTCATCGCCCGCCCTCACCGGCGGCGTCCAGCACGGACTCGATGATCTGCTGGTAGCCCGCGCACCGGCACAGGTTGCCGGCCAGCCCCTCCTCGACGTCGGCCCGGCTGGGATGCGGGTTCTCGGCCAGCAGCGCGTGGGCCGCGACCAGCTGGCCCGGGATGCAGAACCCGCACTGCACGGCGCCATGGTCGAGGAATGCCTGCTGGACGGCGCTCAGCCCGCCCGCGGCGGCCAGGCCCTCCACCGTCAGCACCTCCCCGCCGTCGGCCTCGGCGCCGAGCACCAGGCAGGAATTGACGCTCCGCCCGTTGAGCATCACCGTGCACGCGCCGCACTCCCCGACCAGGCAGCACTCCTTGGACCCGGTAAGCCCGAGGTCGTCGCGCAGCACGTCGAGGAGCGTGTGGTGGGCGGCGATCCGGACGTCGCGCCGGCGCCCGTTGACCGTGATCGAGATCGCCAGCATGTCGCTCATGGCCGCGCGCCTCCGGCCAGCCGCGCGGAGGCGACGTCGACCGCCCGCAGCGCCAGCACCCGGAGCATCTCCAGCCGGTACTCGGGGCTGGCGCGCATCGACCGCAACGACGGGCTGGCATCGGCGAACAGCGAATCGAGCATGCGGCGCTTCGCCTCCGGCGAGGTCCGCGCGTCGGACAGCGCCCCTGTGTCGTCGGTCACCAGCAGCGGCCGTGGGCCGAGGCTGCCGTACGCGATCCGGGTGCGGCCGCCATCGAGGACCGCGCAGGTCAGCGTGACCGACGCGAGGTCGTGCCCACGGCGCCGGGTGCGCCGGACGTGGACGCTGCCGCGCGGCTCGATGGGCAGCGGAAGCTCGATCGCCGTCAGCAGCTCGCCCGGTCCCAGCGCCGTGCGACCGGGTCCCACCAGCACCTCGTCGATGCCCAGCCGCCGGGTGCCGGACAGGCCCACGGCAACGATCGTCGCGTCGTAGACCAGCAGCGAGGGCACGGTGTCCGCCGCCGGCGACGCGTTGCAGATGTTGCCCGCGAGCGTGGCCCGGTTGCGGATCTGGGCGGAGCCGACGACCGCCGCCGCCTCGGCCAGGGCGGCGAAGTCACGCCGCACCCGCGCGTCCGCGGCGATGTCGGTCATCACGGTGCGTGCGCCGATGACCAGCCGGTCCCCGTCTTCGCGGATCCCCGACTCGAGCTCCTGGATCCCCTTGACGTCGACGACCATCGACGCCCGGACCGACCCGTCGCGCAGGCGGATGATCAGGTCCGTCCCGCCGGCCAGCGCCCGGGCCTCGTCGCCGTTGGCCGCGAGCAGCTCGACGGCCTCGGCGATGGTGGCAGGACGCTGGTACGAGAACGGGCGCATGGTCCGGCTTATACCACCCGGTCCATCTCGTCCAGCAGCACCTGCGGGGTCGCGGCACGGACGAAGTAGTAGGGGCGATCCGCGAAGCGCTGGACGAACGCCGCCCGTGCGCGGCGCAGCGGCTCCGTGTCGACCATCGGCATCGGGAAGCCGGGCGCGAGCAGCTCGTTGAGCAGGAAGTAGCTCTGGACCGAGTGGAGGGTCTGGAACTGGCGCTCGAACGGGATCATCTCGGCCAGCGACGGCTCGAAGTTGCCGTCGATCGCGGGCACGATCACCACGTCCACCTCGCTCGGCTCGAGCCACGTCTCCCACGCCGGCATGTCGCCGAAGAACTTCTGGACGCCCGCCTCGGGCGCCGCCTTGTCGGCGCGCTCGGTGCCCTCGGTCCGACGCTTGAGGAACACCGACTTGGAGCCCATGACCGCCCGCGCGTCCTCGTCGATGACGGTGGTCTCGGTCGAGATCAGCATCCCGCCCCGGCGGCACGCCTCGATCTGGCCCATCGACTTGCCGTGGTTCGATTCGCCGCCCAGGAACAGGATCGTGCGGTCCCGGTAACGGACCGCCGACGAGTGGAACGGGTGCAGCCCGATGGCCTCCATCCGGAGCGCGAGCATGGACACGATGACCTTCTGGATGGGCCCCGCCGGCCAGTCGCCCCGGAACGTCATCCGGCGCCCGTCGTAGCCGATGTCGCGATCGCCTTCCTGGTACCACAGGATGTCGGGCTCGGCGAGCGTGACCTCGGGTTCGACGCGCACGTCGGCGAGCCGGTAGTTCATGAAGCTCATGTCCTCGAGGACATGCTCGCGGGGGTGTGGTCCGATGACGTCGATGCGGAGCCTGGCGGCGCCGGCCGTCATCTCCTCGGAGCGCTGGACGGTGGTGATCATGGTGTCCCTGCTGAAGTGGTCGGCTGGTCCGGTCGGGCTTCGGCTACCGCCGGTTCGGTCATGTCCCCGGTCTCGCCGGGCAGGCCGGTGTCCGGCCAGCGCTGCGCCATGTTGGCGCTCGCGTCCGTGAAGTGACGCTCGATCGCCGCGGCCACGCCCTCAACGTCACGCCGCCGGAGCGCGTCGAGGATCGGGCCGTGGAGGTGCGCGGACCAGGCGGGATCCGCGCCCTGGGCGGTCAGGCTGATGTACGTCCGCGACACCGGCTCCAGCGAGCGCCACACCTTGGCCAGGGTCGGGTTGTCGGCGAGCTCCACGATCCGCCCATGGAGCCTCGCGTCAGCGTCGGCCACCGCGCGACCGTCACCCGTCGCCGCGGCCCTGTTCATCGCCTCGCCATAGCCGGCGAGCTCGGCGAGATCTGCGTCGTCCATCCGCGCGACCGCCAGCCTCGCCGCGAGCACCTCGAGCGCGGACCGGACCGCGTAGGCCTCCAGGATCTCGCGCCGGGTCGGGCGTCGTACCCGGGCGCCGCGGAACGGCGAGATGACGACGACGCCCAGCGCCTCGAGCCCGCGCAGCGCCTCGCGGACCGGCGCCTGGCTGGTGCCCAGCTGGCGCGCGACCTGGGTCTCGACGATCCTCGAGTGCGGCGGGTAGCGGCCGCTGAGGATCCCCTCGAGCAGGTGGTCGCGGACCTGGTCCGCCAGGACGCTGCGGGACGGCAGGTGGTCGGTCGTCACGCGGCCGCCGTCACGTTCCGACCGGGGTCCGGGCTGACGGCCCGGCATCTGGCGTCGGGCCCGGCGAAGTGTCCGGGGTGGTGCCCGGCGCGGCGCCCGCAGCCGTGGCCAGGATGTCCACGGTCCCGGCGGTGCCATCGATTCGGATCCGGTCGCCGGTCGTGATCCGGTGCGTGGCCACGGACGTGCCGATGACGGCCGGGATCCCGAACTCGCGGGCGAGGACCGCGGGATGCGAGGTCGTGCCGCCGGTGTCGGTGACCAGGCCCGCGATCTTGGTGAACAGGACGACCCAGGCGGGGTTGGTCATCTGGCACACCAGGATGTCGCCGTCGCGCACCTCGTCGAACTCGTCGACGGTGCGCACGACCCGGGCGATCCCCTCGAGGATCCCGGGCGATGCACCCAGCCCCGTGATGCTGCGCACGTCGGCGGACTGCTGCTGGTGGAACCGGTCCGGGTATCCCCAGTTGACGAGGTACGGGAACGCGAGCTGCGACGGCGTGGCCGTGCCGATCCAGTCGCGCGGGCGCAGCGCCTCCGATGCCGTCCGCTCCGCGCGTCGCGTCGCCACGATCGCGCGTGCCTCGATCGCCGCCGCGTCGCCGATCAGCGCCCGCAGCTCGTTGTAGCGCAGGAACATGACGTCGTCGGGCTGGTCGAGACGGCCCGCCTCGACCAGCTTGCGGCCGATCGCGATGAGCACGAGCCGGACGTGGGCGTTGGCGCCCTGGTCGATGTAGAAGTGATGGTCCGGGGTGAGCGGCGCCATCCGCAGGTTGACGGCGTTGGCGGCGCGCATCTCCTCGAGCGCGTCGCCGGTCAGCCCCTCGAGGATCTCCGCCGACGCCGCCTCGATGTCCCGGCGCATGGCGTCGATCGCGGCGGGGTAGTCATAGTCGGTGTCGAGGTACCCGCGCACGAGCTCGAGCACCGGCTCCATCTCCTCGCGGGCGGTGGGGAAGATGAACTCGTGGCTCCACACCGCGTGCCAGCCGAACTCGCGCTGGTAGGGCTCGACGCGCTGGGCGATGAACCGGCGGCCACGCTCGGTGGCCCGGAGCGCGGCGCCGATCTCGCGCGGTGCCGTGCCCGCGAAGGCGGCCCGCAGCTCGGGGTCGTCGCGGACCTCGTTCTTCATCGTCCACAGGGTCTCGATCGAGTCCCAGTTGCGGTCCGAGGCCGAGTTCTGGAGCCGACCGAGCAGCTGCTCGTCCACGCTCCCACGCGTCTTCTCCATGACCGCCCGCAGGTTGAGCGTCGCCGACAGCTGCGCGAAGTTGAGCATCCAGTGGATCTTCCAATGGCGATCGTGGATGTCGATCGCGTCCTCGAGCAGGCACGCGACCTCGGCCAGGCTCATCCGGTCCGCCTCGTCCAAACGGCCCTCCAGGTACGTGAAGTTGCGTTCCATCTCGGGGCGCAGCCGGTCCCGCCACCACTCCGCGAAGTGCTCGCCGTACACGGGCAGGACCGTGTCCAGGTACTTGCCCATGGTCGTCGCGTAGGCTGCGTCGCGCGGCACACGGGCGCCGTACCGCGCGGAGTACTCGGTCGCGTCGATCCGCAGGTCCGGGTCCGCCGGGATCGCGGTCGTGTAGACGTAGCCGTTGACGTTCTTGGCCAGCCAGTCCACCGCGAACGGGGTGCCGAACCGCCGGAACATGTGGTCGCAGCTGAGCCACCAGCCACCGATGTCGAAGAACATCGGGCTGACCGGGTGCGGGCAGTGCAGGTCGTCGTAGACCCAGAAGAACTCCCGCTCGACATCGGAGTCCCAGGTCACGGGGAACGACGCGTCGCCGAGGAACTGCCCCAGGATCTCCTCTGCCACCGCCACGGCCCGGACCTCCTTCCGATCGATCGTCAGCGTCGCTCCGACGTATCGTCCCGCCCGAGCGCGCGTTTGGCAGATAATCGATTGTCGATGATACTAGCATCGTCATCGAGATGGGAGAAGGTGGACGATGGGCGATCTGAGCATGTTCAGCCTGGCCGGCCGCGTCGCCCTGATCCCCGGCGGGAGCGGCGGGATCGGCGCGGCGCTGGCGGAGTCGTTCGCCGTCGCCGGTGCGCGGGTCGCCGTCGCAGGTCGGACGCCCGAGGCCCTCGACGCTGCCGTGGCCCGCGTCGCCGCAGCCGGTTCGGAGGGCCTGGCGATCGTCGCCGATGCGACCAGCGAGGCGGACTGCGATCGGATGGTCGCCGCCACCATCGAGCGGTTCGGCCGGATCGACATCATCGTCAACGCCATCGGCGGCGGCGCCGGCAACGTCCTCCACCCGGCGGAGGACTACCCGCGCGAGGATTGGGACTGGATCATGGAGCTCAACGTCCGGAGCACCCTGGTCGCCACCCAGGCAGCCGTGCGGGCCATGATCCGGGCGGGCGAGGGCGGCAGCGTCCTCAACATCTCGTCGGTCCGGGCCAACCTCGGCATCAACGCCGGGTACTCGGCGTACGTCGCCGCCAAGGGTGCGATCAGCTCGCTCACCCGCCAGTGGGCGACCGAGTGGGCGAGGTACGGGATCCGCGTCAACGCGATCATGCCCACGTTCGTCGACACGCCCCAGGTGGCCTCGCTCCTCGCCGATCCCGCGTTCAAGGCCGGGATCGTCAGCCGGATCCCGCTCGGCCGCGTGGGCGAGACCCGGGACATCGCGGGGCCCGCCATCTTCCTGTGCTCTGACGCCGCCTCGTTCGTGACCGGCCACGTGCTGGCGATCGACGGCGGCCTGACCGCGACCCAGTAGCCCGACCGGAGGACCTCGCCATATGGAAGCGCTCGCCTCGATGATGGAGCGAGTCACGCCCAACGTGTACACGACGACGAAGCTGCGTGGCTGCAACCCGAGCTTCGTCGTGACCTCGGACGGCGTCGTCGTGATCGACACGCCGCAGCTCCCGACGCGGGCGGTGGCGATGCGTGAGGAGGCGGAGACGCACGGCCCGATCCGCTACCTGATCAACACCGAGAACCACGTCGACCACATCTTCGGCAACCACTGGTTCCGCGGCGCGGGCAAGGTCGTCAACCACCAGGCGCTGTACGACATCTTCATGGACTCGACGGCGGCGCTGGACCCGTTCGCCTACGCCCTCGAGGCGATCCCGACCGATGACCCGGAGGCTGCCCCGCTCATCCCGGACCGGGACGCCTACTACGCCGACCTGCCGCGGGGCACTGTGGTGTTCACCGGCGACCTCATGCTCAAGGTGGGCGACCACACGTTCCACTGCCTGTGGACCCCGGGGCATACGCCCGGACAGCTCGCCGTCCACGTGCCCGAGGAGCGGGTCGTGTTCACGGGCGACACCATCTTCTCCGGCTGCCAGACGTGGCTCATGACCTCCGACGTGGACCAGTGGCTGGAGGCGCTCGAGCGGATCCGCCAGCTGGACGTCGATCACGTCGTGCCCGGGCACGGCCCGGTCGTCACCCTCGACTACGTGAACACGCAGCGCGCGGTGCTGCTGCGCTGGAAGGCCGCGGTCGCCGATGCGGTGGGCAAGGGCTGGTCACGCGACGAGACGATCGCCCGGGTCCGGTTCGACGACGAGTTCGGTCCGGTCGACGTCGGGCAGGCGTACATGATGGATCACATCCAGAACCAGAACGCCGGCTCGCTGTGGGACAAGCTCACCGCCACGGGATACGCGAAGGGTCGCTGAGGCGGGTTCAGGCCGCACCCGCAGCCCGAGCCCCGCTCATACGCCCTCGACGTCGAGGCCCATCGCACGCGCGGCGTCCGCCTGGCGCCGATCGAAGGTCAGCATCACGATCGGACGCGGCAGTCGGTCGGCGGCAGCCAGATGCAGCGCGTCGAGCGTTCGGACATCGTGCCGGCAGCCGAGCTCGGCCGCCCGATCCAGACAGGCAGGATCGACCGGCACCACGTGGCAACGCTCCCAGTCGTCGCGCAGGCGCTGCCGTAGAGCGTCGAGCTCGTCGGCTGCGAAGCCGAGCCGGCAGAGCATGATCTCGGCTTCGGTCCGGGCGACCGACGACACGGCCCACTCCGCATCCTCGTCCATGCGCCGGACGACCTGATCGGTTCCCTCCTCCACGACGTAGCGCTTGATCAGCGCCGAGGTGTCGAGGAACAGCATCAGCGCTCGCGCAGCCGCCCCAGGACGTCCGAGCTCGAACGGTCCGACGGAGCATGCCGGGGCTCCGGACGTGGCGGAACGCTGCGAGTTCGCGGCGCGAGGACCGTGCCGGCTGCGATGAGCTCCTCGATGCTGGTTGCCCGCCCGGCGGTGCTGACCGGCCCGATCTCGGCTGCGGGCACGCCGTCGACGGTGATGATCAGCCGCTCACCCGAGCGAGCCCGACGCACCACCTTGCTGGCCTGATTCCGCAGCTCCCGAACGGCGATGCGATCCATGAGCCGCAATGTAGCACATGGACTACGCCACCTCATCGCGCGCTTGAGTTGCGCAGAGAGCTCCTTCAGGGCCGAGAGCTCAGGCGGGCAGGCGCACCCAGAACGTCGTCCAGCCGCGCTCGCTGGTGACGCCCACCCGGCCGCCCGCGGCCTCGACCAGCTGGCGCACGATCGTGAGGCCGATGCCGGCCCCGCCGCGCGCTCGGTCGCGGGACTTCTCCACCCGGTAGAAGCGCTCCCAGACGCGCGGCAGATCCGGCTCCGGGATGCCGGGTCCGGTGTTCGCGACCCGGATGTCCACGCCTCCCGCCACGCGGCCGGCGGTCACCCGAACCTCGCCGCCCTCGGGCGTGTAGCGGACCGCGTTCTGGAGCAGGTTCGCCAGGACCTGGGTCAGCTCGTCGGGGCGGACGTGGGCCTGGAGCCCGGGCGGCACCTCCACGGCCAGCGAGATCGAGCGACGGGTGAGCACCGGCGCCACAAGGTCCGCCGCACTCCGGACGATGGGCGCCACGTCCAGGTCGCGGGCGATCCCGGGCTCGCCGTCCGCGCCGGCCAGGACGTCGAGCGAGGCGGCAAGGCGGGTCAGCCGGTCGACCTCCTCGCGCAGCGAGTCGAACATCGCGGGATCGGGCGGCAGCACGCCGTCACGCAGCGCCTCGAGGTAGCCTTGGAGGTTGGTCAGCGGCGTGCGCAGCTCGTGCGACGCATTGACGATGAACTCGCGCCGGATCGCCTCCTGCTCGGACAGCCGGGCGGCCATCGTGTTGTACGACGCCGCCAGCGCGCGCAGCTCCACCGGGCCCTCCTCCGGCACGCGGGCCGACAGGTCGCCGTCGGCGATCCGGGCGGCGGCCTTCGCGAGCCGCTCGATCGGCCGGGCCAGGCGACGCGACAGGACCGTCGCCAGCACAACCGCGACCACCGCGGCCACCGCGGCCGCGATCCCGAACACGACCGTGACGCTCGAGTCGAACATCTCGTGGGCGTGCTCGGCGCTGGCGCCCGCGGCCATCATCAGCGCCTCGAACGAGTCGCCCCCGACGCGCAGCACGCCCACGGCGACGATCCCGAGGGACACGGCCGCCACCGCGAGCGACGCGAGCAGGATGCGGGCCGAGAGCCCGTCGCGCGGCCCGCTCACCCGGTCGCCCTGTGCTCGACGGGCCCGGCCGCCCGGTAGCCGACGCCGCGGACGGTGGCCACGTACCGGGGCGCGGCGGGATCATCGCCGAGCTTCTCGCGCAGCCGCTTGACGTACTGGTCGATCGCCCGGTCCGTGACGTCGCCCTCGCCCGTGCCATGGATCGCGTCGAGCAGCTGGTCGCGGCTGAGCACCCGGCCGTCGGCATCGAGCAGCGCACCCAGCAGGCGCAGCTCGAGCGCGCTGAGGGTGACGCCGGCACCGCCGACGGTGGCCTGGTGCCGGTCAGGATCGAGCTCGAGGTCGCCCAGGACGAGAATGCCGGCAGGGCCACCGGGCCCGGACCGTTCCGTCCGGCGCAGGATCGTCCGCACGCGCACCACCAGCTCGGCCGGCGAGAATGGCTTGGCCAGGTAGTCGTCGGCGCCCTCGCTGAGGCCCAGGATCCGGTCTCCCACGGCTCCCCGCGCCGACAACACGAGGATCGGGACGTCGCCCAGCTCGCGCGCGCGCCGGATGACCGTGAGGCCGTCGATCTCGGGGATCATGAGGTCCAGGACGACCAGCCGGGGCGTCGAGTCCTCGATCGCGCGCAGCGCGGAGCGTCCGTCCATGGCAGTGACCACGGCGTAGCGCTCACGCTCGAGATAGGTGCGGACCAGGCTGACGATCTTGGGATCGTCGTCGACCACGAGGATCGGCGCAGTGTCGAGCGCGGGGGCTGCCATGAACGTCATCATCACCCGGCGGAGCCTGCCCGGCAACGGTGACGCCAGCGTGACATCGGGCGGGGCCGGGCCCGGCGGTGCCGGACGGTGGGCCGCGGCGCCTAGCTGGTCGTCGCCTGGTCCCAGGGGGCGCCGGGGCTGGCGGAGGAGTCCCCCACCGGCTGCGTCTTCGAGATCCGGTCGCGGTTGACGAGCAGGACGTCCTGGTGACGCGCGGGCGCCTCGCGCCCGACCCGCAGCTCGGCATCGGTCACGGGCACGAACTTCGCCCAGCGGGAGAGCGCCGCGAGCGGCTGCGTGTTCGGCGCCCGGTGGAGGTTGCCGGTCACGATGAACGGCCCGACCTCGAGCACCACGCGGTCCTCGACCGTGCGCAGCCGCCGGCCCGGGTCCCCGCGCCGGCCGACGACCTCGATGACGTGGAGGTCGCGACGCTCGACCTCGAGCTCGTCCATGGCGACCCGGTGCCCGTCATCCAGCGCCTCGAGCGTCGCCGTCCGGAACATCAGCAGCTCGCGGTCGTTGACCTCGTCGCTGAGGCGCCCGTCACCGAGCTCGACCTCGCCACGCAGGACGCAGTCCCCCGCATATGCAACGAGTGACTCCTGCACGCACCCTCCTCGCGCCTGACAGCCCTGCGATCGCCGATTTCCGCGAGCATACGACGTGGCGGTCCGTTGTGGAGGGGTGGATTGCGGTGCGGTCGCTCAGGGCAGCGCGGCCGCGGCCTGCGCGGCCAGCGCGGCGTCGGCGGTCTCGATCAGCAGGACGTGGTCGCCCTGCGCCAGGAGGTAGTCGATGGTCCCGCCGTCGCCGTAGTCGATCCGGGTGAACTCGTGGCCGCCGAGGGTCACCATGTCGGTCACGACTCCGGGGCCCGTGGCCGCAAGCCAGGAGGTCATGACCAGGGACTTGACCGAGTCCAGGCTCATGCCCGCGACGCTGACCCCCAGGATCGACAGGTCCGACTGCCCGGTGGCGTCATACGCCTGGGCGACCCGGAGGTCATCCGGCGTGCGGCCGTCGGCGCGCAGGGCGGCGGTGATCGCGCGGCTCCCCTGGTCATCGCCCAGGATGTCGGGACCGAGCGCGCTCTCGACGGTGAGCGTGACGTCGCCGACCTGCGTGGGCAGGGCCGCCACGAGCTCCGGTGCGGCCGGGCTGTCGGTGGGGATGGGCTGGTCGGATACGCCCGGGCTTGCATGATCCGCGGACGGGCTCGCGCCGGTGGTGTCCGGGGTTCCGATCGCGAGCGCGGCACCGTCGCCGCCCATCGCCCGGTCGAATGCCGAGGCGACTGCCTCGACCTCATCGCTGGTGGCGTCACCCGACGCCGCGATGTAGACCACCACGTTGCCGTGGCGGAACTGGACGAAGGCCGCGCCCGATGCGTCGGTGGCGCTGAAGCCCTGGTCGCCGAGGTCGCTGCGCGAGGTCACCGTCTGGCCCGCGGCGGCCGCGGCCTCCGCGGACTTGGACACGGACTCGGCGGCGCCCTGTGGGTAGCAGGTGACCGTCGCGTACAGGACGGCCTGGTTGGACGTGCCGTCGGATGGGGCCGGACCCAGCAGGGTCATCGTCTTGCGGCTGACGTCGTACTGGCTGGAGCTGATGGTCCAGCCCAGCGGCAGCTCCTCGATCGCCGGTGACGCGGCCCAGGCGGCGGACTGGCAGCCGGCATCCGCGGGCAGCACGAACCGCCATGCGACGAGGCCCAGGGCGACCAGCGCCCCGACCAGCGCCACGACCGCGATCCGACGGTTCGTGCGTGCGGCATGCGCGAGCAGCGCACGCTCGTCGCTGGGACGCATACGCGGTTCGCGGCCGGGCTCCACGCGGGGCGGGCGTGAGGTGGTCATTCAGGGTAAGGATGCCCTGACCGGCTGAGGACTGCCTGAGAACGACTGACCGGCGCGGGGCCCGGCGGGGCGCGACCGGCTCCGAACGCTAGAGGGCGAGCGTCGGCAGGCCGTGGCTGCGGAGGATGAGCGCGATCTCCGCGCCGTGCTGCAGCTCGTGCTCGATGGCGTGCCAGATCACCCATCCGCGCGTGGAGGCCGTACCACCGTGCCGGCGCGGCCGCGAGAAGGCGACCCGGAGATCCTCCTCCGTCCAGCGCCGGAGGCAGTCGTCGACGAGCCGCCAGGTCGCGTGGAATGCGTCGGCCACCTCGGCCGCGGTCCGCGGATGGTTCTCGTCGTCCTCCCATCCGGCGTCGATGAGCGGGAGGCCGGGCACGGTCGTGGCGGCGACGCGGAACATGTCGCGCACGGCCGGGTCACCTTCACCCAGGACGTCGTGGAACCAGTAGGCCCGGCCGCCCACCATGTTGGCCGCCAGCTGCCACACGGCCCAATGATCGGGCGCGGGCCGCAGCTGCATCTGCTCGTCGGTCAGCGGCCCGATGACCTCGAGGAGGCGGTCCTGGTGGGCCGCCCAGCCGCGGTAGATGTCGGCGAGGGCGGGCAGTGGGTACTCGGAAGACATTGACGTGCTGCCCTCAGCGTCCGCGCATGCGGTTGTTCCTGGGGTTGTGCTCGAGCTCCGCGAGGCCCAGGTGCTCGAGGAGCGGTGGCAGGTACACGCCGAACCGGCCACGAAGGCCCTTCTTGAGCCCGTACCAGCCGCCAACGGGGTTGTCCTCCGATCGACCCCACGCCTCGACCGTCCCCGCGGGTGCCGGCTTCTGCTCGTCGGCACCGCCGAGCGGGACCCAGTCTTCCTGCGTCCGGAGCCACTGGTGCAGATCGTCGATGGCGCGCAGCTGGTACCGGAGCTGGGTGCCGCCGACCTGGCACACGAGCGCCGGCGGATCGGCCGTTTCGTCGCGCCACATCTGGTACTGCGAGCCCCCGTTGGCGGTCGTGAGCTGCCAGGGATCGTCGCGGGTGCCGGTGCCCGTCGCCATGGTCGTCCTCCGATGCCTGCGGCCGTGGTCCGTGGTGACCCATGCGCCGACAACCGTACGTCATGGAGGGAACGGGCTCCCGGTTCCGGTCCTGAGTCGCGCCCATGGCTACGGCCCGCCCGATGTCCGGTGACTCAGCGGGCGCGTCAAAGGCGATGCCAGCCTGGGTCGATCGAGCCCGAAGCGGGCGTAACCGGCCGGATCCCCGGTGCCTGGAAGCCCACGTGACGCACTGGATGAGTCGCGCCGGTGCGAGCGCGCCGGTGCGAGCGCGCCGCGGGCCGGCGCGTCGAGCCCCTGCCGATCGAACCTCGCAGCCCGAGCCGGACGGACGAGACGCCACCAGCCGGGTGGGGCTACGCTCGGGTCAGGCCGGCGTCGAGTCCCGGCCACCGGAGGCCCGCATGCCGATGACCCCGCGCGAGCGCGTGCTCGCGACGCTTGCCCACGAGGAACCCGATCGCGTGCCGATCGTGCTCGGCCCCAGCAACGCCACCGGGATCAAGATGTCCACGTACCAGGGCATCAAGGCGCTGGCCGGGATCGAGGCACCGGACCGCTACATCTACGACTGGCCGGAGCTGGGGACCGCGCTCCCGGACGAGGCCACGTACGAGCGCCTCCACGGCGACGTGCGCGGCGTGCTCGACCGCTTTCCGGCGGCGACCCGGGCGCGCAACGCCGCCCGCGACCCGCATTCCCCGTTCATCGACGACTGGGGCAGCGGCCAGCTCGAGGCCACGCCTGGCACCTGGTTCCCGGGCGTCCACCCGATGGCGGACGCGACGACGCTGGACGAGATCGAGGCATACCCATGGCCCGACGTGACCGACCCGACCCGCTTCGAGGGGGTCCGGGCCGAAGCCCAGCGTCTGCGCGACGAAAACCGCTACGCCAGCCTGGCCACACCGTGGCTGCTGTTCCCGCTGGAGCGCGCGTTCGCGATGCAGGGCACCGACGGGTTCCTGCTCAACCTGGCCGCGGAACCCGAGTTCGCGGAAGCCCTGCTGTGGAAGATCCAGGGCGTGTGCAAGGGGATCATGGATGGCTTCCTGCGCGAGTGCGGGGACCTCATCGACATGATCAAGATCGGCGACGACCTCGGCTCGCAGGTGGGGCTGCTGATGTCGCCGGCGATGTACCGCCGGATCCTCAAGCCGATCCACGCGGACTACATCGCGTTCATCCGCGAGCGAACCGACGCCAAGCTGATGTTCCACACCGACGGCGACGTCTACGACCTGCTGGGCGACTTCATCGAGATCGGGGTCGACATCCTCAACCCCGTCCAGGCATCGGCGGGCGGGATGAGCGACTTCGGCGGGCTCAAGCGCCGGTTCGGCGACAACCTGGTGTTCTGCGGCGGGATGGACACCCACCGCGTGCTGCCGTCGGGGACGCCGGACGAGGTTCGCGCCGAGGTCCGGCGGGTGATCTCCCTGCTCGGCCCGGGCGGCGGGTTCATGCTGGGTGCCGTGCACACCGTGATGGGCGACGTGCCGCCCGAGAATGTCCTCGCCATGGTCGACGAGGTCGAGACGTTCGGCCGCTATCCGCTGTCCGGCTGATGGCGGCCAAGCGCCTGCACGCGATCGCGTGCGACATCCTCGCGCGGCCCGTCTACCTGTGCGCGGCCCGGTCGCCCCACGTGGTCGACGTGACGCTGTTCCGGCGCGGCCTGCACGACGATCCGCCCGACCTGCGATCGCAGCTGCAGGGCGCGATCGACGCCACACCGCCGGGCTATGACGCCGTCGTCCTGGGCTATGGCCTGTGCGGCGGCGCGACCGCCGGGATCGAGGCGCGCGACGTGCCGGTGGTCCTCCCGCGCGCGCACGACTGCATCACGCTGTTCCTCGGCGGCCGCGAGCGCTACGACGCGGAGACCCGCGAGGGTGCCACGTACTGGTACGTCGCGGATCAGCTGGAGCGACTCGACGGCAACCGCTCCGGGCCGGCCGGTGCCGGGTTTGCCAGCGACACCGAGGAGGAGCTGGCCGCCGTGCGGGCGGAGTACGTCGAGAAGTACGGCGAGGACAACGCGGACTACCTGATGGAGGTCATGGGTGCGTGGCGTGCGCACTACAGCCGGGGGGCGTTCGTGGCCATGGGCGTCGGCGACGACGACGCGGCCGCGGCAGTCGCGCGCGAGCAGGCGGATCGGCGGGGCTGGGCGTTCGAGCGGGTGGAGGGCAGCCTGGTCCTGCTGCGCCGGCTGATCGACGGGGACTGGAACGACGAGGTGCTCGTCCTCCAGCCCGGCGAGCGCCTGGCGATGAGCTACGACGACGGCGTGGTCAAGGCCGTCCCGGTATCGGAGAGCCGGGCGCCTGCATAGGGTCGCGTGTGAGGGATGCTCCGAGCGTTCCGCCGGAGACGGTCAGGCCTCGACGGGCTCGGCGCTCAGGCGGCCCGAGCGGAACGCGCTCACGTACTCGGCCCCGAACGGATCTCGCCCGAGCAGCAGGTCAGCGGCCAGCCGGTAGGGCTCCGAGTCGCGGTCCGCCCCGAACACCCGCCCGAGGTCCGACGCGACCGGGTCGATGATCCCGCCGTCGATGCCCGCCTCGGCCGCGAGGTCGATGAACACGTCGTTGAGCAGGCGTCGCTCGGGGAGCCCGAACGAGACGTTGGACAGCCCGCCGGTCAGGTGGATCGACGCGCCGTGCTCTGCCCGAAGGGCCCGCGCCGTCGCCAGCACGTGGCCGGGCGCGTCGGGCTCGACCGCAACGGGGAGCACCAGCGGGTCGGCGTACAGGCGCTCGGTCTCGATCCCGCGGGCGGTGGCCTCCTCGAGCAGCGCGGTCGCGTTCGCGATGCGCTGCTCGGCGTTGGCCGGCATCCCGGACCGCCCGCTGGCAGCGAGCACCACCGCGCACCCGGCCTTCGCGGCGAGGTCGAGCACCTCCGGCCGCTCGAGCGAGGCGGAGTTGAGCAGCAGCCGCCCGACCGGATGGGTCGATGCCTCGACGCCGGCCGCGAGGACGGACACGTCCGAGGAGTCGATCGAGATCGGCACCCCGGCCGACCCCTCGACGACGCCGACCAGCCACGCCATCGCCCGTGCGCGGACGGATGATTCGGACGCGATCTCATCCGCGTTGAGGTCCAGCCAGTCGGCACCCGCGCGCTCCTGGCGGGCGGCCATGGATCGGATGTAGGCGGCGGCCAGGTCCGCGAGCTCGCCCTCGTCGAGCCCCCACCGGATCGCACTCGCCACGTGCTTGATCTTGCCGTTCGCGAAGTCGCGGCCGGCCGCGATGTCCGGGTGCACGGGGAGGACGCCGCGCTCGCCGTCGGGCAGGTCGAAGCCGATGCCGACCGCGCCTTCCTCGAGCTCGACGGCGTGCCTGCCGGCCCGCTTGACGATGCGCGTGGCGTGGATGTTCTCGCCCACGACGAGGAACGGGTTGCCGGAACGGTCGGGCCTCACGAGCTGGATCCTTTCTCGGGGGTGGCGGCGGGTGTCGTGGTTGGGGCGGGGGTCGTGCTGGGAGTGGGCGCGGGGGCCACGGCAAGATGCGGCACGGGCGCCGGAGCGACCGGAGTCAACGGGGTCACCGGAGTCCCCGCGGTCGCCGACGGGGCCGCGGCCGGATGGGGTCCGAAGTGGTCACGCCGGAGGAACGTGTTCGCCCAGGCGCTCGTCCGTCGCAGGCGATTGTCCTGGATCACCGGCGCACGGTCGAGCATGGTGCGCTCCTCGCCATACGGCTTGAGCCGGCGGTACGCCTCGGCCCAGACGCAGGGACGGTCGCCCACCTCGCATCGACCGTCGTGCGCGCCGCCGCACGGCCCGTTGCGCTGGTTCTTGGCGCAGTGAGACTCCGGGCACAGGTAGGCGATGTCGGGCAGCGAGCAGTCTCCGCAGTCGCGGCAGTCGAACAGCGGCACCTTGACGGCCTGCTCGAGCACGTGGAGCGGCTTGCCGATGTGCGCTCGCTCGATCGCCCCGAAGATGCCCGCCCAGGTCCGGAAGCCGGGCGTGCCCGACTCGAACACGCGGGAGTGGAGGGCGCGGTTCACCTTGTAGAACGGGTCGACGCCGCGCCGGGCGCGGCTGCGGCTTGCCGCCGTCAACGAGTCCACGTACGGCGCTGCCGGCTCGTCGGTGTTGAGCCCGGCGCCGTCCGACTGGAACAGCTGAAACGCGCCCGGCAGCCCGAACGAGACATGGCCGACCAGGGTCCGCCAGTCGTTCGGGTCATGCGCCGCCGCCAGCTCCAGGACACGGGTGATCTCGGCGGCATTGCGGTGGCCCGACAGGTACACCCCGCGATAGCCGAGCCCACGGGCGACGACCAGCTGCTTGGCCGCGAGCTCGAGGAAGAACGCGCGTCCCTTGTCGGGACCGGCCGCGTGGCGCTCGACCAGGGCGAGCAGCTCGTCGGTGACGACGCAGCCCGGCACCCGGCCGGCGTGGAACGCGCGGGCCACGCCGCGGTCGAGGATGTACGCGTTGGCGATGGCGGGCAGGTCGATGGCGTCCCGGCGCATGACGCGCAGCAGCTCGTCCTGCTTGCGGGCGTCGTAGCCCACCTGCGTGATCACGAACCCGGCGCCCGAGCGGGCCTTCATCGCGAGCTTGAGGTACTGGGGCACGAGGTCGCGCTCGAGCCGCTTGTGCGGATCGACCGCGCAGCCGAGGAAGAAGGCGTGGTCCTCGGCGTCGGGCGCCCCGTCGGCCGTGGCGCGGGCAACCGCGGCGGCGCCAAGGTCGCGGTACAGCGCGAGCAGCCCCACCGAGTCCATGTCGAACACCGGCTTGGACAAGCCGTTGAAGCCCTCGACCGGGTAATCGCCGGTGACCGCCAGCACGGTCGTCAGATCCCGGCTGAGCAGGTCCCAGCCCAGGCTCTGGAGCCCGTTGCGGTTCCGGTCGCGACACGCCACGTGGACGATCACGTCGTGCCCGAACGCCTGGAGCGCCTCGCCCGGCGCATGGGGGCTGAGGCGCACGTGGCCGCCGGCGTTGTCGGTCACGCTGAGCGACGTGACCCGGGTGTCGCCCGCGAGGTCCGCGGCCATGCGCAGCGGGCGCTGGCCGCGCGCGTCGGTCAGCTCCCCGGCCCACGGCACGAGCTCGACCACGACGGCGAACCCGTCGGAACGGGAGAGGACGTGCCGCAGGGCGCCGGGACCGGTCATCGGGCCGGGCGATGCGGAGGTGACGGCGCGAAGGTTGGGCATCGGGTTCCTCACGCGGCGATCGGCTCGAACAGGCAGCCGTCGGTGAACAGGTCAAAGAAGTCGGGCTCGGACTCGAGCTCCACGTGCTCGATCCGCCGGACCAGCGCCTCCAGGCTCGCGCGACGGTGACCCGACAGCAGCAGGGCCCGGGCACCGGCGATCGACGCGTTCCCGGTCCTGACCACCCGCTCGACCGCGACCGGGACGAGCAGCCCGATGTCGACCGCCGAGCCGACGTCGAGCGCATTGGCGAACCCGCCCGCGAGGTACACGTGGTCCAGCTGCGCGGGCGTGATCCCCAGCCGGCGCAGCAGCACCCGCTGGCCCACCGTCGTCGCCGCCTTCGCGACCGCGAGGTGGCCGATGTCGGCGCGCGAGAACGTGATCTTCGGATCGGCTACCACCGTCACCTCTGATGCATGGTCTGCAAGGGCCCCGCGCGGGCTCAGCCATTCGGCTCGCCGCAGCTCCGCGAGCAGGTCGACGAGGCCGGAGCCGCAGATTCCCTCGGGCGGCCCACCGCCGATCGTCCGGATATCGAGCCGGCCCCGGAAGAGCCGAACGGCCTCGATCGCGCCCTCCGCACCGGGCATCCCATGGCGCACGCCGCCGCCCTCGAACGCCGGGCCGGCGGGGCTCGACGCGGCCAGGATCCGGGTGCCGTCCGAGACGATCACCTCCGTGTTGGTGCCGATGTCCACGAGCAGGAACGAGCCACCGCGCTCGACCGCGCCGGTCGCGACGAGGTCCGCGGCGGCATCCGCCCCGACGTGGCTCGCGATCAGCGGCCCGCCCGTGATCCGTGCCTGGGGATGCACGAGGATCCCCAGCTCGTGCGCCCGGCGGGTGACCGTGGTCGAGGTCGCGGCCCCATCGCGCACGGCGGTCTCGGTCACCGAGCGGTACGGGATATGGCCGATCGGCCGGACGTCGAGGCCGAAGAACAGGTCGCGCATGGTCGGGTTCCCGACCACGTACATCTCGACCAGCCGGTGGCGGTCGATGTCGAGCGCCCGGTACAGCCGGCGCAGCTCGTGGTTGAGCGCGCGTCGAAGCGCCTGGCGCAGCTCACCGGGCCGGTCGGTGTCGTACGAGACCCGCGTCACGACATCGCTGCCACCGAACCGCTGCGGGTTCTCGAACGCGGCGACCGCGAGGATCGTGCCCTGGACCAGGTCCACGATCTCGAGCACGACCGTGGTCGTGCCGACGTCGAGGGCCACGCCCAGCGGGGATCCCGCCGATGGGCCGAGGTCGGTGCCATCCTCGGCGAGCCGCCGGCCGTCCTGATCGCGGACCCGGGCGTCGACCTCGGCCGTCGTGGCCTCGGGCGCCAGCTGGATCCGCAGGCGGCGGCGCAGGACGGCGAACTCGAGGTCCTGCTCGGCCCGCTCCACGCGTGCCTGGCAGGCGAGCCGGAACCCGGGTCCGAGGAACGTCTCGGGCTCGGTCCGCGGGGACAGCTGCTCGCCACCGGCGCGGATCTCGATGACGCACTCGTGGCAGCGCCCGGTCCGGCGACAGGACGCGGGAACCATGACTGACAGCTCCGCGGCATCGTCGAACAGGAGGCGGCCGGGGACGAGCGGTCGACGCTCCATCCCGAGTACGACGTCGGGCATCAGCACAGTCTCGCGGGGGGACAGGGGCGCCGGATGGTCCGTCGGTCCCGTCCCGAGGGACCGTCCCGCCCTATCGGGACCGGCGGCCGGGGGGCGACGCTGGCGGTCGACGACCCGTCCAGGAGGCGTCCTTGCTTTCGCGTACCCGGATGCCGAGCGCATCCCGCTCGCCGCGCTACGACCGGCTCACGCCGGCCGACTGTGACCGGCTGCACGACGCCAGCGTCGCGATCCTGGAGCGCACGGGCTGCGTGCTGCACGATCCCGAGGCGGTCGAACGCCTCCATGGCGCGGGGGCGCGCGTCGACGGCGGCCGGGTGCACGTCCCCGGATCGCTCGTCGAATGGGCGCTGTCGGCAGCGCCGAAGGGCGTCACGCTCCACAACCGCAGCGGCCGGCCGGCGCTCGCCGTCGAGGGCGACAACGTGTTCTTCGGGCCGGGATCCGACTGCCTCAACGTGCTCGACCACCGCACCGGCCAGCGGCGGCCCGCCGTCCTCGGCGACGCCCGCGACGGCCTCACCCTCGTTGACGCGCTGCCCGACATGGACTTCGCGATGTCGATGTTCCTGCCGTCGGACGTCGACCCGGCGCTCGCGGACCGGCACCAGATGGCGCTCATGCTGCAGCACACGACCAAGCCCCTGGTCGTGGTCACCTACGACGTGGACGCGATGCTCGACGCGATCGCCATGGCCGAGGCCGTCGCCGGTGGCGCCGAGGCGCTGCGCGAGCGCCCCAACGTCGCCCTGTACATCAACGTCACCCGCGGCCTCGTCCACAACGAGGACTCGCTGCGCAAGCTGCTCATCCTGGCCGAGCGCGGGCTGCCCGCGATGTGGATCCCGGTGACCTCGTCGGGCACCACCGGGCCGATCTCGGTCGCCGGCAACCTCGCCCTCAACAACGCGGGCGTGCTGGTGGGGATCGTCCTCGCGCAGCTGGTTCGGCCCGGGACGCCGGTGATCGTGCCCGGGTTCGGCGGCGATGCGCTCGACCTGCGCACGATGGTCGATCCATATGCCGGTCCGGACCACCGGGGAACGGTGCCCTCGCTCGCGCACCACTACGGCCTGCCGATGTTCAGCCTGGCCGGCGGCAGCGACAGCAAGGTCGTCGACCAGCAGGCGGCGATCGAGGCCGCGCTCACGATGCTCGTCGACGCGCTGGCCGGCGGCCAGCTGCTCCATGACTCGGGCTACCTCGAGTCGGGGCTGACCGGTTCGCTCGCCCAGCTGGTCGTGTGCGACGAGATCGCGTCCTGGATCCGGGCCGCGATCGCGCCCGTCGACACCGGCGACGATGCGCTCGCGCTGGATCTCATCGACGAGCTGGGACCGGACGGATCGTTCCTCGAGACCGACGACACCATGCGCCACTACCGCGAGCGCTGGTACCCGTCGCTGAGCGACCGGCTGGGGCACTCGGCGTGGGCGGCGCGTGGCAGCCGGACCATGGGCGAGCGAGCGGCGGCCCGCGTGGACGAGCTGCTGGCAGCGCACGAGCCGCCGCCGCTGCCGGAGTCGGCTTCGGAGGTCATCGGCGAGATCCTCGAGCGGGCTGCGGGCCTCGACCGAGTCGGCCGGCGTCCGCCACACGGTCCCCGACTCGTAGCCACGACCTCGACCAGGTCCGCGTCCAGGACCACCGCACGGGCTGCCACTTGCAGGCAGCACCCCCAAGCCAGGACCACTCACGACCACACCCGCGTTCCGGGCACCAGGAGGACCACCCATGACGGACAACCTGTTCGGCGCGATGCGCCAGGCGATCATCGACGGCGACGCCGCGCGGTCCACGGCCCTGGCCGAGGAGGCGCTCGCGAACGGCGTGGCCCCGCTGGCCGCGATCGACGAAGGGTTCGTGCCCGGGCTGACGCATGTCGGCGACGAGTTCGCGGCCGGCGAGCTGTTCCTGCCGGACATGATGCTCGCCGCCCGGGCGATGCAGAAGGCGGTCGCGGTGCTCGAGCCCGAGATGGCGCGCCAGGCCACCGAGCGCCACGTCGTCGGGCGGGTCGTGATCGGGACGGTCAAGGGCGACATCCACGAGATCGGCAAGAACCTGGTCGGGATGATGCTGTCGACCAGCGGCTTCGAGGTCCACGACCTGGGCGTGAACGTGTCGCCCGACCAGTTCATCGAGGCCGCCCGCGAGCACAACGCGGACCTCATCGGCGTGTCCGCGCTGCTGACGACCACGATGGCGGGGCAGCGGACGGTGGTCGAGGCGCTCGAGGCGGCCGGCCTCCGGTCGAAGGTCAGGGTGATGGTGGGCGGCGCGCCCGCCAGCGCGACCTGGGCCGCGGAGATCGGCGCCGACGGGTACAGCGAGGACGCGATCGGCGCGGTCGCGCTGGCGCGCCGGCTGGTGGGCGCGGCGGAGACGGCGACGGCGTGAGACACGTCCCGTCGCGCGACCGTCCGCGGTCCCGCGATCGGGGACAGCTGCCCGGCGGCACGCCGTCGGGCCGGAGGCACTGATGAGCACGACACGGCACCACGCCGCGGACCATCGCCCGCGGCTCGAGGTCCTTTCCCCTGCGGCCGTCCGCCGGATCCACGACGCCACGCTCGAGATCATCGAGACGGTCGGGGTCCGGTTCCCGTCCGAGCGACTGCTCGACCTGTGGGCGAAGCACGGCGCCACCGTGGATCGCGCGACCTCCGTGGTCCGCGTGCCGCGCCACGTGATCGAGGGCGCGATGCGCAGCGCGCCGCCCGCGTACACGCTGGCCGGCCGCGATCCCGCGCACGACCTGCCGCTCGACGGCAAGCACGTCTACCTGGCCACCGACGGCTGCGGCATCGAGGTGCTGGATGCGTGGACCGGCGAGCGCCGGCGCTCCTCGCTCCAGGACGTGGCCGACATCGCGCGCGTCGCCGACGCGCTCGACCCGATCGCGTTCCACTGGGTCGCGGTGAGCGCCCAGGACCGGCCGCCGGAGACCCGCGGGCTCGAGGAGCTGGCGGCCGTCTGGCGCAGCTCCACCAAGCACGTCCAGACCGAGAGCATCGTCACCCCCTCGGAGACCGCGGCGGCGATCGAGATGGCGGCCGCGATCGTCGGCGGGCGCAACGAGCTCCGCTCGCGCCCCGTGCTGTCGCTGATGCAGTGCACGATCAGCCCGCTCGCCCACGACGACGGCGCGGTGGAGTCGGCCCTGGTGGCCGCCGAGGCCGGCGTCCCGGTCGGGTTCATGACCATGGTCTCGTGCGCGTTCAGCGGCCCGACCACGGTCGCGGGCTCGCTGGTGGTGGGCAACGCGGAGGTCATCTCGGCGCTCGCGCTGATCCAGCTCGAGCACCCCGGCGCGCCCGTCTACTACGCCGCCGCCCAGACGGCGATGGACCTGCGGACCGGCGCGTACACCGGCGGCGGCCCCGAGGACTTCCTGTTCGGTGCCGCAACCAACGCGCTGGCCGACTTCTACGACGTGCCGCTGTCGATGGGCGCCTACGCCACGGGCGCCAAGCGGCCCGACTGGCAGGCCGGCGTCGAGAACTCGCTGTCGTCGTTCATGGCGTCGGTGGTCGGGTCGGACATGCTGCTCGGGGCCGGGCTGCTCCACGGCAGCCGGATCTGGTCGTACGAGCAGATGATCCTCGACACCGAGATCGACGGGATCGTCAAGGCCATGCTCCAGGGCATCCCGTGGGACGACGAGGCGCTCGCGCTGTCGACGATCCGCGAGGTCGGGCCGATCGGCGACTACCTCACCGCCGAGCACACCCGAGCGACGATGCGCGGCATGTGGCAGGCGCGCTACCTCGACCGGCGGCCGTACGGGCAGTGGGAGGAGGACCCGGACGCGACGCATCGGGCGGCGATCGAGCGGGCGCGGACCCTGCTGCGGGACCACCGGCCCGAGCCGCTGGACCCGGCGCTCGATGCCGAGCTCGACCGGATCATCGCGGCGCACGGACGTTCCGCGGGCGCCGAGCTCGCCGGCGTGCGCTAGCCCCGGACCCGATCCCTCATCCAACCCGGCTCGGTGCCCGCCATCCGCGGCCCGAGCCGACGCCCCACTCCCGGAGGTTTTCGCCAATGCGACCCCGCTTCGAGCTCCTCGATCCCGGCCTGATCGCGCGCGTCGTCGACGAGGCGCTCCAGCTCCTTCGCGACCCGGGCGTCAAGGTCGAGGAGCCCGAGGCGATCGCCCTCCTCGTGGGCGGTGGCGCCACCGCGGACGGGGAACGGGTCGCCATCCCGGAGGCGATGGTCCGGCGCGCCCTCGACACGGTTCCCGCAGTCGTTCGACCTGTTCGATCGTGCCGGCCGTCCGGCGGTCCGCTACGGGCAGGGCATCGTCCACTTCGACCCCGGGTCATCCGGGGTCGCCGTGCTGGATCCCGAGACGCTCGACACCCGTCAGTCGATGGCCGCCGACCTGGCGCGCCTGATCCGGGTCGCCGACGCGTTGCCGGCGTACGACGCGGTGTCCACCGCGATCGTGTGCCACGACGCGCCGACCGAGATCGGGGACGTGTACCGGCTGTTCGTGGTGCTGCTGCATTCGTCGAAGCCGGTGGTCACCGGGGCGTTCACGCCGCGGGGAGCCGGCGTGATGCTGGACCTCCTGGCGCTCGACGCCGGCGGTCGCGAGGCGCTGGCCGCCAAGCCGCGGGCGGTGTTCGACGTCTGCCCGTCCCCGCCGCTCACCTGGTCCGAGTTCGCGTGCCGGAACGTGATGGACCTGGCCCGGGCGCACGTCCCGGCCGAGCTGATCTCGATGCCCCTCGCCGGTGTGGCGTCGCCGGTCACCCTCATCGGGTCGATCGTCCAGCATGCCGCCGAATTGCTGGCGGGCGTCGTCCTGCACCAGCTGGCCGAGCCCGGCGCTCCCATCGTGTGGGGCGGCGCGCCGACCATCGTCGACATGCGCAGCGGATCGACGCCGATGGGCGCCATCGAGACCGGGCTGATCAACGCGGGCAATGCGGCGGTCGGTCATTCGTTGGGCCTGCCGACGCACGGGTACCTGGGTGCGACGGACTCCAAGGTCATCGACGCGCAGGCCGGGCTCGAGACGGGGATGACGGCCCTGGTCGGCGGCCTGGCCGGCATCGACATGATCAGCGGCGCCGGGATGCTCGACTTCCTGCTCGCCCAGAGCGCCGAGAAGCTGGTGATCGACGCCGACGCCATCGGGATGGTCCAGCGCCTGCTGCGGGGCATCGGGACGCCGACCGAGACGCTGGCGACCGGTCTGTTCGCGGCCGCGGGACCCGAGGGCCGGTTCCTCGAGCTCGAGGACACCCGGCGGCTGTTCCGTGGCGAGCAGTTCCTGCCGTCGAAGGTGATCGACCGCGACTCGCGGCGAGCCTGGCTGGATGCGGGTGGCCTCGACGCCTTCGCGCGGGCGCGTGTGCGAGCCGACGAGCTGGTCGCGCGCCACGCGCTACCGGAGATCGATCCGGTCGTGCTGGCATCGATGGTCGGCCGGATCCGCGAGGCCGGCGCGCCGTTCGGGCTGGCCGGACCGCTGCCGGGCGTGCCGGACGGGGTCGGCACCGCATAGCTCTGGCCGCACTTGCCGACCCGGCGGGTCTGGGCGGCCCGTTCGACCCGGGCGGCCCGGCCGATTCCTTGGTCCCGGACGACTCCGTGGCTCCGGGGTCTGTGGCGCCACGATTTCGGGCTGCCGGTCCGGATACACGATCGCCGTGGCCTGTGGCGCCACGAATCCGGGCCGCCCGCGGGAGGCGTGGCGTCTTCGTGGTCAGTGGCGCCACGGTTCCGGGCTGCCGTTCCGGGCTGCCGTTCCGGACACGCCCTCCCCGAGGCCTGAGAGGCCACGAATCGAGGCGGCCCGCGGGAGGCGCAGCGTCTTCGTAGCCTGTGGCGCCACGATCCCCACCTCGACCACCACCTGCCTCGGCCGCCAACCCGATTCCGTGGCGCCCCAGACCGCAGGACCCGGCTGCGACCTCGCCCGGGCTCTGGTAAGCCCGCGGTAAGGGTCATGTCGTTGACTGTCGCACCACACCCGCCGGCGCACTTGGGAGTTGAAGGTGGGTGCGACGAGCATCGAGCGAGAGATCCTCGCGCGTCAGCGAGCCGTCCGACTGGCGGTCGCGGCTGAGCTGAGACGGGTTCGGCAGGACGAGAACGTGTCGCTGCGACGCCTTGGACAGGCGGTCGGCGTGGATCCGAGCCACCTCGCACGTGTCGAGGGAGGCGGCCGATCGGCCAGTATCGAGGCCATCGTCGCAGCGGCCGCCGGCCTCGGTCACGACGTGTCGTTCCGCCTGTTCCCGACGACCGGGCCACGCGTGCGCGACCATATCCAGGCACGGATGGTCGAAGCGTTGCTCGACGCGCTCCACCGGCGGTGGGTCGTCCGGCTCGAGGTGGCCGTCTACCAGCCGGTCCGCGGCGTCATCGATGTCGTGCTGCAGGATCGAGCGTCCGGAGACATCGTTGCGGGCGAGGCGCACAGCGCCATCCACGCGGTCGAGCACCAGCTCCGGTGGGCCGGGCAGAAGGCCGATGCCCTGCCATCGGCGAGAGGCTGGCCCTGGCTCGATCGGCCGGAGCCGCCTCGCATCGGCCGCCTGCTCCTGCTCCGCTCGAGCGCCGCCATGCGCGACCTCGTCGCGACCGTGCCGCGGACGTTCTCGACCGCCTACCCCGCCTCGACATCAGCCGGCATCGCGGCTCTGACGGTGGATCACACTCCCTGGCCGGGCGATGCGATCGTGTGGGTCCAGGTCGATGGTTCGGCCACCAGGCTCATGGGCGGACAGCCGCGTGGCATCCAGACCTGAACGGTGCCCCCGCCATCGACTCGCGCGAAGTGGCAGACCCTGCGGGCGAGGCGCCAGACCCTGACGGGCCGGACCCTCAGGTGCCGGATCCGGGCGAGCCTCCCGGCAGCGAACGCGTCCTCGGTCGCCCGCCCGCCTGGTACGTCCTGCTTCGCAGCGGGTGCCCCACCGCATCCTCGATGAACGCCGACGCGGCGAGCACGCCCTCGAGGCTCGCGCCGTGGGCAATGCCCAGCCCGTCGAGGAGGTAGATGAGATCCTCCGTCGCCAGGTTGCCCACCGCGCCGGGCCCCGCGAACGGACAGCCGCCCAGACCGCCGGCCGAGCTGTCGAAGATCGTGATCCCGCGCTCGAGCGCCGCGTACACGTTGGCCAGGGCCTGGCCCCGCGTGTCGTGGGCGTGGAGCCCGACGCGGCTGGCAGACACGATCCGGAGGACCGCGTCGAGGACCCGGCCGATGTCGCCCGGCGTGGCCGCGCCGATCGTGTCCCCGAGGCTGATCTCGTCGCAGCCCATGTCGATGAGCCGGGCGGCGACCGAGGCGGTAGTGGCCGGGGCCACCGCGCCCTCGTATGGGCAGCCGAACGCGACCGACACGTAGCCGCGCGTTCGCACACCGCCCGAGCGTGCCTCGCCGATGACGAGCGCCGCATCGGCCAGGGCGCCGTCGACGGTCCGGTTGAGGTTCGCCCGGTTGAACGCGTCGGTGGCACCGATCACGACCGCCACCTCGTCGGCGCCGGCCGCCAGCGCCCGCTCCAGGCCGCGAGGGGTCGGGACGAGGACCGGATACCGGACGCCCGGTCCGCGGCGGATCGCCCGCAGCAGCTCGTCCGCGTCGGCCAGCTGGGGCACCGCGCGGGGATGCACGAACGAGGTGGCCTCGATGACCGGGAGGCCGGCGTCCGTGAGCCGGTCGACGAACCCCACCTTGACTGCCGTGGGGATCTCCTCGGCCTCGTTCTGGAGGCCGTCCCGCGGACCGACCTCGACGATCGTGACTCGCGACGGGAGCGCCATGTCAGCCGGTCTCCAGGGCGTCGAGATCGACCAGCGGCGCGCCGCGGCTCACCTGGTCACCGACGCCGACGTGCAACCGCGTGACGCGGCCCGGGGCCGTGGCGGCGATCACGTGCTCCATCTTCATCGCTTCGAGCACCAGCAGCGGGGCATTTGCGCGTACATGGTCGCCCACCGAGACGTGGATGCGCACGATCCGGCCGTGCATCGGGGCGACGAGCGCGTCCGATGCATCGGCGTCGGACGTGAGCGTCTCCGCGGACGGCGGCGGCGCGAGCGCGATGCGATGCCGGCGGCCGCGCCAGGTCACGGTCTCCGCGACGCGAGCTCCGACCGCCGGCCGAACGAGCGCCGGGTCCCCCGCCACCTCCACCGACCACCCCTCGCCGGCATCGCCACCGAGCCAGGTGGTTTCGATGGCACGGCCGTCGACGATCACGGTCGCGCCATCGAGACCGGAGGCGACCGTGGTCAGCGCTTCGCGCTCGCGTCCCCCGGCGAGCCACCGGGTTCGCTCGCCCGATCGCCCATGCCGCCAGGGACGACCCGATAGCCAGGGACTGCCCGACAGCCACGGACTACCCGATGGCCACGGACTACCCGATGGCCACGGACTGCCCGACAGCCACGGACTGCCCGATGCGGCGACGCTCATCGGTAGCGGGGGTCGATCAACGGCCGGACCCTCCGCCGCCGTCATCGGTGCCAGCGATCGAGCCGCCGCGGCCGCCGCAACCACCTCGACCGGCACCGCCGCCAGTCGATCGACCACCCGATGCGCATCGAGGAACCCGGTGTCGAGGTCACCCGCGGCGAACGCGGGCTCGTCGAGCACGGCCGCGAGCAGGTCGATGTTGGTGGTCACGCCTTCGATCCGCGTCGAGTCCAGCGCGTCGCGCAGGGTGGCGATCGTGTCGTCCCGGTCCCAGCCGTGGGCGATCACCTTGGCGAGCAGCGAGTCGTAGAAGGGCGTGATCACGGAGCCCGCGGCAATCCCCGTGTCGACGCGCACGCCCCCGGGCAGATCGAGCGCCGTGACGACGCCGGTCGCGGGCAGGAAGCCCGCCCCCACATCCTCGGCCACGATCCGCAGCTCCATCGCGTGACCGTCGACGCGAACGTCAGCCTGCGAGAACCCCAGCGGCTCGCCGGCCGCGACCCGCAGCTGCTGCTCGACGAGATCGAGGCCGGTGACCGCCTCGGTTACCGGATGCTCCACCTGGAGCCGCGCATTGACCTCGAGAAAGTAGAACGCCCCGGATTCGTCGAGCAGGAACTCGACGGTCCCGGCGTTCCGGTACCCGGCCGCACGGGCGAGCCGGAGCGCCGCCTCGCCCATCGCCGCTCGCAGCGCCGCCGACACCGCGGGCGACGGCGACTCCTCGATCAGCTTCTGGTGACGCCGCTGGACGCTGCACTCGCGCTCGCCGAGGTGGACGAGCGTGCCGTGGGCATCGCCCAGCACCTGGACCTCGACGTGCCGGGGAAGCTCGAGGTACCGCTCCAGCAGCAACCGGTCATCCCCGAACGCGGCCGCCGCCTCGCGACGCGCACCGGCCAGCGCCTCCGGCAGCGCATCCACGGACCGCACCGCGCGCATCCCGCGCCCGCCGCCCCCGGCGCTCGCCTTGACCAGCAGCGGGAACCCGATCCCGGCCGCCCGTGCCGCCAGCTCCTCGTCCGATGCCGCCTCGCCGTGGTATCCCGGCAGCACCGGCACCCCGTTCGCCTCTGCCAGCGCCTTGGCCCGTGCCTTGTCGCCCAGCATGCGCATGGCGTCGGCCGGCGGCCCGACCCAGACCAGACCGGCCGTCTCGACCGCCTCGGCAAACGCGGCGTTCTCGGCCAGGAACCCGTAACCCGGGTGGATCGCCTCCGCGCCGGTCGTCGCCGCCGCCCCGAGAATGGCGTCCATCCGGAGGTAGCTCTCGGCCGCCGGGCCGGGCCCCAGGCGGACCGCGGTGTCCGCCGCCCGGACGAACGGCGATCGCGAATCCGCATCGGAGTAGACGGCGATGGTCCGGATCCCGAGGCGCGCGCACGTCCGCATCACGCGCATCGCGATCTCCCCCCGGTTCGCGACCAGAACCGACGAAAACGCGGGCCACCCGCTCGCGGAGGCGGACAGCTGCGCCCCGGAGCCGGACGTGCCCAACCGCTCGACCGCTACATCCGGAAGACGCCGAACGGCGTCTCCGGGATCGGGGCGTTGAGCGCGGCGGACAGCCCCAGCGCCAGCACCATCCGGGTGTCGACCGGGTCGATCACGCCGTCGTCCCACAGCCGGGCGGTCGAGTAGTACGGGGAACCCTCGCGCTCGTATGCCTCGAGCGTCGGTGCCGAGAATGCCTCGCGCTCCTCGTGGGTCATGTCCCGACCCTCGCGGGCGAGGTTGTCGAGCCGGACCTGGAGCAGCACGCTCGCCGCCTGCTGGCCGCCCATCACGCTGATCCGAGCGTTCGGCCACATCCACAGCTGGCGCGGCGAGTAGGCCCGGCCGCACATCCCGTAGTTGCCGGCCCCGAACGAGCCCCCGACGATGACCGTGAACCTGGGCACCCGGGCGTTGGCGACGGCCATCACCATCTTGGCGCCGTCGCGCGCGAGCCCCCGGTTCTCGTACTCGCGCCCGACCATGAACCCGGTGATGTTCTGGAGGAACACGAGCGGGATCCGCCGCTTCGTGCACAGCTCGATGAAGTGGGCGCCCTTGAGCGACGACTCGGAGAACAGGATCCCGTTGCTGGCGACGATCCCGACCGGGTAGCCCATGATCCGCGCGAACCCGGTCACGAGCGTGGTCCCGTAGCGCGCCTTGAACTCGTCGAGCTCGGAGCCGTCGACGATCCGGGCGATCACGTCCCGGATGTCGTAGCCGGCGCGCAGGTCCGCGGGCACGATCCCGTACAGGTCGGCAGGGTCGTACAGCGGCTCGCGCGACGGCAGCACGTCCCATGGCGCGTCCTTCCACGGAACCGGCACGTTGGCCAGGATCCGGCGCGCGATCGCGAGGGCATGCGGGTCGTCGTCCGCGAAGTGGTCCGCGACGCCGGAGACGCGGGTGTGGACGTCCGCGCCCCCCAGGTCCTCGGCCGACACCTCCTCGCCGGTCGCGGCCTTCACCAGCGGCGGCCCCCCGATGAAGATCGTGCCGGTGCCCTTGACGATCACCGTCTCGTCGCTCATCGCCGGGACATACGCCCCGCCGGCGGTCGACGAGCCCATCACGACCGCGATCTGCGCGATCCCGGCTGCCGACAGGTTCGCCTGGTTGTAGAAGATCCGCCCGAAGTGCTCGCGATCGGGGAACACGTCCGCCTGGAGTGGGAGGAACGCGCCGCCGCTGTCGACGAGGTAGACGCACGGCAGCCGGTTCTCGGCCGCGACCTCCTGCAGCCGGAGGTGCTTCTTGACCGTCATCGGGTAGTACGTGCCGCCCTTGACCGTGGCGTCGTTGGCGACGATGGCGACCTCGCGCCCGCCGACGACCCCGATCCCGGTGACGATCCCGGCCGATGGCGCATCGCCGTCGTACATGTCCCAGGCCGCCAGCGGCGACAGCTCGAGGAACGGAGAGCCGGGGTCGACCAGGAGGTCGATGCGCTCGCGCGCGAGCAGCTTTCCCCGGGCCCGATGCTTCGCCACCGCCTCCTCGCCGCCGCCGCGACGGACCTGCTCCAGGCGATCGCGGAGCTCCTGCACCAGCCCGAGGTTCGCCTCGCGGTTGCGGTCGAAGTCCGGCCCGCGGGGCCTGTCCGGGATCACGGTCACCTCATCGACCCTCGAACCGCGGCCGGCGCTTCTCCGCAAACGCCCGGAACCCTTCGCGTCGGTCCTGCGAGACCAGCACGACCTCGTACAGCGCGTTCTCCTCGGCCAGGCCGTCCGCCAGCGCCCGATGCGCGCCGCGGATCGCGGCCTTCGCCTGGCGGATTCCCAGCGGCGCGCCCTCCGCGATGGACCTCGCCAGTACCAGGGCCGACGCGCCGGCTTCCCCGGGGGCCACCACCCGGGCGACGATCCCCCACGCCTCGGCTTCGGCCGCGGACAGCCGGCGCCCGGTCAGGATCACGTCGCGGGCCCGGGCCGGGCCGACCAGCCAGGTGAGCGTGTGCGTCGAGCCGCCGCCCGGAAAGATGCCCACCTTGACCTCGGGCAGCCCGAACACGGCCGCCGACGACGCCACGATCAGGTCGCAGGCCAGTGCGAGCTCGAAGCCGCCGGCCAGCGCGAACCCCTCGACGGCCGCGATCGTCGCCACCGGCAGCTCGTGGATCCGCGCGATCAGCGACACGATCCGAGCCCGCTGGGCGCGCAGGTCGTCGTCCGAGAACCCGGCCCGCTCCTTGAGGTCCATCCCGGTGGAGAACGCACGGTCGCCGACGCCGGTGATCACGACCCCGCGCAGCGTCGGGTCCGGCTCGAGGGTATCGAGCCCCGCGTGCAGCGCATCGAGCAGCGCGTCGTCGATCGCGTTGAGCGCCGCCGGCCGGTGGAGTGTCAGGATCGCGATCGCGTCGTCAGGGCCAGTGCGCTCGACGAGGAGGGGGCTGGTGGGGCTCACGGCGCGACCGTACTCCATCCGGCGCCGGCCGGTCCATGCGGTGGCGTCGCATCTCGTGTCTCCGCCGCCCCGACTCGCGTGGCGCATCAGGCCGGCGCATCGACAGGGGCTTCAGGCCGATCTGGCGTCCATCCGGCTGCGAACCGCCAGGCTGACTCCGCCGTTGATGCGCCCGGTGAGTCGCAGCAGGACCGGCGCCGGGTGAGTCGCAGCAGGACCGGCGCCGGGTGAGTCGCAGCAGGACCGGCGCCGGGTGAGTCGCAGCAGGACCGGCGCCGGGGTCGGGGACGGGTCGCGGCAGGCCGGGCGCCCGATGACGCCGCTCAGAGCGGCTCGAAGCGCGCCTGGAAGAACCGCAGGTACCTGGGCTCGAACACCATCGCGAGGCCACGGGCGCTGTCGCGGGCATCGAAGCAGGCCTTCACCGACTCGGCGACGACGTCCATGTGCGCCTGCGTGTACACGCGCCGCGGGATCGTGAGTCGCGTCAGCTCCAGCTTCGGGTGATAGTTCTCACCGGTCTCCGGGTTGCGCCCGGCGGAGGCGATCCCCCGCTCCATCGACCGGATGCCCGAATTGAGGTACAGCTCCGCGGCCAGCGTCTGGGCCGGGAACTGGTCCTGCTCGAGGTGCGGGTAGAACCGCCGGGCGTCGAGGAAGATGGCATGCCCGCCGATCGGCTCGACGATCGGGATGTCCCACTCCTGGAGCAGCTCGCCGAGGTAGCGGACCTGGCCCACGCGCGACCGGACATGCTCGTCCTGCACCGCCTCCTCGATGCCGATCGCGAGCGCCTCCATGTCGCGCCCGGCCAGCCCGCCGTACGTGTGCAGGCCCTCGTACACGATGACGAGGTTGCGCAGCTCCTCGAACAGGTCCCCGTCGTTGACGGCCAGCCAGCCGCCGATGTTGACCAAGTTGTCCTTCTTTGCGCTCATCCAGGCGCCGTCGGTGTAGGAGCAGAACTCGAGCAGGATCTCGGCGATCGACTTGTCCGCGTAGCCGTCCTCGCGCTCCTGGATGAACAGCGAGTTCTCGACCATCCGCGTGGCGTCGAGCATGATCCGGATGCCGTGGCGATCGCACAGCGCCCGCAGCTCGCGCAGGTTGGCCATCGACACCGGCTGGCCGCCGGCCATGTTGACGGTGCCGGCCAGGCTGACGTACGGGATCCGGTCCGCCCCGACCTCGGCGATCAGCGCCTCGACCTTGGCCAGGTCGACGTTGCCCTTGAACGGGTGCTGCGACTGCGGCGAGTGCGCCTCGTCGATGATCACGTCGTGGAACGTGGCCCCGGCCAGCTCCTGGTGGAGCCGCGTGGTCGTGAAGTACATGTTGCCGGGCACGTGGTCGCCGGCCTTGATCAGCGTCTGGCTGACGAGGTGCTCCGCGCCGCGGCCCTGGTGGGTGGGCAGGATGTGCCGGTACCCGTAGAAGCGCTGGACGGCCGCCTCGAGGTGGTAGAAGTTCCGGCTGCCCGCGTAGGCCTCGTCGCCGAGCATCATCCCGGCCCACTGCCGGTCGCTCATCGCTGACGTACCGGAGTCCGTCAGCAGGTCGATGTAGACGTCGTCGGATCGGAGCAGGAACGTGTTGTAGCCCGCGTCCACGAGGGCGCGCTCGCGCTCATCGCGGGTCGTGACGCGGAGCGGCTCGACCATCTTGATCTTCCACGGCTCCGCCCAGCTGCGGCGGTCGTGCTGCTGCCCCATCGTGTGGAGCGAGTTGGCGGACATGGGTCTCCTCTTCGAATGTCGCGAGGCACGACGGCACGCAACGCGGCCATCGGGACGCGGCAAGGTCGTCAGACGCGGCCCCGCGTTCGGGACGGGTTCGTGACCACTAACGCTACTCGCACCCCGGCCGCCGCCCGGGGGCCGTTCGGACCCGCCGGACCCTTGCCGAAGGTCGCGTGTGCGCCGACCGGACGCCAGCTGCGACAGCCCGCGAATCGAAACGCCGGCCGAGGGGTGGATCCCCGGCCGGCGTGAGGTACGAGCGTCGCGGGTCAGGCGTCGGGTGCGGGCTCGGCCTCGGCCAGCGCGTTGACCGTCACCGTCCGCTCCTCGGCACCGCGCACGAGGGTGAGCTCGAGCGGGAAGGTGGCGCCGCGGAGCAGCTCGTGGAGCGCATCGACGTCGGTGATCGGCGTGCCACCGGCGGCGACCAGCAGGTCGCCCTCCGCGATCCCGGCCGCTTCGGCCGGGCTGCCGTCCTCGACGCCCCGGACGAGGATGCCCTCGCGCTCGGGCAGGCCGACCGAACGGCGCAGCCGGCGCGCCACGTGCGCCGGGGCCACCGCGATGCCCAGCCGCGGCCGGTCCATGCTCTCGCCCCGGGCGAGCGCGTCGACCCGGGCCCGGAACGCCGCGTCCGCGGGCAGCGCGAGGTAGAACCCCTCGCCGACGCGGTTCGTGTTCAGCCCGGCGAGCGCACCGTCCGCATCGAGCAGCGGGCTGCCGGACGATCCCGGCGCCAGCGGCGCGGTGTGCTCCACCGAGCCCGAGATGCGTCGCCCGCCCGGTCCGCGGAAGGCGCGAGCCACCGACGACACGAACCCGAACGACACGCGCGGCCCGCCGCTCGGCGTGGCGGCAGCCGCGAACACCGCGGAGCCGATCGTGGCGCTGCCCGCCGACCAGGCGATGGCCGGGGCGCCGGTGGTGTCGACCTCGACCACGGCCAGGTCGCCGTCCCAGTCGACGCCCTTCACGGAGCCGCGTTCCGCGCGGCCATCGGCGAACCGGACGGTCACCTCGGCGCCGCGCAGGTTGTGGGCATTGGTGAGCACCCGGCCGTCGGCGACGACGACACCGGAGCCACGGAGGCGGGAGCCGATCCCGACGACGGACGGACCGACGGCGCCGGCGACGGCGGCGACGGACTCCTGGAGCTCGCTGAGCACGGACATGAAGGCGTCTTCCTCTGGGTGTGGTGGCGCGACCACGATCGAACGGGTTCGCCGCTGCGGTGTTGTAACTTGCAATCTGCAATCTACTACCCGCCCGCCGGCGACGCAAGGCCCTCGCCTACCATTTGGATCGACATGCCGCAGCTGACTTCCCCGACCGCCCCGCCGACCGCCCTCGCCGCCGCGCTCGACCGCGTCGGCGACCGCTGGAGCCTGCTGCTCGTCGAGGCGCTGCTGACCGGCCCGCGCCGGTTCGGGGAGCTGGGCGAGGCGATGACCGGGATCGCGCCCAACATCCTCGCCGACCGGCTTCGCCGGCTCGAGCGTGGCGGGATCCTGGTGGCGACGCCGTACACCCGGCGCCCGCTGCGGATGGAGTACGCCCTCACCGCCGACGGGCGCGAGCTCGCCGGTGCGCTCCACCTGCTGGCCGACTGGGGCGTTCGGCGCGGCGGTGTCGGGGAGCCGTTGCGCCACGACGTGTGCGGCACGCCGCTCGAGGCACGCTGGCACTGCCCGACCTGCGAGCGCCTGGTCGCCGATGACGAGCCCGACGAGCTGACCCGTCTCTGACCCGAGATCCAGGGCGGCTCAGGCTGCCCCGACCGTGCGCGACCTCAGACCGGCGCCCCACGCTCGAGGACCGCCAGCGGGTCGAACCGCTCGGTGCGCTCGACGACCGCGTCCCCGGTAAGGCGCGCCCCGTCGATTCCCAGCGGCTGATCCACGATCGAGCGCCAGCCGCGTTCCTCGAGCGCGGACAGCGTCGACGCCGCGGCCCGAACGACGGCGTCCGCGTGCTCGACCGAGATGCCGCCGAGAACGGGCACCGCCCGCGAGCGGCCCAGGCTTCGCGCAACCGCGGCGGCGGCCCGGGTCAGTCGCGCATCCGCGGCGAGGGCCGGGCCCGGGCGGCACAGGATCACCTCGACCTCGCCGGCGTCGGGCATCAGCGCGGCGACGATCGCGTGCCAGGTGATGGCCGCATCGTCGCGCAGCGCGGGCTCGATGAGCGCCAGCGGATGCTCGGGCAGCAGCGCGCGGCGAAGCGCGAGCTCGGCCGCCGCCCGCGCCGGCGCGTCGGGCTCCTCGACGATCCAGTCGGGCAGCGCGCCCGCCGAGATCGAGGCCGCCGGAATGCCGTCGCGCCGCGCCAGGGCGATGGCCACGAGCTGGAGCGCGAGCGCCCGCCCGGAGCGTGTCGCGGCATTGGACGGGATGCCGCTCGCGAGATCCGGCGCCACCACCAGTGGGCCCGCCGGGATCAGCACCCGCGTGTCGGCCCTGGCCAGCAGGCGGTGTGCGAACACGTGATCGGCGATCGCGCGATCCGGGTCCACCCGGCCGGTCACGATCTCGCGCATCGGATCTGCGACCACGATGTCGATCCGCTCGAACGCGGCGACGACCGCCTGGTCGGGAGCCGCGAGCGCCGGGGCGTCGGTGACCAGCCGGACATAGCCGCGCCGGCGCGCGCCGGCCTCGTCGGCGAACCGGCGCAGGACGCCCAGCGCGCGCTGCGATCCGGTAGGGATCGGCAGGCCGACCGGGTCGAAGGCGGACAGGCCACCGCGCGAGGTCGGTGCGGCGCGCCAGGGCTCGACCTCGGCCCCCAGCCGCGTGCCACGGTCGGACAGCTCTCGATTGGGGGGCACGTCGACGCGCAACAGCTCCAGGCCGACGTCGATCGCGACACCGGCCTCCTCGAGCGCGTCCACGATCGCGGGCTCCAGGAGCGCCGTGCCGATCCACGGACGAGGCGGATCCCCGAGCAGCGTCAGCAGCTCGCGCCGCGCGACCCGGTTCGCATCGATCCGATCGAGCGCGGCGTGCGCCAGGCGCGTCGCGTCGGCGATCGCCACCGCCCGGCGGTCGGGCTCGGCGAGCAGCTCCGCCTCGAGCCCGAGGTCGACGTTGCCCGCCGCGACCTCGAGGGCGAGCTCGAACGGCCGCAGGTCGTACTCGGCCATCGCCATCGCGAACGGGAGCGCGATCCCCCCGGCGAGGCGGGCGGGGTCCGCGGAGATGTAGCGATCCACGACCTCGGGCGCCAGCGGGCGGCCGGCCCGATCGATCCCGGCCACGCCGAACAGCCGGAGGACGGCGCGCTGCTGGCCGATGGTGGTCATCGTGGCGGCCGTCGCGCCCCACGCGGATGCCAGTGCGGTGGCCCGATCCCGCAGGGCCTCGAGGTCCCCGGTCGCTCCCAGCACGTCCATGGGTGCAGTATGGCGGCCGCGCGGGGTGCTACGCGCCGCCGGCGAGGTCATCGTCGTCGCTCGGCGCCGACGAGCCGGCATCCTGGGCGGCGGTCCGGGCCGGGTGGCCGATCCACACGTGGCCGTCCTCGAAGCGCTCCGCCTTCCAGATCGGGGCCCGGGCCTTGGTCTCGTCGATCGCGTATCGGGCGGCCGCAAACGCCGCGTCCCGGTGCGGCGCGGCGGCGATCACCAGGATCGACGGCTCGCCCAGCGGAACCGGTCCTGTCCGGTGGACGATCGCGAGCCGCCGGACGCCCCATCGCGTCTCGATCTCGGCGGCGATGTCGTCGAGCACCGAGATCGCCATCGGCTCGAACGCCTCGTACTCGAGCGCCTCGACCACCCGGCCGGCGTGGCGGGCCGCCTCGGCCTCCTGTCCCGGTGCCGGCGTTCCCGGCGTCACCCGCGTCCGGCCGATGAATGTCACGATCCCGCCGTCGGCGGGGGTTGCGAGGCGGGCGGCGAGCGTGGTCGCGAGGTCGGGCGCAAACGGGTCCGCCTGGATCTCGAGCACCCGGATCCGGGGGTCCTCGTCGGACGCCGCCTCGGCGCCGCCACTGACCGGCGGGATGCACGCGATCTCGTCGCCGTCCGCGAGCAGCGTGTCGGGGTCCTCATAGCTGCCGTTGCGCGCGAACCGTAACGAGGAGCGACCCGGAGCGAGCGCGGGCACCGTCTCGACCACGGCAGACCACGCGTCGTCGATCGTCGAGCCCATGGGTACCTCGAGGCGAAGCTCGCGCATCCCCGCGGTCTCGCGCTGCATCGCGAACAGCCGGACCCGGATCCGCAAAGGGGGCAGCGCGTTCATCACAGGATCCCTGTCACACCAGCAGCCCCGCGCCGAAGTACAGGCCGGCGGCCAGGATGGTCCCGGACGCGATCGCGCCGACATCGATGTACAAGAGCCCCGTCGCCGATTCCATCGAGCGCGACCTCGCGGTCTGGACCGCCGCCCACGACACGACCAGCGGGAAGATCAGGCCGACGATCAGCCGCAGCCACACGAACAGCGCCCACGGCCCGCCGAGCGCCCCGAACGGACCCGCGCCGCCGGCCGCCCCGCCGGCTCCCGGCCCGGCGCCGAAGCCGACCCAGCCGACGAACAGCAGCACCTGGATCCCGACGATCCACAGCAGCCGGCGCGCGACCAGCACCAGCGGCGCCTCCGGCAGCTTGGGCGTCACCAGGTACCAGTGGCCCAGGATCATCGCCGCGAACACGCCGCCGGTCGCCATGGCGAGGACGAGCAGCTGGATGGCGAGCGGGATCGCGCCGGCCAGGTCCCCGCCCCACGTCAGCGCGCCGAGCACGAGCGTTGCGACGCCGGCCGCGAAGCCCGCCATGCCCGGCAGGATCGCTCGCTGGCGACGAGCGATGGCGAGCATCGTGACGATCGCGAGGACGATGAACAGCACCAGCGCGACCCGCCGCGGCAGGTCGAACGCGGCGTCGACGGTGACCGGGGAGCCGGATGCGAGCGGGGGCAGGCCCGTGTCGGACAGCCAGGCCAGGATCCCGAAGGCCGCGGCGCACAGGGCCGTGAACCCCAGGTACCCGCGCGTCGCCGCGGTCGCGATGCGTGCCAGCACGACCACGGCGAACGAGCCGACCGCCAGGCCGGTCAGGACCGTCCAGTTGATCAGCGCGAGGTTGGAGGCGATCTGCTCGGCGGGCACGGCACGAGTGTATGCCGCCGGCCGCCGAGGGCCCGGGCGGACAGCGGCGGATAATGGCACCCAATCCCCGATCCGCAGCTCGCCCGGCAGCAGGAGGTCTCAGATGGCGATCGGTCGCGACACCACGTTCACCTGGTATGGCCACGCATGCGTGGAGGTCCGGTCGCCGGGCGGCAGGACCATCCTGTTCGACCCCTGGTTCGGCAACCCGAAGAGCCCCAAGGCGGCCGACGCGGTGACCGCCTGCGACCTGCTCCTGGTCACCCACGGTCACGGCGACCACATGGGCGACGCGGTCGCGATCGCCAGCCGGCTGCGACCTGCCTGGCCGTGCATCCACGAGATGAGCCTGTGGCTCGCGCGACGCCTGCCCGGCGGCGGCGACCAGGTCACCGGCATGAACAAGGGCGGCACGTACGAGGCTGCAGGGCTGAAGGTGACCATGGTCCCGGCCGAGCACTCCGCGGGCGACTGGAACCCGGATGGCGGGGTGCCGCTGTATCTCGGCGAGCCGGCCGGCTTCGTGGTCGAGCTCGAGAACGGCTTCCGGATCTACCACGCCGGGGACACCGCGGTGTTCGGGGACATGGCCCTCATCCGCGACCTCTACGCACCTGACCTCGCGATGCTGCCCATCGGCGGCCATTTCACGATGGACCCGGAGGCGGCGGCGCTCGCCGTCGAGCTGCTGGGCGTGCGCCATGTGCTGCCGATCCACTGGGGCACGTTCCCGCTTCTCGCCGGGACGCCTGCACAGCTCGAGACCGCGGTGCGTGCCCGCGGGCTGGATGCCACGATCCACGCCTGGGCACCGGGCGACACGATCGACTGACTGGGGCGACGGCGACGCTACTGGCTTCGATCGAGACGCCGCATCGCCAGCTGGGCTACGCTGGGAAGCCATCGAACCGCGTGGCGTCTAACGGAGTCTGCCGGCCCGGTCGTCCCGGTTCACGCTGAGTATCTCGGCCCCTGGTGCCGGTGCGGATCGGCACCGGGCGGGCGCGGGGTCCCCAGTGAAGGTGGGTTGGGTGCAGTCCAGTGGTCCGGTCGTACCGAGTCGCTGGAACCAACCGACCATTGGGTCCCCGGGTCAGGCCGACTAGGGTTGCATTGCCAATCCGGACCATGCCCGCCTGGCGCGCGGGCAGGGGCGGCACGACGGCCGAGGATCAATCACCGAGCAACCGCGGGAGCAAGCGGCACCAGTCCGCGAAACCCGGCACGAAACCTGTCTGATCGAGGTAACGACGTGTACTACCTGAAGCGCGCGGCAACGCATACGGCCCTTGCCATCTTCGAGGCGGCTCTCGTCGCCGGTCTCGTGGTCGCGCTCGTCGCAGGAACGGCGTTCGCGGCGAAGGGCGGAGGCGGTCATCAAACAACCGGCGCGACGGGTTCATGTTCGGTGACCCCCGATCCCGTCGCCGTCGGCGCCGACTACACGCTGGTTGGCAAGGACCTCGGTGCCAACACGGTGGTCAACGTCCTGATCAGTGACTCGATGGGGACGACGAGCTGGAACCTTCAGGCGGACGCAGGCGGAACGACCTCGGTTACCTGGCACTCATACGCGAGCGGAACCAGCTCGGTGGTCTTCCAGAAGTCCCGGCACCATGGGTTCACGCAGGTGGCGAGCTGCTCCTTCGAGGTCCAGTAGCGCTCCGACGTCTGGGCAGCATATGGGACGGCCGGCACCCCAGGGGATGCCGGCCGAACCGCGTTTTTCTGGGCTGGGTCAACCCGGGACGGGATCAATCAGGGTAGCGACGTGATCGTCACCCCCACGTCCTCGGCGCACGAGCTGAAGCCCGTGTTGTTGGAATCGCCGGCGTAGCTGATCTTGAAGTAGTACGTGCCGGCGGTCACACCCACGAACGTGGTTGAGTCTGTCAGCACGCCGCCCACGGCCGCGCTGACCGGGAACGATGCATTCGAGCCGACCTGACCCGTCGTGCAATCACTGCTCGTATAGAGCCCGACCAGGACGTTGCCCGTGGCATCGGCGGTGAAGCCGTCGACCGTGAACGTGTCCTTGATCTGGACGAGGGGCGTGCTGTGCGGTGCCGGCGTGTTCGGATTGACCGTGAACGGCTCCGCGGCGCAGCCGCTGTTGACGGGGCCGGTGTTGTTCGCGTCGCCGCTGTAGACAGCGTAGAAGTAGAACGTCCCGGCGTTGTTGAAGGTGTAGGCCTTCGAGTCCGGCGCGGCACCGTTGACGACCGTGTTGTTCACGGGCGTCAGGTCCGCGAGGATCCCCGTGCAGTCATCGTTGCTGTACAGGGTGTAGCTGATCGTGCCGCCGGCGTTGGCGGTCGCACCGCTGATCTGGGCGGTGTCGTGGGCGTCCGTCCCGATGCTCACCGGGCCGGAGGGCACGATGATCGTGGCCACGCTCGGCGTGTTCGGATTGACCGTGAACGGCTCCGCGGCGCAGCCGCTGTTGACGGGGCCGGTGTTGTTCGCGTCGCCGCTGTAGACAGCGTAGAAGTAGAACGTCCCGGCGTTGTTGAAGGTGTAGGCCTTCGAGTCCGGCGCGGCACCGTTGACGACCGTGTTGTTCACGGGCGTCAGGTCCGCGAGGATCCCCGTGCAGTCATCGTTGCTGTACAGGGTGTAGCTGATCGTGCCGCCGGCGTTGGCGGTCGCACCGCTGATCTGGGCGGTGTCGTGGGCGTCCGTCCCGATGCTCACCGGGCCGGAGGGCACGATGATCGTGGCCACGCTCGGCGTGTTCGGATTGACCGTGAACGGCTCCGCGGCGCAGCCGCTGTTGACCGGGCCGGTGTTGTTCGCGTCGCCGCTGTAGACAGCGTAGAAGTAGAACGTCCCGGCGTTGTTGAAGGTGTAGGCCTTCGAGTCCGGCGCGGCACCGTTGACGACCGTGTTGTTCACGGGCGTCAGGTCCGCGAGGATCCCCGTGCAGTCATCGTTGCTGTACAGGGTGTAGCTGATCGTGCCGCCGGCGTTGGCGGTCGCACCGCTGATCTGGGCGGTGTCGTGGGCGTCCGTCCCGATGCTCACCGGGCCGGAGGGCACGATGATCGTGGCCACGGTGGGATTGTTCTTGACGACGACCGTTTCGGACGTGCAGGGGCTCTTCTTCCCGCCCGCCGGAACCTGATTGCGCGCGTCGCCGCTGTAGGTCGCCTGGAAATACCAGGTACCGCCATTGGTGAAGGAAACGGAGCCGGTGGCTCCGACGCTGCTGGATGGCGGAACGACGCCATTCGTCACGGTGACCGTTGCACCCGCCGCAGCCGTTGCACCCAGGGTCGGGTTCGTCGACAGCGTCGTGCAGGAGCTGTCGGTATAGAGGCGATAGGTGACGGTCCCGCCGGCATCGGGGGTCGCGTTGCTCAGCGTGGCGGTGTCATACACCGCGACGCCGGTCTGGATCGGTGCGCTGACGTTGGAGTCATCGCTGACCTTCTTCACCTGGGTCGCGATCGACGGCGTCTTGCAGGTGTTGAAGGGAATGATCTCGAAGTCCTTGAGCGTCGCCGTGAAGGACTGCGAGGACCGTGTATGCGGCAGGAACGTGCTGACGCAGCCGTTGAACCCCAGCTGGGCGAGGTCGATGCCGCCTTCCATCAGCTCGTTCTGGGCGATCGTGGTTGTCGGCGTCCCGTCGGGGTTGCGGCATACCCAGCCGCCACACCCGATGTTGCCGGTTCCGTTGACGGTGATGGTGATCGCCGTGCTGCCTTTCTCCATGTAGTGCGGAGCGCTCTTGCCATGGAGGGCCGGGTCGCAGACGTCGCCATCATGGGCCACGTTCTCTGAGGCATCGCAAATCCACTTGTAGAGCGTCGTGCCGCCAAGCGTTCCGCCGTTGGTGAAGTCCACCGACAGCAGGAAGTCGCCCTGCGTCCGGTGACCGCTGAACGAACCGGAACAGGCATCCGGGATCGTCACGACCGACTGCAGGAACTCGAAGTCGATGTGGCTGTCGCCGTTGTTGATGACGCGCTCGGCGCCGAAGAAGACCTCGTTGGTCGCGCCGTTCACGTGGGCGACGGCGTAGACGTTGGACAGGTCGTCCTTGTTCGGGGTCGAGCCGGTGCCGAACGTATCCGAGGACAGCAGGTCGCCGTTCGTCTCGCTGCCGGCCCCTGTGTACACCGTGGGATCGCCGGTGCCGCAGGAAGTCACGTCAACCGAGAGCGGATCCACCTTGAATGCGGCGTCGGCGATCGTGCCATCAGCGATGGCTCCGGCCGTCTTCGAGGGCGCGGTGGGCGGCGTTGTGTTGCCGTTGAACTGGCCGCCATCGAAGATGCCGCCGGAGCCAGCACGGCTGTATGTCCCACCGGTCGTGGTGAGGGTGCCGCTGTTGGCCCAATCGACCGTTCCCCCCCCATCCTTGATCACGTTGCCGTCGAGCTCAAGGAAGGTTGATGGGGTCGCCATCGCCAGGCCGTAGCCAAGAATGATGGCCGTGGTCGCCACTACGGCGGCAACGGTAAAGCGCAGCCGTCCCTCCTGCACGTGACGCCCGGTCTTCTTTGCGTAGATCATCCGTTATGTCCTTTCGAACGTTGCCCCGAGCTGCAGTTCGGTTGTGATTGGCCGATGCCCTACGGGCGGACCCGTCTACCGATCGCCGTGCAGCTTCCGGCCCTCTCGGACCTCCGGAGAGGAGTGGTCCGATCGTCGCCTGCCGGCGACCGGTGTCTCGACAAGGCTTATGCGCAGATCCTCCATCGCGTCACCCCGGCGCGGTCCCCTGTCGGCATGCGGGATCAGGGGCTGGTCAGGGGGTTGCCGGGCTCGTCGATTCCCGGAGTGACCGATCGATGAGCAGGCGAGCGCCGCCGGCCGGACACCCTGATCCGGCTGGGCGTTCATGGCGATGCTGACGCTCAGGCAGCATCCCCCGGGTGCGCGTCTCTTCGAAGCGGCCGGCAGACTAGACGGCCGCGTCGAGCACCATTGGGACGAGGGTCTGCGGTGCACCCGCACGGAGCTCTCCCTGCTCCCCCGGCGATCGGCTCCCGGGCCTCCCGCTGCGCCCGGGATCTATCACCCGCCCAGGCGTCGGACCCCCGTCGCTCGCCAGTGCGTTGCGGGATGGTGTACCCCCAAAGGTCCTAGGTCAAGTACCCTATTCGGCCCTTTCGCGGCTATCCGTGCATGTGTCATGGCGCGATGTCGGCTGATTGACATGTCGCGCTGGTGCACCCGACCACCATGGGGCCGGACCGGAAAGTCCGGATCTACCACGCGGGGGACACCGCGGTGTTCGGGGACATGGCCCTCATCCGCGACCTCTACGCACCTGACCTCGCGATGCTGCCCATCGGCGGCCATTTCACGATGGACCCGGAGGCGGCGGCGCTCGCCGTCGAGCTGCTGGGCGTGCGCCATGTGCTGCCGATCCACTGGGGCACGTTCCCGCTTCTCGCCGGGACGCCTGCACAGCTCGAGACCGCGGTGCGTGCCCGCGGGCTGGATGCCACGATCCACGCCTGGGCACCGGGCGACACGATCGACTGA
>CAVVNQ010000016.1:0-96237 GCA_963749705.1 uncultured Chloroflexia bacterium | reverse complement strand
GCGTCGTTCCGTGGAAACCCGCAATCCCCCATGCGGGGCGGCCGGCCGCGGTATCGTGCCCGCATGTCCCTGCCGTTCTCGCCGCCCCTCGAGCCGATGCTCGCCAAGGCGACCTCCGACCTGCCCGACGGCGACGGCTGGCTGTACGAGCCCAAGTGGGACGGGTTCCGGGCGATCGTGTTCCGGGACGGCGACGAGGTGTACACGCAGAGCCGGGACCTCAAGCCGCTCGACCGCTACTTCCCGGAGCTCGCCGAGCCGTTCCTCGCCCAGCTGCCCGAGCGGTGCGTGCTCGATGGGGAGGTCGTCATCGCGCGCGGCGGCGCGCTCGACTTCGGCGCCCTCCTGCTGCGGATCCACCCCGCCGAATCCCGGGTGCGGATGCTCGCGGCAGAGGCACCGGCATCGTTCGTGGCGTGGGACCTGCTCGCGCTGCGTGACGACGACCTGCGCGCCGTCCCCCAGGAGGAGCGGCGGGCGCGATTGGAGGGGGTGCTGGGCGACGCCGTCCCGCCGATCCACCTCACGCCGGCGACCCGCGATCGCGCGCTGGCCGCGGACTGGTTCGACCGGTTCGAGGGCGCCGGGCTGGACGGCGTCGTGGCCAAGCGGCTGGACGGCGCGTACCTGCCCGGCAAGCGGGCGATGTTCAAGATCAAGCACGAGCGGACCGCGGACTGCGTCGTGGCCGGGTTCCGGTGGCACAAGAACGGACCGGGGACGCACGTCGGGTCGCTGCTCCTTGGCCTGTTCGACGATGCCGGGACGCTCCACCACGTGGGGATCACGTCATCGTTCACCTGGGACCGGCGGGCCGCCCTGGTCGACGAGCTGGCACCGCTGCGCGAGGGTGCGCTCGACGGCCACCCCTGGGGCGAGTGGGCCGAGTGGGCGGCCGCGGGCGCGGCCGACGCCTCCGGCCAGCGGCTGCCGGGTGCGACGTCGCGCTGGAACCGGGGCAAGGACCTGTCGTGGGAGCCGCTGCGCGCGGAGCGCGTGGTCGAGGTCGCCTACGACCACCTCCAGGGCGACCGCTTCCGGCACGCGACGACGTTCCGGCGCTGGCGACCGGACAAGGCGCCGGCCGACTGCCGCTACGACCAGCTGGAGACGACCGCGCCGTACGAGCTCGCCCGGATCTTCGGGTAGCGCCGACCCTCGCCGACCCCGGCGGACCGCATGACGGGTGTCATGGAGCGATCCCGACGCACGTGACTTCGCGCGGGACCGGATCGGGCCGATGCTCGGGGCATGACTCCATCCGCGTCCCAGAGGTCCCTCCCCATGACTCACCTTCAGGCCGTCGAGTTCGACGGCGTCTCCCGCCGGTTCGGCACGACCCTCGCGCTCGACGACGCCCGGTTCGGGGTCGGGATCGGCGAGACGATCGCGCTCCTCGGACCCAACGGTGCCGGCAAGTCGACGGCGATCGGCGTGATGCTGGGGCTGCTCGAGCCGACCGGCGGCACGGCCCGGGTCCTCGACCTGGAACCGCGCGACGCGGTGCGATCGGGCCGGGTGGGCGCGATGCTCCAGTCCGCGACGCTGCCGGTTGGCGCGCGCGTGGTCGAGCTGGTCGACCTCGCGCGGGGCCTGTACCCGGCGCCGCTGCCGCGTGACGCCGTCCTCGAGCGCGCCGGCCTGATCGAGCTCGCCGGGCGCCGGGCAGACACCCTGTCGGGCGGTGAGACCCAGCGGGTCCGGTTCGCGCTCGCGATCGCCGGTGACCCGGACCTGGTGTTCCTCGACGAGCCCACCGTCGCCATGGACGTCGAGAGCCGGCGCGCGTTCTGGGCCGACATGCGCCGGTTCGCGGCCGAGGGCCGGACCGTGCTGTTCGCGACCCACTATCTCGACGAGGCGGACCAGGTGGCGGACCGGATCGTGGTCCTCGACCGCGGCCGCGTGGTCGCCGACGGATCACCGGCCGCGCTCAAGGGCAGCGTCGCCGAGCGCAACGTCCGTTTCGCCTGGGGGGCCACCGACGCCGGCGACGATCATCTGCTTCGGTCCCTGCCCGGGGTGATCTCGGCCGAACGGCACGGAGAGACCGTGTCGCTCCTGACGGGCGATGCCGACGAGACGGTTCGCGCCCTCGTGGCATCGAACGTCGCCTTCCGCCACCTGGAGGTCACCGGCGCCGATCTCGACGCCGCCTTCCTGGCCCTGACCGGCGGCGTGACCGACGCGTCGGCCGCCGCCTGACCCAACAACCCCAACGGAGATCCGACCCATGCTTGCGTCTCGTGCCCTGGCCATCCCCGGCCTCGCTGCCTCCCCGTTCCTCGCCTACCTGCGCCTCGAGGTTCGTCGCTCGCTCCGGAACCGCCGGTACCTGGTGTTCACCATCGCCTTCCCGGTGATCCTGTATGTGCTGTACACGGCGATCCTGCCGGACGTCGGCAGCGACCCGATCGATGGCCTTGCCTGGCCCGTCTACTTCCTGGTCTCGATGGCCGCGTACGGGGCCATGGGCGCGGCCATGAGCCAGGCGGCACCGATCGCCATCGAGCGTCGCCAGGGCTGGGCCCGCCAGCTCCGGGTCACGCCGTTGTCAGGACGGGCGTACGTCGTTGCCAAGGTCGTGTCGGCCGTCGTCCTGACCGTCCCGGCCCTGTTCCTGGTCATGCTGGCCGGCGTCGTCGTGAACCACGTCCAGCTCGGCGATGGCACGATGCTGTTCGTGATCGCGGCGCTCGCGCTCGGCTCGCTCCCGTTCGCGGCGCTCGGCCTGCTGATCGGCTACCTGCTCGACGCGGACAGTGCCCAGGGCGGCATGGTGCTCAGCTACTTCAGCCTCGCGATCCTGGGCGGGCTGTTCGCCCCGCTCGATGCGTTCCCTGACGCGCTCGCTACGATTGGCCACGTGCTGCCCTCGTCCCACCTCGCAAGCCTCGGCCGGGCGCTCGCGGCCGGCCACACGCCCGATGGCGTCGACGTCCTGGTCCTCGGCGCGTGGGCGCTCGTGCTGGGCGCGCTCGCCACGTGGCGGTACCTCGCCGACGAGCGGTCGGGGCGAGCCTGACCTCGATGCGCAGCCCGGGCGCGATCACGCCGGACGACGCGGACGCTGCCGGGCCCCGGTCCGAGGACGCGCCGCTGGGACGGGTGATCGATCGGCCCGGGCTGCGCCTGCCGTTCCTCGCGGCCACCGCCTTCTTCACCTTCTATCCGCTGCTGTCGGTCCTGACGCACGCGCCCGGTCCGGCGGCGCTGATCCTGCTGCTCGTGGGCTGGTCGATCTTCCTGGTCGTACTGGCGGCGTTGTTCAGCCGGTACCGGTTCGGGCCGGGGATCCGGAGCTCGTGGCTGTCCCTCGCCGTCGCGGCCATCACCGTGATCGCCGTCGTGGCCGAGGTGGGCATGGGGGTTGGTGACGCCGGGGCCCTGTTCTTCTATGCCGGCGTCAGCGCGGCCCGGATCGCGCCGGAACGGCGGGCGCTGGCCGCGATGGGCCTCGTCTCGCTGGCGGCCATGCTGTCCACCGGGTACGCCGCGTCGGACCCGGGTGCCGGGCTCGATGTCGGGGTCACGGTGGGCACGATCAGCCTCACGCTGTTCGCGCTCTCGGCCTTCGGTCGCGCCAACCGCGAGCTCCAGGCTGCACGCCGAGATCTCGCGGACCTTGCGGTCGCCGAGGAGCGGGCCCGGATCGCCCGCGACCTGCACGACACGCTGGGCCACAGCCTGTCGGTGATCACGCTCAAGAGCGAGCTCGCCCGGCGGCTGCTCCCCGATGACCCGGCCCGGGCCGAGGCGGAGATCGCCGATGTCGAGCGCGTGTCCCGCGAAGCGCTCGCCTCGGTTCGCGAGACGGTGAGCGGCTACCGCGAGCCGTCGCTGGCCATCGAGCTGGCCGGTGCCCGGGCAGCCCTCGCCGCTGCCGGGATCACCGGGGAGGTCGAGCCCGCGCCCGAGGGGTTGCCCCGTCAGGTCGACGCCGTGCTCGGCTGGGCGGTCCGCGAGGGGGTGACGAACGTGCTCCGGCACAGCGAGGCCACCACGGCGCGGATCCGGGTCATCAGCGACGGCGCCTCGCGCGCGGTGGAGGTGGTGGACGACGGGCGCGGGCCGGCGGCACACGAGGAGACGCCTGGCGAGCGGGCCGGCGTCGGCCTGGCCGGGCTGCGGGAGCGGGCCGCCAGGCTGGGTGGCCGCGTCGAGGCCGGGCCAATGCCCGATCGCGGCTTCCGGCTGCTGGTCGCCGTGCCGGCACCTGGTACGGGCGGGCTTGCGGCCGAGGCGCCCGGGTGACCCGGATCCTGCTGGCCGAGGACCAGGCGATGGTCCGGGGCGCCCTGGCCGCGCTGCTCGCGATGGAGCGCGACCTCGAGGTGGTGGCCGAGGTGGGTCGCGGCGACGAGATCGTGCCGGCCGCCCTCGCGGCCCGGCCCGACGTGGCGCTGCTCGACATCGAGCTGCCCGGCATCGACGGCCTGTCCGCCGCGGCCCAGCTGCGCGCGGCCGTGCCCGGTTGCCGGGTGGTGATGCTGACGACGTTCGGCCGACCCGGCTACCTGCGGCGCGCGATGGAGGCCGGCGCGTCCGGGTTCCTGCTCAAGGACGCACCGGCGGCGGACCTCGCCGATGCGGTGCGCCGGGTGGCGCGCGGCCAGCGGGTCGTGGATCCGGCGCTCGCGCTGGCCGCGCTCAGCGAGGGCGCCAACCCGCTGTCCGAGCGGGAGCGCGAGGTGCTGGCGCTGTCGGCGACCAATGGCACCGTGGCCGACATCGCCGGCCGGCTCGGCCTGTCGGAGGGGACGGTCCGCAACCACCTTTCCGCCGCGATCCAGAAGACCGGGGCCCGCAATCGGGCCGAGGCGGCGCGGATCGCGTCCGACAAGGGATGGCTGGCGCCGGACACCGACGCCTGACGGTCTCCAACGTCGCCCGATTCTCCGCATCGGTGCCCGGGGTCGCGCACCGGCGTCAGCTCACGTGGACACCGACGATGGTCTGGCAGATGAAATGCCCGGCCAGCGCGACATCGGGATCGATCGTCAGGCCGTCGCGGGCGACCACCCGACCCGCATCATCGACGACGACCAGATCGGGCATGAACGCGACGCGGAACGCCCGCCCGAACCAGACGAGGATCGGATGCCCACCGCCGGCGGGTTCCAGCCACACCGGGTCGAGCGCGCTCGGATCGGTGTGGAAGGTCAGCGGCCCGGAGCCGACGCCGGCACACGCGCTGCTCGGCTGCGTACGGTGCAGCTGCGGATCGGCCACGTCGAACGGCCGGCCTTCCGGCCCGAGCATCGGCTGCCAGCGATCGGCGACGAGCTGCATGCTGCACCACAGGCGCGAGTCAGCGCCGGCCTCGGCGGGGACGTCCAGATCGCCGTTGCTGCGGGTGCACGACGCGGCGGCCGGATCGGCGACGTGGAGGTCAACCCGCACGGTGATGTCGGGTGGCGGCGGCTCCAGGCCCGGCGGGACGCGCACGTCCACTGCGGCTCCGGCCGGGCCATGGAGCGAGAACGACGTCGTCCCCTGTCGCCACGGCCCCAGCCAGACGGGCTCGACGTCGTACCAGACCGGGAGGTCCGCCCACCAGGTGCGGGCTTCCACCGTGAACGACGCCGCGCCAAGGCAGCGGGCGCGCGTGAATGGATCGAGCGCCGCGATCGTGGAGAGGTTGTCGCGCGTTGGCGGACAGCCGAGCGGCATCGGCCGGCGGATCGTGTCCTGGCCGTCGTTGCTGGCCGGGACCCAGGTGAAGAAGTCGGTCTGACCGCCGGTGGCGTTCGGGAGCAGATAGACCCGCAGCCACGGCGTGCCGTCGACGGCGACCGGATCGCCGAGGATCGCGAGGTCCTGGCCAGGTGTGATCCCCAGCGTTCCGCCGGGGAGTTCCAGGGCCGGTCCGCCGGGTGTCGCGTGCGCGGAGAGCTCCACCCGGGCGTTGGCCCGTGACGCGGAGGGGATGTCGCCGATCAGGGCTCCGTCACCACCGGGGGGTCGCGGCGCGACCCGGGGCGAGAGGTCGATCCCGGCGCCGGCGGGCGCCGTCGGCGTCGCCGAAGGCCCGAGGGCGACGGACCCGGACAGGGCGACGGCCACGAGCACGATGGCGGTCACCCCGATGCCGACGATGACCCGATGCGCACGCGGACTCCCCACGGGCCAGATGCTACGTCGGGCGCCCCCCAACGGCACGCTCCAGCCGGCGCCCGGACCCGCAGCGATGGCGCCGTCTCATTGCCGAGCCTTCCTGCGCGGTGCCCGCTCCGGCTGTCCGGCCCGATCCGGCCACTCGTAGCCCTCCCACGGGTCGTAGTCGGGGTCCAGCGGCTCCTGCGGCGGGCGGATGTCCTCGGGCACGTGGATCAGGTTCACCCGCAGCCGGTACCAGACATACGCCCGGCCGCGCATGCCGTCGGTGAGGATGTCGGCGGGCTCCAGGTGCTCGACCACCTCCGGATGCCGGGCCTTCCAGCGCTCGAGCCCCTCGTTGACCTCGGCCTTGGTGGCGGCGCGAGCGATCTCGATGACCGGGATGCTCGATCGCCGCCGGCCGGTCGGCGTCGGACGGGTGCCCTCCCACTCGGTCGGCAGGCCCGCGTTCGGGTCGCCCGCGGCCACGGCGGCGGCCCGCTCGGCGGCAACCTCGGGCGGCGGACCGCCCTCTCGGCCCCGCCCCCGGTACTCGGCGTCGGGACGGCGCTTGCGCGACGGCTGGACGCGCGGGGGCTCGCCCTCCTGCTTCGCGTAGTTCGGGCGGCCACGGAGCGTCGCCCAGGCCCTCGGCCTCGTGGCGGGCGCTCAGCTCCAGCAGCGCGTCGAGCGAGCCGACGGCACCATCGATCCCGGCGCCCGCGTCACCGCGCTCCGCGTACAACCCCGGCACCGTGGCCAGCGTGAAGTCCTCGGCGACCACGTCCGGGACATCCTCCCAGCGCAGCGGGAACGAGACCCGGGCATCGGGCAGCGGCCGGACCGAGTACGCCGAGGCGACCGTCCGGTCCTTCGCGTTCTGGTTGTAGTCGAGGAACACGCCGTGGCGCTCCTCCTTCCACCACTTCGAGGTCGCGATCGAGGGCGCCCGCTGCTCCACGTCGCGGGCCAGCGCCAGCGCGGCTCGCCGGACCTGCGGGTACGTCCAGCGCGGCTCGATCCGGACGTTGATGTGGATCCCGCGCGAGCCGGACGTCTTGGGCCAGCCGACCAGGCCGACGGCATCGAGCGCCTCGCGGCAGACCATCGCGACCTCGCGGATCTGCGACCACGGCACGCCGGGAACCGGGTCCAGGTCCACGCGGAGCTCGTCGGGATGGTCCAGGTCCTCGGCGCGGACGGGGTGCGGGTTGAGGTCGATGCAGCCGAGGTTGGCGACCCAGGCCAGGCCCGCGGCCTCGTCGACCACGATCTCGTCCGCCGTCCGGCCCGAAGGGAAGGTCAGGGTCGCGACCCGCATCCAGTCGGGGTGGTTCTGGGGCGCGCGCTTCTGGAAGAACGGCTCCTTGTCGATCCCGTCCACGAACCGCTTGAGCGCCATCGGCCGCCCGCGGACACCTGCCAGCGCGCCGTCAGCGACGGCCAGGAAGTAGCGGACCAGGTCCAGCTTGGTGTAGCCGGGCTGGGGGAAGTAGACCTTGTCGGGGTTGCTGACCGCGACCTCGCGGCCGCCGATGTCGAGGATCTCCTTCCGGGCGGGCATGCGCAGATGCTAGTGGCGCGGCGCAAGCGGCGATCGTGGCGCGCTGCGCGGCCGTGTCGACTCGCCGTGTCTCGATTCGCCGGTGTCGATTTGCCCGCCTTGCGTTCGTCGCTAGGATGCACGGGGCGGACGGACTGTCCCGGCACTGACCCACCGACCCGGCACGGACCCACCGACCCGGCGAGGGGCGAGGAGACGAACGGTGCAATACCTGCTCTTGATCTATGGGGAGCCGTCGACGACCGAGCCGACCCAGGACGAGTGGAACGCGACGATGACGGAGTACAACGCGTACACCGACTGGCTGCGCGAGAAGGGCGAGTTCATCGCGGGCGAGGCGCTCCAGCCGGTGACCGACGCGACCACCGTCTCGGTTCGCGATGGACGCCGGATCGTGACCGACGGGCCGTTCGCCGAGACCAAGGAGCAGCTGGGCGGCTTCTACCAGATCGAGGCGCCGGACCTGGATGCGGCGATCGAGGCGGCGGCACGGATCCCCGGCGCGCGGTGGGGCAAGATCGAGGTCCGGCCGATCATCCCGACCTGACGCCGCGCCGACACGAGCCTGGCTGACGATGACGGCCGCGCCCGACGCACCCCGTGAGCCCGCGGCCGGCGCGGCCGACATCATCGAGCGCACGTTTCGCGAGGAGCACGGCCGCGCGCTGGCGACGCTGATCCGAGTGCTCGGTGACTTCGACCTCGCGGAGGAGGCGGTGTCCGATGCCTACCTCGTCGCGCTCGAGCGCTGGCCGGTCGATGGCGCGCCGTCGAACCCCGGGGCGTGGATCACCACGACGGCGCGCAACCGCGCCATCGACCGCATCCGGCGCGACCGCCGGTTCGCCGGCAAGCTCGGGCTCATCGCGCGTACCGCGGACCTCGATGCGCAGCGGCGCAGCGGCGCGCTCAGTGCGGCGGCGGAGGACGAGGTGAGCCCGATCCCCGATGACCAGCTCCGCCTCATCTTCACCTGCTGCCATCCGGCGCTGGCCCCGGAGGCGAGCATCGCGTTGACGCTGCGGACGCTGGGCGGGCTGTCGACGCCCGAGATCGCCCGGGCGTTCCTCGTCCCCGAGCCGACCATGGCCCAGCGGCTCGTCCGGGCCAAGCGGAAGATCCGTGACGCCGGGATCCGGTACGAGGTCCCCGCGGCCGACCGCCTCGCCGAACGCCTGGAACCGGTGCTGCGCGTCCTGTACCTCGTGTTCAACGAGGGCTACGACGCCAGCGCGGGCGAGGCCCTGATCCGGGGCGAGCTGTGCGCCGAGGCGATCCGGCTCACGCGCGTCGTCGCGCATCTGCTGCCCGACGAGCCCGAGGTCCAGGGCCTGCTGGCGCTGATGCTGCTCACCGACGCCCGGCATCCGGCCCGCACCGGTCCGGGCGGCGAGCTGGTCCGGCTCGAGGATCAGGACCGTGGTCTGTGGGACGCCGAGCGGATCGACGAGGGGCGCTCGCTCGTGGAGCTGACGCTGCGTACCGGGCGCGTGGGCCCGTACCAGCTGCAGGCCGCCATCGCGGCGGTCCACGACGAGGCGCGCACCGCGGACGAGACCGACTGGGTGCAGATCCTGGGCCTGTACCACGTCCTGGCACGGATCGCGCCGTCGCCGGTGGTCGACCTCAACCGGGCGGTTGCGCTGGCGATGGTCGCGGGTCCTGGCGCCGGGCTGGCGGCGATCGACGCGGCAGGCGGGGATCCGATGCTGGGTGACTACCGGTTCTTCCACGCCGCTCGCGCGGACCTGCTGCGACGGCTGGATCGCTGGCCGGAGGCCCTGGCAGCGTACGAGCGCGCCCTCGCCCTGGGACCGAACGCGCCCGAACGGGCGTTCCTCGAGGGACGTCGCGAGGAGGCGCGTCGGCGGTCGATCGCCGGCTGACCCGGGGTCAGCGCGGCGCGGGCGGTTTGGCGGGTGCGGCAGCCCGCACATCGCGGACCCGGCGCGCCGGTTCGGGATGGCGCGCTCCGGACCATCGATCAACAGGTCACCGCATCCCCACGGTGGCTATGTCCCGATCGGGACCTCGCTCATCAGCACGACGTTGTTGCCGTCCGGGTCCCGGGTGGCGCACATCCAGAGCTCGCCCGATCCGTCGCGATGGACGACGTGCGGACGGTCGGCGAAGGTGACCCCGCGGCCCTCGAGCGCGCCCACCGCGGTCTCGATGTCGGCCACCCGGAAGTAGACGGTCAGCCGCCCGTCGAAGTCGGGCGTCTCAGGCTCGGACAGGTACAGCCGGATGCCGTCCGCATCGAAGAAGGCCATCCCCGGGAACTGGTACAGGAACCGCATGCCCAGCGCGTCGCGGTAGAAGGCCATGGCGCGCTCCAGGTCACGGACGGGGACAAGGATCTGTCCGATCGTGGACAGGCCGAACGTCGTGTCGGTCATGGCGGGCTCCCGGGTATGACGAGGTGGTCGCGAGGTAACGATCATCGGGTTGTCAAGCACGCGGTGGCGGCCCGGGGCGTGGCCGTCAGCCGATCGAGATGCCCACGGCGCCCAGCGCCGTCACCGCGAGCATCAGGGCATTGAGCACGACCACGATCGCCACCGCGCCCCAGGCGAGGACGTTGCCTCCCCGGCGGTTCGCGTGCGAGCCCATGAGCCGCCGGTCGTTCACCAGCAGCACCAGGAACACCAGCACCACCGGCAGCAGCAGCCCCTGGAGGTTCTGGCTGCCGACGATGATCGGGACCAGCGCCCCGTCGGGGACGGCCAGCACGACGAGGGCGCCGAGCGCCAGGACGAAGGTGTAGATGCCGAAGAAGATCGGTGCGTCGGAGAAGCGCTTGCCGACCCCGCTCTCCCAGCCGAACGCCTCGCAGATCACGAACGCGGTGGAGATGGGCATGATCGTGGCCGCCAGCACGGACGCCCCGAACAGCCCGATCCCGAACAGCAGCTCGGCCGAGGCGCCGGCGACCGGCTCGAGGGCGTGCGCCGCGTCGGTCGCGGACGAGATCACCGCGCCGCCCGAGATGCCGACCGCGGCGGCCGTGGCGACGACGATGAACGCGGCGATCGCATTGGTCCACACCGAGCCGAGCACCGCGTCCGCCTGCTCCAGGCGCAGCTCCTCCTCGCCGATGCCCTTCTCGGCAACCGCGGACTGGAGGTAGAACTGCATGTACGGCGTGATCGTCGTGCCGACCACCGCGACCATCAGCAGCAGCACGCTGGGGCTGAAGTCCATCGTCGGCGTCACGAACGAGCGGAGGACCGGGGTCCAGTCCGGCGTCGCCATGACCGCCGCGATCGGGTAGGCCAGGAACACCAGCATCACGGCCAGGAACACGCGCTCCACGATCCGGTAGCTGGCGAACAGCACCAGGCTCCAGATCGCGATCGCGACGATCGGGACGGTGACCAGCTTCGGGACGCCGAAGATGTCGAGGGCCGCGCCGGCGCCGGCCATGTTCGCGATCGTGTTGGCCACGTTGGCCACCAGCAGGACGGCCATCGCGAACACCGTCCAGCGGACGCCGAACCGCTCCCGGATCAGGTCGGACAGGCCCTGCCCGGTGACCACGCCAAGCCGCGCGACCATCTCCTGGACGATCGCGAGGATGACGATCGTGATCGGGAACAGCCACAGCAGCTGGAGGCCCGTCTGGGCGCCCATGACCGAGTACGTGGTGAGCCCGCCGGCGTCGTTGCCCGCCACCCCGGCGATGATCCCCGGGCCCATCACGGCCAGGAACGCGAGCAGCCCGCGCCGCCGGAAGCGGCCCCGCAGCCGGGGCACCGGCATGTGCGTCAGCCGCGAGGCCAGGCGGCCCCGCTCCGCGATGACGGCGTCGCGCAGCCCTCGACCGATGGTCATCCGCGCGGTTCCTCACGCCCCGCGGGTGCCTCGTCGGGCGCCTTGTCGTGCGCCTTGTCGGACGCCCCGTCGGGTCCACCATCGGGCGCCCTGTCGGTCGCGCCCGCGGCGGCCATCGGCTCGCCGGCGCGCTCCGCAGCACGCTCGGCGTCGCGCTCGGCTCGCGCGAACACGCGAGGCAGCCGGTGGCGCCACACGGCCGGCGCAACGGTGTCGAAGGCGTCGTCCACGGTCACGATCCCGACCAGCCGGCCCTCGTCGTCCACCACTGGCACGGCCAGCAGGTTGTAGTGCGCGATCGTCTCTGCGACCGACTCGGCGGGCTCGAGCGCACCCGTCGCCACCGGCTCATCGATCATGACCTCGGCGATCGGGGCGTCGGGTCGGGCGACGATCAGGTCGCGCAGCGACAGGACCCCCACCAGCCGGTCGTCGTCATCGGTGACATAGACGTAGTAGATGGTCTCGGCATCGGGCTCGAGCTCGCGCAGGCGCTCGATCGTGTCCGCGGCGGTGAGCGTCGCCTTGACGGCGACGAACTCGGTGGTCATGAGGCCGCCGGCCGAATCCTCCGGGAAGGCGAGCAGGTCCCGCACCTCGTCGGCCTCGTCGGACTCCATCAGCGCCAGGATCTCGTCGCGGCTCCGGTCGGACAGGTCGGCGACGAGGTCGGCCGCGTCGTCTGGGCTCATCTCCTCGAGGATGTCGGCCGCCCGCTCCGGGGTGAGGTCCTCGAGGACGTCGACCTGGGTGTCGGGCTCCATCTCCTCGACCACGTCGGCCAGCGCCTCGTCGTCCAGCGAGGCGAGCACGCCCAGCCGGTCGCGCGGGGCGAGCTGGTCGATGATCGCCGCGAGGTCGGCCGGGTGGAGCTCCGCGAGCTTCGCGTGGGGCACGCGAAGCCGGATGCTGGCGATCGTGCTCTCCAGCGGGTCGACGTCCTCCCAGTCGATGTAGCGCTCGGGCACGCCCAGGTTGAGGTTTCTCGCGAGCGTCCGGAATGCCCCCTCCATGCCCAGCCGCCGGAGCAGGCCGGCCGCCCCGACATCGACGGCCACGACATGCAGCTGGCCGTCGACCTGGTCCAGCCGGACGTCGTTGACGCGGATCACCTTGCGCCCCTCGATGTCCACGATCTGCTTGTCCAGCAGGTCCGCCTTGAGCAGGATCTCGTCCTGGTGCTGGCTGAAGATCCCGATGTCGATCGTGGGCACGCGCAGCCGTGCGCCGGTTTCGTCGAACGTCTCGACGTTGGCCCAGGGCAGGAAGATCTGGCGACGGTCGGTGCGGACCACGAGCCCGGTCACCGGTGGGTACTGGTCGCCGATCGCGACGATCAGGTCGGCGATGGTGCCGAGCGGCTCGCCGTTCGGATCGCGCACCGGCAGGCCGATGCACTGGCTGAGGAAGCGCATGGTGGCCACCTTCTGGGCGGGTCCGTCCGCCGTTCGGTGGCTGGGGCACGGCAGCGCTGCCGGCCCGCGCCGTCAGTCGGCGGGGTGGACCAGGGGGGTGCCGGCACGGGCGCCGGCGCGACTAGGTCCGTTCTCCACGGGGGAGGAATCCTCGATGCGGCGGTGGGCACCCCGAACCTGCAGGCAGGCTGCCGGGGGCAAGCGGACTGTAGCCCGGTGGCGGGAGCGCGGTCAACCACGGGCGGTGCCGGCCGACGGCGGTGCCGGCCGACGGCGGTGCCGGCCGCCCCCCGCGCCGGCGCCGGCCGCGCGGTGGGTGCTAGACGCTCTCCTGACGGACGCGCAGCACGCGGTGCGTGAACGGGATCCGGATCTCGCGGAACACCTCGATCGAGACCAGGAAGCCGGCGAACAGGAACACGACGCCCAGCAGCTCGCCCAGGAAGAACGTCTGGGTCACGCCGAACCGCGACAGGCCGCTGGTGAGCGACGGGATGAAGCCGCCGATCGCGAGCAGGATCGTGGCCGGCACCCGGCTGTGAAGCTGCCCACGCACGAGCGCCAGGACGGCGCCCGGGATCGAGACGACCAGGTTCACGGTGATCGCGACCGGCGCGATCAGCAGGTTCCGGACGAACGACATCGTGCCACGGGCGCGCGTCAGGTCGTAGCGCATCGCTCGCCGCTTGGGCATGAACACGTAGGTGCTGTACAGCGCGCCCAGCGCGAGCGCGAAGCCGCCGGTCACGTTGAACAGCGGGGTCAGCAGGCGGACGGAGCCCGGCATCAGCGATCCGACCGGGATGCCCGATGCATCCAGCGCATACCCGGGTGCCGGGATCGACGCGGTGAGCACGATCGGGACCGCGGCGAGCGACCCACCGGCCACGAGGATCCCGGCGATCCAGGCCCATCGGCCGGTCCCGCGGAAGGTCTCGACCGAGATCAGGACGGCGCCCAGGATGGCGATCGCGAACGCGGCGACCGGCAGGATCCCGGTGTCGGTATAGGCCGCCTTGGCCTGCGACAGCAGCGTGAACAGCCCGGCCAGCAGCACGCTGAACGCGGCCCCGTAGCCGAAGCGAGTCCGGCCCAGGAGGTACATCGTGCCCAGGCCCAGCCACGCTGCCACGTACACGGCACCGATCAGGTACCAGGCGCGGTACAGGGGCTCGCTCCAGCCGAACGCACCGCCCACGAACTCCGTCCCCGCCGAGATGCCGTACCAGACCATGCCCAGCGTCCAGATCAGCTGGTACGACCGGCGGCGCTCGAGCCACTGGTCGAGCAGGAACAGCGCGAACACGAAGCTCAGCGTGGACGACAGGAGTGGGAGGACGACGTTCGGATCCACCGTGCGACACCTCGAGCAGGCCGGGGCCCTCGCCCGGTGATCGCACCCTACCGGTGACGCGTCGATCGCTCAATGTGCCCCTGGATCCGGGTCTCGGCGCCGGTTGCCGCGACATCGACCGGACGGCATGGATCGTTCGATAGGGCGGGGTGCCGGGCGCGGGCCACCGGCCCTGCCCGTATCGGACGGTCCTCGCCAGGGCGCTCGCGCCTGACTCACGCGGCGCGTCAAATGGCGGCCCCGGACACGAGTTCGCGGCCCGGAACGGGCGATCGGGCCGCGAGCGGCCAGCCCGACCTCGACCGTGATGCACCCGATGAGTCAGGCGGGGAAGGGCGCCTCGTCAGGCCCGGGCGAAGCGCCGCGTCAGGCGTCAGGCCCGGGCGAAGCGCCGCGGGCCCCGGTCAGGCCAGCCCGCGACCCTTCTCGAGCACGATCTGGAGATCCTGGGTCAGCCCGGTCGCGAACCCCGCCTCGCTGATCGACAGGTAGAAGTCCCACATCCGGATGAACCGGTCGTCGAACCCGAGCGCGCGGACCTCGTCCAGGTGGGCGAAGAAGGCCGCGCGCCACGCCTGCAGCGTCCGCACGTACGATGCGGCGATATCGTCGACCTCGCGGACCACCAGATGCGTCCCGTGCAGCGATCGCTCGATCGCTGCCAGCGATGGGAGCAGACCGCCCGGGAAGATGTAGGTCTGGATCCAGTTGACGCCCCGCCGCTGTGGCTCGTAGGCGACATCGGGCAGCGTGATCACCTGGAGGCTGACCTTCCCGCCGGGTCGCAGCGCCCGGTCACACGCCGCGAAGAACGTGGCGTAGTACTCGGCGCCCACGGCCTCCAGCATCTCGATCGACACGACGGCGTCGTAGGTGCCCTGGATCGCGCGGTAGTCGCGCAGCTCCACGCTGACCCGGTCGGCGAGGCCCGCCGCCGCGACCCGCTCGGTGGCCAGCGCGTGCTGTGCCGGCGAGACCGTGATCGTGGTGACCCGGCAGCCCAGCTCGCCCGCCGCGTACAGCGCGAACCCGCCCCAGCCGCTGCCGATCTCGAGCACGTGCTCGCCACCGGTGAGCCCGGCCCGGGCGGCGATCGCCGCGTACTTGTTGCGCTGGGCATCGGCGAGTGACTGGTCCGGCGACCCGAACACGGCGCTGGAGTAGGTCATCGTCTCGTCGAGGAACAGCCGGTAGAGGTCGTTGCCGAGGTCGTAGTGCGCTTCGATGTTGCGCCGACTGCCCGTGACCGTGTTCCTCCGCACGCGGTGCGCGAGCGTCTTCCGCGCCCGGAGGGGGATCCGCCACCAGCCCCGTGGCAGCGCCAGCGCCTCCCGGTTGAGCGCGGCGACCCGGAGCAGTGCCGGCAGGTCCGGGCTCGACCACAGGCCGTCCATGTAGGCCTCGCCCGCCCCGATCTCGCCGCCCAGCAGCATCCGGACCGCAGCCGCCATGTCGTGCACCCGGAGCTCGCCCGCGTGCGCCGACGAGGGGTCGCCGTAGACGCGCCGGGAACCGTCGGGCAGCACGACCGCGAGGCGACCCACGCGGATTCGCCGCGCCGCGCCCAGCATCACGCGGCGGGCGGCCTGCTCGAGGATCCGTCCCGGCACGACCGTGCCCCGTCCGACGGTGAGCTCGCCGCTCACCTGGCCGCTCCCGGCGTCGAGGCGACGGCGCCGTGCCGCAAGAACGGCGCACCCTTGAGCCACAGGCGGATGGCGTGCCAGTGGATGAGCCCGATCGTCTTGTGGGTCACCAGCGGGTGACGCAGCAGCAGGCGGACGAGCGACCGGTCCGACAGCCTCCGGCGTCGGAGGACGAGGCTCGTGCTCAGCACCGGCTGGTCGTCCTGTCGGAGATTGATCGCGAGCCGCAGGCCGGCGGGCTCGTCGCGGACGTGGACGGTGTAGCGGCCGTCGATGCTGATGAACGGCGACACGAAGAACGCCTTGTCCATCGCGGCCGTGAACGCCCCGACACGCCCGTCGCCATCCGCGCCCGGCCGCAGCGTGTACAGGTGTCGCTCGCCGAAGGTGTTGTGGACCTCGACCACCACGACCCGCAGTGTGCCCGATCCGTCGCGGCACAGGAAGAAGCTGGCGGGGTTGAACACGTAGCCCAGCACCCGCAGGTTGGTGACCAGCGTCACCCGCCAGCCCGTCCGGATCCTCGCCCTCCGTCCGCAGGTGGTCCCGGATGCCGGCCGCGACATCACCGACCGGGTCGACCAGGTGGTCGGTGTCGCGGAACGCGACGACGCTGCGGCGGTTGCGGCCGAACAGCCGCAGCCGGGCGTCGATCTCGTCGATCTCGTCGAGGTCGAGCGCCGCATACCAGACATCGTGCTCGAGCGCGTATTTGAACGGGCGCGCTCGGCGGTGGCCGACCTTGCCCTCCAGCAGGTGGGACCTCATGCCGCCGCCTCCGTCTCGGCCGCCGGTACGCCGATCAGCTCGGCGACCTCGAACCCGGACCGGCAGCCATCCTCGTGGAACCCGAAGCCCAGGTGCGCGCCCGCGAACCACGTCCGCCGCCGGCCCTGGAGCGCCCGCACGCCTTCCTGCGCGGCCAGCGTGCGGAACGTGTACATCGGATGGTGCATCGTCCGCTCCAGGATGACCCGATCCGGCGCGATCGCGTCACCCGGGTTGAGCGACACGAGGTACCGGTCCGGGCCACGGAGCGATTGCAGCCGGCTCATGTCGTAGGTCATCGTGAGCGCGTCGCCGGGCATCCGGCAATCGGGCGTATGGACGTTCCACGATGCCCATGCCCGCCGGTTCGCCGGCATGATCGCGGTATCGGTGTGGAGCACGACCTGGTTGCTCGAGTACTCGAAGCCGCCCAGGACCCGGCGCTCGCGATCGTCGGCGTCGCGCAGCAGCCGCAGGGCATCGTCGGCGTGGGTCGCCATCACCACCGCCGTCGAAGCGTTCGACGGCGCCGTCCGCCGTCCGGACCGCGGCGCCCAGCTGGTCGCGGACGACCTCGACCACCGGGCTGCCGGCGCGCAGGGCGCCGGGCCGCAGCGACGCGATGAGGCGGTCCACGTAGCGTCGCGATCCGCCGCGCACGACTCGCCACTGGGGCGCGTTGCCGAAGCCGATCAGGCCGTGGTTGTCGAGGAAGTGGAGCAGGTAGTCGACCGGGAACTCGAGGACGCGATCTGCGGCCGTCGACCACACGGCCGAGGTGATCGGGACCAGGAAATGCTCACGGAACCCCCGTCCGTAGCGGTGCGTGTCGAGCCATTCACCGAGCGTCGCCCGGGTCGGCGCCGACGCGTCCAGCGTCTCGCGCGCGTGGCGATAGAACCGGCTGATGTCCGCCAGCATCCGCCACTGCGACGGTCGGATGGCCGTGCCGGGATCCGGGAAGAAGCCTCGGGCGCCACGCGAGCTGAACGCGATGTCGCACGCACTGCACGCGGACCCGAACGACATGTCGCTGGGCTGGGACTCGACGCCCAGCTCGGCGAGCAGCCCCACGAACCGGGGATAGGTGCGTTCGTTGTAGACGATGAACCCGGTGTCGACCGCGACCGGGCCGCCGGCTGCGTCGACGGTGACGGTGGCGACATGGCCACCCGGCGCCGGATCCTGCTCGAACAGCGTCACCCGATGATGCTTGTCCAGGGCCCAGGCGGCGGTCAGCCCGCTCACCCCGGAGCCGATGATCGCGATGTCCACGGCGTCCCTCAGGCGCCCGTGGCGCGCTGGTCCAGCGCGCGCTGCATGCCATCGCGCGCGTCGCGCGCGATCCGAGCGAACGCGCCGCCGGCGAGCGGGGCCGCGAGTCGCAGGAGGCCACGGAAGCGGATGTCAGCCGTGTAGTGGATCCGGGTCCCCTCGGGCGTGGGCTCGAACCGGATCTCGTCGACGGCGATCACGCCGGACCCGGAGCCCTCCAGGACGACCCGGCGATCGGGCTCCCAGGCCGTGACCACGTAGTCCATCGACGCGGTGCGGCCCGCCATCTTCACGCCCAGCCGGTATCGGGCCCCGATGCCCACCGGGCCGTCGTCGATCCGCACCGACGAGACCACGCCGGGGTCCCAGATGACGGAGTTCGCGAAATCCGCCATGAACGCGAAGGCCTGAGCGGGCGCCAGGGATGTTGTCAGCTGCTCGTTGAGGATGGCCATGACTTGCGCACCTGTCTAAACTTTGTATAAGCTATCCCCAGCACCTTACGGCAGGCTAAATTTGGTGTCAAGCGTCTGTTACATTTGCTGATGCCCAACAGAGGAACAAACCTGATGCAACCGTCCAGCATCCCCGGGGTGATCCCGGCTCCCCGCGCACGCAGCCTCAACCGGTGGAATGCGGTGCTTGCCGTCCTCCACGCGGCGCAGGGCCTCGCGATCCTCGGGATCTCGTTCGCGAAGGACCCGGTGGTCACCGCCCCCGTGGTCAGCAGCTATCTCACGTTCGATGAGGCGACCCGCACGCTCGTGCCCGCGCAGCGCGCCCTGTTCGACCTGCCGATCGGGCCGGCGGTCGCGGTGTTCTTCTTCCTGAGCGCCATCGCGCACTTCACGGTCGCCGGCCCGGCGCGCGGCTGGTACGAGCGCCGGCTGGCGCGTGGCCAGAACCCCGCTCGCTGGATCGAGTACGCGCTGTCGTCGAGCGTGATGATCGTGATCATCGCGGAGCTCGCGGGGATCCAGGAGGTCGGCACGCTCATCGCCATCTTCGGCGTCAACGCCGTGATGAACCTGTTCGGCTGGAGCATGGAAGCCGCCAACGAGGGCCGCGACCGCGTCCAGTGGCTCCACTACCTGTTCGGGTGCATCGCCGGGATCGTCCCGTGGCTCGTCATCGGGACCGCCCTGCTGACCGCCGCGACCGAGCCGGGCGCGGCCGCGATCCCGGGCTTCGTGATCGCGATCTTCGTGTCCCTGTTCATCAGCTTCAACGTGTTCGCGATCAACATGGTCCTGCAGTACCGGCGGATCGGGCGCTGGGCCGACTACCTGTACGGCGAGCGCGCGTACATGCTGTTCAGCCTGGTCGCCAAGTCGCTGCTCGCGTGGCAGGTGTTCGCCGGGACGCTCCGGCCGTGACCCGCCTGGCGGCCATGCCCGATCCGCGGGTCGTCGTCGACGATGCGCTCGAGGTGACGGTGATCGGGTCGTTCAGCCGGATCGGACCCGCGATCCGCCGCCGGCTGTTTCGCTGGAGCGCGCCGGCGGCCGGAGCCCTGAACGGCCGGACGGTGCTCGTCACCGGGCCGACGTCGGGCCTCGGCCGGGCGGCAACCGACCGGTTCGCGGCCCTCGGTGCGCGGGTCATCCTGGTGGGCCGCAGCGAGGACCGGCTGACCCGAGTCCGCGACGAGCTCGTCGCGCGCCATCGTGAGCACCGGTTCCCGATCGTCGTCGCGGACATCGGGTCGCTGGCCTCGGTGCGGGGTGCCGTCGCGGCGATCCTCGCCAGCGAGGACCGCCTGGACGTCGTGGTCGACAACGCGGGCTCGATCTTCCCCGAACGGACGATCGGGCCTGACGGGATCGAGGCCACGCTGGCGCTGCTCGTCGTGGGGCCGTTCGCGCTGGTCTCCGGGCTGCTTCCCCTGCTGCGGCGGACGAGCGGCTCGCGGGTGATCGCGGTGACCTCGGGCGGCATGTACACGCAGCCGCTGCCGATCGACGACCTCCAGTACGTAGAGGACGACTACGTCGGGCCCAAGGCGTACGCACGCGCGAAGCGGGCGCAGGTCGCGCTGATGCGGGAGTGGGCGCGCCGTCTGCGGGGCGAGCGCATAGCCTTCACCGCCATGCACCCGGGCTGGGCCGACACGCCGGGCCTGGCCGAGACGCTGCCGGAGTTCTACCGGACGATGCGCCCGCTGCTCCGCACCCCGGATGCGGGGGCGGACACGATCCTGTGGCTGGCCACGCTCGACGACGCGATGCCCGCCAGCGGCGGCCTGTACCTCGACCGTCGACGGCGCCCATTCGACCGGCTCCCGTCCACGCGACTGTCCGCTGCCGCTCGCTGCCGGCTGTGGGACCGGGTCGTCGCCCTGGCGGCGACGGGCGATCCGGCATTGGACGCCTGATCCCGGCCGCTGCCGGGCCGCCTGAGCTGCGGCGCCGGCTGTCAGGCCCGGCGGGCCAGCACGTCGGCGACGGCCACCGCGGCATCGACCACGCGCTCCGGCAGCCCCACGGCCCCCAGTCGCCGGGCGACCTCCGGCGTGGCCGCGGCGCCGCCCACGGCGAGCAGCCTGAGCCCAAGCGAACGGATCGCGTCGAGCACCGGCAGCGCGGCCTCGGGATCCGCGGCCACCACCGTGCCGATGACAGCCGCCTTCGCGCGGGTCCGGGTGACCGCATCGACCCACCCGTCCACGGGGACGTCGGGGCCCAGGTACAGGACCCCGACCCCGCGCCGTCGCAGCGCGACCGCAAAGGCGAGTGCGCCCAGCTCGTGGCGCGCGCCCGGCGGGAGCCCGACGACGACGGGTGTCCGGCCGGGAATGCCCGCTGCCTGGAACATCGCGGCGAGCCGGCGCGCGACGGCGGCGCTGGCCGCGTGCTCGGCGGCGACGCTCAGCCGGCCCGCGGCCCAGGCATCGCCGAGCGCCGCGGCGGCCGGCAGGACCAGCGAGTCGATCACGGCCTCGAACGAGCCGGCGGCGAGCATCTCGTCGAGCACGGCCTCCGTGTCGGCGGCCGATGCCGCCACCGCCGCGGTCACGAACTCGGTGATCAGCCGCGCCTGGTGCCTCCCGGCTCGCTCCGGCTCGCCCGCGGCGGCCGGCCGTCCCGCGACCTCGTCCACGGACACCTCACCGGCGGCGATCGCACGCGCTGCCTCTGACGCGGTCCAGCCGGACTCGACGAGGGAGCGCATCGCGACCAGGACGCGGAGCGTCGCGTCGTCGTACAGGCGATAGCCGGCCGGCGTCCGCGTCGGCTTGACCACGCCGTAGCGTCGCTCCCAGGCCCGGATGAGTGGGGCACCGACGCCCGTTCGCGCCGAGGCTTCCTTGATGGTGTACACGGTATGTCGAACGCTACCATGGGGAGGGCACCATGGACAAGTGTTCTACATCCCGGTGGCTCCGGTGGCGCTCGGCCGGCGCTCGGCGGGCGCCCGGGTCCGCCCGTGCGGCGGATGCACTGGCCCGGCGCAGCCCGGCGTGACGGGTGTCACCATGGGCGACGATGACGCAGCCCCCGCCCGCGCCCCGCCGCCGCCTGGGCGGCCTGCTCGTCGATCCGTCGCCCCTGCGCCACGACCGCGACTTCCGGCTGCTGTGGCTCGGGCAGGCGATCAGCACCTCGGGCCGGATGATCACGTTCATCGTCCTGCCGTACCAGATCTACGTGATCACGGGTGACCTGCTGGCCGTCGGGGCGCTGTCGCTCGTCCAGCTGGTGCCGATCCTGGTGTTCGCGCTCGGCGGTGGCGCCATGGCGGACGCCGTCGATCGTCGAAAGCTGCTCCTGGTGACCCAGACCGGCCTCGCCCTGTCGAGCCTCGCGCTTGCCATGCTCGCGTTCCTGCCCGACCCGTCGATCTTCGCGATCTACGCGATCGCGTTCGTGGCCGCCGGGCTGGGGGCGATCGACCAGCCGGCCCGTGCCTCCGCGATCCCGCGCCTGGTCCCGGCCGCGCGGCTGCCCGCGGCGATCGCGATGAACCAGCTCGTGTTCAACGGCAGCGCGGTCGTCGGGCCGGCGGTCGGCGGCGTCGTCCTGGCGACGATGGGCATCGCGGCCGCGTACCTGATCGACGTGGTCACGTTCGCCGCGGCCATCGTCGCCCTGCTCATGATCTCGCCCATCGCGCCGGCCGCCGGTGCGATCCGGCCGAGCCTGGCGACGATCGTCGAGGGCCTGCGCTACGCCCGCAGCCGGCGCGAGGTCCTGGCCACGTTCGTCGTGGACATCAACGCCATGGTCTTCGGCTCGCCCCGCTCGCTCTACCCGGCCCTCGCGCTCGACGTGTTCCGCGTGGGACCGGCCGGCGTCGGCCTGATGGCGTCGGCCGCGGCGCTGGGCGGGCTGATGGCCGCGCTGTTCAGCGGCCGGGTGACGACGGTCCGCCGTCCGGGTCGAGCGGTCCTCGTCGCGGTCACCGTCTGGGGCCTGGGCATCACGGCGTTCGGCCTCGCGACGTTCAGCTTTCCGCTGGCGCTCCTGTTCCTGGCGATCGCGTCCGGGGCCGACGTGATCAGCGCCGTCCTGCGCAGCTCGATCGTCCAGCTGATCACGCCCGATGGGCTGCGAGGGCGCGTGTCCTCGATCCATATCCTGGTCGTGACCGGGGGGCCGCGGATCGGCGACGCGGAGGCGAGCGTCGTGGCCGCCGCGATCGGCACCCAGCTGTCCGTGATCAGCGGCGGCCTGCTCACGATCGCCGGCCTGGGCGCGATCGCCCTGGCCATGCCGGAGTTCCGCCGGCTCGACATGACGCATGCCGCCGCGATCGACGAGGCGTCGCCACCGGCCCGCACGCCCGCACGCTGACCCGCGCCCGTCAGCGGGCTCGCCACGCCCGGCCGACCCGGTGTCGCCGGAGCCGCGCGCCGCGCGAGCTATGATCGGCGCGCCTCCCAGCCCGCCGCCCAGGTGGATGATGCCGCTCCTCGACCGCGAAGACTCCCAGCTGGTGGTCATCGACATCCAGCCCGGCTTCTATCCGGCCGGCGCGGATGCCGACCGAGAGCGGCTGGCGCTGGTGACGGCCCGCGTTGCGTGGCTGGCCGGCGTTGCCGCAACGCTGGGCATCCCCGTGACGGTCACCGAGGAGGACGCGGCCCGCAACGGCCCCACGGCACTGGAGGTGCTCGCCCGGCTGCCCCAGGGCACGCCCGTCCTGGCGAAGACCGTGTTCGGGCTCGCCGATCAGCCGGACATCGCCGACGTCGTCGAGCGTCTCGAGCGCCGGACGGCGGTGCTCGCCGGGCTCGAGACGGACGTGTGCGTCAGCCAGTCAGCCCTCGGGCTGGTCGCGCGGGGCTACCGGGTTGCGGTCGTCGCCGACGCCACGTTTGCGCCCGGCGACGCCCATGAGCACGGCCTGCGCCGGATGCGCGACGCGGGCGTGGCCCTGGTCCACGCCAAGGGCGTGTACTACGAGTGGGTCCGGACCCTTGCCGAGGCGCGACGGTTCGAGGCGGCCCGCCCGGACCTCGTCGAGCCGCCCGGCTTCTCGCTCTGAACCCGGGTGGCGAGGTCGGTATGGCGCCGCCGGACCGCCGCCCCCTCAGCCGCCCTCAGCGCTCACTGAGCGGGACGTACCCTCGCTCGCCCTGCCCGACGTACAGCTGCCGGGGCCGGCCGATCCGCGACGACGGGTCGGTCATCATCTCGCGCCACTGGGCGATCCAGCCCGGCAGCCGGCCGATGGCGAACAGCACCGTGAACATCCGGGTCGGGAAGCCGAGGGCGCGGTAGATCAGGCCGCTGTAGAAGTCGACGTTCGGGTACAGCTTGTGGTCGATGAAGTAGGGGTCGGCCAGAGCCACCTGCTCCAGCTCGAGCGCGATGTCGAGCAGCTGGTCCCGGGCACCGATCCTGGCGAGGACCGTGTCCGCGGCGGTCTTGATGATCTGCGCCCGCGGGTCGAAGTTCTTGTACACCCGGTGGCCGAAGCCCATCAGCCGGAACGGATCGTTCTTGTCCTTGGCCCTCGCGACCGCCTTGGACACGTCGCCGCCATCCTTCCGGATCGCCTCGAGCATCTCGAGGACCTCCTGGTTGGCGCCGCCGTGGAGCGGCCCCCACAGCGCGGCGATGCCGGCGGAGATCGACGCGTACAGGTTGGCATGGCTGGAGCCGACCATGCGCACGGTCGACGTGGAGCAGTTCTGCTCGTGGTCCGCATGCAGGATCAGCAGGATCCGCAGCGCCTTGGCAACCTCGGGATCCAGCTCGTAGGCCTCGGACGGGACCGCGAACATCATGCGCAGGAAGTTCTGCTCGTAGTCCAGCGAGTTGTCGGGGTAGATGAACGGCTGGCCGATCGACTTCTTGTAGGCGAACGCGGCGATCGTCGGCATCTTGGCCAGCAGCCGGATCGTGCTGATCTCCACGTCGCCGTGGTCGCTGGGATCCTCGGATCCCTCGTAGAACGTCGACAGGGCGGCAACGGCCGAGGCCAGGATGCCCATCGGGTGGGCGTCCTTGGGGAAGCCGTCAAAGAACCGCTTCATCTCCTCGTGGAGCAGGGTGTGGCGCGTGATCGAGCTGGTCCACTCGTCGAGCTGGGCGGGCGTCGGCAGCTCGCCGTAGATGAGCAGATAGGCGGTCTCGAGGAAGGTGGAGCTGTCGGCGAGCTGCTCGATCGGGTAGCCCCGGTAGCGCAGGATCCCCGCCTCGCCGTCGAGATACGTGATGCTGCTGCGGGTGGCCGCGGTGTTCGCGAAACCGTAGTCGAGGGCGGTGACCTTCGCGTCGCGCAGCAGGGTCGAGATGTCGACGGCCTGGTAGCCCACGGTCGAGGGTTGGACCGGCAGATTCAGGGTGGTCTCGCCGACCCGGAGCTCGGCGGTCGCTGCGGCTTCGACGGGAACGTCGGTGATGGCGGTCATGAGCGTTGGCTCCTCGGTTCCTGTGGCGGCGTCGGTCGCCTGTTCAAGGCTACGCCCGCTGGAGGGTCGGGGATCACGGAAGCCGGCCCGGCACCTCACGGCGCTGGGCGCCCCGCGATCGTTGCGCCAATCGTGGCCTCCGTCCGGCCCCGGCTCCAAGGGCCCTTCGGCATACCGCAACGTGAGCATCCCGGCCCCACATCCGCGGCGTAGGATCGAGGCATGGCACGCCATCGACGCGTCGGTATCCTCACTGCGGGCGGTGACAGCCCGGGCCTCAACGCCGCGATCCGCGGCTTCGGCAAGGCGGCGATCAGCACCTACGGGATGGAGGTGATCGGCTTCCGGGACGGGTTCCGGGGCCTCGCCGAGGACCGACGCGTTCGCCTCGACAAGGCGAAGCTCGCCAACATCCTCACGGTGGGCGGCACCATCCTGGGCACGAGTCGCGACAAGCCGCACAAGATGCTGATCGACGGCGAGATCCGCGACATGATCGAGACCATCGTTGCGACGTATCGCAAGGCGAGACTCGACGGGCTGGTATGCATCGGCGGCGACGGGACAGCAAAGAACGCGCTCCGCGTCGCCAAGGCCGGGCTCGACGTCATCACGCTGCCCAAGACGATCGACGGGGACCTTGCCGAGACCGATGCCTCGATCGGGTTTGCGACGGCGCTCGAGATCGCGACCGATGCAGTCGACCGGCTCCACAGCACCGCCCACAGCCACCACCGGATCATCGTCGCGGAGCTGATGGGACACCGCGCTGGCTGGCTCACCCTCGGTGCCGGGCTTGCGGGCGGCGCGGACGTGATCCTGATCCCCGAGATCCCGTACGAGGTCGCGTCCGTTGCGGCCGCGATCAAGCGGCGCGTCCGTCGTGGCACCAACTTCAGCATCGTCGCCGTCGCGGAGGGCGCGCGCAGCGCCGTCGACGCCCGCGAGCTCGAGGCTGCCGAGGCGAGGGTCGAGCGCGCGAAGGAGCCGGCCGCCAGGGTCGCGGCCAAGGCCGAGGTCGCCCTGCTGGAGACGCAGCACATCGGCAACACGCTGCGACTGGCGCACCAGCTGGAGCAGCTGACGGGCCTCGAATTGCGGGTGTCGATCCTGGGCTATATCCAGCGGGGCGGCACGCCGTCGCCGATCGACCGGTTGCTCGCCACGCGCCTGGGCAGCGCCGCGGCGGACCTCGTGGAAGCAGGCACCTTCGGCGTGATGGTCGCCGCTCGCGGCAACGGGACCGAGGCGGTGTCGCTGGAGGACGTTGCAGGTCATCGTCACGTCGTCCCCGTCGACCATCCATGGATCGCCGCGGCGCGCCACGTCGGGACCTGCCTCGGGGACTGATGTATCCCTTTGGGGCTGCACCTCGTCCATTGGACAGGAGGGCTCGAACGAGCCCCACGACATGACGAGGTCATCGACATGAAGCTCCCGACCAACGAAGCCCCCATCGACCGCGCACTGCGGATCCTGGTCGGCGTCGTGCTGGCCATCGCCGCCGTGGCCGGCACGTTTGCTGCTCCCTGGCTGTACGTTGCCTGGGTGGTGGCCGCGATCCTGGTCGTGACTGGTATCGTCGGCTTCTGCCCGCTGTACGCGATCCTGCGCGTGAGCACGAAGCCCCACGCCCGCTGACGGGCAAGCGCGAGGCGATCCGGCGCCGATGACGGACCACGACCAGGGGCTCCCGCCGCCCGGCGACGCGTTCGCGGGAGCCCTGGTGGCCGAGCTCCCGAGGCTCGTCGGCATCGCCCTCCGCCTCGTCCGCGATCCGGACCAGGCCGAGGACTGTGCCCAGGAGACGATCATCGGCGCGTGGCGCCGGCGGGACCAGCTTCGGGACCCCGGGGCACTCGCGGCCTGGCTGCGCCGGAGCCTGGTGAACCGGATCATCGACCGGGCCCGTGCGCACCACCAGGAGCTCGACATCGATGCCGTCGAGGCGGACTGGCACGACGATCGCTATTCGGTCGCCCCGGAGCGGGTGCTCGAGCGTGCCGAGCTCCACGATGAGCTGGAGGATGGCCTGGCACGACTGCCCGTGATCTACCGGGTCCCGGTCGTGCTGCACGACGTGCTGGGCTGGACGGCGGCGGAGATCGCGGCAGCCATGTCCACCGGCCTGCCCGCGACCAAGCAGCGGCTACGGAGGGGACGGATGATGCTGGTCAGCGCGCTGGCCGAGGATGACGAGCGACGCCAGGCGAGCCTGGCCCAGCCGCTGCGGTGCTGGCGCGCCCGCCGCCACGTGTCCGCCTATCTCGATGGGGAGCTCGACGCCCAGACGCGCGCCGCCGTCGAGTCGCACCTGCAGGGCTGCCCGACCTGCCCGCCGCTGTACGCGAGCCTGGTCGGGGTACGGGCATCGCTCGGCGGGCTGCGGGATCCGGATACCGTGGTCGAGGACGCCATGGCCGCGCGCATCCGCGAGCGGCTGGAGGCCGAACCGGGACGGAGGACGACGCGGTGAGCGACGGGGATCCGGGCGCGGCCATCGATCGACGTGCGCTATGGGATGAGCGGCACGCCGGCCGGGATCCGATCGAATCGTCCGAACCGGATCCGACGCTGGTCGAGGTCTGCACAGGCCTGCAGCCGGGGCGGGTGCTGGATCTCGGGTCGGGCGACGGACGCAACGCGATCTGGCTGGCGCGGCACGGGTGGCGGGTCACCGCCGTGGACTTCTCGACCGTCGCGATCGAGCGCGCAAGCGCCCGGGCCGCGGCCGTCGGTGCGGACGTCGAGTGGCGCCGGGAGGACCTGCTGGCGTGGCGCCCCGATCCCGCGACCTACGACCTGGTCGTGCTGGTGTTCATCCACATGCCGATCGACGAGCGGCAGCGCGTCTACGGCGGCGCGGCCGCGGCCGTCGCGCCCGGCGGGTTGCTCCTGGTCGTCGCCCATGACCGGGCGAACCTGGTCGAGGGCGTCGGCGGCCCGCAGGACCCATCCGTCCTGTTCATCCCGGCGGAGATCGTCGCCGAGCTCGAACCGGACTTCGAGATCCTCCGCGCGGAGACCGCGCGACGGGGGTCGGACCGCGGTCCGGTTCCGATCGACGCGGTCATCCTCGCGCGTCGGCGAATCGTGGGAACCGCAGGTAATCTGTAACTTGCGCAAGTATGCAATCAGCGGTACGCTGTCGACACCATGACGACGACTCGCGCCTTCGAACCCACGACCACCGAGGACGAGCTCCAGCGGTACCGGATGCATGCCGACGTGTGCAAGGTCCTGACCGATCCCAAGCGCCTGATGCTGCTCGACGCCCTTCGGGCCGGTGAACGCTCGGTCGGCGAGCTCGCCGCGGTGATCGGGGTCGCGCTGCCCAATGCCAGCCAGCACCTGGCCGTGCTGCGCGGGGCGGGGCTCGTCGAGGGGCGCCGGTCCGGGACGACCGTCCACTACCGCCTCGCCGAGCCGGCGATCGTCGAGGCGTGCGATGTCATTCATGCGATCGTGGAGCGGCGCGTCGCGGCCCGTCCGGTCGCTGCCGCCACGGCCACCCGCACGGCGGCCACCCCGAGGTGATCCCGATGTCGATCCAGACCAGCTTCACGTTCGGCACCCGACTCCGCGGGTCGCTCGCACAGACCCGGCCGGCCGTCGAGGCGGCGCTGCGGGCCGAGGGCTTCGGCGTCCTGACCGAGGTCGACGTCCAGGCGACCCTCAAGGCGAAGCTCGGCGTGGAGCGGGCGCCGTACGTGATCCTCGGCGCCTGCAACCCACCGCTCGCCCACCGCGCGATCGAGGCGGATCCGGCCGTCGGGACCCTGCTCCCGTGCAACGTCGTCCTGCGCGAGGACGGCCCCGACACCATCGTCGAGGCGATGGACCCGATGGCCGCGCTCGGCATCGTCCAGACGGCCGCGGTCCATGCCGTCGCGGAGGAGGCCGCCGCCAGGCTGCGCCGGGCCGTCGCCGCCATCCACCCCGCTTCCTGAAACCCACGTTCGGAGCTACCGCCATGGCAACCAAGACCTCGACCGTCACCCTCGACGGCGACATGCGCTTCGTCGGTCGGGTCGACAGCGGCCACTCGATCGTCCTCGACGACGGGTCCGGTAACGCCGGCGCCCGCCCCGCGGAGCTCGTCCCGCTCGCGCTCGCGGGGTGCACCGCGATGGACGTGATCTCGATCCTGCGCAAGAAGCGCCAGGACGTGCGCCGGTACGAGGTCGAGGCGAGCGGCATCCAGCAGGACGAGCACCCCAACGCATTCACCCGGATCGATGTCGTCCACCACGTCGAAGGCCCGGCGATCGACCCGGAAGCCGTCCGCCGGGCGATCGAGCTGTCGGCGAGCAAGTACTGCGCGGTGGGTGCCACGCTGGCGACCGGGATCACCGAGATCCACCACGCCTACGTGATCCACGACGGGACGGGCAACGAGCAGACCGCCGAGGTGCTCGTCCTCGGGCCATCGGACCCGTCCGCGGCGACGGTCGCGGCGAAGAGCTGAGAGGGGACGGACGTGGCTGACACCAGGGCACGCCAGACCCGGTCGACGCGGCGCGCGGCCGGCGCGAGGTCGTCCGGTGCGCGAACCGGGACGGGCCGCGGCGCCCGGCGCACCGGCACCTGGGCGTGGATCATCGGCGGCGCGGTCATCGCGGTCGTCGCGCTCGTGGTCGGGATCGCGCTTTCATCGTCACCTTCGACACCGGCCGGCGGTTCGCCCGGAACGGTCGTGCAGGGCAACGGCGGCACGTGGACCAACATCACGCCGGACACGCTCGCAACGAAGCTCCGTGCCAAGGACTTCACCCTGGTCAACGTGAAGACCCCGTACATCGGCGAGATCGCCGGCACGGACCTGTACATCCCGTACACCGATCTCGCGGCCCGTTCCGCGGAGCTCCCGGCCGACAAGGCTGCGCCGATCGTCGTCTACTGCCGGTCCGGCGCCGAGAGCGCGATCGCGTCGCAGACCCTGCTCGACCTCGGCTACACGAACATCGAGAACCTCGACGGCGGCATGTCCGCGTGGGTGGCGAGCGGCAGGGAGCTGGTGCAGGTCCCGCGATCGTGATGCGCTGCCGCGAGACGCTGGCCATCGACCTGCGGTTTGCGGGCTGGACCGCAGCCTGGACGGCGGTCGCCCTGGTCGCCTTCGGCGTCGTGTCCGCGATCATCCCCAATCCCGTGTTCGGGCGGCAGGTCCCGCCCGAGCCGTTCGCGATCTGGGTCTGGCTGATCTCGGCACCGTTGATGGGGATCGTGGGCGCGACGTACACGGCACCGGTGCGTTCCGGGGCTTCGACCATCGCCAGCCCGCTGGGTGATGCCGCCGCATCGCACGCCGCGGCCATCCCCGCCGGGCAGGACGGGTCGACGCTGGGCGCCATCGGGAGCTTCGGGGCGTTCCTGGCCATCGGCTGCCCGGTGTGCAACAAGATCGCGCTGGTCCTGCTCGGGGCGAGCGGCGCGATGTCGATCTATGCGCCGCTCCAGCCGCTGATCGGCGCAGCCTCGCTCGCGCTGCTGGCCGGCACGATCGCCTGGCGGATGCGCCTTCGCGCCCGCGGCGGGGCCTGCCCCGTCTGACGTCTGGCGCGAACCTTCGACGCCGGACCTCCGCCCAGCCTCCACGCGGTCTCCATCGTCGCTCCATCGAGCCCCGCGACGATCGATCTCGACACCGGGAACGGTGTGCCGAGACCATCGGCAAGCGATCAGACAGGAGACTGACGATGAAACGACTCACCCTTGCGCTCACGATCGCGGCATTCGCGATCCTTGCGGTCGTCGCGACCGTCGCCGCCGCGAACCCGACGCCGACGCCCGCGCCGGCGGCCGACCAGGTTCGAGCACGCGACACCCTGCCCACCCTCCTGCGACTCTCGCAGGCCGAGGTCATGGATCTGCGTCATGACGGCATGACCCTCGCCCAGATCGCCGAGCGGCAGCAGGTCGATCCGCAGGTGCTGGTCGACGCGTTGGTTGCCCAGTGGAGCGAGCGCATCGAGGCCCGCGTCACGTACGGCGCGCTGACGACGGACGAGGCAACGGCGCTCAAGACCCAGCTCGACCTCCGGGCGAAGGCCATGGTCAATCAGGCCGCCGCCGGCGGGATGCGCGGCGCTGCCGTCGGTGCGGGTCCGAATGCGACGGGCACCGCGGGCCAGGGCGCAGGCCGGGGCGCCGGCATGGGCGCGGCCAATGGCGGCGGGATGGGACCGGGCACCGGCACCGGGATCTGTGACGGCACCGGCCCCAACGGCGCCGGCCGTTCGTAACCGGACGGGAAGCGACGGACGACGACCGGGCACGCGCCCGGCCGTCGTCTGTCATCCTCGCCCCATGGCTCGAATCCTGGTGGTCGACGACGAGCCGCACATCGTCGACGTCGTGCGTGCCTATCTCGAACGGGATGGGCACGTCGTGCGTACGGCCGCCGACGGCGACGCGGCGCTCGAGCTGGCGAGGGGCGAGGCGCCGGACCTGGTCGTGCTCGACGTCATGCTCCCGAAGCGGTCCGGGTTCGAGGTCCTTCGCGACCTCCGGCGCGACGGCAGCCGGGCGGCCGTGGTGATGCTCACCGCCCGCGACGACGTGATCGACCGCGTGGCCGGTCTCGAGATCGGAGCCGACGACTACGTGACCAAGCCGTTCGAGCCGCGCGAGCTGGTCGCCAGGGTGGGAGCGGTGCTTCGCCGCACGGCGGCGGCGCCCGGAGCGGCGGCCGGCGCTGGAGGCGGCGTGGCGGCCGGCGCCCCAGCAGCTCCCGGAACGGGAACGGAAACCTGGTTCGATCTCACCATCGACCATGGCGCCCGCGAGGTCCGCCGCGGCACCGCGGTCGTCGGGCTGACCCGCGCCGAGTTCGACCTGCTCACGGTGCTCGCCGGCCGTCCGGGCATCGCGCTGACGAGAGAGCAGCTGGGCGAGCACGTGTTCGGCGAGGCCTTCGACGCCTACGACCGGACGATCGACAGCCACGTCAAGAACCTTCGGCACAAGCTCGGCGCCCGGCCGGACGGAGCGGCGTACGTGGAGACGGTGCGCGGCGTCGGCTACCGGGGTGCGCGGCCATGAGCCTGCGCCTGCGGCTCGCCGCGGCCTTCGCGGCCGTCGCCCTGATCACGGCGGTTGCCGTCGCGCTGACCGCGCCATCGATCGTCGGTCGCGGCTTCGCCGCGATGCAGGACGATGGGACGATGGGCCCGGGACGGGGACCGGGCCAGGGGGTCATGGCCGGGATCCACGCTCGTCAGGTCCAGGACGAGACGACCATGACGCTGATCGCCGTGGCCGCGATCGCCGCCGGGGTCGCGTCGCTGCTCGGGTTCGCGATCGCAAGCCGCGTGGCGGGACCGCTGGCCAGGCTCGAGTCGTCGGCGGCATCGGTCGCCCGGGGCGAGCTCGGGGCACGCTCCGGGCTGGGCGATCGCACCGACGAGATCGGCTCGCTCGGTCGGTCGTTCGACGCGATGGCCGCCGATCTCGAGGCGACCGAGGTCGCCCGTCGTCGCTTCTTCCAGGACGCCGCGCACGAGCTGAAGACGCCCCTCGCCGTGATCGACGCGACGACGTCCGCGGTGCTCGACGGCGTATACCCGCACGACGACCGCCACCTCGAGACGATCCGGGACCAGTCCCGGCTGCTCGCCCGGATCGTGGACGACCTGCGGACCGTCAGCCTGGCCGATGCCGGTGTGCTGCCGCTGCGACGCGAGACGGTCGCGGTCGGTCCGCTGCTGGACGCCGTGGCGCGGGACCTGGGCGCCCGGGCCACGGCCGCCGGGCTGCAGCTCGAGGGGTCCGGAGCCGCGGGGCTGTCGGTGTCCGGCGACCCGGACCGGCTGCGGCAGGTGATCGTCGCCCTCGCCGACAACGCCATCCGGCATACGCCCGCCGGTGGCCGGATCCGGATCGACGCGCACGCCGCCCGGAGCTCGGTCGTGATCGCGGTCGTCGATACCGGACCGGGCATCGCACCGGCGGACCTGCCGCATGTGTTCGAGCGGTTCTACCAGGCCGACGCGGCGCGGGATCGGGCCACCGGGACGTCGGGCCTGGGTCTCGCGATCGTGCGCGCCGTGGTCGAGGCCCACGGGGGCCGGGTGTCCGCGGGCAACGAGCCCGGCGGCGGCGCCCGCTTCGAGATCGAGCTGCCCGCAGCCGGGTAGCTGCGCCGGGTCCGGCGCGGACCCCCCGGCGTCGGACCTGCCACCCGCTCACCGACGGTCCTGTCATCAGGGCGTCACCGCCGCGCGGCATGGTCGGGCGTGGACGGTGCCCGGAGGCCCATCGCGGGCGCCCCACCTAGCGAGGAGCCCGGTCTTGCGTTGTTGCCCGCCCGGTTCCCGACCACGACGCGTCGTGTTCGACGGTCGCCGGTGGCCGCATGGTTGACCGGCCGTTGGACACGAACCTCGTGGAGGCGGCGACCCTGCCCAGCCTGTTCGACCAGGTGCCGGCGGTCTACGCCTTTTGCCGGGAGCACCTGTTCCGGGACGACACGGATCGCATCGCCGCGGCGCTGTGGCCTGCCTCGGGGCCCGCGACCGGCTCCGCGCTGCTCGAGCTCGGCTGCGGCCCGGGCTTCTACGCCCGGCGGCTCGCCGCCCGGTTCGCCGAGCTGCACGTGGTCGGCCTCGACCGGTCTCCCGCGCAGCTGGAGCGGGCGCGATCCCGCCGCGACGCGGAGCGGCTCGGCAACTGCCGGTTCGACCTGGGTGACGCAACCGCGCTGCCGTACCAGGACGCAAGCATCGACGCGGTGGTGTCCGCGCGCCTGCTCGCGACGGTCGACGCCCCGGCGCGCGTGGTCGCCGAGGCGCACCGGGTCCTCCGACCCGGCGGGCGCCTGTTCATCGCCGAGCCGCGGTCCTCGGTTCGGGCGGCCGTCCCGATCTCGCTGATGCGAGTCGCCGCCCAGCTCGAGGCGCTGCGGCGGAGGCGCGCACCGGGCGGCACCGACCGCGTGCGGGTCCTCGACGCGACCTCGTTCGGCAGGCTCGTCCACGCCGAGCCCTGGGAGCATGCGCGGGTCTGGTCCGATGCCAGCTACCAGTACGCGCTGCTCGAGAAGGGCGGCGTGGGGCGCGCGGATGCGCGAGCGGTGGCGTGGGCGGGCGCGCGACCGGCCGACGCGCAACCGGCCGACGTTCGGTTGGCCGGCGCGCGGGACGGTCGCACCGGATGAGCACGGTGCTGTTGACCGGTGGCGCCGGCTTCATCGGCCACACGCTGCTCGAGCGGCTGCTCGCCCGCGGCGATCGGGTCATCGTGTTCGACGACCTGTCCACGGCGGTCGCGGACTGGGATGCGCCGTTCATCGCCGACCGACGGGCGGGTCGCCTTCGCCCGGTCGAGGCCGGCATCGAGGACCTCGCCGCGCTGACCGACGTGATGGACGGCGTCGACCTCGTGATCCACCTCGCCGCCAACACGGACATCGCCGGCGGTCACGCGGACCCGCGGCTGGACCTCGACGGCTGCATCCTCGGGACGTGGAACGTCGCCGAGGCCATGCGGCGGAACGGGGTCGCCCGGATCCTGTACGCGTCGAGCGGTGTGGTCTATGGGCCGACGGACGAGCTGCCCACGGCCGAAGGACACGGTCCGATGCGGCCGCAGTCGCATTACGCCGCCGGCAAGCTCGCCGGCGAGGCGATCCTCAGCGGGTTCGCACACCTGTACGGGTGGCGGGCGCTCGCGTTCCGCTTTGGCAACACCGTCGGCCCGTGGTCCAACCACGGCGTCGTGCACGACTTCGTGGTCAAGCTGCTCCGCGACCCGACGCGCCTCGAGATCCTGGGTGATGGTCGCCAGGCCAAGCCGTACATCGCGGTCGAGGACGTCGCGGGCGCGATCCTGCACGCCGATGCGTCGGCCGCCGAGCGCCCGTTCGGGGTGTTCAACGTCGGCAACGACGGCGTGGTCACGGTGGACGAGGTGGCGGACCTCGTGATCGGGGCGATGGGCCTCGATCCCGGCGCGGTCGAGCGGCGGTACACCGGCTCGCGTGGCGGCTGGCACGGGGACACCGCGCGGGTCGAGTTCGACACGCGGGCGCTGCGTGCGCTCGGCTGGCGGCCGCGCTTCTCCGCCGGCGAGGCGATCACCCGGGCCGCCGCCGGGGCGCAGGCGCGGATCGTGGCCGGCGGCCTGCCGTACCTGACCGCCGTCGAGCGGCGCTCGACGCGGCAGCCCGTCCACGCCGGATGACGGCGGCCGGGATCCGCGCCGCCGCCACGTCGGCCGTGGCACGGCCGGCCGGGATCGCCCGCCGCCGGACCGCTGCGCTGACAGGGTCGCTGCCGCTGCTCGTGGCCGTCGTCGCGGGGATCGGCGGGTCTGCCTGGATGGCATGGCTGGGCTGGCGTCGCGCCGAAGCGCTCACGACGAACGCATACGACCAGGCGTACTTCCAGCAGCTCGTGTGGTCGATCGGCCACGGCCACGGGTTCCACTCGAGCTTCAACCCCGGCGACTTCCTGGGGCTCCACTTCTCGCCGCTCCTCGTCGTGCCCGCCTTCCTCGAGCTCGCCTGGCCCGACGCGCGGCTCCTGACGCTCCTCCAGGCCGCCGCGCTGGGTGCCGCCGCTCCGGCCGCGTTCCTGCTCGTCCGGGCTGTCCTCGGCCGGAGCCGCGCGGCCGCCTGGCTGGCGATCTCCCTCGCCGCACCGCTCCCGATCTGGCCGGTCATGCAGCAGCAGGTTCGCGCCGGGTTCCACACGGAGGCTCTCGCCCTGCCGCTCGTCCTGCTCGCCGGCTGGGCCGGGCTCACCCGCAGGACGGCGCTCATGTTCGCCGCCGCGCTGCTGGCGCTCCTGGCCAAGGAGGACCAGGTGTTCCCCGTGGCCGTGATCGGGTTGCTGGTCGCGGCGCGGGCCCCCGGCCGGCTGCGTGCCCGGCCCCGGCGCGACGGTCTCCTGCTCGTCGGTGTCGCGGTTGCGTGGGGGATCGTCGTGTTCGGCCTGGTCAAGCCGTTCCTCCGGGCCGGCGTGACCTACGACACCGACGTCTACTACGCGTGGCTCGGCGGCGGGCTCGGGATCGTCGATGCGCTGTTCGCCCGGACCGACGCCGTCGCTGCGGCGCTCACCCGGCCGGCGGGCTGGATCGTCGCGGCGTGGCTGGTCGCCGGGCTCGGCGGCCTCGGGCTGCTGCGTCCGCGGTGGCTGCTCCTGGTCGTGCCGCCGCTGGTCGCCCACCTGCTCAGCACGCAGGGGCCGCAGCACGATGTCCTGCTGCAGTACGGCCTGCTCCTGATCGTGCCCGCGGTGGTCGCGGCGGCGCTCGGCGGCCGGCGGCTGCTGGCGTTGCTGGCCGGGACGGGGCGGCGGGCGCGTCAGCGGACGAGCGCTTCAGCCGCTGCTGGCTCGGGCTCGGCCGTGGCAGCTCGTCGCGTTCGGCGCGCCGGCCATCGCGGCCGCATTCCTGGCCGGTGCGGTGCCCCCGTTCAGCAGCCACGAGCACGGGTTCTGGGATCGCCCTGCCGCGCTGGACGAGCTGCGGACCGTCACGACGAGGGTCCCCGACGACGCCGTGCTCTCGGTCGACTGGGGCCTCGCGTCCGCCGTCGCGTCGCGAGCCTCGCTGGAGCTGCTGCCGTACGACGATCCGGCGGCGTACGTCCTGGTCGACCGCCGGCCGTACGTCACCGGCTTCTTCCACTGGGCTGACCGACCCGCGTTCGTGGCGGCGCTCGAGGCCTCCGACCGACCGCTGCTCGTCGATGACGGCCGGTTCCGGCTGTGGGGTCCTGTGCCGGGCGCCACGACGGGAGCCGGGCCGTGACCGTGCCCGAGACGCGCACGCATCGCGTTGGCGCGGTCGTTCCCGTCATCGACGAGGCGACCGCGATCGGCGAGCTCACCGCCGGCCTGCGGGCGGCCGGTGCGTGCTGCGTGTTCGTGGTCGATGGCGGGTCGCAGGACGGCACCCCGGACGTGGCCCGAGACGCCGGCGGCACCGTCATCGTCGAGCCTCGCCGCGGCTACGGCCGGGCCTGCCTCACCGGGGCGGACGCGGCCGTCGTCGACCACCCGATCGTGGCGTTCCTCGACGGCGACGGCTCGTGCGATCCGGCTGACCTCCCGGCGCTCCTCGCCGCCCTGGACGATGCCGACCTCGTGCTCGGGGCCCGCACCTCGCGAACGATCGAGGCGGGCGCCCTGCCGTGGCACGCGCGCCTCGGCAACACGCTGGTCGCCGCCCTGCTGCGCCATCGGACGGGCGGGCGCGTCCGCGACCTGCCGCCGTTCAAGGTCATCCGCCGCGAGGCGCTGGCGGTCCTCGACCTCGACGATGCCGGGTTCGGCTGGACCGTCCAGCTCGTCGCCCGCGCCCTGCGCGCGCCGGGCCTGCGGGTCACCGAGACGCCGGTGCGGTTCCGCCGACGGCGCGGCGGTCGGAGCAAGGTCTCGGGGTCGATCCGGGCCTCGTACGCCGCCGGCCGGCGGATGATCGGCTGCGCGCTGGCCGAGACGCGGCGCCGGCCCGTCATCGCGCTGATGGCCAAGGCGCCCCGGGCGGGCCACGCCAAGACGCGGCTGGCCGCCGACATCGGCCAGGAGGCAGCGCTCGGGCTGTGGGCCGCGTGCCTGGCCGACCTCGGGCCGTCGATCCGCGGCGCCGCTCGGGGTGTCGCCGACACGATCGCCGTCGTGCCCGCAGCTGCCGACGCGGGACCCGTCGCCGCGCTGCTCGGCCCGGGCTGGTCGACGATCGTCCAGCGGCGATCCGGCCTTGGCGGCGCGATCACCGACACGTTCGTCGAGGCCGAACGTGTCGGGGCGGACCGGGCGATCGCGGTCAGCGGCGACAACCCGACGCTCCCCGCGGGCCTGCTCCTGGCCGCGCTCGATGCGCTCCTGCGGCATGCCTCGGTGCTCGGGCCGAGCCTCGACGGCGGCTACCACCTGGTCGGGGTACGACTCCTGCCATCGGCGTGGGGCGGCTCGCGGTTCCGGCCGTGGCGGGGGCGTCGCGCGGCGGCCGCCGGGCTCGCACCGGTGTTCGAGACGGCGCGTCTCGGCGGCGAGACCGCGCTGGCGACCACGGCCCGCGCGCTCGCCGAAGCCGGCCGCCCGGCGCACCTGCTCGAGCCCTGGCCGGACATCGACAGGGTCGCCGACCTCGGGCACCTCGCGCAGACCCTTGCCGCTGCCGGCGAGGACGCGCCCCGGACGCGCGCGTGGCTCGCCGCCCATGCCGCGCTGGTGCCGGGTGCGAGCGCGCGATGCGAATGGCCGCGACCTGTATCGACGCGGCTCGCGCCGGCCGAGCGTGGGCTGAGTCGCTCCGCCCCGGTGAGCCCACGCTAGACTCGGCGCGAGGCACGGTGCCCGGGTGCACCGATGCGGGTCCGGTCGAGAGGAGCAGGGCTCATCTTCGAAGACAGGGCAAGTGTGATCAGGATGGCGATCGTCGGGCTCGCGATCGGGATCCTGGTTCCGGCCGCCCTGGCGCTCATGTCCGGGGCGCCGCTGATCGACAGTCGTGCGCTGTTCGCCGCGAGCTCGGCTGCGGGGAGCGCCGCGCCGCGGGCATCCGCGACGCCCTCCACGAACCCGTCGACCCCCGCGACATCGAAACCGACGCCGACGCCAACCCCGAAGCCGACCAGGGACACCTCCCGGCCCAGGATCGCGAGCCGCTCGCCCGGCGCGAATGCCACCTCGGTCGCCGGCGGCACGACCATCCGGATCCGCTTCTCGGAGCCGGTCAGAGGCGTGTCGGGCAGCACGATCAAGCTGGTCAACGTCGCGGGTGGCTGGGTCGTCCGTTCGACCGTGCGATACAACGCGAGCACGAGGACGGCAACGCTCGATCCGAGGCTGAACATGTATCCCGGCACCCAGTACCGCGTCCAGATCCTGTCCGGGATCACGGACGCGGCGGGCAACCGGCTGGCGACGACGTCCTGGACGTTCCGGGTCGCGTCGGGCTGATGCCGCGGCGGGCGCCCTCCGCTATCCCTGCCCGGCGTCGAGCGACTCGCGCATCATCGCCAGCGAGGGATCCGGGCCCTTGAACCCGACCAGGTACTCGAGCCGGATCGGCGCGAAGCTCTCGTAGAACACCACGTCCTCGTCGCCCAGCTGGCGGAACGCGTGGTTCCAGTTGGACGGGATGATCAGCAGCGATCCCGGGCCGACCTCGGACTCCTCGTCGCCGACCCTCGCCCACAGCCGGCCCCGCTCGACGAGCATGATCTGCTCGGCCTCGTGGTGATGGTCGGGGATCACGACACCGCCCCGGTACACGATCCGGGTGAGCATGGTCTTCTCGCCCGACACGGCCTGGCGGTAGACGCCGGGGATGTACTCGACCGTCGGGAACTCGTCCCATGTCGTGATCTGGCTCATCGCGTCTCCATGCTTCGGCGCCCGGCTCAGGACGCAGCCTGCTCCCTGGCCTCGAGGCCGCGCAGGATCTTCTCGGGCGTGACGGGCAGCTCGTCGATCCTGACCCCGGTGGCGTGATAGATCGCGTTGACGATGGCCGGGATCGGCGAGTTCGCCGTCATCTCGCCGATCCCCTTGACCCCGTAGGGTCCGTTCGAGGACGGCATCTCGAGCACGACGGACTCGATCTCGGGCACCTCCATCGCGCCCGGCATCAGGTACGTGCTGAAGTCGCGCGCCGCATGCTCGGGGCTCGGGTAGTACGGCTGGGTCGTCTCGAACAGGGCATGCGACATGCCCATCCACGCACCGCCCGTGATCTGCGCCTGGACGAGCGCGGGGTTGACCTGCCGGCCGACCTCGTAGGCGCTCCGGATGCTGAGCACCGTGACCATCCCGGTGTCCGTGTCCACCTCGACCTCGGCCACGGTGCACGCGTGCGCCTCGGTCGAGTCGGGGTCCATCGCGCCGGTCTCGGGATCCACGGGGCTCTTCGCCTTCATGTAGCTGCCGCGGCCGGCGATCGTGCGGCCGTACTTGAACTGGGCGAGCGACGCGATGTCGGCGACCTTGACCGCCCGGGCGGGGGCGCCGCGGACCATCACGTTGCCGTGGCCGTCGATCTCCAGGTCGTCGACCGCCGCCTCGAGCTCCTCGGCGGCCACCTCGAGCAGCGACCGCCGGGCCTCGATCGCGGCCGCGATCACCGCGTTGCCCACCCGGTGGGTCGCGCGGCTGGCGAACGTGCCCATGTCATGGGGCCCGGTGTCCGTGTCCGCGGTGTCGATCACGATCTGGTCGAGCTCGACGCCCAGCGCCTCCGCCGCGATCTGCGAGATCACCGTGCGCAGCCCCTGGCCCAGGTCGGTGGCCGACAGGGACACCACGAACGAGCCGCTGGTCGTGGCGTGGATCAGCGCCTGCGACGGGTCACCGCCGAGGTTCATCCCGGTCGGGTAGTTGACGGCGGCCATTCCGGTGCCGCGGAGCTTTGCCATCAGCGGCCTCCCCCGTCCGTCGCGTCGCGCGCCGCCGAGGTCATCGCCCGCAGCTCCTCCGGCAGCTCGTGCCCGACCAGCGCGGCCGCCGCCTGCATCGTCTCGATCAGGGTCACGTCCTCGGCGGCCTTGCGGTGCGGCTTGATGTCGCCCTCGTGGTAGGCGTTGATGAACCGGACCGTCCACGGATCGAGGCCGACCCGCTCCGCGATCTTGTCCATCTGGACCTCGATCGCGAACGAGGCCATCGTGACGCCGAAGCCGCGCATGGCGCTGGTCGGCTGGCGGTTGGTGAACACGCAGTAGGCGTCGATCGAGACGTTCGGGATCGCGTACGGACCCGCGGCGTTGGCGGCGTGCTTGGTGATCGCGTACGGCGTCTGGCGGCTGTAGGCGCCCGAATCCGCGTAGCTCGTGACCTTGCGCGCGATGATCCGGCCGTCGCGCATCACGCCGTCCCTGACGTAGATCCGCCACGGGCTGCGCGTGGACGACACCTGCATCTCCTCGGACCGGCTGTACGCGAACCGGACGGGCCGGCCGGTCCTCATCGCGGCCAGCGTGGCGATGGGCTCGACGATGACGTCGACCTTGCCGCCGAACCCGCCGCCGACCGTGCCGCCCACGAACCGCAGCTGGTTGCCCGGAACCTGGAGGATGATCGAGGTGTTGTCGAGGCTGAAGTAGATCGCCTGGGTGTTGGTGTGGACGGTGAACCGCCCGTTGCCGTCGGGGACCGCGATGCAGCCGGTCGTCTCGAGCGGCGCGTGCTCGATCGGGCTGGTGTTGTACACGCCCTCGACGATGTGGTCGGCCTGCTCGAAGGCGGCGTCGACGTCGCCCAGGCGCACCCGGCGGCACGGGTGACCCTCGTACATGAACGTGTTGTTGCCCCAGTGGGTCACGATCGGCGCGCCGGGCTTGAGCGCCTCCTCGACGTCGAACACCGCGGGCAGCTCCTCGAGGTCGAGGCGGACCCTCGCCACGGCCTCGTGCGCCGCGGCTTCGGTCTCGGCGACGATCGCGGCGATCGCCTCGCCCTTGAACCGCACCCGGTCCTCGGCGAGGACGAACTCCTCCTCGGGCTCGACGCCGATCAGCCCCAGGATCGTGTACCGGTTGTGCGGCACGTCCGCTGCGGTCAGGGCGCGGACGAACCCGGGCACCCGCTCCGCCTCGCTGAGGTCGATGCCCCGGAGCCGCGCGTGGTGGAGCGGGCTGCGGACCATCTTGAGGTGGAGCATGCCGGGGAACGAGTGATCCCCGAAGTACTGCGTCCGGCCCGTGACGTGGCCGATCCCGTCGCTCCGCGCGACCGAGCGGCCGACGACGTTGAGGTCGGTCATCGGACCGCCGCCTCGCCCGCGCCGCCACCGATGGCGCCGTTCTGGATTGCGCTCGCCGCCGTCTCCACGGCCTCCACGATCGGGCGGTACCCGGTGCATCGACAGACGTTCCCGGACATGGCGCGCTCGATGTCCGCTCGTGCCGGTTCCGGATCGTGGTCGAGCAGCGCCTTGGCGGTCATCACCATGCCCGGCGTGCAGTAGCCGCACTGGAACGCGCCCGCGTCGATGAACGCCCGTTGGATCGGGTGCAGCCCCTCGGCCGGGGTGATCGTCTCGACCGTCGTCACCCGCCGGCCGGCGATGTCCTCGACCGGCAGCAGGCATGACAGCATCGGCTCGCCGTCGACGAGCACCGTGCAGCTGCCACAGCCCCCCTGCCGGCAGCCGTCCTTGGTCGCGGTCATCCCGAGCTGGTTGCGCAGGACCGACTGGAGGGTGGTCAGCGGAGCGACCAGGACCTCGACCTCGCGGCCACCGAGCTCGAAGGTGACGATGGTGGACGGCACGTCAGCGACCCTCCCTCGGCGCGTCCCGCGCCAGCTGTTCCAGCGCCCGGGTGACGACGTGCGCGGTCATCCGGCGCCGGTACCAGGCCGTGGCGATGCCATCCGTGAACGGCTCGCAGCCCTCGGCAGCCGCGGTCGCCGCGGCCGTGATCGCGTCCGGCTCCAGGTGCGTTCCCGCCAGCAGGCGCTCGGCCGCAACGGCCCGGAGCGGGTGCGGCCCGACGGCGCCCAGGGCGATCCGTGCCCCGGTGATCCGTCCGTCGTCCCAAATGGCGTGGACCGCGACCGTCACCACGGCCGGCGTGTTCGCCAGCCGGCGACCGAGCTTGATGTACGCCGTCCGGCCGCGGGGGCGCGGCACGTCGATGGCGACCAGGAGCTCGTCCGCCGCGAGCGCGGTGGTCATGAACCCGGTGAACAGGTCCGCCAGCGGGAGCACCCGTTCGCCGCGCGAGCTCGACAGGGTCACGCTCGCATCGAGGGCGAGCAGCGCGACCGCGACGTCGCCGCCGGGCGGTGGCGTGAACAGGTTGCCGCCGACGGTTGCCATGTTGCGAACCGCCCATGCCCCCGTGCTGCGGGCGGCGTCCTGGAGCATCGGGACGTCGGACAGGTCAAGGAGCCGGGTCAGCGTCGTGGTCGCCCCGATCCGCACGGCGTCGCTCGTCGCCTCGATCCCGTCGAGGCCCGCGAGCCGGAGCCCCATCACGGTCTCGGGGAGCGACAGGCCATCGTTGATCAGCGGCATCGCGACGGTGCCGCCGGCGATGACCAGCAGCTCCGGCCCGTGGCGGTCGAGCTGGTCGAGCGCCTCCGGCAGCGTGCGCGGGAGGAGGTAGCTCCGGACGGTCACGCCGGCACCTCGTCGGGTTGCCGCACGGCCTTGCTCGCGGCGCCACCTGGCGTGCCTGCCTTGTCCCGGAGGCTCGCGTCCAGGTTGCGCAGCCCCTGCGCGACGAGCGAGCCCGCGATCCCCTCCACGAAGCGCGAGTCGAGCCGCGCCAGCGGTCCGCCGATCACGGCATGACCGTCGTACTCGATGGTCGTTCCCGGTCCCGAGTCGGACAGCCGGAACGTCGCCTCGCCGCGGATGGTCCCCAGCGCACCTTCGACCTCGCCCTCCAGCCGGCCGGTGACCGGCGCCTCGGCATCGAGCAGCCGGACCACGGTGGCGTACGACCCGACCACTCCCGGCAGGCGCAGCGTGATCCAGCCCCGGTACTCCGCATCGCCCGTCTGCGCGATCTCCCGACAGCCGGGAATGACGCGCAGCAGGACGTCCGGGTCGCAGATCGCCGCGAACACATCCGCGCAGGCCGCGCCGATGGTCTCGTGTCCGTGGATGTTCATGCCGGCGTCCCGGCGCCGATCGACGAAGCGCCGGCCGCGGCGGCCTGCGTGCCGGACGACCCGGCCTCCGCTCGGAGCCCCTGCTCGACATGATCGAGGTGCGCGAGCATGGCCCGTGCCGCGGCGTCCGGATCGTGCGACTGGAGCGCCGCGAGGATGCGCCGGTGGTCGTCGAGCGCGGCCTCGCGAACCCGGCGCAGGCCGCCGGTACGCTCGCGGCTCACCTTTCCCAGCGCGTTGACGATGCTCATGAACTGCGACAGCAGGAAGTTGCCCGCGGCCGAGCACACGGCGCTGTGGAGCGCGAGGTCCAGCTCGCTGAATTGGTCCGGCTCGTCGATCGCGGCCGCCAGCGAGGCGACGAGGGCCTCGATCCCGGTCAGCGCCGTGCCGGTCACCCGCGTCGCGGCGAGCCGGGCGTTGCCGGCCTCGACGACCCGGCGCGCCTCGAGCAGCTGCTCGAGGGCCACGCTGTCACTGGGGAACACGAAGTCGAGGTGCGCGATCAGCTGCTGCGGCTCGAGCGAGGTGATGTACGTCCCGTCTCCCGGACGGATGTCGACGACGCGCATCAGCGCCAGCGCGCGCAGCGCCTCGCGGACGACGGGGCGGCTGACGTCCATCATCTGCGCGAGGTTGCGCTCGGCGGGCAGCTTGGCGCCGGGGCGCAGCTCCTGCGCCCGGATCAGGGCCAGCAGGCGATTGGCGACCTCCTCGGGCAGCGTGCTGCGCGCGATCACCGTGTACCGGTCCCTGGCGTCGGCTCCGGCCCCGGCTGCCGCCGGCGCATCGCGCTTGAGCTCTCGTTCCACCGCGCAGGTGCTCCTCCAACGGGACGTCACGGGCCAGTGTATGGACGACTGGTATAGTGGTCAACTGGTAAGACCAATTACCCCACCGAAGACAGCACGCCACGGAACGGTCCCTCGAGGGGACCGGCAGCGGAGGCCCCGGCATGATCGAGCGACACCTGACCTTCACCGTGGACCCGGCAAACGCCGACGCGTTCGAGCGGTTCATGACCGACGAGTACGGGCCGGCGATGGCGAGGTCGCCGGGCTTCGTGCGGCTCGACCTGCTGCGCGAGGCGGACGACCGGACCCGCTACCAGCTGGCGTTCCGGTTCAGCGACGCCGGCAGCGCCGCTGGATGGCGGACATCGACGGTCCACCAGGCGCTCCAGCCGGCGCTCCAGGCGCTCCACAGGGGCATGGTGGTGCAGGGGTACGATGTCATCGCCTGACCCGCGCGACGACCTCGGCGACCGCTCGCGGGGCTACCCGCCGGCGAGCCCGACGGGCGCCCAGGTCCGGCCGCCATCCCGCGTCATCAGCAGCTGGATCGTTCCGTCCGCAGCCTGCGCGATGGCGACACCCTGCGCGTCGGTCGTGAAACCGAGCTCGGAGAATGTGCCGCCGCCAGCCAGCGTGGCCACCGGCGTCCACGAAGCCGTTGGGCTGAACCGGCCGATCAGGGCGGCCGAGCCGTCCGCCTGATTGCCCGCCGCAACGATGGTCGGCTGGCTCGGCGCGGTCGTGATCCCCGCGAGGGCCGTGATCGGGAGCGCTCCGGCCTGCTCCGTGAACGTGGCGCCACCATCCGCTGACGTGAACAGGTGGACGCCCTGCGGCGTCGACCACAGCCCGATGTCGCAGGCGGCAACGAGACTCGTGGCGCTCGAGGCCGCAAGCCAGGCGGGTCCGGCGGTGCCGAGGCAGGGCGGATCCCACGCCTGCCAGCTGCCGCCGACGAGGCGAGCGCCGCCGACGACGTCACGGTTGAGCTGCACCAGCCAGCCCGCCGTCCCGTGGAGCACGATCTGCGTCTGGGGGACCGGTCCCGCACCGATCTGCACCGTGGCGGGGGAGACGTGCAGGGCGTCCTCGGCCATGGGCCCCGACGCGATGCTGATCTGCGGACCGTCACCGGTCCAGAACGCCACGTGGACGGTTCCCGCGGCCGCCTCGAGGGCCATCACCTGGGGCGTGCCCCCACCTGGCAGGGTTTCGCGGTGCCACGTGTCGCCACCGTCGTGCGTCGCCCACAGGTCCGGTCCGAACGCCCAGCCATCGAGCGCGCTGGCGAACCGCAGGGCGCGCACGCCACTGGGGGCTCCGCTGACCACGACCGGCGTGGCCGGGGCCGGGATCCGGGTCCAGTGCAGCCCGCCATCCGTCGTCCGGACGACCACCGCGCACGGGGTGCCGTCACACGTTGCGGCTCCCAGGACCCAACCGCGCGACGACGAAACGAAGGTGACCGACACGGGCTGGAAGTCCGCCGGGACCGCGTCGGCAGCGCCGCCCGATGCCTGGGGCGACGGCGTGATCAGCACGAGGCTGCTCGGTGCAGGGGTGACGGACGGGGCCGGTGGCGTCGAGGCGATCGGGGTCGCGCTCGCCTCGGGCGATGTCGTCGCGGTGCCCGTCAGCGGTTGGCGCAGCAGCGAGCCACCGACGACGGCGACCACGACCACGGCCGCGAGCACCGCGCCCAGCGGGGTGATGATGCGCATCGCCGGGGCGATCCGTGCCCACAACCCCGCCGGTCCCGACGCCGGCCGCCCGATCTCGGCCCGGGAGCGCGAGATGCGCGCGACGAGTCGCTCCGGTGCGGGATCGGACGCTTCCTCGTCCAGGGCGGCGCGGATGTCGCGCTCGAAGGGATCGCGGCCGGGCGGGTTCGTCGTCATCGGAGGGTGCTCCTGTGGTCCGTGGCCTCGACGCTCTCGCGGAGGTGACGCAGCGCGTAGTGAAGGCGGGATTTCACGGTGCCCGGGCGGGCGCCGGTTCGCTCGGCGATCTGGTCGACGGTCAGGTCCGCCTGGTATCGGAGCGCGATCACCTCGCGATGCTCGGGCCCCAGGTGCCGGAGCGCGGCCCGGATGGCATCGGAGGCACCGACGAGCTCGCCCGGGTCCGGACCGCCCTGACGTTCGAGCGAGCCGACCGGGACGGTCTCGATCGAGATGGGCAGGCGCCGCCGTGCTCGCAGCCGGTCGCGGCAGGCATTGACGAGGATCCGCCCGAACCACGCCTCGAACCGCTCCGGATCGCGCAGCTGGTCGAACCGGCGCCAGGCCGAGATCACGGCATCGTGGGTCGCATCCTCGGCCTCGCTCGGATCGAGCAGGATGATCCGCGCCACGCGGTAGGCGTGGTCGAGCGCCCGCCGGTCGAGCAGCGCGTCAAACGTCCGGGAGCGACGTGCATCCGCCGACTCGGGCAGGTCCATGCGACTCACGATAGGGGTCAGCCGCGCACTCGTCATATCCACCTGACGATCCGACCGGCGCGAAACGTTCACCAGCAGCTGCAGTCTTCGGACCATCGGAGGCCCGGGTGCGTCAGGCGGCGGGCACCTCGACGGCGACCTCCGACGCCCCGCCGCCGGAGCCGCCACGAACCCACCAGCTGGACTCGAGCCGCACCGTGTACCGCGACAGGTAGCTGGTCAGGACCACGGCCGCCGCCATCGCCAGCAGCACCGGTCCCAGCTCGAGCGCGCGGAAGCCGACCAGGCCGGCACCCCAGCCGACGATGACCCAGTGCGTGAAGTACATCGCGATGACCCGGTGGCTCCAGCCGTAGACGATGCCCAGGTGCCGGTCCACGCGCCGATGCCGGGTCACCCAGTCGCACAGGGCCAGCCAGAGCAGGATGATGCCGAAGATCGGAACCGCGAACGACAGCGGCTGGCGCCAGTAGGTGTAGACGTCGAACCCCGGGCGCTGCATGAGCAGCAGGACGCCGCCGATGACGAGCAGCACCAGGCCGATCCGCGCGCCTCGCTGGAAGACGCCTGTCCGGTCGCGGCTCCGGGCGATGACGTCGCCGAACACCGCACCAGCGAGCGCGTAGGCGAGCCATGGGACCACCGCGTAGTACACGTTGGGCGCCCCGCCGATGAACGGCGTCAACGGGCCGTCGAGGATCGGCGTGCCGAACGTGATCCCCTTCACGAACGGGGCCACCAGGACCAGCGCGCCGGCGAGGCCGAGCCAGGTCCAGCCCGGCCGGGATCGGGTGCGGAGCACGGCGATCGCCACCAGCGACAGGCCGACGACGTGGTGGAGGTCGACGGTCGTGGCGAGCCACCACTGGGTGTACGGCGCCACCTGGTCCGCGGTGATGACGCCCGTGGCCTCCCCGAGCGTGGCCGGGATCACGCCGCGCAGGAAGTTGAGGACGTAGCCCAGGAACACCAGCCACAGCCCGCGGGCGACCAGCGGCCCAGCGCGGCCCCGGCCGGCGGCGCCCAGCGAGGCGCCCATCAGGAACACGAACACGGGGGCCGCGGTGGGGCCGGCCGCGTAGCTGATCGCCTCGCCGATCGGGGTGGTCCAGGTGCCGGGGACACCCCAGTGCCACAGGATGTGGACCAGGATCATGAACAGCACCGCGAGCCCGGCCGCGAGGTCGAAGGCACGGATCCGCTCGCGTGCGACGATCCCGGTGACGGCGTTCAGCTCGGCCGGCTCGGACGTCCCCATGGGCGCCAACTCTACCCGGGGCGGCAAGGCGCCTTCGGCCGGATCGCGGGCGTGCCGCTCGAACGGATCGCCCGGACATCGTGGACAGACGCAGACCCGGTCGGGGGCTCCCGACCGGGTCTTGGCCGAACTGCCGCGGATGCGATGCGGCCCTAAGCGCCGGCGACGGTCAGCTGCGCGGCAAAATACATATACGGTGTGTCACAGGCGACGTGATAGCCGCCGACCGGGTAGTCAACGTCGTCGCTGCCGTGCTGCACGCTCCTGACCGTGTACAGGAGGGTGCCGGGTCCGTGGACCCAGCTGGCCGTCGTCTGAAGCACCCAGTCGGGGGCCTCGGTCACCAGGGCGGTTCCGTCGGGACCCCCCATGTCGAGAGTCGTCCCCGGCTTGACCGCGTACACGATGAGGTATGACCCCCTCACCTCCTGGTCGGGCGCGTACTCGAACCGCAGCATCGTCCCATCGGGGATCACGGTCGGACCAACGTAGGCGCAGGTCTCGCCGTCGAACGTGACCTTGACGCTCAGCCCTGGTGTCGTCGCCGTCGGCGCGGGTGACGCCGTCGGCTCGGGTGTCGGGGCCGTCGTCGGCGTCCGCTGTGGCGTCGGCTCGATGCTCGGTGCCGCGCTGGGCGCAGCTGATGTGCCCGACGAGCAGGCGGCCAGCATGACCGCGAGCAGGCCGGCCACGAGATGCCTCGTCCGCATCATGTGACCCCTTTCCGCCTCGCGACCCGGTCCTCCACTGGCCGGATCAGCGGCGCCACGATGTGCCCTGCACATGAGCGCCGGCCAAGCGATTGTCGAGGGATCGATGAGCAGCCTCGTCGCGTGGTGCTGTGGATCAAGGAAGCGCCTCGAGACGGATCCGCTCCAGCAGGTCGACCTCGCTGGCGATGGCGACCTCCGGGGAGCCTGCCGGGATCCCGGCGACGCGCATGGCCGATTCGGGGAATGCGATCACGCCGAGTGCCCGCGCCATCCGGTCAGACGCGTCAACCTGGAATGTGCCTGCGGCCAGCGCCGCCTCCAGGAGGCCGGCCATGTCCCGTTCGGTGATGGTTCGCGTCGGCCCGGCACCCGGGGACGCGAGCGGGACCAGCCCACTTCCCGAATCCTCGCTGATCAGCCGGCCCGCGAACTCCGTGCCGAGCAGATACCGCACGAAGTTCCGGACCTCGGGCCGGTCACGAAGCACGACGAGCGTGTACACACGCCCACGCAGCTCGTTCGCACCTGCGGCGCCGACTGGAAGGCGGACCGGGGTGAGGTCCTCGCGAACCTCCACTTCCCACGTCGCCCGCTGATCGCCGCTCGCATGGATCAGCCAGCACGCCGGCAGCTCGCCTGGGCCCATCTGGAGTGCCGCCCACGCCGCCGGCGTCCGAACTGCCGTCTCTGGGCCCCCGAGGACGGCGCCAGTCTGCTGGATCAGCGCGTGATAGCGGCGAAATACACCATCGATGCCGACACTGAAGCCGCTTCGCCCGGCCGCCCAGGAGTCAAAGCCGGACGCGGCCATTCCATCGAGCACGAGGTCCTCGATCAGGTCGGCGCCGTAGGCCCCATCGTGCTCACCCCCAAGCAGGCCGAGACACCACGGCGTGCGACCATCCTGGATCATCCGCTCGACGAGCTGCTCCAACGCCTCCCAGGTGGTCGGTGGCTCGTAGCCCGCAACGGCGAACGCGTCGGCCGGGTACCACAGCAGACCGGAGGCCGTCGCCGCGATCGGAGCACCGACGAGGCGCGTGCGCGCGGCGTCCAACGGCTGGACCCGGCCGAGATCGGCCAGCGGTCCCGCCTCGACCGACGCGAGGTCGGCCGGCGACAGGACCTCGGCCAGCGACAGCAGCGAGCCCGCACGAGCCAGGTCAGCGACATCCCCCGGGCGAGCCAGGATGGCAACGTCAGCCTGCTCAACCAGGGCTCCAGGATCGCCCGTGCCGCCGTCATCCGTGATCGAGATGGCACCGCCCTTGGCCGCATAGTCGGCCAAGGCACCGGCAAGATCGGCGGGCAGCTGCGAGAAGACCCGCAGGCTCACGCCTCCGGTTCCCTGGGCGGCCAGATCGGTCATCGGCACCACGCCCGAGGCGGTCATGACCCGGAGATCCGCGTCAATCGGGCGTCGCTCCGCGGCCGGACAGGCCGGCTGGTGCAGGTAGGTACGGCATTCGTCAGCGGTGAGCGACCGCCCGGCGGAGGTCTCCGCGAGCTCGATCAGGTCGCGCGCCGGCAGCAGGTAGACGCCGCGGGAATCGCTGGGGGGCGGCGCAAGTCGCACCGCAACGGGGACGTCGCTCGACGGGTACGGGATTCTCGCCCGTTGAACGGCCCAGTGCAGTGCATCCAGGGCCTCCTCCGTGATCCACCCCCGGTCCGCCGTCGCCCGCGCCGCCTCGGCGGCCAGCAGCAGGGCAAGCGCCGGATCGGTATCGAGGCGCCCGTTCGCGGCGACCGCCAGCTCGCGCGCCGTGGCGATCGCCTCATCCTCGCGGGCGCCCTCCCCCTGACGCCAGACAACGGCGAGCAACCCCGAGGTCCCGATGGCTGCGGCGAGCAGCACCGCCACGAGCGCCCGGAGCCGCGTCGACGCCCGGCGTTCGAGCCGGCGCTCCTGGTCGCGCCGATCGCGCTCGACGGACTCGGCCCGACGCCGCTCCGCCACGCTTGCTTCAAGCAGCTCGCGCTCGAGGCCGTCGAGGCGAATGTCGGTGGTGGCGCTCCAGGTCTCGAACAGGTCGAGACGGCTGCCGGAGAGCAGGAAGCCGGGATCTCGATCCGCGGTCGCCCACTCGGCGGCCAGGGCATTCAGCCGTCCCTCCATCCACAGGCCCTCCTCGGCCTCGTGGATCCACCCCGCAAGTCGCGGCCAGTGCGTCAGCAGCGCTTCGTGTGCCGGCTCGACTGTCGCCTGGCCGGTGCGTGGATCTCGATCGAAGGCCACCAATCGCCATCGTCCGAAAGCGTCGAGCACGGCGTCGACACGCTCGGGTGTCGCTTCGATCGAACGCAGGTCGTCCACGACCACGCGGCGGGCGGCCACGGTCCGCCCTTCGCCCACCGCAACCAGGTGCAGGAACAGCTGGCGCGCGACGTCGCGTGACGGTTGGTCGAGCGACGCGAAGACCGTCTCCGCTCGTCGTCCGACGGCGCCCGCCACCCCTCCGATCGCCGCATAGGACGCGCGACTCAGCCGCTGTCCGTCCGCTCGTTCGAACAGCTCCGTGAGGGCAAACTGGAGGAGGGGGAGCGCCCCGGGCCGGTCGGCCACGTCGGCCTCGAGGTCCGCGGCCAGTCCCGGCTCGAGCTCGACACCGACCGCGGCGGCCGGCCGCACGATGGCCCGCTCGAGCTCGTCGCGGGTGAGCGGGGTAACGACCTCGACGGCATCCCGGATGAGCGCCCCGAGGTCGGCGCTGAGCAGCGGCCGGTCGAACCAGTCGGCTCGCAGCGACGCGATGACGGCCGGACGCGGGGCAGGCCCGGTGATGGCGGCGGCGAGCCCACCCAGGAACTTCGAGGGTTCGGCCGGATCGGTCGCAAGCGCGAACAGCTCCTCGAGCTGGTCGATGACGAGGAGCAGCCGGCGCGGGTCGGCGGCAGCCGCCCGCGAGAGCGCGGCCGCGACGCCGGTCGGTTCCGGCGTGGTCGCCGAGCCCGGCCGCCTGCGCTTCCCGACGACATCGTCCAACGCCTGCAGCAGCGCCTCCTCCGGGCGGCTGCCAGGGAGCATCACCGCGATCCGCCACGTCTCGTGGCCGGGACCCGGCGGCCGGAGCAGTGGCAGCAACCCGGCCCGGATGACGCTCGACTTCCCGCTTCCGCTGGGGCCGACCAGGAGCAGCAGGCCGCCCGAACGCGACACGACGGCGAGACGTTCGAGCAGCCTCGCCACGAACATCTCGCGTCCGAAGAAGTCGTTGGCATCCGCCTCACCGAACGGCCGGAGGCCCTTGTACGGATTGCGTGGCCCGGACGAGGGTCGCGTGACATCGAGCGTCGCGTCCTGGCGCAGGATCGCCAGCTCGAGCGCCTGCAGCTCGGCGGATGGGTCGATGCCCAGCTCGTCGGCGAGGAGATGCCGCCCCTCCTGGTAGACACGCAGCGCGTCTGCCTGGCGGCCGGCGCCGTACAGGGCCCGCATCAGCTGGGCCCGGAGATGCTCCCGCAACGGCTCCTCGGCCACGAGCGACGCAATCTCGCCCGCGATTTCGCGGCCACGACCCAGCGCGAGATCCGCCTCGAAGCGATCCTCGAACGCTCGCAGCCGCAGCTCGTGGAGGCGGGCGATCTCCGGCTGCAGGAACGCAAGGTCGGCCAGGTCCGCAAACGCCTCCCCGCGCCACAGAGCCAACGCGTCGCGGAGCTGCCCGGCGGCGACGGCCGGTTCGCAGGCGAGGTGCTCATGACCTTCCCGCGCCAACCGCTCGAAGCGGGCCGCATCGATCGCGTCGGGCTCGATGCGTAGGGAATATCCGCCGGCCTCGGTCGCGATCAGGCCCCGGGCGTTGCCGTCGTGATTGTCGCGGTTCCCGGTCTCCAGTGCCGCCCGGAGACGCGAGACGTGGAACGCGACGCTGCCGGCGCCGCTGTCAGGCGGGGAATCGCCCCACAGCGCATCCAGGATGCGCTCGGTCGATACGGGCCGTCCGCCATGGACGACCAGCAGCGCAAGCAAGGCGCGCTGTCGCCGGGACGCGATCGCGGTCGCCCGGCCGTCATCCACGATCTCGACGCGGCCGAGGATCCGGATCTCCATCCGGCCCCCTTGCTACGTGGTCCGGTGGCGTAGGCGCCCGATGCTAGGGCGCAGGAGACGCAGTGGCTACGGCCGTCCGGCCTGCCGTATCGATGCCGCGGTCGCCAATCAGGCCCGGCGTCCGGCGACCCGGCCGGGCCGCCGACACGAAGCGGGCCGGCCCGGAGGCCGACCCGCTTGAAGGTGGGATGCGAGCGTCAGCTCACGCGCCCGGAATTGGTGTTGGGTTGCCCAGCACGGGGCACCGGAAGTCCGCCTGCGGATCGCGGGTGAGCGTCAGCTCACCGCTCGCGGCGAACGACTCGAGCTGTGACCAGCTGGTGATCCGGGTCGACGAGTCGCCCGTCGTCCACGTCGCGCGATAGATGGCCCAGCGGCCGCCATGGTGGCCGATCGTCCCCGGGGCGAACTCGGCGACGCCGTACTGCGCATCGGCGGTGGAGTTGGTAAAGATCGCGAACGGATCGGTCCCCGTCCCGTCAGGGACGTTGGCCTTGTTGCCGAACACGCGGTAGACGAGGTCGTTCGCGTAGACGGAACCGAAGTCCCGGCTCGCGGACACGGGTCCGGCGAATGCGGAGATCGCGAGCAGTCCGGCGCTGACGGCGAGCATGATGCGCTTCATGGGTCCTCCATTCCTGTGGTTGCGTCGGCGTCTGCCGATCCAGGACCCGGAGTCTCGACGGGCGCGATGTCAGCTCGATGACCAACCGTGACGCATCAGTGACGGCTGGTCCCCGCAGGCTGGTCAAGGCGTTCCCTGAAGCCGCCGGTTGGGCCAGGCCAACCTCAGCCGGCGGGCAAAACCCGGGTCGTCGCCTCACGCTGCCTGCCGCCCTGGGGGAGGCTCGTCTCGATCACCGCATCGGCCTCGCGATCTTCGCCGGCAACGGGGGCGAGAGCGCCGACTATGGACCGACGCCCGTCGCTGCCGGGGTGTTGTCACCGGCGATGCTCTCGAGCCTGTTGAGGCTGGTGCTGACGAAGATCCTGCCGTCGACGATGGCGGGAGCCCCGGGCGCACCGGTCACCGCGAAGCTCCAGAGCTCGGTGCTCGTGGCGGCGTCGATGGCATGGATCCTGCGGTCGTCGCTCGCCGCGTAGAACACGCCGCCGACGTAGCCGCCGTCGGGAGTTGACGTTGACCCGATCGGCAGCGGATCGCCCCGCAGCACGCCGGTTGCCGCGTCGAGCACGTAGAGCATCCCATCGGTGCCCTCGGCGAACACGAGCCCGTCGGCAACCGCGCCGATGCGCATGACGTCGCCCGACGGTGCGTGGAATGGCGCCGGCCAGGAGGGGGTTCCCGTCGCCGCATCGAACGCATACAGGTAATGGGGCGGCGTGTCGCTGGTGTCGAGCCCGCCGGTCACGAACACCCGCCCGCCGCTGACGGACGGGGTCGAGGTGTTCCCGGGCTCGAGCAGCTGGCGCCACACGGACCGTCCGGTCGCGGCATCGTACGCGGCGATGCTTCCGGGATCGGACGGTCCCGCACCCCCCGACCCGGCGAACACGAGCCCGCTCGCGACGGCGACCGCCCGGCTGACCTCGCCCGGCGTTGTCGCCGCCGGCCAGGCGAAGCTGCCCGTCGCCGTGTCGAACGCGTACAGGCGGATGTGCCCTCCCATGAACCCGACACCACCTTCCACGGCAACGACCGAATGCACCGGGTTGAGCGTGCTGATCTTCCAGCGCTCCCTGCCGGCGTCCGCAATGTCGAGCGCATGCACGATCCCATCGTCGTCGCCGAAGATCAGCAGCCCGTTCGAGATCGACAGCCCACTGTTGACGGGCGCGCCAACGGACACCTGCCAGCGGGGAGTGCCGTCCTGTTCCGCGAACGCGGATACGTAGCCGGCCTGATCGGCCACGTATACGACACCGGCGAGGACAACCGGCGACGACTCGCCCACGCCGCCAGGCAGCGACTGGCTCCACTCGATCCGGAGCCTGCCGGCCGGCGCGGGCCCGGGCATCACCCCCGTGCGATCGGGGCTCCCGTGGTAGGTCAGGACGGCTGGCTGCATCAGCGGATCGTGGCGGCGCGATCCGACGAGCAGGAGCGCGCCCACGAGAGCGAGGACCAGCAGCGCGACGAGCCCCACTCGCACGACGGGGGCGATGGGCAGCGTCAACCGCAGGTCGAGGACACCGCGTCTGACCTGGGGAGTGGTGGCAACAGCCGAGCGGATGCCCGCGGCCAGGTCGGACGGCGCCCGGACGCCGGCCGCAGGGGTCAATGCGGCGCGGATCGCGTCGTCGGTCAGGTACATCAAGTCGTTCATCGTCGTTCGGCCCTCAGCGCCTTCTCGAGCGCAGCCCGCGCGCGGGAGAGTCGCCACTTGATCGTGCCGACCGGCGACCCCGCCACCCGCGCGATCTCCGCGAGGGGTGCGCCTTCCACGTAATGGAGGACGAGCAGTGCGCGCGTCGTGTCGTCGAGCCGGGCGAAGGCACGTCGGATCGCGTCGCTCTCGGCGAACGTCTCCGAATCAGCCGCGACGCTGGGCTCGATCCGGCGGACACCGGCGCCGGGATCCGGCTCCACGGGCAGCTCGCGCACCCGGACCCGCGAGCTGCGCCGTACGTGGCCACGCGCGGCGTTGACCAGGATCTGCGAGAGCCACGCATCGAACCTCTCCCGGCTGCGCAGGCGCGGCAGCTCACGCCAGGCGAGCACGCAGGCATCCTGTGTCGCATCACGGGCGTCGGATTCGCTGCCCGTCATTGCCACCGCCATCCGGAACAGGCGGTCAAGGCGCGGCTGGATCAGCAGGTCGAACGCATCGCGGTCACCAGAGGCGGCGCGCTCGATGAGCGCTCCGTCCCGATCGTCGAACACCGCATCGACGGTCGTGGCCACCGATCCTCCAGAGAACATCGTCGACGTCCCTGCTCAGGCCCTGCGGAGCCTATCGTGTCATGACACGACCTGGACGAATGAACGCGGCCGGGATCGGGGCGATCGATCGACGATCGATGCCCGAACCCCGGCCTGGTGACACCGTTCAGCTGGTCAGCAGCCGAAGCACTGGTCGGGTGAGTTCCCGGTGACGTCGGTATTGGTCGCCTTGTACGTCTCGTCTGCCAGGTAGATCCCTCCACCCTGCAGCGTGGCCCCGGCCGAGCCGGTCACGGCGTTGCCAGTGATCGTGCTGTCCCACAAGGTGAGCCGCCCACCGGGAGGCCCGTCCGGGATGGGGGCGTCGTAGATGCCCCCACCCTGCGCGTAGGCATCGGCGGCGTAGGCCCCTGCGGTGTTGTCCTTGATCGTGGTCTCGCGCAGGGTCATCCCCCCGTAGTCCGCGAGCAGCGCGCCACCGCCCGCGAACGCGAGCCCGGTCGGGGCGGACGCCATCAGCTGGTTGCCCCGGAACAGGCTGTTCGAGATGGTGCCCGTGAAGATCGAGGCGCCGGCGATCCCGAACGCATTGCCACCGGCCGATCGCACGTCGACCGAGTTGCCTGCAAACCGGCTGCCGCTGATCGTGCCGTGCACCTCGCCGACGGCCGAGTCGCCGAACGCGTCGCCGCCCGCGAGTGCGTGTGAGGTCACCGAGTTGCCGGACACGACGCTGTCGGCGAGCTCGAAGTTGTTGACGCCCCAGTCGACGTGGATGGCGCCGGAGAATGCGTTGGCGTAGCCGACCGAGTTGGTCATGCTGACCGAGTTGTCCGAGATCGTGCTCCCGGTGATGCGCCCCGACTTGACGCTGTCGGCCAGGTGGACCCCGCCGGCGATCGCGAGCATGTCGACGTCGTCCGGCCAGGCCGCGGAGAGCGTGGCGCTGTTGCCGGACACCGCACTGTCGTCCATGACGAGCGTCCCGCTTTCAAGGAACATGCCGCCACCGTCGGCGAACCGGCCGTTTGGTGCCGCGGCAGCCACGGCGTTGTCGTGGATCGCGCTATGCCGGATCGTCACCGTCCCGACCGAGCTCAGGATCCCTCCCCCTTCGGCATCGGAGGAGACGTCGTCGTCGAGGCCGGTCGCGGCGCCCACCAGGTTGTGGCTGACCGTCGTGTTGATGAGGGTCAGGGTGCCCCACGAGTCGATCCCGCCGCCACGCGCACCTGCGAACGGACACCCGCACGGCAGGCCGCTCGGCACGGTGGCGGTCGTGGCAACGCGGTTGTGTGTGATGACGCTGTTTCGGATGGTGACCGTTGCGCCCAGCAGCGAGCCGACGCCGCTCCGCGGGATCTCGACCCCGCCGCCGAGCGCAACGACGCCGTCGATTCCGAACGCACGCATCGATTGCGGGCTCGTTCGGGTGAGGCCATCGCGGATCGTCAGCCCGTCGATCGTGACGGTTGGCTCCTTCTTGGCATCGAACACGCCGATCGTGATCACGGGCCCGCCGCCCTGGATACGGGTGACCGATGCCCCGGCACCCGCGAGGGTCACGCTCACGTTGACCGTGATCCCGCCAGCGTAGGTCCCGGGATGGATGTGGATGGTGTCGCCGTCATGCGCGGCATCGACGGCCTCCTGCACGGACGCGTAGCAGCCCGCACCACCGACACACAGGGATGTCGCCGCCACCCCCGCCGGCGCTGCGGCGATCACTCCCCAGATCAACATCGCCGACACGCTGGCTGCGCGTGCGCGGCCGAACCGACCGTTCATGCCCTGACCCCTTCCCTTGTCGTCCGGACGTCTCCTCGTCCCCGGAACCGGCCGCCCGCTGGGTCAGGGTCGTCGACGCGACACGTGGCCGGACCCGGGACGTGATCCGATCGTTAGATGCTGGGAAACGGCCTGAGGTTGGCGGAATCTTCGTGCGGACTGCCGGCAGGCGAGGTCCCGCCCGTCTGGCCGTCAGGCCTGCAGGTTGGTCAGCTCGGCCGGCGCCCATGTCCGAGGCAGCGCCAGCTCCACGTTGGGGGAGGTGGACCCGCCACGCGGACACATGTCGGTCCGCGCGATCGATGCGTCAGCGTGCGATCGGGAGCGGGAGGTGCTCCGCCAGCACACGGAACGAGGTGCGCGTGATCTCCCCGGACGGCGTGACGTCGAACAGGTTGCGCTGGAGGCGCTGATCGACCACGAGCGCGAGCTCCACGTGGAAGCCGTCCGCCGTTGCCGTGACCGATGACGCGAGATCCGGCGGGTCGGCAAGCAGCGCGGCCCGGGCCGCCTCTTCCGCTTCCGAGCCGGGTCGCCAGCGGAGCTCGTCGAGCGAGCTGACGGGCTGCACGATCACCTGCGTGCCGCGGGTGACCTCCAGGTAGGTCGTGACATAGGCACGCGCCTCGGGCTCGTCGTCGAGATGGGCCCCGGTGGCCTTCACCAGTTCGGCCCATGCTTCCTGGTCCGCGCTCAGCACCCGGACCGAGCCGTCCGGCCAGACCCCGACGTACACCTGCCACGGGTGTGATCCGGTCTCGTCCCGAGCCTGCCACACGACCGTTCCCCGGATCCCCGGGACGGCGATCGGCGCGAGCTGCGCCTGGCCGTCGATGACCCGGTCCCCGAGGGGCTGCCCGATGGCCATCGCCACCGCGGTTCGATCCACGTCGCCCGTCGTCATTCCTTGCCCGGCTTCTTGTGCACTTCGTCCCACTGGTCGCCGTAGAACACCGCGTAGCTGTTGTGGTTGGTGGACGTCACGAATGTCCCGTCATAGAACCACTTGGTCACTTCCTCGTCGCGCGCGGTGGTCCGGCAGATCCGGTTGATCTCGCTGGTGCTCATGTCCGGGTTTGCCTTCTTGAGCGCGTCCCGCTTGGCGTAGAAGGCCTTCAGGTAGCGCTGCTTGAGGTCGTCGCCGATGGCCGCGCCGGTCATGTCGATCCCCAGGCCGGACGTGATCGCCAGCCCCTCGATCTGCCGGACGACGGCTTCCGCCTCGTCGGCGATCGACAGCTTGATGTACGTGGCCCGATCCAGCGTCGTGCGGTCGGCCTGCTTGCCGGACTTGTACGTGTCCGCGTGCTGCGCCTCGTGCATCAGCGTGATCGCCGCGCCGCCGATGCCCAGCGTCTTGTTGATGTAGATGCTGCCGCCCTGGTGGAAGGATCCCTGGCCGCCGTACTCGTAGTCGACGGGGATCTTCCACTTCTCGATGATGGACATGGCCCACCGGCCGGTGTCGCTCGCGCGGCACGCGTCCTCGACCGCCTTCTTCCTGGCTGCTCCCGTTGGACCCGCGCCGGTGCTGCCGGTGGTGCCCGTCCCCGGCTGGCTCGTCGCATCCGAATCGGCCGGCCCTGCCGATTCGACCGTGGCCTCCTCGGAACCCTCGCCCGCCTCGGTCGGGACCGGCCCCGCGCCCGCAGCGCCGGCTTCCTGCCCCTGGTCCTCGACCTCCTGGTTCATCGTCGGACCGGGATGGCGTTGCACGACGCCGGTCCCGACGAGCCGCGCGACGGCGTGGTTGCCCGCGGCATGCTGGAGCGCCATCAGCTCGTTCGGCCCGTCGTGCGCCTGCAGGCTGCCGGCCGATCCGTTGCCGGCGGCGCGAGCGGCGGTCGTTGTCCCGTTCGCCCGAGTCTGGGCGACCGCGGGGCGCGGCCCTGGCAGGACGGTCCGATCCTGGGTGCGTCGGGCGTGCTGGCTCATGCTGCCGACCATTTTCGCGCGACCACGGACCGCAGCCAGAACCCGCCGTGCATGCTGTCTGCCCGAACAGGCAGACCGTTGCCGGTACGGCCGCGAGCCCGGTCGCGGCGTCGTTCGCGTCGCATGGTTCGCCGGCGTGGTCCAGGCGTGGCCGTGCAACGTTGCTGCAACAGGCACCCGCGGCCCGCTGATGGCCCGTTGGCGACGGCAGACCTACGTTACGAGACCCGAAGGACGGAGGCGAGATGCCACAGGACGCCTGGTCGCCGAAGCGCGAACGACAGTACGAGCATGTCAAGGAGAGCGAGCTCGATGCGGGCCGCTCCGAGGACCGGGCCGAGGAGATCGCTGCCCGGACGGTCAACAAGGAACGCGCCGAGAACGACGAGACGAAGGCGTCCCGCGGGCGCGGTCACTCGAGCTGACCGCCCTGGGCTGACCGCCCGTCGGGATCGGGACGGTGCGTCACCGATGCCTGCAACGACGATGGGCGCTCGCAGATCCTGCGGGCGCCCTTCGTGCGGGCGCCCTTCGTGCGGAAACGGACCTGCAACGCCGCTGCGAGCGCCTGCCGCCGCGGGTATGGCGAGACCGCGACGCGCATCCGATGACGATGCGCTCCCAGTTGTATTGGAGGATCTCGATGCGCTCACGCGTCATCCGCCTGATCGCCATCGCCGTCATCGTCGTCGCGACGCTGGGGGCGTGCGCGCCGGTGGTAACCGCCAGCCCGATCCTTGCGGTCGCCGCCGCATCCGACACGACCAGCCCGTGAGCGCGCTTGCGGATCGGGGACAGTCGCCCGCCCGGGAGACGAGCCGGGATCGATTCAACCGGCTGGCGGACAGGGTGACCAGGGCCCTGGGCTCCATCCAGGCGATGGTCCTGTCCGTCGTGGTCGTGATCGTGTGGGCCATCGCCGGTCCGCTGGCCAACTATTCCGACAGCTGGCAGCTGGTGATCAACACGTCCACCACGGTGATCACCTTCTGGATGGTGTTCGTGATCCAGAACAGCCAGGGCCGAGATGCCCGGGCGCTCCACCTCAAGCTCGACGAGATCATCCGGGCCACCGCTGACGCACGCAACGAGTTCATCGTCGCCGAGCGGTCGACCGAGGCGGAGGTCGAGGCCCACGAGCAGGAGCTGCAGGAGGTGGTCGCCAACTCCATGGCGAACGGGCCGGACGCGGCGCAGCCGGCGACGTCGTCTGCCACCCGGGCTTCCGTGTCGCCCACGACCGCGACACCCACGGACGTGCCGCGGCGTGGCAGCGGCCGTCGGACGACGGGCGAGGACCGCCGGCGCCGCACGAGCTGAACCCGCGGGACCGCGGGGACGTCCCTGACCGCGCTCGCCGGGCGCCGATCTCAGCTCGGCGGCCTGCAAGCGGCGCGCAAGGCCCCGACGACGGCCCACGCGCGCGGTTGCGAGACAACCGCCGATACGGTCGACGCACGTGGCCTGGCCCAGCTCCAGCTGGATCTTCCGGGCCCATCACGGAGGATCCGAACCATGTTGTGGACCATCTTCGTCATCCTGCTCGTCCTGTGGCTGCTGGGCTTCATCGGCTCCGTCGGCGGCTCATTCATCCACATCCTTCTCCTCATCGCCGCGATCGTCCTCGTGGCCCAGCTGCTGTCCGGACGACGAACCGTATAGGGCCCAGCGAGGCACCCGGAGCCGTCGAGTCGGGCGAGCGAGCTCCGGCCACCCCCGCGCCGGCCGGCCTTTGTGCCGGCCGGTTTCTCGGCACCGGAGCCCCGAGTTCCCGCCCCGTTCACCTGCGAGGCCGTGCCCGGTCGCCGGCGCGGATGTCACCCGTGAATGGAGGTCTGTGACATGACGATGGTCGTTCGACGCTGTACCAACTGCGGCTCCATCGATCGAACGCAGCGATGGGAGTCGCATGACGCGGCCGCCGATGAGGGAGCCCTTGCGGGGTCCTGGGTCTGCCCGGTGTGTGGCCAGCAGCATGCCGAGCTCGTCGACGATGACGTGCCGGACGAGCCGGGGGTCGTGAAGCCGATCAACGCCACACCGGCGATGCCCTGACCCACCGGCGATCCGCTGGACCCCGGGCCAGCTCGGCCGCGGGCCATCGGCGGGCCCTCAGTCGGCGCCGACGTTCGGCCGGCGCGGGAGCACGCGGCCGAGCTGCTCCGCGGCATCGGCATCGGCATCCTCGACCGCTCCGGAATCCTGCGCGATCGGCACCGCCCGCGCCGTGCCAGGGCTATCTCCGCCGATCGGTCGTGGTCCACCGGTGGCACCGCGGTGGGTGGAAGCGGCGGGGAATGCCGTTGTCACGCGCCCGGCTTCGCCCGCCGTCGCCACCGCAACGGCCGCCGCGCCATCGTCTGTGGTGCCCGGCGCGCCCTCGCCGAGGCACTCCTCCCCCCTCGCTCGGACGGCCGGCTCCCCGCCGGCCGTCCGGCGCGTCTCCGACCTGCGGCGTGTCATCAGCTGGCGATGTGCTCCTGCTGCCCAGCCTGGCCTGACGGCCGCCGAACACGAACGAGGACCCCCGGCCGAAGCCGGGGGTCCTCGTGTATCGCGTGGCTTACCGGAGGTTCATCGGGGATCGTCCGTGCGGTCGTCCATGTCCCGCCGGAGATCGTCGCCCGCCTTCCGGAGATCGTCGCCGGCGTTGCCGACCGCGTCGCGAACATCATCCCCGACGTTGGCAGCCTTGTCTCCGAGGTCCTCCTCGCCGTCTGCCTTGCGCCAGGCCTCCTTGGCGTCGTTCTTCACCCCGCGGTAGTCCTTCTTGAGATCCTGCATCGTTGGGCCTCCATTTCATGCCTGCGCCCTGCAGGCACGCTGCCACCGTAGGTCCGCGGGTCTGTCGGCGGTCACCCGGGCGCGGGCATCCTCGTTTCAGGGCCCTTGCATCGTGGCATCGCCCGAGCGGCATCGCGACAGCCCGGTGGCCGCCGGTGGCCGCCGGTGGTTGGTCACGACGTGCCGGACTCGCCCGGGTCCGAGCTTGGTTGCAAGGACGATGTCACGCGCCGGCGATGACCGAGGTCCCGGCCGCACCCGCGCGGCTCCTAGCCTGATCTCGACCCACATGACACAACGCGGGACGGGACACGATGAGCAAGCTGTTTGACGACGCGATCGGGGCTTTCGGGACGGTGATCGCCACGCCTCAGGTGCAGGCGATCCTGGCCGTTGCGTGGGCGTGCCTGGTGATCCTGTGGATCGCGGCCGCCGCATGGGCATACCGCGATGCGAGACTCCGGGTCGACAACCAGCTGGCTCCGGCAGGGGTGGCGGTGCTGGTCCTTGCCGCGACGCCGCTCGCGTTCCCCCTCGGGATCGTCGTGTACCGCCTCATCCGGCCCCAGGAGACCCTGGCGGATTCGAGTGACCGTCGCCTGTCCCTGGCCACGCTGGAAGCTGCCGCCGACCAGGACCGGTGCGCCGTCTGCGACGCCCGGGTCGACGATGGATGGGTTCGATGCCCGACGTGTGGGACCACGCTCCGCGTCCCCTGCCCGCAGTGCTCGTCCCTCGTGGAGCCGGGCTGGACGATCTGCCCCTGGTGTGTCGCGGAGCTGCCCGCCTCGCCGGACTCAGGGCCAGTCCTATGGCCGATCCCGACCCTCGAGGTGACGGACCGGTCACCGATCCACAGGGTCCTGGAGGTGCTCCCCAGGACCGCCGCCTCCAGCGAGCCGGCCGGCGCGGCGCGACGTCCGGTTGCCGGCCGCGCTCGGCGGCCGCGCCGCCGGTCCAACTCGCCGGCGGCCGTCGGGCGACCGGCCGAGGGCTGACCGACGGATCGGCGGCACCGCGGCCTTCACGAAATCCGGCGGATCCCTTTACGAGACCGAAAGAAGGATGCGGGGCCACGGCGGCCCGGTCGGCGCCGGACCACGACGGACCGACCAGGGTCCAGTGAAGGTCGCCGACCGGGCGGGCCACCATGACCCGAATGCTGCTTGGGCCGCCCTCGAGCCAATGACGGATCCGACGCGGCGGGGCGTCCGCCAGGTCCCGCTGGCGGCTCCCGAGGAGGGAGCGGCCTGGGCTCTCGTGCGATGACCGGTGGCGTGACCAGCCTCGACGGAGCCGGGACGTCGACCCCGTGAACGCGGGACCGACGATGACGTGTCGCGCCCGGGGCGGCCGCGACGCGTTGAACTGTCGCCTGCTCGCGACATGCGTGCGGGTTTCGCGAGCTTCCGGGCACGTAACGGCTACGTTGCAGGGACGCGGGGCGGCCAGCTGGTCGACGCGGCTGGAGCCGCCTGGAATCGACTGGACCGGGTCCTTCGCCCTAGGACCGGTGGCCCCGGCCCCAGGTGCCGTCGTCGGACGTCGCGTCGTCATCGTCCTCCGCCGGTCCCGGGAAGCGGGGAGGGTGGACCGCCCGGCGACGCACGTACTCAGAGCGCGCCCGCCGCTCCTCGTCGGCGGCCCTGGCCGCCTGGGCCCGGCAGTGGGGGCACTCCGGGCAGGTCCCCACCGGGAGGCGTGCAACGAGCGCCCCTACGACCAGGCTGCCGACCCCGACCAGGCCCACGATCGCCGTCGCGTCCGACATCACGGCTGGTCCTTCCGAGGCCTGCGCCCCCGACGGGAGGGCCGCCGGCCGGGGGCCGACGACCCGTTGGAGCGTGATCGAGCCGGCCGGCGCCCGACCCGGCTTGCGCAGCGAGGCATCACGTCTGCGAGGAGCTCCCGGTGCTCCAGCGACGCGAGTATTCCTCGGTGTGCTGGGCCCGGTCATCGGCGGCCGTCGCCGCCATCACCTGCAGGACCTCATCGACCGGGCGGTCGTTGCTGACCGCGACGTCGCGGAGATCCTCGTAGGTGATGTTGTCGCCCATCTTCTGGTGAGCATCGCCGCATCCGCAGGTCAGGCACATGTCGCTTCCTCCATTCGTTCGTTCCGGCGCGGCCGTCGACCGGGCGCGCCGGACGTGTCTAGCGCAGCAGGTTGAGCAGCGCGCAGGCTGCCAGGCCGATCCCGGCCACGAGGATCTCCAGGATCCGCATCGAGCGCTCATCGACGACCTGGGTCCCGGCTCGGGATCCGGCTCGCTGTCGCGCCGGGTCGTCCATTCCGTCATGATCCGGCCACCTTTCAGCTCGTCGATGCGGGAGCTAGACATCGCTGCTGCGGCCGATCCCGGCAGCCGCGAGGATCACGAGCTCGAGGATCGTCCAGCCGACCAGGGCAACCACCGCCGCGACGTCGAGGATCGACCCGCTGGCGTGGACGGCGTCGGTGCGAAGGATCCCTTCGAACGGCGCAACGAGCGGAGCGCTCAGGTTGTAGATGCCCTGGACCAGCCCGTTGCCCCGATCGGCGTCGAGCGCGAGCAGGATGATCCGAAGGCCGATCACGAGCTGGATCAATCCGAAGATGAACGTGATGATCCGGCGGATCACCACGAGGCCGCTCGGGTACCGGCTGACGCGCTCATTGACGACCGACCGGCTGGTGGCCGGCGATTCGACGCTGTCGCTTGCGACACGGCGAACGGTCACTTGCTGCTCATCCATGAGGAATCCCTCCTCGTCTGATGTCGTCCTGGCCGGCCCGGGGATCGCTCCCGGGCCGTGCTCAGAGGCTGGCACATGACCCACCCGACGCAGCGTTTCGCAGCCTCACCGGCGTGTTACAGGCGCATCGGGTGGGTCCATCCGCAACGTGGCCGCAAGGCCCGGCGGGCACGCGCAGGGTCGTGTCGGGCACAAAGAAAGGCCGACGACGCGGCGTTGGCCGCATCGTCGGCTGGGGGTTGCCGCGGTCAGGAGGCGGACGGTGCGGCGCTCTCGAAGACCGGGGCGCTCTCGCTCGGCGCCATCGACGGCGACTCGGACATGACCGGCGCCTGGGATGACGGCGACGTGATGGGTGCGGATGACTCGGCCCCAGGGATGGTCGGGCTGGACGAGCTGCCGTTGCAGGCGGCGACGCCGATGCCGACGGTTGCGCTGAGTGCCAGGGTCAGGAGAACGCGCTTGATCATGGTGCTACCTCGGTTGACTGGTTTGGCTGGGGGATCCGAGTGGCCCGAGGCTCACTCGAGAACGCCCGAAACCTAGCCACACCAACCGTGCAGCGACCTGACGGGCGACAGCGCGACCCCTTGCACGCGCGTCACAAGAGGTCCCCTCCAGCGGCCGGCGCGATGCGCCGCGCAGAGGGCTGGACGATCGGGCCGAGGCTTCCTAGGGCCGACGTTGTGGGACCGCGGGCACCGCGTCGCTCGCAGCCGGACGGACGAGGCCGGGCAGCGCGTCCCGGAGCGCGGCCACGGTCCTCGGCGCCCGGCGCAGGGACGGGTCCAGGATCGCGTCGATGGGCGTGTAGTCGATCATCGTCGCGGCGTCGGCGACCTCGATCCGGTGCCCGCCCACGCCCACCGGGCACGCGAAGATGTCACCGGCGCTCAGGAGCTCGATCTCCCCGCTCCGCCAGTGCAGCAGCATCGTGCCGTCGATCACCTGGCCCCAATGGGGAAGCTCGCACCAGCCGTCCCCGAAACCGCCGATGGGGCCGAAGATGGACCGGGTGAACACCCAGCGGCCCATCACGGCCGACACGGTCTGGACGGTCCCGGCGGTCCCCGTCCGCGTCCGGGCCCCCGCGATCCGGACCTCCGTGGGCGGCAGATGCGGAACCGCCGCCCTGCGCACGGATTCGATGCCCCGGGCGCGACGTCCCTCCGGCGAGTCGTCGATCTCCGTGTCCACCGGCGCGAACCCGGCGATCACCGCGGGTCCGTCGGTGAAGAACCGATGGGTCCGCCCCGGAGCCACGTAGAAGGCGGTCCCGGCCCCGAACCGACGCTCGTGGCGGCCGCGCAGCAGGAGCTCGCCCTGGTGGACGATCCCCCAGTGCTCCCGGCGACAGGGCTCGTCGAGGCTGGTACCGGCCGATCCCGTGGGCGGGACCTCCGCGAGGAAGAATGCCGCCTCGCCCAGCACGGCGTATCGCGTGAGCACCCCGCGCGATCGCACGGCACGCAGTTCCCGAGGTGAGACGCGCATCGTCCCTCCAACAACCTCGAGGCTACCGATGCCGTCGAGCGGAACGGCAGCCTACCGCACGTCCTCCATACCGTCGACCGTGGGCTGCGACGACGGTCCTCGCATCATGCCTCGGATCCCGAATCGAGGTCCGCGGCGCCGTCCTCGGCGTCATCCTCGGCACGTGGCAGGCTGAACCCGAACTCGGAGCCGCCTCCCGGTCTGGGTCGCGCCCAGATCCGCCCGCCCATGGCATGGATCAGGCCTCGGCAGATGTACAGGCCGATGCCCGATCCCGCCGTCTTGCGGGCCGTCTCGGGCGAGCGGTAGTAGAGCTGGAACAGGCGATCGACCTCGTCGGCATCGATCCCGATGCCCCGGTCGAGCACGCGCACCAGGACCTCGCTCGGCGTCGCCTCGGCCGTGATGGTCACCGACGTGCCGGCCCGGCTGTACTTGGCCGCGTTGGCGACGAGGTTGCGCAGGACCTGCTCGACGTAGGTCCGCTCACCCGACACGACCGGCAGGTTCAGCGGAAGGTCGGCCTCGAACTCGATCCCGCTCCAGCGGGCGGACTCCGAGCTGATCACGGGATCGATGAGGTACTGGATGAGCAGCGGCTCGCCCTCGATCGTGATCCCGCCTTCGACCCGGCTCAGGGCGAGCAGGTCCTCGACGATCCGGTACAGGCGGTCCGACTCGACCTCGATATGGCGCAGCATCGTCTCCCGCTCGTCCTCGTGGCTGCGCCGCTGGAGCACCTTTGCGTAGCCGAAGATCGTCGTGATCGGCGTCCGCAGCTCGTGCGACAGGACGCCCAGGAAGGCCTCCTGCGCGGCGGCGGCCTCGTGGACGCGGGTCACGTCGCGGAGCACGACGATCCGGGACGCGGACTGGCCCCCGTCGAGCGGCGCTCCGGCAGGATCTGCCGCATACGTCGCAACCTCGAGCCAGCGCCCGCCGCGAGGTTGGACCGTGATCGGCTCGGCCGACCCGTCGGCGTCACCCCCGCCGGCCCCGTCCGTCCCATCGGACCGTCCGTCGCCGGCAACGCACTCCACGCCCAGCCATGTCTCCAGCTCCCGGAGACGCTCGGGCACCGAGCCGTCGAGAATGTTGAACGCGGCCTCGTTGGCGAGGGTGATCCGGCCTTCGACGTCGACGACCAGCACGCCGTCACCCATCGACCGGATCACGGCCCGCAGCTCGGCCGCCTGTCGCCGTTCGTCGCCCGCGATCCGCGCCAGGCGGGCCTGGACGTCGATGTGGTCGGTCATGTCGCGTGCCGTCAGGATCGCCGTCGGCGACCCGTCCGGGAGGATCACCTCCTGGAGCAGGACGTCGACCGGGATCTGCCGGTCGCCCTGCTGGGCGAGCACGTCGGTGTAGCTGAGGACCCGGCCGGGCGACGCACGAAGGTCCGCCAGGCGCTGGCGGAACGCCGCCTCGTCCGACGAGGCGAGCAGGTCCAGGATGGTCCCCTGCTCGACCTCGTCCGGCTCGAGCCCGGCGAGGTCTGCGCCGCCGCGGTTCGCGTAGGTCACACGGAAGGTCTGCGGGTCGAACATGTAGACCGCATCGGCACTCGCATCCACGTTCGCCTTGAAACGCGTCACCGCCGCGAACAGCCGGGTGCGCTCGGCGGCGACCGAGATCCGGTTCGCGACGTCGCGGCTCATGGCCAGGTCGTCCGGCCCGAACGCGTCGGGCGCGCTGCTGCCCAGCACGAGCGAGCCCAGCCGGTCGCCGTGGGCGGTCAGGATCGGCGCGATCAGCGCGACCACCGTCCCCAGCTCCGACATGACGGCGGCCGTCCTCGGGTCGTCGCGCCTCCGCGCCCAGCCCTCGTCGAAGCTGATGATCTGCGGTTCGGCGATGTCCTCGCCGGCGAGCGCCACACCGAGGTCGGACTGGATCACGACCGCGAGGTGCTCCACGGCACGCTCGGTTGCCGCCGAGGTCCCGGCCGTCGCCAGGATCTGGTGGTCCGCGTCGATCATGTTGATCAGGCACCAGTCAGCGAGATCGGGCACGGCCTCCCGCGGCACCGACGACACCCCGGCCGTGAAGCTCGACGCGGACATGATCCGCTCGCTCGCCCGAGCGACGAACATGAGCCGTACCCCGGCTCGCTCGACGGCGCGGAACGCCACCTGCTCCTGGTGGCGCGCCAGCGCCCGGTCGAGGGCCACGGCGCCCTGGTCCGCGAGCCGCACCGCGAGGTCAGCCGTTCCGTCGGCGAAGTTGCGACGGGCCGCAAACCGGAACACGACGACGCCGGCGATCCGGCCTGCGACGCCCAACGGCAGGACGGCGATCGAGCCGCCGGCAGGTGAGCCGGGCAGGCTGAACGGCGGAGTGTCCGGATACTTCTCGGCCCACACGCGGGGATCATCGAGAAAGATGGGCCTGCCAGTGGCCAGGGCATCGCTCACGTGCGACCGGGGTTCCGGCAGGTACACGCCCTCGTCGGGGCTGAACCGCCCGGCAGACCCCCCGGCCCCATCCGGATAGCCTCGTGACGCGAGCACGACAAGCGCCGTTGCGTCCGCCGCATCCGTGTCGATCCGGAACACCACGCCGGCCAGCGCACCCAGGGCGCGCAGCCCGCGATCCAGGATCGCATCGGCAACCTCCCCCGGTGTCGCGGCTCCCGCCAGGCTCGCCGTCACGGCCTGCAGGCGAGACAGCCGTGCCCGGTCGCGCTCCGCGGCCGCACGCCCCTGCTGCTGCACGATGAGCTGTGCCTCGCCGGCCTCACGGGCTGCCTGCTCCCTCACGACCGCCCGGCGGAGTCGCGAGGTGATGATGGACAGCACGATGCCATTCGCAACGAACACGGCAAGCTGGAGGGCGGCGAGCGACGACAGCGGCAGCAGCTCGTCGGTGTTGCTGAACAGCAGGAGGTCGGCGGCCGAGCACGCCGCCGTCGCGAGCAGCCCCCCGCTCGACCCCGCGATCCACGCCGCCATGATGACGGCGGAGACGTAGCTCAGGTACCCGAGGTTGCCGTCGGTGTCGGCGTTGACCAGCCATTTCAGGGCGATCGCCAACGCCGCCACCGCGATCGCCGCCGCGAACCGCAGGCCATCCTCGGTCGGAGACCAGCCTTCCTCGCGCAGGAGCCAACGCCGCCCGCGCGTGGCCGGCTGGTTGGCGACCGCGTGTTCCTCGGAGGAGGCAGATTCAGCGTGCATCCGTCCGATTGAGGCACCCCGACCGTCCCGCGTCAAGGCTTCACGCGCATCGCACGCGGATCACGCAAAGGGATCGAACGCACGATCGCGTATTCGGTGCGTTGCGACGGCGTTGTGACAGCCCATGGACGGGGTCGACCCCCGGTGTCATGGCATCTCCGTATCGTGTACGCATGAACCAGACCCGCGCCAGGCCAGTCGATGCCCGTCCCGGTGACCATCCCGGGTCACGGTGCTGCCCCTGACCCGTGCACCTCTCTCGCGCCAGCTCCGCAGCCGGATCGGCTGACCGGCGCCAAGCGCCGGCGGGGTGGCTCCGCACGCGCTCCGGTCCCTTCACCTGGTCGAACGGCGACGTCGCGCCGTTGCAGGGGATCCAGCGGACGCACCTCGACCGGCTGATCGCGTCGGGCAGGCTCGCGCATACGGCGCGGCCGACCGACTCGGCCCCGGGCTCGCGGTCTGAGGACATCGCCGGCGCGCTCGAGGTCGACCTGCTCCACGCCGAGACGCTCGGCTGGGGTGCCGTTCGTGCGTCGGCGTGGCGGTCGCTGCGCGACCTCGAGGTCTCGATGGCCGGCGAGACGGGCCGCTTCCGCAACCGGCGCGACGGGGCAGGGGGCTGGCTCGACGCAGCAGAGGACGATGCCACGCCGGCAGCCCAGGCCGCCCACGGCCGCGTGGTCCTCGCACTGGGAGAGGCGATCCGGCGCTGCCCGGATCGGGCGTTCCGCCAGTCGGCGGCCGAGCTGCTCGGTCGGGCTTCGTCGTGGACCGCCGGCCTGACCGGGCTGCGCGCCTCATCTGCCGCACTCCTCGGCTGTGACGCGGCCCGGCGGGGCGGCATGTCCCAGGCCGCCGCACCGGAGCGGCGCCTGGTGCCCGTGCTCGCGGACCACTTCGAGCGCGTCGCCTGGTCGCTCGACTGGCCCTGGCCGGAGCCTGTCCTGGCGCAGGAGTCGGCGATCTGCGCCCGCGCGCTGATCGTCGCCGGGCGCCGGATCGCCGACCAGCGGATGGCCGACATGGGCCTGGCCGTCCTGGAGTGGCTCGTCCGCACGGCCGTCGCACCGCGCGGGCACCAGTCACCGATCGGCAACGGCGGCTGGTGGCCGCAGGGAGGGATGCGTGCCACCTTCGACCAGCTGCCCGCCGAGCCCGTATCCATCATGCTCGCGGCCGAGACGGCGTTCATGGCCACAGGGGACCGTCACCACCTTCGCGACATGGAGCGGGCGTACGGCTGGTTCCTGGGCGCCAACGACCTTGACGTGGAGGTCGCGGATCCGGAGCGGGGCGGCTGTCGCGATGGGCTGGGGCCGCAGGGCTGCAGCCTGAACCAGTCTGCGGCGTCAACGATCGCCTGGCTGACCGCGCTCGAGCATATCCGCCGAGTCCGCCGGAGATTGCCTGACCACTGACACCAGCGCGGGGTCCACGTCCGGCTCCACCTCTGCGAGTCCATCGAAGGTGTCGGCCGCGATCAGCTGCCGCGCCGCGTCGAGGAGGTCCAGTGCCTCGATGTCGGCCCGGGGCATGGTCGGGTTCGCAGCCGGCCCGCGAGGCCCGATGGACACGACCGTGAGGCCTGCGCGCCGCCCGGACGCCACGCTCGACTGGCGCGAGGTGACGAGGGTGTCCGCGTCCCACTTCGCCTGCAGGCCGGCCCAGGGCTCGGTCGGATCCGGCTGGTCACCGTCATCCGGGTCGGCTCCATCGTCGATCGCGACGATGAGGCGCTCGGGACCACCCAGGCTGGCACGGACCCAGTCGAGCCGATCCTGCAAGTCGTCCGGCAGCCGCCTGCCGGCAAGCTCCCTGCCGACCAGGATCACCGGCTCGCCCAGCCACGACAGCCGCTCCAGCGCCAGGCAGGCGCCCGCGACAGGATGGGGATCAGCGGCGCCATCGGAGAACAGCACGGCGGCCTCGACCAGGATCCGCCGGCGACTGCCAGCCCTTCTCAACCCCCCCGTCCTCCTCAATCGACCGCTGCCGCGGCCGCGGAAGCGCCCGCCGGGACCTGCTCGTTCGCGGCGGCGACATGCTCGTTCGCGTCGCTCTGCTCGTTCGCGTCGCTCTGCTCGGCCGGCGGCTCCAGGGCCGGTTCCGGATCGACGTTGAGGACGTAGCCGATGCCCTGGTAGGTCGTGATCGGGCCCGGCTCCCCGGGTGCCGCCCCCAGCTTCCGCCGGATCCGGCTGACCCAGACGCGCAGGTACTGCATGTCGTCGCGATACTCGGGCCCCCAGACCTTGGTCAGCAGCTCGGTGTGAAGGACGACCTTGCCGGCGTTCGTCGCCAGGTGCTGGAGCAGCAGCCACTCCGTCCGCGAGAGCTGGACCAGCTCGCCGCCACGCGTCATGAACCGCCGCTCCAGGTCGATCTCGATATCGCCGATGTGGATGACGCCGCGCCCGGCCGTGACGCCCGACGAGCGGCGAAGCACGGCGCGGACCCGGGCGGCCAGCTCGTCCGGGTGGAACGGCTTGGCGATGTAGTCGTCGGCGCCGAGGTCGAGGCCCCGGGCCTTGTCCGCCGTCGAACCCTTGGCCGTCAGCAGGATCACCGGCACCGGCCGGAACTCGCGCAGCTGGCTCATGACCTCGATGCCGTCGAGATCGGCCATGACGATGTCCAGCAGCACGATGTCGGGGCGGTACTCCTCGGCCATCGCCAAGGCTTCCTCACCGCCTGAGGCGGTGATGACCCGGAGCCCTTCGTCCGCGAGGGTGATGGCGACGAGCTTGGTGATCCTCGGCTCGTCGTCCGCAACGAGCACGAGCAGCGGGTTCTTCATCCGGCCACCTGGTGCGAGTTGGATCCCCTTGGGCGCGCGCCCGATCGCAGCGTCGGGCAACTCCCCCCTGATGATGCACCGCCGGGGGCGTCACCCACGCGTACGCGATCCCCCAGGAGGTTGCGTCTGTATTACGACTTGCGCGACCCGGCTGAGCGCCGGTGACCGGTCAGTCGCCAGGACCGGTCAGTCGTCCTTCCGCCCGCCACGCGGGCCTGCCTTGGTGCTCGCAGCCCGCAGTGAGGTGGTTCGGCTGGCGACCTTGTCATCCGGGTCGACCTCGATGTCGAACCGCTCGGCCGCATCCAGGATCCTGCGCCGGGCCCGCTCCTTCGCCGCCTTGCTCTCGAACTCGGTCTGGTTGAACCGGGCCATGGCGTTCCGGACATGGGACGCGTCGTTGATCGGCAGGTGCTCCCCGCCGTCCGAGTCGACGTAGGCGAACTGGCTGCTGCGCAGCCGATCCCGGGCCTCGGTATCGAGCTCAGGCATGACACACCTCCTTCTCGTCAGCCGCTGCCCTCGGAGTTGGGACGAGGGCAGCGGCCGGACCCTCATCCTTCATCGGTCGGGGAGGCGCAGGCGTGTGGGGGACGCGGGAACCCGCTTGCAAGTCCATTTCGAACACGCCGCGCGGTCAAACCGCCGGGCGATCAGGCCACGTAGGCGATCGTCTGCGGCCCCTCTGGCAGGACGCAGATCCTCGCCTGCGGGTCCTGGCGCACCAGGCGGGCGACGGCTTCGCCGACGTCGTCGATCGGCTCGAGATGGGCGGCACGAACCTCGTCGTCGGTCAGGCCGTCGCACCGGAGCAGGACGTTGGCCCTGGTCTGGACGCGGGCCTGGATCTGGACCTGCCACTGGTCGGGGATCGTGACCGGCGAGCCGGCGATCCGCTCGAGCAGCTCGGCCGGCGACCGGCCCTGGTGGAGCAGCTGGCCGTAGGAACCGTGGTCCGGCAGCCCATCCCGGCATTCCGCCGCGCAGATGATGGTGCCACCGGGTCGCACGATCTCGGCGGCGGCCGACATCCCCTTGACTGCCTGGTACAGGTTCTGGTCGAGCGGATAGCCGCTGTTGGTGGTGATCACGACGTCGAACGGCGCCCGGACGGGCCGCATCGCCTCGCGCCTCGCCGCGGCGCAGGCGGCGGCGTGCATCGGCAGCGTGTTGCCCGCGAAGGCGCCGGTGATCCGCTGCTCATCGTTGAGCAGCACGTCCAGCGAGAAGTCGACACCGGTCGCGGCGCTGATCGCACGAACGGCGTCATGGACCGGGTTCCCGTCGATGACGCCCCAGGTCGCCTTCGGGTGACCGATCCGACGGGCGTTGTGGAGCGCGAGCGTGGTCTCGAGCCCGGCCAGGCCCGGGGCGACCATCTTCGGACCGCCGCTGAACCCCGCGAAGAAGTGCGGCTCCACGAACCCGGTGGTGATCCGTACATCCGCCTCGACCCACTCGCGCGCAAGCAGGACGGGCACGTCATCGACCATGCCCAGGTCGACCAGGCTCGCCCGATCGCGAGCGTCGTGATCGACGACCCGCCAGGTGTCGATCAGGTCGTCGCCGAGCATCTCGCGCCGCTCCTCGGACGTCGACGCGCGATGCGTCCCGGTGGCGATCATGACGACGACGTCCTCCGGGCGGATCACGCCGTCGAGGACCTCCATCAGTGCCCGCAGCATCAGCGGCCGCGGCTGGGGCCGGGTCACGTCGCACACCGAGATCGCCACCCGTTGCCCCGGTCTCACGAGGTCGCGCAGCCGCGGCCCGGCAACCGGCTCGTCGATCGCGGCCCGGAGGGTGGCGAGCGGGTCGGGCGCCGCCTCGCGCCGTCGTGGCGTGATGACGGTCGTGGCCGCAGCGGGCAGCCGGACCGACATGCCCGTCGACCCGTAGGCGAGGTTGACGTCGATCGTGTCGCCGCCGGCCGGCACCGGCTCAGTCGCCGTCCACGCGGCAGCGATTGGTCAATCGTCCGATGCCCTCGATGTCCACGACGACCTCGTCGCCATCGCGCAGGAACCGGGGCGGATCACGGAATACGCCGACGCCGCCCGGCGTGCCGGTCGCGATGACGTCGCCCGGCTCGAGGGTCATGAACCGCGAGCAGAACGCGATCAGGTGGGGGACGTCGTGGACCATCTCGGAGGTGCGGGCGTCCTGGAGGACCTCGCCGTTCACCAGGCAGCGGATGCGCGCCGCACCCGGATCCGGCAGGTCATCGCGGGTGACGATCCACGGCCCAAGCGGGCAGAACGTATCGAGGCTCTTGCCGCGCACCCACTGGCCATCTCCGAACTGCAGGTCGCGAGCCGAGATGTCATCGAGACAGGTATACCCGAGGACGTGATCGAGCGCCCGGTTGACCGGGACATCGCGCGCGGTCCGGCCGATCACCACGGCAAGCTCGGCCTCGTAGTCGACCTGTGCGGTGTCCGTGGCGCGCCAGGTGATGTCGGCGCCGTCGCCGACGAGGGCATTGGGGAACTTTGCGAACAGGACCGGGTCGGCGGGTGCCGTGCTGCCCTCCTCGGCGGCGTGCTCGTGATAGTTCCGTCCGACGGCAATGATCTTGCCCGGCCGCGTGACCGGCGGCAGGAGGACCACGTCCGCCAGGGCCCGGGTCGGCACACCGGGACCCGTTGCGATCGCCGCCGCGAGCGACGCCAGCGTCCCGTCCACGTCCGCCAGCAGCCGGGGCATCGTCCACGGCCCGCGACCGAGCAGGTCATCCGCGTCGGCGACCGCGCCGTCCGGGGTCACCACGGCGAGGCGATCGCCGTCCGCGCCCAGCCGGCTCAGCAGCCGCATGGACCGGTCATTTGGCACCCCGGACGCCGCCGTCCACGAACATGCCGGAACCGAGCACGAACCGCGATTCGTCCGAGGCCAGGAACAGTGCGGCCGCGGCGACATCCTCCGGGCGCCCCAGGTCGCCGGTCAGCTGGCGCTTCTTGAGCACCTCGAGGCCGGCGACCGGATCGTCGTAGCTGCTCGCCAGGTAGCGATCGACGAACGGGGTGTGGATCGTTCCGGGCAGCAACGCGTTGACGCGGATCCCGTGAGCGGCGTAGTCGGCCTGCATCTGGCGGGTCAGGGCGAGGACCGCGCCCTTGGAGGCGGCGTACGAGGCGCGGTTGGCGAGGCCGATCTCGGCGATCGTCGACGACATGTTGATGATCGAGCCGCGACCGGCGGCGATCATGGACGGCAGGACCGCCCGGGCGATCAGGAACACGCCGCGCACGTTGACGGCCATCACCCGGTCCCACAGCTCGACCGAGGTCTCGTGGAGCACGCCCACGCCCGCGATGCCGGCGTTGTTGAACAGCACGTCGATCGCCCCGAACCGGTCCACGATCGCCGCGGCCAGCCGCTCACCATCCTCCGGGTCGGTGACGTCGACGCGGAAGTCGGCCGCGATGCCGCCGGCCTCGGTGATCAGGCGGGTGGTCTCCTGCGCGGCCGAACGGTCGATGTCCGCGACCGCGACGCGCGAGCCCTCGGCCGCGAACAGCAGCGCGGACGCCCGCCCGATGCCAGATCCGGCGCCCGTGATCAGGCTGACCTTGTCCGCGAGTCGCCCGCTCATCGGGAGGACCCCGAGCCGACCGCCGGCCGCCACGCCTCACCGTGAGGGAACGCGAACCGCTCCAGCGACTCCGGCCGCATCGTGATGCTGTAGCCGGGCGCCGTCGGTGCGAGGTATCGGCCCTCGCGCACGATCGCCGGTGTCACGAAGTGCTCGTGCAGGTGATCCACGTACTCCACGACCCGTTCCTCCAGTGAGCCGCTGACCGCGACGTAGTCGAACATCGCGAGGTGCTGGACGTGCTCGCACAACCCGACCCCGCCCGCGTGCGGGCACACGGGCACGTCGAACTTCGCGGCCAGCAACAGGACGGCGAGCACCTCGTTCACCCCGCCGAGGCGGCAGCTGTCGATCTGGCAGAACCCGATCGCGTCGGCCTGCAGGAACTGCTTGAACATGACCCGGTTGTGCGCGTGCTCGCCGGTGGCGACGCGGATCCCCAGCGGCTCCAGCGCCCGGGCGATCCGGGCGTGACCCAGGATGTCGTCGGGACTGGTCGGCTCCTCGATCCACAGCGGTCGTGCCGGTGCGAGCGCCTGCATCCACTCGATCGCCTGGTCCACGTCCCACGCCTGGTTGGCGTCGACCATCAGGATCCGCTCGTCGCCGATCTCCTCGCGCACGATGGCGACGCGGCGCAGGTCCGCGGCCAGGTCGAGACCGACCTTGATCTTGAAGTGGCGCCAGCCGGCGGCGACGCCCGCGCGACACAGTCGGCGGACCTTGTCGTCCGGATACCCGAGCCAGCCGGTCGAGGTCGTATACGCGGGATAGCCGTCGGCGCGCATCTCCGCCTCGCGCGCGGCGCGCGTGGGCTCCAGCTCGCGCAGGATGCGCAGCGCGTCATCGGGCGTGAGCGCGTCGGTGATGTAGCGAAACGGGATGACACGAACGAGCGCCTCGGGCGACATGTCGACCAGCAGCTTCCACAGCGGCTTGCCCTCGACCTTCGCGTACAGGTCCCAGATCGCATTGACGACGGCGGCGGTGGCGAGGTGGATGACGCCCTTCTCGGGGCCGACCCAGCGGAGCTGGCCGTCGCCGACCAGCTCGTACCAGAAGCCGGAGAAGTCGTCGACGATCGACTCCAGGGTGCGCCCGACGATCAACGGGCGGAGCGCCTCGACGGCGGCGACGCAGAGCTCGTTGCCGCGGCCGGTGGTGAACGCGATGCCGTGGCCCTCGAGCCCGCCTGATCCGGACGTCGTGAGCGTCACGTACGTGGCCGAATAGTCGGGACGCTCGTTCAGCGCGTCCGACCCGTCAAGCGAATCGGACGTCGGGAACCGGACGTCGAGGGCGACGACCTCGGTGATGGTGATGGGCACGGGGCGGACTCCGGCTCGAATGGACAGCTGGGATCGGGGTGCCCGAGGGAGGAGGTCTCGGGCACCCCGTGAGCTCACGGTTTACTTGAACTGGGCGGCGTTGTCCTTGGTCACCATCTCGGTTCCCGTGTCGACGTTGGCCTCGACGCTCTCGCCCTTGGCCGCCTTGTAGGCGGTCTCGATCCCCAGCGATCCCATCTTGGCGGGGAACTGGGCGACGGAGCCTGCCTCCTCGCCGGCGATGATCGCGTCGATCTCACCGGGTGACGCGTCGAACCCGACGACCACGATCCTGCCGGCGTCGATGCTCGCGTTCTTGATCGCCGTCAGGGCACCCAGCGCGGGCGGACCGCAGGCGGAGTAGAGCGCGTCGAGGTCGGGATTGGCGGTCAGGATGTCGGTGGCGGCATCCAGGCCCTTGGTCTGGTCGCAGTCGGTGGCCGGGCTTCCGCCCACGACAGTCGCTGCGTCACCCAGCGTGGCGAGCATGCCGGTGACCCGGTCCTCGAGGGACGGATTTCCGAGCCGGCCCTTCAGGACGGCCAGCTTGGCGCCGGCCGAGAGGTTGTCCTTGAGCCAGGTCCCGGCGAGCTTGCCGCCGGCGAGGTTGTCGGTCGCCACGACCGAGGACTTGCCCGACCAGTCGGGGATGTCGTTGTCGATGAGCACGACCTTGATCCCGGCGGCCGTCGCCTTGTCCAGCGCCGTCTGCACGTTGGGGCTGGTCGGGGTGATGGCGATCGCGTTCACGCCCTGGGTGATCATCGACTCGATGGCCGCGATCTCACCCTCGTCGTCCGTCCCGCTCTTGCCCTGCGCGAACACGACCTCGACGTCGGCGTGGTCGGCCGCCCAGGCCTTGGCCGCGTCGACCATGATGTCGTAGAAGTCGACCGGGAACTTGGTGATGAACCCGATCTTGACCTTGTCGGCGGAGGCGCTCGCCTCGCTGGACGCTGCCGCGCTCGACGACGCCGAGCTCGGCGCGGTGCTCGGACCTGCGCTCGAGCAGGCGCCCACGATCAGGGCGATGGCGATGAGCAGACCGCCAGTTCTCCTTAGCATGTCCCTCTCCTTGTGCGGCGGAGACCGATCGGATCGGTCGTTGGGGATCCGGGGACGACGGGTCGCCCGGCAGCAGGACTCATCGACTCAACCTTCACCTCCGACGATCAGCGACACGATCCGCTGCTGGTTCTCGCGGGTCGGGATCTCCTCTCCGACCTTGCGGCCGCGTCGCAGGACGACGGCTCGATCGGCGATGTCGATGACGTGATCGAGGGCGTGCGAGATGACGATCACCGCGTGATCCCGCTCGCGCAGCCGGCTGATCAGGTCCAGGACGTGGCGCGACTCGCGGACGCCGAGGGCCGCCGTCGGCTCGTCGAGGATGACCACGTTCGAGGCGAACGCCGCCGCGCGGGCGACGGCGACGGCCTGGCGCTGACCGCCGGACAGCAGCCCGACCAGGCTCGACATGTCGGGCAGCCCGACCTCCAGCCGGTCGAGCAGCTCCGCGGTCTGGTCGGCCATCCCCCTGCGGTCGAGCACCCGCAGCCACTGCGGCAGCCAGCGTGGTCCCGCTGCCTCGCGGCCCGCGTAGAAGTTGGCGGCGGGCCCGAGGTTGTCGAACAGGGCCAGGTCCTGGTAGACGGTCTCGATGCCGAGGTCCCGTGCCTGCGCGGGGGAATGGATCGCCGTCGGCCGGCCGTCCATCTCGATGACCCCGCCATCGAGCTGGTGTACGCCGCTGATGCACTTGATGAGCGTGGACTTGCCCGCGCCGTTGTCGCCGAGGATGGCAACCACCTGGCCGCGATGGGCCTCCAGGTCCACCCCGTCGAGCGCGAGCACGGCGCCGAACCGCTTCGTGGCGCCGCGGACGGCGAGGGCGGGGACGGTCGTCGCGGACGTCATGGCCGGGGTGCCCCGAAGGTCCGGAAGCGATCCTCCAGGTAGCCGCGCAGGACGTCCGCCTCGACCGCCAGCACGATGACGACGCCGATCACGATGAGCTGGAAGAACGCGTCGACCGCGAGCAGGTTCATCCCGTTGCGGATGACCCCGATCATCAGCGCTCCGACCAGCGCGTTGAGGACGTTGCCGCGACCGCCGAGGAAGCTCGCGCCGCCGATCACCACCGCAGCGATCGAATCCAGCTCGGCGAGGTCCCCGAACGTGGGCGACCCGGCGTCGAGCCGGCCGGCGGTGATGATCCCCGCGATCCCGGCCATCAGGCCGCTCAGGACGTAGACCGAGATGAGCACCTTGTTGACCGGGATGCCCGTCCGCCGGGCGGCCTCGGGGTTCCCGCCCACGGCGTAGATCCAGCGACCCCAGACGATCCGCGTCGTGAGCACGAACACGACGAACGCGATGCCGAGGACCAGGATCGCCGACACCGGGAACCAGTCGACCGAGCCGCCGCCGATGGAATCGACGACGGGCGGCATCCCGCGGATCGGCTGCCCGCCCGACAGCCACAGCGCGAGGCCGCGGGCGATGCTCAGCATCGCCAGGGTGATGATGAACGGATGGGGCAGGCGGCCCTTCACGTACACGATGCCGTTGACGGCCCCGACCAGCAGCCCGGTCGCCAGCATGGCCGCGACGACCACGGGGCCGGACGCCACGCTGCCGTAGACGAGCGCCCCGACGACCGACGCCAGCGCCAGCGTCGACCCGACCGACAGGTCGATCCCGCGGGTCAGGATCACCAGGAGCTGGCCCAGTGACAGGACCGCGATCGCCGCCGTCGCGGCCATGACGTTGCCCAGGTTGCGGGTCGTGAAGAAGAACGGCGACAGCAGCGACAGTGCGACGATCAGCACGAGCAGGATCAGGAGCGGTCCGATGCGCAGCACGGTGAGACCGACGCGCACTCTGCGATGACCGTCCCGATGGCCGCGGCCGGCCGCCTCGGGCGAATGCTCCGCGGGCGCGACGGTTACGCCGGATCCGCTCGGCGCACCGGTCGACTGCTCCAACAGGTTCCTCCGCTCGTTGCCTGAATAGTCGGGTGTCTGTGTCCGTTGGTCGGCTCTGCGCGGTCCTTTTCGACCATAACGCCTTCATACATAGGATGTCTAGTGGTATTCTGGCGATCGCTGACGCGCGGTATCTTCAGAGCAGCGTCAACCGCCGACACCCGCAGAGGGCCCGCCATGGCCGCGCCGCTCACCGAAGCCGCGATCGCCAGGATGCGCGAGATGATCGCCAGGGGAGACCTTGAGCCTGGCGCGCGGCTGCCGCCGGAGGGTGACCTTGCGCACCTCCTCGGGGCGTCGCGCAACACCGTCCGCGAAGCGGTCCGGGCCCTGGTGACGGTCCATGTGCTGGACGTCCGGCGCGGTGACGGCACCTATGTGACCAGCCTTCGCCCGGAGCTCCTGCTCGAGGGCTTCGGTGCGGCGGTCGACCTGATGCAGGAGGGGTTCTCGCTCGAGCTGATCGCCGTCCGGCGGATCCTGGAGCCGGCAGCGACGGCACTGGCGGCGGAGCGGATCGACGACGAGTCCCTGGCGACGCTCGGCGGCTACCTGCAGCGGATGCGGGACGCGGCGTCGGAGGCGGAACGGATCGAGTACGACGCCGAGTTCCACCGGCTCATCGCCGCACGGTCCGGGAATCAGACGCTCGCCTCGATGCTCACCGCGGTTTCGAGCCGGACGCTTCGGGTCCGGGCCTGGCGTGGCGTGGCCGAGGAGGGCGCCGGCCCACGCACGGTTGCCCAGCACCAGGACATCCTGGACGCCCTGATCGCCCGCGACCCGGTCCGCGCCTCATCGGCGGCGCTGGTCCACGTGGCGACGACGGAGGCGTGGTTCCGCCGGGCCGTCGCGGATCGCCTGTCGCGCCAGGACGAGCACGTCGAGGCGGCCGCGGCGCAGCCCGGGAGGAAGGCGCGCACCCGGCGATGAGCGATCCGATCCGGATCGATGCCCACCAGCACTTCTGGGACATCGAGAGTGGCCGATACGCGTGGCCAACCCCGGCCGACGGCGCGATCTATCGGACGTACACGCCGGCCGACCTGGAGCCGGAGCTGGGTCCGGCCGGGATCGACGCAACGGTCCTGGTGCAGACTGTCGGCACCCTCGACGACACCGACTCGATGCTTGCGGCGGTCGACAGGTACCCGTTCATCGGCGCGGTCGTCGGCTGGGTCCCGCTCCACGATGTCCGCGCCGCGGAAGCCGCCCTCGACGCCCGTCCTCACCCGGCCCTGCGCGGCGTGCGACACCTCACCCACCATGAGCCCGACCCGGAATGGCTCGTGCGCGGCGATGTCGCCGAGGGCCTGGAGCTGCTGGCGCGCCGTGGCCTCACCTTCGACATCGTGGCCGTGTTCCCGGAGCACCTCCGGCTGGTGCCGGCCGTCGCGGACCGGCACCCCGACCTGGCCCTGGTCGTCGACCACCTTGCGAATCCGCCGTTCCGCTCGGCCGGCTGGTCGACGTGGCGCGAGCAGCTTCGTCGTGCGGCGGCACGGCCGAACGTGACCGCGAAGCTGTCCGGGCTCGATACGGCCGCCGGGCCTGGCTGGACCCCGGACGAGATCCGTCCGGCCGTGGAGGCGGCGGTCGAGGCATTCGGGCCCCGGCGCCTCATGTTCGGCAGCGACTGGCCGGTGTGCCGGCAAGGTTCGTCCTACCGGGAGGTCGTCGAAGCCATGGAAGGGCTGGTTTCGCAGCTGACCCCGTCCGAGCGGTCCGACATCCTGGGCGGGACCGCCGCCCGGATCTACGGCGTGCGACACGCCGGCCTGATCGGCGGCTGACGGCGAGCTCGTCACCGGTTGTGCCCGGTCCGGTCCCGACCGTGGCTCTGGCGGTGTCGATCACGGCGTGCGACCCTTCGTCGAGGACGCATCCTCGCACCGGAGACGTGATGAGCGAGCGACAGCCTGTCGAGACGACCGCACCGGGCCGCCTGACGATGGTGGACGACGCGGAGCGCATCTTCACCGGGATCGCGGGATCGTACGATCGGGTCGCGACGGTCCTCTCGCTGGGCCAGGACCCGCGCTGGCGCCGGGCGCTGGTTGACGCGATCGACGCCCGGCCGACGGACCGCGTGCTCGACGTCGCCACCGGCACCGGGATGGTGGCGCAGGCACTCCACGACCGATACGGGTGCACCGTCGTCGGGCTCGACCAGAGCGCGGACATGCTGCGCATGGCGGCGCGACGCGACGGCGTGTACGAGGCGATCGTCGAGGGACGGGCGGAGACGCTGCCGTTCGGCGACGCGGCGTTCGACCACCTCACGTTCACGTATCTCCTGCGCTACGTCGACGATCCGGCGGCGACGATGCGCGAGCTGGCGCGCGTCGTGAAGCCGGGCGGCCGGGTCGCGATGGTCGAGTTCGGCGTGCCCGGCGGTGCGTGGCGCCCGTGGTGGCGGCTGTACACGCGGATGATCCTCCCGCTCGCGGGCCGAACCGTCTCGGCGAGATGGTCCGCCGTCGGCGCGTTCCTCGGCCCGAGCATCGAGGGCTTCCACGCCCGTCACCCGGCCGCGGCCATCGAGGGCTACTGGCGCGATGCCGGTCTCACCGATGTCCGCACGCGGCGGATGAGCCTCGGCGGCGGCGTCGTGATGAGTGCCACCAGGCGATGAGCGCGGAGAGCGCCGAGCCCCCGCAGCTGCCCACCGGCGCGGCGCTGACCCCCGCGTTCTACGCGGCACGCCGGGGCGGCTGGCGGGACTACTGGACGCTCCTGCATCCCCCGTACACCGTGTGGCACCTCTCGTACGTGCTCCTGGGTGCCGCGATCGCGCCCGACCCGGACCCCAGGATCGTGGCCGGGGCGCTGGTCGCGTTCGGGCTCGCCGTTGGCGTCGCCGCCCACGCGTTCGACGAGCTCAAGGGCCGGCCCCTGCGAACGCGGATCCCGTCGGCGGTGCTGGTCGCGCTGGGCACGGCGGCGCTGCTGGTCGCGGTCGGGCTGGGCCTGGTCGCGGCGACGATGCTCGGACCTGCGTTCCTCGTGTTCGTCGCCGGCGGTGCGGCGATCGTCATCCTGTATGCGTTCGAGGCACCGCTGGTGCACACGGACCTCGGCTTCGCGATCGGCTGGGGTGCCTTCCCGGTCGTCACGGCGGCCTATGCGACGGGTGCGCATCCGGCACCGACGGCGCTCGCGGCGCTCGCGGCCCTGTTGCTGAGCCTCGCCCAGCGGCGGCTGTCCGCGCGCGCGCGCTCGATCCGCCGCCGGGCGGTGGGGGTGAGCGGCGAGATCACGTACTCGGACGGCTCGCGAGAGCGGATCGACGCGCGCACCCTGATCAGCACGCCCGAAGCGGCGCTGTCCATCCTGTGGCTCGCGTCGTTCGCGGGCGCGCTCGGGATGCTGCTCGCCCACTGGCTCTGAGGATCCGGGCCCGCGCGCGGGTCAGCGTCCGTGGCGCCGGACGCCGGCGGCGTCGGGGCTCAGGCGCCGGCCGTCACCCCGTCGTACGCCTGCTCGAGCTCCGCCACCTCGATCTTGGTCATCTTCAGCATGGCCTCCATCGCGCGACCCGCGGCGTCGCGATCCGGGCTCCGGAGCATCTCGGTCAGCCGTCGCGGGACGACCTGCCAGGACACGCCGAAGCGATCCTTGAGCCAGCCGCACACGCTCGCGGCACCGCCGTCGGCGATGAGCGCATCCCAGTACCGGTCGACCTCGGCCTGGTCCTCGCAGTCGATCGAGAACGAGATCGCCTCGTTGAACTTGAAGTCCGGGCCACCGTTCAACGCGATGAACGTCTGACCGGCGATCGAGAACTCCACCGTCAGGACGGTGTCCTTCGGACCGCTCGGCGTTTCCGCCGGGGCGCGATCAACCCGCGCGATGCGGCTGTCGGGAAAGATCGTCGTGTACAGCTTCGCCGCGGCCTCGGCGTCACCGTCGAACCACAGGCACGGGCTGATCTTCGACATCGCTGGCACGGGGAACCTCCTGCTCCTGGGCATGGAAACCTCCGACGGAGGATCCCGGATCGGTGCGTCGATATGCGTTCGCAGACCCGGCGTGTCAGGTTACAGGGGGCTGTCAGGTCCGTAACGGCAACACCGAGGAGGCGCCGCGACACGGTCGCCCATGAGCGGGACCACCCCGGCGACGCCGGGCGGGCCGGCTACCCGAGCCACCTGGGCTGCGTGAGGCTGAACCAGTTCCCGGAGTCGTCGCGGAACAGCGCTTCGATCCCGTACGGCCGCTCGGCCGGCTCCTGGAGGAACGTCACGCCCTTCGCCGACAGCTCCTCGAACGTCTTCTGGCAGTCGGACGTCTCGAACACGCCGCCGCCGAGCGACCCCTTTGCGACGAGCGCGCGGACCGTCTCCGCGTCCTCCGGGCTGAACATCGGCGGTGCGGGGTAGGCGAGGAGGATGCTCATGTCCTTCTGGTCCTTCGGGCCCACCGTGAGCCAGCGAAAGCCGTCGAGGGAGGCGTCATTTCGAAGCTCGAACCCGAGGGTCTCGGTGTAGAACGACTTCGCGCGCTCCTGGTCGAGCACGAACACGTTCACGTGGTTGAGACGGCTGATCATCGGTGCTCCTCCGGCTGTGGTTTCCGGGACACCGTAGCCCGGTGGGCGTCGCCCGCGCTTCTTCCCGATTGCTGTCCGTCGGGATGCGGCCGCGTCCACATCAGCACCACGCACCCGGGGATCGGCGGGACACCGGTCCCCGCGATCGCGTCGGTGCGGTATTCGCTGGGCGACCGTCCGACGAGCTCGCGGAACCGCGCGCTGAACGATCCGAGGCTCGCGAAGCCGACCAGGAGGCAGATCTCGGTGATGGACAGGTTCGCGGTCCGCAGGAGCGTCTTCGCCCGCTCGATCCGGCGCCGGGTCAGATACGTGCGCGGCGTCTCGCCGTAGGCCGCCCTGAACGCCCGGGCGAAGTGATACCGCGAGTAGCCCGCTTCGCGGGCCATGGCGTCCAGGTCGAGCGGCTCCGCGTAGTCGCGATCGATGAGGTCGCGGGCGCGCCGCAGCGCCGGCAGCAGGAACAGGGCGTTCTCGGTCATCGACGTACCCCGCATGACGTTCGCAGATGCCGAATCATCGCGCCCCGCCAGACGACGGGGCGCGGTTCGCGAGACGAACGACGACGACCTACCGGCCGACGTCCCGCCTGGCCATCCCCCAGGAGCCGAGCAGGATGCCGGCCGTGGCGATCACCACCGAGGCGACGATCCCGACGACGTCCCACTGGCCGGCCATCGGCTGGCCGAAGTGCGCGGTGAGCGCCAGCTGGTGGACCCAGTCCGGCAGCCCGAGCGGGGGCGCCAGCAGGCCGATGAGGTACGTCGCCACGACGAACAGGGCGACGATCTCGGCGGCGATCGACGTCCGCCACAGCCCGCCGACCGCGACGCCGATCCCGACCAGGGCCGCGCCGTACAGGCCGAGGGACACGGAGCCGAGCATCGCACCGCCGGCGGACAGACCACCCGATGCGGCGCCGAGGCCGACGCCGAGCGCGAACACGAGCGTCATGACCGCGACCGCGCCGAGCGCCGCGATGCCACCGGCGAGCACCCACGAGGAGCGGCGCAGCGGCGTGGCCAGGAGCTCCTCGAGCCGGCCGCCGGTCTCATCGGACGCCCACTTGGACACGAACGTCGCCGCCGCGAACCCCGCGACGATGTAGAACAGCTCGACGAACAGCTGCAGGAACCCTCCCGCCGTCGTCAGGTCGAGCCCCGGGAAGCCGGTCTGCAGGACCTTGAGCAGGTTCTCGTCACCGGTGAGCTGGCTCGTCATCTCGCCGGCCAGCGACGCGAGCATCACGCCGAACAGGCCGATCCCGATCCCCCAGGCGAGCGCGCGCGGCAGCTGCTCGCCGAACGCCCGGCTCACGGGGCCGTGGACCCCCAGCAGCGCGGCCGGGAGCATCGGCAGCCCGAGTCCCGCGGTGACCCCGAGGTCGCGGCGGTTGAACGTCTCGATGCCGATCACCAGCAGCACGGCGGCGACGATCCCGACCAGGGCCACGCCGGGCCAGTCGTACTCGCCGACGAGGGCGACCTGGTTGCCCATCCAGTGGTACGGGCTGAGCAGCGCGAGCGGCCCCATGTCCATCGTGTGCGCCGTCCACAGGACCGCCGCCGCGATTGCGGCGATGCCCGCCGACCCGGCACGCCCGAGCAGCGGCGCGAGCGCGAACGCGAGGCCCCCGAAGAACAGCGCGCCGAAGCCGAGCCAGAGGGCAAAGCCGAACGCGGACAGCGGCTCGATCTGGTCGCCCAGCGCGGCATCGCCAAACGTGTTCGAGCTGACCACGAGGGACACCACCATGATCCCGAGCACCAGGACCAGCATCGTGAGGTGGGCCGCCAGCTTCTCGATCGCGATCCGGCGCTTGCCGAGCGGGCCGGTGGCGATGAGGTCGAGGCTGCCCCGGCTGGCCTCGCCGGCCAGGGTGCCGGACAGCGCGAGCACGGACCACAGCGTGGTGATCAGCACCATCGTGAGGCCGTACTTCCAGGTCAGGTAGCCGCCCAGCGTTCCCAGCTTCTCGGGCTTGCCGAAGAAGTCGACCATCTGGGCGGGCATCCCGCCGATGAGCTTGTCGATCTCGAGCCGGGAGGCGGGTGTCGGGAACACGCTCGATACCGCTGCGCCCATCACCAGGGTGACCCCGCCGAGCAGGCCGGCGGCGATGATGAACGCGAGGCGCGAGTCGCGGATCGTCTTCGCGTAGACGCTCCCGAAGCCGTAGATCCGGCTGAGCCCCGACGGCCGAATGGCGGGCGCAGCGGCGTGGGCGGTCACTGCCGCACCTCCTGCACCGGCTGCGTGCCGTACTGCGCGAGGAACGTCTCCTCGAGGGTGGGCTCGCGGCTCACGAAGTCGAGCAGCTCGTAGCGCGCGGCCGCCTGGACGACCGGCGTGATCGGGCCCGCGACACGCATCCGCAGGACATGGTCATCGACCACCAGCTCGGAGACGCCGGGCAGGCTCGCGAACGCCTCGGAGGGCACGCCGTCGGTGAACCGCAGCTCCACCTGGTGGTGGGCGAGGTCCCGCAGGCCCTCCACGCTGTCGACCTTCACCAGCGCGCCCTCGCGGATGATCGCGACGCGGTCGCAGGTGCGCTCGACCTCCGACAGGATGTGGCTGGACAGGAACACGCTCCGACCTTCGGACCGCGCCTCCCGGACCAGCGTGTAGAACGTCTGCTGGACGAGCGGGTCGAGACCCGAGGTCGGCTCGTCGAGGATCAGCAGCTCCGGCCGGTGCTGGAGCGCGATCACGAGGCCGATCTTCTGCTTGTTGCCCTTGGACAGCTCCTTGAACCGCCGGCTGGGGTCGATCTCCAGCCGCTCGATCAGCGCCTGCTGGTACGCGCGGTCCACGCCGCCCCGGAGATTGGCGAAGTACTGGATCGTCTGGCCGCCGGTGAGCCGGTCGTAGAGCGCGAACTCGCCCGGGATGTAGCCGATCCGCTTGTGGATCGCGACCGGATCGGCGGTCGTGTCGATGCCGAACACGAACGCCTTGCCGGACGTCGGCCGGATCAGGTCGAGCAGCGTCCGGATCGTGGTGGTCTTGCCGGCGCCGTTGGGCCCGAGGAAGCCGAACACCTCGCCCTCGGCCACCGACAGGTCGACGTCGATGATCCCGCGCTGGCTGCCGTATGCCTTGGTCAGCTTCTCGGTTCGGATGATGTCATTCATGCGGAGCTGTTCCTCGCTGGTTGGGGTTCGGGACGCCGTTGATCATCCGAACCACTGGGTCAACAACCCCCGCTGGAAGGGGGCGATCGAACCGGGCGCGACCCCGGCGATGCGTTCGAAGGCGGTGAAGTAGCCGAACAGCCGGTCCTCCATCTGGTCGAGGCTGCTCTGCCCCGCCTGGAATTCGATGAACATCTCAGTCGCGGCCTCATTGACGCCGAGGACCAGGGTCGCCAGCACGCCTGCCGCCGCCTCCGGATCGTCGACCTGCATCGTTCCCTCGTCGCATCCCTGGCGGACGATGCGCGCGAACAGCGGGCGGACGCGGATCTTCGTCCGGCGCCGGAACTTCTCGCGAACGATGGCGTTGTCGTCCGACACCCAGACCTCGAGGATGCCGAGCACCAGGTCGCGTCGCTCCCATTTCCAGTCGGCGATGTTGTCGAAGAACGCCTGGAGCTTCTCGACGGCCGGCCGGCCGGGATCGTCGACCGTCTCGCCGAGCATCCGCCATGCGTCATCGGTCATCCGCTCGACCACCGCGTCGAGCAGCGCCAGCTTGCCGTCGAAGTAGTGATAGAACGCGCCGCGCGAGGCACCGACGTCGTCGAGGACGTCCTGGATGCTCATCCGCTCGTAGCCGCGCGCCTGGATCAACCGCTGGGCGGTCTCGATGAACGCCTCGCGCCGGACCGCGTGTGCGGCCGGGTCGAGCGTTCGAGCCATGGATGGACCTCCGAATAATGGACCGACTGTCGGTCTAAGAATACGGCGGCGGTCAAGATGGGCAGCGGTCGAGGGTCCCGACCGGACGGGCCGAATGTCCCGACCGTCGTCAACTTCGCGACCTGACCAGGTGCAACGTGCCCGGCCATCGACAGTGCCCGGCCGTCGCAGGCGCGCCCGCCCGTAACCCCGCCGGCTGCCAGGTCCAGGAGACTACGGGTAGATCTTCTCGCCGCGATCCAGCATTGCCGTGAGCCTGGCGATGCGTGCCGCCCTGGTCTCGGGTCGCTTTGCGTCCTGGATCCGGTACAGGATTGCGTAGCGATTCGCGCGGTCGAGCGTCCGGTAGAACTCGAGCGCGGCCGGCTTGGCGGCCAGTGCGGCCATCAGGTCCGAGGGCTCCTGAGCGTCACGCTGGCCGTCATAGGCGTTGGCCCATCGGCCGTTTGCCTTGGCCTGCTCAACGGCGGCAAGCCCGCTGGGCTCCATCAGGCCTGCATCGATCAGGGCCTGCGCCTTCTCGCGGTTGCGCTTCGACCAGATGCTTCGTGGTCCCCGCCGAGCGAAGGCCTGCAGCCAGAACGTCGCGTCCAGGGCTCGCTTCTGCCCATCGATCCAGCCGAAGATCAGCGCGACATCGAGTGCCTCGTCGTACGTGACCGTGGAGACGACGACGCCCTTCTTCGCGATCCTCAGCCAGATGCCCTCGGATGTTGCGTGGTTGGCGGCCAGCCAGGATCGGAACGCAGCCTGGCTCGCGAATTGTTCGACCGCCCGATCGTCTGTCATGTGGCAAGCCCCACGGGTCAGTACTCGCCCTTGATCACGAAGAACGTGCCGCGGATGGTCCCGGCCAGCTTCGACTTCTGCCGCGCGAACTTGAACCGCGTGGCCAGCTCGGTCGGCACCTCCATGCCGTCGGACAGCTTGAACCCGACCGCCCGCTTCTTCGGGTCGTCGAGCGTGTACAGCACGTTGATCGACAGGCCGTTCTCGTAGAACACGTACGACCACCGGATGTTCTCGACCTGGAACTCGGTCGCCTCGAGCGGGCGAGACTCGATCACGAGGTCGCGCTCCTCCCGCAGGATGCGGGCGACGTAGTCGATGATCTCGCCGGCCTCGCCTGCCGGCTGCACGGTGAACTCGTGGTCGTACTTGTTCCTGAAGTAGCGGGCCTCGTTCGCCCGCAGCCCCGCGAGCGCGGTGGCCACCGGCGACGTTTCGAGGCCGGTGGTCGAGACGTTGGTGAAATCGACGGTGTAGGACATGACTCGCTCCTGTGTTCGGTTGCGGCGGAGTCTGACGCACGGCCGCGCCGGTGGCTTCTCCATTCCTGACGGACTGCGCGGCGCCGCGTACGCTGGCTCGACGAGGCGCCGGCTACGTGACCGTGCTCTGGGGCCTGGGCCGATCCGGCTCGCGCCCCTGACGAGGCCTGGCTGCCCCGCACCCCCAGAAGCCGTAGGCTGGAGTCATGGCAGTCAAACGGATGGACAACATGGGCGTCGTTGTCGATGATCTCGACGCCACGGTGGACTTCTTCGTCGAGCTCGGTCTGGAGCTCGAGGGCCGGGGCGTGATCGAAGGTCCCTGGGCCGGGCGTGTCACCGGACTTGGCGATCAGCAGGTCGAGGTCGCGATGATGCGGACGCCCGACGGCCATGGTCGGCTCGAGCTTTCGCGCTTCCTCCGGCCGCCTGTCGACTCGGACCATCGGAACGCGCCGGTCAACGCCCTCGGCTACCTCCGGGTGATGTTCGCGGTGGACGACATCGACGACACGCTGGCACGGCTCCGGGGGCGCGGTGCGCAGCTCGTCGGCGACGTGGTCCAGTACGAAGACACGTACCGGCTGTGCTACATCCGCGGACCTGGAGGACTGCTCGTCGGACTCGCCCAGGAACTCGGCTGAGCGCCCGCCTCGACGAGGCCGACGCCGGCATTCCCGAAGCACGCACCCTCGAGCGTTGTGGCGAGCCCGCCCCGGGCAGGCATCGGCCCGGAGTCCAGGCAGCGGGGTTACCGGAGCACGAAAGAGGGGAATGGAGCCGACACTCGGATTTGAACCGAGGACCTGCTGTTTACGAAACAGCTGCTCTACCACTGAGCTATGTCGGCGCGAGCGTGATTATAGGTGATGCTCAGGAGTCATCGGCCATTCGCGCTCAGCGGGACTCGCTGATGTCGTGCTCACGAGGCACGCACGGCCCTCGAACAGCTGATGATTGAGCGACGGCGGTCACCGTCCGGATCCGGACAGTTCCGGAAAAGCGCATCTGCGTCGCTCAGCCTGCCATGACTACCATGAGCTGGAGCCTCTGCACGTTTCGCCGAGGCTAGAATCTCGCGTACGTTCGGAGCGTGGGGGCCGTATCCATGGGTCGTCCGGCGATCGACACTGCCATCGATCGATACCTCTCGGCTGCAGAGCGGGCTGGCGCACCCGAACCCAACGGCCCAGCGCTCGAACGGGATCTCGAGGCAGTCCGCACCGCCATCGCCCCGATGCGACTGTCCGACGACGTGCTCGCGATGTGGCGGCGTCTCCAGTCTCCTCCGGCGATGCCGTACCCGTCCTGGATCGATGCGCGATTGGCGCTGGACTTCTGGCAGGAAGAGAGCCTCCCCATCTTTCCGATCGCGTATGAGAGCCACGGGTATCTCTCCGCCGGGCTCGTCGGCGACGAGCGGGAGAGCGCCATCTGGAGCTGGGCCTACGACGCAGAACCCGCGAAGCTCCGCTTCCGGACCCTGGCCGTCGCCTTCGGGGCGGCCGCCGACGCGCTCGACCGACGGATCTTTCAGTGGCGGGAGGAGCACCAATACCTCGAGGTCCTCGACCATGACGCCTGGGAAGCGATCGTCCGCACCCGCAATGAGGAAGCGGCTGCTGGTGGGGCCTTCGATCCCGGGATCGATTCCGTGGACCTGCACAGCCCGCTCTCCTGGCCCGAATCGTGGCAGCGGGCGTTCGGCGTCGACGTCGCGGCCGCCGCGCCGCGCGGGGCAACGACCACGATCCGCAGTTTCCTCGAGGCATCGTCAATGCATGCGACCGTCGCCGGGACGATCGTGGGGCTGGCCGGAGGCGCAGAGGGAAGTCGCGCGACCGTTGACGACGGAAGCGGGCACCTGGTCGTGTGGTGTCCGGCGACAGCTGACCCGTACTTCGTCGTCCGCATACGGAACCTGGTCGAGATCGACATTCTCAGGCGACCCGGCAGCGGGGCAGGGAACAGCGAGACTGACATCGATCGCCTCCACGCGGCCATCCAGGACGCCGTCGTTCATGGCGACCTGGCAGCCGCACAGGCCAGCGCCCTGCCACTCGTCGAGCTCCTCGGACCCGGTTCGACCGACGCGGTCGCGTTGGCTGTCCGGCCGGGCCGAGTCGGATGACTTCGGCCGCGTGGCGAATCGCTGGACGTCGCCGCGCTCGGCGTCTCCGTTTCGTCGAAGTTGTGGGGTTTCCTCTGAGGCGCCTCGTGGCCCGGGGCGGCTAGAGTGCGGCCGTGGCCACGATCAGCGCAGACCCCAATCGAACGTACCTGGTCGAGCGCTGCGCCCCTCGTTGACCCGGCCGGGAGCACCCGCCTGCCGAGCGGCTGAGCCGAGCTTCGCCGAAGGGCAGGGACGGCGCGGGCGCCGGATCGCCGGGAGGTCGCGCGCCGCGTAAGTCCCGCACATGATCGCGACATGTGCATTCAGCGGTTACCGAGCTCGCCAGTGACGGGCGCTATCCGAACGAGGGGCGGGCCGCTGGGCTTGGCGGCCCTCGTGCACATGGCGCGTTCACGAGGCGACCAGGCGCGTCCACGAGGCGACCAGGCGCGTCGACCAGTGTCCACCGACGGCCCGTCGGCTCGCCCTTCCGCAGCGTTTGAACATGGGGCGTTCACGGCGAGCGACAGCGGCTCGTGCCGGCTCTCGCCGCGCCAGCGGGCTTGAGGATCACCCTGTGAAGCGAGCTGCGCCGCCCACGGTCTCGAGCTGCGCCGCCCACCAATGTGAGGGCCATGCAACCGCAAACCGCCGTCCGGCAACCTCAGGGGCTTGTGTCGAGTGCCACGATGTTCCCTGCTCGAAGCGAGGAGGTTGTCATGCCCACGTCGACACGAGAGTCGGTCAGCTCCGTTCGGATCGATGCCCCGATCGAGGAGGTCTGGCGGGCCGTGACGACGCCGGTCCTGATCAAGCGATGGTTCTTCGGCGTGGACACGGAGGCCGATTGGAAGGTCGGCGGCAAGCTCGTCCATCGCGGCGAGTACCAGGGAAAGCCGTACGTCGACCGGGGCGAGATCCTGGAGTTCGCGCCGCCCCGAAGGCTGGTGCACTCCCACTGGAGCGAGGTTTCCGGCAAGGACGACCGACCCGAGAACCACGAGATCGTCAGCTGGGATCTTGCGGGCGATGGGGCCGGCACTGAGCTGACGATCACCGAGCAGAACCTGCCGTCGGACGAGGCCGTAGCGACCTCCGCGGCCGCCTGGAAGGGCGCCCTCCAGGGCCTGAAGCGGATGCTCGAGGGCTCGGACCGGCAGCGCTAGCGAGCGCCCTGCCGGTCCGCGCGCCGGGCACTCCACGCGCGCACGCGCGCCCTTCACGCTCGCGCCGGCTCCCGCGCGCGCCCGCGCGCGCCCGACCGCTACAGCTCCGCAGCCGCCGGGATCACCTCGCGACCCATGATCTCGATCGGCCGGATCCGGTCGACGCCGACAACCCAGCCGATCACCGTCTCGACGCCGAGGCCCGCCAGCCAGCGCAGCCGATCCATCAGCTCGCCCACCTTCGCCCCGTCCTCGCCGACGTCGAACCCGAACGGAACCGTCTTCTCGATCGCCGCGTAGTCCCGGCCCTGCTCGTCGCACAGCCGGCGGAGCAGGTCGAGCTTCCGCGGGAGCTCGGGCGTCGGCGAGATGTTGCACGCGGTGGCGTAGCGGGCGACGAGCGGCAGCGTCCGCTTCTCACCGCTGCCGGCGATCAGGATCGGCGGGTGGGGCCGGCTCAGGCTCTGCGGCAGGTTGAGCGCCCGGTCGAGCTGAACATGCGCTCCCTCGAACGCCCGCTCGCTGCCGCGCTCGCCATCCCACATCTCGAGGCACGCCCGGATCGTCTCCTCGAGCAGGTCGAACCGCTCCCCGGCCGTCGCCGGGAACGGCAGCCCGAGGCCCCGGGCCTCGTCGGCATAGTCCCCGGAGCCGATCCCCAGCATGGCGCGGCCCCCGGACAGGACGTCGAGCGTCGTGACCATCTTGGCGAGGAGTCCGGCCGGGCGGTAGGACGCGGCCGTCGCCATGGCCAGCAATCGCGCACGCTCGGTGTGCGCGGCGATGTACCCGAGCGTGGTGTACGCCTCGACGTGGTTCGCGAGAGGACCACCCATGATGGGGTGCAGCCACACGTGATCGGCGACGGCGATGGTCCCGAAACCGGCCGCTTCGGCCGACTGGACGACGTCGCGCATGACCGTGCCGAGGCGCGCTGGACCGCCCTGCCAGCTCGTCTCGGGAATGTGCAGGCCGAGCTTCATCGGATCAAAGCCCCGGCTTGAACACCATGTCCCAGACGATGACGACCAGGACGACGAGGACGACGCGGTAGCCGATGATCCAGCGGCCGATGAGGTCCTGCGCTGCGTCGGCGGGTGCGCTCGCGGCGTCGAGCCGGCCGAGCTCGAGCCCGATCCGGCCGAGGTAGGCGACCCCGATCGCGAACGCCACCACGAACAGCGCCAGTGCCAGCAGGATCCATCCCTGCCCGAAGTCCCAGGCATTGCTGCTGAGGACGAGCGCGACCCCGAACACGATCGTGCCCAGGACGCCGGGCGTCAGGACCCGCGGCCCGACGTAGCCCAGAATGCGGCCGAAGTCGCGGATGGTGGCCGAGTCGCTACGCGCACGCGCCTGGGAGCCGATGACGCTCAGGGCGAGGCCGCCCCCGAGCCAGACGATGGCGCTCAGGATGTGTCCGAACCGGAGCCAGGTCGTGAGGTCCATGCCGGCACCTTCTCACAGATGCTTTGAGTCGTCAAATGATCTTGCTGCTCGGGTAATCGGATCACTGCGACGACCTGACACGAGATCGGGTAGGCTGGGCAGATGGGGACGCAGGAGACTCGGCCGGCGCTGGCCGCAGATGCCTGGCGATCGATTCTCGACTTCGTCGGTGCCACCGCATGGCAACGGACGCGGGTCCTCGCCAACCTCGGCCTGACGGTCAACGACAGCCGGGCGCTCACGACGCTCGACGTCCAGCCCGGCCGATCGATGCGCTCGCTGGCCGACGCGTGGTCGTGCGATGCATCGACGACCACCTGGATCGTCGATCGCCTGGAGCGCAAGGGCCTCGCCGAGCGGCATGCCCACGCCACGGACCGGCGGCGCCGGATGGTCGCCCTGACCCCGGCGGGGGTCCGGATGCGGGACGAGATGCTGCGCCAGATGTACGAGGCGCCGCCAGAGCTGCTCGAGCTCGACGAGGCCGACCTCCGGGCGCTGCGCGACGGCGTGGCACGCCTGCCGACCGCGACCGCGCGCGACCAGCCCTGACGACCAGCGAGCGGACCGTCGCCGGCTCGCTCGCCGGACCGGCGGATGAGCTCAGGTCGCCGGGCTTCGGATCACCTCGGCCGCTACCCCCGTACCGGCTCGTAGCTTGCGATCACCACGCCGGCGGAGGTGACGGCGCCCCTGGCAAGCTGGAGCGTCACCTCCATGCCGTCCGGGAACAGCCGTCGTCCGCTGCCGAGCACCAGGGGGTGGATGAACAGCAGGTACTCATCGATCAGGTCGGTCGCCATGAGCGACGCGATCAGCGACCCGCTGCCCATGACGCCCAGCACGCCGTCGGTCTGTGCCTTGAGCTTGCCGACAGCGTCGGCGATGTCGCCATGCAGCAGCGTCGAGTTGGGCCACGACAGTGGCTCGGTGAGCGTGGTCGAGGCGACGTACTTGGGTGCGGCGTTGAGCGCGTCCTTGAACGGGCCACCCCGGGCGTTCCACGCGGCCAGCAGGTCCTCGTACGTCCACCGCCCGAACAACCACCCGTTCAGGCCGCCGCCGGCGGCCATCCGCTCGCTCATCGCCCCGCTGATCGCTTCGGCGGACTGCGGGTGCCTGAGGCCCCAGCCGCTGTGGGTGAACCCACCCCGGGGGTCCTCTCCGGACCGCGCCGGCCCCTGCATGACGCCGTCCAGGGTGACGTGATTCATGACAACGATTCGACTCATGTCAGTCTCCGATGGGATCGCGTGCTCACCATAGCGTGGGGATTGCGCGATGGCCCACGGCACGGCATCGTGCACCGCAGCCGAGGTCGGGCGTCCATCGCAGATCCGCGGCCCACCTGGAGGAGCCACATGGTCGCCGACACCGCACCCGCCCCGGCACCCGTCCCGGAGCACATCGAGCACCGGGTCTCGCTGCCCGACGGACGAGTGCTGGCCGCGGCCGAGTGGGGCGACCCGGCTGGCATCCCGCTCATCACGCTCCATGGCACGCCGGGTGGCCGGATGTCATGGTGGGAGGACCCGGACATCTACCGCCGGCACGGATTGCGGCGGATCACGATCGACCGACCGGGCTACGGAGCGTCGAGCCGGCTTCGCGGGCGCCGGGTGGCCGACATCATCCCGGACCTCGAGCGACTGACCGAGGCCCTCGAGATCGACCGGTTCGTGGTCAGCGGTGGCTCCGGCGGTGGTCCGC
>CAVVNQ010000015.1:0-517305 GCA_963749705.1 uncultured Chloroflexia bacterium | reverse complement strand
GGAGCCGATCGACGTGGATGCCACGTTGCTGAGCGGGGATCCGAGGGCGATCCCGGCGTAGGTCTGGCGCCCCACGACCTGCAACGCGAGGACGCCGGCGCCTCGCCTGTCGATTCAGTCGGTCGCGATGAGGGTCAGGGACCAGGGACGGCCGGGCCGATCCGGTTCCGCGAGGCGAACCGGCCACCGCGCGGCAAGGATTCCGGCGAGCTCGTCAGGGTCGGCTGGATCGGCGTCAACCTCGAGCAGCAGGCGCGCGGCCTGGCCCCGGATCCGCTTTGCGACGACGTCGCCGATCCGTCCTCCGCTCCTGGACTGGTCGACGCGGAGCGCGACCGTGCGATCGCCGAGCCCGGTCGGCGAGCCCATCCCCTGCAGGCTCGGCGAGCGCAGGTCGACCACGATTCCCGTCGGCCCGGCCGCCTCGGCAAGCGGGTCACCGATCACCGCCCGCCAGCTTGCCTGGAGGCGGTCGATCCCGAGGAGCCTCGAGCACGGGTGCAGGCGATACGGCGGGATGCGATCGGCGGGCCGCAGGAGGCCCCACAGCGCCGAGGTGACGACGAGGCTCCGGCCGGCGCGCTCCTGCTCGGCCGCCGCCAAGGACGCCGCGTCGAGACCGACGTGGAGCGGACCCGCATAGACGTCGAGCACGGGCATGGCCGGGACCTCGCGCAGCCACGTGTTGCGGGCGACCTCCCGCGCGCGAGACCGGCCGACCCGCAGGCGCTCGAACGCGTCGGGTCGGGCGCTCGTCGCGATGAGGGCATCCAGGATCCGCATCCGCAGCCCGTTCAGCCCTGGGAAGGACAGGTCCTCCAGGACGACGGGCGAGCCGTGATCAGGCGCCGGGCGCTTTGACTCCGACGGCGGGACGACGATGAGCACGGCGTCACTCTATGGCGGCGGTATGCCGAGGCGCCAGGGTTCGGTGCCGTCCAGATCGTTCTACGGGACACCGCGTCGCAGTCCTGCGGGACCCGGGTGAGCCGACCCTACGCGCGGACCCGACCGATCCGGTGATCGGCGTCGCTGTCGACCGTCCTGTCAGGCCCGGATCCCACTCCCGCTACCGGGCTGGTTCGATCCGCCATCCGGACTCGCGGAACAGGCACGTTGCGGGCATCGGATCCCCGCACATCGCCGTGAAGATCACGAGCCGCTCGCCCGCCGCGGGTGTCGGGATCCCGTCGCGTGGCGGCCGATACAGCGCGACTTCGCCGAGCCGCACCTCGTCCCCGCCGAACGGGAGGAACCGGCTGGCAGCCACGATCCTGCCGTCGGCCCACAGTGGAACGATCCAGGTTGGCTCGCCCGCCGCCTCGTCGAATGCATCGATGACGCCACCAGCCTCGAGGGCGATGCCATCGAGCTGCGGCCACGCCCTGGCGCTCTCGATCGCGTGCTCTGCGAAGCCGTCCCCCGACGGGGCGAAACACTCGCCACCTTCGTCGACCGGGCGGCACGCGTCCGGTCCGAGCCCGACCAGGGAGCATCCCGACAGGGACCAGCAGAGAGCGACCAGGATCCCGAGCAGGGTCCGCATGAGTGGCATTCCCTTCAGCGTGTTCGTTCGAACCCCCAGACGCGCCGTCGCCGTCGCTTGTGCCGGATGGCCTCGCAGTCGCGGTCAGTGCCATTGTGTGGACCGCTCCGTCCGCTGGCCGTAGTCTTGGCAGCGCGATGTCCTCACGTCACCCGGCGACTGCGCCACAGACCGTCGGCTCGCTGCTCCGGCAGCCGGCGGCGTACCTCCCCGTGGCCATGTCGGTCGGCGCGCTCGCGATGATCGGCTGGTTCCTCGCGGTACACGGCGTCGCGCAGCAGGCCGATGAGGGCGCCCAGGTCCATCTGTGGCAGCTCCTGGTCGCCGGGCAGGTCCCGTTCATCGCCTGGTTCGCGGTCAGGTGGCTGCCGGGCTCAGCTCGCCCGGCGCTCGCCGTCCTGGCCGTGCAGGCTGCCGCGCTGATCCTGCTGGCGATTGCGCCCCTGTGGGCGCTCGGCGGGCTATAGCGGCGCTGGCGCGAACCGTCGAGCGGGCGGTGGACCGGGCTGCCGAGCCATCGCGGACCCAGCGGGGCGTTGAAGTTGTTTCGAACGCTCAGCTCGTCGGAACGATGATGACCCACTTGTGGAACCAGGCCTTGTTGTAGGTCGCCGTCGCATCGTGTTGGAGATACCAGCCGAAGGCGAAGCTGGCGACCGACGACGAGCGATGTTTCCCAACCGTGGCACCACTCGTGTACGGGTCCGACGTGTAGATCGAATTGAGCGTGAATGGACCGGCCGCGGGGTCTCCGGTTGCGATGTATCCGGTCATGACGATCGCGTGGCCGCCATTCCAGACGACGAGACCCACCGACTTGCCGTATGTCGCGATGGCGACCGCTGCGGCGTTGAGCGCCAAGGACTTGGACGAATACGCCTTCCACGCGTAGGTCGTCGGGACCCCCGCTGCAACCGAGAAATGCGTTGCCGCCAGCGACCATCCGAGCGGATCAGAGCCTTGTTGGACGCTGTCCTTCAGTGCATCGCGCGGCTGCTCGTATCCGAGGATCGTCATCTGGTTCAGCTTCAGATCCTTCTGGACGAGGAAGTTCATCATCATCGCGGTGGACGCCGCCGTGCATGTCCGTCCGTCGATCTGTTGCTCGTAGCCGGCAGCGAAGTAGACGTCCTTCTTGAAGGTTGTCACCTCGGGGGTTGGCGTCACGACGGGCTGGGGTGTTGGGGTCGGCGCCACTACCGGTTGCGGCGTTGGGGTTGGCGTCACGACGGGCTGGGGTGTTGGGGTCGCCGCCACTACCGGTTGCGGCGTTGGGGTTGGCTGAACGGTCGGCCGCGGTGTCGGTGTGGCCTTGACGACCGGCTTCGGTGTCGCGGTCGCCTTCGGCTTGACGACCGGCTTCGGTGTCGCGGTCGCCTTCGGCTTGACGACGGGCTTCGGTGTGGCCTTGACGACGGGCTTCGGTGTGGCCTTGACGACCGGCTTCGGTGTCGCGGTCGCCTTCGGCTTGACGACCGGCTTCGCCGTGGGCGTCGCCGTCGGCTCGGGCGTCGCCGTCGGCTTCGGCCTCCTACCCCGCGCCAGCGCTGCTGTCGACAGCGCGGTTGGCTCGACCGTCGGCGTCGCGGTCGGCGCCGGCGAAGCAGGCGGCAACGGCTCGGTGACCGGACCGACCACCGGCGCGACCGCCGGCTCCGGATGCGTGGCGCCAGGCTGCGTCGCGGTCGAGACCGCGCTCAGCGAGGGAGGTGCGACAAGGTTTGCGGCGAGGGCCGCGCCGGACCCCGAGACGAGCAGGACCGCTGCGCCGACAACGAGGGCATACGTCCTCCGACTGAAGGGACGGCTGCTGATCCCCTTGGGCATAGGGTCGAGCCACTTCTCTCTGTCGGGCGGGCCCGACACTGCCATCCGCGCGTCCTGGGTGAGTCCGGGCGGTGATCGAGCACGCTCGTCCTGACCATCCGGGTGGTCCACGCAGGGCCGACGACGCCTCCTCGGAGCCTGACCCGAGGGGGACGTGGTCAGCGAAGTGGTATCGGCCTTGGCTCGACTATCTGCCGGTGAACACGCGTCGGCAACGCAGACAGGCCGGTATTCGGCTGGTCAGCAGCGGCATTGGTCCTCCCCCGGATCGGTCGAGCGCAGCTGGGGGTGGTTAGTGCGGGTTGACAGTGGAGTCGACGATCGCGGCAATCCCGGGCGTACAGGGACAGCTCCGATGCTTGCGAGCGGTCAGTGGACGAGCGCCGGATCGACCCTGAAGATGCGGCTGCCGCTGTACTCCTCGACCCAGATCTCGCTGCCCACCTGCTCCACCGTCCAGATCCCGGGGGCGAGCGCCGCCGTGCCGGACGTGGCGTTCGTGGCCGGGTCGATCCGGTACAGGATCCCGTCGGCGCCATTGGCAACCCACAGCGCACCAAATGCGTACGCCGGGTCGCGCGGCGTGCCGCCCAGCGGGATTGACGCCAGCACCGACCCGGTGGCAGGGTCGATGCGCGCGACGGCGCCACCGTTGTCGGTCACCCACAGGGTCCCGTCGCCATCGGCGAACCACGTGGGCGAGACGCCGAGCCCGCTGGTCACCCGCATATCGATCTCGTCGCCGGCTTCGTTCAGGCGGTCCACCTCACCGGCGCCCTGGACCGCGACCCACAGCCGATCGTCGACGACGGCAAGGCCGGCCGGGTTCGGGCCGGTCATGACCGACCGGTCGATGGCACCCGTCACCCCGTCGACATGGACCACGCCCGGCAGTCCGCGGTCCGCGATCCACACGCCCGTGGCGTCCGGCTGGGCGTCCCATGGCTTGCCGGCCAGGGCCGTGTCGTGGATGTCCTTGCCCGTGTCGGGCGCCACCTCGTGAACGAGGTTGCCGGACAGGTCCGCCACCCACAGGGCATCGTTCGACCAGGCGAGCCCGCAGATCGTGGCGCCGAGGCTCGCCACCGGGGTCACGTTGCCGGTCTCCGGTTGGACCTCGACCACGTCGCCGGTTCCGTACAGGGTCACGAACACGCGCCCGTCCGGGCTCGACTCGAGAGCGCACGGCCCGGAGCCCACCTCGATGGTCCCGAGGATGGCGGCCGAGCCGGCGCTCGCCGAAGCAGGAGGAACGACGGTCGCCGCGGCGGAGGGAGCGGCGGTCGGCGTTGCCGGGGCGGTCGTCGGGGGCGTCGAGGTGGCCGGTCCGCCACCACACGCGGCCAGCGCGACGACCAACAGGAGCGTTGCGGCCGCGGCGGCGATGCGATGGATCGGCGGAAACGCCATGATCCGGCCGGCCTACCCGGTCCGGACGAGACGGACGACGGGGATCACGCGGGTCGTCTTGGTCTCGTAGTCCTTGAAGGACGGGTGCTCCGCCGCGTGTGCGGCGTACAGCCGGTCGCGATCCTTGCCCTCGGCGACGGTAGCGCGCGCCTGGAACGTCTCGTCGTCGAGCTCCACGGTCACGACCGGGTTGGCGAGGATGTTGAGGTACCACGCGGGATGCGTGGGCGCGCCGCCCTTGGACGCCACGATCACGATCGAGTCGCCGTCCCTCGTGTAGACGACCGGGGCAAGGCGGGCCTCCCCCGTCCGCGCACCGATTGTGTGGAGCAGCAGCAGGTTTCGCCCCAGGAAGGGTCCCGAGGTGACCTTGCCGCCGTTGGCCCGGAAGTCGGCGACGAGGTCGTTGGTGAAGTTCGCGTAAGCAGAGCGTTCGTCGGTAGTTGTCATGACAACTATCTTACCCTGTCCCGCCGGATGCCTCTCTGGCGGCGTCGATCGCGCTTTGCATTCGAGCCGCGAGCGGCGCCGACGACATCGTGGGCGGTCGCCCGCCGGCACGTCAAGGGATGGCGGGGGTCTTGACACGGACCCGAATACAACCGTATGGTTGTATCAATGGTTGCCACCTTCGATCCCGACCTCGCGTTCGCCGCCCTTGCCGATGCCACCCGGCGTGACATCGTCCTGCGGGCGCTCAACGGTTCCGAGGGCGTCGCCGAGCTGGCCGGCCATTACCCCATGAGCTTCGCGGCGGTGCAGAAGCACGTTGCGATCCTCGAGCGCGCGGGCCTCGTGACCAAGCAGCGCCTTGGCCGCCGGAAGCTCGTGCGGACCAACATCGAGGCGCTGCGCCTGGCGCGCGGCCTGCTCGACCAGTACGAGGCGTTGTGGCGCGGTCGCATCGACCGGATGACCGACCTCATCGCCGCCAGCAAGGAGACACGGAGATGACGGTCACCTCGGTCCGCAAGGACCCTGACGCCCTGACGATGACCCTCACCGCTGAGTTCGACGCCACGCCCGAGCGCGTGTGGCAGCTTTGGGCCGACCCCCGGCAGCTCGAGCGCTGGTGGGGTCCGCCCACCTATCCGGCGACGTTCACCCGGCACGACCTCAGGCCCGGCAGCCGGGTCGAATACCACATGACCGGTCCGAGCGGCGACCAGCCGCACGGCTGCTGGGATGTCCTCGAGGCGGAACCGCCCCGACGGCTCGTGTTCCGGGACGGGTTCGCGCATGAGGACGGGACGCCGAACGACGAGTTCCCACGCGTCGAAGGGCACGTGACGATCGATCCGATCGATAGCGGCCGCACCCGGATGTCGATCGAGAGCCGCTTCCCGAGCACCGAGGCGCTGCAGCAGCTCCTCGGCATGGGCATGGAAGAGGGTCTCACGGAGGCAGTCGGCCAGATCGACGCGATCCTCGCGGAAGGAGTTGCGGCATGACCACGAAGCTCGCCCCGACCACGCACACCCTGGCAGTCCCAGGTGCCACGCTGACGTACGACGTTCGCCCGGGCGGTGCGGCGGCTCCCCTCCCCTGCTGCTCATCGGGTCGCCGATGGGTGCCGGCGGGTTCGCGACGCTGGCGAGCCACTTCCCCGATCGCACGGTGGTGACCTACGACCCGCGCGGCGTCGAGCGAAGTACGAAGGACGACCCGGCCAGCGAGTCCACGCCGGATCAGCATGCGGACGATCTCCACAGGATCATCGACGAGCTCGGCGGCGGGCCGGTGGACCTGTTCGGGAGCAGCGGCGGTGCGGTCAACGCGCTGGCGCTGGTGGCGGCACACCCGGACCAGGTCCGCACGCTGGTGGCGCACGAGCCCCCGCTTGCGACGCTCCTGCCGGACCGCGAGGGCGCGCTGGCGGCCACCCAGGCCGTATCCGACGCGTACCAGCAGCACGGCTTCGGTGCCGGCATGGCCCGGTTCATCGCCGTCGTCGGCCACCAGGGCCCGTTCGACCCCGCGGAGGCCGGCAAGCCTGGTCCGGATCCCGCGATGTTCGGCCTGCCGGCCGATGACGACGGCAACCGGACCGATCCGCTGCTGTTCCAGAACGTCATCTCGTGCACTCACTTCGAACCCGACCTTGCCGCGCTCCGCGCGGCCCCGACCCGGATCGTGCTTGCCGCCGGGGTCGAATCCGAGGGCCAGCTGGCAAACCGCGGCGCCCACGCCGTCGCCGAGCGGCTCGGCGTGGAGCCCGTCGCCTTCCCCAGCGATCACGGCGGCTTCCTGGGTGGGGAGTACGGCCAGAAGGGCGATCCCGATGGCTTCGCAGCGAAGCTGCGCGAGGTGCTTGCCCAAGGCTGAGCGACCGGTCGGGGCGCCGGGTTGGCGGCTCGCCGGGTCCCCGGCGCCCCGGGTCCCCGGCGCCCGGGCGCTCCGGGCTGGCGGAAGGTGTGGCGCCACAGGCCACGATCTCGCCGTTGTCTTGCACATTCGGCGCCGGTGTGGCGCCACGGGCCACGATCACGCCGTTGCCGGGCACCGATCAGGCCCTCGGGCTATGCCACGGCGGATTCGTCGACCTGGGCGCCACGATCCCGCCCGCGGAGTGCGCCTCGTGGCGCCGCAGCCCGATTTCGTGGCGCCCCAGCCAACACCGGCCGCGGCGGTGGCGCCGCAGCCCGATTTCGTGGCGCCCCAGCCAACACCGGCCGCGGCGGTGGCGCCGCAGCCCGATTTCGTGGCGCCGCAGCCAACACGGGCGCGCACGGCGGCAACGACGGACCGGGGACTCCGGCCATGGACGGGTCGCACCCTGGGTGAACCTCACATCGGCTGCAGCTCGAACACGCGGCGGCCTTCGGCCATCTCCTCCGGGCGGTTCACATCGACGCCGTCGACGGCGCGGATGAACCAGACGCCGAAGCGCATGCCGCGCGCGACGGGGCCCAGGACGTCACGGAAGAACGTGACCCGCTCCGCGAGATCGAGCTCGGTCGCTCGAACCTCCTCGGTCTCGCGGCGCACAGTAACGGTCGCTTGGCCGGCGGCCCGAAGGTTCCGGACCCAGTCCGTCTCGCCCCACGGGGACCACACCCAGCGCCGGTCGCCGGCCTCGATGATGGCCAGCGGCGTGGTGCGCGGAACGCCGCTTCGGCGGCCGGCAACGGTGAGGAGCGCGTTGGGGCCCAGCGGCATCCCGGCACCGAGCAGGCGCCTCGAGATCGGGTTGAGCAGCGGGACGATCCGGGGCGGGCGGCCCGGCTGGTGGAGGCCGGCCGTTCGGGGGTCGGCTGTCGTGTGCGTCATCGGTCACATCCTTTCAGAATCGGGTGTCAACAAGGTGAACCCGCACAACCGCCCGATGTGACAACGTGTCGCGCCGATGCCGCCGACGGATCGATCGGCACCCCGGCGGGCGATCCATGGTTGGATGTGACGCGATGACCGATCAGGACCTGCTGGCGCAGGAGTTCGAGGCCAGCCGCCCGCACCTGCGAGCGGTTGCCTATCGGATGCTCGGCTCGCTGAGCGAAGCCGATGATGCTGTCCAGGAAGCGTGGATCCGGCTCAGCCGGTCCGACACGAGCGAGGTCGAGAACCTGCGTGCCTGGCTGACCACCGTCGTCGCCCGGGTATGCCTCAACTTCCTGCGCACCCGGCGGACCCACCCCGAGACGCCGCTCGAGACACACGTCGCCGATCCCATCGTGAGCCCTCCGTCGGGGATCGATCCCGAGCACGAGGCACTGCTCGGCGACTCGGTCGGGCTCGCGCTGCTGGCGGTCCTCGACACCCTGAACCCCGGGGAGCGGATCGCGTTCGTGCTCCATGACGTGTTCGGGGTCTCGTTCGATGAGATCGCACCGATCGTCGGGCGGTCGCCGGCTGCGGCCCGGCAGCTCGCAAGCCGCGCCCGCCGCCGCGTTCGTGGCGCGCCCGTGCCGGACGCTGATCTCGGCGCCCAGTGGGCGGTCGTCGACGCGTTCCTTGCCGCATCACGCGACGGCGACTTCGAGCGGCTGCTGGCGGTGCTCGATCCCGATGTCGTGCTTCGCTCCGATGGCGGCCCGGACCGGCCCGGGCTGGTGTCGCTGCTCCGCGGGGCGGATGCCGTCGCCGCGGGCGCGATGTCGTTCCGCCGGCTCGCCGACAGAGCCACGCGAGCGCTGATCAACGGGGTTCCTGGTGGGGTGGCCTGGACTCCGGGCGGCCGCCCGATCTCCGTCGTCTCGCTCACCGTCTCGGGCGGCCGGATCGTCTCGATCGACATTCTCGCCGACCCCGAGCGCCTTGCCCGGCTGGACCTCGCCCCGGTCGCCGGAGGGCCGGCTCCTGGGAACGGGCCTTCAACCGCGGGTCCCTAGCGGTCCTCCTGGCGCACGACGGGGGCCGGTGCGACGTTGTGGTTGACGTGGAACAGGTTGTCAGGGTCCCAGGTCCGCTTGAGCCCCGCGAGACGGGCGAGCTTCGCGTCACCGTAGATCAGGCGCGTGTGCTCGGGTCCGGCGTCCGAGACCTCGTTCGCGTAGCGGCCGAGCGTTGCGTCGGGCTCGACCACCGCCATCACCCGCCGGACCCACTCGCGGTTCGTATCGTCGAGCGCCGGGTCGCTCCAGGAAGCGTCAACGCTGAGGTCGAACACGGCCGCGCGACCCGCGTACGCGGTCCCCTCCTCCGGAACGCGGCCGATCGCGCCACCCAGCGCCGTGACCGAGAACGAGCCATCGCCGGGGGCATCGGCGACCAGAGCGACAAGCTCGTCGAGGGCGGCGGGACGGACGCCGTCCGCGTTGCAGCCCTGGATGAACGACCGGTTGCCCCACGCGAACACGAGGTCGTGCGCGGTCTGGACCTCGAGGTACGGCTGGCTGCCGATGGTCGAGCTGACCGGCTTCGGGCCGGCCCGCAGGCCCGCGGTGTCGCGCGCCACGGCGTCCGCGGCGCCGCTGTGGTTGAACGCGAGGTAGACGATCGGCCGGCCGCGGAGGTCCTCCGGGTAGCCGCTGTCAGAACCCGCACGATCGAGGCCGAAGATGACCGATACAGCCTCGGGCGCGTTCCGCGCGTAGTCGCGGAAGACCTCCCACACGTCGTGGACCTCGGTCGCCGGATATACCGTGACGCCGCGATGGAGGTCGGGTCCGAACGGCTGGAGCCGGAGCTCGAAGGCCGTTGCGATCCCGAAGTTCCAGCCGGCGCCGCGCAGGCCCCAGAACAGGTCGGGCTCCTCGGTGTCCGAGGCGCGCACCAGCCGGCCGTCGGCCGTGACGAGCTCGACGGCGGCGAGGTTGTCGATCGTGAGCCCGAACCGGCGTTGCAGCCGGCCGACGCCCCCGCCCAGTGTGAGCCCGGCGACCCCGGTATGGCCAACGACGCCGACCGGACACACGAGCCCGTGCGCCTGCGCGGCCACGTCGAGCTCTCCAAGGAGCGCCCCGCCGTTCGCCCGGGCGGTACGGGATCCCGGGTTCACGTCCACGCCGCGCATGGCCGACAGGTCCACGACCATGCCCCCTTCGCGGCCCGTGAACGCGGCCAGGCTGTGCCCGCCGGACCTGACCGCGATCTCGAGGCCGTGGTCGCGGCCGAAGCGGACGGCGGTGGCGACCTCGTCGCCACTCGCCGGCCGCACGATGACCCCCGGCCGCCGGTCGTGAAGCGCGTTCCACAGGCGCCGCGCCTCGTCATAGGTCGCGTCGGCAGGCAGGATCACCTCGCCTCTGAACGACCGGCGAAGCTGATCGAGGTCCCGACGTCGGACCCCTGGGGACGAGCCGGGCATCGTCAGCTCCAGGGCGACGGCAGGTGCGTCAGCGGCTCGCGATCCGGCAGCACGTCGGCCTGGAGCGCCGGATCCGCCGCCGCCACGTAGCGCTCGTCCAGCCCCAGCTCCTTGAGGACGATGTTGCGTCCCTGCGCGATCCCGGTGGCCTTGTAGAACGCGACAGTCCGGTTGAAGCCCTGGCGACCGAACCCACAATCGCTCGAGAGGACCAGCTTGTCGGCCGGGATCACCTCGAGCGCGCGCCGGATCCGCCCCGCGACGACCGGCGGCATGTCGGCCTGGAGACTGCGGTGGTTCACGACGCCGACGGCGACCTTCTTGGTCAGGCTTGCCCGCATACGGCTTGAACAGGTCGATCTCCGCGAAGTTGTTCTCGGTCATCTCGACCGTCCACACGTCGCCCTTGAGGCGCTCGAGGTAGATCTCGATCGAGTTCGCGTACGACTCGCCTGTGTACACCTTCTGCATGTTGGGGTTGCCCCAGCAGGTGTGGATCCACAACTCGACGCCGTCCAGGCCGTCGACCTCGTGATTGAACGCGTCGACCATGAAGTCGAGTAGCTCCTTCTCCTCCGGGTGGAAGCACGCGGTGAAGTGGATCGTCGGCTCCTCGATCTGGATAACCTTTGCTCCGGCTGCCGCCAGCTGGCGCAGCTCGACGTTCATCGCGCCGGCCATGTCCCAGATCAGCTGCTTCTTGTCATCCAGGTCGTACTCGGGTGTGTGGCTGTCAAGGAAGATCGAGAGCACCTGCGACGAGCACGTGCCGAACTTGACGGGCTTGCCCGAAGCCGCGCGTGCCTGGGCGATCCGCCACAGCTTCGCGTACTCCAGCGGGTTCCTGGGGTCGGGCTCGACCTTGCCCACGACGCGGGGCCAGCGCCAGGTCGTCTCGATCTCGTTCATGAGCGTGCCGGGCGCGAACGCGAGCAGCGCATCCCGTGACCGGGCGTACTGGAGCTCCTCGTGCTCGAACCCCTTCCAGCGCTGGAGCGGGTAGTGGTGCCACGAGCGGCCGGCGAAGTCCTCGTCGAGGTGGTAGTCACCGTTGGTCAGGATGTCGAGCCCCGCCCGCTCCTGGTCCGCGATCACGGTGGCGTGCGCGTCGAGGAACTGCTCCCGGAAGCGGACGTCCAGCAGCGCGGTGTCCAGCGGCCGTCCCCACAGGCCACCGTCGTACCAACGCGGCCGCGGCCACGATCCGGTGACGGTCGCGGGAAGCATCAGGTCCCTGGTGGCGGTGAACATCGTGCAATGCCTCCTGTCCGGATGCGCGGCGTGCGGCAACCGCTGTCGCACACGAGTCTACGGGCCGGCGCGTGGATCGAAGTCCCGCGGCGGCCTATGCCCGTTTGGCGAGCCACGGCAGCCACGCGTCGCGATCGAGCGGGCTGGGGCCGGAGCGTTTGCGCGCCGGCGGGTTGTCCGCGACGGGCTGGTAGCCGCCTGGTCGCGTCTCCAGGATCCCCTCCCCCATCGACAGGCCGGGCAGCCGGGTCTGGAGGGTCCGGACGCTCGAGATTGGCATGACGGCATCGACCCTGGAGACGTCGTTCGCCGAGAACTGGCCGCGGACGCGGCCGCCGAGCCGGCCGAGCATCGCGAGCACTCCCGGAGCGCTCGATGCGGGTACCTCGAGCGCGACGTCCGCCAGCGGTTCGCATACCCAGGTCCCGGCGCGATCGAGCGCGGTCGCAACGACCAGCTGCGTGAGCCGCCGGTAGTCGGCGGGCGACGTTGTCGGCGACATGTAGCCGCAGTCGGTCATGGTGACCAGGCAGTCGGTGACCTGCCAGCCGGACCGGCCTTCTGCGAGCGCTTCGCGGACGTAGGCGTCCATCTGCCCCACGAAGGTTTCAACCCGGTGGAACAGGTACAGGGGAACGAGCCGCGGCTCGACCGTCGAGCAGAACTCGATCCCGGAGCCGGGAGGCCGGGGTTCGATCCGGAGGGCAAGCGTGGCCGGGAATGGGTTCGTGCTCAGCGGCGAGCTTCGACCCGTGATGTTGGTGTGCGTCTCCGCGTGGATGACCTGCTCGGCCTCAGCGGCGCCGGCCGGGCGTTCGATGCACACCGTGCTGGTCTCGCGGAAGCCGGTCGCGATGCCGTAGTCGCGAGCGAGGGTCGAGCCGATGACCTCCTTCTGGACCTCGCCGTACAGCGAGACCGAGATCTCGTGGCGATGGTCGTCCTGGCGGACGTCGATCAGCGGATCCTGGTCGGCGAGCTGGGCCAGGGCCGCGCGGAGGCTGCCGGACTGGTCCGGCCGGATCGGGTACACGACAGCCTCCAGCGCGGGTCGCGGGAAGCGCATGCTCACCGCCTCGCCCGGCGGCGGCTGCCCGATCGCGTCGCCCACCCGGACCGTACCCAGGCCGCGGACGGCCGCCATCTCGCCTGCGACGAGGACGTCGCGACGCGGTGAACCGGCCGGTGCGAACACCTTGATCGAGCTCGGCTTCGCCTCATCCCCGCCCCCGACGCGAACCCGCTTGCGCGCTCGCAGCGTGCCCGCGAACAGGCGGACGTAGGCGACGCGCTCCCCCGATGCCGTGCGTTCGATCTTGAACACGCGGCCCGACACGTCGGCGGCCCGGTCACCACGGTCGTCGGGGAGGAGCTCGTCCACGCCGGCGAGCAGGTCGTCGATCCCGACACCGAGCACCGCCGACCCGAAGTACACCGGATGGACGTGGCCCTGCCCCGTCTGCGTCGCGAGCTCGGCGCGGACGCGAGACGGTGAGAGCGCGGCCTCGTCGCGGACGTACGCCTGGAGGATCCCCTCGTCATGCTCGGCCAGGATCTCCGCGAGCCGCGCAGAGCCGCGCGGGTCGTCCGGCGCGAACGACACGAACGAGGCGCTGCGGTGCCCAGGATCGTGCACCGTGCCCATCGGCACCATGCCGGGAGACAGCCGCCGTTTCATGGCTTCGACCACGCGCTCCGGATCGGCCCCCGCCCGGTCGATCTTGTTCACGAAGATCAAGGTCGGGACATGGAGGCGCTGGAGGGCGCGGAACAGCAGCGGCGTCTGGGGCTGGACGCCCTCGACGGCGGATACGACGAGGATCGCGCCGTCGAGCACGCCAAGGACGCGCTCGACCTCCGCGATGAAGTCCGGGTGGCCGGGCGTATCAACCAGGTTGACCGCGAGATCGCCAATGAGGAACGAGGCGACCGCGGACCGGATCGTGATGCCGCGTTCGCGCTCGAGGTCGAGCGAATTGGTCTGGGTGGTGCCGGCGTCGACGCTGCCGGCCCGGTCGATCGCGCCGGCCGTGAACAGCAGGCGCTCGGTGAGGGTGGTCTTACCGGCGTCGACGTGTGCGAGGATGCCGAGGTTGAGCGTGCGCATGGGACCTCATGCCTTCCGAGGAGGTGATCACCTTCTGGCTGGACATGGGTGCTCCCATCTCGCTCCCTTCCTGATGCCTCGCGCGCCGCACAAGTGTGCTCTCAGACTTTCGCATGCCTGGTCAACCGGGGCGGCACGTAGGGGCCAGCCCTGCAGGCCTGAGGCGAGTCGATGCGCGAGCGGAATGCGGTTGGCTTGGCGCCGGATCGGGGTCTGGGGCGACCTGGCTTGACGCCGGACCCAGGCCTGTCCCGACCTGCCACGACTCACCAGGTGCATCACGGGCGACGACCGCCTGGCGGATCGGGGCCCGTACCGCGCGTTGCAGAGCGGATACCCGCTGGTTGGGGGCTCGGGTGACGCGCCCCATGAGTCGGCGCGACAGCCGGCGTCTCGACGCGGACGAAGGCCGAGCCGGCGCCCAGCCGCGCCCGGCTACGCGCGCGGGTCCAGCGCCCCCAGGCGCTCGGTCAGGCGCAGGTTCTCGCGATAGTCGATCGGCACCTCGACCAGCGCCGGGCCGTCCACGGCCAGGGCATCGCCCAGGCAGACGGCGAGGTCCGCCGATGAGTCCGGTCTGAACGCCGGCATCCCGAACGAGCGCGCCAGGGCCACGAAATCCGGGTTGCCGAACGTCACCCCGAACCGCCGCCCGAACTCGTTGCGCTGCTTCCAGTCGATCAGGCCGTAGCCATCGTCGCGCCATACGACGACCGTGACCTTCGCGCGCAGCCGGACGGCCGTCTCGAGCTCCTGGACGTTCATCAGCAGGCCACCGTCCCCGCACAGGGCGACCACGCGTCGATCGGGGTGCACGAGCGCCGCCGCGATGGCCCCCGGCAGAGCGATCCCCATCGAGGCGAAGCCGTTGCTGATGATCACGGTGTTGGGCTCATACGCCTGGTACAGCCGCGCGACCCAGATCTTGTGTGCGCCGACGTCCGAGACCACGATGTCATGCGGACCGAGCGCCCGGCGCAGGTCGAGAATCGCCTTCTGTGGCTTGACCGTCGCCGAATTGTCGTGCTCGAACGTGCCGAGCTCCTGGAGCAGCTGCTGACGCAGGTCGGCGTCGATCAGCGTCTCCTGCGACGCGTGGCGCTCGGCGCCGCTCCGTCCGCTGATGCCCTGCGGCTCGACCGCCTCGAGCAGGCGGCGGAGCGATCCCTCGATGTCGCCGATCAGCTCCACCGCCGGCCGGTACGACGCGTCGACCTCGGCAGGCTGGGTGTCGATATGGAGGATCTGCTTGGTGCCGTCCGGGTTCCAGCGGGACGGACCGTACTCGACGAGGTCGTACCCGACGCAGATCACGAGGTCCGCGCGATCGAACCCGGACAGGACGTGGTCGCGCGCCTGGAGGCCCACGGCCATCAGGGACAGGGGGGATCGGTCATCCATCGCACCCTTGCCCATGAACGTCTCGGCGACCGGTACGTGCAGGCCTTCCGCAAAGGCCCGAAGGGCACCGGAGGCACGGCGCCGGAGGACGCCGTTCCCGGCCAGGACGATCGGGCGGGACGAGGATGCGATGAGTGCCGCGGCGTGGGCGATCGCCTCGTCGGTCGGCTCCGGGAAGTAGGCACGCGACGGCGTCAGCGGCTGGAGCCCCGGATCCACGCGTGACGCCGCGATGTCCTCGGGGATCTCGACGTGGGTTGGACCCGGCTTCTCGAGGCGCGCGATCCGGAACGCCCGCGCGACGGTCTCCGGGATCGCATCGGCCCGCCCGATCCGGGTCGTCCACTTGGTCACCGGCTCAAGCATCCGCGGGATGTCGACCAGCTGGTGCGACTCCTTGTGGAGCTTGTCCGAGCCGGTCTGGCCCGTGAGCGCGACCATCGGCGCGCGGTCGAGGTATGCGTCCGCGATCCCGGTGACGAGGTTGGTCGCCCCCGGCCCGAGGGTGGCCATGGCGACTGCGCACTGCCCGGTCAGCCGCCCATGGACATCCGCCATGAACGCGGCGCCCTGCTCGTGCCGCGTCGTGACGTGGCGCACCCGCTCGTCGTCCGCGAGGGCGTCGAGGATGTCCATCGTCTCCTCGCCGGGCACCGAGAACACCCACTCGCAGCCCTCGGCCGCGAGGCAATCGACGAGGAGGCGCGATGCGGTTGGACGCGGATCGGGAGTCACGGGCTCAGTCTAGGGCCGGGGCGCCGGGACCAGCGGTACCATCGTGGCGCCGGGCGACCGGTGCCCGTTCGAGGAGCCAACGAGCCGTGAGCGTCGTCCATCGTCCCAAGAACCAGCTGATCCTGATCGCCGGCCTGGTCTGGTGTGCGGCGGGCGCGATGGTGTGCGTGATCGGGCTCCCGCTCGAGGTCACGCTTGCGCCGGAGCACCTGGTCCTGCTGCCGCTCGCGGTCGCGATCTTCCTTGCCTTCTACTACCTCGTCTTCTCGCGGCTCGTTCGCAGGCACACCAGCCGGATCCGCGCGCGGGAGGAGGAACGGCTGCCGTTCTGGCACTTCTTCAACGCCTCGTCGTGGGCAGTGATGGCGGTGATGATGGCCGGTGGCATGGCGCTGCGCCTCTCGCACCTCATGCCGGACTGGATGATCGCGTTCTTCTACAGCGGGCTCGGCGTCGCCCTGTTCCTGTGCGGCCTCAGCTTCCTGGGCATCTTCGCCCGCCGGGACGTGCTGGCAGTGGACCCGGAGGTGCGCACCCGAGAGGGTTGATCCGCGCGCGATCTGCCGATGCGCCGGTACACCCGACGGGGGCCATCTTCGCGACCACCCGCCCCCGGATTCGAGAAAGATCGAACCATCCGGCACGCATGCCGGTCATCTAGGTTGTGATCGAGATCAATATCCAGTCTGGGAGCACCGGGGTGGACGACATCCGCGCCAAGCTGAGCGGGTCCGCCGCCGATCAAGCCGAGGCATTCACGGGCCTGCTCGACGATGCGCTCGATCGGAGCTTCCGGCTGGCGGCCGTGATCCTGGGCGATCGCGATGAAGCCGAGGATGCGGTGAGCGACGCCGCGCTCCGTGCGTGGCAGCACGTCGCCTCTCTCCGCGACCCCGAGAAGTTCCCGGCCTGGTTCTCGAGGATCCTGGTCAACGTCTGCAGGGACCGCCTTCACCAGCGCCATCGCCCCTCGATCGTTGCCTATGCCACGCCTGCCATCGCCGATCCGTTTGCCGCGTCCGTCGAGCGGGCCGCGCTCCGTGAGGCGCTCAGCGCGCTCACCCCCGAGCACCGGGCGGTCATCGCGCTCCACTACCTCGAGGGACTCACCGCCGATCAGATCTCGGCCCAGCTCGACCTTGCTGTGGGCACGGTGAAGTCACGACTGCACTACGGCCTGGCGGAGCTCCGGGCGGCCTACGACGCGGCCGCTCGCGACCCGATGGGAGCGATCCGATGACCGACGAGCGCTTCGATCGCGACCTGACGGTCGTCCTGCGTGATATCGCCGGCGACGGCGCCCCGACGTCCCTCCGCTATCGCCTGCGCACCATCACCGATGCCCCCACCGCGCGCCGCCGATCATGGTTCGCACCGCTGCTGCAGCTCTCGGCAGCCGCACTCGCCGTGGTTGCCGCGATCGCCCTCGGCTGGACATTCCTCCAGGGACCGATCGTGGGCGTGAAGCCGACGTCCTCGCCCGAGCCCAGCTCGAGCGCCCCCGCTCCGACCTCAAGCCCGACCGACAGCCAGACCCCGAGCGAGACCCCGAGCGAGTCGCCCCCGCCGACGCAGCCGCCCAGCGGCTGGACGGGGCTCGAGTGGTCCGACCCGGTCGTGCCGGCGGTCCAGGGTGGTCTCCGGATCGTGGACGTCGTTCCCTGGGGTGGCGCGTACGTCGCCGTCGGCGAGACGGGTGTCACCGACCCGGAGCGCAACCTGAAGGGCGTGTTCCTTACCTCGCCGGACGGGCTCGGCTGGACGGTCGTCCAGACCGGAGACCTCGTGCGGTCGGGCGAGTGGATGACGCACGTGTTCGTGCTCAACGGGCGTCTCCTCGCCACGGCCGAGGGTGGCGGGGTGGACTGCCCGCCAGACACAACCTGTCCTCCGCCCGATTTCTCGCCAGAGATGTGGACGTCCGCTGACGGAACAGACTGGACACCCGTGAACAGCCCCAGCTGGCACGCCGCCTGGTCGAATGCCGGCGCCCCCATGTTCATGGTCGCGGGCGACGGCGGGATCATCGCGGTCGGCTACCAGGGCAATGGCGTGGGCGAGCCGGGTCAGAAGCCGCCGCCGGCGATCCCGGTCGTGTTTCACTCGGTTGATGGGATGACGTGGCAGCAGGCAGACCTGACCCAGGGCTTCGACCATGCCATGTTCCGCGACGCCGTCGCGTTCGCTGGCGGCTTCGTGATCGTCGGACGGGACGGCGTGCGGGATCCAGCCACCGAAGTGGTGGATGGCCCCTACCCGCTGGGCCTGGGCCGGCCGGCAGCCTGGGTCTCGGCGGATGGGCTGCACTGGACGGTGGCCGAGGTCGACGGGATCGAGATCGAAGGCGGGGAGCTGAGCGACGTCGAGGTCGGCGCGGATGGGCTGTTCGCGATCGGCGTCGGTTCCCCGGTCGCCGGCGACGCCGCGCCGAGCGGCTGGGTCTCGGTGGACGGCGCGACGTGGCACGTGGCTGGGCGGCTGGGAATCGACCTGCCGGCCATCGACCAGGGGGTCAATCAGGTCCCGATTTCCGGCTCCACCATGCTGAAGTCTGACGGCCGGCACATCGTCGTCCTCGACCGCGAATCGCCCGGTTCGGAAACGATGGCGGCTTGGGTTTCGACCGGCAGTGAAAGCTGGACGCGGCTGTCGTTCGCCGGGTCAGCGTCACTGCCGAAGATCGGTCAGTACAGTCCACAGGATGCGCAGGGCACGTACGTCACAGGTGCCACGGTGCTGCCCGACCGAATCGTGGTCTCCGGCTACGGCAACGACACGTATTCGCTGTGGCTGGCGACGGCGGTCACGCCCTGATCCCTGCGCCCGGCCCGGCCGGCTGACGCCGCAGCCGGCGCGCGTGCGACGATCAGCAGCGTGCGCCGCCTGCTCGTCGTCGATTTCGCCAACCTCGCCCACCGCGCGTACTTCGCGGGACGCGGCAATCCGTCGTTCGCGCCCGACGGCCGCCCGGTGTTCCTGGTTCGCGCGTTCCTGCGCTTCGTCCTCGCGCGGATCCGCGAGGAGCAGGCCAGCCACGTCGCGCTCGCGTTCGAGAGCACGACGGGCTCGAGGCGCCGCGACCTCCACCCGGACTACAAGCCGCGCAGGGCGGAGGAGCCGGACGATCTCGTCCCCCAGCTGAGGGACGCGAACATCGCCGCCGGCCGAATGGGATGGGCGCGCTACCGGGCCGAGGGCTGGGAGGCGGACGACGCGATGGCCGGGATCGCCGATGCCGCGCTCGCCTCGGGCTTCGACGAGGTCCTGCTCCACACCGGAGACCACGACCTGCTGGGCATGGTCGGTGACCGCGTGGCGGTCCTGATCCCCCGCTCGGGGGGTGGCGTCGACCGGTTCGCGCCGGCCGATGTCGAGGAGCGGAGTCCCTACCGCGTGCCTCCGGCGCAGGTGGCGGACGTCAAGGCGCTGATCGGCGACGCGACCGACGGCTACGGCGGCGTGCGGGGCATCGGGCCGGCTGCGGGCCCGGACCTGGTGCGACGGTTCGGGTCGGTCGCGGGGATCTACGAGCGGATCGACGAGGTCACGGCCGAGGGCGTGCGGAAGCGGCTGCTCGCCGGGCGCGAGGACGCGTTCCGATGCCTGGAGCTTGCGACCCTGCGTCGCGATGCGCCCCTGACGCCATCCTTCGATCCCGAGGCCGGCCGCGTGGGCGCGCAAGGCCGAGCGCGCGCGTCCGCGTGGCTCGCATCGATGGGCCTCGCGGACATGGTACGGCTCGCCGAATCGACGGCATTGGAAGGCAGCTGATCGACGCGCTAGAGTGCGGAAATTGCCAGACCCGCACCCGGAGGCGCCCCATGGCCGAGCTCCTGCTGTTCCACCACGCCCAGGGGCTGACGCCCGGCGTCCTGGCGTTTGCCGACGTGCTGCGAGCCGCGGGTCACACCGTGCACACGCCGGACCTGTTCGATGGACGGACGTTCGGGAGCATCGAGGAGGGCGTCGCCCACGCCAGCGAGATCGGGTTCGACAACGTCCGCGAGCGAGGCGTCCGCGCGGCCGACGACCTGCCCGCCGAGCTCGTATATGCCGGGATGTCGCTGGGCGAGATGGTCGCGCAGAAGCTCGCCCAGACGCGGCCGGGCGCCCGTGGCGCGCTGCTGTTCTTCTCGTGCATCCCGATCAGCGGCGAGTGGGCGTTCGGGCCCTGGCCGGACGGCGTGCCGGTGCAGATCCACGGCATGGACGCGGACCCGATCTTCGTCGGCGAGGGCGACATCGATGCGGCCCGCGAGATCGTGGACACGGTCGACGACGCCGAGCTGTTCCTCTATCCCGGCGACCGGCACTACTTCGCCGACAGCTCGCTCCCCTCGTACGACGCCGAGGCGACGGCGCTGCTCACCGAGCGCGTGCTCGAGTTCCTCGACCGCGTCTGACGGATCCTGCCGCAGGAAGTGCGCGATGCGTTCCGGCCGTTCGTGACACCGCCTGAACGCGTCAAGGCTCGGGCAAGCGCGATGCGGCCGCCACGGCGCAAGCCAAGCTAGAACCACGTCTCGCTGAATCGGCCGAGGGTCGCGGCGCTGCGACTCCGAGCATGGGGCGACTGTGGCGCGTCCCGGCACCACAACCTCAGGCCGATCACTCGGCTGCTAGGACGGATGCAAGGTCATCGCGGGACGATCACGCGATGAACAGCCCCAATCGGCGGGTCGGCGTCCTGCTGGCGGCTGCCATCGCCCTGCTCGCGATCTCCATCCCGGTGCTTGCGGCATCTCCGCCGCCGTCCGCGGATCCGGGCAATTCCGCCAAGCCCGAGAAGTCCGCCAAGCCCGAGAAGTCCGCCAAACCCGAGAAGTCCGCCAAACCCGAGAGGAGTCCCGAGGTCGCGATCACGCTCAAGGGCACCGTCCAGAAGTCGACCGATGCCAAGGGTCGCGCGGCATTCACGATGACCGTGGACGGAAAGACCTGGTCCGTCTCGGCAGGACCGCCGTGGTTCTGGGGCGACAACAACCCGCTGGCCGCCTTCGTTGGCAAGTCGGTGACGATCGTCGGAACGACGCGATCCGGTGACACGCAGGTCGACGTCGAGACAGTGGACGGGAAGGCGCTTCGCGCGGCGGGACGGCCACCGTGGGCAGGCGGCCCGTGGATGGTCGGTCCCACCCACCCCGGATGGAAGTCCTGGATGGCCGGCGGCAAGCCCGGCCACGGCCACGGTCGAGACAATGCGCCCGGGCAGCTCAAGAAGGTGACCCCGACCTTCTGATACGGCCGCGCCCGGCGGGGAGCCTCATGCGACGGGCGAATCCTCCCGGTGATGCGTTGCAGCCACCGCCCCGAGGTCGGCCGCGTCGACCGCGTCCGCGGTGGTCTTCGCCGCGCGGACACGGGTGACCGCCCGCAGGGTGGCCGTCCGGACACCGCCCTCGCGCGCAGCACGCTCCCCCACCACCGCCCCTGGTCCGATCTCGGCCACCTCGCGCCCATCCACCTCGACCACGAGGATCCCGTCGAGGATCAGGTAGACATCGACCGCCATGTCGCCCTGTGTGATCAGCGCGTCGCCGGCGTCCACCGTCCGGATCTCGGGCTTCGCACCGCCGTGCATGATGGCGCCCGACACGCGTCGCTCCATCGCGGTCTCCACCGCGCTGACGACGGCCGGCGAGTCATAGGTGCCCCACGGCGTCTGGTCACCGAACGAGTCGTTGAACCACTTCTTGAAGTCGACCACGCCAGACTTCTGGACCAGCTCGCCCGCGTCGTCATAGACCCAATGCCGGGGAAACGGGCTGGCTCCGACGAGCCCGCGGGTGGCCGACCCATCGGCGTTGATGGTCAGCTCCAGCGTCGACCACGCGATCGAGGGCCAGAACTGGACAAACGGCTTGCGCGCGACGGGTCTCGGCGTGGGCAGCCCCATCCGCCCGCCGACCGTCTGCACGAAGCGCACGGACGTCGGACCGATCTCCGGCTCGTGCTGGATGTCGGGCAGGTGGACGGCCGGGAAGCGGATCGCCGCCGGTCCCACGCGAACGGTGGTCGCGCCGATGTGTCCCTGGCCCAGGTACCCCTGGTCCACGATCCGCCCGTCCTCGACCTCGATGAACGCGCGCAGCTCGTTCGCCTCGCGGAACCGATCGGTCCGGCGAAGGTCCTCGAGATCAACGATCCGCTCGGGCGGCGGCTGGTCGTAGTGCGTGATCCCAAGCTCGAACGGCACCTTCGGGGCGCCCGCGATGGCGTCGGAGGGGATCCACGACACGGCCGTGACGCTGGATTCGAATCGCTGTCGGCTCATCGGGGACACCTGTGTGAGGGGAGCTGGCCCGCACAGCATGACGGGAGTCCGGGAATGCTGTCATGGGACCGGTGTCCCGACTCCCCGGGGCGACCGTGAGCCGGCCGGCCACTGCCACGGATCCCGGCGCACGGTTGCCCGTGCCTCGGCGCAACGGCCACCCCTACACTCCACCCATGGGCTTCGACGTCCCCGCCCGGGCCTACGAGCAGTACATGGGCGCGTGGTCACGCCCGCTGTCGAGCCGGTTCGTCCAGGCGGCTGGCGTCCGGCGCGGCCAGCGCGTGCTTGACGTCGGGTGCGGGACCGGCGCGCTGACCGCCGCGCTCGTCGATCGGCTGGGGGCTGGATCCGTGGCCGCCATCGACCCGTCCGAGTCATTCGTCGCCGCCGTCCGCGACCGGCATCCGGGCGTCGACGTGCGCCTGGCACGGGCCGAATCCCTCCCGTTCGACGACGCGACCTTCGATGCCTCGCTTGCGCAGCTGGTCGTCCACTTCATGGCCGACCCGGTGATCGCCTTCCGGGAGATCGCGCGCGTCACCCGGACCGGCGGCATCGTGGCCGCCTGCGTGTGGGACTTCGAGGGCGGGCATGGCCCGCTCGGACCATTCTGGGACGCTGCGCGGGCGCTCGACCCGGACGTCGAGGACGAATCGCACCTCCCGGGTGCTCGTCGGGGACACCTCGTCGCGCTGCTCAGCGCGGCCGGCCTCGACGACGTCGCGGAATCGACGCTGGAGGTCAACCGGTCGTTCGCGGGCTTCGACGACTGGTGGGAGCCGTTCACTCTGGGCGTCGGGCCGGGCGGCGCGTATGTCGCCTCCCTCGCACCGTCGAGGCAGGGCGCGCTGCGCGACCGGTGCCGGTCGATGCTGCCCACCGGTCCGTTCGTGCTCTCGGCGCGTGCCTGGGCCGCCCGCGGGACCACGTAGCCCGGCCGGGACCGTCCGGGTTGGGCGCATCGGCCCATTCCGGTGGTACATGCGTACTTGCGCAATCATGCAAGGTACCGATACCCTCAGCCTGCCAGCCGCCCACCTGCCAGGTTGCGCGTGCCTGCTGCCGACGAGGATCAATACCGTGGAGATGACCATCGACTTTCCCGGAGGCGCCCGGGTCGACGCGCACTTCGGCGGGTTCGTCGTGCCGACCGACCAGCCACCCATGGGCGGCGGAGACGGCTCGGCCCCGACCCCGTTTGCCACGTTCCTGTCGACGATCGGGACCTGTGCCGGGATCTATGTGCTCGGCTTCTGCCGCCAGCGCGGGATCTCCGCCGAAGGCATTCGCCTCGTCCAGCGGATGCAGGTCGATCCGGCGACGCACCTGGTCAGCGATGTGCAGGTGACGATCGAGCTGCCCTCCGGCTTCCCGGACAAGTACGCCGACGCCGTCGTCCGGTCCGCCGAGCAGTGCGCGGTCAAGAAGCACTTCGAGCGCCCGCCGGTCATCCGCGTCGACAGCGTGATCGCAGCCTGACTCCCGCGGCCCCCGCGGTCCGGCGAGCACCGGAGGAGGAAGCCGCCGACGTCGGTCCGCCCTGGACGGCCCCGGTCCGTGGGCCACAACCGCGCCGTGGCTTCAGGGCGGGCGATGCGCTTGCGGCGGCGACCTGTGCCCGTCAGAGTGCGCCACACATGGAACGGTCCCCCACCCTGCCGGCCGGCTACGTGCTGCGGCGTCCGCAAGATGCGGATGCGCCTGGCATCGAGCGTGTGGCTGCGGCGTCGGACGCCGCCCTCGCCGCCGCGCCGACGCTCGACCTCCCGCTCCTGCGCCGGCTGTGGGCCCGGCCACGGTTCGACCTTGCCACCGACGCCTGGATCGTCGACCTGCGGGGCGTGATTGCCGGATACGGCCAGGTGTGGGGCGAGGATGCGACGCATGCGTCCGGCTTCGCGATCGTGCACCCGGAGCACTCGGGCATGGGAATCGGGGACGCCCTCGCAACGCTGATCGAGGGGCGCGCGGCCCGGCAGGTCACCGGAACGGCCCAGCTTCTCTCTGCGACCACCTCGAATGACAGGGCCGCGGAACGCCTGCTCGCCGGTCGCGGGTATACGTGGGCCCGCCGCTTCTGGCAGATGGAGGCCCAGCTGTCGGCGGACCGCCTGCCAGCCGCGCTCCCGGGAGACGTCCGCCTGCGACCGCTCGACGTCGAACGGGACCTGCCGACCGCTCACCGCGTCCTCGAACAGTCGTTCGAGGACCACTGGAATGCCGCGCCGGTGTCGTATGAGGAGTTCCTCGACGAGTCCGTGCACCAGGACGACTTCGATCCGTCGCTGTGGCTCATCGCCGAGGTCGCGGGCGAGCCCGTGGGCGTCCTCCATGGCTCCGTTCGAGGTGACCGGGGTCAGATCGCGATGCTCGGCGTCCTTCGGCCGCACCGTGGACGAGGGGTCGCATCGGCGCTGCTCCGGGCGTCGTTCGCTGAGCTCCGCAGCCGCGGCCTAACGCACGTGCGCCTCAACGTCGACTCCGCGAACCCGACCGGTGCGGTCTCGCTCTATGAGCGACTCGGCATGCGGGTCGTGAGCTCGTACGACCTGTGGAGCCTGCCGATCGAGGGCCGGGAACCCTCAGCGGCGTCCGGCGACGGGTCCCGCTGACAGCGCGTCCGGGAAGTTGAGACCGGTCGCGATGAACGCTATCGGGACCCTGGCGTCGAACGCGGACGCGCTGATCACGGCACTCGTGCGGTACCGATCGGATCCCGCCAGCCTCGTCACGGGCGCGTAGACCGCCAGCCGGGCCGCGACGGTATCGGACACCGCCCCGGCACCCCCGAGGATGAAGATCCGGGCCGGTTTGAGCCGGGCGATCTCGGTTGCGACGATGTCCGGGAGCGAGTCCCTCGACGCGAGCAGGATCGGACCGCCCAATGCGGTCGGGCCCGCCGACAGCGCGTCCGGGAAGTTGATGCCCGTGGCGATGTACACGGCATCGACGCCGGGTGAGAAGGCCGAGGCGCTGATCCTGGCGCTGGTGGCGTATCGGTCCGGTCCGGCGATCCGGGTGACGGGCGCATAGGTAGCGAGGGAGGCCTCGACCGCGGCCGACACGACCGATGGGCCGCCAAGGACGACGATCCGCGCCGGTGCAAGTCGCTGCAGCTCGGCCGCGATGACGGCGGGAACGGCATTCGACCTGACGAGCATGATCGGGCCGCCTGCAGCCGACGCCACCGGACCGGCGGAGAGCGCGTCCGGGAAGTTGCTGCCCGTGGCGATGAACACAGTTGGAACGCCGGGTGCGAAGGTCGTCGCGCTGACCGCCCCGCTCGTCGCGTACCGGTCGGGACCCGCGATCCGGGACACGGGTGCGAACGCGGCAAGCTGGGCGCTGACCGCGTCCGACACCACGCCCGAGCCACCCAGGATGACGATCCTGCCCGGTTCCAGCCGCGCGAGCTCGGCCGCGATCGGGGTCGGGATGGCATCCCCGCCAACGAGCAGGATCGGACCATCCTCGGGTTCCGGACTGGGCGCGGGGGTCGGCGGAGGTGTCGGGGTGGGCGCAGGCGGAGGCGTTGGTGCAGGCGTCGGTGTCGGGGTTGGCGCAGGCGGAGATGTCGGGATGGGCGCAGGTGTCGGCGTGGGGGTTGGCGCAGGTGTCGGGGTCGGGGTCGGCGTCGGGGCGAACGTCGCTGCAACCGCCGCCGCCGCATCCACGCGACCCCAGCCAAAGCTGTCGTCGCGTCCCGCGGCGCCCAGATCCACCGCCGTGGTGAGCAGGGCGGCGTCGACCTGGTCGACCGTCTCGCCCGGGTGCGCCGACCGGACCAGGGCTGCCACGGCCGCCACATGCGGCGTCGACATGCTGGTCCCGCTCATCGAGCCGTAGCCACCTGAGCTGAGTGTCGAGACGATCGACACCCCTGGGGCGGCGATGTCAACGTACTGGTTGTGGACGCTGAAGGACGCCTTTGCGTCGTTGTTGTCGGTCGCAGCGACGCACAGCACGTGATTGAACGCACACGGGTAGCCGACGGTGCTGTCGCCGGTATTGCCCGCCGCCGCCACCATCGTGATCCCCGCCGCATACGCGGCATCGATCGTCGGTTGCAGCGCGGCCGCGGACGACGAGCTGATCGTCCCCGAGAGACTCATGCTGATCACCGTCGCGCCGTGTGTCCGGGCATGATCGACGCCATCGAGCAGCCAGCTGAACCAGCCCTGGCCGTTCTGGTCAAGAACCTTGACCGGCATGATCCTCACCCCGGGAGCGATCCCGGCGATCCCCTTCCCGTTGTCCGTGGCGGCCGCGATCTCACCGATCACGTGCGTGCCGTGGCCGTTGTCGTCGGCGACGTTCGAGCTCCCGTCGATCTCGTTCCGAGGGCTCGTCACGGCGACGGCGGCGAGATCCTGGTGCGCCGCGTACATCCCGGTGTCGAGCACGGCGACGGTCATGCCGGTCCCGGTCGTGGTAGTCCACGCCTCGGGCACGCCCATCAGCCGGAGATCCGCCTGGAGGGAGCTGTAGTAGGGATCGTTGGGCGCTGCGTCCGCCGGCCATCCGGTGCCGGCGGTCTCGACGTCAGGCACCACGGCTTCCACGCGTGGGTCCGAGCGCAGCCGCGCGGCCACCGCTGCCGACGCCGCCGGCGTCGTGTCCACGACCGTCCGACGGGCGTTCCCAGACCGATGCATCTGCCCGGCGCCTGCGATGGCAAGCCCGGCGGGAGCGTCCGTGTTCCACAGCACGATGAGGCGTTTGGCGCCGCCCGCATCCGCGGCGACGGCGCCCGAGACCGGGCCGATGGGCATCGAGAGTCCGGTCAGGACGAACGCCGCCACGAGCATCGCGGCTGCGCGCGTTCGGAAGGAGTGCATCCGGCTTCTTCGTCCCGTGGTTTGGTGGCAGGTGACCCGGTGATCGCGCGCCCGGCAGACGGACTGGTCGCTCACGGTCAACGGTCCCACGGCTTGCCCTGGACGGCGGGGGCTCGATGGTCACCGTCGTCGACCACTTGGTACTCCCGGCGGCGATCCGCCCACCCGACGGTGCGCCGATTCACGTCGCGTACAGCATCGCTGAACTGGCGTAATCCGCATGCTGACGATCGGCGGCTCGCGGAAGTCCGCCGATCGTGCGATGATCACACGAGGCGCAGCCGGGCAGAGGACGCGTAAGGAAGCGTTGCCGGGCGGCACGGAACGGATGCCCGCGATATCGCGGGCCGGCCGGTTGACCGCCACTGGCGCCCGATCACACGACGTGTGACCCATCCACGAGCGCCCGCCCTGCGCCGAGCCGCGAGACCCGTCACGTCCCGCACCGCTCCACCGGGCATGCGAACCATCCCTGGCGCCGCGGCGCCACCCCGGAGTCACCTTGACCTTCACCAACCTCGGCCTGTCGGCCAACCTCCTCGCCACCGTTGCGCGGGAGGGATACACCGAAGCCACCCCCGTCCAGGCGCAGGCCATCCCCCTCGTCCTCGCCGGCCGCGACGTGCTCGCCGCCGCCCAGACGGGCACCGGCAAGACGGCGGCGTTCACGCTGCCGATCCTCGAGCGGCTCGCGAAGCACGCGAGCTCCAGCCCCAGCCCCGCCCGCCATCCGGTGCGGGCGCTCGTCCTCACCCCGACCCGCGAGCTCGCGATGCAGATCGACGAGAGCGTGCGGACGCTTGGCAAGGGCACCAACCTGCGCTCGACCGTGGTCTACGGCGGCGTCCAGCAGGGTCCCCAGGTCAAGGCCCTGTGGGCCGGCGTCGAGATCCTGGTCGCGACGCCGGGGCGGCTGTTCGACCTGATCGGCCAGAAGGCCGTAAATCTCACCCAAGTCGAGGTACTCGTCCTGGACGAGGCCGATCGGATGCTCGACATGGGCTTCATCGACGACGTCCGCAAGGCCGTCGCCCTGCTGCCGCGCGGGCGTCAGACCCTGCTGTTTTCCGCGACGTTCTCAGATGCGATCCGCAAGCTCGCCCGCGAGTTCCAGACCAACCCGGAGATCGTCCAGGTTGCCCCGCGCAACGCGACAGCCGACAACCTGACCCAGGTCCTCTACCCCGTCGATGCCGAGCGCAAGGCGGACCTGCTGCTCCACCTGGTGCGCCGGGACGGCATCGAGCAGGTGCTCGTGTTCACGCGCACCAAGATCGGCGCCACCCGCCTCGCGTCGTATCTCGACCGCCGGGGCGTCGCCGCCATCGCGATCCACTCGGATCGCACCCAGGGCGAGCGGACCCGGGCCCTGGCGGCGTTCAAGGCCGGCGAGGTGGTCGCGCTCGTCGCGACCGACGTGGCCTCACGCGGGCTCGACATCGACACCCTCCCGCACGTCGTCAACTTCGACCTGCCGTTCGAGCCGCAGGACTACATCCACCGCATCGGCCGCACCGGCCGGGCGGGCGCCTCGGGCACCGCGATCTCGCTGGTCTCGCCCGGGGAGGTCGACGCGCTGCGCGGCATCCAGCGCCTGCTCAAGCGGGCCATCCCGTGCGAGGTCGTCGAGTCGTTCCTGCCGGCGGGAGCGTCCGCAGCGTAGGTTCGCTCCTGCTCGGCCCTGCCCACTGGGGGCCGAGCCCGCCGGGACCCGCTCGTCACCCCGGCACGCCACCGAGCGACTTGACCATCACCTGGATCTCGAGGTCCGCCCCGTGCCGAAGCGGATGGCGCCCGCCGGTGTCCACGTAGCCGAGGCGTTCGTACAGCGCGATCGCCCGCGCGTTGGTCGTGGTGACGCCAAGCCCGATCATCCGCGTAGCCCGCCGCTCGCGCCCAGTCCTCGACGAGCGCGACGATGTCTGCCGCGACCCCCGAGCCGCGGAGGGCCGGATCGACCCACATCGCGTACAGGCCGGCCCCACCGTCGCCGTCCGGCGCCGGGCCACCGGACGCCAGCCCCACCAGGCGACCCGCGAGCTCCGCGACGACGATGCCCCGATCCGCGCGTGACGCCCAGTCCCGCCACGCATCGTCGCCTCGCCCGACTTCCTCGGCAAGCGTGGACCCGAACGCCTCCGGCGCATCGGCCAGCGCCCGCAGCCGGATGTCTCGCAACGCCGCCCACTCATCCGGCCGCAACCGCCGGACGGCGATCGCGTCGTCAGTCGATGAACCGCCCCCGGACGTCGCAGCGGACATCTACGCCTCGGACAGGCTGGCGGCGATCGCGACCCGGAGGTCATCGTGCTGCGGACCGAGCGCGGTCGCAGGGTCGTGCCACCGCTCCGCGGGATAGAGCCAGACCGGGCGCGGCCGGAGCTCCGCCGGCTCCCAGGCGTATCGCGGCCACACGTGCACGTGCAGGAATGCGTCGGCGTTGCCCAGGATCTCGATGTTGACGCGGAGGAAGGCAGGGTCCGCGGCCGCGCACGCCTGCTCCACCGCGGCGGCCAGCCGCGCCATGCTGTCGAGGAACGCCGTCTGCGCCTCGCGCGCAAGGTCCGACAGGCGCTCGGCCGCGGGGTCGTCGCTCAGCAGGACGCAGTAGCCCGGCAGCCACTGGACGTCGCCCATGACGGCGAACGCGGCGGGCAGCCGGGCCAGCACCGTCGGGTTCTCGCCCCGCAGCGCCGATCCGATCCGGTCTGACCTGTAGTCGTGCATCGAAGCCCTGTCGCGCTCCACCCCGCGTGCGATCATCCCCCGGCATCGGACAGCGCTGACGGCCGGCATCGCCACGTTGGCCAGGGATACGGCGGGCACGCCGGCCTCCATGCGCTGCATGAATGACCTGGCGGCCGCGAGGGACACGATGTTGCCCTTGCGCTCGAACCGATCGGCCGCGAGCTCGGCCGTCGCGGACGCGTCGGACCGCCGGTCGCACAGCCAGTAGACCTCGGCAAGACTCATCAGGGCATTGCCCTGCGACTCGATGTCGTCCGATTCGCTGATCAGGCGCACGCTCTCCGTCGCCAGGGCCACGGCGTCCTCGAGCGCTCCGCTCCTGGCCAGGACCTTGGCGCGAACGTGGCGCCACAGGAATTGGGTCGAGACGTCGTCGGGCGCCGCGTTCTCCTGGCTGAACGTCGTCATGGCCAGCGCCTCGTCGTAGCGGCCCTGGCGGTAGAGCGCCTCGGACAGCGAGGCCGACGTCGTCGAGATGTACATCCGTTCGCCCATCGCGTTCAACGTCTCGTAGTCTCCGCGGAGCTCATGCTCGGCGGCAACGGGATCTCCGGCGATCATCTCCACCCAGCCGGAATCGAGCGACGTGAGGGCTGCCAGGAGCTTGACGCCCAGCTCCTCGAGCGTCGCCCGGCTGCGCCCGTACAGATCCCGGGCCCGGTCCGCGTTGCCCCGCATCGCCTCGAGGTGGGCAAGGACCGCGAGGATCAGGGACTCCGACTTCCGATCACCCTCCGCCTGGACGAGCAGCTCCTCGCAGCGCTCGATCGCGAGGGGGACGGGCGTCTGTCCCAGCAGCGCGCACATGGCCAGCGAGGACCGCGAGCGGGTCTCGATCAGCCGATCCTCGGCGATGCGGGCGTGCTCGATGGCCTTCTCCGCGGCTTCCTCCGCGAACACGTATCGCCCGATCCCGCCGCCGAGGACGAACATCAGGCGCCACGCCCGAGCCAACCCCTCGTGGTCCGCCGCGGCTTCGAGGGTCGGCAACAGACCGAGGACCGTCGAGATGACGTCGGCCTCCCCGTCGCCTGATCCAGCCTGGTAGAACTGGAGCTGTATCTGCATGATCGCCGCGGTTGTCTCCATCGCAGCGTCTCCCAGGGCGGCAGCACCCGCCTTTGACGCGACGAGCAATTCGTCCGCTGCTGCGAAGTCGCCGACCTCCATGAGGGCCTCGCCCGCATCCCGCAGCAACCGCGGCCGCGTCGGGTGGCTGTCGGGCACGAGCCCGGCGGCTCGCCGCAGGAGGTTGGCGGCTGCCGGCATGTCGCCGCGCGCCATCGCCCGTCGGCCCGCCGATGCAAGCCGGTGGGACGCGTCGATGCCAACGGCCACGCCGTGCTCGTCCAACGGGCCGAGCTCGCCCCGGTATCGATAGGCTTGTTCCAGGTGCCAGCCCAGGATCTCCTCGAATTCCGTGGACCGACCTGCTTCCGCGTTGATCCTGTCGGCCCAGACCGCAAAGCGCTCGTGGAAGATTGCCCGTGACCGCTTGAGCAAGCCCTGGTAGGCGGCATCCTTGATGAGGATGTGCTGGAAGCGGTAGCTCGGATCCGTCGCCGAAGCCGCCTCACCCGCCTTGACGAGCTGCTTGGCGGCAAGCGAGGAGAGGTGGGTCATCAGGTCGGGCGTCACATCGTCGGGTGCAAGCGCTCCCACCGCCGCCGGCGCGAACGTCAGCCCGATGACCGCGGCAGGCTCGACCACCGACCGCTCCGCGGCCGGCAGCTGGTCGAGGCGAGAGGCCAGCAGCGCGTGGATCGTGGGGGGAATCGAGATGTCGGACAGATCGACCGTGGGCTGCCAGCGGTCATCGGCGAACCGGAGCGATCCGTTGTCGATGAGCATCGACAGCAGCTGCTCGACGAACAGCGGGTTGCCCTCCGCCGCCGCGACGACACGCGCCCGGACGTCCTCCGCGAGGCCGGCTTGGCCGAGCAGGTTCTCCACGACCTGGCCTGCGTCGGCGTCGGACAGCGGCGCCAGGATGATCCGAGCCTGGTTCGCTGCGCCGGCCCAGTCCGCATGGCGCTCGAGCAGCTCGTTGCGGGCGGTGCACAGGAGCAGCAGCGACGCGTCCCGGCTCGTCTCGGTCAAGTAGGCGATGAGGTCGAGGAAGGTCGCCTCGGCCCAGTGGATGTCATCGATATGCACCACGACCGGGCCGTCCTGCGCGAGGAGCTCGAGGAACCTGCGGATGCCCCAGAACAGCTCCGACACCGGGAACGGCGTGTCGACGAGCCCCACGGCGGACGCAACCCGATCCGCAACGTCCGAGCTGTCCGGGCCGAGCAGCGAAGCGAGGCGCATGCGCGCGCTCTCCGGGGGCTCCTCTTCCCGGATGCCCGCGGCCTCGCGCACCACCTCGACGATCGGCCAGAACGTGATGCCGTCACCGTAGGGCAGGCAGCGCCCGCGGATCACGCGCGCCCGGCCCTCGACCGAGTCGAGGAACTCCTTGGTGAGCCGGGTCTTGCCCACGCCGGCGTCGCCGACGAGGGTGACCATGCGCGCGCTGCGTTCGCGGACGGAGTCTGCGAGCATCCCGTCGAGCTGGGCCATCTCTCGCTCGCGACCGACCATGGGAGCGTCCTGGCGACGCGCCACCGCGTCGCCACTGCGGACCGCCAGCAGCCGATAGGCCGGGACGGGCTGCGCCTTGCCCTTCAACGTGAGCGGCTCGACCTCCTCGACATCGACAGCGTCGCGTACCAGCCGGTGGGTGAGGTCCCCGATCAGGACCTCGCGGACCGGTGCCGCCTGCTCGAGACGCGCGGCAACGTTGACGGCGTCGCCCGTGACCAGCCGCTGTCCCAGGCTGGCGTCGCCCGCAACGACCTCGCCGGTGTTGACGCCGATCGCCACGTCCAGCCGGATGCCACGCTCGTTCGCCAGACGCTCCGCGAGGGCGGTCAGCCCGACCTTCATGTCGAGCGCTGATCGCACGGCACGGAGACCGTCGTCCTCGTGCCGCACCGGCAGCCCGAACACGGCCATCACGGCGTCGCCGATGAACTTCTCGACCGTCCCGCCGTGCTTCTCCAGGACCCGGCGCGACGCCTCGAAGCCCTCCGCCATCACGTCGCGGAGCGTCTCCGGGTCCAGTGGCGCGCCATCAATCCTGGTCGCCTTGAGGTCCGAGAACACGATCGTGACCGTCTTGCGGCTCTCCTGCGCCCGCTGCCGCCCGGCGAGCCGGCTGCCGCACGACCCGCACCAGGTGAAGTCGTCGGGATTCTCGTCGCCGCAGTTCCGGCATACGCGCGCTTCGGGCCGCTCGGCCGACCCCTGTGCCTCCACCAGGATCGGCGAATCCGTGTTCACGCACAGCAGCCGATACGCCGGGACGGCCGTCGTCGCGCCTTTTGGCAGGACGGGATCGACGCCTTCCACCTCGACGTCATTGCCGGCGGCCAGGAGCGTGGATTCGCCGATCAGCACCTCGTCGGCGGGCGCCGACTGCTCGAGCTTGTTGGCGAGCTGGACGACGTCGCCGGTCAGGATGTGCTCGCCGACGCTCGCCTCGCCGATCACGGCCTCGCCGGTCGCGATCCCGGTGCGGTTCGTCAGCCGCACGGCCCAGGTCCGTTGCAGCTGCTCGTTGAGGGCGACCAGCGCCCGCTGGCTCTCGGCGGCGGCGGCGAGCGCTCGGAGTGCGTCGCCTTCACGCGGCAGGGGCAGGCCGAACACGGCCACGATGGCGTCGCCGATGATCTTCTCGATCGTGCCGTCGTACGACTCGAACACGGCGCGCATCTCGTCGAAGTAGAGGGTCAGAACCTCCCGCAACGACTCCGGGTCCAGCCGCTCGCCGAGCGCGGTGGAACCCTTGAGGTCCGAGGTGACGATCGTGACCTGCCGCCGAACCTCCTGGGGCGGCCGGTCCGGAGCCACCTGCGCCCGGCAGTACCCGCAGACGCGGTAGCGCGGGTCACTGGGCTGGCCGCAGCCGGGGCAGGGCACCATCGGCGGAGTCTACGGCATGCGCTTCGGCGGCCGGTCCGCCCCGTCCAGGGGCAGACGCGACCGCCTCAGCGTCAACGTTCCGGTGATGGCCGCCTCGTGCTACCGCGCGAACGGATCGCCGGCGCTGGACTGCACGGTCACCGTCAGGCCGCCATTTGCGTGGACCCGGCTGAGCACGCATGGTGCGTTGTCCGCGTACCCACCAACGTCCTGGCAGTCGGGCACCAGCCCGGTGTACCAGGTTCCGCCCATGGCGCCCGAGACCCGCGTGTCCGGCTGAGCCGTGTCAAAGCCGGTCGTCAGGCTGGCCGGCGTCCACGCGACCGGGAACTGGTACGGCGCACTGAAGCAGACCATGTAGTGGACGCCGAGGATCCCCGCGTTGCTCAGCAGCGCGTCCGGGATGAACAGCCGGGTCTGCTTGCTGCCGGTGGTCGCCGCGTTGTACGTCGTCCAGGTCACCGTGTTGGTGCCACTGATCGCGCCAACCCCACCGTACTTCGCATCCTGGCAATCGAACGAGACGATGTTGAAGGAGGCGCCGGCGGCCCCGGTGGTCGAGCCGGAGGTCTGGTTCAGGGTCTGACCGTTGGTCGAGGTCAGCTGCAGGTCGCACGCGTTCGTGTCGCAGGTCGTGGCGGTGCCCCAGATCCGGAACTGGCCGGAGGTCGCCGGGGCGATCGCGGAGTTGGATGAGGTGGCCTTCAGCGTGAACGCGCCACCGACGTTGACGCTCGGCTGGAACGTGGCCTCGCCGGTACCCGGGTCCGTATTGGTAGGCCCGCCGTTCGCGATCGCAGGCGACCCGCCCGCCGCGTCCACGCGGGATGGGCCGAACGACAGCGTCACGGCGGTTACGAGATGGGCTGGATGCCCGGAGGAGTCGACGACCCGGACGGTGACCGGCTGGACGCCGATTCCGCTGGGTGTCAGCGGCGTGTTCGTGATCGTCTGATTCGCGCCCGCGTCAGCCGGCTGAACGGGGAATTCGAGGTGACACGGGTCGGCGGCCGACACGGGCTGCGAGCCCGCCAGCGTCAGGTAGTTCGCGCCGTTGCCACTGCTCCACTGGTTGGCCTGCTGGGCGGTGAACGTCCACTGGAGTGGGGTGCAACCGGGGGCGACGACGTTTGCGATCACGATGGTCGCGGATTCGCCCGGCTGCAGGTTGAGGCCCTGCACCTGGAGCATCGCGGGGTTGACAAGGCCGATGGTCGGGTTGCTGCCCGCATCCGTCGAGGTCACCGTGGCATACGAGCCACCAACTGCGCCGAAGGTGAACCCGGGGGACGCCGAGAGATCGATCTCGAACGAGCCCAGCTGCTGGGTCTTCGTGGTGTCGGTGACGGTGATCGAAATCGAGTTGTTCGAGCCAGCGGAAATCGAGGCGGGGGTCCCCGACACCGTGTACGGCTTGTTCGAGTTGGCCAGCACGTTCACGCTGAGCAGCGTGGCCAGCAGCGCCGCGGCCGTGATGACAGCGACAAACCGCACCGGGGCTGACCGGCGCCCCAATCGGACTCTCGACGTTCTGAGCTTCACCGCACCGCTCCTCTTTGCCATGCCTGGCACTACCGTCCCCGGGGTACTTTCGGCCTACGCCGATGGCTGAGTCAACGTGTCGAGATCGGAAGCGTTGACGCCTGTCAAGGGCCACATGAGCCCTGAGTCCCGCGATCGTACAGGACTTCTGGCCCATTCGTGCACGAATGTTGCGGCTTCGTTGCAGTATCGGCGGGAAGTGGCGGCCATCGAAGGATCCGGCCGGCCGCCGTGCGTCGGGTGCTGCACGCCACGTGCGGGTCAGCCGCTCCCCCGCCCTCAGCTGAGATGCTTGAGCAGCGCCTCCGCGTGGCCCCGCAGATGGCGGCGCATCGCCTCGGCCGCGGCCTCGCCATCGCCCCGGACGATCGCCTCGTAGACGGCGATGTGCGTCGAGCCGGGCTCCTGGTGCGTGTCGACCTGGGATGCCAGGCGGCTGGCGAGGTCGATCCGGCTGGCCGTGTCCTCGAACGCCTGCGCCAGGTATCGGTTCTGGGCCGCGAGCACGATGAGGTGGTGGAAGTCGGCCAGGCGCGAGTAGTGCCCATCATCGACCGGGCGCGCGGACGGATCGATCGCCGCGGCGCGCATCCGCTCCAGGTCTGCGTCGGTACGCCGCTCGGCGGCCAGGCGGGCGCACGCGGTCTCGACCGCCTCGCGCAGCTCGAAGCTCTCCCGGACGTCACGGGCCGACAGCCGGGCGACAAAGGTGCCGCGCTTGGGGAAGATCTCGACCAGGCCCTCCTGGGCGAGCGCCTGGAGCGCCTCGCGGATCGGCGTGCGCGACGTCCGGAGCGCCTCCGCCCGCTCTGCCTCGGAGATGGCCGAGCCGGGCAGCAGGTCACCGGCCAGGATGTCCCCCTTGATCGCATCGTAGGCGGCATCGCGGAGGCTGCGGGCCCTGCCCCCGCCACCGCCAGGACCGTCCGTCCCCGTCGACACCATGTCCCTGCCTTCGTCCGTCTGCCGCGCCGGTGCGCGCTCGTCCATCGTCCTCAGGCCGGCACACGGTCTGCGTCCGTGGCCCGCGCCGTCGGCACACAGTATGGCTTGCCGGAGATCGCATCGATGTTGACCTCGGCATGGACGCCGAACACCTCGACCAGCAGCTCACGGGTCAGGACCTCGGCCGGCGGTCCCTGGCGCCAGATCTCGCCCTTGCGCACCGCGACCATGTGATCGCTGTATCGCGCCGCCTGGTTGAGCTCGTGGAGCACCATCACGACGGTCATGCCCTGCCGCGCGTTGAGGTCGCGCAGCAGCTCCAGCACCTCGAGCTGGTGCCCGAGATCGAGGAACGTGGTGGGCTCATCGAGCAGCAGGATCGGCGTCTGCTGGGCGAGCGCCATCGCGATCCACGCCCGCTGGCGCTCACCACCCGAGAGCGCGTCGAGCGGCCGGTCGGCGAACGCCTCGAGGTTCGTCTCGTGGAGCGCCCACTTCACGGCCTCGGCGTCGGCATTCGACCCGGCACCCAGGAACCCCTGGTGCGGATACCGTCCGTTCCACACCAGGCGCTCCACGGTGAGCCCCTCGGGCGACGACGGCCCCTGGGGCAGGACGGCGAGCCGGCGCGCGACCTCCTTGGTCGGCATCCGCGCGATCGCCTTCCCGTCGAGCAGGACCATGCCTCCCTTGGGCCGCAGCAGGCGTGCGGTGGCCCGCACGATCGTCGACTTGCCCGACCCGTTGGGGCCGACGACGGCGGTGACCCGCCCGATCGGGAACGTGAGGTCGAGGTCGGTCACCACGATGCGGCGGTCATAGCCGAGGGTCAGGTTCTCCGCACGAAGCTCTCGCGGCGGCGTGGGAGTGGAGGCGAGGCTCATGGGGCTTCCTCTCAGACCGAGATCCGTGTCTTGCGACGCATGATGAGGTAGATGAAGTAGGGCGCCCCGATGAGGGCGGTGAGCAGCCCGGCGGGGAGCTCGCGCGACGGGATGATGGTACGGGCGATGTCGTCGGCGACGAGCAGCAGCAGCGCCCCGGCAAGGGCCGACAGCGGCAGCACGAACCGGTGGTTGGCGCCGATCAGCAACCGGACCAGGTGCGGGATCACGAGCCCGATGAAGGCGACGGTGCCGGCTACGGAGACCGCGCTCGCGGCGAGCGCGATGGCCACGGCGACCAGCGCGATCCGGGCGACCTCGACGCGCATGCCGAGGCCGGCGGCAACGCCATCGCCCAGCAGCAGCAGGTTGATCTTGTGCGCGAGCACCATCGCGGAGCCGATCCCGAGGACGGACCACGGCAGGATGATCGCGAGGTCCTCCCAGCCGCGCCCGTACAGCGAGCCGGCCAGCCAGGTCAGGGCGACCTGGACGTTCGCATTCTCCACCTTGAGGGTGACGATCGCGGTCACGGCGGCCTGGAAGATCGCGGTCACGGCGATCCCGGTCAACGCCAGCCGTTCCGGCGCCACGCCGTTCTTCCAGGCGAGCAGGTACACGATCGTGCCGCTCGCCGTCCCACCCGCCAGCGCGGCGATGGGCAGGACGAAGCGCGGGACGTCGACGAACACCAGCACGATCAGGACGGCGACGAACCCGGCGCCCGCCGTGACCCCGACCAGGTCCGGGGACGCGAGCGCGTTGCGGGTGACGCCCTGGAGGATCGCCCCGGAGACCGCGAGCTGCGCCCCGACGAGCATCGCGATGATGATCCTCGGCAGCCGCAGGTCGAACACGATCTTGCCGTGCAGGGTGCCCGTGCCCGAGAGCAGCGACGAGATGACGTCGACCGGCGAGATCGTCACCTGGCCGATGCCCAGGCTCACGATCGCGAGCCCCAGGACGACCAGGGCGAGGCCGAGGACCCCCCACGGGGCCATGCTCCGTCGCCGGACCGTCGCGGCCGTCATCCGCTGCGCCTCGCCCGTCATACGTTGCGCCTCGCCAGGAACAGGAAGAAGGGTCCGCCGAGCAGCGCGATCAGGATGCCCACGGGGATCTCGAGGGGACGCTGCACGTTGCGCGCCGCGAGGTCCGCCCACACCACGAGCGCGGCACCGAACACGGCCGCGAGCGGGAGCACCCGCCGGTGGTCGACCCCGATCAGGAACCGTGCGACGTGCGGGCTCACCAGGCCGACGAAGCCGATGGGCCCGGCGACGGCAACCGCCGATGCGGCGAGCACGATGGCGATGACCATGAGCATGGCCCGGGTCCGTCCGGTCGACAGGCCGAGCCCCCGGGCGACGTCCTCACCCAGCACCAGGATGTTGAGCTGGCGCGCGTACAGCCCAGCGAGCGTCGCCCCGACCAGGAACCAGGGGACGATCACCTCCACGTGCTGCCACGAGCGACCGGCAACGCCGCCCGCAAGCCAGAAGTACACCTGCCCGACGACGGAGTTGTTGAGGATCAGCAACCCGGTCGTCAACGACAGCAGCAGCGATGCCGTGGCAAACCCGGCAAGGGCGAGCCGGATCGGCGTCACGACGCTGCGCGTCGCGAGGCTGAACACGACGGCACCGCCGGCGCCGCCACCGATGAACGCGATGAACGGGGTCAGCCACAGCGGACGGCCGGGATCGATCACCAGGCTCGCCACCACGGCGAGGCCGGCGCCCGCCGAGACACCGGTCAGCGACGGGGACGCCAGCGGATTGCGCGTGAGCGCCTGCATCACCGTCCCCGCGACGGCCAGGCTTGCGCCCACGAACGCGGCGACGAGCGCGCGTGGGAAGCGCAGCTCCCAGATGATGATCCGGTTCTGGCTCCCGTCATTGACCGTGAGCGCGCGAACGACCTGGTCGAGCGACATGTCCACGATCCCGAACCGGGTGTCGAACAGGATGCCGATGACCAGCACCACGACGCCGATCGCGATCAGCGCGCCGAACCGCCCGAGCGCAAGTGCGGCGGCCTTCTCGGGCCGCCGCACCGGTGCTCCCGGTCGTCCGACGTGCGTTGCCGAGCTCATCGCCTTGCCGGGCGATCCGTCACCCGGCTAGTTGGGGAAGATCTCGGGGTACAGCGCGTGCCGGGCTTGCTCGAGGACGAGCTTGGCCGCCAGCGGGCCGCGGTCACGACTCCACAGGTCACGATCGAACAGGTACACGCGGTCGTTCTTGACCGCGTTGATCGACGCCCACGCCGGGTTGGCGGCGAGCGAGTCGATGAAGTCCTGCGTGCCGAGCACGAACAGCGTGTCCGGGTTGACCGAGACCAGCTTCTCCAGGCCAAGCTGCACGAGACCCAGGCTGGATGCCCGGTCGCCGTTGGTTCCCTCGAGGTCCGTGGGCGTCAGGTCCGACTGCTTGAGCGCGTAGTCCATGCCCAGCGCGGACACGGACGTCCCGATGAACGAGTTGTCGAGCCACATGCCAAGGATGCCGGGTTCGACGCCCGGGTACACGATCGCCGTCGAGACCGACGGCTGCGCGCCGATCTTCGCCTGGGTGTCGGCGAGCTCGGCGTTGTAGGCATCGGTGTATGCCTGCGCGACGTCGGACTTGCCGGTGATCTGGCCGATCAGCAGCAGCTGGTCGAACGCGTCCTTGACCGAGTTCGCCCGGATCTTGAGGATCGGCGCGCCCACGGTCTCCAGGGCGGTGTTGTCATTGGAGTTGTCCGAGATGATGAGGTCCGGGTTGAGGGCCACGACCTCCTCGAGGCTCGGCGGCTCGCCGAGGGCCTGCGCGTTGCTCCAGGTCACGCCCAGGTAGGGCGGCACAGGTCCGCCGTTCCGGCTCGAGAAGCCGACCGGCTCGACGCCCAGGGCCGCAAGCTCGTCCATGGGCTGGAAGCCCCAGGCATAGATCCGCTGGGGCGCCGCGTTGATGGTGACCGAACCGGAGCCGGCATCCACGGTCATCGGGAAGGTCGGCGCGGGCGCAGTCGTGGGTGCCGCACTCTCGGGCGCCATCGAGGGCGCGGTGGTCGCGGGTACGGGGGTGGGTGTCGGGCTCGAGCTCGAGCAGGCCGCGACGAGCATTGCGGCGGCGGCCGCAAATGCAAAGCCGCGTGCTGCTCGTCCTCGCTGACGCCTCGGTTCAGTCACGTGCATGGGTCCGCTCCTCCTGCGTGCTCTGCGCGGGTGACGCTGGTCTGTCGTTGGTCATCATCGGCTGGCCCCTTCCAGCTAGGCCATGGCCACTCCTGCCGGCTGGCCCAGCACCCGGCCGGATTCGATGTCGATCTCGATGAACTCGTGTCCGCACGGCGGGCCGGCGGCCACGGACATGACACCCGCCGTGAGATCCGTGATGACCGTCGCCACGGTCATCCAGCGCTCGTGCCGCGGCGCGTCCGGATCCGGATGGCTGCACAGTCCCCGCCCGTCGCCCAGGTGGTCGCGGAGGATCGCCGCCAGATCCGACCGGTCGATCCCGCCCGACGCCCGGGCGCGGTCCATCAGCCATGCTCCGCGTCCATAGCGGACGATCGAGTCGGCACTGGGCGCGTAGGTCGCGGCGAGCTCCGGCGGGATCTCCACCAGGTAGTGGTTGGTGTGGAACAGCCAGCCGTCGGTCGGGTACATCCAGCGGGTCGTTGCCGGCATCGTCTCGATATCGACCGCGAACCCGTCGCGATGCGTGATCAGCAGGTTGGTCGAGCCGGGTCGCGTGCCGGCGGTCGCCATCTCGACCGCCTCGGTGATGTTGCCGGACCGCAGGATCCGACGGCGCATGAACGTCGACGGCAGCGCCGACGGGTCACGGAGCCGCGACGACAGCCCGTTCGCGTGGAGCGCGATCCCCGCGGTGTTGGCCCCATGGCGTCCGACCTGTCCGGCCTCGGCGATCATCAGCTGGCGAGGTCCATCCGTCGGGCGCAGGTGGACCAGCACGATCGTGTCGGCGATCTCCTCGAGGTAGTCCCAGTTCTGGCCGGTCAGCAGGTGGCCGTCGCGGCTGGCCTCGGGCATGACCGCGAAGCTGGTGCAGCCGTCGTTGGCGGCCTTGGCCTCGCGCTGGATCGCGGGCGGGACCACGAACATGCCGCGCGTGTTGAGGGCAAGGATCTCGCCGACGCTGAAGCCGCTCCCCTCCGCGATCCCTTCGATCTCGCTGACGATCTCGGGGTCGCGGCTGCGCCAGATCGACAGTCGCTGTGACACACCGTCGATGATCTGGCCGAACGTCGCCCCCATCGACGGGACGACCGCGTCCGCGTAGAACGCCAGCGAGCGGGCGATCCGCTCCTTCGCCTGGGCCCCGTACGAGAACCCCCGGGTGAAGGCATCGCCTTCGATGACGATCAGCGGGAACGGCGCGGTCGGCTCAGTCATTCGGGGACTCTAACATATCAGTCGTCGACTGCAAGGGTGGAAGTTGTCGACATCGAGCTCGCGACATCACACCGGTGTCCGGGTCCCCCGCCGGCCTTCGGGGCCCCGGCGCCGGTCAGCGGCGGGCGATCGCGTCGACGGGAAACGCGCTCGACACCATCGCCGGTGCGACGACCGCGTCGATGAACGGGGCCTCGCCCTGCTCGCGCCGGGAGCCGACCGCCTCGATCGATCGGAACAGGTCCACCAGGCCGACCGTGAACCGGAACTGCGGTGCGGGCCCGACCACGCGGCCGCCGCGCACCCGCAGCGTCCCGTCGCGGGTCGTCCCGGTGACCAGTCCCTGGCGCGGCTGGACCACCCGGACGTAATCGACCCGCTCGATCACCAGGCCGTCGTCGAGGATCCCGAGGAGGTCATCGGGATCATCGTCGCCCGCCGAGACGATCAGGTGCGACGGGCTCGGCCCGGACCCGAACCGCCAGCCCGGCGGCGCCGTGTGGCCGGTCGGATCCGTCCCCGCCAGGGTCGCCGTACGCACGTCGTGGACGACACCCACCGGGCGTCCGGCCTCGACCAGCGTGACGGCACGCTTCGGCCAGCCCGCGCAATCGAACGCGGCGGGCAGCCCGGCCGGATCGCGTGCATCGTCCCGGAACGTGACCAGTCCCGACAGCGTCGGGACTGCGTCCGAGCGGCCGGCCGACCCGCGAGGAGCCGCGGTCGTCGTCCCGAACGGGCCGACGGTGCCACCGGGACCGACGGCGCCCAGGCCGATGTAGGCAAGGGTCGCGGCCAGGGTGGCCACGGCCTGCGGCCCGAGTATCGCCCGCGCCGGACCGTCGGGCAGGTCCAGCAGCGGCCCGGCGGGGATGCCCTCGGCCGCCGCGGCACCGGCCTCCAGCGGGTCGATCCGGCCCCAGCAGGTGTCGATCCGGCGCACGAACGTCGAGCCGTGCTCGCCGGTCGCCACGACCTGGAGCGCCGCTCGCGACCGCTGCTCGGCGACCTCGAGGCCCGCGGTGTTGGCCACGATCGTGTCGGTGACGCGCGTCGAGATCGAGCCGCCGAGGCTGATCTCGTCCGGGATCCGCTCGGCCAGGACGCCGAACACGTGCGCCCGGTCCGCGGGCGACACGGCCAGCGTCTCGTCGCATGCGGCCGGCGGCCCGGGCGGGCGCGTCCACGGGGCCGGCATGGCTGCGGGAACGCCCGCCGGCAGGAGGTCGAGGGCGGCGGCGAGCCGGTCGATCGTTGCCCGCACCCGGTTCCCGTCCGCCGTCTCGAGCAGGGCCCAGCCCTCCCGGTCGCCGCGGACGAGCCGGAGGCGAAGCAGCGCGCGCTCCTCGTCGTGCTGGTACGTGATCTGCCGGTTGCCGAAGCGCAGCAGGCTCAGCCGCTCGCGGATGAGCTCGATGTGGGCGGCGTCGGCACGGGTGCGCGCGTGGCGGAGGTGCTCGCCCACGAGCTCGCGATCCTTGCCCGCTCCCCCACCATCGGATACCCGCACCTCGCCCATCAGACGCCGACGCGCACGTTCCGGAAGCGCGCCGGGACCGCGCCGTGACCGATGTGGGCGACCTGGAGGGGCTCGCCCTTGTTGCACGACGGGAGGCCCCACTGGCGGAAGCTGGCCCGATCGCCGACGGCGTCGCAGCCGGCCCAGAACTCGAGCGTGTCGCCCTCGTAGGTGGGGTCCCTGAGCATCCGCCCCAACCGTCCGTCGCGGATCTCCCACGCGATCTCGGCGCCGAAGCGGAACGACCGGCGGCGATCGTCGATGCTCAGGCTGCGGTTCATGTCGATCAGGATCCCGTCGCGCGTGGTTCCGATCATCTCGTCGAGCGGCGTGTCACCGGGCTCGATCGACACGTTGGTCATCCGGACGAGCGGGATCCGCCGCCATCCGTCGGCGCGCGCCGCGCCCGACGAGGGCTCGTCGAGCGACGCGGCCGACCCCCGCGAGGACAGGAACCCGACCACCATGCCGTCCTCGATGATCGTGGTCCGGGTTGCGGCGACACCCTCGTCGTCCCAGGCAAACGAGCCGAGCGCACCCGGGCGGGTCGCGTCGGCGACGATCGTGACCAGCTCGGTCCCGAACCGCTGGCGCCCGCGCTCGGCGGGCAGCATGTACGTGCCACCGGCGGTGCTGTCCTCCGCCCCGAGCGTTCGGTCGAGCTCCGACGGGTGCCCGGCGGTCTCGTGGACGAGCTGCGCCATCTGGCTCGCGCCGACGATGAGGGTGGTCGTCGCCGGCGGGCAGCGATCCGCCGACAGCAGCGCCGCCGCCTCCTCGCCCACGCGGGCAGCAGCCTCGACCAGCCCCAGCGAGCGGACGTGCTCCCAGCCGGCATTGGCGAAGTCGCCCCGCTCCCCGATGATCGACCGGGGAACGCTCTGCGGATACGACCGGCGCTGGACATCGGTCTCGTTCCGGGCCGTCGCGAGCAGGCCGGCGCCGGTCTCCGTGATCACCTGCTCGATCCGGCTGCCCTCGGTGCTCGCGAACAGCTTCTCGTCCCGGTACGCATCCGCCGATGCCTGGGCCGAGACGACCTCGGGGCCCGCAGCGCGCATGATCCGCGCGCTCTCGAGCAGGAGCTCGATTCGCTCGTCGAGGGGGACCTCGAACGGGTCCTGGATGCAGGGCGACGACCAGGTGCCCTCGACGACCGGTGCGGGCGCGAGCCGGGACCGTGGCCCGGATGCCGCACCGGCCTGGCCGACGGCGATCCTCACCAGCTCCGCCAGGCCATCGACATCGGTCCGCGTCGACGCCGCGAACCCCCACTGGCCGCCGACCAGGACGCGGAGCCCGATCCCCTCGGTCTCCTCGAGGACGAGCTGCGCCACGCGATCGTTCTCGATATGGACGCCCTGGTGCCGCCGCCGGACGACCCGCACGTCCCCGTACTCGACGCTCGAGGGGAGAAGCCCCAGGATGCGCTCGGCGAGGGCCCGCACGGCCGGCGGTCAGTCCGCCGCGTCGCGGGCCAGGCCGGCGTGTGCCGGTGTCGGCGCCGCGTGGGTCTGGGCGGCGCGGCCGGCCCGGGCGATCGAACCGAGCAGGAACAGGGAGACCGCGGCGAACAGGACCACGCCCAGCGCGTCGACCGGCACCGGCGTCTCGTTTGCGGCCAGCCATCCCGTCAGCACGAGCGCAAGCACGGCCCCGACTGCGACGAACCCGTCGTCGATCACCAGGCCGATCACCTGGTCGACGGTGCCGCGCAGGATCCCCGAGATCGAGATGTTCATCAGACGGCCCTCGACACGACCCGGCCACCGGGCACCATGATGTTGAGCATCCTCACGCCCGCAATCGACACCAGGACGAACGCGATGAAGATGACCGGCAGGGCCAGCGCATCGCCGGGCCACTCCACCCCCATCCCCTCGGCGGCCCAGAACACGCCGAACGAGCAGAGCATCGCGCCGACGAAGTACTTGAGCGTGTTCTCCGGCACCCGGCTGAGCGGCTGGCGCACGATCGCGCCGATGATCGAGACCAGCACGAATGCCGCGATGGCACCCAGCGTCGAGGCGAGCATGGCGTCGGTCCCCGACGCGCCCAGCGCGATCACGATGAAGGCGACCTCGAGACCCTCGAGCAGCATCGCCTTGTAGCTTGCGACGAACCCGATCCAGTCGAAGCGGTCCGACGACAGCCCCTGTGCCCGGAGATCGGCGACCTCGCGCTGGTAGATCGCCTCCTCGTCGTGGAGTGGCACGATGCCGGCGTACCGGAGGATCGCCTTGCGGATCCACTTGAGCCCGAACAGCAGGAGCAGCGACCCGACGAAGACCTGGAAGGCATGCTCGGGGATCACGTTGATCAGCGTCACGCCGAACACGCCGACGAGCGCACCCAGGGTCAGCAACGCGGCGCCCGCGCCGTATAGTGGCGCCCGCCAGCCGCGGGTCACACCAATGGCGAGGACGATCGTGTACGCCTCGACGAACTCCACGACCGATCCCATGAACGCCGGGACGGCCGCCACGACCATTGTCAGCATATGTAACACCTGCTACGTTGTACTCAATGCACTCTAGGATCGCGGCAGGGCGCTTGTCAACCTGCATCGACGGGGCCGCCGGGCATCGGTCACGGCGCGGGATTCGGGCGTCGTGACGAGGTCGCGGGACAAGGCGCCGACGTCGGGTGCGCCTGCCGACGCGTCCCCCTCCGCGGGCACGTCCACAGCCGCCGGCGCGTCCACCGCCGTCACCGTGTCCGCCGATCCTGCCTGGACGCTCATCGTCTATCGGGTCCCGACGGACTCCTCGCGTGCCCGGGTCGCGATCTGGCGCGACCTGAAGCGGCTGGGTGGCCTGTACCTCCAGCAATGCGTGTGCATCGTCCCGCACACGACCGAGACCGCCCAGAGCATGACCGCGATCCAGGAACACATCGAGGAGCTGGGCGGCACGTCCAACGTGTTCGACGTGGCGATGAACGACCCGCAGCGCGACCAGCTGATCGCCGACTTCCGAGGTCTCGCCGGGCGGGACTACGCCGAGATCGTCGAGGAATGCCAGACGAAGTTCGTCAAGGAGATCGAGTTCGAGCGGTTCCGCTCCAACTTCACGTTCGAGGAGGTGGAGGAGATCCGCCACGACCTCGAGAAGATCCGTCGCTGGTTCAGGCGAGCCAGCGCGCGGGACTGGTTCGGGGCCCCGGGCCGGGCCGAGGCGGAGACCTGGATCGAGCGATGCGCGGCGCTCCTCGACGCGTTCGAGGAGGACGTGTTCACCGATACCTCGGGTGATGACGCGCCGCCACCGGCGGCGGCCGCGGCCGATGCCCCGGCGGCGAGAAGGTCAGCCGGCGCCGACGCCCAGGGCTAGGTCGAGGAACGCGAGCTCGTCGGCGCGAGCGTCGATCAGCTTGCCGACCGGCGTGCCGGCACCATGGCCCGCGTCCGTGTCGATGCGGATGATGATCGGCCCGTCACCCGCCTGTGCCGCCTGGAGCGCCGCCCCGAACTTGAACGAGTGGCCGGGCACGACGCGGTCGTCGTGGTCGGCCGTGATCACCAGCGTCGCGGGATATCGCGTCCCTCGCCGGATGTTGTGCAGCGGCGAGTACGACAGCAGCGTGCGGAACTGCTCTGGGTCATCGGATGAGCCGTAGTCGCTCGTCCACGCCCAGCCGATCGTGAACCGGTGGAACCGCAGCATGTCCATCACGCCCACGCCGGCGATGGCCGCCCCGATCAGCTCCGGGTGCTGGGTCAGCGTCGCACCGACCAGCAGACCGCCGTTTGACCGGCCGCTGATGCCGATCCGATCCGGCCGCGTCCAGCCCGAGGCGACCAGCCACCGCAGGCACGCCGCGAAGTCGTCGAACACGTTCTGCTTGTTGTCCAGCCGCCCCGCGTCGTGCCACGCACGGCCGTACTCGGAGCCCCCGCGGAGCGACGCCACGGCGAGCAGGCCGCCACGCTCCACGAAGGCGAGCCACTCGGGCTTGAAGATCGGTCCGATCGCGATCTGGAACCCGCCATAGCCGTAGAGCAGGGTGGGGACGTCACCGCTGGGCTCGACATCGCGGCGACGGGTCAGGAACAGCGGGATCCGGGTGCCGTCACGCGAAGCGACGAACACCTGCTCGCTGACGAAATCATCGGGGTCCCAGGTGAGCCGCCGCCGTCCGACCTCGCGGACCGTGCCATCGGCCATCCGCACCGCCAGCACCGACACCGGCGAGGTGAACGTCACGAACGCCAGGAACAGCTCCTCGTCGGCGCGGCGTCCCGCCAGGTCACCGATCATCCCGATCCCCGGCAGCACGACGTCCGTCACCCGCGTCCCGTCGAGCTCGTGGATGGCCAGCCGGTGGTGGGCATCGTGGAGGTACACGACGGCCAGACGGTTGCCCACGATCCGGACGTGCGCGATCGCGTCGTCACCGGCCGCGATCACCTCGCGCGGGTGCGCCGGGTCATCGAGGTCCACCGCGATCACGCGACCCATCGGCGCGTCGAGGTCGGTCGCCAGGTAGAGGGTCCCATCGATCGTGCCGATGTGGTCGTAGCCGGCGTTGGCGGCGTCGAGCAACGGGCGGACGGTCGCCGCGTCAACACCGGCGGCAAGGCCGGCGACATAGATCCGGTTCTCCGGGTCCGTCCCCCGCGAGACCGTGATCACCAGCAGCCGGCCGTCGTCGGTCACCTCCGGGTTGAAGTTCCACTCGGGCTCGTGCGGGGTCGAGAACACCAGGCGGTCATCGGCGGGATCCGTCCCAAGGCGGTGGTAGCGCAGCTCCATGTCCAGGTTCGGCGCCGCGTGGGCCGCATCCGGGGGCGGCGGCTGGAACCGCCCGTAGAAGAAGCCCGCATCGTCGTGGGTCCAGGCTGCCGTGGTGAACTTGCACCACGGGATCCGGTCCGGCGTTGCCTCACCGGTGTCGACGCGCCGCACCGTCCAGGTGTGCCAGTCGGAGCCGGCGTCGCTGATCGCACAGGCGACCACGCGCCCGCCCTCGGCCACCACCGCGTCCGCGAGCGCCGTGGTGCCATCCGCATTCAGGGTGTTGGGGTCGAGCAGCACGTGCCCGATCGCGTCCGGTGCGTCGCTCGTCCACAGCACATCCTGGTCCTGGAGCCCGGTGTTCCGAAGCTGGAACCAGCGACCGGCGCGGTGCCACGGGGCGCCGGCACGAGGAACGTTCCACAGCTGTGCCAGGCGCTCGTGAATGGCGCGCCTGGTCGGAACCGCCCCGAGGACCTCCACGGCGAGCGCGTTCTGTGCCGCGATCCAGGAGCGGGTCGCCGCGGACCCGGCGTCCTCGAGTGGGCGGTACGGATCCGCGATCGGGGTGCCGTGATAGTCGTCGACCTGATCGGCGGTCGGGGCCGGAGGGTAGCGCAGCATCGGCATGGCCTCATGCTACGGGTGGTGCCGGGGATCGCGCTCGGGCATCATCTACGGCTCGACGCCACCGGCGCCCAGAGGAGCCCCAATGACCGAGCACGAGCACCACCACGAGCACCACCACACCGTTTCCTACGCGGATGCCGTCGCGGAGCTCCGGGCCGACAAGGACGCGTTCTTCAAGGGGCACGACGGGAGCCCGGTCCCCGCGGCCGAGCGCGATGCATTCGGCGGGCTCCCCTACTTCCCGATCGATGAGGGTCTGCGCCTGGAGCCGCTTCCCCTGCTCCCGTACACGGGCGAAGAGCCCGTCCGGTTCGAGATCCCGACCTCGGACGGCCGGCTGCGACCGGCCGAGCGCGCCGGCGTGTTCCAGTTCACGATCGATGGGGCGCGCTGCTCGCTGACGGCCTACCGGTTCGCCAACGACACAAGCGACACGCTGTTCGTGCCGTTCCTCGACGCCACCAGCGGGACCGAAACGTACGGTGCCGGTCGATACCTCGACCTTGAGGCCGAGGATGACGAGACGTACGTGCTCGACTTCAACCTCGCCTATCACCCGTCGTGCGTGTATGACCCGCGGTTCTCCTGTCCGATCACCCCCGTCGAGAACCGGCTCACGGTGCGCGTCGAAGCCGGCGAGCGGCTCGCCCCCGGGCACGCATAGGGTTCCCGGCCCGGGACACGTCCGCGAACGGCATTTGCGTCATCCAGCACTCACACGACTCCACGGCTGCATCCACGCCACCACCGTCGCGGATTCGCGGCCACCCAACATCGACACGGTTGAATGACACGATCCGGGCGCTGGAAACCGCCTGGCTGCGCCCAAGCACCCGTATGAGTGCTAAACGACCGAGACGGGGGCAACGGAGGCCGCGAGAGAGCGGCGGCCGCGCGATGGCGGACCCTCAGGCGATGGCGGACCGTCAGGCGCCGTCGACCATCGGCCGGCACTCGCCGATCCAGCGCTCGAGCGTCTCGGTGTCGTACGGCGCGGCCAGCTCGGCGATGAACGTGTGGAACCCGAGCGCCTTGTACTCGCGCATCTGCCCGGCGATCTGCTCCGCCGTGCCCGGCCAGAACGTGTCGTCGTCCGCGATGTCGGACATCGGCGTCCGGTTGTGGGCCATCTGCGCCTCCAGCACCCGGCGCGCCTCATCGGCCGTGTCCCGGATGATCGGCTTGCAGCCAAGCGTCATCTCGATGGTCGCAACGTCCCGTCCGACCGCGTCGCAGTGGCGCTGAAGGACCTCGATCTTGTGGCGCATCACGTCGACCGGGCCCATCGCGTTCCACATGTCGGCGTACTTCGCCACCGTGCGCAGCGTCTTCCGCTCGCCCGAGCCGCCGATCATCACCGGCAGGTGGGCCTGGACCGGCGGGGGCAGCAGGCGCATCTCGTCGAGCGCATACCGGCCACCCTCGGGTGAGCTCACGGCCTTCCCGTCGAGCAGCGCCCGGATCGCCCCCATCGACTCGTCGAACCAGTCGAGCCGCTGGCCGAACCCCGTGCCGAAGTCGATGCCGGCCGCCTGGTGCTCGAGATCGAACCAGGCACCACCCAGACCCGCGATCGCGCGCCCATCGCTGATGTGATCGATCGTGGTCAGCATCTTCGCCACGAGGGCGGGATTGCGGAACGGGTTGGCACCGACCAGCAGCCCGAGCCGGGCCCGGGACGTCACCTTGGCCCACGCCGCGAGGGTCGTGTACCCCTCGAAGATCGGCTGGTACGGGTCACCGAAGATCGCGTACAGGTGGTCCCACGCCCACAGGTGGTCGTAGCCGAGCTCGTCGGCGCGGATTGCGACAACCTCCTGGTCGGCCCACGATGTCGCCTGGTTCCACAGCAGCACGCCAAGTCGAGTGTCCATGTTGGGCATCAGCCTCCGTGTCGTCTTCGGTCATTCGTCTCGCCTCCACCCTACAGGCTCGTGCCGTCCGACGCCGTCGCAGATGAGCGGTCGACCACCGCGCAGAGCAAGATGGGCGAGGCGCATCCGCAGGGCATCCGGGAGCCAATCGATCCATGACCTTCGACCTCGACCGGTTCGTCAACGCGCAGCGGGGCACCTACGACAGCGTGCTGGAGGAGCTGCGACGCGGCCGCAAGACAGGGCACTGGATCTGGTTCATCTTTCCCCAGCTCGCGGGCCTTGGCAGGAGCGAGCTGTCCCGGTTCTACGCGATCGCCTCACTGGACGAGGCGCGCGCCTACCTCGCCGATCCGGTCCTCGGGACACGCCTGCACGAGTGCGCGGCGCTCGTCCTCGAAACGCGGGAACGGACCGCCGAGCAGATCTTCGGTTCGCTCGATGCGATGAAGGTTCGCTCCAGCATGACGCTGTTCCACCGGGCGGATCCGGACGATCCGCTGTTCCGCACGGTGCTGGACCGCTGCTTCGACGGGGTCGCGGACGAGGCGACGGACGCCCAGCTGGCCTCCCCGGAACCCGGGGCAGCCGCCGGGTAACGCGGCCTCCTCCCGCGACCCAACGCGGCTCAGCGTCCCGACAGGAGCCGCTGGAGGTTGCGGACGGTCTGGTCGAGCATGCGCTCGATCTCCGCGCCGTCCGCGTCGTCGCGCACGTGGAGCCGAAGCGTCACCTGTGACGTGCTGGGCGTCCCGACGCTGACCGTCGCCGACCCGCCGTAGTCGCGGTCGCCCATCCCCCACTCGACCCGCCGCGTACCCGCGTCCGCGAGGAACCGCGCCTCGCCCACCGGGCGGACCTCCGCCACGTCGAGCTCCGCGTCCGGATCGCCGTCGACCGCGATGGCCTCCTCGAAGCGCATCGCCGTGACGTACTCGGGCACGCGACGCGGGTCCGACAGGAAGGCGAACGCCGCGTCCGCGCCGACTCCCACGGTGGTGGTGCGCTCGAAGTCCGCCATGTCCGCCCTCCTGGTGATCGCGCCGGGCCGCCGTTCCCGACTCTATCCCGACCGCCCGGACCGCGCCGCGTGCCTGGCGGTGACGCGCCAACGTCGGACGCTGCCGGTCGGCGGTCAGCCAGGCTCCTCCACCCGGAACCCGATTGTCTCCGCGATGACGGTGGCCTGCTGGATGTCGATCGTGGCGCCCCGGATCTCGGCGTTGAGCGGATCGAGCGATGACAGGTCGCTGCCCCGGAGGTCCGTTCCCTCGAATGTGGCGCGATGAAGCCATGCGCCGGACAGGTCGACGTCCCGGACCGTTGCGCCGTCCAGCCTCGCCCCCGTGAGATCGGCCTCGCGCATCCGGACACCCGTGAACGACGTCTTGCCCAGCTCGGCGCCCGGCATGGTGACCATCGACCAGTCCCCCTCCTCGACGACGAGCAGCTCGTAGCTGCAGCGGTCGAACGCGCTGCCGACGAGCTTGCAGCGCGTGAACCGGGTGTTGAACAGGTTGCAGGCGACGAAGGTGCAGCCGACGAACGCCGAGTCGACGAGGCTGGAGACGTTGAACCTGACCTCGCGGAACGTGCACCCGGTGAACGACGCCCCCCGCACCACCAGGTCCGACAGGTCCGACCCGGAGAACAGGACCGACTCGTGCTTCGTGCCCGAGAACGTCGCGTTCGCCCAGGCCGCGGTATCGAACGTGGAGGTGGTCGGCGCAGCCGGCACGGTCCGCCGGTGTAGGGCCATCAGCGCCAAACCTCGTGGGCGACATCCGATTGGATGCAGTCGCTGTCCATGCACGGCCTCCGTCTCACCCCGGCAGGACGCGCATGCGGTCCGGGCCGGCCGGCTGATCGTACGCGGTGGCAGGGCCTGAGTGCCGGGAACGTGGCTGACCGGCGCGATACCGGCGAATGGAATGCGATGAGCCCGGCCACCACCCCGTCCCGAAGTCTGCGAAGATCCGGCGCGTGGAATGGAAGGCGCGGCCGCTCGGATGACTCGCCGCGGGCTCGTGCTGTTTGCCCTGATGTCGGTGATCTGGGGCATCCCATACCTGTTCATCCGGGTAGCCGTCGACCAGATCTCGCCCGCGACGCTGGTCCTCGCGCGTACGGGGATCGCCAGCCTGATCCTGGTGCCCGTCGCGCTCGCGCGCGTCGATCTCCGCGCCGTGCTCGCCCACTGGCGCTGGGTCGCCGCGTTCGCGGTCGTCGAGATCGCGATCCCCTGGGTGCTCCTCGGATCCGCGGAGCAGCAGATCTCGAGCTCGCTCGCCGGGCTCCTGGTCGCGGGTGTCCCGCTCGTGGGCGCTACCATCGCGCTGACCACCGGCGGCACCGACCGGATCGGCGGCAGGAGCCTGGTCGGGCTGCTGATCGGGCTGTCCGGCGTGGCCGCCATCGTCGGCGGCGACTTCGAGGCCTCCAACGCGACGGCGCTGCTCCAGGTCGGCATCGTGGTCGTCGGGTACGCGGTCGGCCCCGCGATCCTGTCCCGCCGGCTCAACGGCGTGCCATCCCTGGGCGTCATGGCGGTGTCGCTTGCTGCGTGTGCGGTCGTGTACGTCCCGATCGTGGCGGTCGACCCGCCCGCGACGATGCCCAGCGGAGACGTCATCGCATCGATCGTCGTGCTGGGCGTCCTGTGCACGGCGGCCGCGTTCATCCTGTTCGCCGCGCTGATTGCGGAGATCGGGCCTGTCCGGGCCACCGTGATCACCTACGTCAACCCAGCCGTGGCGGCCCTGCTGGGCGTGCTCGTGCTGAACGAGACGTTCACGGTCCCTATGGCGCTCGGCTTCGCGCTGGTCATCCTGGGGTCGACGCTGGCCACCCGACGGTCGCCGGGCATCGCGGGCCTGGAGGCTTCGGAGACTCCGGAAGCGACGCTCGCCGGCCCGTAGCGCCGCACGCGTTCCTACGCCACCTCGACCGAATGGGCCGTTGGCGGTCGAATTGGCCCGTGGAACACAGGCTCGTCGCCACGCGCGCGAAGCCCTGCCAGCCGAGCACGATGGGCGTCGACGTCGCGTCCCTCGACCATCGGAGGGTGAAGCACCATGACGATCCGCTCGCTACCGTTCAGCGCCGTCCGACGTCCGGTCGTCGCGAGAACGCGGACGCTCGATCTCACGGTCGCCGGCTCGCTGCTGATCGTCGCCGGCGGGGTGATCCTGATGGGGATCATCACCGCGGAGGCGCTGTACCCGGCCGCCTACGCCACCGGCGCGAACGAGATCAGCGATCTCGGCGGGACCCGGCCCCCGGCCGGGATTGTCCTCCAGCCCTCGGCGGCGATCTTCGATTCCTCGATGATCCTGGTCGGGCTCCTGCTCGCGGCGAGCGCGATCTTCGTCCAACGGGCGTACGGGTTCCGCTCAGTGTCCGTGTCCATCGGCGTGCTCGGCCTGGCTGCGCTCGGCGTCGGGATCTTCCCGGGCAACACCGGTGCGCCACACGCGATCTGTGCGATGGTCGCGTTCATTGCCGGTGGGATCGCCGCGCTCAGCTCGGCACGCGTCGCGAGCGGGCCGTTCCGCCTGCTCGTGATCCTGCTGGGGACGATCACCCTGGGCGTGCTGCTCAGCTACCTGTTCCTCGGTGATTCGCATCCGATGGCGTCGCTGGGGGTGGGCGGGATCGAGCGCTGGATCGTCTACCCGGTGGTGATCTGGACCATCGCCTTCGGCGGCCACCTGGCGGGACGCGCGTCCGCGGACGAAGGCTGACCGGTCACAGCACCCGGCCGTACTGGCGCGCGGGAAGGATCGCGTAGCCGAGCGCCCGCCAGAACGCGACCGCGTCCTCGTTGTCGTCGAGGACGACGACGTTGACCTTCGGGCAGCCGAGGGCCCGCAGCCCGTCCTCGATCGCCGCAACGAGCCGTCGGGCCGTCCCGCGCCGCTGATGGTCCGGGTGGACCCCGACGTGGTAGATCCAGCCGCGCCGGCCGTCCCAGCCACCCAGCGCGGAGCCGACAATCGCGTCGCCGACGGTCGCCACCAGCAGCAGCCCGGGGTTGCGCCGGGCCATGACCGCCAGGCCGGCATCGTCGTCGCCCAGCGAACGGAGGTCCAGGAGGTCCCACAGCCGGCGGAGCGCCGGCCCGTCGGCGTCCTGCCATTCGCGGATCAGCACCGGGGGCTCCGGCGGCTCGGGTTCGGGGGCCGGCTGCCCGGCCGGTGTCGCGTCGACCCCGGGCCCGGCCCGCGCAACCTCGCGCGCCGGCCTCGGCGGCAGGGCGGCCATCCTCGCTGCCAGGTCCGAGGTCGGAGCCGGCCCGCCACGCGCGGTCTCGGCTGCTTCCCGTGCCGCGACCAGCGTCGCAAACGGCCCCCGGACGAGCGACATCCCCAGCTCGTTCACCTGCTCCGCGTCGGTGAGCATCCAGCCGCCCGACGCCTGCTCGATGGCGAATCGCCCATCGGCCGTGGCATACAGGCCGGCCCCCTGTCGCTTGAACGTCGCGGGTCCGACGGGTTGTCTCGGCATGCGCCAATGATCGCCCGTCCGGCGTCGCGCGTCCCGGGCGTTCGCCGGCGGTACAGTCGGGCGATGGCTTCGTCGACCCGCGCCTTCGTCCTCCGCCACACGAGGCTGCGGCCGGTCCCCGGGCTCGAGGACCTCAGCCTTCACCTGGCGGACGAGGTCCTTCCGCTGTGGCGAGCCGCGCAGCTGGAGACCGGCGATGAGGATGCGCCTCTGCCGTACTGGGCCTTCGCGTGGGCCGGGGGCCTCGCGATCGGGCGCTACCTGCGCGACCGTCCCGACGCCGTCGCCGGACGGCGGGTGTTCGATCTCGCGTCCGGATCCGGGCTGTGCGCGATCTCGGCGATGCGTGCGGGGGCGCTCGAGGCAGCGTGCGCCGACATCGATCCGTTCGCGGCAGCCGCCATCGCGCTCAACGCGCGCGCCGCAGGCCAGCGGGTCACGATCGTGCACCGCGACGTGCTCGACGATGTCCCGCCCGAGGCCGATGTCATCCTCGCCGGCGACTGCTGGTACGACGCGCACCTCGCGGCCCGCGTCCTGCCGTGGCTGGTACGAGCGCGCGAGCGCGGGATCGATGTCCTCGTCGGCGACCCGGGACGTCGATACCTTCCCACGGCCGATCTCGTCGAGCTTGCCCGCTACGAGGTCAGGACGACGACCGAGCTCGAGGATCTCGCGCTCAAGGATGGGCGCGTGTACGGCCTCAGACCCGCAGCCGGGGCCTGACCCGACGCACGCGCGGCTGCGGGGCGTGAGCCATCCGGCGCCCTGCTTGTGCCGCGTGCGATGATCCGCGCATGGTCGAGTACGGTCAGGGCGTCGGACAGGCGACGGGCGTCGGCGGTCAGGCGGGCGGGGGCGGCACGCAGGACCTCGGTGCCGGGGCTGCCGCGTTCGTCGACAACGCGATCCACACCGTGTCGGCGCTTCCCCCGGAGCAGCTGGTCCTGGTCCTGGTCCCGGTCCTGGCGTGCCTGGTCATTCTTCGCCGGGCGTTCTGACCAGTTGGACCGCTCCCTCGTCAGGCTCGGCGAGCTGAGCGACGCCCGGTGTCAGCACCGCTGACACGGCGGGCGCACCGATCGACGGGATCGCCTCCTCGGGCCCTGCGCGCAGCGTGCGAACGCTCGGGATTGCCAGCATCGCGACCGTGATCACGATGTTCAGGCCGCCGGCGATCAGCAGGCTCTCCCCCACCCCGATCACCTCCGACAGCGGGCCGATGAGCGCGTAGCCGATCGGGTTGAGCGCGACGGATCCGAACCAGTCGAACGAGCTGATCCGCGAGATGGCGTGCTCGGGGATCTTCTCCTGGAGCGTCGAGAACCAGACGGCGTTGCCGATCGCAAAGCCGGCCCCGCTGAGGAACGCGATCGCCGTGATCGCCCACAGCGGGGCGCCCGCACCGAGCAGGAGCACCTGGAACCCCGCGGGCAGGACGAGCAGCATCTCGGCGACCAGCGGCCGCGAGAACCGGACGCGCAGCGCGACCAGGCCGCCCAGCAGCGACCCCACGGACTGGACGGCCAGGATCGCGCCCCAGGCACCGGCGCCACCCAGCTGTGTCTTGGCGACGAACGGTCCGAGCACCAGCAACGCCGGGAAGAAGGTGAGCTGGAACAGCGAGAACGACGCCACGACGGCGACCAGCCATGTCCGCGACGTGAACTCCTGCCATCCCTCGCGGAAATCCGAGATCACGCTCCGCCCCGAGACCCGCATGGTGCGCGGCAGGTCCACGCGCGCCAGCAGGATCGCGCTGACGGCGAACGTGAGGGCATCGGCACCCAGGGCCCAGGCCGGCGCGGCAGCCGCGACGATGATCGCCCCGATCGCGGGACCCGCGATGGAAGCCGTCGAGCCGGACAGGCCCAGCATGGCGTTGGCCTGCTGCAGCCGCGCGGGTCGAACCACCTGCGGCAGGAGGCCCTGGAACGCCGGCCGCCCGAACGCGTTGACGCCGCCGTAGACCACCTGGAGCAGCGCGACCGCGAGCAGCGACGCGTTGCCCGTCAGCAACAGGACGGCGGTCAGGCCCTGCGCCACGCCGCGCAGCACATCGGCTGAGACGAGGACGAGGTGCCGTGGCAGCCGGTCGCTCCAGACGCCGCCGAGCAGGAGCAGCACGACCAGCGGGATCTCGCGCGCCAGGATGACGAACCCGAGGTCCGCGGGCCCGCCGAAGTCGAGCACGGCGAAGGCGAGCGCGATGTTGGCCATCTGGCTGCCGAAGGTCGACACGGTGCGGGCGCCGAACAGCAGCCGGAACCGGCGCTCGCGCAGGGGGTCGAGCTCAGCGGGAAGGCGCATCGGGGGACGGTACTACACGACCGGTCCGTGCCCGGTCCCGTGCGCTTCTGCCGCTGCCCGGCCGGCAGGCGGTTCTGCCGGCGCGCCGTGCAGCCGGCCGCGCGGCCGTGCATCATCGCGGTCTGTCTTGCTCCAGGGCGCGATGCGCCCGCCAGCAGGGGCTCTCGATGACGACTCCCGCGCCCGTCACGGTGTCACAGGAAGCGCACGCCCCCGGACGTCGCGGCCCGGGGCGCACGCGGATCGCCGCGATGGGGATGGTCGGGGTCCTCGTGTGTGCCGCTGCCGGGCTGGTGATGTGGGACGCCGGCTACCAGGGCAAGGTCCTGCCGGGCGTCCACGTCGGCACGGCCGACCTGTCCGGGCTCGACCGGACGTCGGCCGCGCACGTGCTTGCAGCAGCCTACGACCTCGGGCAGGGACGGCTGATCCTGCATACCACCGCAGGCAACATCGAGATCCCGTATTCGACGCTTGGCCGGGGGGCCGACATCGACGCCATGGTCGAGGATGCGCTCAACGCCGGACGAGCCGGGTCGGTTCTCGCACGCGCCGTCGAGGAAGTCACGCAGGCGGTGCGCGGGACGACGCTTCAGCCCCGCGTTCGGCTGGACGCCGCGACGCTCGCCCTGCCGATCTCCAGTGCCCTGCGGACGCTCGATCTGTCACCGGTCGATGCCACGATCGCGATCGGGCCGGATGGGTTCGTCAGCACCCCGGCCCGCTCCGGGCGGACGGCCGACCCGGCGCCGGTGATCACCGCGGCCATCGACACCCTGGGTCGCATCGACGCCCCGGCGGAGGTCACCATTGCGGTCGATGTGGGCATCGTTCCCCCGGCCACCAACGATTTTGCCGCGACCGTCGCGAGAGTCCGCGCCCGGCAGCTCATCGGCGACGTGACGGTCGTGTTCGGCAAGGGCTCGTGGACGATCCCCGCCGCGACCGTCCGTCAGTGGGTGCGCTTCCTTGCGGGTCCCGGTGGGTCGGTATCGCCGGCGGTCGACGCCGCGCAGGTGAGCGGCGCCCTTGGTGCCGTCAGCAAGGGGGTTCAGCTCAAGCCCGCGTCGGCGACATTCCTGACTGCCAGGAGCGGCAAGGTCGTCGGCGTCGCGGCCGCCAAGAACGGACGCCGGCTGGAGGTCGATGTCACGGCGGCCCGGATCATCGACGAGCTCATGGCACGCAGCCGCGGCCGGCCGCCGGCCCCGGTGACGGCGATGGCCGTCGCCGTCGCTCCCGACCTGACAACCGATGCGGCGACGCAGACCGCGCCGCTGATGACGAGGCTGGGCACGTGGACCACGTGGTTCCCGATCGGCAGCAGCAACTACTACGGGGCCAACATCTGGCTGCCCGCGCAGATCATCAACGGGACTGTCCTCGCACCCGGCCAGACATTCGACTGGTGGCGGGCCGTGCTGCCCGTCAATGCCGCACGTGGGTTCGGTCCTGGCGGCGTCATCAAGACTGACCATACGGAACCCACCGGCGCGCTCGGCGGCGGCATGTGCTCGAGCTCCACCACGCTGTTCAACGCCGCCCTCCGCGCCGGTCTCCGGATGGGCGCGCGGTCGAATCACCGCTACTACATCTACCGCTACCCGCTGGGCCTTGACGCGACCGTGTCGATCATGGGCGGTGGCCGGCAGACGATGAGCTTCACCAATGACACGGGCAATCCCATCCTGATCCGCGGGTTCAAGGTTCGTGCCAACGGACGCGGCTACGTTCGCTACGAGATCTGGGGCATCTCCGACGGACGCCAGGTCACGATCGGGCGCCCGGTGGTCACCAACGTCCGCAAGTCGGTGACCCGGACCGTCCTCGTCAGCACGCTCCGGACGGGCGTGCGCAAGCAGACCGAATACGCGTCGAACGGGATGGACGTGTCGGTCTCCCGCGTCGTCCGGGATGCCGGCGGCACCGTCATCCACCACGAGGTCTACCGCTCCCACTACGTTCTGTGGAACGGCCTGATCGAGGTCGGCGCCTAGCCCGAGCGGCGCCGCCGGTACCATCAGGGCCGTGACACCGGGTCGCTCGCCCGTCCGATAGCTGGAGGCCGAGATGCGCTTTGGGTACGGGCTGCTCACCGCCCAGCACCATCCGTCCGATCCCCGACCGGTTGCCGAGCTGTATCGCGAGGCGATCGAGTATGGCGTGCTGGCAGAGGCCGCCGGGTTCGACAGCGTCTGGACCAGCGAGCACCACTTCGTCGACGACGGCTACATGTCGGCGCAGCTGCCGGTCCTGGCGGCGATCGCGGCACGGACTGACCGGATCCGGCTCGGGACCGGCGTCCTGCTGGCACCCCTGTTCGATCCCCTGCGGCTCGCCGAGGATGCGGCGACGGTCGACCTGATCTCCGGCGGCCGGCTGATCCTCGGCCTGGCGATCGGATGGCGCGACGAGGAGTTCGAGGGGTTCGACATCTCCGCGCGCTCGCGCGGCGCCCGGATGGAGGCGACCATCGGCGTCCTGCGCCAGGCCTGGGGCGACGGGCTGGCGACGGGTGATGGCGTGACGTTCCGTTACCCGGAGCCGGGGCTCAACGTCACGCCCAAGCCGGTCCGCGGGGCGGCGACGCCCATCTGGATCGGCGCCGGGGCGGAGCCCGCGGTCCGCCGCGCGGGGCGCATCGCCGACGGGTACCTGGGCAGTGGCGCGTCGCCCGAGGCGCTGGCCGACCGTGCCCGCTGGGTCCGCGAGGAAGCCGGAGCAGCTGACCGGGACCCTGACGCGATCGAGATCGCCGTCCACCGGATGACCTTTGCCTGGCGCGATGGCGACGCGTGGCAGCGCGTCGGCGAGGCGGCGCGGTACATGACGTGGAAGTACGCCGACATGGGGGCCGCGCGAGGCTCCATCCATCGGTCAATGCCGAACCCCGGCGACGCTCCCTCGCCCGATGACGTCCGGTCCCGGATGCTGGTCGGATCGCCGGAGGCGGTCGCCGACGGCATTCGCGCCTACGCCGGCACGCTCGGGCCATCCGGATCGTTCGTGTTCCGCACGCACTTCCCGGGGCTCGATCCGGGGGTGCAGCGCGAGGCATTTGCCGTCCTCGTGGAGGACGTGATCCCGTTGCTTCGCGACGCGCGATAGGTGGGGCGGGTGCCCGATCGCGACCGGCGATGGATCGCCCTGGCCCCGCTCGCCATGATCGTCGTCCTGGGCGGCGCGATCGTGGTCTCGAGCCGGCCGGACCCGAGCGTGCAACCGGCCGGATCGTCCACGCCGGCCGGCTCCCCGATCCTCCCGGGCCGGTCCCTCGCGACGAACGCTCCGAGCGCCCTCGCGACACCCGGGCGACCGCACGGTCCCGGTGAGCAAGCGTTCGCGGACGCGTTCCTCGCCCTGGCCGACCAGCACAACCGGGCGTGCACTGAGATCCTGCTTGCCAACCCGCTTGCCGAGTTCGACCTCGTCGGTGCCCGGCTGACCGACCAGGTCATCGACACGCGGGGCCGGCTGGCCTCGCTGCCCCCGCTCGAGCTGACGCGGACCCTGGTCGGCGACCTGGACTCGGCGATCGCCGGGACCATCGGCCTGCTGGACGCCGTCGACCCGCACGGGCCACGGGTCGATCAGGCCACGGCGTACCAGGTCGCGCTCGACCACTGGGTCGCACAGGTCCTGCCGGTCTCGAACGAGATCCGGGCCCTGGTCGGGCTCCCGGACGCAACGACCGGCGACCTGCAGCTGTAGCGCAGGTCGCCGGTCGCTCTCCTCCGCTTGCCGGCGCCCCGGACGAGCCGGGGGGCCAGGGAGTCAGTGTGCGACGCCCTCCGACGCCGGCCCCCCGTCAGCCCGCGTGTCGGAGACGCTCACTGCCGGGCTCCGTCTACGGGACCAGGAGGTCGGTCATCCGGTGGACGTCCGCCTTGTCGCAGGTCGCGCCCAGGCAGCCGAGGTGCCAGGCATCCTGGATCGTACCCAGGAGCGAGTAGTGGTTGTAGGCGCGGCTGGACTGCCGGGCGTCGCCGTGGGTCGACGAGATCACGAGGGTGACGACGTGGCCGCCACCCGGGTTCGCCGTGCAGCAGCCGCTGGTATCACCGAACCCGAAGTCGGTCGGCGAGTTCGTGAAGTCGCTCTCGTCCCAGGTGACGAAGATGACCGAGTTCTCGGTCCAGGCCGACGAGCCCATGATCATGCCGACGGTGTCCGCGAGGAACGTGTCGCCGGCCGCGATCAGGCCGTGATTGAGCTCGCCTTCCGGCGGATAGCGGCAGTCCGTGTCAGCGCTGACGCCGGGGTCGATGAAGCGCCCGTGCATGTCATGGCACTGGTCGGGGGCGATGAAGCTGTAGTTCGCGACCGTGCCGCTGGCGAGGTCCGTGGCCAGCTGTGAGTAGTCCACGACATTTGCCATCCGGGCATCGTTGCTCTGCACGTCCAGGTACGAGACGAAGGGGTTGTGCTTGCGCTCGTACAGGTCCTGGTCGATCGTGCCGTGCGCCCCGCATGAATGGGCGAGCTTGTCGCCGTTGCACAGGTCCAGCGCCTGCTGATAGTCGGTCCAGGTCTTCCCGTGCGACTCCAGCTGGTCGACGATGTTCACGGCATCGACGGTGGCGTCGTTGTCATCGGCCACCCCCTGGGTCGATCCGGATGTCACCGCGACGTAGTTCGGCTGGCTCGGGTGCGTCACGCCGTAATAGTTGCTGGCAAACCCGTACGTGTCGACGGCCTGGTTGATCCACGGCGCGTCTGCCGTGTTGCCGATCAGGCTGTCCGAGCCGGTGTTCTCCATCATGATCACGAACACGTGATCGAAGTTCTGCCAGGACTGGCTGTGCGAGCTTGATTGACCATTCGCGGCCGAGACCGCGCCCGCCTGGGCGGCGAAGATCCCCGCGACGATCAGGGCAAGCGTGGTTCGCTTCCGGATCCCTGCACGACTGGTTCTGGGACGCATGCGATTCCTCCTGGGGCCACCGGCTCGCGCTCATCCGCCGGTGGGCTGGGGACGTGGGTGTCGATTGTCCCCCGAAGGCCTGTCCGTCCTTGTTGCATATCCGCTTCACCGTCGATCGTGGGCCGATCGGCGGAACATTGCATCCGTCTTTCAGCGGTGCCGGGGCGCACCGGAATAGCGCCGTTCAGCCGGCGAGATCGGCGCCGGCCAGCGTGGCCCGCCTCGGATCGCCCGCCTCGACTGCGGGCGACGCACGCTCCGTGAACTGGAGCCGGTACAGCCGCGCGTAGATCCCGTCACGGGCCATCAGCTCGTCGTGCGTGCCCAGCTCGGCCAGCCAGCCGTCGTCGAGGACGGCGATCCGGTGGGCGCCGCGGACCGTCGACAGCCGGTGGGCGATGATGATCGTCGTCCGGCCGTTCATCAGGCGGTCCAGCGCCTCCTGGACGAGGCGCTCCGATTCGTTGTCCAGCGAGCTCGTCGCCTCGTCCAGCAGCAGGATCGGCGGGTCCTTGAGGATGGCCCGCGCGATCGCGATCCGCTGGCGCTGGCCGCCCGACAGCCGGGAGCCACGGTCGCCGACCGGCGTCTCGTAGCCCAGCGCCATCGCGCTGATGAAGTCGTGGGCGTTCGCGGCGCGAGCCGCCGCGCGAACCTCGTCGTCGGACGCGTCCGGGCGTCCGTACCGGATGTTGTCGACCACCGAGCCGCCGAACAGGGTCGCCTCCTGCGGCACCAGCCCGATCTGGCTGCGCAGGCTGGCGGTGGTGACGTCCCGGATGTCATGCCCGTCGATCCGGATCGTGCCCGAGCTCACGTCCCACAGTCGGGGCAGCAGCCCGACCAGCGTCGTCTTGCCCGACCCGGACGGCCCCACCAGCGCGACCACCTCGCCCGGGGCGATGTCGAGCGTGAGCTCGCGGACGACCGCACGGCTGCCGTCGTAGCTGAACGTCACGCCTTCGAGCGCGATCCGGCCCGCGACCGGCCCGATGGCTGTCGCGTGGGGCGCGTCGACGATGGTCGGCACGGTGTCGATGATCTCGAACACGCGCGCGACCGCGCCGGTTCCCTCGCGGAACTGGCCGTACAGGCTGGCGATCGTGGCCAGGCTGGCGCCGATCGTGACCCCGTACAGCAGGAACCCCGTCAGGGTCCCGATGCCCAGCGTGCCCTCGATCACCCGGTGCCCGGTGAACCACAGCAGCACCGCGATCGCGCCGTAGCCCAGGAAGCCCATCAACCCGCCGAACCCGGCCCGCCACAGCGCCAGCCGCGAGCCGGCCGCGACGACCCCCGTGAGGTCGGCCCGGTATCGCTCGACCTCCCACGCCTCGCGGACGTAGCTCTCGACGACGCGGATCCCGGACAGCGCCTCCTCGGCGGTCGCGGTGCTCCGGGCGATCGCATCCTGGACCTCGGTGCTCACCCGCTGGAGCGGGCGACCGAACACGAGCGCGACGAAGATCAGCGCCGGCGCGAGGACCAGCGCGATCGCGAGCAGCATCGGGCTGAGCGTGAACAGGATCACGATCGCCCCGATCAGCCCGATCAGCGACGACAGGAGCGCCGTGGTCGTCTGGGTGAGCAGGGTCCGGATCAGCGTCACGTCGCTCGACAGCCGCGAGACCAGCTCGCCCACCCGGTTGCGCGCGTGAAAGTCCAGCGACAGCGTCACCAGCCTCGCGAACAGCTCGCTGCGGAGCTGCGCCACCACCCGTTCCCCCACCACGCCCAGCAGGTAGGACTGGATGAACCCGCCCAGCGACTGGGCGAGGAACAGGATGACCAGGCCGACGAGCAGCCGGTCGAGCCCCGCGGCGTCACCGCCGGCGATGACCGAGGTGACCAGCCCGGCGACGACCAGCGGCACCATGAGCGCCAGGCCGGACCCCAGCAGCAACCCGCCGATCGCCACCGAGAACGGGAGCAGGTGCGGACGCAGGTAGCCCAGCAGGCGGCGCCACGGCACGCCACCCAGGCCGCGGACGCGGCGCGCGACCTCGCCCGGTGTGGGCGGGACCGTGACCGGGGCCAAGGGGTCCATCGGTTGATCATGCCACGCAGCGAGCCGGCGAAATGGGCCGAACGCCCGCCTGCGTTCGGCGGCGGCGGATCCCTAGCCGAGGGTCGCCAGGAACCGGAACACCGGGACCGCCGCCGCAAATCCATCGGCCAGCAGGTCGGGCAGGCCCGGGTCGCACACCTCCGCGTCCGCGAGCGGCCGTCCGAAGACCACGTCCTTCCAGCGGAACAGGTCGGCCATCGGGTGGTCCTTCGGAAAGCCGGGCGGGATGCGGCGCAGCGCCTCGTGGCACCTGACCTCGCCGAACCAGGCGACGAAGCCCGGGTCCTCGAGCGCCGCCCGCACGCGCTCGGGCTCCGCCACCACCGCCTGCCGGAAGGCCACCAGCCGGTGCCTGTCGGGCATCCACATGCCGCCGCCAACGAACATCTCGCCCGGCTGGAAATGGAAGTAGCCACCGCTCCCCCGCTCGGCGGGTGGCGTGGAGTCACCGCCCGCGGCGGGCTGCCCGAGCCAGGCGAAGCTCGCGCCGACGCCCGTCTTGTACGGCGACTTGTCCCGGCTGAAGCGCGTGTCGCGGTAGATGCGGAACGGGGAGCGCTTCGGGTCCGCGTCGAGGGGGATCCCGCGCGCCGCGAGCCGCTCCGCGAGCGCCTCGATGAGGGCCGCCATGGGGTCCCGGAGCAGCCGCTCGTAGTCGGCCTTGCGCGGCTGGAACCAGGCCCGATCGTTGTTCTGGGCGAGGTCGGCCAGGAACTGGATGGCCTCCGGCGTGAAGCCGGTGAAGGGCGCTGCCAATCCGTTCATCGCGCTCGGCCCCGCGCGCGTCTCGCGGCGCCCGTCACGCCGGCCCGTCCGGGCGATACGGTGCCTCGTCGTCGAGGGCACCAACGAACTCGGGCAGCCCGGTGTGGCCCAGCTGCTGCCGGATCGCGAGGTTCTCGCCGGTGTGGAACCAGTAGTGGTAGATGGCGCGCTGGAGCATGTTGCCAACGGTGCGCCGCATGGTCCGGCCGTCGCGGACGGGATGCCCCTGGAGCGCCTGCGTGGTCAGCGAATCGAGCCACGGATCGGCTGCGGCCGTGATCGCATGCCACGCGTCGAGCACGCGCGAAGGATCGGGGGTCGAACCCGGGGCGCCATAGGAGAACTCGCGCTCGATGTCGGGAAACGGCGTCAGGCCCTGGGCCAGGGTCAGGAACTGGCGCTGCTCGTGGGCGCCGAGATGCCCGATGTTCCAGCTGAGGCAATTCATCGGACCCAGGCGGATCCGGGCGTGCGCCTCCGGGACGTCGCGGATGCCGCGCTCGAACTCCGAGCGCGCGAAGCGCAGCTGGGCGACGAGCGGATGCGGCTCGGCCATCGACGTCCTCGCTGCTGCGGCCCCGGAGTGTGGCGCCCAGTCTCCCACCCCGGCGTGACTGCCGTCGAGACGGAGGGCGATCAGCCGGCGGCGGCCGCGCGCGGCGCACGGCCGGCCGCTCGCCGGGCAACCTCGATGAACGGGCGCAGGCGGCTGGTGACCTCCATCGCCGTGCGCCGGAACGCGGCCAGCCGCTGCTCGTCCGTGCCCTCGACCTCGGACGGGTCGTCCAGCCCCCAGTGGAGCGTGTTGGTCGAGCCCGGGAACACGGGACACGTCTCGCGGGCGCGGTCGCAGACCGTGATGACGTAATCGAACTGCTGGTCGAGGAACTCCGTGATCACCTTGCTGCGGGCGGCCGACCAGTCGATCCCCTGTTCCGCCAGGGTGCGGATCGCGAACGGGTTGACGCGGGTCGCCTCGGTCCCCGCCGAGCTCACCTCGAAATCGGCACCGCCGTAGCGCTGGAGCAGCGCCTCGGCGATCTGGCTCCTCGCGGAGTTATGGGTGCACACGAACAGCACGCGGATCGGGGCCACGGATACCTCCCTGCGGGTAGCGCGGCCGGCGGCCGCGATCGTCATCTCGAGATCCAGCAGCTGGCCCTCGAGCCGGTCCAGGTCATCCCGTCTCCGGGCGATGACCCGTCGCTGCTCGGCGAGGACCGGGGCCAGCCCGGCGTCGATGGCGCCGTGCTCGAGGCACAGCCCTGCCAGCCGCCCGGCCTCTGCGGGCACGAGCCCGAGGCTGCGCAGCGCGACGACCAGGCGGAGCCGGGCGAGATCGGCCTCCCCGTACGTGCGGTAGCCGTTGCCCGCCCGGTCGGGATGCGGCAGAACCCCCGACGTCTCGTACCAGCGCACGGCCGACGCCGCGACGCCGGCGCGACGGGCGAGCTCGGATACGCGCATGCCCCCGCGGCCTCCCGGTACATCCATGTCGCACAGCGTAGACCTTCAAGTGGCTCGAAGGTCAAGCACGGGAACTGCGGCCGGAGATGGGGCGGGCGGCGCCGTTTGGCGCGACGCAGGCGGACCGGGCCGTCCGGTCCCGCCAACGTGACACCCGGCATTGTCGAAACCGGCGACACTGGTGCGATCGTCGAGCCGTCGCCCCCGATGCCGCGACCCTTCAGGAGCTGCCCCAGATGCTGTCCCTCCGGGCAACCAGCAACGATCACAACGCACGCCTGATGCCCCATGTCGACCAGTTGCGCGTGCTGGCCGAGATGATCGGCGAGGTGGACTGCGAGGCGATCCACGGCGTGTTCGAGGAGGAGTACCTCATCATCACGCGCCAGCTCATCCCCCAGATGGAGACGTTCGAGACGCTGCTGTACGGGCAGCTCGAGACTCTCATGGGCGGCCGGCACTCGATGACGCCGATGCGCGAGGAGCACCGCGCCATGCGCGGCCTGATCGAGGAGCTCGGCCATTACCGGCAGCACGTCGAGGGTTGCCGTCTCACGGGCGTGGAGGCGCTGGCCCTCCGGCGGGCGCTCTACCGGCTGTACTCGATCCTCAAGGTGCACATCGCCGAGGAGGAGCTGTACGTCGGCGTCCTCGAGCAGCACCTGTCCGATGAGCAGAAGGACGCGCTCGCCCGCGGGATCGACCACGCGATGACGCAGCTGCTCTAGTAGGCGCACACCGCCGCGGCGAGCACGACGGACCCTACTTCCTGGGTACCGCGACCCATTCGAGGTAGCGGGCGTCGAACTCCGCGATCAGGCGGGCGCGTTCCTTCATCAGGGCGGCCCATTCGTCGAGCGTCGCGTACCCGGCCGGCGTGAGCTCGTAGTCGCGGCGCGCCGGACCGGTGCCCTCGGTCGACCATGACGACCGGACCTGGCCCGTCTCCTCGAGATCGCGCAGGGTCCGGTAGACCTGGCCGACGTCCACCGGGCCGTTGGTGATCCCCATCTGGCCCAGGTCGCCGATGATGGCGTAGCCGTGCGCACCGCCGCCGGCCAGGATCGCGAGCACGAACGGCTCCATCCAGCGGTGGTGCCCGCCCTGCGGCGCCCAGCCGCGGTGGATCGGAATGCCGGCCTCGTCGACGCCGGATGCGATCCGGGGCGCCGTCTCGTCGGACGCGGCTTTGCCGCCTCCGGAGGCGGCCTCCTCCTCCTCGACATCCCCGATGGCGTCGGCGGGTTGCGCAGCGCGGCTCGTGGCACCCATATGCCGCTGGACTATAACCGGGCGAGGATCGCGCCGCGGTCGGGCGACCGGACCGGTCACCCGGGTCAGGCCTCCGGGACCGCGGGGTGTGCCATCGCCTCCGCGAGGAGCTCGTTCACGTCGGCGGTGACGCCCTGCTCGACGAGCCGGATGTACGTCTCCTCCTCGGCGAGGTGCACCTTGAGCAGCGCGTAGAGCTGGAACACGACGCGCCGCAGCGCGATCGCGCGGCCGATGGTGACGTGGCGGGTATCGAGGTCCGCGGACAGCTTCACGATCTCGGCCACCAGGAGGCGGATCTGGTCGTGCTCGCGGCGCATCGGCGTCATCGAGTGCCGGTTCTGCATCATCCGCTCGAGCTCCGGGTAGATCGAGGCTTCGGAGGCCGTCACGTGCGGGAGCAGCGTGGCATTCAGGAACGTGCCCAGCTCCTGGAGCTGCGTCCGCACCCGGTCCGCGGGCGCGGCCAGCAGCGAATCGCCGATCTCCGGCATCTGGTTGACGTGGTGCAGGAGTCGCTCGTGGTTGTCGTGCGTGACCTGCGGGAGGGTCTGGGTCATCTTGGTCTCCTCGGTGGCCGGGCCGGCCCGCTCAGCGCGCAGCCGGGATGGGTGTGTCGGCGGCGTTGGTCAAGCGGCTTCCTCCCCGGGCTGGTCGGCCAGCGCGGCAAAGAACAGCGCAACCGGCCGGTAGACCGCGTGGGCGAGCTTCATGAACGGTGCGAGCAGCACGAGCTCGAGGGCGACGGCGACGTGGACCAGGAACACCCAGTAGCCCCAGGCGGGCGCGCTCGGGAGGTACAGCGCGAGCTCCAGGACGAAGCCCGTGACGCCGGTGACCCACAGCAGGCCGAGGAGCATCCAGTCGGCGATCGTCGACCGGGTGACCGACCGGTTCGCCTTCCGGTAGCGGTCGATGATCAGCACCGTGACGCCGTACACGAGCATGAAGCCCGCGACCGTGCCCAGCAGGCGGATCGGGTACCACACCGGCACCGGCGCGCCGGTCTCCTTGATGCCGATGAGCGCCAGTCCGTAGTCGAGGCCGGTGGCGGCGAGCAGGCCGATGAAGCCCCACACCGTCAGAGCGTGGACGAGGCCTCGGCGCCGGTACCAGGGCACGCCTGTCGTGTCCGCGTCGCACTCGGCACGGAACTGGACCTGGCCGAGGGACTCCCGGCCGATCGCCACCCAGGCGGCGTGAGCGGAGCGGCGAACCGCCGCCCGGCTGCCGAACACGGTCCGCAGCCCAACGCCTTCGCGCCTGGCGATCGCGCGGGCCATGCTCGCGATCCCCGCCAGCCCGGCAAGGACCACCAGGATCATCACCACGATGCCGGTGTTGTGGATGAGCTCCTCGGGGATGAACTCGAAGATCGCCAGCGACTCGCCGCTCTGCGGCCCGTGGGCCGAGTACATGAACAGGGCGAAGAACGCCGCCAGGAGGACCGCCAGCACGATGGCGCCGACGGGGCGCGTGTACATCGTCCAGGCGATCCGCGTCCGGTCGTAGCTCGCGATCGCGTACCGGCGAGCGGCCGCCATGAACTCGCTGGGATCGGCCTGCGTGGGGCACGTCTCGGCGCATTCGCCGCACTGGTAGCAGCTCCACAGCTCCTTGCTCGACAGGAGCGCGTCCTTCATGCCGACCTGCGCGTAGCGGATGATCCGGCGCGGGAACGCCGAATCCGTCTTCGACAGGGGGCAGATCGCCGTGCAGGTCCCGCAGCTGAAGCAGGCGCTGATGTCCGTCGCGCCGAAGCGCTGGAGGTCCGGGTAGAGCCCGGTGTCCACTCGGGTGGCTGCGGTGGCGACCGGCTCTGCGATGGCGGTCATCAGGACACCCGCCCGGTGGGCTCGTACTGGAAGTAGCCGTCCACGGGCGTGGCCTTGATCTCGGCCAGCCAGCCGTAGCGGCGCATGCCCATGACCCAGAACACCACCTCGTGCGTGGGTGCGTCGATCGCGGCGGCGATCTCGGGCACGGTCAGCGGGCCGTCGTGGAGCGCGGCGAGGATCCGACCCCGCATCACCGGTTCGTCGCGAACGACCTCGCGAACCTCCCTGCCGTTCGGGTTCGTCATGCCGGTACCTCCACCAGGCTCTCGATCATCGCGGTGACCTGGGCGTCGGTATAGCCGAGCAGGTCGATGGCATTCTCAGGACACATCGGGACGCAGCCTCCGCATCCCTTGCAGCCGGTGGGGCTGATCACGGCGAAGTGCCGGTCACCCTCCTCGGCCATCGAGATCGCGTCGTACGGGCAGGCGGTCAGGCAATCGCCGCACGCCGTGCAGGTGTCCGGATCCACGATCGCGACCAGCGGGTCGAGCTCCGTGAACCCCTTCTTGAGCACCGCGGCGCTCTGGGTCACGGCCGCCAGGCCCGAGGCCACGGACTCCGACGAGGTCTTGGGACCCTGGCACGCACCCGCGATCAGGACCCCGTCCACGACGGTCTCCACGGGGCGGAGCTTGGGGTGGATCTCGTTGAAGAAGCCATCGGTGCCGGCGGGCAGCTTGAGCACGTCCACCAGGTCGTGATTGTCGCGTGGGACCATGCCCGTGACGAGCACGACAAGGTCGACGGGCAGCGCGAGCTCCGTGCGCTCGGTCAGCAGGTCGGTGACGGTGACCGTGAGGCCGCCATCCTCGCGCCGCTCGACGGCCGGCGGAGCGTCATCGCCGAACTTGAGGAACACGGACCCGGCCTTGCGCGCCTCGGTGTACAGCGGCTCGAACTTGCCGTACGTCCGCATGTCCCGGTAGAGGTGGTACTGGCGGATCGCCGGATCGAGCCCGGAGACCTGGACCGCGGTCTGGACGGTTGCCGCGCAGCAGAACCGCGAGCAGTAGGCGTTGGCGCACCCGGCGGTCCCGCGGCTGCCCACGCAGTACACGTAGGCGACGCTGCGGACGGGTCGCCCGTGCCACGCCAGCGGGCCGCTCGATCCGTCGACGAGCTCCTTGAACTCGGGCAACGTGACGACGCCCTCGATCCCGTAGCCGAGCTCCCCTGCCTCGGGCTGATAGCTGTCGAAGCCGGTGGCGACGACGATCGATCCGACGGCGACCTGGATCGTGCCGGCGCCCTCGCCACCGATCCGGATGGTCGCCTCGTAGTTGCCGAAGCTGCCGGCCTTGCCGACCATCTCCGCGCCGGTGAGGACGGTGATCGACGGCCGCTTGCGGATCTCGGCGACCAGCGTGGCCACCAGCTCGCGACCGTCGCGATCGTGGGGGAACATCGGGCCGAACCGGCCGACCCAGCCACCGAGCACGTCCTCGCGCTCGACCAGCGTGACCTTGAGGCCGATGTCGGCGAGGCCGACCGCGGTGCGCAGGCCCGCGATGCCGCCGCCGATGACGAGCGTGTGGGGAATGGTGTCGACCACGAGCGGCACGAGCGGCACCGTGTTCCGCGTCCGGGAGATCCCGGCGCGAACCAGCGCGGTCGCCTTCTCGGTGGCACCCGCCGGGTCGTCGGTGTGGACCCACGAGCACTGCTCCCGGATGTTGACCTGGGTGTACTCGTAGGGGTTGAGCCCGGCACGCGAGGCGACGCCGCGGAACGTGTAGGTGTGGAGCTTGGGCGAGCAGGACGCGACGACCAGGCCGTCGAGCGCGTTGCCCTCGATGTCGGCGACCATGTCGCTCTGGGTGGCGTCGGAGCAGGCGAACATCTCGTGCTTGGCAACCACGACATCGCCGGCATCGCTGATGTCCGCGATGACCTTCTCGACATCGACGTAGTCGGAGATGTTGCCGCCACAGTGGCAGACGTAGACCCCGATGCGGCGCCCCGTGGGGCCGTCCATGTCGGCGTTGTCGCCCTGGGCCGGACTCGGTTGAGCGGCCGTTGAGCGCAGGTCCTCGTGGTTCATGCCGGCACCATCTCGATCTCCAGGGTCTCGACCCTGGTGGCCTCGAGGTGGGCGGCCACCTGGGCGACCGCGGCGCCGGCGTGGAGGATCGAGTCGGCGATGTCCTTGGCGCCCGACGCGGCGCCCGCCACGTAGACCCCCGGGATGCTCGTCTGGCCGGGGTTCAGGTCCTCCTCGGGCTCGTCCACGTAGTTCCATTCGTCGAGCGACAGCTCCTCGACCTCGAACAGCTGCTCCGCATCGCGGTTGGGCTGCACGCCCACGGCCAGCACGACCAGGTCGTACTCGGCCTCGACGATGCCGCCCCCGTTCTCGATGTCCTCGTACTTGAGCACGAGGTCGCCGTTGGGCAGCTCCCGGACGTCGGCGACGCGGCCTTTGACGTAGTTGGCGCCCATCGATTTCGCCTGCTCGTAGAACTCGTCGTAGCGCTTGCCAGGCGCCCGGATGTCCATGTAGTGGACAGTCACGTCGGCCAGCGGCAGGGCGCCCATGAGCAGCTGGTTCTGCTTGATCGAGTACATGCAGCAGAAGCGCGAGCACAGCGGGTTGCCCACCGTCTCGTCGCGCGACCCGGTGCACAGGATGTAGGCGATCCGGTCCGGCACCTTGCCGTCACCCGGGCGCAGGATCGTGTTGAACGGCCGGGTGGGCGCCAGCAGGCGGTCCATCTGCATCCCGGTGATCACGTTCTTGAACCGGCCGAAGCCGTACTCCGGCTTGAGGTCCGCGGCGAACAGCTTGAAGCCGGTCGACACGACGACCGCGCCGACCTCGACATCGTGCTGCTTGTCGCGAGCGTGGAGGTCGATGCAGCCGTCGACCGGGCACGCGGCCACGCACTCGGAGCACTCCGAGCACACGGCGCAGTCCAGGCAGCGCCCGGCGGATTCGCGGGCCTCCGCCTCGCTGAGCGGCGCCTCCACCTCGCGGAAATCGGTTGGCGCCGCCACCAGGGTGGTGCCCTCGGACGCGGGGCGTCGCAGCGAGTAGGTCTTCTGGCGCGCCAGCACCTGCTCCTTGTCGACCACCGGCAGCCGGTCGTCGAAGCCGTCGAGCATGCCGCCGGTGAGCCAGCGGTCGATCATGTGCGCCGCCCGGCGGCCCTCGCCGACGGCGCGCGTGATGTCGGTCGGCCCGTGGACGACGTCGCCGGCGGCGAAGATGAAGGGCGTCGCGGTCTGGCAGGTCGCCGGGTCGGCGACCAGGAGGCCGCGCGGGCTCGTGGCGAGCCCACCGGCGAAGGCGCTGGTGTCGGCCTTCATCCCGATCGCGCTCACGATGATCTCGCACGGCAGCGTGAACTCGCTGCCCGGGATGGGCTCGGGGCTTCGGCGACCGGAGGCATCGGGCGCGCCGAGCGCCATCCGGGTGCAGCGCAGTCCGCTGACGGCGCCGTTCTCGTCACCCAGGACCTCGGCCGGGGTGACCTGGAGGCTGAACACGGCGCCTTCCTTCTCGGCGTCGTCGGCCTCGACGTGGTGGGCGGGCATCTCGTCCCGGCCACGCCGGTAGGCGACGGTCACGGACGCGGCGCCGAGGCGGCGCGCGGTTCGCGCGACGTCCATGGCGACGTTGCCGCCGCCGACGACGACCACGCGGCGGCCGGCGACGTCCAGCGGCTCGTCGAGCTTGACCTTGCGCAGGAAGTCGGTTCCACCCAGCACCCCGAGGCGGTCCTCGCCCGGCACACCCAGGCTCGTGGAGCGGTTGGTGCCGGTCGCGACGAGGACCGCATCGAACCCGTCAGTCTTGAGGCCCTCGAGGTCGCGGACGGGCGAGCTCGTCGCGATCTCGACCCCGATCGCTCGCACGTTGTCGATGTCGCGCTCCACGACCGCCTCGGGCAGGCGGTACGACGGGATGGCGAGCCGGAGGTAGCCGCCGGGCTCGGGGGCCGCCTCGAAGATCTTCACGCCGTATCCCTTGCGGGCGAGCTGCCAGGCCGCGGTCAGCCCGGCGGGGCCGGAGCCCACGATGGCGACCCTGCGACCATTGGGCGGCGCGACCTCGATCCCGGGGCCATCGCCCGTGGCATCGTGCGCGTCGGACACGAAGCGCTTGAGCCGCCGGATCGGCAGCGTGCCCTCGAGCGAGCCGCGGGTGCATTCCGATTCGCACGGCGCGTAGCACGCCCGCCCGAGCGTGCCCACGAGCGGCGTCGCGTCGAGCACCAGGCGATACGCCTTCTCGTACTCGCCGCTCCGGATCAGCGACACGTAGCCGTGCGCCTGGATCCCGGCCGGGCAGGCGAACGAGCACGGCGAGCTGCCGGCGCGGTCGATGACGGCCTTCTTGGGCACCGCCTGCGGGAACGCGATGTAGGCGGCCCGGCGGGCCACGAGGTCGGCGTTGAACTGGTCGGGCACGGCGACCGTGCACGCGGTCTCGCACTTCGCGCAGCCGGTGCAGGTCGCCTCGTCGACGTAGCGCGCCTTCTGGGTGACCGAGGCGTGGAACCGGCCGTCGGCCGACCGCCGGATCCCGTCCACCCGGCTGTAGGTCATGGCGGTGATGTTCGGGTGATGGATCGTCGCCGCCATCTTGGGCGTCGAGATGCAGCTCGCGCAGTCGAGGGTCGGGAACACCTTGCTGAGCAGGATCATCTTCCCGCCCACGCTGGCCTCCTTCTCGACCAGCAGGACCTTGTAGCCCATGTCGCCGAGCTTGAGGGCAGACTCCATGCCGCCGATGCCACTGCCCACGACGAGGACGTCGTAGCGCTCCTCGTCGGTCCCGGAGCGGCGCAGGCCTGGGTCGTCTGGGTCATCGCAGTCACCTCGCCACCGCCGGTCCGAGCGCCACCAGGGCCGTCGAGAACCCCTGGACGTGCCGTGTGAATGGCTCGGCGCAGACCGAGCAGATGGCTGCCATCCGCAGCCGCTGGGATCGATCCCGAGCTCACGCAGTCGCCTGCGACTCGCTCATGATCCGAGACGAGCGCTCGGCGCAGTCGGGCAGGTAGGCGCATTCGTCGCCGTCGGACGCGACGAACACGCCGTCGAACCCGGTCTGCAGCGCGTGCAGGATCCACGACGGACGGATCCCGCTCGTGCACGGCAGGCCGATGACGTCGACGCCCGGCGAGTAGTGCATGTGCGAGCTGCCGGCCAGGTCGATCCCCGGGTCGGAGATGTTGTTCGTGGAGAACACGAGGATCCTGGGGACGAAGGTGTCTCCGGAGGCTCGCGGCTCGGTCTCGACGGGGGCTGTCATCAGACGCTGACTCCTGGATCGATCGGGTCGACCGCGGGCGTGGTGAACGCCCGCGGGACCATCGGGCTGGCTACTTGCGGCGAATGACGAACACGCGGTCGTAGCCATCGGCCGTGAGGGTGCCGAGGAAGTCATGGCCGACCTTGGCCGACCAGGCGCCGATGTCGGTCTTGGTGACCGGATCGGTGGACAGGATCTCGATCACGGACCCGACGGGAACGGTGCCCATCCCCTTCTTGGCTTCGAGCAGCGGGCCGGGGCAGGCGGCGCCACGGGCGTCGATGACCTTGGCGGCGGTGATGCCTTCGAGTTCGGTAAGCGTTGCAGTCATCGGAATTCGATCTCCTAGTAGACGAGGCTGTTGGTAGCGGACGTGATCTCGGCCACGAAGCGGCCGGCGGCCACGACCTCGGCACCGGCGACCAGGTCGTCCGGCGCGACGATGCCGCGGCTGTTGATGCAGGGGCCACAGACGAGCAGCTGCGCACCCAGCTCCCGGACGTCGTCGAGGAGCTTGGCCAGCGGCGGGAACCCGTCGGCCGCGACCGTTTCCGCGACGCCGCGCCTGACGAGCTCGACGCCGTTGGCCTGGAACCCGAGCACGACGGCGACGTCGGACGCCAGCGCGGCCCCCGCCATCACGAACGGGATCGTCGCGTGCTCCGGATGGTCCGGCCCGTGCGTCACCATGAACACGAGCTTTTCCGCGTCGGCCATGAACGGTGCTCCTTGCCTTGCGCTCCGAACGGAGCTGTCAGATGAACAGGACCTGGCCGCCCTCGGCGGCCATGAGGAATGTGGCGATCCCACCGGAGTCGTCCACCAGCGGGTCGAGCGTCGTGGCATCGATGCCCAGCACCTCGAGCGACCCCGCGCAGGCCAGGATCGAGACCTCGCCCAGCTCCTTGGCCATCCGGAACGTCTCGAGCCAGGGGATCGCGGCCGTGCCCGCCACTGGCTTGGTCCTGCCGGGTGCCCCCGCGTCGAAGGCGAGGCCCTGGTCCGCCTCGATCCGCTCGGACCGGAACGCGTCGAGCGCCCAGTACTGGAGCAGGATGTTGACCGGGCGGTCCATGGCTGCCGCGCCCGCGGCGAGCGTCGCGGCGGCGTGCAGCTTGTCTGCCGTGCCGGAGAACAGGACGATGGACAGGGTGTCGCTCACGGATGACCTACCTGGCTGGGGGTGACGGGCTCGCGTCGTGGGAGATCCGTCGTGGGTGTGGCGCGCCCGGCGGCGCTGGCGAGATCGCCCATCGATGACAGGCGGCGGACGAGGACGGCGCGCATGAGCTCGCAGGCGGCGAGGATCTCGGGGTCGCTCAGGCCGTATCGGACGGAGCGGCCGTCTCGGGTTGCCTCGACGAGCCCGACGGCCCGCATCGAGCCCAGGTGCTGTGAGACCGTCGCCTGCCCCATGCCGAGCTCGCGGGCCAGCTCGTTGACCTCGTGCGGCCGCTCGCCCAGCAGCTGGACGATCCGCAGCCGGTGCGGGCTGGCGAGCGCGCGAAGGAGCGACGTCTGGATCTGGTCGATCTCGCTCATTCGCCCATCGAACCTCGCGCATGTCTCGAGATATTCATGCACCATGCATGTGTGTACTGCTGGTATATGTCATCGACACTTATAAGGTACGGGTCATCGGTCACCTGAACGGCCCGCGGTCCCGGGTTGCGGCGGGCCATCCGGATCGCCGGGTCGTGACCCAACGGCCCATCCGACATCTCAGCGCAGCGTGAGATGTTTCACGCATGACCACAGAGCTGCCCGTGATCCCCACGCCCCGGCTGGACCTGCCGGCGCCCGACGTCTCCGCCGCGTCTGCGGCTGCGGCCCTGCTCGCCGATCCGGTACGGGCCGGGATCCTGCACCTGCTCGCCGGCGGGCCGCACTGCGTGTGCGAGCTTGCGGCGACGCTGGGCGCGCGGGAGAACAACGTCAGCAACCACCTGGCGAGGCTCCGTGACGCCGGCCTCGTGCGGGCCAGCCGCCACCAGGCGAACGCGCGGTTCCTGTACTACGAGCGCGACGCCGATGCCGTGGCCGGGGCACGCGCCGCGCTCGACGAGGTGCTGCGATGACGGCCATCGCGGCCCGCCGTCCGCACCTCCCGCTGGGGCTCATCGTCGCCCTGGCCGCGGTCGCCTGGGTCGTCGCATGGCAGGTCAACCTGCCCGCGGCCGACTGGCTCGCGTACCAGGGGCTCCGGCTCGAGCGCGGGTCGCAGGCGGGCGACGCGCTCGCGTTCTTCGTCTACGACGTGCCCAAGGTCATGCTCCTGCTCACCGGGATCGTGACCGTCGTGTCGTTCCTGCGCTCGTTCGTGTCGCCCGAGCGTGTCCGGCGGACCCTCGCCGGCCGCGGGATCCTGCCCGGCACCGTCGCCGCGGCCGGCTTCGGCGTCCTGACGCCGTTCTGCTCGTGCTCGGCCGTCCCGCTGTTCATCGGGTTCGTCGAGGCCGGCGTCCCGCTGGGCGTCACGTTCGCGTTCCTGGTGGCCAGCCCGATGGTCAACGAGGTCGCGCTGGTCCTGCTGTGGGGCCTGTTCGGCCCCGGCATCGCGCTTGCCTACATGGCCGCCGGCCTCACCGTCGCGATCGCCGCCGGGCTGCTCATCGGCCGGCTGGGCCTGGAGCGGTATGTCGAGGACTACGTGTGGACGATCCGCGCGGGCGCGGGGATTGGCGCGGTCCGGCCCACGCTCGACGAGCGCCTTCGGGACGCCTGGCGATCCACCGTCGATATCGTGCGCCGCGTGTGGCCGTTCGTCGTGGCCGGGATCGCCGTCGGCGCCCTGATCCACGGGTTCGTGCCCACGGACCTCGTCGTGGAGCTCGGCGGCCGCGACAACCCCGTCGCCGTGCCGGCGCTGGTGGCCCTCGGCGTCCCGCTGTACAGCAACGCGGCGGGCACGATCCCGGTGATCGAGGCGCTCCTGGGCAAGGGCCTCCCGCTCGGGTCGGCGCTCGCATTCATGATGGCCGTCACGGCGCTGTCCTTCCCGGAGCTGGTCATCCTGCGGCGGGTCATGAAGCCGCGGCTGCTGGCCGTGTTCGTCGTCATCGTCGCCGCCGGCATCCTGGCCGTCGGCTACGGGTTCAACCTGTTCCTCGCCTGAAGGAGATCACCATGCACGTCATCGAGGTCCTCGGATCCGGCTGCCAGAAGTGCCAGCATGTCGAGAAGGTCGTCCGCGAGGTGGTGGATGCCGCCGGACTCGACGCGGAGGTCCGTCACGTGACGGACTACGCCGAGATCGCGGCGCGCGGCGTGCTGTCCACGCCCGGGCTGGTCATCGACGGCGAGGTCGTGATGGCCGGCCGGATCCCGACCCGCGACCAGGTGGCGGCCTGGCTGGGGATCGCCTGAGCGAGGCCGGTTGATCACGGGCCGGTCGCCGGCCCGGGCACGCATCGGCGCGCGACGCTCGTCGCTCGTCGCCGAAGCTCGTCGCTCGTCGCGCGGCGCTTCGTCGTACCCTGTCCGGACGCACGGACGGGCGGGCCCTTCCCGCCAGGAGGAACTCGATGGCCACGCGACATGCGCTGCTGCTCGGAACCCCCAAAGGCGCCTTCGTCCTCGACGGCGACGCCGACCGCCGGTCGTGGTCGCTTCGCGGACCGTTGTGCGACGGGTGGCCGATCCACGACGTCACCCGGGACGCGGCTTCGGGCGCACTGTTCGCCGGCGGCGGCAGCCCATGGTACGGACCCGCGGTCTGGCGGAGTGATGACCTGGGCGCGACGTGGACGCATTCGAGCGAGGGGCTCAGCTATGGCGACGCAGGCCCCAAGGTGGCGACCGTGTGGAACGTCACGGCCGCGCACGGCGTGGTCTACGCGGGCGTCGAGCCGGCGGGCCTGTTCCGGAGTCCCGACGGCGGGCGCACGTGGGAGCACGTCGAGGGGCTGACCAACCACCCGACACGACCCGAGTGGCAGCCCGGGGCCGGCGGCCTGTGCCTCCACTCGATCGTCCCCCACCGCGAGGATCCCGACCGGATGTGGGTCGCGGCCTCCGCGGTCGGCGCGTTCGAGACGCGCGACGGCGGCCGGACGTGGGAGACCCGCAACCGCGGCGTCCGCGCGGAGTTCCACCCCGACAGGTACCCCGAGTTCGGGCAGTGCGTGCACAAGCTGGTCATGGCCGCCGACGGCGGCGAGCACCTCTACCAGCAGAACCACTGTGGCGTCTACCGCTCGTCCAACGGCGGGCTGCAGTGGGAGGAGGTCAGCAGCGGGCTGCCGTCCGACTTCGGCTTCCCGATGGCGAGCCACCCCCGCGACCCGCTGACCGCCTGGACGATCCCGCTCAACGGAGCCGACCGCGGCCGCTACATGCCCGATGCCAGTGCGGCCGTGTGGCGAACCAACGACGGCGGTGACTCCTGGATCAGGGCCGGCGACGGGCTGCCGCAGCAGGACGCCTACCTGGGCGTGCTTCGAGAGGCGATGGCCGTGGACGACCGCGATCCCGTGGGCGTGTACTTCGGGACCAGCACCGGCCAGGTCTACGGCAGCACGGACGAAGGGGACAGCTGGTCGCTCCTCGCCGACAACCTGCCGCCGGTCTGGTCCGTCGAGGCCGCCGTCGTTGACTGACCCGGTCCCCGGCGTGGTGGTCCACCTGCCACGTTCGCTGGTCGCGCTGTTTCCGGGAACCGAGCGCCGAATGGCGGCCAGCGGACGGACGCTGGCCGAGGTGATCGACGACCTCGACGCGCGTGTGCCCGGGCTGCGCAATCGCCTGGTCGATGCCGGGCCGGACGATCCGGACCCACCTCAACGTGTTCGTCGCGGGCGAGCGATCCGGTCTCGATGCGCCGGTCTCGCCCGGCGACGACATCCACGTCATCCCCGCGGTGTCGGGCGGCTGACGACGCATGTTCCCGGGACGACCCGGGTGACGGCGCCGCGGTCCCGGGAACCACCGGCGGATCGGCCCCCTCCGCGGGGGCCGCATCGGCCGCCGACTCGCCATCCGGCCCCTTGTGATCGACGGGCGCCTGGCCGACCCTTGACATCGCACGACCCGCCGCTCCGCGTGGGAGGTCGCGTCTTCCATCGCCGCCCAGCCGCGCCCGCGCCGGGGCGCCCGACCAGAGGTCCTGCACCGATGTCGCTCGCAACCAAGATCACCGACCCGTCGTCCGACATCCTCCACGTCGACCGCCACCCGCTCGACGCGATCTTCCATCCCCGGTCGGTCGCCGTGATCGGGGCAACCGAGAAGACCGGCTCCGTGGGGCGCACGATCCTGTGGAACCTGCTGTCATCGCCGTTCGGCGGCACCGTCTACCCGGTCAACCCGACCCGCCCGGCGATCCTGGGCGTCAAGGCCTACCCGTCGATCGGCGCGATCGGCGAGCCGGTGGACCTGGCCGTGATCGTGACCCCGGCCGGAACCGCCCCCGGTCTGGTCGAGGAGTGCGGCGAGGCGGGCGTCCGCGGCGTGATCATCATCAGCGCCGGCTTCAAGGAGATCGGCGAGGCGGGCGTCGAGCTCGAGCGACAGGTGCTCGCCGCGGCGCGCCGATACGGGATCCGCGTCGTCGGCCCCAACTGCCTGGGGATCATGAACCCGGTGGGCGGCTTCAACGCCACGTTCGCGGCGGGGATCGCGGCGGCCGGGCGGGTCGGCTTCGTGTCCCAGTCGGGCGCGCTGCTGACCGCGATCCTGGACTGGGCCGCGCACGAGGACGTCGGCTTCAGCTCGATCGTGTCGCTGGGCTCGATGCTCGACGTCGGCTGGGGCGACGTCATCGACTATCTCGGCGACGACCCCAACACCGACAGCATCGTCATCTACATGGAGACCATCGGCGACGCGCGGGCGTTCCTGTCGTCCGCGCGCGAGGTCGCGCTGACCAAGCCGATCATCGTGATCAAGCCCGGTCGCACCGCGCAGGCGGCGAAGGCCGCCGCCTCGCACACCGGTTCGCTGACCGGGTCCGACGACGTGCTGGACGCCGCGTTCCGGCGGGCCGGCGTGCTGCGCGTGAACTCGATCAGCGAGCTGTTCGAAGTGTCGGAGATCTTGGCCAAGCAGCCGCGGCCGGCGGGCCGGCGGCTGTCGATCGTGACCAACGCGGGCGGGCCGGGCGTGCTCGCGACCGATGCCCTGATCTCCGGCGGCGGCGAGCTCACCGAGCTCACGCCCGAGACCATGGATCGTCTGAACGCGGTGCTGCCGTCGGTCTGGAGCCACAACAACCCGATCGACATCATCGGCGACGCACCGCCCGAGCGGTACGCGAAGGCGCTCGAGGTCGCCGCGGCGGATCCCGAGACCGATGGCCTGCTGGTGATCCTCACGCCCCAGGCGATGACCGACCCCACCGCCACAGCCCGGGCGCTGGTCAAGCACGCCCGGATCGAGGGCAAGCCGGTGCTCGCGTCGTGGATGGGCGGCGCGGACGTCGAGGAGGGCGCGGCGATCCTGCGCGCGGCCGGCATCCCGACGTTCGCCTACCCGGACACGGCGTGCGTGCTGTTCAACCACATGTGGCGGTACGCGAACAACCTCAAGGCGCTGTACGAGACGCCGTCGCTGCCCGTCGCTCCGGAGCGCGGCGAGTTCCGCGAGGAGGTCGACCGGATCATCGCCGAGGTCAGCGCCGAGGGCCGGACCCTGCTCACCGAGTACGAGAGCAAGAAAGTCCTGGCCGCGTACGGGATCCCGATCACAGACACCGAGCTTGCCCATACCCCGGAGGAGGCCTGTGCGGCTGCCGCGGACATCGGCTACCCGGTGGTCGCGAAGCTGCTCAGCCGGACGGTGACCCACAAGACCGACGTGGGTGGCGTGGTCCTCAACCTGCGCACGCCCGAGGCCGTCTGCGAGGCGTTCGAGACGATCCGGGACTCGGTCACGGCCAAGGCCGGCGCCGAGCACTTCGAGGGCGTCACGATCCAGCCGATGATCAACTGGAGCGGCTACGAGCTGATCGTGGGCAGCAGCCCCGATCCGCAGTTCGGACCGGTCCTCCTGTTCGGGATGGGCGGCCAGCTGGTCGAGGTCTTCCGCGACCGCGCGCTTGCCCTTCCGCCGCTCAACACGACCCTGGCCAGGCGCCTGATCGAGCACACCAAGATCGCCGGCGCGCTGCGCGGCGTTCGGGGTCGAAAGCCGATCGACGTCGACGTCCTCGCCGCGCTGCTTGTCCGGTTCAGCGAGCTGGTCGCGGAGCAGCCCCGGATCGCCGAGATCGACATCAACCCGCTGCTGGCATCGCCCGAGCGGATCATCGCGCTCGACGCCCGCGTCGTCCTTCACCCGGCCACCATCGATGACGCCGACCTGCCGCGGCTGGCGATCCGGCCGTACCCGCACGACTATGCGCGCGACTACGTGACCAGCGACGGCGTGCCGTTCGAGGTGCGCCCCATCCGGCCCGAGGATGAGCCGGGCCTTGCCCGGTTCCATGCCGCGCTGTCCCGCGAGACCGTCCAGGCCCGTTATGGCACCGATTTCGCCCTCGCCGAGCGGACCGCCCACGAGCGCCTGACCCGGATCTGCTTCGTCGACTATGACCGCGAGATCGTGCTCGTCGCCGAGCTGCCGACGGCCGACGGCCCGGTCATCGCCGGCATCGCGCGGCTGTCGCGCGTGCATGCGAGCGACGACAAGAGCCTCACCCTGATCGTCTCTGACGCCTGGCAGCGCCGCGGGATCGGCGCCCAGCTCGTGCGCTCGGCCATCGCGGTCAGCCGCAAGGAGCACGTCGGGCGCGTTATCGCGCAGCTGTCACCGGACAACGCGCCGATGCATGAGCTGCTCGCGGAGCACGGGTTCTCGTTCGAGGATCGCGACGGGCTGGTGGTGGCCGCACTGACGACGCGCTGAGGCGCGGCCGGAAAAAGCCGCGCCGGCGGATGCCCGGCGGCAGGTCAGGCGTCCGGCGGTCCGGGCGACGCCGTCGTCCAGCCGAGCAGGTCCGCGATCTCCTGCGCGATGACCGTCGGGGAGCGGTCGCCGGCAAGCGTCGAATCCTCCAGCCCGACGCCGGTGCCGTCGCGCAGCCAGCGGCGGGCGACCGCGAGATCATCCGAGCGCGACGCGTTCGGGTCGCCGGTGAGCCGACGCTCGATCTCGGCCGCCGGGACCTCCAACCGGACCACTTTGACCGGCATCGACACGGCGTCGCGGATCGCCTGGAGCTGCCCGGCACTTGGGAGCGCGTAGGCCAGCACCAGCCGGTCGACCCCGGCGCGCAGGTACGTGTCGCGGACGGCGCGCAGGTTTGCGAACGTGATCCGGGGGTCCTCGTGCTCGTCGTGGCCCAGGTCCGCGCCGTACCAGCCCAGCCAGTCGAGGTCGATAGCTGCCACGCCCACACCAGCGGCGCTCGCCACGTCGACGAGCTCGATCGCGATGGTGGTCTTGCCCGATCCGTAGGTGCCCGTGAGCAGGACGGCGACGGCGCTCGGGCCCGCGACCGGCGAGGTGGCGGCCGCAGCATCGGCGGCCTGGCTCGCGGATCCGACAGCGGGGCCGGACGTGCCGGATAGCACCGCTGCGCCCGCATCCACCGACGCCCGATGCGCATCGGTCAGAAGGTGGCGCCGGTCGTGGCTCGACGCATGCGCATAGCCCGCCAGGTCGGTCACGAGGTCATGCAGCCTGGCCAGCTGACGCGCCTCGATCCCCGGCCAGACGAGTGCGCCCGTCCCGGCCCGCATCAGCGGCAGCAGGTGATCGAGGCACAGCGGTGCGGCCGCGACGGCCTCGGCCCACGGCGGCTCGGCGGTCAGCCTGACAAGACCTTCGATCAGCCCGGTCTCGGTACGCGTCATCCGGTCACAGACGGGACAGGCCGGCGGGCGCGCCGACGCATCGAGCCGTTTCGACCGTGATCGTCCGCCCGCCCTGTGTGCGGCAACCAGCTCCGCCAGCCGGATCCGCAGCGTCGCCCGGAGCAGGATCGCCGCCCCGAGGCTCCCGGCGCGGCGTCGATCGACCTCCAGGATCGCCCTGGAATGCCTCGCGCAGAAGCCGCGGGCGGTGTCCAGGTCCGCTCGAAACCCGACGTCGTTGACGCTCTCCGCGAGGATCGCCTCGAGGAACGCCGCCTCGGTTCGCGCGCGCTCGCCGCACAGCGGGCAGCCCGGCATCCCGAACGCATCCGCGAGGTGGATGTCGGAGCTGCTGTGGACCGGGAGCTGCGACGTCACGCGGGCGCCGGTCCCCCGCGCGCGTCCACCTCTGTGCTGCGAGCGGTGGCGCCCAGCAGGTAGAGCGCCATCGTCAGCGGTGACCTGGCCCGGATCGAGTGTTTCGTATTGGCCGGCATGTGGATCCAGGCACCCGGGCCCAGCGAGCGCCGCAGCTCCCCGACCGTGACATCGGCGTCGCCGGTCAGCACGTGGACCACGGCGGGCCGGGCGGCGGTGTGCTCGGACAGCTCCTCGCCCGTTGCGAACCCAAACAGCACGAGCCGCAGATCGTTGCCGTCGTGGATCGTCAGGCTCAGGATCCCGTGCGGCGGCGGCGCCACCTCGGCGAGCAGATCATCGACGACATGGGGCGCTTCGGTCACCGGCATCACCTCCTCGGCGGAGCCTACCGCCGATGGCGGGCCGGAGCGCGGCGCGGCTGCGTGTTGCCAGGCAGCACCCACGACGGCAACAGCTCCTCGGCGAGGACGTCTTGCGGACCGGGTGATAATGGTCTGGACAACCCACCCTCCCCTTCGGAGGTCGTCCCCCGGGAGGTCACCGAGACATGACGATGCGAACGGCTGGTTGGCCAGGCTCGCAACGACGCTGGCAGGCTCGGCGTCGGTTGACCGCGAGCGAAGACGCATCGCGCGGTGCTTCCAACACGGCGACGGTCCCCCGAGCGGGGAACATATCGAGCGACGCCAGGGCGGGCAGTCAGGCGCGGTCGCGGGGATGACCACACCGGCCCCGTGACCCGGCAGGGTCGAGCGCGTGCAGGCCCTTCGTCACAGATCGCTGAGGCCGTCGCGAGGGCGACGGCCTTTCGCATGGCCCGGCGGCGGGTCCCGGTGGTCGGATCCCGGCCGGCGGTCGACGCCCGCTCGGCCGCTACCATCTCCGTATGCGCGATGTCGACCCCGCCGAGACCCGCAACGTCAGGCCTGCGACGCCGGCCGAGACCACCGACGTCCGGGCGATGCACGCGGCCAACCGTGCAGCGTGGGACGAGGCAGCCGAGCGATACGAGGGGTGGATCGACGAGGCCGTCGCGCTGATCCGGTCGGGCGGCTCGAACCTGCTGCCGGTCGAGGCCGACCTCATCGGCGACCTCCACGGCCGGTGCCGCCGGGCAATCCACCTCCAGTGCGCCGGTGGCCGAGACACGCTCTCGCTGTGGAACCTGGGCGCGGACGAGGTCGTGGGCATCGACTTCAGCCCGCGGATGCTCGACCTCGCCGGGAGGCTCGCCGCAGCCACGGGCGCGCCCGCCAGGTGGATCGAGAGCGACGTCCTCGACACGCCGCACGAGCTCGACGGCACCGGAGACCTCGTGTACACGGGCCGCGGCGCGATCATCTGGCTCCAGGATCTCGACGCGTGGGCGGCCGTGCTGCGGCGCCTCCTGTCCCCCACCGGGCGGCTCGTGATCTTCGACGGCCACCCGGCGGAGTGGCTGTTCGACGCCGACGCCGACGGGCACTGGATGCTGACCGATTACGACTACTTCGCGGGGCCTGAGGCCTCGAAGGGTTGGGCGCCCGAGTACATCGACCGGCTCTCGGTCCCCGAGGACGACCAGGCGTGGAAGTTCGCCCGGGCGTGGACGCTGAGCGAGATCGTGACGGCGCTGCTCCGCGCCGGCCTGCACCTCGAGCAGGTGGCGGAGCACCCGGTTGACTGGTGGGCCGGGCATCGTGACGTGCGGCCGGAGGAACGCGGGCGCGTGCCGCTGTCGTTCTCGATCGTCGCGCAACGGGATTGACGGCAATCAGGCGCACGCCCACGATGGCGCCGTGAACGAGGATGCCCCCGACGAAGAGCTCGATCCGGACGCGCCGGAGGACGGCAACGAGGTCGATGAGGACCTCGACGACGCCCTGGATCCACGCGAGGCCGCGCGCGACCGCCGGCGGGACCGCGAGGCCGAGGCGGAGCGCCGCGCCCTGATGCGTCCGGGGATGGGCAAGGTGTTCAAGCAGATCACCGACGCGTGGGGCGAGAAGGCCTCCCCCGATGAGAAACGTGCGCGGAAGGGAGCTCCGAGGGGCCACGACAGGCCACAGTAGCCCCGGACGGCCGCCGTCACTTCCGTGGATCGACCACGCATGCCCCCTCGGCGCGACCAGTCGCGACGGTGTCGAGAGCAAAGGCTGCGTCGCCGAGGCCGTAGATGCCGGCGATCGGGATGGCAAGGCTTCGTGCGACGAACTGACCCACGGCGGCCTCGAGGGTCGGTCCATCCGGGGCGACGTAGGCGTCGACCACCAGGATGCCCCGCTCGCCCTGCGGCGGGTCGCCAGTGATGGTCGCCAGGCGTCCCCCGTCCGCCACCAGCGGCAGCAGCGCTGCGGAGGCGCCACGCACCGCGTTGATCACCACCGAGAACCGCGCCGACGTGGCACGCAGCGCCTGCGAAGGCCAGTCAGCGGCGTGGTAATCAACAACGGCGCTCGCCCCGTAGCCGCGGACGCGTCCTGAGGCGCGGGGCGAGCAGGTGGCCACGACGCGACAGCCGGTCGCGGCCGCGAGCGCCACCAGCAGCCCGCCGGTCACGCCGCCGGCCCCGTGGATCAGCGCCTCGTCGCCGCTCCCGCTACCGAGGCGCGAGACGACCTGGCTGGCCGTGAGAGCTGGCACCGGGAGTGCGCCCGCGACGGTCCAGTCGAGGCCTGCCGGCTTGGCCGCCACGTGACCACCTGGAGCGAGGAACCACTCCGCCCAGGCCCCGTGGTGGCGAAGCGGTACGGAATGGACGAGGACCTCATCTCCCAGGGCGAACCGCGTCTGCGTGGCACCGATCGCACGCACCACGCCGGCCGCCTCCACGCCCAAAGCCATCGGCGGAATTGTGCCAACGTCCCATGCACCGGTGCGGACGAGGTCGTCCCAGTTCCCGATCCCGGCGGCCCTGACCTCGATCAGCACTTCGTTGCCGTCGGGCGGGGGTGGAGCCGGAAGCTCCAGCCGTTCGATCGGCCCACCCAGGACCCGGATCCCGGCCGCTTTCATCGCGTCGATTATCGCCTGGACGCAAGGGGCAGGCCGCCACTGGCTCCTGCGCCGGTCCGCGCAAGAAGCACGATTTCACGGGGTGCGCGACCGGAAACCGAGGAGTACGGTGCAGTCGGATCAACGGACTGGGGAGACAGGAGCCCACGGAGGGTGGCGCGCCATGGATATCCGCCAGATCGAATTCGTTGACGCGGTCGCCCGCCACGGCAACTTCACGCGGGCAGCGAACGAGCTCCATGTCGCGCAGCCGGCCGTTTCGGCCGCGATCCGGCATCTTGAGGACGAGCTCGGCGTTCGTCTCTTCGAGCGTACGAGCCGGCATGTCGCCCTCACGGACGCAGGCGAGGCATTCCTCTCTGGCGCGCGACGCGTGTTGGCCGAGCTGAGCGACCTCTCGGATGCGATGAGCGAGTTCGACCAGGGCACGCGCGGCGTCCTGCGGACATCGTGGTGGCACCAGGCCGATCCTCAGATGGTCAGGTACCTGAGCGACTACACGATCAAGAACCCCGGAGTCGAGGTATCGATCGTCGAGTGGCCCACCTCCGAGTCCCTCGCGGGGCTCCGCCGAGGCGCGCTCGACCTCGCGATGGTTACCCTGCCGGATCGCATCGATCTGACTGGCCTGGGCCACACCGTCGTCCGACGCGAACGGTATGCCCTCGTGGTCACACAGGATCACCGGCTGGCAGAGAGGGATTCGGTCGGCGTTGGCGATCTTGCCCAGGAGCGTTTCATCGTGACCCGACCGGGCACCGGGCTCCGGAGCTGTTTCGACTACGTGTTCGCCGGGCGCGACGTTGCGCCCCAGATCGTCATCGAGACCAATGCGCTGAGCGCGGTGCTCGCGCTCGTGGCAGATGGCGCCGGGTGCGCAATCCTGCCGCCAACGATCGCCCGACAGTTACCCAAGGGTCTCAGGCTCGTGACGCTCGTCGATGCTCCCGACTTCGTGCTTGCTGTGCTGTGGCTGGAGGGTCCCCATCCGAAGGCCGTGCAGCGGGCCATTGACCTGGTGCGGCGGCCGAGGTCGGGCGCGTCGGCGGTGTCGGAAACAAGATCGCCCAGACGACGACGCACCGTTCCAACGCGCGGGCGACGGCCGGCCTGACAAGGCCGACCTGCCGAGCATGACGCCAGGGCGCTGTCAGGTCGTTTGCCTGCGTGCGCCGGGGGATCGATAACCCTGGTGGTGTAGCTGCGAGCGAATCTACGTCTTGGACATCCGCGGCCCCGACGGCTACAACCGTCGATGTGACAGGCGCCCGAATCTGCCTGGTTCGAGCCCAGGCACCCCGCCTGCCGTGTCGAAGAGCCCGACATCCCGGAGTCTGGGGAGCGCCATCGCGGATGACCGCAACGAAGCCAGCCGAACCGCCCGACCTTGAAAGCTCCCGTCCAGCGCGGGGCCCCGGATCCCTCCGTCCGGACGCCCCGCGCGGGACGCGGATCTCCTTTCGACGGCTCGTCGAACACCTGCCTGACGTCGTGTATCGCTTCGGGTTCGTCCCTCCGCGGCTCGAGTTCGTCAATCGAGCGGTCGAGGGATTGCTCGGCGTCACGGCCGAGGAGCTCTACGCGGATCCTGAGCTCGCATACCGGCTCGTCGATCCGGCCCATCTGGATGAGATGCGGTCGACGCCTACCGATCCGCGCGCGATCCGTCCCTCCACCTGGCGCTGGCGGCGGACAGACGGGACCTGGGCCGCGCTCGAGTCCACCCCCGTGCCAGTTCTTGATCGAGCCGGCCGTCTGGTCGCTGTCGAGGGGATTGCCCGCGATGTCACCGCACGGGTGGTTGCGGAAGAGGCACTGGAGCGGACCCGGCACGAGCTCGACACGGTGGTGGGCGGCGCGCCGGTCATCGTCTGGGCGCTCGACCTGACTGGGACGATCACGCTCGCCCGTGGTGCCGGCCTTGCGGCCGTGGGACGCACCAGCGAGGAACTCGTTGGACGGCGTCTCGACGAGCTGGAATCCGGCACCACTCGGCTCCTCGCTCAGTTCGAGCGCGCGTTGCGCGGAGAGCGGCTGTTCGTCGACCTGGCGCTCGCCGGGCGCGTCTTCGCGACCGTCGTCGAGCCGCTCCGCGATGCGGGAGGGATGATCTCGAGCCTGATCGGCGTCTCGACCGATGTGACGTCGGAGCGGCGGCTCGAGGACCGAGCGGCGCGCGAACATCGGGAGCGGGCCGTCGTCGAGCTCGCCCTCGAGGGGCTTGACCCACTGCTCGGGCTCGATGCCCAGGCCCGCGCGATTGCGACCGAGCTCGTGGATCTCCCTGATGTCGACCGCGTGAGCATCCTCGGCTTCGGACCCAGGGGGCTGGTCTTCCTGTTCGCCGCCGAAGGGCTCTCGGTGCCAACGTTGACAGCAGGTGTTCGCCTACCGGCAACCAGGGCGCGGTACCTGCGCCGTCGGGCCCGGCAGGGGGCGTGGGTTGAACCCTGGGATCCCCGCGAGGCGGACGGAAGCTACGGGTTGGCGCTGAGCCGCGTGGGGATCACCGCGGTCGCCTACCAACCGCTCAGGACAGCCGGTGAAACCCGGGGGCTGATGGTTCTCTCGACATGCCAGCCAGCCGGTGTCACGGCGCTCGAGCGTCACTTGAGCACATACGCCGAGGTGGGGGCCATCGTGTCGGCCCGTCTCGGACCCGACCTGCGCGAGCGAGAGAAGTCCGACGTCCTGCGAGCCGAGATTCGGGCGGTCATCGCCCATCAACGATTCCGGGCCGTGTTCCAGCCGATCGTCTCTCTCGATAATGGCCTCACCGTCGGGTACGAGGCGCTGACCCGGTTCGATGACAACGCTCCACCTGAACGACGGTTCGCCGAGGCGGCAGCAGTCGGGCTGTCACCAGAGCTCGAGCATGCGACGCTCGCGATGGCGTTGAGGTCTGCCCGCGCTCTCCCACCCGACGTCCCGGTGGCCCTCAACGTCTCGCCAGCGCTCGTTCTCGAGCCGAATGGCCTGCGCGCTCTTCTGGGAGGATGCCAACGATCGCTCACCCTCGAAATCTCCGAGCGCGACCAGATCGACGACTACTCGGGGCTGCGGGCCGCCCTCACGAGCTTTCCAGGTGTCCGCTGGAGCATCGACGATGCGGGGGCCGGATTCGCAAGCCTCCGCCATTGCGTCGAGCTTCAGCCGGACGAGATCAAGCTAGACCGATCCCTCGTTGCGGGCGCCGACCGCGATCCCGCGCGCCTGGCTGCCATCATGGGCTTCCATCGATTCGCGACCGAGCTCGGTGCGCGCCTGGTCGCGGAGGGCGTCGAGACTGACGGGGAACGCTCCGCCTTGCTTGGCATCGGGGTTCGCTTCGGGCAGGGCTATCTGTTCGGCCGGGCGGCGTCGGTCGAGACATGGTCGAGAGGCGACTCAGGCTGACGTCGATCGCGTCCGCCCGCGGCTGCGAACAGCGACGGCCAGGCGGCAGCGGGCTGTCATTTCGCGACTGCGGCCATGGCTGTGGCGACGAGCCACTTCACGGCGATCAGCGCGCCCAGCGCCACGATCGCCACGCGGGCCGGCGCGACAGTCCCGGCCTGACCCGGGACGAGCGGGGCAATGGGCCCCAGAACGCCGGTCCAGCCGAACACGCCCGCGGCCACGACGACCAGAGCGAGGACACCGAGTACGACGCCGAGGATGATCGTCGGACTCGTCCAGCCTGCCACCGGGGCCTGTGAGATGCCGCCGACGGCGCACCCCGTCATCCCGATGACAGCCACGGCGATGAGCGCCCCGACACCTGTGCCAATGAGCGGCAGGTCGTCGCGCGCCACAGCCGCAACGGCGAGGCCGAGCGCCACAACGACGAGAACGGTGCCAAGCATGAATGTCGCGTCGAACAGCCTGACCACGGCCGAACCTCCAGCTCCCATGAGCGTCATCCCGTCCGGAACCATCGCGCCCGTGTCAGACGCTCGCCGCGGAGAGAATCCGGTCCCGCCACGGTTCGATGAAGTGCTTTCTGGACCTGAGTTGGCGGACCGTCTTGCGCGTCCTCGTCCGGGCAGTCAGTAAGGCACGGCGTCAGCTCTTGAACGGGAAGAACATCCAGATGTTCCAGCCCGCCAATGCCGCCACGAGGGGCAGTCGGACCAGCAGCGGCCACGACGCCTCCCAGATCCACAGCCCGGCCGTGACTGGCAGGAACAGCAGCCACACGATCACCTGGGCGATGAGGGGCAGGCCCTGGATCGCCTTCCAGATGTTGTCCAGGCCACCCTGGTTCGCCACCAGGCCATACGTGAAGGCTATCCAGAGAACGAGGAACAGGGTGAAGACGACAACGTTGAAGGCCAGTTCCATTCTCGAGCGTTCCTTCGTGCTCCGTGTGTCCTGGATGGACTCCGCTGAAGCTCCCAGACTCATGCGACTCCTCCGCTCCCGTCCGCGACCGCCGAACGCATCCAGGAAGCCTGCGGGCCGTTTGGGGAAGGGCTAAACCGCCGAATGTCACTTTCTCGCCGTACGCTGGTCGGGAGATTGGTCACAACAAGGGCCGGGGGTACGCGTCGGCCGAGGCGGGAGGTCTCTGTTGGGGACGATGGTTTGGTGACGTGGCAGTCGCTGCCACCACGCGCCAAGGCCTGGCGCATCGCCCACGCTTCGTGGTCGGTGGCACAGCTCGGGTGCCTTGCCTACATCTGGGCGTGCGTCGCAACGCGCCGACGGACATACAAGGTCTGGGCCAGCGTCGCGTTCCTGGTCAGCGAGGGAGCCGCGCTCGTCGTCGGGCACGGCAACTGCCCTGTCGGGCCGCTGCAGGCCGAATGGGGCGATCCCGTTCCGTTCTTCGAGCTGATCCTGCCACCGCGAGCGGCGAAGGCGGCGGTCCCTGTCTTGACCGGGATCAGCCTGGCTGCGATCGGGGGGCTCGTCCTTCGACGCCCCGGGTTCGTCGGCCGTGCCCACACCCCTCGTCGCCATCGCAGCTGAGCCGCCGGCCGGGCCGCCAGCCGGCGCGCGGAGGGCATCGCCAGCGATCGTGACCGGGCCGGCGCCGAGGGTTCGGCGTCTGATAGCGTCCGCTCGATGCCCCATACCGAAGGTCCCGCCTCGTATCGCGAGCTGCTCCGGATCCCGACGATCGGTCGGATCCTGCTGGGCATGGCGCTCAGCCGGATCGGCGGCAGCATGTTCGGCGTCGCGATCGTGCTGTTCACCCTCGACCGGTTCGACTCCCCTGCCCTCGCCGGGCTGGTCACGTTTGCGAGCGTCGGTCCCGGCCTGATCGTCAGCCCGATCGCCGGGGCGCTGCTCGATCGGCACGGACGGGCGCGGCTGATCGTGATCGACCAGCTCGTCGGCGCCGCGTCGCTGATCCTGATCGCCGGCCTGGCACTCACCGACGCCCTCACCCCGGTGATCCTGGTGCTGGTCACCGCCGTCGCGGGGCTCACGGCACCGCTCAGCTCGGTCGGGCTGCGCACGCTGTTCCCGCTGCTCGTCCCGAAGCGCCTGTGGGAGCGCGTCAACGCGCTCGACTCCAACGGCTACGTCATCGCGACCCTCATCGGGCCCCCCGCGGCCGGCCTCCTGGTCCAGCTGGCCGGTGGTCCACGGACGCTGCTCGTGATCGGCGCGCTGTTCGGGATCGCGGCCGTGGTGTTCGTTCGCGTGGCCGATCCGCACAACGAGACCGAATCGACGGGCAAGCTCCTCGTGGACGCCTGGCAGGGGCTTCGCTACACGCTGCTCAACCCGACGCTTCGAGCGCTCGGGATCTCGCTCGCGATCCTCAACGTGGGCTGGGGCATCGTGACGATCGCACTGCCCGTGCTCGTCCTCCAGCGCCTGGGCCAGGGCGAAGCCGTCGTGGGCGCGGTGTTCGCGGTGTCCGGCGTCACGGGCGGCGTCGGCGCGCTGCTGGCGGGCCGGTGGCGCACACAGGGACGCGAGCGGCAGATGCTCATGCTGCCGATGGCCGGCATGGCCGTGGCCACGGCCGTCCTGCTCGCCTCCCCCACCCTCGCCGTGCTGATCGCGATCATGGCGATCACCGGGTTCCTCAACGGCCCGCTCGACGTCGCCCTGTTCACGCTGCGCCAGCGCCGGACGGATCCGGCCTGGCTGGGTCGCGCGTTCGCAGTGTCGATGTCGCTCAACTTCCTCGGCTACCCGTTCGGGGCCGCCATCGGCGGCGTGCTCGTCGGGATCAGCATCGAGGCGGCACTCGCGGTGGCCGTGGTCGCGACGGCACTGGGCGCGCTGGTCGCCTGGTGGCTCATCCCGCGGACGCCGCCGCGCCAGGACGTCGCCGGCACCTGAAGGGCGTCCCGCCGGGCGCGTCGACGGACACTGGGGCGGTCGCCGGTCGCGGCAGGCCGGCGATCCTCGCCGGATCCTCGCGGGTCGCCGGCTCAGCGCGCGATGATGCCGCACGAACGTTCCGTCCGGATCGCGAGCCAGCCGCCGAACGTCGAGCACCGAGGCCGGGTCGATCGGCCCGTACACGTGCGGGTACTTCCGACCGGCGTCGTCGAACCGCCACGGGCTGCCGGTCCGCTCGAGGTCGAGCGTCAGCAGCAGGAACGGCCGCGGGTCGTCGCGGTAGAACCGGTTCGCGACGTCGACCATCAGCTCGTCGCCATCCGTGCAGTGCACGAACCCGTCATCGGGGTATGCGGCGGGCAGGTACGGCGCACCCGCGTCGTGGGCATCCCAGACGGCCTCCGGGACGAGGTGCAGCGTGGGCCGAGTCATGGAGCGGGCGTCACGCCCGGATGGTCGTCCACCGAGACCCACCGGGCGTCCAGCGCAAGGTGGATCACGGTCGGGCCGGACGCGGCCAGCGCGGTGCGCAGCGCCGGCTCGAATGCCGAGTCGGTGTCCACTCGCACCCCTCGTGCGCCACACGCCCGCGCGACCGCCGCGAAGTCCAACGGGCCCAGGTTGGTCCCGGGCAGCGTCGGGCTGCCGCTCAGCCCCTGGTGCCCGCGGATCATCCCGTATGACTCGTTGTCGAACACGATCGCGACCACGTGGGCGTCGACCCGTACGGCCGTCTCGAGCTCCGCGAGGGTCATGCCCAGGCCGCCATCGCCGAGCAGGGCGACGACCCGTCGCTCGCGGTGGACGAGCGCGGCGGCGATCGCCGCCGGGAGCCCGTAGCCCATCGCGCCCGAGGTCGGCCCGAGAAACGTCCCCGGGCGGCCGAACCGGAAGCCCCGTGCGGCCCAGCCGGCAAACCCGCCGGCGTCGGTCGTGATGATCGCGTCCTCCGGCAGCAGCCGCCGCAGCTCGGTCACGATCCGGCCGGGATGGATGCCGGGTCCGTCCCACGCGCTGTCGTCGACGATCGTCGCGGCCTCCCAGGCCGCCCGATCGGCCGGGTTGTGCCGATCCCTCGCCTGGAGTGGCTGGGCCAGCAGGACGGCCTCCCTGAGCCTCGTGAGCGCCGCCCGGACGAACGCTCGGGCATCGGCCCGGATCGCCCGAACCGGCGCCGGCGTGTCACCGATCGCGCCTTCACGAGGTTCGAGATCCACGTGCATCCAGCGCTGGCCGGGTGCGGGGACCCGGTAGCCGGAGGTCGTCGGCTCGTTGAGCCGCGAGCCGAGCACGAGCAGCGCGTCCGCGGCCGCGATCCGCTCCCGCACGATCGAGGGGCTGCCGTAGCCGGTCATGCCCAGGTACAGCGGGTGATCGTTCGGGATCACGTCACCGCGACGCCAGCTCGCAACGACCGGGACGTGCAGCAGCTCGGCCAGCCGCACGAGGTCGTTCGAGCATCGCGCCCGGAGCACGCCCGCACCGGCCAGGATCAGCGGACGCTCGGCCCCGGCCAGGAAATGGAGAACCGCTCGCACGTCGGCGGTGTCGGGCGGCTCCGGATGCGGCCGGACGACGGGTGCGACGGTGCCCTCCGGGATCGCCAGCGCGAGGACGTCCTCGGGGACGACCAGGACCGATGGGCCCGGCCGGCCCTCGACGGTCGCGCGCACGGCCGTCTCGAGGGTCCCCGCCGCCTGCGCAGGATCCTCGATCTCGCCCGTCCACTTCGCCAGGCGGCCCAGCGTGCCGACGAGATCGGCCTCCTGGAATGATTCGCGACCCCTGACCTCCGACGTGACGTTGCCGATCAGGACGAACATGGGCGTCGAGTCCGCGGTTGCGGTGTGCACCCCGATCGCCAGGTTCGCGGCACCGACGGCACGCGTGCCGAGGCACACCGCGGGCCGCCCGGTGAGCTGGCCGTACGCCTCGGCCGCGAACGCAGCCGCGCCTTCGTGGCGGGTTGCCACGACGCGGATCCCGACGGTCTCGAACGCGTCGAGCACGGGCAGGAAGCTCTCGCCCGGGACGGTGAACGCGAGACGAACGCCCGCGGCGCGGAGCGTCGCCGCGATCAGCTCGGCGACCGTGCGCGGGATGGTCGGGGCCTCGGGTGAGGCGGGCTCGGGCGGCGTTTCCCCGTCGGCGGGCTTGCTGGTGGCCGGCTCATCGACAGCCGGCGGCTCAGCTGGCTCATCGCCTATGGCGGGCACGTCGCCCGCCGGCGGCTGATCGCTGGTGGCCGGCGCATCGGCCACGATGTCGGCCGGCGCCTCCGGCTCCAGGGCGGGAGCGGGCTCGTCGCCCGCCGGCGACACCTCGCTGGTGGCTGGCTCGTCGCTGGTGGCTGCCTCATCGCCTGCGACGGGCTCATCGCCGGGCGGAAGCGCCTCGTCCGGGGTGATGGGGTCCTCATCGACGGCGGGTGCCTCGGAAACGGGCGGCTGGTCGGGCTGGGGTTGCATCGCGACCTCCTGGTGACCGGCGGGGACGGCGGTCCGCCCGAAGCCGGGGCATGCGAACTGGATGCGGCGCGCTGGATCAGCTCGGGGCGACGACGCTCGGTGCGGCGAGCATCGCCGCGAGGAGCCCGGCCACCACCATGATGGCGACGATGATCATGACGATCCGGGCCGCACGGGCTCCGGGCACGGCATACCTCCCTAGCGGTAGTTCTCGAACTGGAGCGGGACGGCCTCGTCCAGCTCGCGCAACCGGACGATCACTCGCTGGAGCTCGTCCTTGCTCTTCGCGGCGACCCGGATGGCGTCGCCCTGGATCCGGGGCTGCACCTTCGGGAAGTCGTCGCGGATCAGCTTGACCAGCTTCCGGGCCAGGTCGTCCGGCAGCCCGCGCCGGAGCCCGATCCGCTGGCGCACCAGGTTGCCGCCCGCAGGCTCGACCTCACCCCAGTCGAAGATCTTGAGCGACAGGCTTCGCCGCACCGCCTTCGACTCGATGAGGTCTCGGACGGCGCGAGCACGCATCTCGCTGTCGGTGACCAGCAGCAGCTGGTCCTTCTCCTGTGCGATGTCGACCTTGGCGCCCTTGAAGTCGTAGCGCTGGATCACCTCGCGCCGGACCTGGTCGAGCGCGTTGCGAAGCTCCTGCTGATCGAAGTCCGAGACGACGTCGAACGAGATCTCGCCCGCCATCCCTCCTCCTTCCTGCTCAGCCCGCGAGGTGCTCGCGGGCGACGGTCCACAGTCGCAGACGCGTGATGCGTCCGTCCTCCCCAACCTCGGCGGAGAGGAAACCGGCCTGCCGGACCTTCGCCTCGTCGGCGCGACGGGTCCAGCTGGCGTGCCACGCGGCGAGGATCATGTCGCGGACGACCCAGTGGCGCTCGATCGCCTGGTCGTAGTACCGCTCGTCCTCGGCCGCCTGGAGCAAGTATGCCCGCAGCGCGTTGTGTCCGGCGAGCGGCGCGTCGAACGGGTCGAGCACGAGCTCCCCACGCTCGTCGAACAGGTCGGTGTAGGCGTCCCCGTCGTACGCCATCCGCGCACGGACGAGCGCCTCGAGGATGTCATGGCCGTGCGCGTAGTCGATCGTCATGCGCCGGCCAGGTGCTCGAGCAGGAGCTCGCCGATCCGGTACGAGCGTCCGCCGCCCATGACCAGGACCGCATCGCCCGGGCGAACCTCGCCGGCCAGCCAGGTCGCCGTCGATTCCACCGACCCGGGTGCGGCGCACGGGATGCCTGGTGCCCGCATCGCGACCGCTCGGGTCAGCTCCGCGGCGGACGCGACCGTCGTGTCCGGGTCCCGGCCCGCCCAGATGTCGGCGATCGCGACGGCGTCGGCGCCGGCAAGCACCTCGGCGAACTGGTCCAGGAGGGCCGCGGTCCGGTGGTAGGTGAGCGGCTCGTAGACCGCCCATACCCGGCGTCCCGGCTCCCGCTGGCGAACGGCCGCGAGCGTCTCCCGGATCGCGGTCGGGTGGTGCCCGTAGTCGTCGTACACCACGACGCCGCGAGCCTCCCCCTTGCGCTCCAGCCGGCGGCCGACACCCTCGAACGAGGCCAGGCCATCGACGATGGCGGAGGGCGCGAGCCCGAGCGCGGTGGCAGCACCGGCCACGCCGAGCGCGTTGGCGACATTGTGGCGTCCCGCCGTCGCGATCCGGACGGGCAACGGCCCGGCCAGGGGATCAAGCCCCGCGATGTCGATCAGCGTCGCCTCCGGGAGCGCCGCCGTGATCCGTCCCAGCAGCGCATGGGCCGGGCCGGCCGGTGTGCCGAACCGGTCAGCGATCCCCCGCGCGAAGCCCCCGACCCGCTGCGGCGCCACGTCGGCGACCGCCGTGGCGACGATCCGGCCCGGCCAGTCGGCCAGCCGCGTCGCGAGCTCGGCGACCCCGGTGTCGGCCACGTTCGCCACCAGCACCGGCGTCCGCCCTCGGGCACGCCCCGACTCCCCGGCCTGGCGGATCCAGGCCTCGAACGCGTCGATCACCGCGGATCGATCGGTGAACACGTCGGGGTGGTCCCATTCCGCCGATGTCAGCACGATCACGTCCGGCCGGTACGCGTCGAAGTTGCCGGCGTACTCGTCCGCCTCGACCACGAACGCCGTCCCCTGGCCACGGCGCGCGGTCGCCGCCAGCCCGATCGTGGTCAGGGATCCCGGCAGCAGCGCCCCGACGAACGCTCCCGGATCGAGACCACCAGCGGCGAGCACGTGGACGAGCCAGCCTGCCGAGGTGCTCTTGCCGTGCGTCCCGGCGACCGCGGCCAGGGTGCGGTCGAACGCGGAATCGGCGACGACCTGCTGCCAGGACTCGAGCGGGATCCCGGCATCGCGGGCCGCCGCGAGCTCCGGGTGGTACGGGTCGATCGCCGTCAATGCCTTGGTGACCGCGAGCCGCGCGGGCGGCGGCGTCGTTCGCACGTGCGCCGGATCATGGGCCGCCGCGATCGGGATGCCGGCGGCGGCGAGCGGTGGCGTGTATGGCCCGGCGCCGGCGGGATCGCACCCATCGACCACGGCACCGGACCAGTGCGCGAGCAGTGCCGCCGCGGACGCCCCGGCCCCGGCAACACCGACGACGTGGAGTCGCTCCCCGTCGCGGATCGGCCGCGCCTCGCGGGCCGGCTCGAGGCCGGCGCCGATCTCCGCGGCGCCGCGCACGCTCACCGGCCGCCATCCGGCGCGACGAGCTCCACCTGCTCGACCAGCAGCTCGAGGGCCGAGCGCGCGCTGTCGCGCTTGTTGGCGGACCGGTCCCCATCCCACTGGAACCGCCGCACCGTCGTCGGGCCGTGGCCGGCCACCGCGATGTACACGAGCCCCACCGGCTTGGCGTCCGTACCCCCGCCGGGTCCGGCGACCCCGGTCACCCCGACCCCGAGGTCGGTCCCGAGATGGCGGCAGACTCCCTCGGCCATGGCCACGGCCACCTGCGCCGATACCGCTCCATGGGCGGCGAGGATGGCACCGGGCACGCCCAGCACATCGCGCTTGACGTCGTCCGCGTAGGCGACGACCCCGCCGCGAACGTACGCGGACGAGCCCGGCACCTCCGTGAGCACGTGCGCGACCAGCCCGCCGGTGCACGATTCGGCCGTCGCGACGCTCATGCCGCGGGCCACGCAGGCGACCTGCAGGCGGCGCGCCAGATCGACGAGCTCGTCGCCGGGCACGATCAGGTGCGGTTGGTCTTGACCGGGTCGGCCGGCGGGGCGAACAGCCACGTCTCCGGGTTGCCCTTGGTCGACATCCGGCCCAGGTCCTTGCCGTTGAGCGTGAAGTAGGTCGAGCTCGACTTGCCCGTCCGGACCTCGATCGACTCCTTGGCCGTGAATGTCAGGACCTTGCCGGGCTGGTAGATCGTGCCCGCCTGCCCGGTGACGCTGGACACCTTGCCGTCCACCCAGACCTTGAGCCAGGCACGCGACGACTGGATCGTGATCACGAGGTTGACGCCCTGGTACTTGATCGACACGTTGCGGGTCAGGGTGACCGCCTTGCCACCCGCGGACGTGGCGGTCATCACGATCTGCCACTGGCCGGCCGACAGGTCGAGGGGGGTGTCGAACGACCCGTCCGTGCCGACATCGACGGTCACCGGACCGACCGCCGGCGGACCGGGTGATGCGGATGGGTCCGGGGTGGCCGTGGGCGTGCCGGTCGCGTCCGCGACCAGGTTCGCCGAGACCGTGACCGTCACCGCGTTGGTCGTCATGCCCTTGACGGGGATCGCCCCGTTCTCGAACTGGGCTCCCTCGGCGGGCGAATCGACGGTCAGCGTTGGCGCCTCGATGACCAGGAACGGCACCGTGATGAACACGCGTGCCGGCGTCTCTGCCTCCTTGCCGGTCTCGGGATCGAGCGCGCTGATGTCGAACTGGTTCCGGCCGCGGCGGAGCTCGACGTCGGCGGTCCAGCGCCCGCTGGCATCGGCCGAGACCCGGTACGGCTGGTCCCGCCCCGCGGCGTCGATCGTGATCGTCGCGCCCGGGATCGACGTGCCGCGCAGGGTGTAGGACGTCGCATCCTCGGCGACGTCGATCACCGCCTGCGCCGGGCTCGTGACCGCGAGCGTGGGCGGCTTGGCGAACCGCACGAGCTGGATCCCGATGTACACCGCGAACACGGCGATGAGCACGGTCAGGAGCGCGGCGACGATGACGACCGGCGAGAACACCAGTCCCGCCCGCGGTGCCGTCAATGGCTTTGGAACGGCCAGCACCGGCTCGGCCGGGATCGCGGCGCCTCCCCGCTCGCGCTTCCACTGCCGGATGACGTCGTCCGGATCGAGCCCGAGGTACAGCGCGTAGTTGCGCAGGAAGCCCTTGGTGTACACGGCTCCCGGCAGCTCGCGGTACTCGCCCCGCTCGAGCGCGGCCAGGTAGTGGACGCGGATCTTGGTGTCGCGCTCGGCGCGGTACAGGTCGACGCCCTTGTGCTCGCGCGCGGCGGTCAGCCGCTCCGGGAGATCCGGACCGGCCTCGGTCGCGTAGGCGCGGTCCGAATCACGGGTCTCCCCGCGCGCCCTCCGCAGCTCGTCTCGCGCCGTCATCCGTTGCCCTCGTCCATGTCGCCCGGACCATCATCCCGGCGGAGGACGACCCGGGCATTCGAGCCGTCGAATGCCCCGACGTACCCTCGCGCTTCAAGCTGATCGATGATCCTTGCCGCCCGCGCGTAGCCGATGCGCAGGCGTCGCTGGAGCAGCGATGCCGAGGCCCGATCGTACTCCCGAACGACCGATACGGCATCCTGCAGCAGCCGGTCGGCATCCTCGTCCGGCGTGTCCTCCACGCTGCCCTGGGACTCGTCACCGGAGTCCACGATCGAGAGGTCATAGTGCGGATCGCCGATCTGGTCACGCCAGTGCTGGGTCACCTTGCCGATCTCGGCGTCGGACACGAACACCCCCTGCAGGCGCATCGGGCGTGGCAGGTCGCTTGGCTGGTAGAGCATGTCGCCCCGGCCGATGAGGTCCTCGGCGCCCGGTGAATCGAGGATCGTGCGGCTGTCGATCTGGGACGCCATCGCGAACGCGATCCGGCTGGGGAAGTTGGCCTTGATCAGGCCGGTGACGACGTTGACCGACGGGCGCTGTGTCGCGAGCACCATGTGGATCCCGGTTGCCCGGGCCTTCTGGGCGAGCCGGACGATCGGATCCTCGACGTTCTTGCCCTCGCGCATCATCAGGTCGGCGAGCTCGTCGACCACGATCACGATGTACGGCAGGCGGTCGGCCGGATCCACCCTCGTCTCGTTGAACGCCTTGATGTTGCGCGCCGTGGCGCCGGCGAACCGGCGATACCGGTTCTCCATCTCGCCCACCGCCCACTTGAGCGCGGCCTTGGCGCGCTCGGGCTCCGTGATCACCGGCACCAGCAGGTGCGGCAGGCCGTTGTAGCCTGCCAGCTCGACCCGCTTGAGGTCCATCAGGATCATCCGGGTGTCGTCCGGGGTCGCGTTGCACAGCAGGCTGGTGATCAGCGCGTTGACCATCACGCTCTTGCCCGAGCCGGTGGCGCCCGCGATCAGCAGGTGGGGCATCTTCGACAGGTCCACGGCCTGGGCCCGCCCGGCGACGTCGCGGCCGAGCGCGAACGTCAGCCGCGATCCGGATGCCGGGAAGTCCACCTCGTCCAGGATCCGGCGGAGCGCGACGACGTTGAACTCGCGGTTGGGGATCTCGATCCCCACGGCCGCCTTGCCCGGGATCGGCGCCTCGATCCGGATGCTGCGCGCGGCGAGCGCCATCGACAGGTCGTCCGACAGCGCCTCGATCCGGCTGAGCTTGATGTGCGGCGCGGGCTGGACCTCGTACTGGGTCACCACGGGACCGGCGTTGCGGCCGATGATCCGCGCCTCGATGTCGAAGCTCGCGAGCTTCTCGATGATCCGGTCCTCGTTCCAGGCATGGATCGCATCCTGGTTCGCGGTCGGGGCGAGCGCCTCGCCGGGGTCCAGCAGGTCGTAGCGCGGCAGGCGCCACTCGATGTCCTGCTTGGGCGGCGAGTCCGAGGCGTCGGTGACGTCCTCCGGATCGCGTTCGACCGGCCGGGCCTCGCGGGTCGCCCGAAGCTCGCCGCTCCGCGCGACCGCGGCTGCCGACCCGTTCGGACGCGCGGGCGCGAACGTCGCCGACACCGGTGACACGGAGCCCTCGCCGTTGGTCGACGACGGCGCCTCCGAGCCCCACATGCCGGTCTGGCCCGGCGCATCGACCGCCGGGATCCGACCGGCGCGGCCCCGGCGACCACCCTCGGTGCCGGTGGCAGCCGCAGATGCCGCCACGCCCGCTCCCCGGGCATCCCCGCCCGCCCGTGCGTCAGCAGCACGCCGGTCCGGCTTCTGTGCCGAGGCACGCGGGGCGCGGTCCTGGAGGGACGCCGCTGCCGTTCGGCCGGCGCCGACCACCGGTGCCAGCAGGGTCCGCAGCGGCAGGTCGAACGCGATCAGCAGCCCCGCGAGCGTGGCGCCGAGCAGGATGACGAACGCGCCGGGCGTCGTCAGCGCCGGGTCCAGCAGGCCGGCCAGGAACCGTCCGATCCGGCCGCCCGTGAACTCCCCGGAGAACGCGATCATCTGGAAGATCCCCAGCACGCCTGCGTAGGCCAGGCCGATCCCGAGCAGCGTCCGGCCCCAGGCGGCGCCAGGATCGTGGCCGGGGCCCCATTCGAGGTACCAGCCGGCCAGCAGGAGCACGAACGGCAGCAGCCAGCGCCCCGACCCGAAGAACGGGACCGCGAGATTGCGCCACCAGTCCGTCAGCGCGCCCTGGCCGGGCAGCGCCAGCGCGATCAGGGTGACCGCGCCGATGACCAGCAGCACGATGCCGATCAGCGAGCGGGCGACCGCGGGCGACAGTCCCAGCGAGATCCTGGGCAGCGGCAGGGCCCCGCCGCGACGGTGCGCGCCGGAGCGTGACCGGCGGGTGCTCGGGGTTCGCGTGCTCGTGCGCCTGCGCTGGGTCACCCTCAGACCTCGACCACGACCGGGAACACCATCGGGCGCCGCTTGGTCTGCTCGTACAGGAAGCGCGACAGGCTGTCCTTGATCTGCGTCTTGATCATCGCGATCTCGCTGATCCGGTCGCCGGGCTGGTCGACCGCCTCGTGCATGCGCCGGATCGCCTCCTCGATGATCCGGTCTTCCTCGGCGCCGTGGACGAACCCGCGGGTGATGATCTCGGGCCGCCCGACGATCCGGCCCGCCTGCTTGTCGACCTGGACCACGATCATGAACATGCCGTCGTTCGCAAGCGCGCGCCGGTCGCGCAGCACGACGTCACCGACCTCGCCCACGGACAGCCCGTCCACGAACACGTACCCCGCGGCCACCGGCTGTCCGCGCCGGGCGCTGCCGTCGGCGAAGATCTCGATCGGCATCCCGTTCTCGATGATGAACACGTTCTCGGCCGGGACGCCGGTCTCCGTCGCCAGCCGGCCGTGCTGCACCTGCATCCGGAACTCGCCGTGCATCGGGATGAAGTACTGCGGCTTGGTGAGCCCGAGCATCAGCTTGAGCTCCTCCTGGCTCGCGTGACCTGACACGTGGGCGCGTTTGATGGTGTGGTAGAAGACGTTGGCGCCGGCCTTGAACAGGTTGTCGATCGTCCGCGCGACGTACTCCTCGTTGCCGGGGATCGGGCTCGCCGACACGATCACGGTGTCGCCCGGCTGGATCTCCACGAACCGATGGTCCCGGTTGGCCATCCGCGCCAGACCGGCCATCGGCTCGCCCTGGGCGCCGGTGGTGGCGATCACCAGCTTGTCGGCGGGCACGTCCTTGATCTTGTCCTTGGCGACGATCGCGGATGGCTCGTACTTGAGGTAGCCCAGGTCCGTCGCGATCCGGAAGTTCTGCTCCATCGACCGGCCGATGACCGTCGTCTTGCGGTGCATCTCGGCCGCGGCATCGAGGACCTGCTGGATGCGCGCGATGTTGCTCGCGAAGGTGGCCACGATGACCCGGCCCTCGAGCGGCTCCATGATCTCGCGGAACGCTTCGCCCACCGTGCGCTCGGACGGCGTGTAGCCCGGGTTCTCGGCGCGCGTCGAGTCGGACAGCAGGCACACGACGCCTTCCTGGCCCAGGCGGGCGAGGGTGTGGAAGTCAGACAGCCTGCCGTCGACCGGCGTGTGATCGAACTTGAAGTCGCCGGTATGGACCACGATGCCGACCGGCGTCCGGAGCGCGATCCCCATGGCATCGGGGATCGAGTGGCCGACCCGGAACGGGATCGCGGTGAACGGGCCGATCTCCAGCTCGTCCCCGGGCTCGAGCTCGCGCAGCGGGTTGTTGTGGAGCCGGTGCTCCTTGATCTTGTTGCCCAGCAGGCCACGCGCCAGCTTGCTGGCGTAGACGGGCACGCCCGGGAACTCGGGCAGCACGTACGGCAGGCCGCCGACGTGGTCCTCGTGGGCGTGGGTGATGAGGAACGCGCGGACCTTGTCGCGGTTCTCCTTGAGATACGTCACGTCGGGCACGACGAGGTCGATGCCGAACATCTCCTCGTCCGGGAACATCAGGCCGCAGTCGATCACGACGATGTCATCGCCGTACTCGAAGCAGTAGCAGTTCTTGCCGATCTCGCCCACCCCGCCGAGCGGGATGATTCGGAGCGGCGTGTTGGGATCAGCCATCAGGTTGTCGTCCGTACGGATTGGTCAGAACAGGGTGAGCTGGGCCGCATCGTCGGCCGTGCGGCCATCGAGGGTGGCGTTCGCCGGTGCCGCCGGGTCGGTGGCGGCAGCCGCGGTGGCCGCCGCGGCGTCGGTTGCCGCGGCGTCGGTTGGCGCGGCGTCGACGGGCGCACCGACCGCCGGCTGTTCGGTATGCGCCGATCGAAGGTCGCGGGATCGGAGCAGGACGCCGGGCACCCGGGCGATGTCCTCGAGGCTGTCGCGCTCGACGGCCGGCGATCGGAGCGCCGCCGCCGGATGGTACATCGCAAACGCGAGCGCGTCGCGGGCCCCCGTCTCCGGATCGGCCGGCGTCGTGGTGCCGTGCACCTGGCCGATCCGGGCGCCGGGCATGAACGTGGCCATCGAGAACCGGCCCAACGTCACCACGACGGCCGGATCGAGCACCTCCAGCTGTCGCCGCAGGAACGGGGCGCAGGCGGCGATCTCGTCCGGCTCCGGGTCACGGTTGTCGGGTGGCCGGCACTTCACGACGTTGGTGATGAACACGTCCTCGCGCCGCCAGCCGATCGACGCGAGCAGCCGGACCAGCAGGCCGCCGGCGCGGCCCACGAATGGGCGGCCCTCGCGATCCTCGTTGAAGCCCGGGCCTTCACCGACGAACACGACCTCGGTGTCGGGCTCGCCTTCGCCCGGAACCGCCTTCGTGCGACCCTCGTGGAGACGGCAGCGGGTGCAGGCGCGGACCTCGGTGGCGATCGCATCGAGCGCCACCCGGCGCTCGTCGCGCGTCACGCGGGCCGCCCCCCGGAGGCTCCCACGGCCACGCGATCGCTCGAGCGCCGGACCCACCCGCGCTCGGCCAGGATGACGGCGAGCTCGACCGCGTTGGATGCCGCGCCCTTGCGCAGGTTGTCCGAGACGACCCAGAACGCGAGGCCGCGGTTGCCCGGGATCGACACGTCCTGCCGCACCCGGCCAACGAACACGTCATCGGATCCGGCGGCCTCCGTCGCCAGCGGGTAGACGTTGGCCGACGGGTCATCCTGGACGACGACCCCCTTGACGGCGGCGAACAGCGCGCGCGCCTCGGCCGGGGTGATCGGATCGCGCGTCTCGACGTGGACCGCCTCCGAGTGGCCCACGAACACGGGCACGCGAACAGCGGTGCACGACACGCGCAGCTCGGGCAGGTGGAGGATCTTCCGGCTCTCGGCGACGACCTTCCATTCCTCCTTCGTGTAGCCGTTGTCGAGGAAGCTGTCGATGTGCGGCAGCGCGTTGAAGCCGATCGGATGCGGGTAAACCCTGGCCACCTTGGGCCGTCCTTCCGCGTGGGCGCGGACCTGCTCCTCGAGCTCGACGATCGCCTTGTGGCCGGTCCCGGCAACGGCCTGGTACGTGTCCACGACGATCCGCTCGATGCCCACCGCATCGCGGAGCGCCATCAGCGGCGGCATCAGCTGCATCGTCGAGCAGTTGGGGTTCGCGATGATCCCCTCGTGCCACTCGAGGTCGTCCGGGTTGACCTGCGATACGACCAGGGGCACGCCGGGATCCATGCGCCACGCACTGGAGTTGTCGATCACCGCGGCACCCCGGGCCGCGGCCTCGGGCGCCAGCACCTTCGAGGTCTCGCCACCGGCGCTGAACAGCGCGATGTCGACCCCCTCGAACGCCTCGGGCGTGGCGAGCCCCACGACGTACGGCTCGCCCCCGACGGTCACGGTCTTGCCGGCCGATCGCTCGGACGCGAGCAGCCGAAGCTCGCGGATCTGGACGTCGTGCTCGAGGAGCACCTGGGTCATCGTCCGGCCGACGGCGCCGGTGGCACCGACGACGGCGACGACGAGGGGTTCGGGGCGTGTTCCGGGCATGGTCCGACCTGCTATCGACGGGTTGTCGGGCACGGGCGCGAGTATAGCAGCGGGCCTCGGACGTTCCGCCCCGGGCGACCGCCCTATTGCGGAGGCGCGCACCACCGAACGAACGGCCGTCCACGTGCCTGACGGGTCGCACTCGCGTTCCCGGGTCGCAAGGATTGAACCTTTGCGCCTACCGTTGGACTCCCTGGTGTGATCCGCCCGGTCGAGGGTGGATGGAGGTGAGGGAGAGCCAGGTGCGAGCGCTCGTGGAACGTGCGAGGACCGGTGATCGCGAGGCCTTCGATGCCCTTGCCCGTATGGTGGGCGATCGGTGCATGGCGATCGCGTTCCGGATCCTGCGCGATGCCGATCGGGCCGACGACGCGGTGCAGGCCGCCCTGATTGCCGCCTGGCGGCAGCTTCGGGCGCTGCGCGACCCCGATGCCTTCGAGCCGTGGCTCCACCGCATCCTGACCCACGAGTGCTACGCGGAGGCCAGGCGGCGCACGCGGATGCGGGCCGAGATCCGAGCGCTGTCGCTCGACGCCCAAGCGGAATCGACCGGGATCCTGACCGTCGAGAATCGCGATCAGCTCGACCGGGCCTTCCGAAGGCTCACCGTCGAGCAGCGCGCGGTGCTGGTGTTCCATCACTACGTCGGCCTGGCCCTGCCCGAGGTGGCCGAGCGGCTCGGGATCCCGCTCGGAACGGCCAAGTCCCGGCTTCATCACGCAACGGCGGCGCTGCGCGCCAGCCTCGAGGCTGACGCGCGACTGTCGTCGATCCCCACGGAGCGACTGGCATGACGATCGAACGCGACCTGACGCACATCATCGAGGCCTACCTCGATCCAGGCGTGGACCGCCTGCCGGAGCGGTCGTACGCGTCGGTGCGTGCCGCAACCGAGCGCACGCAACAGCGCATCCCTGTCGGCCCGTGGAGTGCGCCGGTCATCATGCCCGGCCGACGCCCGATGCTGGCAGTGGCCGCCGTCGCGCTGGCGGTCACGATCGCGTTCGGGTTCCTGCCCGGCATGCCCGGCTTCGGGACCGGCGCATCGCCATCGCCGACGACCACGGCGACGGCGACTGCGGCGCCTACCCCCATCCCGTTGCCGTCTGCCAACCCCTATCCTGGCGCGCCTCTCGAGCCGGGGACATACGTGGCGGGTCTGGCCGGCTACCGGGGCTGGCCGCAGATGCGCCTCACCGTTCCCGCCGGCTGGTACAGCGGAGACGGCATCGTGTTCAACGGTCCCAACGACGGCACATCCGCAACGGTCATGCTCGAGCTCCGGCAGTTCGTGGACCAGGTCAACGCCGACCCGTGTCACTGGAAGGCGAACGTGTGGCAGTCGATGCCGACAGCGCGGGAGCTTGCGGATGCTCTGGCAAACCAGTCAGGCATGCACGTGACGGCGCCGCGTGCCGTGTCTCTGGGCGGAACACCGGCCACGCTGGTCGAGACCTCGATCCCGGCCGACCTCGCATCCCACCTGTGCGACCGCAGGCGACTGCAGTTCCTCAACCGGAACTACGACGCGGAGTATCCGCCAGCCCCCGGCGACACGCTCTGGTTCTACGTCGTCGACGCCGGCCATCCGGTCATCGTCGTCGGGCACGCTCTTGCGTCGGCATCTGCCCGGGACGTGGCCGCGCTCCAGGACGTCATCGACTCGATCCGGTTCGATCCCTGAGCGGCCGAGGCGTACCAGAGCGCTCCGACCTCGGCCTCAGGGCGCCATCGGTGTGGCAGGCGATGCGGGACATCGATCCGACCACGCGGCGGCTCGATCTGGTCCCGCTGCCTCTCCAGCGGGGTCACGTCGACCTCGCCGGGCAGGCACTGACACCTGGCAGGCACTGACACCTGGCAGGCGCCGCCGACCCCACCCCGCACCACCGGCCGGGCGAATCAAGACGCGCCTCCGGGATCCGGAGGCGCGTCGTGCGAATGCGAGGGCTGCCTACTTGGCGAGATGCCGCTGCATGGCGGCCTTGCGGGACAGGTTGACGCGGCCCTGGCGGTCGATCTCCATGACCACCACCATCACCTCGTCGCCGACCGACACGACGTCCTCGACGGACGGCACGTGGTAGTCGGCCAGCTCGCCGATCCGGACCAGGCCTTCCTTGCCCGGCAGGATCTCGACGAACGCGCCGAAGGTCATCAGCCGGGTGACCTTGCCCAGGTACAGCGCACCGACCTCGACCTCGCGGGTCAGGCTCTCGATCCAGGTGATCGCCTTGCGCGAGTTCTCGCCGGAGACGGCCGCGATCTCCACGGTGCCGTCGTCCTCGACGTTGATCTCGGTCTGGGTCTCCTCCTGGATCTTGCGGATCATCGACCCACCCTTGCCGATGATCTCGCGGATCTTCTCGGGGTTGATCTTGATCGTGATGATCCGCGGCGCGAAGTCGGACATCTCCTCGCGGGCGCTCGGCAGCACCGCGGTCATCTTGTCGAGGATGAACAGGCGGGCGGCGAGCGCCTGCTTGAGCCCCTCGCGGATGACCCGCTCGTCGATGCCCTTGACCTTGATGTCCATCTGGAGGGCGGTGATGCCCTCGGTGGTCCCGGTGACCTTGAAGTCCATGTCGCCGATCGAGTCCTCCTTGCCGAGGATGTCGGTGAGGACCACGAAGTTGCCGGTCTCGGCGTCGAGCACGAGGCCCATCGCCGCACCGGCCACCGGCGCCTTGATCGGCACGCCCGCGTCCATCAGGGCGAGGGTCGAGCCGCAGGTCGAGGCCATCGACGTCGAGCCGTTGCCGGCCACCACCTCGGACACGAGGCGGATGACGTACGGGAACTCTTCCTGACTCGGCAGGACGGGGAGCAGCGCTCGTCCGGCGAGGTTGCCGTGCCCGATGTCGCGCCGGCTGGGGCCGCGCATGGGCTTGTTCTCGCCGGTGCTGTAGGGCGGGAAGTTGTAGTGGTGGAGGTACCGCTTCTCGGTCTCGGGGCTGATCGTGTCGATCCGCTGGACGTCCGAGGACGCGCCGAGCGTGGCGACGGTCAGCGCCTGCGTCTGGCCGCGGGTGAACAGGCCTGAGCCGTGGGCACGCGGGAGGAGGCCGACCTCGACCGAGATCGGGCGGATCTCATCGAGCGCGCGGCCGTCCATCCGGACGCCCTCGTCGAGGACGAGCTTGCGCACGGTCTTCTTCTGCACCAGCCCGAACAGGCTCTTGCTGAAGCGCGCGTTGCGGCGGGCGGCCTCGAGCAGCTTCGCCGACTCGTCCTTGTCCTTGCGCGTGGCGCGGACCGCGGTCGCGATCCCGTCGGCCAGGGTGTCGATGCGGCCGGGGAGGTCCTTGGCGAACCAGATCAGCAGGTTGGCGGTGGCCTCCGCGTCCGGCAGGGCGCGGTGGCTGGCGGTCAGCTCGATGCCGAAGAACGCCGCCAGGGTCCCGAGCTTGTAGTTCTCGAGATCCGGGTATCCCTCGCGAGCGATGACCAGCGTGTCCAGGTAGGTGCCCTGCTCGATGCGGGTGCCGTCGCCCAGCGCCTCCTCGAGGAACGCGATGTCGAAGCCGACCGAGTGGCCGACGAGCGGGGCGCCGCCGACGAAGTCGAGCGCCTTGCGGGCCGCCTCGGCCGGGCTGGGCGCGCCCTTGACGTCCTTGTCGGTGATGCCGTGCATCTGGTTGCCGACGATCGGGCGCCCGGGGTTGACGAAGGTCGACCACCGGTCGGTGATCTTGCCGCCCTTGACGCGGACGGCGGCGACCTCGACGAGGTCGGCCAGCTGCGGGTCGGTGCCGGTGGTCTCGACGTCGACGACGACGAACTCGCCGCCGGCGCGGGCCCGCTCGGCGAACTTGAGCACGGAGTCGGTGAGCGGCTCGAGGTACGGCAGGCGCTTGGGCTTGCCGACCTTCTCGCGCAGCTCCTCCTGCATGTCGATGAGCGGGGCGATCGACCGGTGGGCGAACATGATCGCCTCGGCCATCACGTCCTCGGGCAGGATCTTGACGCCCGCCTCGACCATCATGATCGCGTCGCGGGTGCCGGACACGATCAGGTCGAGCTCCGACTCCGCGAGCTGGCTGGTGGTCGGGTTGAGGACGAACTCGCCGTCGATCCGGCCGACGTGGACCGCACCGATCGGGCCCTGGAACGGGATCTCGCTGATCGTCAGCGCCGCCGACGCAGCGATCGTGCCGAGCACGTCGAGCTCGTTCTCCTGGTCCGTGGACAGGGTCGTGATGACGATCTGGACGTCATCCTTGTACCCCTCGGGGAACAGCGGGCGGATCGGGCGGTCGGTGAGGCGCGCCGCGAGCGTCGCAGCCTCGGATGCGCGGCCCTCGCGCTTGATGAAGCCGCCCGGGATCTTGCCCGCGGCGTACATCCGCTCCTCGAAATCCACGGTGAGCGGGAAGAAGTCGAGGCCCGGCCGCGGCTGGGAGCGGTTGGCGGTCCCGAGGACCATCGAGTCGCCGTAGCGGGCCGTGACGGCGCCACCGGCATTGCCGGCGAGCCTGCCGGTCTCGAGGATGAGCGTACGACCGCCGAACTCGATCTCGAGCGTGGTGGGTGTGGGCACGTGTAAACGACCTCCTTGGTCGTGACGGGGTGGGAGCGACCTGGGGCGAATGGGGCCGGGCGGCGGCAAGGGGGCCGGATGCGCAAGACCCCGGGATCACACCCGGGGCCTCGAAGCGGCGGATCCTAGCGGCGGAGTCCGAGCGAGCCGATGACGGCCCGGTAGCGTGTGGCGTCCTTCTTCACCAGGTAGGCGAGAAGGCGCCGGCGCTGTCCCACGAGCTTGAGGAGGCCGCGGCGCGAATGGTTGTCCTTCGGAAAGCTGCGGAGGTGCTCCGTCAGGTCCCGGATCCGCTCCGTCAGGAGCGCGACCTGGACCTCTGGGGAGCCGGTGTCACCGTCCTTGACGGCGAACGACTCGATGACCTCTTGCTTCTTCTCCCGCGCGAGCGGCACTCGATCCTCCGACACGAACTGAATCTGAACCTATTCCTCTTCTTTGACCGGCGGAGGATATCAGGCGCACTCGGAAGGGGCAAACGTGCGCGGCCTCGTGGTGAACGTCGGCGGATCACGCGGCGGATCACGCGGCGAACCACGCGCGGCGAACCGCGCGCGGCGGCTGACGCACGCGGCGAGTCAACTGGAGGCTCAGCGCCCAGGCGGAGGGCCGGGAACGGTCCTTCGGGGCTCGATCACAGGGCGCCGGTCCGACATTTGACGCGTACGGCGAGTCAGCACGCGGCGAATCCGCGGCGAATCGGCGGCGGCGAACCACGCGGCGAGGCACCTCGAATGGCGCATCAGCCGCCCGGCGGCACCCACGGCGTCGCCGTGTCGCTCCCCCGCTCGATGTCCACGAACTGGTTCGCGGTCACCGGGATCCACGGCCCGGTCTCGCCGTCCGGCCAGGTGACGCGCACGTCGACGGTGGCCGCCGGCCCGACGCCGACGTGGGTCCAGCCCAGCTGGCCGCCGATGTGCCCGCCGCCGACGACCAGCTCCCTGCGCATCACGGACTCCCCCGCCCTGACCTCGAGCACCGCACCGATCGCGTCGCGGTTCGGGCCCGGCTGGTGCACCCGCACACCGAGCCAGCCGCCCATCGGACGGGGATCGTCGGCCGTGCCCTCGCCGACGTTCCTCCAGAGGCGAACCGGCGCGTCGAGGTTGACCTCGACCAGGTCCAGCAGGCCGTCGGCGTTGAAGTCCGCGAGGGCCGCGCCGCGGCCCCGGTCATAGTTGAGGATGCCCGCCTGCGCCACTGCATCCACGAACGTCCCGTCGGGCTGGCCCAGGAACAGGTCACTGGGGTCACGCGACGCGTAGTCAGGTTCCTCGCTCACGTTGCCCTTGGACACGAACAGGTCGATGAACCCGTCGTTGTTGACGTCGTCGAACTCCGGATGCCACGCCGTCGACGGGAGCGGGTCTCCCCCGGCGGCCGGCCGCGTCGCCACCACGCCGCGCTTGATCGCGATGTCCCGATACGTCGGGACACCCGCCCCTGCGAGCAGCGTCTGGAGCATGTTGGGACCCTGGCTGGTCAGGTACACGTCGGGCAGGCCGTCACCGGTCACGTCGTAGCTCCCGATCCCCATCCCCCAGACCTGCAGCTCGACCCACCCGTCGGCGGCCGTGTACCGCCGCGGCGGCTGGCCCGCCTCGATCCGCCACAGCTGCTCCTGGCCGACCCGGTTGTCGTAGTAGTGGCGATCGTTGCTGACGCGCAGGTCCCGGCGGCCCGAGCCGTCCCAGTCGCTGAACAGCATCGACAGCGCGCAGTAGCCGGGCGCGAGCGCAATCGAGGGTGCGTAGCCCGCTCCGCCCGGGCTCGGCCGATACAGCTCGTTGTCCGGACATTTGTACGTCGCGTTGCCCTGCGCATCCAGGCCGACGTAGTTGCCGAATGCCAGCGTGGGCAGCGCTGCGTTCCCCTCCCACGTCGCGCTGAACGCGGTGGTCCAGTCCGTGGGCGAGGCGAACGACCAGGCGTCGTTCGCACGCGCGAACCGGCAGTCCCCGAGGCCGCGCAGCAGGTCCACCCCGCCGACGCGCAGGACCGCCAGGTCCACCCGACCGTCACCGTCGATGTCCAGCGGGTACGCGCCCATCACGTCCTGCACGTTCACCACGGGATCAACGATCGGTGAGAACGCGAGGCTCCCGCCCGGCCGGCTGTCGTTCCGGTACAGCGCCGCCGGGTTGCCCCCGCCGGCGAGGTACAGGTCGGGCATCCCGTCGTCGTTGCAGTCGAGGACCGCCACCCCACCGCCGATGTACGAGGTGTCGCTGCCGCCGAACGTATGGCTGACACCCGACGTCGCCGTCTCCTCGACGAACTGCGGCGCTCCGAGCGCCGAGGTCGGGGTCGCGCCGCCGCCGAGGCGGGGAAGGAGGATGGCGGCCGCGGCGATCAGCAGGAGCATCAGGGCAGCGCCTGCCAGCACCAGGCGGCCGCGAGGACCCGCGCGCCTCATGCCGCCACGACCGCCCGACGCAGACCGAGCCATCGGATCACGAGCCCGCCGTCCCGTCGTAGTACCGCTGGGCCAGCGCCCAGGCGGCGATGCCACACGCGGACCCGATCCGCCGCCCGGCGAAATCGTCCGACTGGATGTGGATCCCGCCCCACAGCCGCGACTGGCCGGCCTGGTCCGACGCGTCGAAGAAGGTCGCCCACTCGAGATGGATGTCGGTCGACGGACCGCGTTCGAACTTGAGCGATCCGGCCTTGATCGTGTAGCCGCTCATGCCGCCCGGAAAGTACTCGCTGCCCGTGAACCCGGTCAGCACCTCGGCGGCCGCCCGGCTGAACGTGCTGTGCCCTGAGATGTAGCCCGGGAACGACGGCGTCACGAACGTCGGCAGCTGGTACGGCACCCAGTCGGCGGCGAGGATCCAGGCCACACCGCCCACCTGGGTCCGGGGATCGGCGGGCGTCCCGGTCCAGGCGCGGATCGCGATCTCGCCCTCGTGGCCCCGGAGCGCGGCATGCCGCTGCCCCGGCGCGGTCGTCGCGGACGTGACCAGCTCGACCAGGCCCGGCTCCAGCGGCAGGCCCTCGGCGTTGTAGGACGGCATCGACGCATCGCTCGACTGGCCCAGCCCGCCCATGTACCGGATCATCGAGATCGGGCGGGTCGAGTCGTAGTAGCCCTTGAGGCCCCACGCGGCGATCGCAGCGTCGTGGACGGCACCGTTGACGGCGAGGTACAGCTTCACGTCCCACTGGAGCCGGTCGACGGCCTCGCCCCGGCCCGCGATCCGCAGGTCCGGCGACAGCTCGTCGGAGACGAGATTGGCCAGCACGTTCCAGTGACCCGGCGGCGTCTCGGAGCTCGGGCCGTCGGCCCAGAACTCCGCCATCACCCGCCCGAAGTCGCCCTCGAGCACGACGTCCGGCTGGTACGGCTGTCCGGTCGCCGGATTGACCGCATGGCCGTGCCCGTCGTTGGCACCCAGCGAGTTGCCGCCCAGCGACGCCGGCGAGATGTCGATCGTCGTGCCGTCGCCGGGGTCGAGCATGCTGCTGTCGCGGATGACCTGGATCGCCTCCTCCTTGAACGCCTGGTCGGTGACGGGGTTGCCGAGGTGGGGCGGTGGTCCCGGGTCGATCGGGGCGCCGTTGCCGGTATCCGGCGGCAGCGCGAACGACGTCACGTGGCCCCAGTGCGGGCCGACGGCCTGCTGGACGCCATTGGTCACGGGGATGCCGTTCTGGGAGATCATGTGCTCGATCTGGAGCGGCTGCCAGCGGTTCGGATCCGTCATCGTCGTGCCCGTCGATGCCACGGGCAGCGGCGGATTGACCGGCGTGTAATCGGTCGCCGCGTAGCCGCCGTCCTCGTTGGACCCGTCGGTCCTGCCATACGCGATGATCGCGGCCGCGATCCGGTTGCCGAGCGCGGCCGGCGTGTCGCCCTCGGTCGTGGTCACGTCGAGCGGGTAGCACAGCGCATCCATCAGGTCGGCGAACTCGGACAGCGATTCGGAGCCGCCCACGGACCCGATGTACCGCTCGGACAGCACCCGATACGCCGCGTAGCTGATCGCCTCGTCACGGGCTGCCGGAACGTCGCCGGCGGTGGCCTTCGCGTCGACCAGGTAGCCCATCGCGGTCCCGTCGTAGGCCGCCCACGCATCCCACATCGCGACCGAGGTGTGGAACAGGTTCCGGGCGTGGACCGTCGGAGCCGGCAGGGCTCGCCGGATGGCATCGAGCAGCGCCTCGTCCCAGCGTCGCGCGACCGACCATTCGGGGTGCTCCGCCGGCGCGGGGCAGGTCGGTGCGCTCGCCCATGGCCGGCTCACCGCCACGCCACCGGCCACCGCCGCCAGCATCACCAGCGCGCCGGCGATGACCAGCACGCGCCGACGGCCCGGCCGGGAGCGCGGCGTGGGAGCGGGCGCAAGGTCCGCCATTCGATCAACCTCCTCGCCGAGCCGGGGCGCGGACCGGGCCCGGCGATCGTACCGCCGTCAGCGATCCTCGGCCGCCGCGGCGAACAGCGCCTCGATGACCTCCAGGTTGCCCACCGCATCCTCGGGTGCGGTCGGCGCCGGCCGGCCGTCGAGGATCGCCGCGGACAGCAGCTCGAGCTCTTCCGCATAGGGATCCCGGGTCTCGAACTCGATCACCTCGGCGTCCGGAGCCACGGGCGGGTCGCCGCCGGCGATCACGGAGATCCGGGTCGGCCGGTCGGGCGGGATGTTGAACGGGATCTCGATGGAGATCCGGCCCCGGTCACCGTAGATGTCGACGCGCTGATCCGGCTCGCTGCGCGTGGAGCAGGTGAACGTGGCCACGCCGTCGCCGAACCGCAGCAGCCCGCTCGTCACCACGTCGACGCCGCTGACCGGGTCACGGAGCACGACCGACCTGACGGCATCCGGCTCCGAGTCGTACAGCATCCGCGAGAGGTTGACGGAATAGCTGCCGATGTCGAACAGGGCGCCGCCCCCGGCCTCGCGAATGTTGCGGATGTTGGCCGGGTCATCGTTGAAGTACGAGAACCAGCTGTCCACCGCGCGCAACCGCCCGATGCGTCCCGACGCCACGAGCTCGCGGGCGGCCACCCACGATGGATGGAGGCGGTACATGAACGCCTCCATGAGCACGATGCCCGCACCCCGGCAGACCTCGACCATCGTGCGGGCATCAGCCGCGGTCATGGCCAGGGGCTTCTCGCACAGGACGTGCTTCCCGTGGAGCGCCGCCTCGGTCGTCCAGCGTGCATGGAGGTGGTTGGGCAACGGGATGTACACGGCGTCGATGTCGGGGTCCGCGAGCAGGTCCTCGTACGTGCCGTAGGCGCGCGGGATGCCCAGCTCGCCGGCGACGACCCGGGCCCGGTCCGCGTCCCGTGACGCGATCCCGAGCACCTCGACATTGGCCGCCCGGCGCATCCCCGGGATCACCTTGCGCACGGCGATGTTCGCCGTCGAGAGCACGCCCCAGCGAACGATGCCGGGCACGCTCATCGCCGTGCTCCTGACCCGGGCCGTCCTCGACCGGCCCCCACGCCCGCGCTCATCCCGGCTTCGACCTGTCCCATATCCGCAACCTCCAGACTTGACACGCAGGCGCGCATGGAAGAGTCTGGCACAGTATTTAGGCGAAAGGAACACAAACCGTTGCGGATCGAGAGATCGGACATCGGGCAGCGGAGCGAGACGGTCCGCCGGGCGAACCTGAGCGCGATCGTCCGCGGGCTCCACGAGCGTGGCGCGGTCTCCCGCTCGAGCCTTGTCGCGACCACCGGCCTGACGCGCAGCGCGATCCGAGGGCTCGTCGGCGAGCTCGAGATCGCGGGCCTCGTGTCGGAGACGCCGGCCGTGCCCCTGGGCACGCCGGGCCGTCCGTCGCCGATCGTGCGCCTCAACCCCGACAGCGCGGTCGTGCTCGCCATCGAGATCGCCGTGGACTCCACGGCAGTGGCCGTCGTCGGGCTGGGCGGCGAGGTCATCCGGCTCGTGCGAGCCGATCGCGTCCGCGGCACCTCGTCGCCGGACGATGTCCTGGACGACATCGCGAGCCTCGTCGACGGGCTGCGCGCGGACGTCTCGATCGACGACAACCTGATCGGCGTCGGGGCCGCGATCGTCGGTGTGGTGCGGCGTGAGGACGGGCTGGTCACGATGGCGCCGAACCTCGGCTGGGGCGAGGTCTCGCTCGCCGCCGAGCTTGCTCGCCGCCTTGGCGTGACGGTCCCGATCTCGGTCGCCAACGAGGCCGACCTGGGCGTGCTCGCGGAGCACCGGCGCGGCGCCGCCATCGGCGTCGACGACGTGCTGTTCGTGTCCGGCGAGGTCGGGGTCGGCGGCGGCATCATCAGCGGTGGCCGGCCGCTGACCGGGACGGCAGGGTTCGGTGGCGAGATCGGGCACATGCCGGTCAACCCGGCGGGCTCGCCCTGCCGGTGCGGCTCGATCGGCTGCTGGGAGACCGAGGTCGGTGAGCGAACCCTGCTGACCCGGGCCGGTCGATCGCCGCAGGATGGACCGGCGGGCGTGTCCAGCGTGCTGGCCGATGCCGCCGCCGGATCGGAGCTCGCGATCGAGGCGCTCGATCACGTCGGGACATGGCTGGGCACCGGCCTCGCCGGCCTGGTCAACGTCCTCAACCCGCGGCTGATCGTGCTCGGCGGCCTGTTCGGCCGGCTGCTGCCGTTGCTGACCGGTTCGCTCGAGCGTGAGCTTGCGCGCCGGGCCCTTCCGGCGTCGCACGAGCTGGTGCGCATCGTTCCGGCAACCCTGGGCATCGACGCCCCGCTGCTCGGCGCGGCGGAGCTGGCCTTCGAGCCGCTGCTGGCAGATCCGTCCGCATGGATGAGCCAGCGAGCCGGCGCTGTTCATCTGGCAACCGCATGAGGCTCGGAGGTCCCGATGCCTGACCGGCGACTTTCAAGTGAGGGCATGTGAAGGAACGATTCATCGGGTACCGTAGCGCGGCACTGTGCTGGCGCTCGACAAGTTGTCGTCGCCATTGGAGGAGAGATATATGAACCTTCGCAAAGCCGCCGCCCTGTTGGGCGCCACGGCCATCTTCGTCGCCGCCTGCGGGAGCGGGACGGCGACCACGTCGCCCGGCGAGAGCTCGGCGCCGAGCACCGCCGCGAGCGCGGCGGCGAGCGCCACGGCATCCGACTGCATCGTCGGCGTGTCCTGGAACAACTTCCAGCAGCCGCGATGGGCCGCGCATGACGAGCCCAACCTCAAGAAGACCGTGGAAGATGCCGGCGGGAAGTACATCTCCGCCGACGCAAACCTCAGCGCAGAGCAGCAGCTGACCGACGTCGACTCGCTGATCTCGCAGGGCGCCAAGGTCCTGGTGCTGCTTGCGCAGGACAACAAGGCGATCCTGCCGGCACTCCAGAAGGCGAAGGACGCGGGCATCCCGGTCATCGCCTATGACCGGCTGATCGAAGATCCGAGCATCCTCTACCTGACCTTCGACAACGTCCTCGTCGGCAAGGCCGAGGCGGACGCGATCATCAAGAAGGTCCCGACCGGCAACTACGTCCTGATCAAGGGCGACCCGGGCGATCCGAACGCGTCGACCTTCCTGCCGCAGGGCTGGGACGAGGCCGGGCTGAAGGACAAGGTCGCCTCCGGCGACATCAAGATCCTCAACGGACCTGACGGCACGTTCACCGACGCGTGGAAGACCGAGAAGGCCCAGTCCAACATGGAAGCCATCATCGACAAGGCCGTCGCCGACGGCAACAAGATCGATGCCATCCTGGCGGAGAACGACAGCACGGCCCTCGGCGTGGTCGGTGCCCTGACTCAGAAGAGCTACGGGTACCCGCCCCTCAGCGGCCAGGACGGCGATCCCGCCAACCTGAACAACGTCGCCCTGGGCAAGCAGTACGTCGACGTGTTCAAGAACGCCAACGAGCTGGGCAAGGCGGCGGGTGCCGCTGCGCTCGCCCTCTGCGCCGGCACGGCGATGGCCGACCTGACGCTTCCCGACGGTCTCCTCGACCCGACGGTCGCGCCGGCCGCCGGTCTCTCCGCGAAGGACTTCACGACCCCGAACGGGACCGTGGTGAAGTCGTTCATCCTGCAGCCCACGCCGCTCACCGCGGACAACCTGCAGGTGGCTATCGACGCCGGCCAGATCACCAAGGCCGACCTGTGCAAGGGCGTCGACGCAGCGACGGCACCCGCCGCCTGCAAGTGACCATCCCCAACCACTGACGTAGCCAGCGACCTGCGCGTCCCCGACGCGCAGGTCGCATTCTCTCTAGCCAGGGACCGGAGGGATCGCCGTGACGAACGTGGCTGAATCGGCTCCAGGCAAGGCGAAGTCCCCACCCCCTGCCCGCACCTCAATCAGCAGCCTGCTGGCCGCGACCGAGCTCGACTTCCGCCTGTTCGGCATGCTGGTCGCCCTGGCCGCGATCCTGTTTGGCTTCAACTTCGTCGACGGCCGGTTCTTCCAGCCGACCAACATGGTCACGCTCGCCGTCCAGGCCTCCGGGGTCGCGATCATCGCGACCGGAATGGTCCTGGTCATCGTGTCGCGCAACATCGACCTGTCGGTCGGGTCCCTCGTCGGCTTCGTCGCGATGAGCTATGCGCTGCTGATGACCGACTGGCTCCCGAACATCCTCGGGATGGGCGTCGACTTCCCGTTCCGCTGGGCCATCGCGCTGGCGATCGGCATCGCGATCGGGGCGGGCTTCGGCGCGCTCCAGGGCTTCATCATCGCGTACATCGGCGTGCCGTCGTTCATCGTCACCCTCGGCGGCCTGCTGTCCATTCGCGGTCTGGTCTGGTACCTCTCGAGCGGCGCGGCCGTGTCAGGCCTCGATCCCACCTTCCAGCTCATCGGTGGTGGCGCCCAGGGATCGATCGGCGGAACGCTGACCTGGGGCCTCGGCATCGTCGGCTGCCTCGCCATCGTGGTGTTCCTGTTCAACGGCCGGCGTCAACGTCGGCGGTTCGACTTCCCTGTGCGACCGATGTGGGCGGAGATCCTGATCGGTGGGGTCGGCTGCCTCGTGATGATCGGGCTGGCGGCGTTCGCCAATGCGAACCTCTGGCCCGAGGGCCTCGCCACCCGGATTGCCACCGAGCAGGGCTGGGGGCCCGCACCCCAGGGCGGCTGGAACATCCCGACCGGTTTCCCGGATCCGATCATGCTTCTGGTCGGCGTGACCCTGGTCATGACGTTCATGGCCAACCGACGACGGTTCGGACGATACGTCTACGCGTACGGTGGCAATCCCGACGCGGCTGAGCTGGCGGGCATCAACACGCGCTGGACGATCATGAAGACGTTCATCGTGATGGGGATCCTGTGCGCCCTCGCGGCCGCCATCGCATCGGCACGCCTCAATGGAGCGACGCTCGACATCGGCCAGAGCTACGAGCTGTACGTGATCGCCGCGGCTGTGGTCGGCGGCACCTCGTTCGCCGGTGGGATCGGGACGATCCCGGGGGCCGTGCTCGGCGCGTTCGTGATGCAGTCGCTCGCCTACGGGCTGAGCTTCGTGGGCGTCAACTCGCCGGGCCAGAACGTGGCGGCAGGCGTCGTGCTCATCCTGGCCGTCGGGTTGGACACCTTCAACCGCCGGCGCGGTTCGTGAACGGCAAGGAGGAACGACCGATGACCGTCGCGGAGCGCACGCCGCTCGTCGAGATGCGCAACATCAGCGTCGCGTTCGGTGGCGTGCATGCCGTCAGGGACGTGAGCATCAACCTGTACGCCGGCGAGGTCATCGGCCTCGTCGGCGGCAATGGCGCCGGCAAGTCAACGCTGATGCGGGTGCTCTCGGGAGCACACCCGGCGGACAGCGGCCAGATCCGGGTCAACGGCACGCCCGTTACGATCCGGAACCCGCGCGACGCCAAGCGGTTCAACATCGAGACCATCTATCAGACGCTGGCCCTCGCCGACAACATCGACGCGCCCGGCAACCTGTTCCTGGGCCGCGAGAAGACCACCCGCCTGGGATCCATGAACGACACGGCCATGGAGGCCGAGACGCGCAAGGTGATGGGGCGCCTGAACCCCAACTTCACGCGCTTCAAGATGCCCGTGAAGTCGCTCTCCGGCGGCCAGCGCCAGGCCGTCGCGATCGCGCGCGCGGTCTACTTCAACGCCCGGATCCTGATCATGGACGAGCCGACGGCGGCGCTCGGTCCCGCCGAGACGGCGCAGGTGCGCAACCTGATCCGGCAGCTCAAGAGCGAGGGCATCGGGATCTTCCTGATCAGCCATGACATCCACGACGTGTTCGACCTGTCCGAGCGCATCGCCGTCATGTACCACGGGGAGATCGTGGGCACGGTCGACAAGGCATCGGTCACCGCTGACGAGGTGCTGGGCATGATCATCCTGGGCAAGCAGCCCGACGAGGTCACCGACACCGACAAGGCCGCGATCGAGCTGCGCGGCTAGCCTCGATCGGCGCCCCGGCGGCCGCGGTCACAGGCCGGCGTCAGCCGCCGAGCCGGTGGAACGCCGGCGCCAGCGCGGGGTACAGGCCCCGGTAGATCCGGTGCGCCTCGGCGTACCTCGGCGTGTCCGGCCCAGGCTCGGCGACCGGCGACACCCGGATCACCGCGTCGGCGGCGGCATCGACCGTGGGGAACCAGCCCGCCCCGACGGCCCCCAGCAGCCCCGCGCCATACGCGGCGCCCTCGGTGGTGCTGACGGTCGCGATCTCGGCGCCCAGGACGTCCGCGAGGACCTGGCGCCACAGCGGGCTGGCCGTGCCGCCACCCGAAGCACGGATCTGGTCGGGAGCCGGCATGCCGGCCTCGATCATGAGATCCAGGCCATCGCGCAGTCCGTATGCGACGCCCTCGAGCACCGCTCTGGCGAGGTGGCGCCGGTCGTGGGCGAGCGTGAGACCCACGAACGCCCCGCGCGCCAGAGGATCGGGATGCGGGCTCCGCTCCCCCGACAGGTACGGCAGGAACTGGAGCCCGTCGCTGCCCGCCGGGACCTCCGCGGCGGCCGCGGTGAGGTCGCCGAAGTCGACGCCGGGCGCGACGGCGTCGCGGAACCAGCGCAGGCTGCCGGCCGCCGAGAGCATGACCGACATCAGGTGCCAGCGGCCCGGGACGGCGTGGCAGAACGCGTGCACCCGCCCGGCCGGCTCGTACAGCGGGCGGTCGGTCGCCGCGAACACGACCCCCGACGTACCCAGCGACAGCGCCATCCGCCCGGGGTTCACGACGCCCACACCGACCGCGTTCGCGGCCTGGTCACCGCCGCCCGCCACGACCGGCGTCCCGGCTCGCAGCCCCGTCGCATCCGCCCCCGACACCGACACGGCGCCCGTCACGTCGGGGCCCTCGAACGTCGGCGGCATCCAGCCGGGGTCGATGCCCAGCGCCTCCAGCATCAGCGGCGACCAGTCGCGCGCGCCAAGGTCGAACAGGATCGTGCCCGATCCCCCGGCCTTGTCCGTGGCGTAGTCCCCGGTCAGCCGGAACCGGACGTAGTCCTTGGGGAGGAGGACGTGGGCGACCTGCCGCCAGACGTCCGGCTCGTGGTCCCGGACCCACGCCAGCTTGGGGGCCGTGAACCCGGTCAGCGCGTCGTTCCCCGTGGTCTGCACCAGCCGCTCCGGGCCCACCGCGGCGCGGATCGCGTCGCATTCGGCGCCCGTGCGCTGGTCGTTCCACAGGATCGCCGGCCGCAGCACCTGGCCGTCGCGGTCGAGCATGACGAGCCCGTGCATCTGGCCGGTGAGCCCGATCGCCCGAACGTCGGCCGCGTCCGCGCCCGAGGACGCCAGGACGGCGCGGATCGCAGTCACGGCGCCGTCCCACCACAGCCGCGGGTCCTGCTCGCTCCACAGCGGATGGGGCTGGTCGAACCCGTACTCGGACACGCCGATGCCGGCCACGGCGCCGGCCTCGTCGATCAGGACGGCCTTGGTCGCCGTCGTGGATGCGTCGATCCCGATGACGTACGCCATCGGGATCAGCGACCGGCGGCCCAGGTCCGCTGGTTGACCAGGTTCTCGAGCAGCTCCTGGTGACCCGAGACAGGGCTCGGGTCGATCTGTCCTGACGCGACCTTGGCCTCGAGGGAGTCCAGGCTCTCGCGCCCGTCGAGGATCGCCGCTCCCAGCTCGCCCGACCAGCCCGCGTAGCGCGCATCGACCCGGGCTGCGAGCGCGCCGTCCGTCACCAGGTCGGCGGCCGCCAGCAGCGCCCGTGCGAGCGTATCGAGGCCGCCGATGTGGGCGTAGAACAGGTCGGTCCGGTCGGTGCTCTGGCGGCGCAGCTTGGCGTCGAAGTTGAAGCCGCCCGGCTCCAGGCCGCCGTTTCGCAGGATCTCGTAGATGGGCATCACCAGGTCATCGACGGAGTTCGGGAACTGGTCGGTGTCCCAGCCGTTCTGGGGATCGCCCCGGTTGGCATCGATGCTGCCCAGCACCCCGTTGGCGGCGGCGAACGCGACCTCGTGGTGGAAGCTGTGGCCCGCGAGCGTCGCGTGGTTGGCCTCGATGTTGACCCGGTACTCACCCTCGAGCCCGTTGCGGACGAGGAAGCCGTGCACCGTAGCCACGTCGTAGTCGTACTGGTGCTTGGTCGGCTCCTGTGGCTTGGGCTCGATCAGCAGCTGCCCCTGGAAGCCGATCTTTGCCTTGTGTTCGGCCACCAGGTGCAGGAACCGGGCCAGCTGCGCCTGCTCGCGGCGGAGGTCCGTGTTGAGCAGCGTGTCGTAGCCCTCGCGGCCGCCCCACAGGACGTAGTTGCTGCCACCCAGGCGCTGGGTCACCTCGAGCATGTGCTTGACCTGCGCGGCGGCGTACGCGAACACCTCGGGATCGGGGTTGGTCGCCGCGCCGCCCTGGTAGCGCGGATGGGTGAACAGGTTGGCCGTGCCCCACAGCAGCCGGACACCGGTGCGCTCCTGGTATCCCAGCGCGTCGTCCGTGAGCGCGTCCAGGTTGTCGCGGAAGGTCGCGAACGAGTCTCCCTCGGGCGCCACGTCCCGATCATGGAAGCAGTAGTACGGGGTGCCCAGCTTGGTGAAGAACTCGAACGCGGCGGCCATCCTCGTCCGGGCGCCGCCCATCTCGTCGGCGGCGGTGAGCCACGGCCGGTCGAGCGTCGCGATCCCGAACATGTCGCGGCCGTCCCACGAGAACGAGTGCCAGAAGCACACGCCCGGCCGCAGGTGGTCCTCCATCCGCTTGCCGAGCACCATCCGGTCCGGCTGATAGACCTTGAATGCCAGCGGATCCGTCGAATCGAGGCCGCCGAACGGGATCGGCGCCGGCACCTCCGTAAAGAAGTCCTGGCCCACGCCCGTTACCTCCATGCGGTTCGCCCCACCCGCGCCGCGGCCACCGACAGGAGGTCCACGTGGCGCATTTGTACGACCATATTACATACCCGCCCCAAGTCGGTCAACGCCTCGCCGGCACGGACAGGCGCTCGAGAAACGCCACCCGGACCGCGCGCCCAGCCGGATGATCGGGCAGCCGGACCGTCCCGTCGCGCACCATGGCGGTCCCCTCCCCCGCGTCGTCGATGTTCACCCGGTACTGCCCGTCCGGTGGCATGGCGACCGGCAGCGCGAACGCGAGGTGCACCCCGTCCGCGTCCGGCGTTGCCGATCCGACCACGGCGTGCGGCCGGCCGAGCAGCCGTGCGGCGCGATCGAGGTCGCCGGTCGCGATCGCGTCCCGGACCTCGGTGCTTCGGACCGGCCGTCCGTCGAGCTCGAGCGGCGGCACGACGACGACCTCGAACGCCTCCGTCCGTCCCAGCGCCGCCAACGCGTCGGGGGTGCCGGCCCGCTGGTAGCCGAACGCGGCATCGGGCGTCATCAGGAACCCCGCGACCGGCGCGCGGGCCGCGATCATCGCCACGAATGCGTCGTAGGTCGTCTCGCGGAGCTGGCGGTCGAAGTGGACGACCACGGTCGTGTCCACGCCCGCGGCGGCCAGCCGCTCCAGCCGCTCGGCCGGGTCGCACAGCAGCGGTGGCGCGCTGCCCGTGATGATCTCGTCGGGATGGTGGTCGAACGTGATGACGACCGGCCGGGCCGTGCGGGACGACGCCTCGGCGACCAGGTGCCGCAGCAGGTAGGCATGGCCGAGGTGCAGCCCGTCGAACACGCCGACCACGACGAACACGGGGTCGGGCGAATGATCCAGGTTGCGCAGCCCGGCGGCGACGTCCATCAGACCGCGTCGCCCGCGGTCGCGCGGCGGAGCGGCCGTCCGGCCTCGGCCGGGCGATCCGCCAGCACCTTGTGAGGATGGAGCGCGCCGCTGACCGCGCGGCACACGGCGACAACCCGCCCGTCGCTGCCGACCGCGAGCACGAGCGGCGCATCGCGGACCGGGAGCGGCGTCTTCGGGGCCGTGATCAGGCCCTCGCCCAGGCGCCGGACCTCGTCGTCGGTCACGGGGGCGTGGGGAAGGTGCTCGAGCCCGGCGTCGATGGGTCGCAGCGCTCGCAGCACCCCGGCCGGCCCGTCCGCGGCATGGGCGCGGAGCTCGTCCAGCGACACCGCTTCATCGAGCCGGAAGTCGCCGGACGCGGTGCGGACGAGGGCGCCGAGGTACGCCCCGCTGCCGAGGTGCTCACCGATGTCCCGCGCCAGCGCGCGGACGTAGGTGCCGGCGGCGCACTCGACATCGACCACCGCGACCGGCCGCTCCGCGTCGCTGTCGTCCCATTCACGGATCGCCAGCGAGTGGATCACCACGTCCCGCGGTGCCAGCTCGACGATCTCCCCGGCGCGGGCCATCTGGTACGCCCGGCGTCCCGCGATCTGGACGGCGCTGTACACCGGCGGAACCTGCCGGATCGGACCGGTGAACGCGCCCAGGGCTGCCTGGAGCGCGGGGCGGGTGACCGGCGGGCCATCGATCGGTGTCCGCTCGCCGTCGAGATCGTCCGTGGTCGAGGTGGCGCCGAAGCAGATCGTGGCGCGGTACGACTTGGTCGCCCCGAGGTGGTACTCGACCAGCCGGGTCGCCCGTCCCAGGAACACCGGCAGCACGCCCGCGGCGAACGGATCCAGCGTTCCCCCGTGGCCGACCCGCCGCGTGGACGACAGCCGTCGCACCAGGCTCACCACGTCGTGCGAGGTGGGGCCCGACGGCTTGGCGACGACGAGGACGCCGTCCAGCCCGCCGCTGCGGTCGCCCCGCCTCACCGGCGAACCTGGGCTGCCAGCCGGACGGCCACCTCGCGGGCCCGTTCCGTGGCCTCTGCCAGTGGGGCGTCGATCGAGGCGCCGGCCGCCCGGGCGTGGCCGCCGCCACCGAACACCCCCGTCAGCGTCGTTGCGTCCACGCCCCCGGGCCGGGTGCGCACGCTGAGCCGTGTCGTCCCGTCCGCCTGCTCCTTGAGCAGCATCGACACCTCCGCCTCCTCGGCCTGCGCCAGGAGGTCGATGATGCCCTCGGAGTGGGTCGGCAGCGCTCCCGTCGCCGCAAGGTCGGCCAGCCGCAGGTCGGACCACACCACGAGGTGGTCATCGGTGGCCTCGAGCCGGTCGAGCACCCGGCCGAACAGCCGCAGCTGCGAATCGGGCTTCGTCCGGTACAGGCGGCGCGAGATGTCCGACAGCGGCGCGCCCGCCTCGACGAGCGCCGCTGCGACGGCGAGCGTGCGGGGCGTCGCGTTCGGATGCGCGAACGTCGCGGTGTCCATGACGACACCCGCCATCAGCGCGGTCGCCAGCGACCCGTGGCCGGTCGCCAGGGGCACATCCAGCCGGGTCGCGAGCAGCGTGACCAGCTCGCAGGTCGCCGCAGCGCCGGGATCGATCCAGTCGGCCTCGCCCGCCGCGTCGTTCGAGGCATGGTGATCGATGATCACGTGCGGCAGCGCCGCGAACAGGTCGGCATGGCGCCCGGCGACGTCTCCCACCCGCTCGAACGAGCCGCAGTCGGAGATCACCACCAGGTCGTAGGCCTGGTCGGGCTCGGGGTCCGTCCGGAAGCGGTCCACGCCCGGAATGAACGAGTACAGCGGCGGGACCGGGTCGGTGCACACGGGCGTCGCGCGGCCGCCCAGCGCCTCCACGATCGCGCACACCGCGAGGGTCGCGCCGAGCGTGTCCGCGTCGGGGTTCTCATGGCCGACGGCCAGCACGTTCCGGGCGCCACGCAGCCGCGCCAGCACGGGATCCGGCACCACCGACCGGGCGATGTCGGCGAGGACGAGAGCCGTGCTCATCCGCGGTGGCTGCGAGGCTTCCGGGCCTCGCTGCGCGGGGGCGCGCCGCGGCCCGCGCGGCTGCCACCGGGTCCCCGGCGGGTCGACGGCCGGCGGCCGGCCGGCGCCGGCGTCGGCGCCTGCGTCTCCCCGGCGTCCGTGTCCGGGGTATCGCCCTCGTGGGGCAGCCGCTGGACCGGCGTCGGCAGGTCCTCGTCGAGCGGGGTGATGGCCTCGGGGTCCGCACCCGACTCGAGCTCGTTGATCAGGTGCAGCAGCCGGGTGCCACGCTCGGCCGAATCGTCGAGCCGGACGTGGAGCTCCGGGATCCGCCGGATGCGCAGCCGCTGCCCCAGCTGGTGCCGCACGTAGCCCATCGCCTGCTGGAGCGCGCGTACGGTCTCGTCGCGATCGGTCTTGCCGCCGATCACGCTGACCCACACCTTGGCATGCCGCAGGTCGGGCGCTGTCTCGACCTCAGTGATGGTCACGAACCCGATCCGGGGATCCGCGATCTCCTTGGCCAGCAGCGCACCGATCTCCTGGCGAAGCAGCTCATCGACGCGCTGGGTACGCTGGCTCATCGTGACCCTCCCAGGTCCGAGGCGACGCTCCTGCGAGCCGTCGGCCCGAGGATTCAGCCGGTCACCCGGCTGCGGGTCTGGTTGGTGAAGCACTCGATGATGTCACCCTCGACCAGGTCGTTGTAGCCGACCAGGCCGATGCCGCACTCGAAGTTCTGCGCGACCTCACGGACATCGTCCCGGAAGCGCCGCAGCGATTCGATCCGGTCGGTGGCCACGACCTTGCCGCCGCGCCAGACGCGGACGCCGCCGGCGCGGACGATCCGGCCGTCGGTGACGTAGCAGCCGGCGATGACCGTGCTCTTGCCCACCCGGAAGATCTGGCGCACCTCGGCCCGGCCCTCGATCACCTCCACGATCTCCGGCTCGAGCATGCCCTTGAGGGCGGCATCGATGTCGTCGGTCAGCTTGTAGATGATGTCGTACTGCCGGACGTCGACGCCCTCGGCCTCGGCCTCGCGCCGCGCGGTGTCGGTGATCCCGGTGTTGAAGCCGACCACGATCGCGTTCGATGCGGTGGCCAGCATGATGTCGTTGTCGGTGATGTCGCCCGCGGCCTCGAGCAGGACGTTGATCTTGACCTCGTCCGTGCCCAGCTGCTCGAGCGCATGCGTGATCGCGCCCAGCGAGCCCGACACGTCGGCCTTGAGGATCAGCCGCAGCTCCTTGGCCTGGCCGGCCTGGATCTGCCGGTACAGGTCCTCGAGCGTGGCTCGGCTCGCGCCGCCGCCCTCACGGGTGGCCTGCTCGATCTTGCGGCCTTCGACCACGCCGCGGGCGGCCTTCTCGTCGGCCACGACGCGCATGACGTCGCCGGCCTCGGGGACGTCGTTGAGGCCGAGCACGACGACGGCGGACGCGGGGCCGGCCTTCGCGGTCCGCTTGCCCTCGCTGTTCTCCAGGGCCTTGATCTTGCCCCAGGTGTTGCCCACCGTGACGATGTCGCCGACGCGCAGCGTGCCCGTCTGGATGATGATCGTCGCGACGGGTCCGCGGCCCTTGGTGAGCTGCGCCTCGATCACCGTCCCGATGGCGGACCGCTTGGGGTTCGCCTTGAGCTCCTGGAGATCCGCCACGAGCAGGATCATCTCGAGCAGCGCGTCGATGCCCACCCGGGTCTTGGCCGAGACCGGCACGAGCGGCGTATCGCCACCGTAGTCCTCGACCACGACGCCGGCTTCGGCCAGCTCGGTCCGAACCCGGTCCGGGTTGGCCTCGGCACGGTCGATCTTGTTCATCGCGATCACCAGCGGCACCTTGGCCGCCTTGGCATGGCTGATCGCCTCGAGCGTCTGGGGCATCACGCCGTCATCGGCCGCGACGACGATCACGGCGATGTCGGTGACGCGCGCACCACGGGCACGCATCGAGGTGAACGCCTCGTGACCCGGGGTGTCGAGGAACACGAGCCGCTTGCCGTCCTTGGTGGTGATCTCCGACGCACCGATGTGCTGCGTGATCCCGCCACGCTCCCCCGCCGCGACCGTGGTCGAGCGGATCGCGTCGAGCAGGCTGGTCTTGCCATGGTCGACGTGGCCCATGACGGTCACGATCGGCGCACGGCCGACGAGGTCGGCGGCGGCGTCCTCCTCGAACAGGACCTCCTTGGTCGCCTCCGCGGGCGGGCCGCTTCCCTCCTCGTCCTCGGCGCTGGCCGAGGCGGCGTTGGCCTCGGCGACCTCGTAACCCAGCTCCTCCGCGACCAGCGACGCCGTGTCGCGGTCGATGAGCTGGTTGATGGTCGCGAAGATGCCGCTCTTGATGAGCTCGCGGATGATGTCCGCGGGGTTGACTCCGAGCAGCTCGGCGAGCTCCTTGACGGTGATCGTCGAGGGCAGCTCGATCGGGCCGCGCTCGCTCGGATCGACGACCGTGACGGCGCCCGGCGCGAAGCTGCCGGTACGTCGCGGGGGCTTGCGCGGGCCGCGTCGGCCGCGGGTACCGCTCCTACTCCTGGCCACGGGCTCCTCCTTCGGTGATCGGGTCGGGGTTCGGGATGGGGCGGGCGCCCTGGGCACCCGCCGGATGGTTGCTGTTGGTGGCGGCGACCGCGTCGGGCCCGGCCGCGAGAAGTTCGATGATGGATCCCGGCAGCGACGTCCCGAGCGCATGCTCGAGGGCGCGCTTCCGGCCGGCGGTCTGCCAGCAGGCCGCGTCGTGGCACAGGTATGCGCCGCGCCCGGCGGCCCGGCCGGTCGGATCGATCGCGATGGTGCCGTCGGGCGCACGCACGATCCGGACCAGGTCGCGCTTGGGCCGCGCCGTGCGACACGCGACGCAGCTCCGCTGCGGCGGGCGGCGTGCCTGGATAGGCCGGCTCGCTCCGGCCGCCCCGGCTACGACGACACCTCCTCGTTGACCTTCTTGCGCGACCGCTTGGGCTTCGCCGGCGCGGCCGGCTCGGCGGGTGCGGCGTCGCTCGCCGGCTCGGCGGGCGGCGCCTCTGTGGCCGTCGCCGCGGTCGCGGCGCCGTCGGCCGGGGCGCTGGCCTGAGCGGCCTCGGGCAGCTCGACCCCTTCGCTCGCGGGCCCGGCGGCGTCCGACGGTCCTGCGGCCGGGGCTTCGGCGGCGGGCGCTTCCGTCGCGGGCGCCACCGCGACCGGCATTTCGGTGGCGGGCGCCTCGGCTGCGGGCGGTGCCTCGCCGGCTCGCGGTTCGGTGGCGGGCGCCTCGGCTGCGGGCGCCTCGCCGGCCGGCGCCTCGGCTGCGGGCTCGGCGCTGACCACGTCGCTGCGGATGTCGATCCGCCAGCCGGTCAACCGCGCGGCCAGCCGCGCGTTCTGGCCCTCACGGCCGATCGCGAGCGACAGCATCCGCTCGGGCACGGTCACGCTGGCGATCCGGTGCTCCTCGTCGATCTGTACGCCGAGGACCTGGGCCGGCGACAGCGCGTTGGCGACGAACACGGATGCATCGTCGTTCCATGGGATGACATCGATCTTCTCACCCGCAAGCTCGGCCACGACCGCCTGCACCCGCGTGCCCCGCTGTCCGACCGCCGCCCCCACGGGATCGAGCCCGTCCTGACGCGACGCCACCGCAACCTTCGAGCGGCTGCCGGCCTCGCGCGCGATGGCCTTGACCTCGACCGTGCCCCCGTGGATCTCGGGCACCTCGAGCTCGAACAGCCGCCGCAGGAAGCCCTTGTGCGTCCGCGAGACGAGGATCTGGGGTCCCCGCGCGGAGCGGCGCACCTCGAGCACGAATGCCTTGACCGGCTGCCCGATGCGATAGTGCTCGAGCGGGCTCTGCTCGCTGGTGGCGAGAATCGCCTCCACGCCCTTGCCGACGTCGAGGATGATCGCGCGTGGCTCGACCCGGCTCACCGAGCCCGTGATGAGCTCGCCCTCACGGCTCGCGAACTGGTCGAACACCTGGTCGCGCTCGACCTCGCGGATCCGCTGCAGGATGATCTGCTTCGCGGTCTGCGCGCCGATGCGACCGAAATGCTCGCCGTCGAGCTGCTCGAGCTCGATCACGTCGCCGGCCTTGGCCTCGGGGTCCGTCCGGCGTGCCTCGTCGACGGTCACCTCGACCATCGGATCCTCGATCTCGTCCACGACGTACCTGCCGCGGTAGACATCGATCCGGCCACTGTCGGGCTCGACCTTGACGAAGATGTCCTCCTCGCCCGCGACGCGCCGATAGGCGGCCTGGATCCCCTCCTCGAGCGCTCGTACGAGCGCCTCGCGCGATACCTGCTTCTCGGCATTGAGCTGGAGCAGCGCACCGACGAAGTCGCGACTCATCATGCGCCTCCTGATCACTGCTCGATGGCGGCAGGGTCGCCGCGACACAAAGAAACGTGGGTTGGTCACCCACGTTTGGTGGCGGCCCCGCGTTATTCCGCGGAAGTATACACCCGGGTACGTGGATCGCTCCCGGCGGGCGCCTGTCTCGTGGCCTGTCCCGGCGCGGGTCCCGGTCTCGCGTCCCGGCCTTCCGTCCCGGGCGGCCGACGTGGCCCGCCAGGCCTCCCGCCGCCTGACCATGACAGATGTCCGTGCAGCGTGCGTTCGCCAACGGTTCCGCCCAGGTCCTCCCCCGAACGTGCCGCGGTGCCGGCTGCCGGACCGTGTGGTGGACATCCGACAGTCGGAATCTCCGCAAGTGGTCCCTGGATCCGGCGAAGGCTCGCCTCGTGGACAGATGTCAGGAAGAACGCGGAGCGAACAGCCGGGCATGCGGTGGGCCGGCGAGCCGGCCGGCGCCCCCCGCCGCACGAACCTCCGCGCGAACCTGCGGGCGAACCTGGCCCGACGCCGTTCCGGGCGGCGCTCAGCGCGCCTCGACCGCGTCCGGCAGGTACCGCCGGTCGACGTACGCCTCGAGGATCTCGATGAACTCGGGCACGATCGCGTCGCCGCGCAGCGTGCGGTCGAGCTTGCCGTCCACGAACACCGGTGCCACGGGCGCCTCGAATGTGCCGGGCAGGCTGATCCCGATGTCCGCGTGCTTGGACTCCCCGGGTCCGTTGACCACGCAGCCCATCACCGCGACCTTGAGCTCCTCGACGCCGGGGTGCGTCTCGCGCCACTCCGGCATGCGGCGCTTGAGGTGGTCCGTGATGTCACGCGCCATCTCCTGGAAGAAGGTCGACGTCGTCCGTCCGCAACCCGGGCACGCGGAGACCTGGGGCAGGAACGAACGGAGTCCCATCGACTGCAGGACCTGCTGCGCAACCTCGACCTCGAGCTCGCGGCCGGCTCCCGGCTCCGGCGTCAGCGAGACCCGGATGGTGTCGCCGATCCCTTCGTTGAGCAGGATCGCGAGGCCCGCCGTCGACGTCACGATCCCCTTCATGCCCATGCCGGCCTCGGTCAGGCCCAGGTGGAGCGGGTAGTCGGAGCGCGGTGCCAGCAGACGATAGGTATCGACGAGGTCGCGGACGCCCGACACCTTGGCCGACAGGATGATCCGGTCGTGGCCCAGCCCGGTCTCCTCGGCCAGCTCCGCCGAGCGCATCGCGGACTCGATCATCGCCTCGATCATCACGTCCCGTGCCTCGCGGGGCTCGGGTGCCTTCGCGTTGGCCTCCATGAGATCGGTCAGCAGCTGCTGGTCCAGCGATCCCCAGTTGACCCCGATCCTGACCGGCTTCCCGTTGTCCGCCGCGACCCGCACGATCGTCTGGAAGTTGACGTCGTGATGCTTCGTCCCGACGTTGCCCGGGTTGATCCGGTACTTGTCGAGCGCGGCCGCCATCTCCGGGTAGTCGACCAGCAGCTTGTGACCGTTGTAGTGGAAGTCGCCGATGATCGGGGCGTCCACACCCAGGCCGCGAACCTTTGCGACCATCTCGGGGACGGCGGCCGCCGCCTGGTCCGTGTTGACGGTGACCCGCACCAGCTGGCTGCCCGCGTGGGCGAGGCGGGCAACCTGGATCGCCGTCGCATCCGGATCTGCGGTGTCCGTGTTGGTCATGGACTGGACGACGATCGGGTGCGCGGATCCCACGAGCACGCCGCCGACGTCCACCGACACCGTTGGCCGGCGCGCGGGACGCAGCTGATCGGGCGAGGTCACGGAGTGCCGCCACCCACCTGGCGGACGACATCGAACACGGTGATCCAGATCAGGAACGTGAACAGGGCGATGAACCCGATCGCGTACGTGAGCCGCTCGGCCCTGACCGAGATCCGGGAGCCGTAGCGCGGGATGGCCTTGAGCACGAGCACGACCATCCGTCCCCCGTCGAGCGGCGGGAACGGCAGGAAGTTCACGAGCGCCAGGTTTGCCGACAGGATGCCGGCCACGTAGAGCGTGAGGATCGGCCCGCTGCCCCGGAACACCTCGCCCAGCGAGGTCGCGATCCCGACCGGGCCGGAGACGGGCGGTGCCGCGGTCGGGTCGGTCGCCACCGATCCGACGAGATCGCCCAGGCCGCTGAGTACGAGCCCGAACCAGCGGGTGGTCTCGCTGGCGCCGATCTCCAGCGCCTGTGGCAGCGGCCGGCCGGTGTACTCGCCGTAGAACAGCGACTCGAAGCCCTGCGGACCTGCCCGGATGCCCAGCGCCCCCTTGCCGGCGGCGACCTCGGCCGGTGAGCGCAGGGTGGCCGTCAGCGTGGCGCGGGTCCCGTCGGAACGGATGACGCCCAGGCTCACCGTCTGGCCCGCGTCGGCGTGCAGGGCATCGACGATCGTCGGCCCGTAGAACTCGAACGCCTCGCCGTTGACGGACACGAGCGCATCGTCGTTGCGCAGCCCGGCCTCCTGTGCCGGTGAGCCGGCCTCGACGGTCCCGAACTTGAGACCGACGTAGGGCGTCGCGAACCACGCAATCGAGGCGAAGATCGCAAACGACAGCACGAGGTTCATCAGGACCCCGGCGGCGAGGATCAGCAGCTTGACCGGCAGGCGGGCGCGCCCGAACGAGCGTGGATCGTCGCTGTCGCCACCATCCTCGTCCTCGAGCTTGACGAAGCCGCCGATGGGCAGCCAGTTGAGCGTGTACTGCGTCCCGATCGGGTCCGCCGGCCGGGCTTCGAGGATCGCGTTCCGCCGATCCTCGTCGTCGCCCGCCGCCTCGAGCGCAGCCTGGGCTTCGCGGCGCATCCGTTCGGCCTGCTCGAGCTGCTCGGCCGATGGCGGCGCCGTCCGCAGGATCCTCGCGCGCGGCGGGAAGCCGATCCCGAACTCGAGCACGCGGACGCCGGCCAGGCGGGCGAACACGAAATGGCCGAGCTCGTGGAACAGCACCAAGCCGCCCAGCACGATGATGAACAGCAGGATCGTGACGATCGAGTCGAACAGCTCGTTCACGACCGCGCCCCGACGGGCCCGCCTGCGAAGGCGTCGCGGACCTCGCGGTCAAGCGCCACCAGCGTCTCGACGTCCGGAGCCTGGTCCTCGCCCTCGCCGTACCGCTGGACCGCGGCCTCGAGCAGCCGCGGGATGCCCGGGAAGTCGAGCGTCCCGGCGAGGAACCGGGACACCGCGACATCGTCGGCAGCGATCAGCGCCGCCGACGCGCGGCTGCCGGTCCGGCCGGCTTCGCGCGCGATGCGCAACGCAGGAAACCGCGTCTCATCCGGCGCGCGGAAGTCCAGCCGCCCGATCGCGATCAGGTCCGGCGGGGTTGCCGGCGACGGCAGGCGTTGCGGGTAGGTGAGGGCATACTGGATCGGGAGGCGCATGTCCGGGGTGCCCAGCTGGGCCTTGAGGGAGCCGTCGACGAACTGGACGGCGGAGTGCACGACGCTCTGCGGATGGATGACCACATCGATCGCGTCGTAGCCGACATCGTACAGCCAGTGTGCCTCGATCACCTCCAGGCCCTTGTTCGCGAGGGTGGCGGAGTCGATCGTGATCTTGGCCCCCATCGACCATGTCGGGTGTCGCAGCGCGTGCTCGGGGGTCGCCCCGGAGAGCGCCTCCGGAGCCGCGTCGAGGAACGGACCGCCGGATGCCGTGAGCACCATCCGCGCGACACCCGACGCAGGCTCGCCGGCCAGGCACTGCCAGATCGCGGAATGCTCCGAATCGATCGGGCGCAGCCAGGCCAGCGGGGTGACGAGCGCATCGCCGGGCGCGTCGCGCGCTCGCTCGGCGGCCCTTGCCCGGGCCTCGGCCATGACCAGGTGGCCGCCCGCGACCAGGGTCTCCTTGTTGGCGGTGGCGACGATCTTGCCCGCCCGAAGGGCTGCGAGCACGGGCTGCAGCGAGACGATGCCACCGGTGCCCACGATGACCAGGTCGACGTCGTCGCGGGTTGCCAGCATCTCGAGCGCGCCGTCGCCTTCGGTCCGCGCCGTCCCGGCGGGCAGGTCGAGCGACGCATGGGCGTCGGCCAGCGCCACGACCGCCGGCCGGAGCCGCTGCGCCTGGCTCGAGAGGACGTCGGCACTGGCGCCGGCGGCAAGGGCCACGACGCGGAACCGGTCGGCGTGCCGCTCCAGGACGTCGACGGCCTGGCGGCCGATGCTGCCGGTCGAGCCCAGGAGCGCGATGCCCGGGGGGCGCGGATCAGCGGGCGAGCGCAACGACATACAGCATCACCGCCGGTCCCGCGAACAGGAATGAGTCAGTTCGATCGAGGATCCCTCCATGGCCCGGGATCAGCGTCCCCGAATCCTTGGCGCCCGCGGCGCGCTTGAGCATCGACTCGGCAAGGTCACCCGCCTGCGCCGCGAGCCCGACGAGCGGGCCCAGGACCAGTGCCCCGAGCGGCTCCTGCCCGAGACCGGCCAGGACCGCCGCCATCACCGCGGTGGTGGCGGCCAGGCCCCCGACCAGGCCCTCGATGGTCTTGGCCGGCGAGATGTGCTCCAGGAAATGATGCCGGCCAAGGCTTCGCCCGACGAGGTAGGCGCCGGTGTCGTAGGTCCACACGCCGACGACCAGGAGCAGGATCCAGCCGCGCTCCGGGCCCAGCTGGGCGAGCGCGGCATCGGGCGGGACGGGCGGCGCGGCGGCAGCGACGTAAAGCACGAAGCTCAGCAGGCCGACGTACAGCGCCCCGAACACGGTCGCGATCCAGGCCACCATCCCATCACGCGGATCGGGACGTCCGAAGGCGCCGATCCCGGCGAGGATGGTGCCGACCCCGACGAGCAGGATGCCCTTGTCCCCGCCGGGGCGAACTGCCGCCTCGAGGACGATGGCGACCGCGAGCACCGCACCGAACCACGATTGCGATGGGTAGCCGGCGGCCCGGAGCAGGCGGAAGACCTCGAGGCTGCCCAGGAATGCCGCGACCCCGAGCACCGCCGCGACGGCCGGCACGCCGATCAGCAGCGCGACGATCAGTGGCGGGACGAGGACGAGCGCGGTGAGCGTGCGGGTGCGTAGCAACGGCCGCGCCTAGCGCCCGAACCGGCGCGTCCGGCGCGCGAACTCCAGCAGGGCCTCGTCGAAGGCGTCCGGGCCGAAGTCCGGCCACAGCCGGTCGCTGAACACGAGCTCGGCGTAGGCCGACTGCCAGATCAGGAAGTTGCTGATCCGCTGCTCGCCACCGGTGCGGATCACGAGATCTGGGTCAGGCAGGCCCGCGGTGTACAGCGCGTCGCTGATCGTCCGCTCATCGATGTCCTCGGGACGGATCCCCGATGCGGCGATCCGGCGGAACGCGTCGACGATCTCGGTCCGGCCTGCGTAGTTCCAGGCGATGTTGAGGATCAGGCGGGTTCCGCCCGCCGTGCGGTCGAGCGCCTCGCTGATCGAGGTCCGGGTCTCCTCCGGCAGCTCCTCGAGCCGGCCCAGCAGCCGCACCCGGACACCCTGCACGCGAAGCTCATCGGTCTCCTCGCGGATCGCCTGGCCGAGGAGATCGAACAGCCCGGCAACCTCGTCGTCGGAACGAGCCCAGTTCTCGCGGCTGAAGGCGTACAGCGTGAGCATCGGCACGCCTCGCCGAACCGCGTGCTGGAGCAGGCCGCGGACGGCCTCCTCCCCCGCGGCATGGCCCTCGAAGTCGGGCAGTGACCTGGCCCGGGCCCAGCGGCGGTTGCCGTCCATGATGATCGCAACGTGCCGCGGCAGCTCGTCGGCCGACGGCTGCGGGGATTCCGCGAGGGGCGCAGCCGTCACCGGCGCCGGCTCGTCGCCCGCCGGCTCGTGCGCGAGCGGCGGTGCGTCGGTCGGTCGCGCGAGGGATCGATCGAGCGGCGCCTGGGCCACTAGACCTCGAGGACCTCCTGCTCCTTGACTGCCCCGACGCGATCGACATCGGCGATCACGTGGTCCGTGACCTTCTGGAGCTGATCCAGCTGCCGGTGCGCCTCATCGGCACCCAGCGAGCCGTCACGCTCCTCCTTCTTGAACGCATCGGCGGCCTCGCGGCGAAGGTTGCGGATCTCGACGCGGGCCTCTTCCATGCGTTTGTGGACGCTCTTCACGATGTCCTTGCGACGCTCCTCGGTGAGCGGCGGGATGTTGAGCCGCACGAGCGTGCCGTCGACGTTTGGCATAAGGCCGATGTCGCTCTTCTGGATGGCCTTCTCGATGGCACCCAGCACCCCGCGATCCCAGGGCTGGATGACGATCTGGTGGGGCTCCGGGACGCTGATCGAGGCCAGCTGGTTGAGCGGGGTCTGGGTCCCGTAGTAGTCGACGACCAGCCGATCCACCAGTGACGTCGAGGCGCGCCCGGTGCGGAGGCCCTGGAAGTCGCGCTCCATCGCCTCCACGGCGCGGACCATCTTCCGTTCGGTCGCGGTCAGGATCTCGCTGCTCATGCGGTCGCTCCTCCGGTGTGGGCGGAGATGAGGGTGCCCACCGGCTCGCCGCGGGCGACCCTCGTGATGTTGTCGGGCTCGTTGAGGTCGAACACCACGATCGGCAGGTCGTTCTCCATGCACAGCGACACGGCCGTCGCATCGAGGACCTTGAGCTGGTCCCGGAGGAGATCCTGGTACTCCAGCCGAGCGTAGCGCGTTGCCGTCGGGTGCTGCATCGGATCCGCATCGTAGACGCCATCGACCCTGGTCGCCTTGAGCAGCACCTCGGCGCCGATCTCGACGGCGCGCAGCGCCGCTGCGGTGTCGGTCGTGAAGTACGGGTTTCCGGTGCCGGCCACGAAGATGGCAACCCGGCCCTTCTCGAGATGACGAACCGCTCGGCGACGGATGTACGGCTCCGCGACCTCGTTCATCGCGATCGCGCTCATCACCCGGACCGGGATCCCGGCGCGCTCGATCGCATCCTGGAGGGCGAGGCCGTTCATCACGGTCGCGAGCATGCCGATGTAGTCGCCGGTTGCTCGATCCATCCCTCGCGCCGCCGCGGCAAGCCCGCGGAAGATGTTGCCGCCGCCCACGACGATGCCGACCTGGACGCCCTGCGAGCGAACCTCGGCGACCTGGCCGGCGATGAACGCACAGAACGCCGGGTCGACGCCGTACTGCCGGTCGCCGAGCAGCGCCTCGCCGGACAGCTTGAGCAGGATCCGGCCGTAGCGGAGGCGCCCGGGATCCGGGACCGCCGTCGGTCCGGGCGTGGTGTCCGTCCCGCGTCCGGGATCGGTCACATCTCCTCCCCGAGCGCGTAGCGGGTGAAGCGGCGGACGCGGATGTTCTCGCCGATCGTGGCGATCTTCTCGGTCACCAGGTCGCGGACGCTGCGGTCCTCGTCGCGGAACGGCTGCTCGAGCAGGCACACGTCGCGATACCACTTGCGCAGCTGGCCGTCGATGATCTTGTCGCGGATCGCCTCGGGCTTGGACCGCACCGCAGGGTCCGTAAGCAGCTCCGCCTTCCTGGCCTCGAGGTCCGCCTCGGGGATATTGTCGACATCGACGTAGATGGGCGCGAGGCCCGCGACCTGGATGGCAAGATCGCGGACCAGCCGCTGGAAGTCGTCCGTGCGGGCGACGAAGTCGGTCTCGCAGTTGACCTCGATGAGCACGCCGACGCGGCCACCGGTGTGGATGTAGCTGCTGACGAGCCCCTCGCGGGCGTCGCGCGCGGCCTTCTTCGCCGCAGATGCGATCCCTCGCTCGCGGAGCAGCGCGACGGCCGCTTCGAGGTCGCCGCCGGCCTCCTCGAGCGCACGCTTGCAGTCCATCATGCCCGCGCCGGTTCGCTCGCGCAGCTCCTTGACGGTCGCGGCCGTGATTGCCATGGGAATTCATGCTCCTGTGTCGTGGGCGCGCCGTCAGTGTGCGCGCTTTGTGCTCGTGATGGGCCGCCGGACGCCGGTGAGGGCGCCGGCGGGGTGACCCGGGAGGGCGGATCGACCGCGGTCCCGGGCGCAGGTCATTCGGTTGGCGATTCGGCCGGAGCCGGCTTGTCCGCCCCGGCGGCCGGTTTCCCGGTCGCAGGAGCCGGTTCCTCGGCGCCGGCGTCGCGGCCGGTCGCCGGTGCCGCCTCGCTCGCGGGCGCGACGGCCACCTTCGGGGCAGCCGGCGTCCGCCTGGCGGCGGGCGTCCTCGCGGCGGGCTTGGCGGGCTCGGCTGCGGATGCCCCGGCCTCCGCCTTCGCGGGCTCGGCTGGTGCGGCCACCGGGCTGTCCGCCGGCGGAGCGGGCGTCGCGGCGACGGCCGGCGGAGCCGGCTCCGCCCCGGTGGCGCCCTCGGGTGTTCGGGCGGCGCCCGGCAGCAGGTCGTCATCCTCGCTGTCCGGGTTGAACGAAAGCGTCCCGCCGGCGGTCAGCTGGGCGACGAGATCGGCAGCCGCCGACTCGTCGAACTCGGGCTCGTCCATCGCCTGCGGCTCCTGGACCTCGGGCTCGGCGGTTGCGCGGGCGGCCCGCTCGCGGGCCCCTTCGATCGCTGCGTCGGCAACCAGCTGGCACAGCAGCCGGATGGCGCGGATCGCGTCGTCGTTGGCCGGGATGATGTAGTCGAGCTCGTCCGGGTCGACGTTGGTGTCGCCGGTGCCGACCACGGGGATCTCGAGCTTGTTGGACTCGGTCACCGCGATCCGCTCGCGATGCGGGTCGACGATGAACACCGCACCCGGCAGGCGCTTCATCTTGCGAATGCCACCGAGCATGGCGCTGAGCTTGTTGAGCTCCTCGGTCAGCAGCGCGGCTTCCTTCTTGGGCAGGCGATCGAAGTCGCCGGCCTGCTGGCGCGCCTCGAGCTGGTCGAGCAGGCCGATCCGCTTCTTGATGGTCACGAAGTTGGTCAGCATCCCGCCCAGCCAGCGCTTGGTCACGTACGGCTGGCCGGCGCGGATCGCCTCCTGCATCACCGGCTCCTGGGCCTGCTTCTTGGTGCCCACGAACAGGACGCTGTCGCCGCGCGCGACGGTCTCGGTGACGAACTCGAGCGCCGAATCGAGGCGCTTGACCGTCTGGGCCAGGTCGATGATGTGGATCCCGTTGCGCTCCGCGAAGATGAACGGGCGCATCTTGGGGTTCCAGCGCCGGGTCTGGTGGCCGAAGTGGACGCCGGCCTCCAGGAGCTGGCGCATCGAGACGGTGGGCACTGCGTGACCTCCTGCGGTTGTTCCTCCGCGGATCCCCCTGCAGGGGCCGGCGGCGAGCTCCTCGCCTGGTCCGGCACCGTCCCGCCGGGAGACGGATCCGCGTGTGTGCTCCGTGCCGCGACCTGCCGCACGGGCGTCGAATCAGCACCGCGGGTGCTCCGCGGCGCGGCGGAGTGTAGCACAGGGCCGTTGCCGCTCCGGACCATGGCCCGGGCCGCAGCGCCGGTCGCGCCGGGCATCGGTCAGGGTCGGATCGCCCGGTGATGCCGGATCGAGCGCGTGCCGTCCGGGGCATCGTCGATGGCCACGAGATCCACGCGCAACGGAAGCCGGGGCAGCCGGCGCCCATCCGGCAATCGCGGCTCTGCCCGCAGGACACCGACGACCCGGCGGAGCGCGAGGCGCTTTCGGCGATCCAGCGTCTCCTCGGCCAGCCCGAAGTCCCGGCGACCCCGCCGACGGACCTCGACGATGACGAGCGCGGCAGGCGGGCCCGGATCCTTCGCGAGCACGTCGATCTCGTCGCGGCCGAGCCGGAGGTTCCGGGCGATGATCGTCCACCCGGCCGCGACCAGCCGGTCGGCGACGAGCGCCTCCGCCGCATCTCCGATCCGCTGCGCTGTCGTCGAATGCACCCGGTCCATCGCGCAAGCATCGGAGGACCGACGTACCGGTGGCTTATCCCCTCATGACCGGCGTTGCGTCACCCGGTCGCGGAGAAGGCCTCCGCGACCAGCGCATCGGCAACGTCCGGGTCGGGTCCGTCGGTGAGCCCGCCGGGATCGCCTGCAGCCGCGTCCGATCCGGCATCCTCGAACAGCGCGAGCTGGTCGCCCGCCAGCAGGAGCTGGAGCGCCTGCCAGCTGCGTCGGTGGTGCGGCGTGAGGCCGTGGGCTCGGATGGCGTCGCGATGCTCGCGGGTCGCATAGCCCGCGTTGCGCTCCCATCCGTACTCGGGGTAGCGGAGCGCGAGACGGCGCATCATCCGGTCACGCACGGTCTTGGCCACGACCGAGGCGCACGCGATGGAGTACACGCGCGCGTCACCGTCGACGATGGCCGTGTATGGCCCGACCTGCGCCTCGAAGTCGGCGATCCTGAGCCCATCGACGAGCACGTGGTCGTGGCCGCCGAGTCGCGCGATCGCCCGGCGCATGGCGAGGTGCGTCGCGTGGTAGATGTTGAGCCGGTCGATGTCGGCGACAGAGGCGGCGCCCACGCCGACCGCGACGGCGCGTCGCCGGATGATCGGGGCCAGTCGCTCGCGCTGCGCCGCGGACAGCGTCTTGGAGTCGCGGACGCCCGGGATCCGATGGCAGTTGGGTGGCAGGATGACGGCCGCGGCGACCACGGCCCCGCAGGTCGGGGCCACGCCGACCTCGTCCACGCCGACGATCCGGGTCGCACCGGCCCGCCACAGGGGGCGCTCCCAGCGGAGGGTGGGCACGATGGCGGTCACGGCACGTAGCGTACCGCCGGTCACCACCCGGGGCCTGACATGACACGACCCCCGCTCCCGGCGGGGGTCGCAGTTGCGATGCCGGACAGCCGCCCGGGCGACGGGTCTTCGCTAGCGGCGCTCGCGGAGCGTCGTCGCGGCCTTGCCCACCCGGTTGCGGAGGAAGTACAGCTTTGCCCGCCGGACCTGGCCGTGGCGGATGACCTCGATCTTCTCGATCCGCGGGCTGTGGAGCTTGAACGTCCGCTCGACCCCGACGCCCGACGCAATCCGGCGCACGGTGATCGTCGACGCGATGCCGCTGTTGCGCATCCGCATGACGAGGCCTTCGAACACCTGGACGCGCTCGCGGGTGCCCTCGACGACCTTCGCGGCGACCTTGACGGTGTCGCCCGGGGTGATCTCGGGGAGGTCGGAGCGGAGCTGGTCCTGGACGATCTCGTTGAGCACGTTCACGTGGGTTGTCCTTGTTCGCTCGTCGGCAGCCGCGGCTGCGGATTGTCAGGTTCCGGGGCGGCATGCCGAAGCGGCGCGGCCGACGGCGGAGGATAGCATGCTGCGCCCCGGGTGTCAGGCACGGAACGGCAGCGGTGGCCGGCGGCCAGCCCGTGCCCGGCGCCGATCCGCGAGCTCAGCGGTCCTCGTCGGCGGGGGTGTCGCGAAGCTCGGCCAGCAGCCGCCGCTCCTCGGGGGTCGCCTGCCGGCCGTCGAGCAGGTCCGGGCGCCGGAGCAGGGTCCGGCGCAATGATTCGCTCAGCCGCCACTGCCGGACCTGCTCGTGGTGGCCGGACACGAGGACGGACGGGACCGACATCCCGTCGAAGGTCGCCGGGCGGGTGTACTGGGGATACTCGAGCAGGCCCGAAGCGAACGATTCCTCGGCGGTCGACGCCTCATCGATCGCGCCGGGCAGCAGCCGGAGCACCGCGTCGATGACGACGAGGGCCCCGAGCTCGCCGCCCGTGAGCACGTAGTCGCCGATCGAGATCTCGCGGTCCACCATCGAGCGGATCCGCTCGTCGACGCCCTCGTAGCGGGGGCACAGGAACACGAGATGCGTGGCGAGGGCAAGCTGGTGGGCGACCGGTTGCCGGAATGGCTCCCCGCCCGGATCGAGCAGGATGACCGTCGAATCCGGCTGCCGCAGCTCGGCCAGGGCCGCCGCAACGGGCTCGGGGCGCAGCACCATCCCCGCGCCACCGCCGTAGGTGTAGTCGTCGACCTGCCGATGGCGCCCGATCCCCCACCCGCGCAGGTCGTGGACGCGCACCTCCGCCAATCCCCGTTCCAGGATCCGTGCCGGGATGCTCTCCCGCAACGGCGCCTCGACCATCGGCGGGAACAGGGTGAGGACGTCGATCCGGAGCACCATCAGCCGGCGGCCGGCGGGGCGGTCGGCGGCGCCCCCGGAGCCCCGGAGCCCCGCCCGGTCCGGACCCGTCGGGCGGGTTGACGCGCTTCGATCGCCGCGGCTGCTTGCGCGGACGACGGTCGCGCGGCCGGACGTAGTCCTCGTCCTCGACCGGCCGCGCGTCGAGGGCGAGCGCATCGAGGTCCACGATCATCTCGCCGCGCTCGGGCGCGAGATCGAGCACGATCCCGCGGACGCCCGGGATGTCCAGCTCGCCGCGCGGCCCGCGGACGACGAACACCTCGGCGCCGCCGGCGCGGTAGATGTCGGTGATCGAGCCGAGCTCGTCGCCCGTGCCGGAGCGGACGGCGAGCCCGAGGAGCTCGTGGAAGAACCAGCGCCCGGGCTCACGCGGCTCGTTCGGGGCGTCGATCTCGAGGTACCGGTCGCGGAGCGTGTCCGCTGTGTCGCGGTCGGGTACCTCGCGGAACCGGAGCCACCAGCCCCGCCCGTCCGCGACCGGCGTTGCGTCGGAGATCGTCAGGGCGTCGGGGGAACCCTCGAGGTACAGCCGGGCGCCGACCGTGAAGCGGTCCTCCGGACGGTCGGTGAGCACCTCGACACGGACCTGCCCCCGCAACCCGCGCAGCCCGCGGACCAGGGCGACGACGAGCCGGTCGGGGGCGGCGGCGGCAACCCGGGGATCCGGGTCGCCGGGTCCGGTCACGCGGCCCAGGTGAGCGCCTCGACTCAGACGATCTCGAGGCTGACCGGCTCGCCCGTGCGAGCGGAGGTCACCTTGAGCAGCGTCCGCAGCGCCTTGGCGACGCTCCCGTTGCGCCCGATGACCTTGCCCATGTCGGACTCGGCCACGTGCAGCTCGATGATGGTGCCGTCCTCCCCGTTCACGACCTCGACGCTGACGGCGTCCGGGTCATCGACCAGGGACTTGGCGACGTAGGCGACGAGTTCTGCTGCTGCCATCCCGGGCCTACTTGTACTCCGGCATGACGCCGGCCTTCCTGAACAGGCGCTTGACGGTGTCGGACGGCTGCGCGCCCTTGGCGAGCCAGTCCCGTGCCTTGGCCTCGTCGATGTTGATCTCGATCGGATCGGTCCGGGGGTTGTAGTGGCCGATCGTGTCGATCGCGCGGCCGTCCCGGGCGGAACGGCTGTCGGCGACGACCAGCCGGTATGTCGGCTGCTTGGTCGCCCCCACGCGGGTCAGGCGGATGCGGACGGACATGTGGTGCGGTGCTCCTCCATGAGCCGGCCCTTGGGCGGGGTCCCGGCGTGCTTGGCTGGCAATTGTGGCGTGCTACGAACCGGTGACGCGGATCACGAGCGTTCCACGGTCGACCGTGTCACCCGGGGTGAAGGTTCCGATGATCGCATCGAACGCGTCCAGGTAGGGCTTGGCGTTGGTGTCGTAGTTGGTCATCCCCGAGGCCGGCGCCTGCGACTCGAGGAAGCTGCGGATCCCGGCGGTGTCGAGCCACAGCAACGTTCCGTGGGACTTGTCGACCTGGCCCAGCGCCTGGGTGAACCGGTCGCTGGATGCGAGCGAGTCGCCGCCGCGAGCGTCGAGGACGGCCTTCACGAACGGCGTTCCCGATCCGATGGCGACCACCTGGTCGGTGACGGCGTACGCGATGGTGATGTTGGACGGGATCATGCCGGTGTCGCCACCGAGACCCGAACCGGCGAGCGCGCCGATGTCGCCCAGGTCAACCGTCGTGATCGTGGCGTCGCCGTACTTCTCGTCGCTGAACGTGATCCCGCTGCTGCCACCGGCGAGGGTCAGGAACGCCCGCAGCTGCGTCAGCAGTCGGTCCGCCGCCGCCCGGTCGGTCGGTGTCACCACCAGCCCGCCGGTGATCCCGTCGCCGTCGCGCGTGATCACGATCCCGGCCTCGTCCATCCAGTCGACGATGGCGGGCAATCCGCCGAGCAGGGTCAGAGCGCCGTCGACCTGGCTGACGCCGTCCGCCAGCGAAGGATCCGCGGCCAGCATCGTCTTGAGCCGCTCCAGGCTTGCCCCTACGTCGTGGCCCTCGACGAGCGCGAGCGTCGTCGCCGGGAGCACGGACGGCAGCTTCGATTCTGCCGACTTCGCCGGGCCCAGCGTGTCGCGGTGCGGCATCCGCGTCTCGACCACGAACGAGCCACCGCTCGCCCGCAGCGACGCGGCGGCCCACGGGGGCGCCAGATCGGTGAGCGTCACCGGTAGCTCCGGCATCGCGGACGCGACGGCATCGCCGCCGATGGCCGCCGCGCCGGCCGCCATGGCGGCCGTGTCGACGTAGGCGAAGCCCAGCCGGTCACCGGACACGGAGGCAGCCGCCGTCTTGAACTGGTCGTTCGTCGCGAGCCCGCCGGTGCCCTTGGTGTCGATCGCGGCCTTGACAGACGCGACGTCCCCGACGCCGATCACGGAGCCGAATACGGCGTAGGCGCCCTGCATGCCGTCGGCGACACTCCCGGCCGACGCCGGTGGGGTGACCGTGGTGATCGTCACGCCGCTGTAGGACTCCGTCGAGCTCTTGGCTCCGGTCGTCGCGAGCAGCTTGTCCGCCCAGGCCGATGCCGCGGTCGGATCGGTGACGCTGGCGAGCAGCAGGCCGCGGGCTGAGCTCGCGTCCGCGGAGCGGGGCAGCGGGCCGATGCTGATCGAGACCTGGCCACCGAACCACGGCTCGATGTCGGTCTGGTAGCTCATGTTGCCGTCGGTCGCGCCCTTGACCAGCTGGTCGAGCGCCTCGCTCAGCTTGGTCGGGAACGCCGCCTGGTCGTCAAAGCCCGGGAACGCCCGCATCGCCTTGGCGAGCTCGGCCTCCTGGCTGCCGGGCAGGTCGAGCCGCAGCTCCGCGTAGGCAACGCTGTCCTTCGGCGCCCAGGCGAGGACGTCCGGGTCTCCTGCGGCCGCCGTCAGCATGAGCGTCGCAGCCGCGGCGACCGAGACCACGAGCACCGTGATCACCAGCGCGGCGATCCAGCGGATGCGGCTGCGCCCCGCGCCCGCGGCTGCCCGCCCCGGGGCGGGCGTGCGCTCGACGGCCTGGGTCGCCGCCGCCGTCGGCGGCTCGATCGCTTCGCTTGCGCCCGGTGTCGCCTGTCGGCTCAGCCCGGGATCCTGGTCGGTCATCACAGACCCCCTGTCATCGTCGCCCGAGGAGCTGGCCCATCGCCGCGCGACGACCACCTCCGCCTGAAAGCTGCTTCATCAGTTTCTGCATCTCACCGAACTGTTTCACGAGCCGATTGACATCAGGCAGGGTGGTCCCGGAGCCTGATGCGATCCGGCGGCGGCGCGAGGCGTTGAGGATCCCCGGCTCGCGTCGCTCGCGCGGCGTCATCGACAGGATGATCGCCTCGACGCGCTTGAGATCCCCGCGGTCGACCGCGTCCTGGGCCTCCTTGGCCATGCCACCCATCCCGGGCAGCATCGACATCACCTGGCCCATCGGCCCCATCTTCTGCATCTGGCGCATCGAGGACAGCATGTCCTCGAGCGTGAACGCGCCCTTGCGAACCTGCTCCTCGAGCCTGGCCGCCTGCTTCTCGTCGAACGCCTCCTGGGCCCGCTCGACGAGGCTGACGATGTCGCCCATGCCCAGGATCCGTCCGGCCAGCCGGTCGGGGTGGAAGACCTCGAGCGCATCGGTCTTCTCGCCGGTGCCCAGGAACTTGACGGGGATCCCGGTCACGGCCCCGATCGAGAGCGCCGCTCCGCCGCGGGCGTCTCCGTCGATCTTGGTCAGCACGAGCCCCGTGACCGCCACGGCGCCCGCGAAGCCCTGGGCGACGGTGACCGCCTCCTGGCCCGTCATCGCATCCACGACCAGCAGGGTCTCGACCGGACCCGTCGCCGCTGCCACCGCCCGGATCTCGTCCATCAGCGCGTCGTCGATCGTGAGCCGCCCGGCGGTGTCGATGATCACGACGTCGCGGCCGGTCCGCTTCGCGGCCTCGATCCCGCCGCGGGCGATGTCCACCGTGGGCGTGCCCACGGGCGCGCGATGGACCGGGATGCCCAGGCTCCGGCCAAGCGTCTCGAGCTGGTCGGCGGCTGCCGGCCGGTAGGGATCAGCCGCCACCAGCAGCGGCTGGCGCCCGAGCTTGACGACGTGCTTGGCGAGCTTGGCGGCCGAGGTGGTCTTGCCCGATCCCTGGAGGCCGACGAGAGCGATCACCGCGGGGCTGCCCACGAGCCGGAATGTCCGGTCCCCCGCGGACAGCAGCGCGGTCAGCTCCTCGTTGACGATCTTCACGACCTGCTGGCCGGCCGTCAGGCTCTCGAGGATGTCCGCGCCAACGGCCCGCTCGCGCACGCGCGCGACGAAATCCTTGACCACCTTGAAGTTGACGTCGGCCTCGAGCAGCGCCAGCCGGACCTCGCGCATGGCAGCATCGACGTCCGCCTCGGACACCCGACCCCGACCGGTCAGGTTGCCGAGCGTCTTGCGGAGGCGATCACTGAGGCTGTCGAACATGGAACGGCGGCGACCCTGACTGCGGAGGGGATGCACGCACGGCGGAGGCCGGCGGGTGGTGCGCGGGTTCTGGCGACACCGAGGCGGGGCGAGTGTACGTCATGCGCCGTGGCGGCGCGCCTGGCCATGCCGGGTCGCGGGGACGAGAAGGCCGCCGGTCGCGGCTGCGACCGGCGGCTTCGGGCGGCGAAGCGGTGTCGCCTACGGCAGGTAGTAGTTCGGGTTGGGCATCTTGAACGTGCGGTCGGCGTAGCCGCCGATCAGATCGCTGTACTGGTCCCCGAAGCTGGCCACGATGTCGTAGCCCATCGACTCGATGTAGGCCCGGGTCGCCGACTTGTAGTGGATCGTCGTGCAGGAATGCCCCGCGGCGATATCGTCGGCGCAGGCCGTCTGCAGGTAGGCGGGATAGTCCGCGATCGCCGGCTTGGTGAACAGGTTGGCCGGGTTGATCGGGTACCCCGCGTCGACACCCACGCCGTCGTGGCCGAGGTTGCCGACCGTGGCGTCGGCCTGAGTGCTCGGCCGGCCGGTGATGTAGAAGATCGCGTAGCCCTCGGCCGCGGCCTGGTTGACCATCGCGACCATTCCCGGAGTGGCAGGGAACAGCTGGCCGGTGACGTAGTTGCCGTTGGTCGTCGGGTTGTACGCCCAGTTGCTGGCGATCTCGTAGTTCCAGGTCGTGAGCGTCGTGTCGTCAACGTCGAGCACGATCGCCGGCATCCCGGAGGACTTGCCTGCCTGCGACGTGAGCCAGCGCGCGCCTGCCGCTGCGACGGAGCGCGCCTCCTTCGCGTAGTTGCTGTCGGCGCGGAAGGTCCCCGTCTTGTCCTGATCGCCGTAGTAGCGCTCGATCTGGATCCGGAGCACGTCGATGTTGGTGATCTGGTCGGCCTTCTGGGGCGTGTACGTCGTCTTCGACGACGCCCCGATCGCGGCACCCGCCGTGATCAGCGAGAGCGCCAGCAACACCGTGATGAACGTGGCCTTCCGGGAATGCCGCAGCCACGCCAGGTTCGCCATGGAATCCTCCTGTTCTCGAGTCCGATCGCCCGGATCACCCAGGGCACTGACCCCGAACTTAGCCATCCGCGTCGGTGCGGTGCAGTGCCCTTGGGACCGGTATTTCACGAAAGGCGTTGCTGCCGCGCACCGGTTCGCCGCCGGCTCCACCGGCAGGGCCCACCCCCTGCAGCGCGCACGAAGCCGAAGGATCCGACCCTGCTGCGCGCACCATCCCGGCACCGCGCACGGCCCCGGTGGCGCTGACTCAGCCTGCGCGTCAATCCGGGGCCCAGAGACGAGTCTCCGGCACCGGAACGCTCGCTTCGGTCGGGATCCGGCCAGGTGGGCGCCGCGGTTGATGCACCCGGTGAGTCACGCCCAGGAGTGCGCGCCGACCGAGCCATTCGCTCGTCAGTCGAACAGGGCGGCGACGAACTCCCGGGGATCGAACGGCAGCAGGTCATCTGCCTGCTCGCCCACGCCCACGAAACGGACCGGGACGCCGAGCTCGTGCTCGATCGCGAACACGATCCCGCCCTTGGCCGTCGAATTGAGCTTGGTCAGGATCACGCCCGTGAGGCCGACCGCCGCATGGAACGCCTTTGCCTGGGCGAGGCCGTTCTGTCCGGTCGTCGCATCGAGCACGAAGAACGTCTCGACGCGCGCACCCGGCAGCCGCTTGTCGATGACGCGCCGGACCTTCGCCAGCTCCTCCATCAGGTTGGACTTGGTGTGGAGCCGACCCGCCGTGTCGGCGATCACCAGGTCCGCGTGGCGTGCCACGGCGGCGTCGAGCGCATCGAACACGACGGCCGCCGGATCGGCGTTCGGCGCATGGGCGACGATCTCCGACCCGGTGCGCGTGGCCCAGATCCGCAGCTGGTCGATGGCCGCGGCACGGAACGTGTCGGCCGCCGCGAGCACGACCCGGCGGCCGTTCGCGCGCTCACGAGCGGCGAGCTTGCCGATGGTCGTCGTCTTGCCCGTGCCGTTGACCCCGACGACGAGCACGATCGCGGGACCGCCATCCACGGCCGGGATGGGCTCCCAATGCTCGGCATCGCGGGGAGCGAGCAGCGCGGCGAGCTCGGCCCGGACGGCGTCCCCGGCGGGGATGTTGCGCCGGTCGCGAGCCCGCTCGACGATCGCCATCGACAGCACGGCGCCGACGTCACCCGTGATGAGGGTCTCCTCGATGTCGTCCCAGTCGGCATCTCCACCAGTCCCGAAGGCGCCGCGCAGCCGAGCGGCGAACCCGGTCCGTGAGCGTTCGAGTCCGTGCTCGAGCTGCTCGCGCTCGCGCTCCCGGCGCGCGGCATCGGCCTTCTCCGCGGACCAGTCGGCGCCCCATGCCCATTGCGGGGCGGGTTCGTCCTGGGCACCGGGGCCGGCCGCCACGGGCTCGGGTCCCCCGGGTGCGGGCTCAGGCCCGCCGGCCGCCACGGGCTCGGACGACGGGCCGGGCTCGAGGTCGGGCGGCGGGCCCTCGGCCTCGGGAGCCTGTCGGGGTTCGAGCTCGGGCGGCGAGACCGCTTCAGGCTCGGGCGGCTGCTCCGGTTTGGCGTCGCGCGGCGGACCTTCGGCCTCGGGCGGCTGTCGGGGTTCGGACTCGGGCGGCGGCGAGCCGCGGCGGAACAGGCGCACGGGAACCTCCGCTCAGCTGCCAGCCAGCACCGATCGCGCCTCGGCGCGCCGGTGATCGGCGATGGCCTGCGCCTCCTCGAGACGGAGGCTGATGACCCGGCTCACGGAATTGTCACCCACGGTCACGCCGTACAGGGCGTCCGCGGCCTCGATCGTCCCGCGATTGTGGGTGATCACGATGAACTGGGTACGCTCGGCAAGACCGCGCAGGGCCTCGGTGAAGCGACCGACGTTGGCCTCGTCGAGGGCGGCGTCCACCTCGTCGAGCACGCAGAACGGTGCGGGCCGCACCTCGAGCATGGCGAACAGCAGGGCCACCGCCGTGAGCGCGCGCTCCCCTCCCGAGAGCATCGACAGCGCCTGGGCCTTCTTGCCCGGCGGCCGCGCCGTGATCTCGATGCCGGTCGATGCAAGGTCGGTCGGGTCGGTCAGCGAGAGCTTCGCAAACCCGCCCCCGAACAGCTGCTGGAAGCGCGCGTCGAACGCGACCTCGAGGGCGGCGAACGTCGCCCGGAACTGCGTGCTGATCAGCGCATCCAGGTCCGCGATCAGGGTTCGCGTCCTCGCGATCGCCTCGCGCAGGTCGAGGTGCTGCCCGTCGAGCGATTCAAGGCGTGCCCGAACCGAGCGGTATTCGTCGACGGCGAACGGATTGGCCGCCCCCATCTCGTGGAAGCGCCGGCGGAGCACCGCGAGCCTGCCAGGTGATGGCAGGTCTCCCGACGGCGGCGTCGAAGCCCAGCGCGGGGCCAGCGATTCGAGGGCGGCCTCGAGCGCCGCGCTCTCGACGGATCCGTCGACGCTCGCGGCGTCGTCAGGGTCGTCGGTGGCGGGGTCGACTGGGACCGGGCGGCCGACAGGTTCCGCAGGTGTACCCGGGGCGGCCGTCGACCCGTCGTCCAGGTGCGCCGCCTCGGCGAGGTGCCGGAGCCCGACCTCGCCCAGCCCAGCGAGCTCCAGCAGCAGCTGCTCGCGCAGCGCGTCGAGTCCCAGCCGCGCCTCGAGGGCGGCGACATCGGCCGATCGGGCGCGATCGTCGGTGGCGCGCAGTCGCTCCCGGGCGGCCACTGCCGCCTGCTCCGCTTCGGCGAGGCGCGCGCGCTCCGCGCGATCGTCCGCCAGCATGTCGTCGAGGATCTCCCGCGCTCGCTCCTCGCGCGTGGCGGCCGCAGCCAGCTCCGCGCGTACGATGTCGCGCTCCGCCCCGGCCGCAAGCTCGCGCTCCGCCAGTGCCCCGAGATCGCGGGCCACGCCGGCGATCCGGGCATCCGCGAGCGCAACGGCCGCCTCGGCTCGCGCGCGGCGGGCGTCCGCCTCGCGCCTCGCCTGCTCGTTCGAGCCGACGTCGCTCGCGATCCGGTCACGCCGAGCGCGGAGCTCCGCGGCCCGCGCCTCCCACGCCGCAAGCGCGTCGGCTTCCTCGGGCGACTCCGTGGTGGCCTCGACCGATCGCCCCGGCGGCTGCGTCCGGAAGACCGCGGCCGCTGCGTCGGCCCGGGCGGCCTCCGCGCCGAGTCGCTCCGCCTGCGCCTGGTGCCATGCAGCCTCGCGGGTCGCCGCCTCGAGGGCACGGCCCGCACCGCGCTCGACCTCCTCGGCGCGGCGACGCTGCGAGACGGCCTCGGCCTCGGCAACCCGCGCCCGCTCGAGGCTCGACCGGGCCTGTGCGGCGGCGACGGCGGCCTGCTCGCTCTCGCGATCGGCCTCGCGGGCCTCCGCCTCCAGCGCGGCCAGCTCGCGCGCCAGCCGGTCGGTCTCGGCCCGGCGTTCGAGGGGCGAGTCGGTCCGGCCGACCCGGATCGTGACCGCATCCACAACGGCGCCGCCATCCCTGGTGACGAGCAGCCATCCCGACGGCAGGTATGGCTGGACGCTGAGCGCTGACGACAGATCCGGAACCCAGGCCGCTCGGGCAAGGACCTTGCGCGCGGCACCGTTCGGGTCCCTGCGAACGGCGTCCCCCAGCCGCCCGCCACCGGCCGCGGCCAGGGCATCGTCGAGCCGCCGCACGTCGTTCGCGGCCGCGGCCCCGAGCCGTTCCGGGGCGTCGAGCTGCTCGCGGACGACGAGGTGGCCGCGTTCGCCCGCCAACGACGCGGCGCCGTCGCGGCCGACCACATACGCGCGGACGAGGTCGCCAAGCGCAGCCTCGACCGCGGCCCGCATCGGAGGGTCGACCCCGAGGTCCTCGTCGAGCCGCCGGCCGCCGATCTTCCTGGCGGCCCGGGCGATCCCCCGATCCTCGTCCTCTGCGAGGCGCTGCTGGAGCTGCTCGAGCCGGCCACGTGCGGCGGCGAGCATCGTGCCGGCTCGCGCCGAGCGCTCGGCAACGGCGCGCCGCGTGCCGTCCGCCGCGTCCGTCGTGGCGCGTGCGGCCTCTCGTTCGGCAATCGCCGACCCCTCGGCGGCGGTCGCCGTCGCGAGCGCCTCTCTCGCCTCCTGCAGCGCGGCCTCGAGCTGCTCGCGACGGGCCGCCGATTCGGCCGCGCGTGCCTGTTCTTCGTCGGCGCGGCGGGTCGCCTCCGCACCACGACGGCGTGCGGTCTCGGCCTCCGCGGCGCGCGCTGCCTCGGCGCGCCGGAGGGTGGCGACCTCGTCGCCCCGGGCACGGCTGGCGGCGCGCAGCGCGCTGAGCTCCGAGAGGGCCTCGGCGAGGGCACGATCGGCCTCGGCGAGCGACGCCTCGAGCTCCGGGTCCCGGTCCGGCACGGTCTCGGCGAGGGTCCGGCGGTGCACGGCGAGGTCGGCCTCCGCGGCGCTCCGCTCGGCGAGCATCCGGGCCCGGTCCCGGGCCGCGGCCTCGAGCTCGGCATTCGCGCGCGCCTCCCGGAGCCCGAGCGACGTCAGCTCGGCCCGGATCACCTCGTGCGTCTCGCGCGCCCCGCGTTCGGCGTCGGCACGGGCGGACATCGATGCGCTGATCTCGGCGACGGCCGTCTCGGCCGTCTCGAGCGCCTGCAGTGCGCGCTCCGCTCCCGTACGCAGCGCGTCACGACGGGCCTCGGCATCCGAGGCCCGGCCGGCGGCCTCGTGCCATCGACCATGCGCCGCCGCGATCAACGCCGCCGCCAGCTCCTCGCCCGCGGTCAGCCGGGTGGCCTGCTGCTCCGCCAGCTGGCCCAGCCGGCGCGCCTGCGGTCGGAGCTCGGCCAGGATGTCCTCGACCCGTGCAAGGTTCGCCTCGGCCTCGGCGAGCTGGTCCTCGGCCTTTCGACGCCGGCGCTCGTGACGGCGAACGCCGGCGACCTCCTCGAACAGGGGGCGACGCTCCTCCGGACGCAGGGCGAGCGCCTGGTCGACCATGCCCTGGCCGATGAACAGGAACGCATTCTCGGCGAGGTTCGCGCTGTCGAGCATGTCCACCAGGTCACGCAGGCGGACCCGCTGGCGGTTGAGCAGGTAGTCGTTCTCGCCGGACCGGTACAGGCGTCGTCCCAGCTCCACCACCGAGTACTCGACCGCCAGCAGCCCATCCGCGTTGTCGAGCACCAGCGTGACGTCGGCCATGCCCAGCGCGGCGCGGCGCTCCGACCCCGCCCAGATCACGTCCTCGCTGCGCCGGATCCTGAGCGATCGTCCCTGCTCGCCGAGCGCCCAGCGCAGCGAATCGGCGAGGTTCGACTTGCCCGAGCCGTTGGGCCCGACGACGGCGCTGATCCCGGGGCCGAACTCGACCAGCGTCCGTTCTGCGAACGACTTGAAGCCCTGGACGCGCAGGCCGAGCAGGCGGGCAGGTGCGGTCACGCGGGTGGCTCGGCTGGCGAGCGCGCGGAGCCGAGATCGCCGGGATCGGCGCCGGTCTCGGATCGCTGATCGGCGCCGGGCTCGGATCCGGGATCTGCGCCGGTCACGGGTTGTCCGTCGTCCACCGAGGGCGTTCGAGCGACGGCCCGGCGGCCCTTCGCGGCGGCGCGCTCGCGGCGGATCACCTCGAGGGCCTCGGCGGCGGCCGACGTCTCGGCGATCCGTCGCGAGGAACCCTCGCCCACGCCCAGGATCCGGCCACCGACGGCCACCTCGATCCGGAAATGCTTCTCGTGATCCGGGCCGACCGCCTCGAGCAGCCGGTAGACGGGTCGTTCGCCGGTCGAACGCTGGGTGTGCTCCTGGAGCCGACTCTTGGGGCTCTTGAGGCTGGTCAGCGCCGGATCCGCGGCCAGCTCCTCGCGCGCGCGCTCGTGGATCCAGTCACGCACGACATCCCAGCCCTGGTCGAGGTAGATCGCACCGACCAGGGCCTCGAACGCCGAGGCGAGCAACGACGGCCGCACGCGCCCGCCCCGCATCGCCTCACCTTCGCCCAGCAGCAGGAACGAGCCGAGGTCGAGGCGTGCCGCCAGGCGCGCCAGTCCCGGGGTGCTCACGATCGACGCGCGGCGCGCCGACAGGATCCCCTCGTCGTCGGTGGGATGGCGCCGGTACAGCGCCTCGGAGACGGCGAGGCTCACCACGGCATCGCCCAGGAACTCGAGACGCTCGTTGTGACCCCGCGCGGAATCCGGATGCTCGTGCAGCCAGCTGCTGTGGACCAGCGCCTGGGCGAGCAGGTCCCGGTCCCGGATCGGGATCCCGAGGCGCTCTGTAAGGGCGTCGGCCGGGTGCATGTCGCCCCGGTCGAGGTGCTTAGGAGGAGTGTTCGTCGATGTAGTCGGTGGCGTCCTGCACGGTCCGGATCTTCTCGGCGTCCTCATCCGAGATCTCCGTCCCGAACTCCTCCTCGAGGCTCATGATGAGCTCGACGAGGTCGAGCGAGTCGGCATTCAGGTCGTCAACGAACGACGCCTCGGGGTTGACCTCGGATTCGTCGACACCCAACTGCTCGATGACGATCTTCTTCAGCCGCTCGTACGTGCTGGCCACTGACTCCCTCCTGATGCCGGGATGTCTATCGGGTTGCGGTTCGGTCGCGGGCGATGCGCCCAAGGACGCCGTTTGTCAGCCGTCGCATCGGCTCGCCTGAGTATGTTCGAGCGAGCTCGACCCACTCGGCGATCGCCACCCGGGCCGGCGTTGCGGGCGAGTGTAGCACCTCGCTCAGCGCGCAACGCAGCAATGCGCGGTCCATTCGGGCCAGCGAGACGACCGGATACTGGGGCGCCGCGACGGCGATCTGCGCATCTAGCGTGTCCCGGTTGGCGGACACGTTGGCGACGATCTCGCGGGCCAGATCCGTCGCGCCCGGATCTGCCTCGGTGGCAAGGTGACGTTCGAGAATCGCATCCGCGGTCCGCTGGCCGAACTCGGCCTCGAACACCGCCGCCAGCGCCAGCCGCCGGCCGGCGCGCCGGCTGCGCGCACGTTCCTCGCTCGCCCGGTCCCGGCCGGCACGAGCGCCGTCAGGCCCCGACACCGTCGACCAGGACGGTCACGCCGCCGAGCTCCATCCCGAGCAGGCGCACGACCGCGGTCGCGACGGCGTTGCGAACCTGTCCGGAGAGCGGGACGAGGGCCTGGCGCGGTCGCGCAACGACGCGCACGGTCACGAACACGCGGCCCTCGCGGACCCGGACCTTGATCGGGGAGCCGCCCAGCGCGTCCCGCCAGCGCGGCCCACCGCGCCCGACACGCTGAACCCCGGGAACCTCGAGCGCGGCCAGGCGAACGGTGTCCCGGATGACACCCGGACCGACGGACAGGACGGGAATCATGAGGTTGTCTCCGAGATCACGGCCGGCGCGGCCGGGATGTCGCTATCGTCGCGCACGTCGCCGCCCAGCGCTTCGCCGATCCGCTCGGCGACCCGCTCCCGGGCGGTGGTCGCGCCGACGCGGACCGCATGCTCGATCATCCGCCGCCGCGCTCGACCGTGGGTGATGATCACCGTCCCGCGAACCCCCAGCAGCGGGGACCCGCCGACGGCCTCGTAGTCGAACACCTGCCGGATGCGCCCGATCCCCGGGCGCAGGAGCAGGTACGCGAGCCGGCCGCGCAGCGAGCCCCGGAACTCGGCCCGGAACTGGTCGAAGATGAACCCCGAGAGCCCCTCGAAGAACTTGATCACCACGTTGCCCAGGACGGCGTCGCAGACGACGACGTCGGCCATCTGGCGGGTCAGGTCCTTGCCCTCGACGTTGCCGGTGAAGTTGATGTCCGTCGCGTCCAGCAGCTCGGTGGCACGCTGGATCCGGGCATCACCCTTGCCCTTCTCCTCGCCGATCGAGAGCAGCGCCACGCGCGGCCGGTCGACGCCGAGGACCCGCTCGCTGAAGATCGCACCCATCTGCGCGTACTGGGCGAGGTTCTCGGCCGTCGAGTCGGGATTGGCGCCGATGTCCAGGAGCACGAACGGGCGGCCGGCGCTGACCATCTGCACGGCCAGTGCGGGGCGGTCGATTCCCGGCAGCGTGCCCAGGATGAGCTTGCCCGCGGCCATGCCCGCCCCGGTGTGGCCGGCCGTGACGACGGCATCCGCCTCGCCGGACTTGACCAGCTGGGTGGCGACCACGATCGAGCTGTTGCGCTTGCGGACGAGGGCGCGGGCCGGATGCTCGTCCATGCCGATGAGCTCGGGCGCATGGACGATCCGGACGTTGGGCGGGAGCGCGCCGCCGATCTCGCGCACGATCGGCTCGTCGCCGACCAGGACCACCACGTCGTCCGGGTGCGCGCGCGCGTAGGCGAGGGATCCGGGAACGATCTCGGCAGGGCCATGGTCCCCGCCCATCGCGTCGACGGCGACGCGGACGCCGGGCCGATCCTCCGGCTTCGCTGTGGGACCGGCAGGCTCCGGGGTCGGGGCTGCCGGCACCTCGATCGGGCTCACGACCCGCGTTACGCGGACTCCTCGCCCGCGGACGTCCCACCGGCCGGCTTGAGCTCGACGGCCTGGCGGCCCTTGTAGAACCCGCACGCCGGGCAGACCCGGTGCGGCAGCTTCGGCTCGTGGCAGTGCGGGCACTCGATGAGCGTCGGCAGGGTGATCGCGAGGTGGCTCCGTCGCTCTCCCTGCCGGGCGTGAGCGACCTTCCGCTTCGGCACACCCATGGTGGTCTGTGGCTCCTCTCGGGGATGTCACGCGGGTGTTGCCCGCGTCGCTGTCGGCATCGGTTCGGGCTCCCGGCGGGCGGGCGCGCGAACGCGCCGGCACGGGACAGGGGGCCGAGCGGGGAGTCTACTCGGTATCGGCGTCCCCGTCGACCCGGAACGCCCGCAGCGCCTCGAGCCGGGGATCGATGTCATCGCTGTCGTGTCCGTGGCCCGGCTCCATGCGCTGCCCGCACTCGAGGCACAGTCCGGGGCAGTCAGGCTCGCACAGCGGCGCGATCGGCTCCGCCAGGCTGATCGCCTCCATGACCAGCGGCCGCAGCTCCAGCTCGTGGTGGTCGGTCAGCCGTGGCGCCTCGGGGTCTGCGCCCTCCTCGAGCGGAACCGGTTGGCCGGACGCGAGGTCGATGGTCGGCAGGACCTCCTCGTCGATCCGGACGTTCACCCGCGTCGTCAGCGGGCGGAGGCAGCGAGCGCACTCCCCGACCAGCTCGGTCGCCAGGCGGGCATCGACGACCAGGCCGCGGTTCGTCCGCATCAGCCGGACGTGGCCGGACACCGGTCGGCTGAGCTCGAGCCCCTCGCCCGGGTCGACGTCGACGCCGTCCAGGTCGTAGTCGCGGACGGCCCCGGGGGCCTCCGCCATGAACCCGGACAGGGCGAACGTCAGGGGATCACCGTGAACGTCGACCGGGTATGGGTGCCGGGCCCCGCCCGCGGTCATCGACGCCCGATGGGCGAGGCTCCCTCTTCCTCGTCCTCGGTATCCGGATCGTCCGCGGTGCCGCCGTACGCGGCATCCTCGTCGTCGGCCGGCGCCGGCTCGTACGCGGCTCGCCGGTCGTCGAGCATGGCGATCCCGCGCTCGATGCTGCGCAGGGTCCGGGTGACGTCGGCTTCGAGACCGCCCAGCACGCCGGCGGCGTACTCGTCCGCGCCCCGGCGGACGCCGTCGGCCTCCTCGGCGGCCCGGTCGATGATCCGCCGGCTCTCCGCATCCGCAGCCTCGGTCAGACCACGTTCGCCGATCAGGAAGGCGGCCTGCTCCTGCGCGCGAGCGACGATCCGCTCGGCCTCCTCCTGGGCCTTCTCGATGATCCGCTCACCCTCCTGGTTGATCCGCTTGGCGGCGCGAACTTCCTCGGGCACGGCGACCCGCAGCTCGTCGATCAGGTTGAGGGCTGCGTCGCGGTCGATGATCGCGCTCTTGGTGAGCGGCAGCGGCTTGCCGTTGGCGATCAGCGACTCGAGACGCTCGACGAGGAAGATGATGTCCAGCGGACGGCCTCCCCTGCGCTCGGCGCCCCGGCGGGGCGCTCGTGGGGATTATGGCACGCGGCGCGGCCGGCCCCTCAGCGTCCGGGCAGCGCGGCCCGCATCGAGGCGACCGCGGCGGCCGGGACCATCGCCGACACGTCGCCCCCGAACAGCGCGATCTCCTTCACCAGGCTCGAGCTGATGTACGAGTGCTCGAGCGAGGTCATGAAGAACACGGTGTCGACCTCGGGGGCCAGGAGGTGGTTGTTGTGGGCCAGCTGGAGCTCGCTCTCGAAGTCCGCGATCGCGCGCAGCCCGCGCACGAGGTGTCCTGCGCCGACCTCGCGACAGAACTCGACCGTCAGGCCGTCGAAGGTCCGAACCTCGACGCGCTGCCCGAGCTCGGGATCGACCGCGATCGCCTGGCGGATGACCTCGACGCGAACCTCGGTCGGCAGCAGCGGCGTCTTCCGGGGGTTGCCGAGGACGGCGACGACGACCCGGTCGAACACGCGCGCGGCCCGTCGCATGACATCCAGGTGGCCGTTGGTGATCGGGTCGAACGACCCCGGGTAGACCGCGACGTTCACCCCTCGGTTGCCTCCTGCGCGCTGCGCTCGTCCGGATGGCCGAGCCGCCGGTAGAACGTGAGGGCGGTCTCGCCGAAGCGCCGCTCCCGCTCGGATGCTAGCAGCCCGACGCGGGCCGGCGGCGGGTCGCGCCAGAAGTGCTTGGCGACGATCCGCCCGCCGGGCCGGACGTGCTCGCCGACGAGCTCGAGCGCCCGGAGCAGCGACCCCGTGTCCGCGTAGGGCGGATCGACCAGGACGAGGTCGAACGGGGCACCGGCGGCCGCGCCGGAAGGGTCGGCGAGCCAGGCCAGCGCGTCCCGCCGCACGACGCGCCCCCGATCGGTCAGGCGCGTCCGGCGGAGGTTGTCGGCGATGGCCTTCGCGGCCCCCGCGTCGTGCTCGACGAAGGTGGCGCTCGCCGCGCCGCGCGACAGCGCCTCGATGCCTCCGGCGCCGCTGCCGGCGAACAGGTCCAGCACCACGGCGCCGTCGAGGTCGGCATCGAGGATCGCGAACAGCGTCTGCTTGACGCGGTCGGTCAGCGGACGCGTGCCGGCACCGGGCGCGGCAAGTCGCACCCCGCCCGCCGTTCCGGAGATGACCCGGCCCGCGTCCGCCACGATGTCCCCTCCCTATGCCGGCCCGGCCGGCTCACCGGCGAACACGCGGCGGAGCCACCCGACCGCGAGCTCGTGCGCGAGCGCGGGGGGATCGGCGGGCAGATCGCCGTCGTCGGTCACCAGCGCTTCGGCGTGGACGCGTGCCCGGGCGGCGAGCTCGCGATGCTCGGGGTCGGCGAGCGTCGCGACGCGCAGCCGCGGCAGGCCGCTCTGGGCGAGGCCGAGCACGTTCCCCTCGCGCCGAAGCTCGAAGTCGCGCTCGGCGAGCGCGAAGCCGTCGGTCGTCGCGGCGACCGCCTTGAGCCGCTCGTGCTCGGTCGTTCCCTCCACGGCCTCGGACACGAGCACGCAGAACGAGGCGCCGCTCCCCCGCCCCACCCGGCCCCGGAGCTGGTGGAGCTGCGCCAGCCCGAAGCGTTCGGCGCCTTCGACGACCATCAGGGTCGCCTCCGGTACGTCCACGCCGACCTCCACCACGGTGGTCCCGACGAGCACGTCGAGCTGGCCGTCGCGGAAGCGGGCCATCTGCTCGTCGCGCTCGATCGCCTTGAGCCGGCCATGGACCAGGCCGACCCGGAGCGGCGCGAGCAGCCGCGTCAACCGCTCGAACTCCTCCTCCGCTGCCGCCGCCCAGGCCGTCTCGACGTCCTCGTCCGGCAGCTCGTCATCACCGGCAAAGCCCCAGTCCTCGCCCGTGTCGGTGGGTGCTGCGGCGGCCGATGCGCCGGCGGCCGATGCCCCGGCTGGCCCGATCCGCGGGACGACGACGAACGTGCGGTGCCCGGCGGCCGCCTCGTCCCGCACCCGCTGCCAGGTGCCCTCGAGCTCGTCCGGCCGGCGGATGCCGGTGCGTACCGGCAGCCGGCCCTCGGGCGCTCCCCGCAGCGTCGACACGTCGAGGTCCGCGTAGATCACCTGGCCCAGCGTGCGGGGGATGGGCGTGGCGGTCATCAGCAGGACGTGCGGGGCGCCCCGGCTGGCCTTCGACTCGAGCGCCCCGCGCTGCTCCACGCCGAACCGGTGCTGCTCGTCGACCACCGCGAGCGCGAGGTCGGCGAACGACAGCTTGTCCTGGAGCAGCGCATGCGTACCGACCACGATCCCCGCCTGTCCGGATGCGATCGCCTCGAGCGCGTTGCGGCGTCCCTCCCCGCTGAGCGATCCCGTGAGCAGCGTCACGGGGAGCGCGAGGTCCTCGAGCAGGTCGGCGAGCGTCGCGTGGTGCTGGCGGGCGAGGAGGTCGGTCGGCGCGAGCAGGGCCGCCTGGCGTCCGGCAAGCGCGGCGGCGGCCAGGCCCCACGCCGCGACGGCCGTCTTGCCCGAGCCGACATCGCCCTGGATCAGGCGCAGCATGGGCACCGGCCGGGCCAGGTCGGCACGGAGCTCGTCGAGCGCCACGGACTGGTCGGGTGTCAGCTCGACGTCGCGACCCAGCTTGCGCGACAGCGACGCGGTCAGGGCAGCGCGGACCCGCCCGTCCGTCGCGGGATCGACCGGCAGCGGCAGCGTGTGCGAACGACCCCGGGCCCGCCGACGCGCGACCATGCCCAGCTGGAGCGCGAGCAGCTCGTCGAACGCGAGGCGGCGGAGCGCCGCGTCACGGGCCTCGAAGGTGGTCGGGTAGTGGGCGGCCTCGACTGCGTCGGCGATGGCCGGGATCGTCTCGACACCGCGGATCGATGGCGGCAGGTACTCGGGGTAGGCGTGGCCGGCGCGGTCGAGCGCCTCGCGGACGGCCTGGCGGAGTCGCGCGGCCGTCAGCCCCGCGGTGAGCCGGTAGACCGGGACGATGCGGCCCACGTGGAGCAGCGATTCCGCGTCGGAGCGCTGGAACTCCGGCGCGTCGAACACGACCGAGAAGCCCCGCCGCTTGAGCCGGCCCGAGACGAGGAGCTCGTCGCCGGCTCGGACCCTGCGCTCGATGAACCTCCGGCCGAACCAGGTTGCCTCGGCGGTCCCGGTTTCGTCCGCCAGGAACGCCGTGGTCACCTGGACCCGGCGTCGCCACGTCTGCTGCACGCGGATGTCCGTGACCCGGACCCGCGCGGAGACCACGGTGCCGTCCGGGACGGCGTGGAGGTCGCCCAGCCGCTGGAGCTCGCGCAGGTCGTCGTAGCGACGCGGCAGGTGGAACAGCAGGTCGCGGACCGTTCCCAGCCCGAGTCGCCGCCCCGCCCGACGGAGCGTGCCTGCCGCCGACAGGCCCGACATCCCCAGCGGCTGGTCCAGCAGGGCCACCGGGTCGACGGGGACGGCTGCCAGGGGCTTCGATCGCAGGGACCGCGCGCCGCTCGCTGCCCGGGGCCGTCCGCGCCTGACGTCGCTCACTCGGCCGAGATCAGGTACCGGTAGTGCGGCTGGCCTCCGTGGACGACCTCCACATCGACGCCGGACGCGACCTCCCGCACCTTGAGGGCCAGCGTCTCCGTCTCGTCCAGCGTCGCGTCCTCGCCGTAGTAGATCGTCAGCAGCCCGAACCCGGGCTCGAACCGGGCGAGGCCGGCCAGCACCGCCCGCTGGCTGTCGGTGTCGGTGGCGAGCAGCCCGTCGTCCGGGTCGAGCACGATCACGTGCCCTTTGCGGACCTTGCGGCCCGAGACGGTCGCGTCCCGGACCGCCTCGGTCACCTGCATCGTCTGGATCTGTCGGCTCGCCGCACCCATCGAGGCCGCGTTGTCCTCGGCCGATCGCTGCGGGTCGAGCTCCATCAGCGCTGCGATCCCCTCGGCGGCATTTCGCGTGGGCACCACGTGCACCGGCCGCCGGGTCATGGCCGCGACCTGCCGGGCGGCGAGGACCACGTTGGGGTTGTTGGGCAGGATCAGCAGCTCGTCCGCCTGGGTCGCCTCGACCGCCTCGAGCAGCTCGCCGGTCGACGGGTTTGCCGACTGGCCGCCGCGCACGATCCGGAACGCCCCGTACTCGCGGAACGGGGCCGCCATGTCGGTGAGCACGGCCCCGAGTCCGTCCGACGGCGCCACCGCGACCACGCCCAGTGGCAGCGCCGTGGCGGCATGGCGGTCGGTATCGGGCGCCTCCAGCGAGTCCGCGACCGCGACCGAGATCTCGCGCCCCTCGCCGGTCCCGACGGCGCCGGCCTCGGCGGCGCCGGCCTCGGCGACGAACGCCGCCGCCCTGGCCTCGCGCACGTCGTGCGCCTGGCTGTCGAGGTTCTCGATCGTGATCCGGGACAGCATCCCCGCCGTCAACCCGTATGCGACGACCGCGTCGGGGCGATCGTTGTGGACGTGGACCTTGACCAGGTGTGCGTCCCCCGCGACCAGCACGGAGTCGCCGATCGACTCCAGGTGCGCCTGGATCGCAGCGACGTCGAGCGGCTGGCCGGCGCGCGCCTGGAGCAGGTACACGGTCTCATAGCCGAACGCCCCCTCCGCGGCCGCAACCTCGGCCGGTGTCGCGGGCCGCGGGCGAGCCGCCAGGTCCCGTTCGCCACCGAGCGGCCTGCCACGTGCCGCCTCCAGTGCGCCCTGGAACAGGCGGAACAGGCCCTGCCCGCCGGAATCGACCACGTGGGCCTCGCGCAGGATGGGCAGCAGCGAGGGCGTCTTCGCCACGGCGCGCTCCGCGGCCTCGACCGTGGCGGCGAGCACGGTCTCCACGTTGTTGTCGCGTTCTGCCGCGGCGACGGCGGCGGCGGACGCCTCCCGGATCACGGTGAGGATCGTGCCCTCGACGGGCTTGGCGACGGCCCGGTACGCGGTCTTGGTCCCGATGTCGAGGGCGTGCGCGAGGTCGAGGCCGTTGAACCGCCGCTTGCCCGCGAGACCGTGGGCCATCCCGGCCAGGATCTGGCTGCTGATCACCCCCGAGTTGCCGCGGGCACCCATCAGGGCGCCGAAGCTGGCCGCCTGGGCGACGCGCTCCGCGTCCGCACCGGGTCCGACCTTGTCCGCCTCGTCGAGCGCGGCGCGGACGGTGGCCAGCATGTTCGTTCCCGTGTCGCCGTCCGGAACCGGGAACACGTTGAGCGAGTTGATCTCGTCGACGTTGGCCTCGAGGCTCGCGACGGCGCTCCGGAACGCGGCCAGGAAGCCGGCTCCGTCGCAGGATCGGCGGGGCATCAGGCGACGTCCGACCCGCTGTTCGCAAGGTCCGTCGCGCGTGGATCCCCGTTCGGCGGGTCGTCGCGGCCGTCGGGTGCGATCCCGTGCTCATGGCGCAGCCGCCCGATCCGGATGGTGACGCGGGCGGGCTCGATGCCGAGCGCGTGGCCGAGCGCGTACCGCACCGACGAATCGACCTGGCGCGCGACCTCAGCGATCGGCAGCCCGAATGCCACCGCGAGGTTGAGGTCGACGGTCACGCCGTGATCGACATCGAGGTGGAGGCCGGGGTGTGCGACGCCGAGCCGCTCCAGCAGGCGGCCGACGATGCCGCCACCGGCGAACCCGGACACGCCGTACACCGACAGCGTGGCATCGCGGACGAGGTCGCGCACCGCACGCCGGGTGACGAGCGAGCGACCGGGGATCGGATCGGCGGTCACGCGGGCGACGTCCTCCTCGCGGGCGCGGGTCCGGCCCGGGCGGGCCGCGGCGGCGCCCCGGCGGTGGGCCGGAAGCCGTGTGCTACGATACCACCCCGCTCGCGCCGGACCCACCGTGCACGTGCCTGTCCTCCGCCATTTCCGAGGTTCCAACCAGACCATGGCTCGCAGCTGCGCCATCTGCGGCAAGGTGTCGATGGGCGGCTTCAACCCGCAGTCGTCGGGGATGAACCGCGTTCGCGCCCACACCCGCAACCAGCCAAATCTCCAGGCCACCCTGGTGGTCAAGAACGGAACGCCGACCAAGGTCCGGGCGTGCACCCGCTGCCGCCGGACCATGACGAAGGCCGCCCGCTAGCCCAGCCAGGCGCCCCGTCGCCGGGCTTGCCCGGGGCGGCAGGGCCGCTCGACAGAACCGTGAGCCGGTCGCGATGCAGCGACCGGCTTGTTCATGTCCCGGCGCGCGATCGGCCAGCGGTCGGCCGTCGCCTTCGCCACCGTCCCGCCTCAACCTGGCCCGCCTCAACCTGGCCCGCCTCAACCTGGCCACCCAACGATGGTGTGCGTGCAAATGACGCACTCCGCCGACGAGGGCGACCGAGCACGACCGCCTGATCTGCCGGTCGTGCTCGTTGAGGGGGTTCGGGGCCAGGTGACCTGGCCACCTAACGGTGTCGTGCGTGCTTGACCAAGTCGAGTTGGCCAAAGACGCACCTGGGCGTTCCATGGCCATGCTCCAGCCGTGCCACGAGAGTCTGGACGCGCCCCATCGTTCAGTGGCCGACTGGCATGGACCCGGCATGCGATACGACGCACCACATCGGTACGTGGCAATCAGCCGCCGAACGGCGACTGCCCGATGCCGGCGCAGGGCGGCGTGACGGACGCGCGATCGGCCTAGCGGTCGGCGGTGTCGAGCCAGATCGTGAACGGCCCGTCGTTCACCAGCTCCACGGCCATGCTCGCGCCGAACTCGCCCAGCGCGACCCGGACACCCTGACCCTCGATCGCCGCGGCAAGGCGGCGCCACAGCTCGCGGGCGGCGTCCGGCGGCGCGGCATCCGTGAACCCCGGGCGACGGCCGCGACGCGTGTCCGCGTACAGCGTGAACTGGCTGACCACGAGCGCCTCGCCCCCGACATCGAGCAGCGATCGGTTGGTCCTGCCGTCGGCGTCCTGGAACATGCGCAGCTCGCAGATCCGGCGCGCGAGGCCATCGGCGGTGGCGGCGTCGTCGGCATGTCCGACGCCCAGCAGCACCAGCAGGCCGGGGCCGATCGAGCCGACCACTGCCCCGTCCACGCGCACCTCGGCGCGGGTCACCCGCTGGAGCAGGGCGCGCATCGGGACGCGGCGGCCTAGGTGAGCGCGCCGGCGCGGGCCGCCGTCGCGATCGATCGGATCCGCTCGACCTCGAGGGTCATGTCGGCGGCCCGGTACAGCGCCGATCCGGCCACGATGACATCGGTCCCCCCGCGTCCGATCACCTCCGCCGTATCGTCGCGCCCGCCGCCGTCCACCTGGACCTCGCACGCTCCGTCGGGATCGAGCCAGGCGCGCGCGGGCCCGAGCTTCGCCTGGGCGACCTCGGTCATGAACGCCTGTCCGCCAAAGCCGGGCTCGACGGTCATGACCAGCACGATGTCCAGCAGCTCCCGGTACTCGTCGAGCGCATCGAGCGGCGTCGCCGGCTTGACCGACAGCCCGGCCGAGCGGCCGGCCGAGCGGATCCGCTCGAGCGCGGGCCGGATCTGGGGCGCCTCGACCTCGACGTGGAACGTGATCGAGTCGCAGCCGGCATCGAGGAACTGCTCCGTCCAGCGGCCTGGCTCGGCGATCATGAGGTGCGCATCGAACGGCAGGTCGGTCGCGCGGCGAACCGCCTCGATCGTCTTCCATCCGAACGTGATGTTGGGCACGAAGTGTCCGTCCATCACGTCGAGGTGGATCCGGTCCGCCCCGGCCGCCTCTGCCCGACGGATCTCGTCGCCCAGCGCCCCCAGGTCGCTGTCAAGGATGCTCGCCGCGATCAGCACGCTCGCGGGCCGCCGGTCGCCGGGCATCAGGCCTCCCCCGTCCCGGCCGGCACGGGCTCGTGGCTTCGCTCGCCGCGCAGCGCCGCGGCGCTCTCGGTGACCAGCCGCTCACGTCGCCGGCGGACGACCATCGGCGTCGGCTGGCCGGCGTGCTCCGCGGCGAGCTGGCCGCAGGCCGCGCCGATCTCGGTGCCCCGGTTGAACCGGATCGTGGTCGCGATCCCCGCCACCCGGAGGCGTTCGGCGAACCGCTCGACCCTGGGCAACGGGGAGCCGGTCCAGGGGGTATGGGCAACGGCGTTCATCGGGATCAGGTTGACGTGCGCGAGATCGCCGCGCAGGAGCTCCGCGAGGGCGTCGGCGTCGGCGTCCGTGTCGTTGATCCCGTCGATCATCGTGACCTCGTAGGTCACCCGGCGCCCGGTCGCGTCGGCGTGCGATCGCGCCGCGGCCACCACCTCCTCGACGGGCCATCGCCGGTTGAGCGGCACGAGCACGTCGCGCAGCGAGTTCCGCGCGGCGTGGATGCTGATCGCGAGCGTGAACTGGGGTCCCAGCTCGGTCAGCCGCCGGATCCCGGGCACCACGCCCGAGGTCGACACGGTGATGTGGCGCGCCCCGAGGCCGAACCGTTCCGGGTCGTTGAGCGCGGCGATGGCCTCCAGCACACGGTCCAGGTTGAGCAGGGGCTCGCCCATGCCCATGAACACGATGTTGGTGAGGTGGCGGCCGTCGGCCGCGAGCCGGCGTGCCGCGTGCCGGACCTGGTCGACGATCTCCGCGGTCTCGAGGTCGCGCTCCATGCCCAGCTCGCCGGTCGCGCAGAACGGGCAGCCGACGGCGCACCCCGCCTGCGACGACACGCACAGGGTGTGACGCTCACGGCTGGCACCGCGCGCGGGGAAGTGCATCAGGACCGACTCGACGAGCAGCCCGTCGGACAGCCGGTGGAGGGCCTTCTCGGTCAGCCCGCCATCCGTCTCGCGAACCTCGGTCTCGACCACCGTGTCGAAGCGGAACGAGCCATCGAGCGCCGTGCGGAGTGGCGCCGGCAGCGTGAGCACCTCGTCGAACCCGGTCGCGCGGGTGCGCCACGCGGCATCGAGCACCTGGCGGGCCCGGTACGCGGGCTCGTCTCGCGCGCCCAGCCACGACACGAGCTCCTCCGAGGTCACGCCGCCGATCCCCGGGCGCTGGTCACGGGGCGTCGTGGCGGACGGGGCGGGACGGAGGCCCATGAACGGGATGACGATCGGTCGTTCGCTGGTCACGGGGGAATCATGCCATGCGTGCCGCCCGCTCCCGCCGGCCGGGTCAGGGCAGCGGCGCGCGGCGGCCGCGCAGCCAGTCGGCCGAGGGCATCGCCCGCCGTCCGGGCGGGGTCACCAGGTCCAGCACGAGGCGGCCGTCGCTCGTGGTCAGCGCGGGTCGCGCGTCGTGCCGCACGAGATGCCCCGGCTCGTCGCCCGGCGCCGACGGCGCGACGGAGGCGCGACCCACCGCGAGCCGCTCCCCACCCGCGTCGAGGAACGTCCCGGGCCAGGGCGCATACGCCCGGACGGAGCGTTCCAGCTCCGCCGCCGGGCGCGACGGATCGAGGCGTCCGTCCTCCCTTCGCAGCGGCCGGGTGAGGGTTGCACCCGCGTCCGGCTGGGGGGTCGCGGGCAGCTCCCCGCGCAGCCACGGCCCGAGCGACCGGTCGAGCAGGTCGGCGGCGAGCTCTGCCAGCCGCCGCTCGAGCGCGGGCGCCGTCTCCGTACCATCGAGCGGGATCCGCTCCACGGCCACGATGGGCCCGGTGTCGAGGCCGCGGTCCATCCGCATCAGCGTCACCCCGGTCGCCCGGTCGCCGGCGAGGATCGTGGCCGGGATCGGCGATGCGCCGCGGTGCCGCGGCAGCAGCGACGGGTGGAGGTTGAGCGCGCCGTGCGGCAGGTCGAGCAGCGCTCGCCGGCACGATCTGGCCGTAATCGGCGAGGACGACGAGCGCCGGCTCGAGCTCGAGGATGGCCGCAACGGCGTCCGCGTCGCGGAGTCGCTCGGGAGCCAGGACCGGGCCGGCTGCCGCGCGCAGGACCGGCGACGGCTCCGGCTGCTGGCGCCGGCCTGCGGGCCGCGCCGGGGCGGTGACGACGCCGACGAGCGCGACGGCCGGGTGCGCCTGGAGCCGGCGCAGGGTCGGGACGGCGAACTCGCCGGTGCCGAGGAAGACCGTCCGGGCGCGTGCCTCGCCGGCCGGCCGGCCGGTCACGCGAGCGCGCTCGTGGCCTCGCGGATCTCCGAGTCCTCGTCCTCGTCTCCCTGGCCAACGGCGATCAGCTCGTCCATCGACTCGAGGTAGTCGATGTACAGCTTGCCGTCGAGGTGATCCAGCTCATGCTGGAGCGCGCGGCCGAGGAGGCCGGAGCCCGAGACCTTGATCTTCCGGCCGAGGCGGTTCTGGGCCACGACCCAGACCTTCTCGCGCCGCGTGACGTACGCCACGTAGCCCGGGATCGACAGGCAGCCTTCGAGGTCGCGGTCGTCACCGTCGCTGCGCACGATCCTGGGGTTGACGAGCTCGTGGAGCCTGCTCTCGACCTCGATCACGCACGCCCGGACCGGCTCCCCGAGCTGCGGCGCCGCGAGCCCGACGCCCGGTGCGGCGCGCATCGTGGCGGCCAGGTCGTCGAGCAGCTCGTGCAGGTACTTGCCGAAGCTGTCGACGGTCTCGCCGCGCAGCCGGAGGCGAGGATCGCCGAGGAGGACGATGGGTCGAACGCTCATGGCGGCAGAGTATACGGAACGGCCGCCCGGTCCCTCGCGGAACCGGACGGCCGATGTGCATCCGGGATCAGGCGGAGGGTGCCTGCGGGGGCTCCTCCGACGCCGGATCGGCCGCCGCCGCGTCAGGGGCGCCGTCTCCGTCCGGCGACGCGGCGTCGCTGCGCAGGTCCGCGGCGACGGACTGCGCGCGGCCCGCCACCCGCTGCCCGACGTCCGTGGTGACCTCCGCGGCACGGTGCGCGAGCGGTCCGGCCTTGGTCGCCGCGACGGCCGTCAGCTCCGCCGCCTTGGCGCCGATCTGGCGCGCGACGGGCGCGGCCTGGGTCGCGACGTCCTGGATCATCGTCTCGAGCTGGGTCAGCCATTCCCGCGCTCGCGCCCCGGTCGTCGCGCCATCGCTCCCGGCATCCCCGCCGGCATCGGGGATCGGCTCATCCAACAGGGCTCCCGCATCCTCGGGCGGTGTGGTCCCCGAATCCTGCTCGTCAGTCATTCGAGCGCCTCCTTGCTTTCACCTGCAAAGGTCAATCGGTACTCCCCCATTGTCGCCCGACGGTCGAGCCCTGCCAATTGCCGTCTCGTTGCCGTCTCATTGCCATCCCTTGCGACGGCGAGCCACGACCGGCCACCGATCCGCGGCCGCCGGCCACAGCCGCGCCCGCCGGCCGACGCCCGATCCGCGCGAACCGTCAGAGCAGGCTCTCGGGATCGACGTCGATGGACCACGGCGCGCCGGGCGGCGGGTCGAGCAGCGCCGCCGGCTCCGGGCCCCGGAGCACGACGTTGTACCGCCAGCGCTCGGCGCGCCGGGCGACGTACGCGGGCGCAGGGCCGACGACCTCGATGGGCAGCGCAAGCGCCCGGGCACGTTCCCGGAGACGACCGGCCATCGCCACCGCCTCGCGTTCGGCGGCCTCTCGGTCCGCGAGCCCGACGCTGAGCTTGATCAGGCGGCCGAACGGCGGCGACCCGAACCGCTCCCGCATCGCCAGCTCCTCGTCGTAGAAGGCGGTGGCGTCATCGTCGACGACGGCGCGGATCGCGCGGTGCTCCGGTCGGTAGGTCTGGATCAGCGCGATCCCCGGTCGGTCGCCGCGACCCGCGCGTCCCACCGCCTGCGCGAGCAGCTGGTACGTCCGCTCCGCGGCGCGCTCATCGGGCAGGTTGAGGGCCACGTCCGCGGACACCACGCCGACCAGCGTCACCTCGGGGATGTCGAGACCCTTGGTGACCAGGCTGGTGCCGACGAGGACGTCGAGCCGGCCGTCCGTGAATGCGTCGAGCACCCGCACGGCCGCGCCCCGACGCTCGACGACGTCGCGGTCCAGGCGACCCACGCGCAGGTCAGGGAACCGTCCGCGAACCTCGCGCTCGACGCGCTCCGTGCCGCCGCCCAGGTAGCGGATCCGCGGTGACCTGCAGGCCGGGCAGCGCACCGCGGGTGGCCACGCACGGCCGCAGTGGTGGCAGCGAAGCGTGGTCCCCGCATGGTGATACACGAGCGGTCGCTCGCAGTCGGGGCACGCCTGGACGTGGCCGCAGTCACGGCACATCACCACCGACGCGGTGCCCCGCCGGTTGATGACCAGGATGGCGCGATCGCCCCGGTCCCGGTCGAGCTCGGCGAGGGCATCGGCCAGTGCCTGCGAGATCAGCCCGCGGTTGCCCGCCGCGAGCTCGGCGCGCAGGTCCACGGCCGTCACCCGGGGTGCCGTCCCGGTCGGGCGGGCCGGCAGCTCGACGCGGCGGTACCGACCCGCCCGGGCGTGGCCGACGCTCTCGACCGACGGGGTCGCGCTGCCGAGCACGACGGCGGCGCCGGCGAGCACGCCCAGGGCGAGCGCCGCGTCGCGCGCCTGGTACCTCGGGGTCCGGTCGCTCTTGTAGCCGGCGTCGTGCTCCTCGTCGACGACGATCAGGCCCACGTCATCGATCGGGGCCAGCAAGGCGGTCCGGGTGCCGACCACGATATCGGCGTCGCCGGCACGGACTCGCCGCCATTCATCGGCGCGCTCCCCTTCCCCGAGACCCGAATGGAGGACGACCACCCGGACCGGCAGCTCCGCCCGCAGGCGGTCCACGATCGGCGTCGCGAGGGCGATCTCCGGGACCAGCACGACCGCGCGCCGCCCGGCCGCCAGGCACGCCACCAGACCCTCGACGTAGATCGCCGTCTTGCCGCCACCGGTGACGCCGTCGAGGAGGATCGGCATCGGGTCCCGGCTGTCGATCGCCGCCCGGACCAGCTCGACGGCAGCCGCCTGCGGCGGGGTGAGCGCGGCGCCCGACGGTCGCGCGCCCCGGAGGCCCGGCGGACGCCCGGCCAGCGGACGCCGGGGACGCTCGCGCACCTCGGCCCGCAGCAGGCCCCGGCGGACGAGCCCCGCCAGCGCGCCGGCGCCGAACTGCTCCGCGAGCGGCGCCGCCGCCAGCCCGTCGTCGGCTGTGGCCGGCAGGGTGGATGCGGCGGGAGGGTCCGCCGGATCGACGGCCCCGGATCCGGGCGGCGGGTCGATCGTCTCCCGGTCGGTCGGTGGGCCGCCGGCCTGGGCTCCGGCGATGGCGTCGAGCGCCGCTCGCTGGCGCGGCCCGAGCTGACGGCCGGCGATCCGACCGCCGGTCCACAGCGTCGCCACGGCCTCCACGCCGGCGGGGGTGAGCCACAGCCGCCGCTCGAACCGCGGCCCCACCGCGGCGCCGACGAGCGTCCAGGTGAGGTCGACCAGGCCGTCAGCGGCCAGCGCCCGGAGTCGGCGCAGGAGCGAGGCGCGGCCCTCGGGCGTGGCCAGCTCGCGGACGGGCCGCGACCGGCCGGCCAGCTCGTCGAGCAGGTCCACATCCGCGATGGCCAGCCCCGGGGACTCCGCACCGAGCCGGGTCTCGCCCGCCGGGGTCACCTCCGCGACGAGCTCGAGCCGCTCGAGCATGCCCGGCGGGAGCATCGCGCGGATGACCATCGCCAGCGGCGCGAGGTAGAGATCCGCCAGCACGCCCGCGAATGCCATCGCCAGCGGCGGCAGCAGCGGTCCGTCGCTCCGGACGCGGGCCGCGATCGGTCGCAGCTCGCCCGATGCCGGCGCCACCCCGGGACCGATGACCACCCCGATCGCCTGCCGGCCACCGCGCCCGAACGGCACCAGCACCGGCTCGCCCGCCGCCAGGTCGCCGAGCCCCTCGGGCACCAGGTACGTGTACGTTCGCGGCCCGGGCCCGGCCGGGGCGTCGACCGCGACCTCGACCAGGTCCCGCCGCGGATCATCGGGGAGCGGGTCGCGCGTCGCCCCGGCGTGCCGGTCGAACGGCCCGTCGAGCAGCCCGTCGGGGGGCACGGTGGGTGGCACCGGCGTCAGGCGATCCGGATCTGCCGGTCGCCGTTCCGTCGCTTCTCCTGCTCGATGATCGCCTCGATCTCGGCGGCGGTCCGGTCCACCTCGCCCGTCTCGTTGACGACCACGCGGTCGTAGTCGCCCTGCCGCGCCAGCTCGATCGCCGCGTTCCGCTGGCGGATCTCGAGCTCGTCGGCCGTCTCGGTCGCGCGGGACCGCAGTCGCTGGAACAGCGCCTCCAGCGAGGGCGGCACGAGGAACACGAGCAGCGCGTCCGGGACCCGGCCCTTGACGACGCGCGCGCCCTGGACATCGATCTTGAGGATCACGTCGTGCCCGTCGGCGAGCGCCCGGGCCACCTCGCGACGTGGCGTGCCGTACCAGTTGCCGTGCACCTGGTTCGCCTCCAGCAGCTCACCCGCCTCGCGCAGCGCCCGGAACTGCTGCTGGCTGAGGAACTGGTAGGACACGCCGGGGACCTCGCCGGGTCGCGGCCGGCGCGTCGTGCAGGTGACGACGTAGTGGTAGTCCGGGTCCCGTGGCCGCTTGGCCAGCGCCTCGATGATCGTGTCCTTGCCCACCCCGGAGGGCCCGCTGATGATCACCAGCAACGCCCCGGGGGCACCGAGCAGGACCTCGGGCTCGGTCACGCCACGCCTCCCGGCGCATGCCGGCCGTGCGGCAGCTCCTCGCTGCGAAGCCCGTCGAGCACGGACTCGAGCGCGGCGGGCAGCGGCGCCTCGGCCCGGACCAGCCGCGCCGATGCGGGCGAGACCAGCTCCAGTCGCCACGCGTGGAGGAACAGCCGCTCCAGCCCGTCCGGACCCCGGCGCGAGGTGCCCGTCCCGTACACCGGGTCGCCCGCAACGGGGTGCCCGAGCGCGGTCAGGTGGACCCGGATCTGGTGGGTGCGGCCGGTGACGAGGTCCAGCTCCAGCAGCGTCCATTCGGCGAACCGCTCGCGTACCCGGTACCCGGTGACCGCGCGCCGGCCGTTGGGCACCACGGCCATCCGCTTGCGGTCCCTGGGATCCCGGCCGATGGGCGCCTCGATCCGGCCCACGGCCGCCGCCACCGAGCCGAGCACCAGGGCGAGGTACGTCTTGCGTATCCGGCGGGCCTTGAGCTGGGCCATCACCGATGACTGGGCGGCGTCGTTCTTGGCCACGATCAGCAGGCCGGACGTGTCCCGGTCCAGCCGGTGCACGATGCCCGGCCGGGCGACCCCGGCGATGCCGCCGTACCGGTCTCCCCGGGCGAGCAGGGCATTGACCAGGGTGCCGCGCCAGTGTCCGGGCGCCGGGTGGACCACCAGCCCGCTGGGCTTGTCGACGATCAGCAGGTCATCGTCCTCGTACACCACCGGCACCTCGATCGTCGGGTCCGGCTCCAGGTGGTACGGGATCTCCGGCGGCGGGACCTCCAGGGTCACCGCGCCACCCCGCACCTCCGAGTTCGCGCGCAGCCGCCGGCCATCGTCGTCGACCAGCCGGCCGTCAGAGATCAGGCGCTGGACGAACGACCGGGACAGCCCGGTCCGGTCCGCGACGAAGCGATCCACCCGGCGCACGATCTCGCCTTCCGGGACGAGCAGGCGCCGCGGTCCGGGCGGGATGGACGGCGCCACCTGCTCCGGCGGCAGGGCCGGGTCCAGGTCGTCGAGGTCGTCGAGCTCCTCGTCATCGGGCAGCGCCTCGACCGTCTCGGGCAGGTCAGGCATCGAGCCTCCACTCGCCGATCCGCGGGAATGCCGCCATCGCCACCAGCAGCACGATCGAGGTCGAGATCGCGGCATCGGCGATGTTGTAGGTGTAGAAGCGCCAGGCGCCGATCCCCATGTCCACGAAGTCGATCACCGACCCATAGTGCACCCGGTCGATCAGGTTGCCGATCGCGCCGCCCAGCAGGAGACCCAGCGCGATCGTCACGACCAGCCCCCGCCCGGCCCGGGCGTGGTAGGCCACGATCAGGCCGGCGACGACGAGCGAGGCGACCGCGAACGCGCCGGCGGACTGCGGCAGCATCCCGAACAGGATCCCGGAGTTGCGCCAGTGGATGATCCGGACCCAGTCGCCCAGCACCTCGAACCCTTCACCCTGGGCCAGCGACCCGGCCACCCACGCCTTGGTCAGCTGGTCCGCGACCACGACCACGGCAGCCAGCGCGGCAAACAGCAGCCATCGGCCCGCCGACGGGTGAGTCCAGGGATGCCCGGTCGCCGCCGTGGTGTCCGAGGCGGTGTCGTCCTCGAGCCCGTCCTCGATGTCGTCGCCGGACGCGGACCGGCCGATGTCGGGCGTGGTCATCGGATCACGCGCCCCCTCCGGTGCGGCGAAGCGCGATCCGCACGTTGCCCGAATCCAGGCTGACGGTGGCCGTCGCAACGTCGCCCGGCGGCGGACCCAGCCGGGTCTCGTCGGCGAGGGTCTCGGCGCTCACGACCTCGATATACGGCGCGACGCCCGCAGCCAGGCCGTCGATCCACAGCTCGATCCGGTCGTCGAGCTCAAGGCCGGCTTCCTTGCGCAGGTCCTGGACCGCGCGCTGCAGCTCCCGCGCGTCACCCTCGGCCCGCAGCTCCGGCGTGAGCCCGGTGTCGATGACCACCACCAGTCCGGCATCGTGGGCGACCGCGGTCCCGGGGCGCGGCGTGGCCAGGACCTCGACCTCGTCGGCGGCCAGCGTCTCGCCCGCGAGCGTGACCGACCCATCTCCGTGGAGCTCGAACGCGCCGTCGCGGGCGGCGGCCGTCACCGCGGGGATCTTCGATCCCAGGCGCTTGCCGACCTTCGGGAGGAGGACCCTGACGCCTCGATCGACCAGCTCCGACTCATCCCCGATCAGCTCCACGGTCTTGACATTCGCCTCGGCGCGGATCAGGTCCAGCAGCGCATCGCGCTCGGGCAGCTCGCCACCCGGGAGCGCCAGCCACATGCGCGCCAGCGGCTGGCGCACCTTGAGCCCGGCCTGCCCGCGCAGCGTCCGCACCAGGTCGACGGCATGACGAGCGGTGCCCATCGCTCGCTCCAGCGCCGGATCACGGAAGGCCGCCACGTCGTCCGCCGGCCAGCGCGTCAGGTGGACGCTGTCCGGCAGGCTCGGAATGACAGACCCGATCAGGTTCCCGTACATCGACTCGGACAGGAACGGAAGGATGGGGGCCAGCGTCCTCGCCAGGACGACCAGGGCGGCGTGAAGGGTCGCGAACGCGGCCTCGCGGTCCGTCGCCGCGGCGCCCGCCCGCATCCGGTCGCGCGACCGGCGCAGGTACCACGTCGAGAGGTCGTCGATGTAGGTGCCGATGAGCCGGGTCGCCGCGAGCGCGTCATAGTCCGCGAGCCGGGCCCCGACGTCCGCCGAGACACCGGCCGAGCGCGACAGGATCCAGCGGTCGAGGACCGGCCAGCCGTCCGCCTCGTTCACCACCTGGTCGATCCCGGCCCGCGGCGTCCAGCCGGCGAGGCGCGCGTAGGTCACGAAGAACGTGTACACGTTCCACAACACCAGCAGCTCGCGACGCGCCTCGTCCGCCGCGTGCCAGCCGAACAGGATGTTGTCGTCGGGGCGGGCCGACGCGTACATCCAGCGCATCACGTCCACGCCCATGCGCTCGGCAGCCTCATCGAACTCGATCGAGTTGCCCCAGCTCTTGTGCATCGGCCGGCCGTCTTCGCCGAACAGCGTGGCGTAGCCGAAGATCGTCTTGAATGGAGGCTCGCGGCGGAGCACGGTCGACATCGCGAGCATCGCGTAGAACCAGTTGCGGAACTGGCCCGGGAAGCTCTCGGACACGAAGTCGGCCGGGAACCACTGCGCCCAGTAGTCGGGGTCCTCGCGGAAGTGGAGCGTCGAGAACGGCACGATCCCGGCATCGAGCCAGGGGTTCCCGACGTCCGTGATCCGCGACACGGGTGCACCGCACTTGGGACAAGCGATCTTCACCGCGTCCACGTGCGGGCGATGCGGCGTATGGCCCTCGAAGCCAGCCCAGCCCTCGACGGCCCGCTCGCGGAGCTCCTCCCGCCCGCCGATGACGTCGAACGTGCCGCACTCGCGGCAGTCGTAGATCGGCAGCGCGAGCCCGTAGTAGCGCTTCTTGGAGATCATCCAGTCGCGCATGTTGAGCAGCCAGTCCAGCTCGCGCTCGTAGCCGAACCCGGGGATCCACCGGATCTGGTCGACGACGTCCATGATCTGGTAGCGCAGGCTGGCGTCGACCTCGGCCGCCGTGAGCTGGTCGCGCGGGCGGTCGTAGACCTCGCCCATGCGGATGTACCACTCGTCGACGAGCCGGAACAGGAGCGGCGTGCTGCACCGCCAGCAGTGCGGGTACCGGTGGGCGTACGGCTCGAGGTGGTAGAAAAACCGTCGCTGCTCGAGGTCGCCGATGATCGCCTCGCTGATGGCCGGCGCCTCGCGACCCGACAGCCAGTCGAACCCCGGGTAGTACCGGCCGTCCTCGTCGATCGGGCCCACGACCGGCAGGCCCAGCGACGTGCCCAACTGGAAGTCCTCCGCCCCGCACCCGGGGGCGATGTGGACGATCCCGGTCCCCTCCTCCTCGCCGACGTCCGCCCAGGCGACCACGCGGTGCTCGTAGCCCGCCTCGGCGAAGGCGTCGCGGATCGCCGGCAGCTCGTCATACGGGCCGGTGTACCGCCATCCCGAGAGGTCCGACCCGGGACGCTCCTCGAGCACCTCGAACGGCCCCCGGAGCGCCTGCCGCAGCGTCCCCTTGCCCAGCCAGAACTGCTCGTCGCCCTGCCTGACCCGGACGTAGCGCAGATCGGGCCCGACCGCGGCCGCCACGTTCGCGGCGAGGGTCCAGGGCGTGGTCGTCCAGACGAGGAGCGACTCGCCGGGCCGGTCCACCAGCGGGAGCCGGACGGTGAGGCCGGGGTCCTCCCGCTCCTGGTAGCCCTCGTTCATCTCCATCTGCGACAGCCCGGTCCCGCAGCGCGGGCACCAGGGCATGGTGTCGTGGCCGCGATAGATCCAGCCGCGCCGGTGGCACTCGGCGAGGAACCCCCAGATCAGGTCGTTGTTCTCGTTGCTGAACGTGAAGTAGCTGCCACCGACATCGGGCATGCCAAGCCGGCCGACGAGCATCTCGACGGTGTCGGTGACCGGACCCCGCGGTCCCTCGATCGTGGCCGTCTGGGCCGGGTCGGTCGCGAGCATGTCCCGCAGGCGGATCAGCTCCTGTGGGTCGTTCCAGTCCATCCAGTACCCGAGCCGGATGCTCTGCTCGGTCTGGCGCGCGGCGAACGTCAGCACCCGCTGCTTGCACAGGCTGACGAACTCCGCGATCCCGAACTGCTCGATGTCGCGCTTGGAGGTGAACCCCAGGTCACGCTCGACGTTGACCTCGACCCACAGCCCCTGGCAGTCGAACCCGTTCTGGTAGCGCTGGTCCTCGCCGAGCATCGCGTGGAACCGCTGGTAGAGGTCCTTATAGGTACGACCCCAGGCGTGATGCACGCCCATCGGGTTGTTGGCCGTGATCGGACCGTCGAGGAAGCTCCACCGCGGGCCACCTGCGTTCTGGGCGCGCAGGCGGGCGAACGTGCGGCGCTCGCGCCATTCCCGGAGCAGCTCGTGCTCCTGGGCCACGAAGTCGGGTCTGGCGGAGACGGGTTGGAACATGCGGCCTCGGTGGATGACCGACGGTCGGGGCTGAACCGCGGCGGGGTGACCAGTCTACGGAACGGCGCGCCGTCGCGCGCCCATGCCCACCCGCGCTCCGTCGCGGCCCGTTGGATCCGCAGCGGGACACGGCGGGCCGGGACCGGCCGAACGCTCCGGATCGGGGGCCGTCGTATCATTCCGCGCGATGCCGCCTACCCGGACACCGTCGCCTCGCTCGCGCTCAGCCTTTGCGGCGGCATTCCTGTCGCTGATCTTCCCGGGCCTCGGCCACGCCTACGCGGGCGCGATCACGCGCGGCCTCGCGTTCGCGGCGCTCCCGTTCCTGTCGCTGGCGCTGCTGGCCGGCATCGTCCTCCGCGCCAACCGGGCGGACCTGCTCGGATTCGTGGTCCAGCCGGAGGTCCTGACGGCGATCTTCATCCTCAACATCGTGACCCTGCTGTACCGCATCGTCGCCGCGGTCGACGCCTGGCAGGTCGCCCGGTTCCTCAACGCAACGGACGCATCGGGGGGCGGCCGGCTGGGGCGGGCCCGGCTCCCGCTCAACCCGCTGTCGATCGCCGGGCTGCTCGCCGTGCTGCTGGTCATGGCCGGCGGGCATGTCGCCGTGGCGCGCTACGACACGCTCGCCCTGACCTTCGTCGGCTGCCTGTCCGCGGACAACCTCGATCCGGACTGCCAGCTGCCCGACGCCAGCCCGTCCCCGGGGGCCTCCGGCGAGGCGGGCGCATCGGACGAGCCGAGCGACGAGCCATCACCGACCGACGTGCTCCCGACGCCGGTCGGGAGCGGGGACACGGGCACCCAGGCGCCGACGCTGCCGCCGTGGAACGGTACGGACCGCCTCAACGTGCTGCTCGTCGGCAGCGACCAGCGGCCGGGTGACAGCAGCTTCAACACGGACACCATGATCGTCGTCTCGATCGACCCCAAGACCAAGCAGATCGCGATGTTCCAGCTTCCTCGCGACAGCGTGGGCGTCCCGGTGCCCGCGAACGCTCGCTCGCTGTGGGGCAGCACCTATCAGGGCAAGATCAACAGCTGGTGGACCCAGAACCGCAACCGGACCAAGCTGTGGTCGGGTGAGACCCCCACGACCCGTGGCTTCAATGCCCTCAAGGCGATCCTCGGCGAGCTCTACGGCATCGACATCCCGTATTACGTGATGGTCAACTTCGCGGGCTTCACGCGGGTCGTGGACACGCTCGGCGGAGCGCAGATCAACGTCCAGATCCCGGTCGCGGACGACCACTACCCCGGAGACTCGGGGACCCAGCGCGTGTACATCCCGGCAGGCCCGCAGCACATGACGGGCTCCGAGGCGTTGATCTACGCCCGTTCGCGACACGGATCCGACGACTTCGACCGTGGTCGCCGGCAACAGCGCGTGCTGATCTCGGTCCGTGACCAGGTCAATCCGCAGGCGATCATGGCCAACCTGCCGGATCTGCTCAACACGCTCCAGCGGTCGATCAAGACCGACATGCCGGTGTCCATGATCGGCCCGCTGCTGTCGCTGTCGCAGCAGATCGATACCCGGAACCTGCGCTCGTTCGTCTTTGCGCCGCCGTACTACTCCACGGACATGTGGGGGCCGTCGCACGGGACCAACAGCGACATCGTGATCAACGCGGCCCGCATCCGCCGGGCCGTGGCCAGCGCGTTCACGGTGGATCCGAAGCTGCTGGCACAGCAGGAGCAGCTCGCCGCCGAGCAGGCGCAGGTGTGGGTCGTCAACGCCTCGGGCCGCACCGGCCTCGCGTCGAACGTGGCCGATTACCTCGCCTACGCCGGTCTTGACGCGTCGGCACCGAACCAGGGGGCGCCGACGGCAGCGAAGACCAAGATCGTGGTCTACAACGGCTCGGAATCGGACGTGGCCGCGTCGATCACCTATCTCGAGGGGCTGTTCAAGGTGACGGCGACGATGGCGACGGATCCGACGATTCCCGCCAGCATCGTGGTGACGCTGGGCAAGGACGCACCGAACCTGTCGGTCGAGGGTCCCGGCTGAGCCGGTGACGGAGGTCGGGCGCAGCTCGTACGACGACCGTGCGTGATCCCCGGGCGAGGTCAGTCCGGCGTGATCTCCGTGAGCCAGTTGCGGTACTCGGGCAGGTTGCCGCGGACGGCCGCGAAGTAGCGCTCGCTGATCAGGCGCGCCACCGGTCCCACCGCTCCGTCGCCGACCCGGCGATGGTCGACCTCGATCACCGGGCTGACCTGAACCCCGGTGCCACACAGGAACGCCTCATCGCACACGTACAGCTCCGAGCGGTCGATGGAGCGCACGTCCACGTCGATCCCGGCGTCGGCCGCGAGCTGGATCACCGCCTTGCGGGTCACGCCCTCGAGGATGTCGTCCGACAGCGGCGGCGTGATGACCGTCTTGTCGCGCACGATGAACAGGTTGGCGGCCGATGCCTCGGACGCGTGGCCGTCGGGCGCGAGCACCAGGGCCTCGTCAAAGCCGTTGAGCTCCGCTTCGGACTTCTGGAACGCCATGTTCACGTAGCCGCCGACGATCTTGCCCCGCGCCGGCAGCGCCTCGTCCGCGTTGCGGCGCCACGACGACGTCTGGAGGCGGATGCCCTTGTCGATGTCGAGGTAGTTCCCGAACGGGACGGCGATCACGTACAGCTCGTGCTCGAGGTGGTGGAGCCGCACGCCGATCGCACGGGTGCTCTTGTAGAACGAGGGCCGGATGTACACGTCCTCGGTGAACCTGTTGCGCCGGATCGTCTCGGTGATGATCGCCACCAGCTCGTCCGCGGACGGGACCGGGTCCATGAGCAGCATCTTCGCCGAGTTGCGGATCCGCTCGACGTGGGAGCGCACGAACAGCGCGTACAGGCGGCCCTGGTCCGCGTTCCAGTACGCCCGGATGCCCTCGAACGTGGCCGTGCCGTACATGAACGCGTGGGTCATGATGCTGACCCTGGCGTCCCGCATGGGGACCCAGTCGCCCTCGAAATAGGCGATCAGGTCGTCCAGCTGGCGGGGCTGCGTGGGTGCCGTCGAGGCCGACGGCTGCTCGGTGAGCATCTCTCTGCTCCAGTCGCGCGGGCGGCGCGATGGCCGCTCCGAAGTGGCTCGTGGGTGGCCCGAGTCTAGCACGCGGCTCGCTCGGATCACCGTGACGGACCGGCTCGCCGGACCGGCCGGGACGGCGCCGGCAGGCGCCGGATGTCGCCGAACGCCTCCTACACGAGACCGGCGAGATGGGCCACCACGAGGGCAAGGTAGCCGAGGTAGAACGCCCCGCCGACGAGCAGTGCCCGCCCGTCGAGGCGGGCCCGGCGCCACATGGGCAGGAACACCGCGCCGACCGCGAGGAAGGCGATCCCGGCGCTCGCGAAGGCGACGGCCGAATCGCCGCTGACGCGCCAGCTGTCACCCGCCAGCACCAGCGCGACCACGGTGGGGATCGCCGACTGGAACACCATCGCCCCGGTGATGTTGCCCATCGCGAGCGTGTCCTTGCCCTGCCGCACCCAGATCAGCGAGTTGAACTTCTCGGGCAGCTCGGTGGCGATGGGCGCGATCACGAGCGCGAGCAGGATCTCGCTGACGCCGATCGACGCGGCAAGGTGCTCGACCGCGCCCACGAACATGTAGGCGCCACCGACGATGCACGCGAGGGCCGCGAGCACCTGGGTCGTGACGATCCGCAGGCGCGGCGCCGACCCGTGCCCCGGCTGCGCCGATGGATCGAGGTTCTGGAACCGCAGCGGCGCGAGCGTCTCCTCGTCGAGGTCCGCCTCGGCGGCAAAGTGGACCCGCACGTACCGGGCATAGATCAGGAGCAGCGCGGCGGCCACGACCAGGCGTCCCCAGCCGAGCTCGGAGGGCAGGAACGCGGCGGCGATGGCCAGCGCGTACGCCATCGCGAAGTAGCGCATGTCGTGGACCAGCACGACGGTGTCGACCGCCATCCGGGTCGCGGTCGGACGTCGCCGACGGAAGGCGAGCACGCCGACACCGGTGACGAACATGGCCAGCGTCGAGAGCATGAACGGCGCACCCAGGATGGCGCCGATGCCGATGTCATTGGTCGCGCCGCTGCGGCTGAACACGATCGCGATGATCGGGATGAGCGTCTCGGGAAGCGCGGTCCCGACCGCGGCCAGGACCGAGCCCACCGCCCCCTGGGCGAGCTCGAGCTTGCGCCCGAACCACTCGATGCCATTCGTGAACAGCTCCGCGCCGACCAGGATGATCAGGAACGCGAGGGCGAGGACGAGGACGTCCATCAGCCTCCCAGGCCGATCGCCGCGACAACCGACGCCACCACGATCAGGAGCACGGCCGCGGACACGAGAGCCAGCCGCCGGTCGCCCGCGGCGAGGAACCCGACACCGGCCACGACCACCCGGCCGACCGGGAGACCCAGCACGGTGACCAGCCCCACCCACAGGAACGCCTCCGGACGCGCGGCGAGCAGGTCCGCGGGCAGGTGGCCGAGGTCGAACGGCGGCGGTGTCCGATCGGCCAGCGGGTCGATCCCCGACACCAGCATGCCCACGACGCCGATGACGACCAGCCCGATCGCCGTGTAGGTGCCGACGGTCAGCAGCCGGGCGATGGCTGCCTCGATGGCGAACGCCGCGTCGCTACCGGACGAACGCCCGGTCGCGGGCCCGCCGGTCACAGGCCCAGCGCCTTGAGCGCCATCTGGACGGCGGTCACGAGCAGGACGACGACGAACAGCCAGCGCAGCAGGTCGACGTTGACGCGGTTGATGATCCGGGCTCCGAGGGAGGCGCCCACGAACACCCCGGCCGCCACCGGACCCGCGACGTACGGGTTGATCTGGTCACGGAGCAGGTAGATCACCGCCGAGGACGTCGCGGTGACGCCGATCATCATGTTGCTGGTCGCCGTCGAGACCTTGAGCGGGACACCCATGATCAGGTGCATGACCGGCACCTTGATGATCCCGCCTCCGACACCCAGGAGCGCCGAGACGACGCCCGCGCCGAGCGCACCGGCCATGCCGAACGGCAACCGCCTGACCAGGTAGCCCTCGCCCGACAGCGACGCCGCGAGGCCGGGATGTTCGGGCACATCGAGGGTGGGTCCGGCCGTGGCGCCGGCGACGACCCCGGCCGACGGTCCCGACCCGGGATCGTCGAGCGGGACGCCCGCCCGATCGTCGTCGATCGCGACGGGCACGGGGGCGGCAGGATCCCGCCTGCGCAGCATCGAAACGGCGACCCAGATGAGGAGGATCGCGAACAACGCCTGGAGAACGGCGGCGGGCAGCAGGAACGTGATCAGGCCACCGACCAGCGCGCCGCCGGCCGTGAACACCTCCAGGACCATTCCGAGCCGCAGGTTGGCGACGTGCCGCTGCAGGTACACGCTGGCCGAGGCGCTCGAGGTGACGATCACGGACACCAGGGAGACGGCGACCGCCTCGCGCAGGGGCCGCCCGAACCCGAGCGTGAGCAGCGGGACCAGGAGGATGCCGCCGCCCAGGCCCAGCAGCGACCCGAACAGCCCCGCGGCCGCGCCGCCGGCGAACAGACCCAGCCCGGCGATCATCGGGAATCCGCCGGCGCGGCCCGGCTGTCCCCGACGGCGCCGAGACCCGTCACCGGGTCAGGGGCGGAGGTGCTGGGGCGCGTACGGCAGCAACGCGACGTGCCGGGCGCGCTTGAGCGCCACGGCGAGCTCGCGCTGGTGGGCCGCGCAGGTGCCGGTCTTGCGGCGGGGCTCGATCTTGGCGCGCTCGGACAGGTACCGACGGAGGCGGTTGACCTCCTTGTAGTCGATGATCGCCGTCTTGTCCGCGCAGAACGAGCACACCTTGCGGCGGCGGCGGTCACGGTAGTAGTCGTCGCGCTTGTTCGACTTGGGGGCCATGGCTCAGGTCTCCTGGGTTGCTGGTGGCGGCGCGTGGCCGCCGGGGCGGCGCGAGGCCGCGGAAGGGGTCAGAACGGGAGGTCGTCGAGGTCGTCGCCGTCGCTGGGAGCCCGGGTCGGGCGAACCGGGGCGCCCTGGCCACCGGCGCTGCCACCGGCTCCAGCGCTGCCGCCGGCCGGCGCGCCGAACGTGCCCTCGGCATCGTCCCGGACGCGGGGGTCGAGGTTGATCACGCTGTCCGCGGTGACCTCGAGCGACGTGCGCTTCTGGCCGTCGCGCGCCTCGAACTCGCGGGTACGGAAGCGGCCCTCGACGAACACGCGGTTGCCCTTGTGGAGCTGCTCCGCGGTCCGCTCGGCGCGATCACCCCACACGGTGACCCGGAACCAGTCGGTCGCCTCGACCCACTCGCCGGTCTGCTGGTTCTTGGTGCTCTGGTTGACCGCCACGCTGAACTCGGTCACCGGGCGACCGTTGGGCGTGTACCGCATCTCGGGATCACGCCCGAGGTTGCCGATGATCGAGACCTTGGACAACGACGCCATCGCAGAACTCCCGCCTCAGTCGATGGCCGCGGGTGCGGCCTCGCTCTCGGATTCGTCGATCCGCTCTCCGTCCTCGTCGTCCAGGCCCTCCTCGTCGCCGGACGGGAGCTCGGACTCGGCCGCGTCATCATCGGATGCAGCGGAATCTCGACGCACCTTGACGGGACGGATCGCACGCGTGACGAGGTGGCGCAGGACCTCCTCGGTGATCAGGAGGCTGCGCTCGAGCTCCGCGATCGCCTCGGCCGGGGACTCGAACACGATGATGTGGTACGAGCCCTCGCGGTGGCGGTCGATCGGGTACGCGAGGCGGCGGCGGCCCCAGGGCGCCACCTTGACGATCTGCCCACCCGCGGCCACGAGGTAGCGGGTGGTGCGGTCGATGACCGCCGAGACCTTGTCGTCCGGCGCATCCGGCCGGATGACGAGCATGAGTTCGTAGCGGCGCACGGCCTGCTTGACTCCTTCCTATGGGATCTGCCCCGCTGGCGGACAATGCCGGGCGGAGCCGAAAGGACCGCGGAAGGATAGCACGGGTCCCTCCTGCGACGGCCCTCCGGCGACGGCCGCCCGGCCCCTCGACAGCGCGACCCCGCCGCGGGCATCGCACCGGATGGCGGACCGACGCCTGCCGATGCCGGGAACTCCCGTGTATGCTCTCCGCCGTCATCCCGTCGTTCATCGTCCCGGGGGCTTCGTGCAACTCTCGATCCTCCTCCTCGCCGCGGACCCCGTCTCCGCGGAAGCCCTGTCGGCCGCGCTCGCGCGGCCCGGTCACGGGGTCACCACGGTCTCGCTGCCCGAGGAGCTCCTTCGCGACGCGGCGGGCCACAGCCTGATCGTGATCGACGAGATCCCGCCGACGACCACCGTCGGCGCCATCGTGACCGAGCTTCGCTCCGAGGCTCGGACGGCCGGGCTGCCCATCCTCGCGGTTGCCCAGACCGACGATGTCGAAGCACGGATCGCGTTGCTCGAATCGGGCGCCGACGATGTCATCACCAAGCCGTTCGACGCCGCCGAGCTCGAGGCGCGCATCGAGGCCCTGTCGCTGCGCTTCCAGCGAGCCCAGGACGGGCGCTCCGTCGCCAACGCGCCGATCGGCAATCCGCAGGCGCGTCGCGTCGTGACGGTGTTCAGCCCCAAGGGCGGCGTCGGGACGACCACGGTCGCGACCAACCTTGCCCTGCTCGCCGCGGAGCGCCACCAGAACCGGGCCGTGATCATCGATTTCGACCTCTCGTTCGGCCAGGTCGCCTCGCACCTGAACCTCCAGCCCAAGCAGACGCTGCTGGAGCTCATTCGGGACGAGAACGCCCTGAACGAGGTCGAGCTGTTCCGGACCTATGCCGTGCATCACGCGAGCGGCCTCCAGCTGCTCGCTGCCCCGCCGACACCGGGGTTCGCGCCGCTGTTCACCGGCGAGCATGCCGAGAGGATCGTCGCCCGGGCCCTCGAGGGGTACGAGGTCGTCATCATCGATGCGGGAGCGTCGTTGGACGAGCGGATGCTGGCGCTGTTCAGCCGCTCGGACGTCGTGATCATCCCGGTGCTGCCGGAGATCCCGGCGCTCAACGCGGTCCACCTGCTGCTGGACCAGCTGGCCGAGACGGGCGCGGTCGGGGCGACGACGATGTTCGTGCTCAACAACGCCTTTGCCCGGGACCTGCTCCGGCGCGGCGACATCGAGAGCGCCCTGGGCGCCAAGATCACGTCCGACCTGCCGTACGACCCGTTCATCTACCTCAAGGCGGCGAACGAAGGTGTTCCGGTCGTTCGCAGCGCGCCCAAGACGCTGCCGGCGACCAGACTTCGAGACCTGTTCGGGATCGTGTTCGGGGCCGAGGCCGCCGACGCGCCTGCCGGCAAGGAGCGCAAGGGCGGCCTGTTCGGCCGGCGTCGCTGAGGCGTCGTCGCCCACCCCACCCCGATCCCCGGCGGGTCGCGATCGCGAGCGCCGGCACCCAAGGGAGGATCGGACTACCTTGACCGCGTCCACCGGCGTGTGCCGGTCGGCTTGCGGCTCGGAGGCCACGATGCGGCACTCGGCACGGGACGTGCTTCGCCAGGCAGGGATCGCGATGGGCGGGCGCAGCCGGCACCCGGTCAATCAGGCGCTGATCGACAACGCGCCGATGGGCGCCCGCGTGGCCGACAAGGTGGTCGGCTTCATCGGCAGCTGGCGATTCCTGATCCTCCAGACGATCTTCGTCACCCTGTGGATCCTGGGCAACGTGTGGCTGCTGTTCCATTTCGACCCGTTCCCGTTCATCCTGCTCAACCTCGTGTTCTCGACCCAGGCGGCCTACGCCTCCCCGCTGATCCTGCTGGCCTCGAACCGGTCGTCGACGCGGGATCGGCTCACCCTCGAGCATGCGGCCGCCGAAGCCGATCTGGAGGAGACGCAGAACGAGCGCCTGCTCGAGGGCAACGCCGCGATCCTGCGGCGCGTCGAGACGCTGGAGGAACGGATCCTGTCGCTGGAGAAGGTGATCCTCGAGCGCCTTGCGGGTCCGCCCGGGCCCGGCTGATCCGCAGCCAGGCTGCGCTGTGGTCACGCGTCGGGCTGGCGCCGAGAACACGAACCCGGGAACCCCGCGGTGGCCTCATAGAATTGGCCATGACCCGGGTGGCCATGACTCGCCGATGCAGCGAGGGCGCTTGGGTGGAGGACGGGATGACTGACCCCAGCGGTCGAGCAATCGTCGAGCGCTACGCGCGCGCCTTGAATGACAAGGATTTCGACGCCATGGCGCTGCTCGTCACCGACGACTTCGTCGATGAGATGCCGCAGTCAGGGGAACGCGTCCGAGGCAAGGCGAACCAGCTCGCCCTCTTGCGCAACTACCCCGGAGGGGTCGGAACGATCGATCCGAAGAGCACACGACTGGTGAGTGCGGAGGACCGCTGGGTGCTGACGCCGAGCTTCACCGTGCAGCGCATCGAAGGATCGGGTGACGTCTACACCTACGTCGGGACCGCGACCTACGCGAACGGCGAGACGTGGCAGATGATCCAGATCATCGAGCTTCGCCAGGGCAAGATCGCCAGGACCACGTCCTGGTACGCGGCACCGTTCGAGGCGCCGGCATGGCGAGCTGAGCTCGTCGAACGCTTCTCGCCGCTGGACGCCTAGCGCGGGCGCGGCCCAGGCGTCCTGCCGGCTCGCGGAGGATGACTGGGCAAGTACGAGCAAATGGACGCCAAACCCACGACCGAGTGACGGCGGCCATCTCGGATCGGACTGTTACTGTGGCGTCGTGCAACGTGAACAGGCGGTCGGACCGGCACTCGTCGTCATCGGCGTGATCCTGATCGTCGTGTTGGCCGTGGCTCGCGACGACGTGCTCGTCGGCGCCGTCGTCGGCGTGCCGCTGATGATCGCCGGGGTCGTCCTCTTCGTCCGAGCGCAACGGGACACCACGTAGCTCATCGGGCCGCGAACGGTTCTTGCTGGCCGGATCAGCGGTTGCGATAGCGCCAGCGAGGCGGCTGATCGCGCGGCCCGCGGAAGATCCGGATCATCCAGACCAGGCCGATCATCGCGGCGGCAACGCCGACGAGGCCCTGCACAACGCGGTACGGGAGCCCCAAGGCCGTCGGCTCCGAGCCGAACATCGGCGGCGCTGCCAGGATCAGCGTGAATGCCAGCGCGACCTCGATGGCGGCAGCGACGAAGCCGACGGCGAGCAGGATACGGGTCGGCCAGTAGGCCGGTGTGCGCTCGCTGTCCATGGCGTCATGGTAGGCGCGCGATGCAAGCGCGCCTCCGTCGTCGGTGAGACGATCCAGTCAGCCATCTGCGCCACCCTCATATCGAACATGCGTTCTGGTTCAGGGTACCGCGTTCGGTGTCAGACGCTGCGGGGGCGGCTCTCCGGCGTTCCGGGCGCCGCGCACGACGATCACGGATTGTGGTGCCGAGGTCGGGATTCGAACCCGAACGGGGTTGCCCCCAGCGGTGTTTAAGACCGCAGCGTCTGCCGGTTCCGCCACCTCGGCGCGAGCCCATCGCGGGCTCGGCGCATGGTACGACGCCGGCTGGCCGCCTGTCGGTCCTGTGCTCCGCCGCCTTCCCCACCCCGGCGGTTCGCCGCGATGTGAGGCACTGCCGGCTCCTGGTCCTCGTCCGGTAAGGCGACGCAAGCGCCCATTCCGGTTCTGTCGGATACCGCGTGTCCCGGTGCTATCGGCGGATGCTGCCGAATCTCCTGTCAGATACCGCCGCGACCGGTGCTAGGCGATGCTGAGGCCATCCGAGCCGGTGCGAGGCATCCCGGCAGAGCACGCTCGGATCCGCCGACGGCTGATTTCGGTGACACAGGCCTGACTACCACCGCCATCCGCGGTGGATGGCAGTATCGGCGACCGTCGAGGCAGCGGGGGCAGGCCCGGACCCGGTCGCACGCACGCGCGTGGAGGTTGCAGCGGCATCACGGCGAGATGTCACCCGCCTCCGCGGGGCGCCCCACGACGACGAGGCCGCATGCCCCACCGCCGGATTGCCGATGCACCGGCGGTGCCTCGACTCGCGGACCTGCGCGACGACGAGGTGAGGCGGCGGGCATCGTCGTGAGGTCGTGGCGCGAAGCTGGAAGCCCGTCCGGGCGCCATACAACGGAACCGCTCCCGGAGGAGCGGTCCTGAGCTCGGAATGGTGGAGGCGACGATCGGATTCGAACCGATGAATAAGGGTTTTGCAGACCCCCGCGTTAGGCCACTTCGCCACGTCGCCCCGGGCCGGCCTCGGGCGCCGGCGATGTTGTCAGGTTGGCTGCCCCTCGAGGATTCGAACCTCGGCTAACGGATCCAAAGTCCGCTGTCCTACCACTAGACGAAGGGGCAGCGGTGCCGGAAGTCGATCACAAGTATGGGGGGAATGGAGCGGAAGACGGGACTCGAACCCGCGACCCTCACCTTGGCAAGGTGATGCTCTACCAACTGAGCCACTTCCGCTCGATGTGCCGACGCGAGGTTGGTGCCGAGAGCCAGATTCGAACTGGCGACACCGCGATTTTCAGTCGCGTGCTCTACCAACTGAGCTATCTCGGCCCGGTCCCGGACTCCCACGGGGGTCCGTCGGCGCGGCGCAGAATACCATGGGCCCCGTTCGAGCGGCAAGGAGCGCGGGCCCCGGACTGCGCCCCGGCGGGCGCCTATCGGCTCCCCGCCGGCGGACCGCCGGGCACGCCGAGCGCGGCGCCCTGCGCGGCCGGATCGAGGGCGAGCTCGGGCCGGGGAAGCGGTGGCTGTCCGCTCAGCTGGCGAAGCCGGTTGATCCGGTCCAGGACGGGCGGGTGGGTCGAGAACAGGTCGGACTTGCGGCCGCTCACGCCCTTCACGGGGTTCTCGAAGTACAGGTGCTGGGTCGCCCGATTGGCGACCTCCAGCGGCTCGGTGTCGAGCGCGATCTTGGCCAGCGCGCGCTCCAGGCCCGCCGGGTTCCGGGTCAGCTCGACGCCCGAGGCATCGGCGAGGTATTCGCGCTGGCGGCTGACCGCCATCTGGACCAGCCGGGCCATGATCGGGGCCAGGATGGCGAGCACGATCGCGAGCACGAACACGATCACCTGGAGACCGCCGCCGCCCGAGTTGCGATCCCGGCTCGAGCCGCGCGAGCCGCCGCCCCAGAACGTGAACCGCAGGAAGAAGTCGGCGAGCAGCGCGATCGACCCGACCAGCACGCCGACCATGAGCGAGAAGCGGATGTCGAAGTTGCGCACGTGCGACAGCTCGTGCGCCATGACGCCCTGCAGCTCCTCGCGATCCAGCTTCTGGAGCAGGCCGATCGTGATCGCGACGGACGCGTGCGCCGGGTCGCGGCCGGTGGCGAAGGCGTTGGGTGCGGTGTCGTTGATCAGGTAGACCTTGGGCATCGGCACGTTGGCCGCGATCGCCATCTCCTGGACCACGTTGATCAGCTGTGGCTGGTCCTGCGCCGTGACCTCCTTGGCGCCCGAGGTCGCGAGGACCAGCGAGTCGCCCAGGAAGTACGAGAACAGGGACGCGGCGAGGCCGACGGCGATGGCGATCCCCGTCGACGGCAGCGCCGCACGGGGATCACCGGTGACCGCCCAGCCGATGAGCATGCCCAGGAGGCCCAGCAGGACGATGACCGCAAGGGCAAGCAGGACCGAGTTCCGGCGGTTCGCGCCGATCTGGTCGTAGAAGGTCGCCATGGTGGTTGCTCAGCGCGGCGCCAGGCGCCGTTCGATCACTTCAGGCTGAGATCGACGTTGGGAACCTCGCTCGCCTCGGGCTCGGCGTCGAAGAACTCGCGCTTGGTGAAGCCCATCGGCCCCGCGATCAGCACGGCCGGGATCGTCTGGATCGAGTTGTTGTAGTCCAGCACGGTCGCGTTGTAGTGCTGGCGCGAGAAGCTGATCTGGTTCTCGGTCGTGGTCAGCTGCTCCTGGAGCTGGATGACGTTCTGGTTCGCCTTGAGCTCCGGATAGTTTTCGACGACGGCGAACAGCGAGCGCAGGGTGCCGGTCAGGGCGTTCTCCGCGGCCGCCTGCTCCGCCGGGCCCTTCGCCCCCGCCGCCACGGCGTTGGCACGAGCCTCGGTGACCCTGGTCAGGACGTCCTGCTCGAACCCCATGTAGCCCTTCACGGCCTGGACGAGGTTCGGGATCAGGTCGTGCCGTCGCTTGAGCTGGACCTCGATCTGGGAGAAGGCTTCGTCGATCCGGTTGCGCCGGGTGACGAGGCCGTTGTAGATGCCGACGACGAACAGGACGATGACGACGACGATCGCGACGATGACGATCAGGGTCAGATCCATTCGGTCTCCTCGAGTGCGCACGGGCGCCGTGCCCTGTGTTCAGCATACCGTGGCCGTCGGACGGGGTAATGGCCGCTCGGCCGATCGGGGCCGGCCACCCGGCCCGCGGGAGTTGGTGGGCGGTGGAGGACTCGAACCTCCGGCCTCCTCGGTGTAAACGAGGCGCTCTGACCAGCTGAGCTAACCGCCCGGGTGACGCCGATCGTGCTCGGAACGACGAACGGGCGGCCACCGGCCGCCCGCAGAAGGTTCAGGAGTGTGGTGCCCAGGCCGGGACTTGAACCCGGATGAGTTGCCTCATACGCCCCTCAAACGTACGCGTATACCAATTCCGCCACCTGGGCCAGTGTTACCGCCTGCCGGCTGGATTCCTCACATAAGGGGGCGTGGTACCGAGGAAGGGACTTGAACCCATACGCCCTTGCGGGCACTAGCTCCTGAAGCTAGCGCGTCTGCCAATTTCGCCACCTCGGCGCGGAGCCGGCACGCGGATCGGGGCGCCCGAAGACTCACCGGTCCGCAGCGAGGCGCCATGCTAGCACATCCCAGAATTGATCGCCCGGGCCGGAGATGAGTCGCGGGGCCATCCCATCAACCCCCTTGACCAGCACGACATCGTCGGCCCAGGCAAGCGGCAGGATCGGCTGGCGCTCGTCCAGCGCGGTCAGGAGCGCCTTCCACGCCGCGGTGCGCTCATCGGCGGTTCCCGGTGCCCGGGCCGCCTCGAGCAGCGGGTCCAGGGCCGCCTCCTGGTAGCCGGACAGGTTCGACCCGGATCCCCGGACCTGGGTCGATGCGAGCAGCGGGTAGAGATCCGGCTCGAGCCCCATCGCGATGTCCACGACGGCGGCTCCGAAGGACCCCTCGCGCAGTCGCGAGGCGAGCTCCGACGCGGGCAGCTCAACCGTATCGACCTTGAGCCCGAGCGCCGTCCAGGCGTCCCGAACGTACGCGGCAACCGCCGCCAGCCGTGGGTTGGCGTCCGCGGGCACGCTGAGCACCTCGATCCGATAGGGCTCCTTTCCGCCCGGGGCCATCCAGGCGCCGCCCTTCTTTTGCCAGCCCGCGTCGGTGAGCAGGGTCGCGGCCCGCTTGGTGCTGTACGTGACGGACTTCGCGGCCTCGGCGTCGAACGCCCACGAGCTCGGGGGGACGAGCGCATCCGCGCGCACGGCGTCACCGCCCATCACCGTGGACACGAGGGTGTCGCGGTCGATGGCCGTCAGCAGCGCCCGGCGCACGCGCTGGTCGCGCAGCTCCGCATGTGCCGGACGCAGGTCGAGCAGCACCGAGGACAGCGTCGTCGTCGGGTAGCGCACGGCGGTGATGCCGGTGACCGGTTCGAGTGCCGCGATCTGGTCGGGCGGCAGCCCGCTGGCCGCGTCGACCTCGCCGGACCGCAGCCCCTCCGCGAGCGTGGCGGCGTCGTCGTAGAAGTGGATCTCGATCTGCTCCAGGTACGGCACCGGCCCGGCCGGCGTGGCGATCGGACCCGGCGAAGCCAGCGAGTCGGGCGATACCGTCGGCCCCGGATCCTGGAGCGGCATCGTCAGCGCGGTCGGCGTGAGCACGGCCCGGGTCGAATTGAGGTCGGTCAGCGCGTAGGGACCGGTCCCGACGGGCTGGAGCGCAAACGGGCTGGTCGCCAGATCGGAGAACGGGACGTCCGCAAGGAGGTGGAACGGCAGCAGTGGCTGCGTCGCGGCCGCGAGGAAGCCGCCGATCGGGGTCGCGAGCGTGAACTGGACGGTCGTGTCGTCCACGGCGCTGGCCTCGACCTCCGCCCACGACGAGGACAGGGCCCCGGCCGAATACGGGCTCTTGAGCGCCTCGATCGTGTACACCACGTCGGCGGCCGTCACCGGGACGCCGTCCTGCCAGGTGGCGTCGTCGCGGATATGGAACGTCCATACCTTGCCCGTGTCGTCCACGGACCAGGACCTGGCGAGGTCAGGCTCGAACGTGTTGCCGGGCCCCAGCCGCACCAGGCCGCTGAACACCAGCCCCACGAGCGTCCGCTCGGTCCGCGAACGCGCGGTCACCGGCGTGATCGACGACGGCGCGCCGACGATGCCCTCGCGATAGGGCGCCAGCGGGGCGATGGTGGGCTCGGGCGTCTGCTGCCCGACGCTGGCAACGGGCGTCGTGTCCGGCATCGACAGCACGCCGCCGAGACCGGCGAGCAGGAGCACCAGGACGGCGACGACCGCGCGATCGCGGCCGGTCATCGGGACATGCGGTGCGTTGGGGCTCTGCCCGGCGTGGTGCCGCGCCCTACTTGACGAACAGGAACGCCGCCAGCGCGAACAGCACGAACAGCGCGAGCAACAGGATCGTGAACTGCCACAGACGGCGCTCGATCCCCCGCCGGCTGCGGTAGACGCCGGAGTCGCCACCGAACGTGCCGGACAGGCCGGTACCGCGGGCCTGGAGCAGGATGGCGGCGACAAGGCCCACGCTGAGCAGGAGCTGGCCGATGGCCAGGAGGGGGTTCACGAGCTGGCTGACCTCCGAGGTGTAACGGTGCCGGATGGTACCAGACCTTTCCGCCCGGCCCGGATCGGGTGCGTCGGTCAGGCGGGTCGGAGCAGCGATCGCCCGGTCATCTCGTCCCATCGTGGCAGGCCCGCGGTGTCGAGGATCGTGGGCGCGACGTCGGCCAGGACGCCGTCACGGAGCGACCGGCCGGCGAGCGACCGGCCGATCGCGACCAGCGGCACCGGGTTGAGCGAGTGGGCGGTCACCGGCTTGCCGTCGTGATCGCGGAGCTCGTCGGCGTTGCCGTGGTCGGCGGTGATGAACAAGGCCGCACCGGGTCCGGCCGCGTCCGCCGCCTCGACCCGCTCGATCGCCTCGACGACACGGCCCAGGCAGGTATCGATCGTCTCGAGCGCTCGCAGCGTCGCATCCCACACGCCCGTGTGGCCGACCATGTCCGGGTTGGCGTAGTTCGCGACGATGAAGTCGTAGGCACCGGACCCGATGGCGCCGACCAGCTCGTCGGTGACGCCCGGGGCGCTCATCTCGGGCTGGAGGTCGTACGTGGCGACCTTTGGCGACGGCACCAGCCGGCGATCCTCGCCGGGCCACGCCGTCTCACGCCCGCCATTGAAGAAGTACGTCACGTGGGCGTACTTCTCGGTCTCGGCAACGTGGAGCTGGCGCCAGCCGGCGTCGGAGAAGGCGCCGGCCAGGGATCGGGCCTCCTCGGGCGCGAACGCGACCTCCACCGGCAGGCCTGCCTCGTACTCGGTCATGGTGACCACGAGCAGGTCTGCGGGTGCCGGCTCGCCGCCAGGGCCCGTCCGGTCGAACGCGTCGAACTCCGGGTCGGCCAGCGCATGGGTCAGCTGGCGGGCCCGATCGGCCCGGAAGTTGACATGGACGATCGGGTCCCCGTCGCGGACGCGGCCGTCGATGCCGTCGATCACCGTGGGGACCACGAACTCGTCGGTCTCGCCACGGGCGTACGCGGCCTCGATCGCCGCCTCGGCGGATTCGGCACGGTTTCCCACGCCGTGCACGATGGCGTCGTAGCCGCGCTCCGTGCGGTCCCAGCGCTTGTCGCGGTCCATCGCCCAGTAGCGCCCGCCGACCGTCGCGACGCGGGCGTCCGGGTGCGCGGCTGCGAGCCGCTGCTCGAGGTCGCGGATGAACCCGAGCCCGGAGGACGGGGGCGTGTCCCGCCCGTCGAGCAGCGCGTGGACGCGCACCGACGGGACATCCAGGCGGGCGGCCAGCTCGACCATGGCGATCAGGTGCCGGTCATGCGCGTGGACCCCGCCCGGCCCCACCAGGCCGACGGTGTGCAGCCGACCGGTTTCTCGTGCGCGATCACACGCCGCGACCAGCGCGGGCCGGTCGAAGAATGACCCGTCCGCGATGGCGGCGTCGATCCGCGGCAGGTCCTGGAGGACCGGCCGTCCGGCGCCCAGGTTGAGGTGGCCGACCTCGGAGTTGCCCATCTGGCCGGCGGGCAGGCCGACCGCGTCCTCGGACGCGCGCAGGACCGAGTGCGGCCAGCGTGCCATGAGGTCCCGCCACACGGGCATCTGGGCTGCCGCGATGGCGTCGGCCGTCGGGTCGTGCCCGATCCCGAACCCGTCGAGAATGACGAGCACGATCGGTCGCGGTCGCGCGTCGCCCGGCGATGCGCCGCCGCGCTTGTCGCCGGTGGTCTCGGTCCCGTCCGCGGTCACGAGGCCAGCCCGCGCGCCGCCGCGGTCAGCCCGGCCCGGGCGGCGATCCCGGCCATCTCATCCGGCTTGAGCGATGCGCCGCCGATCAGCGCGCCGTCGATGGCGGGCTCGCCCAGGAAGTCGCCGATGTTCGCGGAGGTCACGCTGCCGCCGTAGAGGACGGGTGTCGCCTCGGCCGCGCCGCCCCAGCCGAGCGGCCGGAGCGCGGACCGGATCGCATCGGCCATCGCCGCGGCATCGGCGCCGCTCGCGTTGCGCCCGGTCCCGATCGCCCACACCGGCTCATAGGCGATGACCAGGCCGGCGGCGGCGAGCGCGACCGGGTCGCGGCCCTCGAGGGCACCGCGCAGCTGCGCGTCGACGATGGCGTTCTGGCGCCCAGCCTCACGGTCGGCAAGGACCTCGCCGACGCACAGGATCGGCCGCAGGCCGGCGTCGATCGCGCGGTCGAGCTTCTTGCCCACCAGCGAATCGGTCTCGCCGAAGTACGCGCGGCGCTCCGAGTGGCCGAGGATCACCCAGGTCGCGAGGCCAACGACCATCGGCGCCGAGATCTCGCCCGTGAACGCGCCGGCAAGCTCGTGGTGGATGTTCTGGGCACCGACCCCGACGTCCTCTCCGGCCAGCGCGTCGCGCACGGCCCCGAGGCTCACGTAGGGTGGGCAGATCACCCGGGTCAGGCCGGGCACGCGAGTTCGGGACGCGATGGTCCTCGCCAGCTCGCCGGCGTCGCCGGGGGTGGTGTTCATCTTCCAGTTGGCGGCAATCACGATCGGGCGCATGGCCCCATGATGCCAGAGGGTCCCGTCGCCTCCCCCGGCTGCTCGGCACCTGCGGGGTGGCCGCGCGGCCCCCGTCGGACGGCCGGGCGGCCCCGCCGGATGCGCCCGATGGCCCCCAGCCGTGCTCCGCTCAGCCAGCCGTGGTCCGCTCAGCCGGCCGTGCGCACCCGGCGTCGGGAGGGATGACGGAGCCCGATGCCCTCGTCGTCGTGGAGCGCGAGGCGCTCGAGGCGATCGAGCGCGCGCTGGACCGCGGACCGGTGGAGGTCGAGCCGGGTGGCGATCTCGGACATCGACGCCTCGGGGGTGTCGCGGCGGGCCTCGGCGACGGCACGGACCGTGCGCGGCTGCTCGCCCAGGCGCCCGTCGGCGTCGAGGGCCTCGATCGCAGCGAGCTGGCGTCCGGCGGCGGCGACCGAGCGCTGGAGGTTGGCGGACTCCGCGTTGAGCACGCGGTTGAGCTCGCCGCGCAGGGTCCGGGCAACGCTCCGTGCCTCGAGCTCGAGCAGCGACGCGCTGGCACCGATCCGCCCGAGGAACCCGGTGATCGACTCGTTGCTCTTCCAGGTGACCACGCCCTGGCCGCGCCGGACGCGCCACGACGCGGGCAGGCCGAGCGACGCCAGCCGGTCGGCAAGGTCGGGCGCCTCGGCGACCGGGACGACGAACTCGAGATGCGCCCGTCCCCCGGCGAGGCTCAGCGAGCCGCGGGAGAGGAACCGGCCGCGGAGCCAGGCCAGCCGGCAATGATCGGCGGCGCCGGTCCAGTCGAGCGACTCGGCGGGCAGCTGCAGCAGGTGGCGACCGCCGGGCTGCGCACCGTCGGGCGCATGGCCGCCGAGCCGCAGAGCGAGCCGGGCGACCGTTGCCTCGCGCGTCACCAGCGAGGGACCCAGGCCCGCGATCTCCGCCCTCCGGTCGCACGGCCGCGAGGGATCGACCGCCGCAAGCTCGGCTCGCAGCGCCAGCACCAGGTCGCGGTCGCTCCGGGACATCGGTCGGGTTCAGGCCGTCCGGTCGCCGGACGACACGCTGGGCCGGCGTCGGTGGCCGCCGTCGCGCTCCCAGGCGTCGATGATCGCCGTGGCCAGCCGGTCCGGGTCATGGTGATGGGCGTTGCCCGGGTCGACCAGATCGTCGAGCACCAGGCGGGGCGACTGCGCGCCCGACGGCGGCCAGCGCAGCCGCACGTGCTCGCCCAGCCAGCCGTCGGGCGGTCGTGCGTCGAACCGGTTGTTCGCGAGCACCATGTGGAGCAGGTTGCCGGCACCGTGTCGCGCGAGCGCCTCGAGGTGATCGGCCAGGTCGAAGCCGCCGGTCTCGCCCGGCTGGGTGGCCACGTTGCACACGAACACGACGAGCGCCCCGGACCTCGCGATCGCCTCGCGGATCCCGGGCACGAGCAGCGCGGGCAGCAGGCTGGTGAACAGGCTGCCCGGCCCGATCACGATCAGCTCGGCATCCTCGATCGCGTGCAGCGCGTCACCCGTGGGCGCGACGTCGTCGGGCGTGACCCATACCCGGTCGACCCGGTCGGTGCGTGCGATCCGGCTCTGACCCAGGACCTCGCTGCCGTCGGCCAGCCGGGCGTGGAGCGTCAGGACCGTTGCGGTGGCCGGGACCACGCTGCCGCGAACCGCAAGCACGCGGCCCAGCTCGCGGACCGCCTGCTCGAAGTCGCCGCCCTCGAGCTCCACGAGCGCCGCCAGCAGCAGGTTGCCGACCGCGTGGCCGGCGAGCCCGGCCGAGGCGGTCTCGGCGTCGCGCGAGGGCACCACGTCCGGATCGGTGGCCACGGCCGGCCCGCGGCCGGGGAAGCGGTACTGGAGCAGCCGGCCCATGAGGGGCTCGGCATCGGCCAGGGCCACGATGCAGTTGCGGATGTCGCCCACCGCGGGGATCCCGAGCTCTTCGCGCAGCACGCCCGACGAGCCCCCGTCGTCGGCCACGGTGACGACCGCCGTGAGGTTCGACGTGTGCTCCTTGAGCCCGCGCAGCAGCATCGACAGGCCGGTGCCGCCCCCGATCGCGACCGTCCGCGGACCGCGGGCCAGGAAGCGCTTCTGGTAGATGACCTCGACCATCGGCTGGTCGCGATCCCACAGCGCGAACGGGTCGACCAGCGCTCGCACCAGCCGGTAGGCGCCCGTCAGGAACAGCGCGGCGCCCGCCAGGCCCGCGATGATCCCGCGCGCCTGGTACGGCAGGAACTGGAGGGTGAGGACATCGGTCAGCAGCCCGACCACGCCGCCCGGCCGGAGGTCGACCGGCAGCTGCCGGAGCGCATGCGCAACCCCGAGCGCGAGGAGCAGCAACCCGGCGAACGAGAGGAGCAGCCACCGCTTGACGCCGATGCCGACGGTCAGCCAGCGGCCGAGATTCACCGCTCCAGCTCGCGGTGGAACACCGCCACCGAACCGAAGTCGCGCTCGCGGAGCCACGTCGCGAGCTCCTCCGCGATGACGATCGAGCGATGGAAGCCGCCGGTGCAGCCGATCGCGATCGTCAGCCGGTTCTTGCCCTCCTCCACGTACGCGGGGACGAGCAGGTCCAGCATGTCCTCGAGCCCGGTCATGAACGCGGCCGCGATCGGCTGGCGCAGCACGTAGCGGCGCACCGGATCGGTCAGCCCGGACTTGGTCCGAAGGTCCTCGATGTAGAACGGGTTGTGCATGAACCGGACGTCGAGCACGAGATCGGCCTCGAGCGGGATGCCGAACTTGAACCCGAAGCTGATCAGCTGGATCGCCAGCCGGTCCGACGTCTGGACGTCGCCCAGGCGGGTGAAGATCTGCTCGCGCAGCTCGCGCAGCGACAGGTCGCTGGTGTCGACGATGACATCGGCCTCGGTACGGATCGGTGCCAGCAGCTCGCGCTCCATCGCGATCGAGGCCGCGATCCCCCGCTCGTCGGCCAGCGGGTGCCGGTGACGCGTCTCGGAGAACCGGCGGATCAGGACGTCGTCGCGGGCCTCGAGGAACATGATCACCGGCCGGATGGCGCGACCCTCGAGCGCGCCGCGCATCGCGCCGAACGCGAGCGGGACGTCGCCGGCGCGCACGTCGAGCACGATCGCGGTCTGCGCGAACCGGATGCGGTCCGAGGCGATCAGGTCGGCCAGGTCGCGCAGCAGCTCGCCGGGCAGGTTGTCGACGACGATGTAGCCGAGGTCCTCGAACAGCTTGGCCGCCGCCGTCTTGCCGCCCCCCGACAACCCGGTGACCACCACGATCTGCTGGGCCGGACGACCGCCCGCCACCGCGACGTCGGCCGATTCGTCGAGCGGGTCGTCGGACCCCTCGTCGGGCGCCCGGATGGCGCCGGCCCGGTGCCTGACGTCGTCGACGTGGCGTGGCTCAGAGGGCATGTGCGACCAGCCTCCGCCCTACTTCCCGCTGCGTCGGATCGCGATGATCGTGCCCTCGAACAGCAGGTACATCGTAATGCCCAGCACGAACGGGCTGACCAGGTCGCCGCCCGGCGTGATGGCCGCGGCGAAGATCGAGATGCCGAGGATGGCCATCCGCCGCAGCCCGACCAGCCGTTGCGAGGTGACGATCCCGACCCGCGACAGGCCGTAGAGCAGGATCGGGAACTCCATGATCAGGCCGAACGCGAGGAACATCGTGGTCACGAAGTCGAAGTACGGACCGGCCGTGATCAGCGGGTGCAGGTAGTCGCTGGAGAAGCCCAGCAGGAAGGCCGTCGCGAACGGCAGGATCACGTAGGCGATGCCGACACCGATGGCGAAGAAGATCAGTGCCAGCGGGATCCAGGGCTTGACGATCCGGCGCTCGGCGGCGGTCAGGCCGGGCGCGACGAACGACCACACCTGGTACAGGATCACGGGCATCGCGACGATCACGCCGAACACGATCGCGACCTTGACCGTCGATCACGAACGCGTCGCCCAGGCCGGTGAACTGGAGCTCCTTCTCGGGCAGCGGGGCGACCAGGACGCCGATGATCTGATCCGCTGAGCAGGAACCCGACCACCGAGCCGGCCGCGACGGCGAGCACCATCCGGATGAGGCGATCGCGAAGCTCGACGAGGTGGTCGACGAGCGACATCTCCCCGGTCGCCGGCGGCGATCCCCCGCCGGGCGATCCCGAGGGCGGCGCGGGATCGGGTGCCGGCGTCAGGCGCGCCGGTATCCCGGCATCGCGGACGGTGTCGGCATCGGCCATCGGTGGGTCTGCTGACTGGCCCCGGCGGGTCTAGGCCGACGTCTGCTCTTCCGCGTCAGCTGCGGCTGCGACGGCGACCGGCTCGCTCGCGCTGGGTGGCGCGGTCGGGATCGCGGGATCGGCGGCCGGAACGGGCGTCGCGGGTGCGGCCTGAGCCGGGGCGGCGGGCGCCGGAGCGGCAGCCTGGGCGGGAGCCGCAGCCTGGGCGGGAGCCGCAGCGGTCGCAGCCGGGGCGGGGGCCGGGGCGGCGGTCGCGGCCGGGGCGGCGGGCGCTGCCGGTGCGGCCTCCATGCTCGTCGTCTCCTTGACGTCGGCGGCTGCCCGGCGGAACTCGCGGATGCTCTTGCCGAGCGCGGAACCGACCTCGGGAAGCTTGCCCGGCCCCACGACGATGAGCGCAATGACCAGGACGATGATGAGCTCGGCGGGTCCGATGTTGAACGGCATCTCGAGAGTCGACCTCGTGGGTGGGGCGCACCTCCTGTGGGCACGCCCGAGGGCGGTCAGGGTAGCACAGCGAGCCGCTCGGCCCAGCCTGCGGCAGCGACGCGGAGGCGCTCCCCGGCGTCCGCCGGCGCGCCCTCGGGTGGGGGTCCCGCGGCCGCGCGCGCGATGCCTCGCGAGACGTTGACCAGGAGGCCGCCACCTGGCCGGCCACCGGCGGGCTTCGCGACCGCGCGCCCCGAGGCGAGCACCGGCCCGATCTCGCCACCCTGCGCTCCGACGCCCGGCACGAGGAACCCGAGCCCCGGCGCAAGCCCGCGGACGGCGGCCAGCTCCGCGGGAGCGGTGGCCCCGACCACGAGCCCGACCGTGCCGCCCGGGCCCCAGCCACTCGCCAGGCGGGCGACGCGCGCCCACAGCGGCTCGGCCGGCGCGCCGGACGACGCGTCCACGGCGACGTCGAGGGCCTGGATCTCGGCCGCACCCGGGTTGGAGGTGCGGCACAGCACGTACGCGTAGCGGTCCGCTCGTACCAGCAACGGGGCGATCGCCTCCTCGCCGAGGTATGGGCTCACGGTGACCGCGTCCGCGCCGAGGACGTCGAACAACGCCAGCGCGTGGCGCTCCGCCGTCGACCGGATGTCGCCCCGCTTCGCGTCCGCGATGAACGGCACGTCCGTGGGCACCAGGGCCCGAAGACGCTCGAGGGCGGCCAGGCCGGCGGATCCGTGCGCCTCGAAGAACGCGAGGTTGGCCTTGAACGCAGCGGCCACCGGCAGCGAGGCCTCGATGATCAGGCGGGCAAACCGCTCCATGCCCGCCAGCGTGACCGGGAAGCCGTCCGGGAGGGCGGCCGGGTCCGGGTCCACGCCCACGCACAGGACGGTGCCCGTGGCGGCGCTGCGGGCGGCAAGCCGCTCGAGGTAGGACGGGGTCACGGGACCGCCGACCCGGACGCGCCGGGCGAGGATGCCGGGGATCCGGTCGCCGGCGCCGGGGTCGCGGGCAGCTGGTCGGCGGGGATGAACCAGTCCGGACGCGAGATCCCGTCCAGCCCCGCGCTGGTCGTCAGGTCGAGCGGCGCCTTGGCGGTCCACGTGGGGCCGGTCCCCTCGAGCTGGATCATCCGGAGGTCCACGACCTGGCCATCGACGTGGAGGTACGCGATCGCATCGCCCCGCGGCGACCAGGTGGGCGCCCACGAGGACCCGTCCGAGGTCAGGCGGAGCAGCTCGGCACCGGTTGCGGCGTCGAGGATGACGACGTCGGTCCCCAGCGTGCTGGTCCTGGTCGCGGCCACGTAGCGCCCGTCCGGAGACCACGACGGATGCAGGTAGCCGGGCGCGCTCATCGGCGCGGCCTTCTTCGTGGCCGGGTTGTAGCTGTAGATCCGGGGCGTCCCCTTGGCGCCGTCGCGGTCGTTGCGCACGTACAGGAGACGGCCCCCGTCGGGGCGCCACGCGGGATCCTGGTGACCAAGCGGGGCGGTCTGGGCAAGGCCGGGGCTGGTGATCTTCCCGGTCTTGAGGTTGAGCAGCTTGAGCACGACGTCGCTGCGCGTGGGGTCGGGAAGGTCGGTCACCATGGCGATCGTCTTGCCGTCCGGCGACACCACGGGCTCACGGATCCAGCCTGCCCACTTGAGGCGGCCGGACGGATCGACGAGCCCGTCGAAGATCAGGGTCGGGTCGCCGCCCGTCACGGCGACCTGCATGATCGACGGGACGTCCAGCGCGTAATGGGTGCCCTTGCCGGACACGGTCCAGTACCCGGCCTCCCGCCGCGAGCGGACGAAGTAGACCGACGACCCGTCGGCGGAGAACGAGGGCATCGAGTCGTGGCCGCCGGTCGTGAGCTGGCGCGTGCTCCGGCCGCTCTGGAGCCAGATGTTCCCTGCCTTGGCGTAGGCGATGGTGCCGGGCACGTCGGCGAGCGGATCGTCGGGCACGATGACCACGTTGGTCGGTGTCGCGGTCTTGGTGACGCCGCCGTTGTCCCCCGAGGCGTTCGGGCCGCCGGCATTGCCGCCGACCGGCAGCTTGCCGCTGGCCAGCGCAAACGTCGCGTACGCGATGACCAGCAGGCCGACGATCGAGAGCACGGCGGCGATGGGCGCGCCGGCGGGCAGCAGGCCATACGGATCGCCCGGGCTGCGCAGGCGGGGCGTCCGGCGCGGCGCCCCGGGTCCGGGACCGCTCACGTTCGACCGCCCGCGACGGGGGCGAGGTGGCCCGGACCGACCGCGACCCCGTCGAGACGCCCGGCCGACCGCTCCAGCACGGCGGCGGCACGCGGATGGGCACCCGACAAGGACACGTCACGGACCTCGAGCTGGAGCGTCTCGAGCCCGCCGAACGTCCGGCTCGCCAGCCGTGCGACCACGTCCACGCGGTCTCCCTCGCTGAGCGTCGTCGCGAGGTCCGGTCGTCCGAAGGCGATGCCGTCGAGCACGTCTCGCTCGCGGCGAAGGACCAGCTGCGTGTGGCCGCCGTTCGCGGCCCGGACCCGCTGCACCGTCAGGCCGAGCACCGCCACCAGCGGCTCCGGATTTCCCGCCCCGCACGGCCCGAGGCGCGCGAGATCACGGAACAGCCCGTAGTCGACGTAGGCGGCGGGGAGCGCGAGGTCCACGGCGAGGATCGTCCGCGGATCATCGGGGGCCGACGCCGCCGCAAGCGCGAGGAAGCGCTCGACGAACTCGTCCCAGCGCTCCACCGGGAGCTCGAACCCCGCGGCCGCCGCGTGACCGCCGTGGCGCACGAACAGGTCGTCACACGCGGTGAGCGTGGCCGCGAGATCGAGCCGCCCGTCGCTGCGACACGAGGCGCGGAGCACCGGCCCGAGCTGGGTCGCGACCACCGCCGCGCGCCCGGTCTCGTCCGCGAGCCGGCCCGCGACGAGGCCAAGGATGCCGACCGGCCAGGGCCCGCGCACGAGCATGGCCGGCGCATCGCCGGCGCCGCCGATCACGATGGCCGCCTCGTCCTCAGGCACCACCTCGAACAGCGGCTGCTGGCCGGGCGCCTGGCCCGGATCGGGCAGCCCGAACGCCGCACGTGCCTCGGCGATCGCCGTGCGCATGAGGTCTCGGCGCGTGGTGTTCGCGGTCTCCAGGGTGGTGGCCAGCGATTCGGCGGCATCCGGCGTCTGCGCCAGCAGCAGGTTCGCGGCGTCGAGCGCCTCCCCGACCCGACCGGCCGCGTTGAGCCGGGGTGCGAGGACGAACCCGACGGTCTCGAGGTCGACGGTGTCGGGCGCGACATGCGCCCGGGCGAGGAGCGCCGCGATCCCGGGCCGCGCGGCCGTGCGCATCAGCGCCAGCCCGAGCCGGGCGATCGAGCGGTTCTCACCCAGGATCGGGACGACGTCGGACACCGTGCCGATGGTCGCGAGGTCCGCGAGCTCGAGTGCCTCTGCATCGGACCCGAGGAGCTCGGCGAACAGGAGCCGCGCGACCGTGAACGCCACGCCGCTGCCCGACAACCTCGGATCCGGATAGACCGAATCGGCGCGGTGGGGGTTGACGAGCGCGACGGCCGCCGGCAGCACCTCGGGCAGCCGGTGGTGGTCCGTGATGGCGACATCGATGCCCTGGCTCGCCGCGGCGGCGACCTCGGCGACGCTCGTGGAGCCCGTGTCGACCGTCACGATCAGGGTGATCCCGGCGGCGGTGGCCGCCTCCACCGCGGCCATCGACAGCCCGTGGCCCTCCTCGAGCCGGGACGGCACGTAGGGCAGCGTGTCGACGCCCAGCCGGCGCAGCGCAAGGACGAGCTGCGCCAGGCCGGTCAGGCCATCGGCGTCGAAGTCGCCGAACACCATGACCTTCTCGCGGCGCTCACGCGCGAGCCGCACCCGGTCGACGAGGCGGGCCGCGTCCGGCAGCAGGTGCGGATCGTGGAGGCCGGCCGCGGCGGGTCCGAGGAAGGCGGCGAGCGCCCCCGGATCCCCGATACCGCGGCGTGCGAGGACGGTGGCGGCCACGATCCCGATCCCTTGCTCATGCGCTGCGGCCCGGAACTCGGGGGTCACGCGAAGCGGGTCCGGGAACACCCAGCGGTGGCGGGGCTCAGTCATCGGCGAGAGCATGCCACGCCCGGCTAAACCGAGCCTTGCGCCCATCTCGGGCCGGGGCCGGGTACGGCGCGACGCGGGCGCAGGCGCTCATCGGGGGCGACAGGGGCAGGGATCGTCCGGGGACGACGAGGGCACGGGGTCCGGTCCGGGCCGGACCGCGATCACGTGGTCGCGCGGCGGCCGGTGCGGGCCGCGTGCTCGCGGGCCCGCTTCCGGTCCTCCCAGCCGTGCCACACGACGAGGAGCGGGCTCGCGTTGAAGATCGAGGAGTAGGTGCCCGAGATGATGCCCAGCAGCAGCGCCAGCACGAACGTGCCGATCGCCTCGCCCGCGAACAGCAGCAGCGCAAGCAGCGTGAGGACCACGGTCAGGCTGGTGGTGATCGACCGGCCGAAGGTCTGGAGCACCGAGTGGTTGACGATCCGGTCGAACGGCTCCCCGGCGTGTCGGGCACGGTTCTCGCGGACACGGTCGAACACCACGATCGTGTCGTGGACCGAGAACCCGATGACCGTCAGCATCGCGGTCACGAACAGGCTGTCGATCTGGAGGCCGATGAACGTCCCCAGGATCGCGAACATGCCGACGACCACGATCACGTCGTGGATCAGCGCGACCAGCGCCGTGGCGCCCATCTTGACGTCGCGGAAGCGATAGGTGATCCACAGCAGGATCCCGATCGAGCCGACCAGGATCAGGACCAGCGCCTGGGTGATCAGGTCGCTCGAGACGACGGCGCCCACGGTGGACAGCGACTTCTGGTCCGCGATCGGCCCGAGCTGCTTCTCGAGCGCGACCCGGATCTCGCCCAGCCGGCCGCTGGTGGGCAGGTTGGTGTCGCCGAGGACCGGCGCGGCGGTGGGCGATGCGCTGGCGCCGGGAGAGGCGCTGGCCCCGGGCGAGGCCGACGCACTCGGCTCGGGGGATGCGGACGGGCTGGGGCTGGGCGATGCCGACGGCGAGGCGTCCGATGACGACGAGGCCGCCGGCGAGCCGGACGCGGCGGCGCTGGGCGCCGCGGCAGATGCCGAGGCGGCGGCGGACGCGCCTGCCGAGGCCGATGCAGCCGCACTGGCCGATGCTGGACGGGCTGGGGATCGGGGTCGGCGACGGCGGCGGCGGCAGGAGGCCGACCTCCTCGGTGCGGATCTCCATGAACCCGTCGCCGCTCTGGGTGACGGATGCATCGAGGCCCTCGGCGCCGATCACGTCCTTGACCTGCTGCGGCGTGACCGATGGATCCTCGAACCGGATCGACCACACGGTGCCACCGGTGAAGTCGATCGCGAACTGGAGGCCGACCTTGCCCCCGGTCACGGGGCCGAGGAGGATGAAGATCAGGCCGGGGATCGTGACGGCCAGGGACAGCGCGAAGAACCAGTTGCGCTTCCCGATGATGTCAAACACGCCCGCGCGCCTCTCCTCGAAGCGACCGTCGGGTGGTCGGGCGAGCCAGGAACTCGGCGTCGGTGACCCCGTACAGGCCGGCCTTCCGCGCCCACGGCTGGGCCACGATGATCCGCAGGACGGTACGGGTGACGGTGATCGCGGTGAACATCGAGACCAGGACGCCGATGATCAGGACCAGGCCGAAGCCGCGGATCGTGGACGACCCGAACAGGAACAGGATGGTCGCCGTGATCAGGCTCGACACGTTGGAGTCGAGGATCGAGTTCCAGGCCCGGTTGAAGCCGGCCTCGATCGCGGCGGGCAGGCTCTTGCCCACGCGCAGCTCCTCCTTGGTCCGTTCGAAGATCAGGATGTTGGCGTCGACCGCCATGCCCACCGAGAGCACGAAGCCCGCGATGCCGGCAAGGGTGAGGGTGACCGGGACGAGGCGGAACAGCGCATACACGACGAGCGCGTAGTACATCAGGGCGCCGCTGGCGATGACGCCCGGCAGCCGGTAGTGGACGACCATGAAGAACACGACCATCAGGACCGCGATCACGCCGGCAAGCAGGCTCTGGTGGAGGAAGGCCTCGCCCAGCGTGGGGCTGACCGTCGTGTTGGCGAGCTCCTTGAGCTGGAACGGCAGCTGGCCGAACTGGAGGATGGTGACCAGGTTCTGGGCCTCGGCCAGCGGGTAGCCGCCGATCCCACCCTGGCTGATCTGGACCTGGCCGCCGGGGATCGGCTCGTTGATCACCGGGGCGGTGATCACCTCGCCATCGAGCACGACCGCGAAGTAGTCGCCGACGTGCTTCGAGGTGTAGTCCGCGAACAGGTTCTTGCCTTCGTCCTTGAGCACGAAGTCGACCGTCCGGCGTCCGGTCTGGTCGATTGCCGATCGTGGCGCTCGCGACCTGGTCACCGGAGAACAGCACGCAGTTCGCATCCGCCGTCGAGGCGCACTTGGTGCTGATGATCGACGGGTCCAGCTTCTGGCCCTGCGCGGCCTGGGTCTGGCCCAGCGGGACGAAGTCGAGCCGGCCGGTCGTGCCGACCAGCGTTCCGGATGTCGTCCGCGTTCTGGACGCCCGGCATCTCGACCACGATCCGGTCCGAGCCCTGGACGACGACCTGGGGCTCCGCGACACCCGATTTGTCGACCCGGTTGATGATGATCTGGCGCATGATGTTGAGGTCGTCGCGCGACGGGGTCTTGCCCTCGGTGGGCTGCACCTGGTACTCGACCCGCAGGCCGCCGCGCAGGTCCAGGCCGAGCTTCGTCTCGAGGTAGGAGGTCGTCCCGCTTGCCTGCGTGCCCAGCGAGGGCATCGGAATGCGCGCAAAGTCGACCAGCAGGGCAAGCACCCCGATGATCAGGATCAGGAACGGTCCGGCGCGTCGCATCGGGGCGGGATGATACAGGGGTCGGGCCAGTCATGCGGAGCGAACCCGACCGGCCGGCACCGCGCGACAGTGGTGGTCGACCCTCCGGCGAGGGTCCCGTCAGGCATCCAGATGGGCCTTGATCCGCTCCGCCAGCGCGCGGCTGATCCCGGGCACGGCGGCGATCTGCTCGACCGGCGCCTCGCGCACCCGCTTCGCCGATCCGAACACCTTGAGCAGCTCGCGCTTGCGCTTGGGACCCACGCCCGGCAGGTCGTCGAACGCCGATCGGGTGGTCCGCCGGTCGCGCAGGTTGCGGTGGTAGGTGATCGCGAACCGGTGCGCCTCGTCGCGCAGCCGCTGGACCAGGTACAGCGCCTGCGAGGTCACGGGGAGCACCACCGGATCGGGTCGGTCCGGCAGGACGAGCTCCTCGCGCTCCTTGGCCAGCCCGACGAGCGGGAGATCGGCCAGGCCGAGCTCGTCGAACACGACCTTGGCCGCGTTCACCTGCGCCCGACCGCCATCGACGATGACCAGGTCGGGCATCGCCCACCGGCGTTCCTCCTCGATCCCCTCCTCCCCTCGCTTCGCGGTCCGGAACCGGCGTCGCAGCACCTCCTGGTGGCTGGCGACGTCGTTGGCGCCCTCGACGGTCCGGATCCGGAACCGGCGGTACTCGCCGGACCGGGGCCTGCCCTCCTCGAACACGACCATGCTGCCGACCGATTCGCGACCCTGGAAGTTGGAGATGTCGTAGCACTCGATGCGCATCGGCGGGCCGGCCAGGCCGAGCGCCGTGGCCAGCTCCTCCAGCGCACCCAGCGTCTTGCCCTGGTCGGCCAGCCAGCGAGCCGCTTCGCGGGCGAGCGCCTCGGCCGCGTTGCGGGCGGCGAGGTCCATCAGCGCCCGCTTCTCGCCACGCTGCGGGGTCCGGAGCCGGACCAGCGAGCCCCGCTTGGCGGTCAGGAATGCCTCCAGGGCCGCCGTGTCGGCCAGCGCGCGCGGGACGAGCACCTCGCGGGGGACGCTCGTCGCCCGCGCGTAGTACTGCTCGAGGAAGCTCTCGAGGACCTCGTCGTCAGCCACGTCATGCGGCGTGTCGAGGAAGAACACGTCGCGACCGAGCATCTTGCCGTTGCGCACGACGAACAGCTGGACGGCCGCCTGGTCGTCGCGCCGGGCCATGGCGACGAGATCCAGCTCGGTGCGCGCGAAGGCGGCCATCTTCTGCGACTCCATCGTCCGCTCGATCGCGCGGATCTTGTCGCGAACCGACGCCGCGCGCTCGTACTGCTGCTGCTCCGAGGCGAAGGCCATCTCGTGGCGCAGCCCGGAGACGAGGGCGTCGGCGTTGCCCTCGAGGAACAGCTCCACCTGGGCGACGTCGCGCCGGTACGCCGCCTTCGAGATCGCCTCGATGCATGGACCCTGGCAGCGCTTGATGTGGTACAGGAGGCAGGGCCGCTGGAGGGCGCGGGTGCCTTCCCGGATGTCGATGGTGCACGTCCGAAACGGGAACAGCCGCCGGACCAGGTTCATCGCCTCGTCGACGCTGCTGGCCGACGCGTACGGCCCGAAGTAGCGGCTGCCGTCGTTGGGCAGCTTGCGCGTGCGCTCGATGCGGGGGAAGTCGTCGGCGAGCGTGATCTTGATGTACGGGTAGCTCTTGTCGTCCTTGAGCCGCACGTTGAACCGCGGCCGGAACCGCTTGATCAGGTTGGCCTCGAGCAGCAGCGCCTCGGACACCGAATCGACCTCGGTGACCTCGAGGTCCACGACCCGATCGATCGCCTGCCGGATCCGGTGGGCCTCGCCACCGGGCGCCTGGCGCTGCCAGTAGCTGCGCACCCGGTGCCGCAGGCTCTGTGCCTTGCCCACGTACAGGACCTCGCCCCGGGCGTCCTTCATCAGGTACACCCCGGGGCGGTCGGGCAGGCTGGCGAGGGTGGCGGTGAGCTCCGGGGTCACCCCCCGATTGTGCGGCACGCGCGCCGATTCGCGGGCCGCCGCGTCCCTCGAGCCCTCAGTCGGGTGCGCTGATCCTCAGCGCGCCCGCTTTGCCGGACCCGTCGGCGCGAGTCCGGGCGGCGCATCCGCGACGACCCGCAGCATCGCCCCACCCGCGTCCGCGCCGTCCACGACCACGACCAGCGTCCAGCAGCCGGCGGCAAGGGAGCGCGCATCGACGTGGAGCGTCCAGCGCCCATCCTGCCAGGCCATGGCGCCGAGATCGGTGGACACGGTCGCGGTGGCCGCGGCGAGCGGGTCGCAGGCCGGCATGCGATCGAGACGAAGCGCCGGGACGTGGCCCGACCCCGCGGTGAGCAGCGACCCGTCGACGGTGACCTGGACCGCCACCGGGACCGTCCTGCCGTTGGGCTGGATCACGAGCTCGCCGTCGCCGGCCAGCGGCGCCGACCACGAGACGCGCATCGCGTGCGCCGGGGACGTGACCGTGACGTCGAACGTCGCGCTGGCGGTGTTGCCCGACGCATCGCTCGCCGTGCAGGTGACGGTCGTGGTGCCGACGGGGAACATGGATCCGGCTGCCGGGTCGCAGGCGACGACCGGGACGGGATCCGTGTCGTCGACGGCCGTCGGGTCCGTCCATGAGACGGTGGCACCCGCGGCGCTGGTCGCCTCGACCGCGATGTCAGCCGGGACTCCGGACAGCTCGGGCGGCGTGGTGTCGGCCGCGGGAGGCTCGACGACGTCGAGCGTGAGCGTCACCGAGGTGAAGCCGGTCGTCCCGATCGACGGGTCGCGCGCGAACAGGATCGTGTAGCCGTAGCCGGTCCCCACGGCCGTCGGCGCGGTCAGCGTGACGTGCGAGGGCGATGACGAGGCCAGCGTCGGCGAACCGGCGGCGGGACAGGAGGCGCCGGCCGCGGGCCAGTCGAGGGGAACCGGACCGATGCTGCCCGCCGTGGCGCTCACCGCGCCGCCGGCCGGCGCGACCGTGGTTCCGGGGACGACGGCGATGGTGGAGCCAGGCCCGACGTGCGACGTGTCCTTGCAGGCAAGCGTGAACGGGACGTCGACCTCCACGGTTCCGCCCGGCGTGACCTCGCCGAGATACGCGGTGCCCTGGATGCCCGGCGTCACCGCGTCGCCATCGGCGGCCACGGTGTCCGCGAACGCCATCGCCGACACGACCAGGCACAGCACCGCGGCCAGCGCGGCGGCGCGGCGGAAGTTTCGGGGTTGCATTCGGACCTCCATCGTCGCCGCTCAGATTCCGTACCCGGTTCGCGGTGCAAGGAGCGTCGCCGAGGCAGGGCCGAGGCGAAATGGGCCCGTCGTCCCTGTTGGTGCGCGGCTGCGCCGCCCGTCCGTACCGGTGCCACTGATCAACGGCGGCACCCGTCTGCCGCGCAAACGGAAGGGCCGGCCACCGGGCCGGCCCTTCGTTCGTTCCCAGCCGTCGGGGTCAGGGACCGACGATCCGGCCTTCCACGACGGGGCCGACCGGCGAGTTGGCGCTGACGTAGTCGATGGCGACCTGGAGCAGGTCGTCACCCGGGTTCTGGATGTTGGTGCCCTGGGCGAACACGGTGTAGCCGTCGCCGCCGGTGAGCATGAAGTCATTGGTGACGAAGCGAACGCTGTCCGTGGGTCCGATCGGCTCCGCCGGTCCGGCGATGCCGTTCGGGGTCTTCCACATGCCCGTGACGACGGGCGTGGTCCCACTGCAGCTGAAGGTGACCTTGAGACCGGACACCTGCGGGAATCGTCCGGTGGAGATGGCTGAGTTGCAGAACGGCGTGAACCCGTTGATGAACGCCTGCTCGAGCTGCGCGCCTGTCAGGGTCAGGATCACCGTCCGGTTGCCGAACGGCAGTACCGAGAACATCTCACCCCAGGTGATCTCGCCCGGCTGCTCGCCCGCCGTCGGCGGCGAGAACAGCAGGTCCTGGCGAAGACCGCCCGAGTTCGTGTACGCGGCATCGACGCCCGGGTACTTGACGCGCATCGCGTCGGTGACCAGGTTGCCCATCGCGGATTCGAACAGCCGGGTTGGCGCGCGCTTGATGTCGAACTGCTGGGTGCCGATCACCTGGTTGCGGAGCACCGCAGTCTGGGCGTTGGCATCGTCGACGATCGCCTTGACGTCGGCCCTCGCGGCGACGCCCAGGTTCTTGGCGACGCGCGTCGCGCCGCCGGCCCAGATCACGTCACCGCCCTTGACCATCATCTGGAGCACGGAATAGCTCATGCCGGCGTTGTAACCCTCGAGGATCGGGAACTTCCCGTACTGGAGGTTCGAGATCCGGTGGGTGTGGCCGACGAGCATCGCGTCCACGGTGGTGTCCTGGAGCTGGTCCGCGATCGCGAGGATCGGGCCGTCCCACGGCACGCCGGGCGCGTTCCCGGTCGGGTTGAGGCCGGTCGCGGTGCCCTGGTGGATGACCACGACCTGAACCTTGACGCCCAGCTTGCGCAAGCGTTCGGATTCGGCCTTGATGCGCGGACCCTCATCGAGGAAGGAGAGGCCCGCGGTCGCGCCCGCCGAGACCAGCTCGGGCGTGCTGCTCAGCTCGGCGCCGATCACGCCGACCTTGACCCCGTTGATCACGAACACCTTGGACGGCTGGACCCAGGGAGGCCGCTTGCCCGTTGCGCTGTCGACGATGTTGGTAGCCAGGAACGGGAACTGCGCTCGTGCCTGGTGCATCAGGAGGCGGTCCACGCCGTAGTCGAACTCGTGGTTGCCGTAGGACGTGGCGTCCAGCCCCCACGCGTTCTCGACGTCGATTGCCGGCGTGTCCTGGAGAAGGCCGGAGTTGGCGGGCGAGGCGCCCACGTTGTCACCGGACGCCAGGAGCAGCCCGGGACCCGGCAGGGATGCGAACTCCTCGTCGAACATCGTTGCGAGGTAGGCCGCCCCGCCGACGCTCGTGTTGATCCCGTCAAAGGTGAGCGAGCTCGGGTCGAGCTGGCCGTGGAAGTCGGTGAGGCCGACGATCGAGATGGGCTTGATCGAGGGGCCGCCCTTGACGATCTCGGTCAGGACGCGGCCTTCGCTCTGCTGCGGCTCGGGGATCCCGAGCAGGAATGCCATCGTGGGCGCGAGGTCGATGGTGCGAGCCGTGACCTGCCCCTTGGCGATCCCGGGACCGCCGGCGAGGAAGGTTGCCCGCATGTTGACGTTGGCCGCGAGGTTCTGAACGTCGGGGACGTAGCCGTGCTGGCCGAAGAAGTGGGACGGTGCGATCAGCGTGCCCGGCGTCTCGGCGTCGAACTGGTACGGCGGGTACGAGAACACGACGAGGTCGCCGGTTCGGGTGGGGTTGGCCATGTCGGCCGTGCTGCCCGGACCGTTGGGGATGTACCGCGCCTCCGCCTTGGTGTATGCGCGGTCGATGACCTTCCAGCCCTCGGGCTTGCCGTCATGCGTCCAGTCGTTGGTGTCGGTGATGCCGAGGTAAGCGGCCTTGATCGCCGCGACGGTCGCGTCGACGTCAGCCGCGGGCACCTGCTGGAAGCTCGAGGCCGGGTCGCGACCGGCGACGTTGAGGTAGACCTGGAGCGCCCCGCCGGCCCAGCACGCCTTCGCCTTGCCGATCGTCTCGCCCGCCGCCGTGCGGCAGTTCGAGGTCTGGGGCTTGGACAGCAGGCCCATCTGGACGAGCGGCAGGCTCGCGTCGATGGCCAGGAACTGGGGCGCGAACCCGTGGTCCGACGTCACGAACGTCACCGGGTTGCCACCGGCAAGGTTGCGCGACAGCGTGAGCATCCGGTCCGCCTCCATGTAGGCGGCCCTGATGAACCCCTCGCGCTGCGCGACGCGGTTGTCCTTGACGCCATCGAGGTTGACGTCGTCGTAGGCGGGGTTGGCGTCGCCGTTGGGGAGCTTCGGCGAGACGAGACCCATGAACTGGTGGCTGAACTCGTCGGTCGTCGGCACGCCGGCCATGAGCAGGTCCGGGTGATAGGTGTTCATGACGTACCGGAGGATCGGCTCCATGCCGGTCGACCAGTACAGGCCCTGCTCGACGTACGTCTCCTCGCTGGTCACGCCGGCTTCGAGGATTGCGAAGTCGGCCGCCGTCGAGGTGGGGAACTTCTGGGCGACATACTCGCCGAAGTCGCCGCTGAAGCCGGTCTCACCGCCCCAGCTCGGCCAGGTCGCGTTGGCACGCGCGACCGAGGTGTGGAACAGGCGGACGCGGGACAGGTCCGGTGAGAGCGTCTCGACCTTGACCAGCATGCCCGCGGTCTTGCCGTCGAGCGAACCGCCCTGGATCGTGACCTTGACGTCCGCCCACTGGCCCTGGGCAAGCGTGCCGACGCTGTCATTCCCGTTCTTGGAGCGCGAGAACAGGACCTCGTCGTAGTTGGTGGTGGCGTCGTTCGTGGAATTGAAGATATAGGCATCGAGGCCGTACTTGTCCGTGCCGAAGTCAAGCACCCGCAGGTGCATCTCCTTGGCCGGGCTGTACGACGTGGGGACGTTGGTCCAACCGGTCGCGTCCACCGGATCGGCGCCCGTGTAGGAGGGCTGACCCGCGTAGCCGCCGGGCGTGTCGAACTGGAGGCCGAAGGCGGCGATGAACGCGGGATCGTCGAACAGCACGTCACCGGCGCTGCCGATGAAGTTGGTCGCCACACCACGGCCCGAGAAGAACGATCGATAGTCGATCGTGGGTCCGTCGATCGTGGCGTTGGCGCCGCCATCCCATTCGACCTGGGCGACCTTGAGGCCGCCGCGCTCGGCGCTCTGGGCGATGGTCTCGGCCTGGAGGATCCCGGGGGCGAATGCCGAGGTGCTTCGCGAGAAGTCGGTGCCGTTGATATGGAACGTGTTGTTGGTCGAGCCGGTCACGCCGGGCCAAGCACCCGTGGCCAGGCTGTACCAGCCGGCGCCGGTGTTGGGCGGCGCCTCGGTGAGCAGGCCGTTGCCCGATGCCGAGGCCCCGTTCTTGAGGAACGAGCCCATGGTCGGCATCACGCCCTGGGCCGCGTACTTGGCGACCAGATCCTGGCGGATGCCGTCGGATGCGAACAGCACCGCCGTGGTCGATGGCTGACCCTTGCCCGCCTTCGGCGTTGCGCTGACGGGCGCGGCGACCAGCGACGCCAGCAGGGCGATGACGGTGGCCAGGAACACGAGCCTGGCAGGTGCGGAGCGGTGCATGAAGGACCTCCTCGACGGACGGGGCACACGTGGTCGATGGGGTGACGCAGCGAGGGCGGTAGGTGCGGGCGCGCACGGGACGGATGCGCACGCACGGTCGGCCGCTCGGACAACGCGCTCAGGTTTTCCTCAGCCGGAGCGTCCTCGCGGGACGCCCTGGTCGCTTCCTCCTATGGTCGGACAGGGGCGGTTGTGAGGGGTGCATGGTAGTCGCCGGCGGCGCCCGAGGGAACCCCAAATCGGGCCGCCGTTGACCAAACGCACCACCTTGGGACCGCGATCCGCAGATGCCGAAGGCCCGCCACGGTGGTCCTGCGCCCGGTTTGGGCGGATGCCACCGGTAATCCCGCGGTGATGGGCCGTCACCACACTGGGCCCCGATGCACCAGGCCGCCCCGCCCGCACCGGGCCCTCGAACGCTGCACCCGACGGTTGCCGAGCGGCTCGCGCGGCTCGCCCCGGACCAGCGCGCGGCCGCGACGGCGCCGCCGGGTCCCGTCCTGTGTGTCGCGCCCGCCGGGTCGGGCAAGACGACGACGCTGGTGGCCCGTGTCGCGTGGTTGGTGGACGGCGGCGCGGACCCGGGCGCGGTGACCATCGTCGCGTTCAACAAGCGGGCGGCCGAGGAGCTGGGCGCTCGCCTGGACGCCGCCCTCGAGCCGCTGGGCACGCCGGCGGGATCGGTGCGCGTCCGGACCTTTCATGCCCTGGGTCGCGAGATCCTGATCGACGCGGGCGTGGCGGTCGATCCGCTGCTGGATCGCGACGAGGTGCTCCGCGACCTCTTCCCGGACGCGTCGGCGGCAGACCGGGGCCGGCTGGACCTGGCGTTCTCGCGGCTCAAGCTCGACCTGCGCGTCTCGGCGGACGACATCGCGGCGGATCCGGCCCCCGGTCCTGTCGCGCGTGCGTTCATCGCCTACGAGCACGCCGTCGCCGCGTCAGGCGGTGTCGACTTCGACGATCTCGTGGTCCGGGCGCTGGGGAAGCTGCAGGCGGACCCCGACCTTCTCGCCCGCTGGCGGTCACGTGCGTCGACGCTGCTCGTGGACGAGGCCCAGGACCTGGACCGGACCCAGCTGGAGCTGGCCCTGCTGCTGGCCGCGCCGGGCAACAACCTGTTCGCCGTGGGCGACGATGACCAGACGATCTACGGCTGGCGGCTGGCGGACGTGCGCCGGGTGCTGGGACTTGCGGCCCAGCTGCCGGGGCTTCGGCGGATCGACCTCGAGACCAACTACCGATGTCCGGCGCCGGTGGTCGATCGGGCCGTTCGGCTGGTGGAGCACAACCGGGAGCGGTTCGCCAAGCGGATCGTGGCGCGGCGCGGTGCGGCCGGGCGGCTGGTGCTGGCCCCGGATCCGTCCGACGAGCTGCCCCGGATCGTCCGCGTGATGCGCTCCTGGCCCGCCGATGACACGACCCGCGCGGTCCTCGCGCGCACGAACCGCGACCTGCTCCCGGGAATCATCGCCGCGGTGGAGCTGGGCCTGCCGTTCCGGGCCCCCGACCTTCCGCTCGCCATCGACGATCCGCGTCTCGAGGGCCTCCTGGCGCTGGCAGCCGCCCGGCTTGCGGAGTGGCCCGGGACGCCCCTGCTGGTGGCGCTCGGCGAGGTCAGGCGAGCCCTCCGCGACCCGGCCGACGACGCAGCCGCCGGCGCGGCACGTGACGAGGCACCGACCATGCCCGAGCTCGCCACCGCGCTGCTCGGATGGGCCGCCGGGGCGCCAACGCTGACCAGCCTCCGTGCGGCCATCGACCGGCGGCGGCAGCTGCTCGCCGCGCTCCGCCGTGACGACGCGCGGCTCACGCTCGCGACCGCGCACGGAACGAAGGGCCTGGAGTGGGACCATGTCGCCGTGCTCGCCGACGGCTTTCCGGGTCGCCGGTCCGTGTCGGACGCAACCGAGCCGGAGCGAGCGCTCGAAGAGGAGCGCCGGCTCGCCTATGTCGCCTGGACGCGCGCCCGTCGGTCCCTGACGCTGCTGTACGACCCCGACGCGCCGTCCCGGTTCCTGCTCGAGGCGTTTGATCCCGTCGAGCTCGGGGTCGACGAGCGCGCCGCGTAAACTCGTCCCGGATGTCCACCGCTCGAGGTCTCACATGGGTGCTCGTCGTGATCACCGGCAGGTGTTGAACTCGCAGGGAGGTCGCCGGCCCCGGACCGCCGGTCGACGACCCGCCGACGCCCGATGAGCGGTCTCCCCTCGCTCGGGTCGCGGGGCGAAGGCTGGGTCGCGATCCAGCTCGTGCTCCTGGGGCTGGTCGCGGTTGCCGGGCTCGCCGGTCCGGCGTGGGGTGGTGCCGCAGCGTCGGTCTCGACCGCGGTTGGCCTGGTCGCGATGGCTTCCGGCGCCGTGCTCGCGATCCTGGGGCTGGTCGGCCTGGGGACGGCGCTGACGCCGCTCCCCCACCCGCGAGACGGGGCGACGCTCGTCGAGTCCGGCGCCTACCGCTTTGTGCGGCACCCGATCTACGGCGGCATCGTCATCGGCGCCGCCGGCTACGGGCTCATGATGGCCTCGCCGCTCGCCGTCGCCGGTGCCGTGGTCCTGCTCGGCTTCTTCCGGCTCAAATCGTCGCGGGAGGAGGCGTGGCTCGCGGATCGCTACCCGGGGTACGCGGCGTACGCCGCCCGGACGCGTCGGATGCTGCCGTTCGTGTACTGACCGACGGCGGTGGCGGCATCGATCAGCCGGATGACGCGCGGCGAGGCTGAGCCTGCCCACCGCTCCGCGTGACTCATCCGGCGCATCAATGCGACACGCCGACCCCGGCGTGCGGCACTTCTGGCCGCCCTCGGTGCGGATTCCCCGCAGCCTGGCTTCGCGATTGACGCATCCACTGAGTCAGCGCTCGTCGGGCCGGGATCGGGGTCGCGGTCGGCGAGTCAGCGCTCGTCGGGCCGGGATCGGGATCGGGGTCGCGGCCGGCGGGGCGGGCCCGCGCCCTACTCGGCCATGTCGCGCCGGGCGATCTCCTTGAGCAGCCGGTCGATCGCCTCGAGGAACGGCTCGGTGACATCCGCCGGGAGCGCGTCGCGGATCGAGTCCTTGGGCCCGTAGGCGGCGCGGGCGCGGAGGGCGGTGCGGCGAAGATCAGCCAGCTCCTCGTCGCGCAGCCGGTCCGGCAGCGGCTCGAGGTACGCGAGCCACCGATCGGACCCGCGGGCGCGCGCGGCATCGACCATGCGGTCCCCGGCACGCGCGGCAACGAGCGCCGCCTCGTCGATCACGGGTCGCTCGTGACGCGCGGGGCCGCGCCGGGCTCGAGCCGGGGCTCCTCGGCCGCCCGTCACGTGCCTGAAGGCGCGGTCGAGGCGGCTCCGGCACCGGCCTCGCTCGGGCGCACGAGGACGAGGCCCAGCCGCTTGCGCTCGGAGCCGTTGACCAGGATCCGGAACGAATAGTCACCCGGCGACGGAAAGGTGAGGTTCCACAGGTCGATGCTGAACGTGAGGATGGCATCGCGCCCGTCCGGGTGACCCTGCGCCACCAGGCTCCCGCTCGCCCCAGTGACCTCGTGCCCGTCGGGGTCGAGCAGGACGATCCGGAGGTCGTGCTCGCGGTGGGTCTCGGGTGCGGTCACCAGCAGGCCGACGACCAGCGCGATGTGCGGGTGGCGCAGCGGGAACGTTCGTCCGCCGATCCGCGTGATCCCGCCGCCGAGCACGTGGAACTTGTGGCCCGGCTGGGTTTCGGCCGCGTCGGCCAGGAAGGCGAAGTCGATCTCCGGCATGCAGCCATCGTAGACCGGGCAGCCCGCGATCGCGACCCGGTCGGACGCCCGATCTGCTAGCGATCCCCCGCCGACCGGACGGCGGCCACCCGCTTGCGCGCCGGCGCGGCGGCCCGCAGCCCCGCGGCAGGTGCTCGCCGGCTCGCTCCGCCGACGCCCGGCCGGCCCGCCTCGTCGGCGAACGTCACGTCGCTCAGCGGCACCAGCGGCTCGCCGCGCAGCACCCGCGCCAGGTACTCGCCGGTAGCGGAGCCGGCCACGCCCGCGACCCGCTCCGGGGTTCCCTCGGCGACGATGCGCCCGCCGCGGTGGCCGCCGCCCGGGCCAAGGTCAACGATCCAGTCCGCGGTCTTGATCACGTCGAGGTTGTGCTCGATCACGAGCACGGTGTTGCCGGTGTCGACCAACCGGTGGAGGACCTGGAGGAGCTTGTCGACGTCGGCGAAGTGAAGCCCGGTCGTCGGCTCGTCGAGCAGGTACAGCGTCTTGCCGGTGGCCCGACGCGACAGCTCGGTCGCCAGCTTGACGCGCTGCGCCTCGCCGCCCGACAGCGTCGTCGCCGGCTGGCCGAGGTGGACGTAGCCGAGCCCGACGTCGAACAGCGTCTGGAGCTTGTTGCGCACGTTGGGGACGGCGCTGAAGAACTCGAGCGCCTCGGCCACCGTCATCTCGAGCACGTCCGCGATCGACCGGCCCTTGTAGTGGATCTCGAGCGCTTCCCGGTTGTAGCGCTTGCCCTTGCACACCTCGCACGGGACGTAGACGTCGGGCAGGAACTGCATCTCGATCTTGATGATCCCGTCGCCCTTGCAGCTCTCGCAGCGACCGCCCTTGACGTTGAAGCTGAACCGGCCGGGCATGTAGCCGCGGACGCGGCTGTCGGGCGTGCCGGCGAACAGCTCCCGGATCGGGCCGAACAGGCCGGTGTAGGTGGCCGGGTTCGACCGTGGCGTGCGGCCGATCGGGCTCTGGTCGATCTCGATGATCTTGTCGACGTGCTGCACGCCCTCGATCGAGTCGTGCGCCCCGACGGGCTCGCGCGAGCCGCTGAGCTCCCTGGCGAGCGCCCGGTACAGGACCTCGTCCACGAGCGTGCTCTTGCCCGACCCGGACACCCCCGTCACGGCGATGAACGTGCCCAGCGGGAACCGGACATCGATGCTCCGCAGGTTGTGCTCGCTGGCCCCGCGCACCACGAGCGCCTTGCCGTTGCCGGGGCGGCGCCGGGACGGGACGTCGACCATGCGCTCGCCGCGCAGGAACGCCCCGGTGATCGACCGCGGCTCCGCCAGCAGCTGCTCCAGCGGCCCGTTGGTGATGATCTCGCCGCCGTGCTCGCCCGCCCCGGGCCCGATGTCGATCACCCAGTCCGCGGTCCGGATCGTCTCCTCGTCGTGCTCGACCACGAGCACGGTGTTGCCCAGGTCCCGGAGCCGGGTCAGGGTCGCGATCAGCTTCGCGTTGTCCCGCTGGTGCAGCCCGATCGAGGGCTCGTCGAGGATGTACAGCACGCCCATCAGCGTGGTCCCGATCTGGGTCGCCAGCCGGATCCGCTGCGCCTCGCCGCCGGACAGGCTGACGCTCGCACGGTCCAGCGTGAGGTAGTCCAGGCCGACGTCCACGAGGAACCCGAGCCGGGCGATGATCTCCTTGACCACCTGGCGCGCGATCGTCCGCTCGCGCTCGGTGATCCGGTCCGCGAGCGCCGCCGCCCAGTCGAGCCCGTCGGTGACGGACAGGTCCGAGATCTCCGCGATGCTGCGGCCGTCCACGGTCACCGCGAGCGCCTCGGGACGGAGCCGTCGGCCCTGGCAGGTGGGACACGGCTTCTGGACCATGAACTTCTCGAGCTCGGTCCGGATGTACTCGGATTCGGTCTCCCGGAACCGCCGCTCGAGGTTGGTGACCACGCCCTCGAAGGTGGCGACGTAGCTGTTCTCGCCCCGCTCGTGCCGGTAGCGCACGACGACCTTCTCGTCCTTGGGCGCGTACAGCAGGTACTCGAGCGCCTCGGGCGGCAGGTCCTCGACCGGCGTCGCGATGCTCCAGCCGTGCGAGGCGAACACCGCGTCCGTGATCTTCATCCGCCACGAGATCTCGGTGGGCATCTTGTTCCAGGGGGCCAGCGCGCCGGCCTTGACGCTCTTCGACCGGTCCGGGATGACCAGGCGCGGGTCGATGACCAGCTGCGTGCCCAGGCCCGTGCAGGTCGGGCACGCGCCGTGGGGGGAGTTGAACGAGAACGACCGGGGCTCCAGCTCGTCGATCGTCGTCCCGTCGTAGGGGCAGCTGTAGCGCTCGCTGTAGGCGCGCTCCTCGAACTGGGGGTCCTCCCCTTCCCGCGGGACGGGGGCGACGACCATGACCCCCTCGCCAAGCCGCAGCGCCGTCTCGACCGAATCGGCGAGCCGCGCGGCATCCGGGTCCGGCTGCGGCAGGCCCGACTCGGGATCGATCGGGTGACCGGCCTCGTCCTGCGCCCAGCCCTCCGGGGTCTCGGCGCGCCTGACGACATAGCGATCCACGACGACCTCGATCGTGTGCCGCTTGTACCTGTCGAGCGTCGGCGCGTCGGCGAGGTCGTACTGGGCGCCGTCGACGCGGACGCGCACGAAGCCCTGCTTGCGCGCGGCCTCGAACACCCGATCGCCCTCGGTCTTGCGATCCTTGACCAGCGGCCCGAGCACGAGGAGACGGGTCCCCTGGGGGAGCGCCAGGACCTGGTCCACGATCTGCTGCACGGTCTGGCGCTCGATCTCGCGACCGCAGGTCGGGCAGTGCGGGTGCCCGATGCGGGCGAACAGCAGCCGCAGGTAGTCGTAGATCTCGGTCACCGTCCCGACGGTGGAGCGCGGGTTCTTCGAGGCGCCCTTCTGGTCGATCGAGATCGCGGGCGACAGGCCGTCGATCTGGTCGACGTCGGGCTTGTCCATCTGGCCCAGGAACTGCCGGGCGTACGCGGACAGGCTCTCGACGTAGCGCCGCTGGCCCTCCGCATAGATCGTGTCGAACGCCAGGCTGCTCTTGCCGCTGCCCGACAGGCCCGTGATCACGACCAGCCGGTCACGCGGGAACGCAACGTCCACGTTCTTGAGGTTGTGTTCGCGCGCGCCGCGCACGACGATCTGATCCTGGGGCACGGTCAAAGTGTAGCGGAACCCGGCCAAACAGAACAGGTGTTCACGGCGTGGGAAGTGGCCGGGTCGGCGGCGACCCCGACGCGCTTCGGCTACTGACGGCGCCGGCGCGCATCGACCGCGCTCAGGACGCCGGCGGCGTCACCGACTGCTGGCAGATCTTCCAGGAGCCGTCCTCGCGGACGAGGCGCACCGACTGGTCGAGCGGCACGTCCTGGCCGTAGGCCGCGAGCCCCGACAGCAGCGCGTCGATCTGGGCGTCGGTCATCGTCGTGCCCTGCGCCGCGAGCACCTGCTTGAGGATCGGGCGCATCGCGTCCGCGTCGAAGGTGACGCCGATATCGCCGCTGACCGGCACCGTCGCGACATCCCCGTCCACGACCGCATCGCCGATCTTGACCTTCGAGACGTCGAACTGGACGGCATCGACCAGGGCCTGCGTATCCAGGCCGGGGAGCAGATCGGCGCCGAGCCCGCCCGGCACGCCGAGCTGCTGCCGGATCAGGTCCTCCTGGCCCGCGCACGCGAGCGCCTGCAGTCCGGCCACGTCCTTCGCCGCGACCTTGTCCAGGGCGGTCGAGACGACTGCGGCGGGTCCGGTCGCCGGCGCGGCGGCGCCACAGCCGGCGGCAACGATGACCGCGACCACCATCAGCACCGGCCATGCGAGGCGCCGGCGCCACGGACCGCGGCGAGCGCGGGTGCGGGTGTTTGCGGCAACGATCGACGTCATGGCCAGAGGGTACCGCGCGGCGTGCTCGATCAGTAGCCGCGGGCGCGCCGGTTCGGGCGCTGCCCGGTGCGGCGCCGGATGTTGGGGGTGACCGTCCGGTCCCAGGTCGGCCGCTCCAGCCAGCGCGCCTGCCAACCGGCGGCGTCCTCGTCGTCGTGCTCGTCGCGGATGCCGGGGAACAGGTCCGTGGCCACCCCGGACGGCTCCTCGCCGTCGCCGCCCGGCGCTTCGCCATCCCCGCCGGGCTCCTCGTCCGCGCCGAGCACGCGCACCTCGGTCACCTCGAACGAGGCCACGCCACGCTCGCGCTCCGCGCGATGCGCGGCGCCCCGATCCCTGGCCGGCAGCAGGGCGTCCTTCGCGGCGCGCTCCGCGGCACGGGCCACGATCACCGACTGGTCCTGGTCGAGGACGCGAAGCCGGATCTGCTGGATCTCGTCGCGCAGCGCCGCCGCCCGCTCGAACTCGAGCTGCCTGGCGGCCTCCTTCATCTCGGCCTCCATCTTCGCCACCAGCCGCTCCACCTCGGCCTTGTCCGCGGCCTCGAGCTCGCGGTCGCGCCGCTCGGAGCTGTACACCGTGGTCCGCTCGGCGACCGACCGCAGCCGGTCATTGAGGTCGTGGATGCCCTTGATGATCGTGGTGGGCTCGATCCCGTGCTCCGTGTTGTACCGCTCCTGGACCGTCCGCCGCCGGTTGGTCTCGTCGATGGCGACCTTCATCGACTCGGTCACGCGGTCCGCGTACATCACGACCTCGCCCTGCGTGTTCCGCGCGGCCCGCCCGATCATCTGGATCAGCGACCAGGCGCTGCGCAGGAAGCCCTCCTTGTCGGCGTCCAGGATCGCGACCAGGGTGACCTCGGGCAGGTCCAGGCCCTCGCGCAGGAGGTTGATCCCGACCAGCACGTCGTACACGCCGAGCCGCAGGTCGCGCAGGATCGCGATCCGCTCCAGGGTGTCGACCTCGCTGTGGAGGTACTGGACCTTGACGCCCAGCTCCTTGAGGTAGTCGGCCAGGTCTTCGGACATCTTCTTGGTGAGCGTCGTCACCAGCGCCCGCTCGCCGCGCTCGACCCGTCCCCGGATCTCCTCCAGCAGGTCGTCGATCTGGCCATCCGTGGGGCGCACGCTGATCACCGGGTCCACCACGCCGGTGGGCCGGATGAGCTGCTCCACGACGCGCTCGCTGCGCTCCAGCTCGTACGGGCCGGGCGTCGCCGACACGAACACCGACTGGTTGAGGTGCGCCTCGAACTCCTCGAACGTCAGTGGCCGGTTGTCGAGCGCCGACGGCAGGCGGAAGCCGAAGTCGACCAGGATCTCCTTGCGCGTCCGGTCGTTCTTGTACATGCCCACGACCTGGGGGATGGTCATGTGCGACTCGTCCACGATCAGCAGCCAGTCCGGCGGGAAGTAGTCCAGCAGCGTCCACGGCCGCGACCCGGGCTCGCGCTGCGACAGGTGCCGCGAGTAGTTCTCGACGCCGCTGCAGTAGCCCAGCTCGCGCAGCATCTCCATGTCGAAGGTCGTGCGCTGGCGCAGGCGCGCCGCCTCGAGCGCCCGGCCCTCGGCCTCCATCTGGCCGACCCGCTCCTCCATCTCGGCCTCGATCCCGGCGATCGCCGCGGCGAGCTTGTCGCGGGGCGTGACGAAGTGCGTGGCCGGGTAGACGTTGAGCTCCCTGCGCTCCGCGAGCAGCTCGCCGGTCAGCGGGTCGATCTCCGTGATCCGCTCGACCTCGTCGCCGAAGAACTCGACCCGGACCACGATCTCGGCCGACGCCGGCCCGATCTCCAGAGTGTCCCCGCGCACGCGGAAGCGGGCCCGGGTGAGGGCGGTGTCGTTGCGCTGGTACTGGAGGTCGACGAGGTGGCGGAGCACGGCATCCCGCCGGTACTGGCCGCCGGTCTTGAGCCGCAGGACCGTGGCGCCGTAGTCGACGGGCGCGCCGAGGCCGTAGATGCACGACACGCTGGCGACGATGATCACGTCCCGCCGCTCGAACAGCGCATGCGTGGCCGCGTGCCGCAGTCGGTCGATCTCCTCGTTGCGCGAGCTGTCCTTCTCGATGTACGTGTCCGAGCGCGGCAGGTAGGCCTCCGGCTGGTAGTAGTCGAAGTAGCTGACGAAGTACTCGACCGCGTTGTCCGGGAAGAACTCGCGGAACTCCGAGTACAGCTGGGCCGCGAGCGTCTTGTTGTGGGCGAGCACCAGGGTCGGCTTCCGGTGCCGGGCGATGGTCTGGGCCATCGTGTACGTCTTGCCCGACCCGGTGACGCCCAGCAACGTCTGGTGACGAAGGCCGCGGGACAGGCCATCCGAGAGACGCTCGATGGCGACGGGCTGGTCGCCGGTCGGCTCGAACGGGGCAACGAGACGGAAGTCGGGCACGGCCGGATCCTACCACGACCGCCCGGTTCGATACAGAACGCCTGTTCGACGATTTCGGGTCGAACTGAAGGGATGGGACGCCCCTGACCAACGACCCATGGCTGCCCCGGACCCGCACGCGAACACTGGGTCAGACAGCCATCTCCGGAGACAGACACGCCCTCGATGACGCTCACGCCGCGCCGCTCAACGATCCGTTCCGGACCTTGCGCCGCCCGCCGCGGCCGGCGGCTCGTCCGGTGTGGCCGCGCGGACGGCCAGAGCCTGGTCGAGTTCTCGCTGGTGCTGACCCCCCTGTTCCTGTTGCTGCTGGGCATCATCCAGTTCGGGTTCATCTTCAACACGTACGTGACCGTCACCAACGCCGCCCGCGAGGCTGCGCGGATCGGGACGATCTACGTCTATGACCGCAGCGGGGACAAGGTCACCAACGACGCCGCCCGCAACGACGAGATCCAGGACGCGCTCCTCAGCTCGCTCAACGGCCTGACCAAGACCGCGCCCAACTTCGCGAACGGGGCGTCGTGGACGTCCGCGACGAGTGGGACCACGACGACCTACACCAACGGCGACATCACGATCACCTATTCCCTGCCGAGCGGCGTTACCGCCAACGACCCGCGGGTCGGGTACCGCGTCACGGTCAAGGCGACCTACCACCAGGACCTCGTGATCCCGCTCGTGAGCAACCTGCTTCCCAAGGATTCGGGCGGGCGCCTGTCGCTGGCGGGCGAAGTCACGATGGTCGTCAACTAGCGATGCGCGCCACGGTGCAGGCGCCTCGGACCGCACGCGAGCGCGGCCAGGTCCTGGTCATCTTCATCCTCGCGGTGGTCGCCCTGCTGGCGGCGGCCGGGCTCGCGATCGACATCGGCCGCTTCTATTCGGAGCGGCGGTTCCTGCAGAACGGGGCCGACGCGGCGGCGCTCGCCGCGGGCAGCGTGCTCGTCCGGGGCGGGACGGAGGCCGAGGCGCGCGCCGAGGCGATGGCGGTGCTGAGCAACAACTTCAGCATCCCACCCAACGGGATCGTGCCTCCGCTCCCACCGGGCGACGGCAACGAGGTGTACGACAGCGGCCATGCGGGCGATCCCGACCCACCTGATCTCCGGGATCCTGTTCTCGGGCGGCTCCGTGCGGGTCGGCATCCGCAACACCATCCCGTACACCTTCGGCCGGGCGGTCGGGCTCGACTCCAACATGATCGTTGCGCAGGCGAGGGTGAAGTTCTACGGCGACCTGCTACCGATCGCGGTCCGCGAGTTCGTCAAGGCGCCCGGCGACTCGACCGGCGTCGCCCCGTGCAGCGACAACGCAAACGCGTTCACGGACTACTTCGCGACCGCAAACACGTCCTGCCTGGGCACGGACACGAACCGCGCGGGTCGTCTGGACCCCGGCCCGGGCTCTGCGTTCAGTGCCTCGACCCCGGACGGGGACCGGACCAACCACGGCCCGATCCTGGAGATCCTCGGCCAGGGCGCCGACCCCGACAACGGGTCTGACTTCCGCGGGTTCGTGGCCCTCGACATCCGCAACTTCGAGTCCTCGTCGTCGCAGCTCTACTACAACGGCGTGGACACGTCCACCAACGCGCAGACGCTCAAGGACATGCAGTCGGCGTGGATCCTCGCCGGCGGCTACCCGGGCCCGATGTTCCCGTCCATCATCAGCCCGCCGGATCCCAACGACCAGGTCGCGATCATGAGCGGGAACTCCGCCGGGCTCGCGGTGAGCGCGTTCGCCAATCGGTTTGCGCCGGGTGACGAGATCCTGGTCGCGGTGTACCCGGGAATCACGATGCAGATCCCGGACTTCTCGCTGTCCAGTCCGGGAAGCGTCCCCATCGCCAGCAGCGGCACGACGGCCAACGTCGGGTCGTTCAAGGCGTATCGCAACAAGGCATTCAGCGGCCAGGTCAGCCTGTCGACCGTCACCGATGCCGGCGATCCCAACAATCCGCTCGTGCTGGGCACCATGCTCAACGCGCCCACCCCGCTCACCTTCACCCCCAACCCGGTGACACCGTCGCTCGGCAGCGGGACCGCCGTCTCGATCACGAACGCCCAGACGACGGGGGTCGCAGACGGCATCTATGGCGTCTGGCTCAAGGGCCAGGCCGGCAGCCCGTACCTGACGACGAAGTACACCCCGTTCGAGTTCGAGGTGGGCAACGTGGCCAAGAACTTCGCGGTCAACCTGACGTCGAGCACGGTCTCGGTGCCGGCGGTCGGCGACACCGCCACCTTCGACCTGTCGGTCAAGGACGGTTCGACGGCCTTCGGCTCGACCTCGACCGTGAGCCTGTCGCTCGAGCCGCTTCCGGGCGACGCGTGGCCGGCGGGGATCGGCACGATCGCCTTCTCCGCGCCCGTGGTGTCGCCCAGCAAGAAGGGCACCAGCTCCACCCTGACGATCGACACCGACACCATGACGCCCGGCATCTACCAGTTCGCCCTTCGGGCGTCGGGCACCAACGGCTCGGGCCAGCCCGTCACGCACCTCAGCACGATCACCCTCGAGGTCGCGACGGCCTCAGCGGGCAACAACCAGGACTACGTCGACATCGTGGGCTTCGCGGTCATGCGCGTCGTCTCGGTGGATTCCAACAGCGTCTCGGCGTACGCGATCACCCCGGTGATCACGGACCTCGAGGACTCCCGGCTGCGCCGCGGTCAGGTGGCACGGCTGGCGCCCTGGAACTAGCCGGAGCGGGCGCGGCACATCCTTTCCGGGGCGGCAATCCGCCGACCCCGACCTCCCGGGAGGCAACGCGATGGAGATGGAATACAAGGACCCGTCCAAGCGAGGGCGATGGATCGTCCTGCTCGGCGTGGTCCTGGCGGTGGCCGCAGGCGGGGCTGCGTTCTTCCTGATCAACAACGCCCAGCAGCAGGCGGGACAGTCGGGCCTCAAGACCACCCCGGCCGTCGTTGCGGCGCGGGCGATCCCGGCCCGCAAGCCGATCGAGAGCGACGACCTCCTGCTGCGCGAAGACGTGCCGCTGGACGACACCAACGCCGAGGGCGTGGTCACGGACCCGGGACAGCTTGTCGGCAGGATCCTTGCGGTCGACGTCAAGCCCGGCCAGCTGGTGACCACGAACCTGCTCGCGTCGACGACCGCGGGGGGACAGTTCTCGATCCTGGGACCGGATGAGACGGTGGCACCGGACTCCGAGGCCTGGCGCGCGATCTCGCTGACCGTGCCCGACGACCGCGCGGTCGGCGGCATGCTGGGTCCCAACATGACGGTGGACGTGTTCCTCACCGCAAGCGTCCTCGTGCCGCAGAACGTCCTCGACAAGGGCGTCTACTACACGGACCAGTCGACCAAGATCACCTACCAGGACATGATCATCCTGGCCCGCCAGGGCACGACCTACATCGTCAAGGCCACGCTGCCGGTGGCCGAGGAGATCGGCCACCTCGTTGCCTCCGGCAACGTCCTGTTCAGCTTCGCCCTGCGACCCGACCGGGACACCCGGACGCTCGACGTGTCGTCGCTCGGCGCCACGACCAACCGGATCATCCAGAAGTACGGCCTGCCGATCCCGGAGACCTATCCGGCCGGTGGCGGTCCGCTCCCGACGCCGCTGCCGCTGCCCTCGATCACGCCGCCGCCCTCGCCGTCACCGTCGAGCTCGCCCGGAGCGAGCACCGGCCCGTAGCGCGGCGGCGGCACGCATCGTGGACCGTTCCCGCCGCCCGGCAGGTCGCCTCCCTGCCCGCCGCGCGAAGGGTCGGCGCCGATTCTCCATCGCGCGTCGCTGACCCGACGCGCCTCCCCATCGCCCGGCCGGGCTCGCCCGGCCGGGCGATGCCCGTTCCGGGGCCCGGGGCAGCTACCGGACGGCGGCGATCGCCTCGCCCAGGGCCGCCACCACGAGCGCGCGCGTCGCCTCGCGTGACACGGACGTATCGAGGACCCATGTGGCCGCAGGGCGGAGGCGCTCGGCCAGCCCGGCCTGTGCGGCCGCTCGCTGCTCCGCATCGGCCGGAGGCGTCCCCCTCGACAGGAGCCGGGCAGCCTGGGCCTCGGGGCTGCACACCACCAGCCAGACCTCGTCGCACATCGCCGCGAGCCCGCCTTCGACCAGCTTGATCGCCTCGACCGCGACGGCCGGTGCGCCGGCGCGTTCCGCGGCCTCGATCGCCGCGAGGATGCGCGGCCGCGTCGCCGGGTGGACGATGTGTTCCAGGTCGCGCAGGGCCGCGGGATCCGAGAACACGATCCGGCCCAGCGCCGCCCGGTCGAGGGTCCCGTCGGGCGCGGTGACGGCCGGCCCGAACCGCCGCAGCACGAGGTCGTGGGCGGGGTTCCCCGGCGCCGTCACCGATCTCGCGATGTCGTCGGCATCGACGACATGGACGCCGAGCTCGGCCAGCCACTGCGCGATCTGCGACTTGCCACATCCGATCGGTCCGGTGATCCCGATCCGCACGGTCCGCGAGCCGGTCACGGCGCCTGCTCCTCCAGCTCGAGCCACGCGTCCTCCGTCTCGGCCAGCGCTCGCTCGACGTCCGCCAGCTCGCTGGTGACGCGTCGCATCTCGACGAAGTTCGCGGCCACGGTGGGCGATCCCACGGCGAGCTCCAGCTGGCTCCGGCGGAGGCCCAGCCGCGACAGCTCCGCGTCGATGGCCTCGCGCCTGCGACGGTACGCCTCCTTGGACAGCTTCGCGCGGGACGCGCGGCGCACGGGTGCCGCCACCGGCGCCGCGACCGGGACGGGTGCAGCGGCAGCGGCCGCCTTCCCGCGGCGCGACCCACGCGGCGCGGACCCACCGGGCGTGACCGCCGTGGCCGGCGTGGCTCCGCGGCCGCGGTGCGCGCGGCGGGCGGCCTCGGCCTGGATCGTCCAGCCGTCCGCCACCGCGGCGCGCCACGCGTGGTAGCCGCCGTCGAACGGCACCGCGGTCGCCTCGTCGACGACCCACAACCGGTCGCAGATCGTCTCCAGCAGCCGCCGGTCGTGCGAGACCACCAGCAGCGTCGCGGGCGCCTCGAGCAGGAAGGTCTCGATCGCCTCGCGCGCCGGGATGTCCAGGTGGTTGGTCGGCTCATCGAGCAGGAGCAGGTTCGACGGCAGGATCCCCAGCAGGGCCAGCTCGAGCCGTGATCGCTCGCCGCCCGACAGCGACCGGACCTCCTTGAACACGTCGTCGCCGCGGAACAGGAACCGCGCGAGGTAGCCGCGCGCCTCGCCGGGCGTGATCGGCATGGCCTCCATGATCGCGTCGAGCACGGTCGCACCCGGGATCGCCGCGTCGCGCAGCTGGGCGAGGTAGGCGGGCTGGACCTGGTGCCCGAAGGTGAGCGAGCCATCGAGTGGCGGCAGGTCACCGGCGATCGTGCGCAGCAGGGTGGTCTTGCCGGCCCCATTGGGCCCGACGATGCCGATCCGGTCGCCCCGCTGCGCGGCCAGGAACGGCGCCCGGGCCACGCGTACCGGCTCCGGCGCCTCGGACCCGTCCGCGGCCAGCGCCCCGCGACCGGGCAGGTACCCGACCACCAGGTCGTCGAGGCGGATCACCAGCTCACCCGAGCGAACCGGGCCGCCGGTGAGCGCCTGGCCCGGCAGCCTGAGCGCGCGACCGGACCTCGGGGCATGGACCTCGTTCTCGCGCAGCCGGTCGAGCCGCGCCTCGTGCTCGTGCATCTTGGAGAACTTGCGGTGGCTCCGATAGCGCTGGATGAGCTCCTGCTCGCGCTCGACCTGCTGGGCGTGCGACTCGGCATCCTTCGCGGCCCGCGCGTCGCGCTCCACCCGCTGGCGGTGATAGGCGCTGTAGTCGCCGCGGAACGCGGTCAGCCGGCGGTCGCGGAGCTCCCAGATCCGCGACACGGTCGCGTCCAGGAACGCGCGGTCGTGCGACGCGACGAGGAGGGCGCCGGTCCGCCGTCGCAGGTGCTCCTCGAGCCATTCGATGGCGCCGATGTCGAGATGGTTGGTGGGCTCGTCGAGCAGCAGCAGGTCGGGGTTCGCGATCACCAGCCGGGCCAGGGCGGCACGCGTCTGCTGCCCACCCGAGACCGCCGTCGGCGGCCGCAGCCACTCGTCACGCGCGAAGCCCAGGCCCGACAGCGCCTCGTCCACCCGCTGGTCGAGCGTGTAGCCGCCCAGCACCTCGAACCGGTGCTGGAGATCCGCATACGCGGCACCCGCGGCATGTCCGCCGTGCTCCATCCGGGCCAGCTCCGCGGCCATCACCTCGAGGTGCTGCGCGCCGTGGCGGACCGCGGACCGAAGGTCGGGCGCGGCCATGAACGCCTCGTCGAAGTGCGCCTCCTGGCTCAGCAGGCCGAGGCTCAGCCCGCGCCGCCTGGTCGCCGTGCCACGGTCGGGTTCGTCGCGACCGGCCACGATCCGCAGCAGCGTGGTCTTGCCGGAACCGTTCGGCCCCACCAGCCCGATCCGCTCGCCGGGTGCGATCGCCGCCTGGACATGGTCCAGGATCACGAACGTCCCGATCTCGCGGACGACGGCCTCGAGCCGGATGAGGCTCATGCCCCCGCCCCCTCGCGCGCGACCGCCCGGCGCGCCGCGGCGGCCGCCCGGGTGCGCTGCGCCCGCTCCCGCGCCGCGGCGGCCTCGTCGGCGGTTCGCCCCAGGGCGCCGTCACCATCGAGCTCGACCCAGCGGCGACCCGGGCGGCCGGTGCGGGCCTTCGATGACCCGCCGGGCCGCGGCGTCATGGTCCGCAACAGCGCCGCGGCGGCAGGTCGCTCCGCCGCCGGCAGCCGCTGGCACCACGAGCAGAAGTGCGTCGCGCGGATGCCGATGACGATCCGCCGGATCGGGCGGCCGCAGCGGAGGCACGGGGAGCCCGTGCGCTGGTAGACCTCGAGCCGCTCCTGCATCTCGCCGTCGCCGTCGGGAGCGGTGTAGTCGTCGATCGAGCTCCCGCGGCGCTCCACGGCCTCGGCCAGGATGTCGCGAATGCTCTGATACAGCAGCCGCTCGTCGCGCGGACGCAGCGACGCCGCCGACCGGAGCGGATGGAGCTTCGACCGCCACAGCGCCTCGTCCGCGTAGATGTTGCCGACGCCGGCGATGAACGACTGGTCGACGAGCAACGGCTTGAGCCGGGCGCGACGACCCCGGATCCGTGCCCGGAACGCCCGCAGCGTGAATGCGGGATTCGAGCGGCTCGGGTCCGACGTCGCCGAACGGGTCGTCCTCGGTTGAATACAGCCCCACTCGGCCGAACTTGCGGATGTCGCGGAACCGGAGCTCGCGCCCGTCGTCGAGCGCCAGGGCCAGCCGCTCGTAGGGATCGCGCGCCAGCGATGCCGGGACCACGAACAGCTGGCCGGTCATCTTGAGATGGACGGTCAGGAATGCCCCATGGTCGAGGTCGATGACGACCTGCTTGCCGCGGCGCCCGATGGCCATGATCCGGCGCCCGGAAGCGGCGGCGATGAACGCCGCGGGGTCCGCATCACGAAGCGTGCGCGCCCATCCGACGCGCGCGTCGATGATCACCGGCCCCGGCCCGCCGCCCTCGGGCAGCAGGTGGCGCCGGAGGTCGCGGGCGACGGTCTCGACCTCGGGAAGCTCAGGCATCGGTCGTGACGATAGGACAGATACGCGATGATGGAGCGGTGAACGCCACGACCGTTGCGCCCGACGCCCGACGCGCGCGGCTCGCGGTCAGTGCCCTGTTCCTCGTCAACGGCGCGCTCATCGCCAACGTCCTGCCGAGGCTCCCCGTGATCAAGGCGAACCTCGGCCTGTCCAACGCGGAGCTGGGCGCCGCGGTGGCCGCGATGCCGGTGGGCGGGCTCATCGCGGGCGGGCTGGCCGGCCTGCTCATCCAGCGATTCGGCAGCGGCCGGCTGACCGTCGTGACCGGGCTCGTGTTCTGCGCGCTGCTCGCGTGGCTGGGGCTGGCGCCGTCGTGGCCGGTCCTCGCAGCCGGCTTCCTGGTGCTGGGCGCGCTCGACGCGACGATGGACGCCGCGCAGAACGCCCACGGGATCATCGTCCAGCGGCGGTATGGCCGGTCGATCCTCCACTCGTTCCATGGCTGGTGGAGCGCGGGCACCCTGGTCGGCGGATCCGTCGGGGCGCTGGCGGCGGGCGCGATGGTCCCGGTCCCCGCCCACCTCGCGCTGGCGGGGATCGCGCTCGCGGGGGTCACGCTGATCGCCGCGCGCGGGCTGCTCACGGAACGCGGGATCGATCATGTGGCCGGGATCGATGGCGTGGCCGACCAGCACATCCACCTCCGCAACGCGCCCCGGCTGCTGCGGCTGCTGGGGCCGCTGGCGTTGCTCGGCGTCCTGGGCGTGATGCTCGAGGACGCGGCCCAGACGTGGGGCACCGTGTACGTCCACGACACGCTCGGCGTCGCGGCCGGTCTCGCGGCGGTTGCCTACGTCCTGTACGCGGCGGCAATGACGCTGGGCCGCCTGACCAACGATCGCTGGGTCGACCGCTGGGGCGGCACCGAGGTCGCGCGGGCCGGCGCGCTCGTGGCCGCGGCCGGGCTGGGGCTCGTGATGGGGGCCGGGGCGTTCGAGGCGCCGCCGCTCGCGTACCTGGGGTTCATCCTCGTCGGCCTTGGTGCCGCCGCCATGTTCCCGGTGATGGTCGACCGGGCCGCGACGGTGCCCGGCGTCGCCCCGGCACATGGGATCGCGATCGTGTCCTGGCTGGCCCGGGTCGGGTTCGTGATCGCTCCGGCGCTGGTCGGGGTCGCGGCAGACGCAGCCGGGCTGGCGGTCGCGTTCCTGATCCCGACGGCGGCCGCGCTGGCGGTCGCGGCACTCGCCCCGTCGCTGCTCAGGACGGGCACGCTGCGTGGCGCCCCGGTGAGCCCGGTCGGCTGACCCGGCTGCCGGCCGGGGATCGCGCCGGCGGATCTACGCGTCGATCGCCTCGAACCATTCCCGGCGCAACGGGTGGTCCCTGGCGAGCCGGAGGAGGTCGGGCACCCCGACCTCGCGCTCGAACCCCTTGCCATGGACCACGCCGACGAGCCTGGCCATGGACGCGAGCACGTCGGCCTCGGGCTCCTGGGCCGTCACCAGCGACAGCATCCGGATCGTCGGGTGCCCACGCAGCGGCTCGATCGACGGCAGGCGCGGCTGGAGCAGCTGGACGTAGCGGAGCGCCGGGAGCGCGCGAATGGGCTCGAGGTCCGTGATGCGACCGCCGGTCAGGTCGAGGACCGACAGGTTCGTCGCGCCGGCCAGCCCGTCCAGCGACTCGATCGGCGTCAGGTGCAGCGACAGCTTCTCGAGTCTGGGTGACGCCTCGTCGAGGTGACCCAGGTGCCTCAGGTGGTCCGCGTACCCGATCCGGAGGACGCGCAGCGACGGAAAGGCGGGGCACAGGTCGGTCACGACCCGGGCCCTGGTCTCGGTCAGCGCCAGCCACTCGAGCCCGGGGTGCCCGCGCGCGATCGACGCCGTGATGTCCGGCCCCAGCTTGCCGCCCAGCCCGATCCTGAGCCAGCGGAGGTGCGGGAACGCGAGGGGGTCGAGGCTGCCTCGCATGCCACGGGCTTCGACCAGCAGGCCACGGAGCGCACGCAGGCCGGCAATCGGCGTGACATCCGGGATGCCGTCGGTCCGGAGCCACAGGTACCGAAGATCCGGCAGCGCGGCCAGCAGCGACAGGTCCCGGACATCGAGCCGCAGCGCCGTTGCGCCGACCTCGCGCGCCTGGTCCACGATCGTGGCCGGGCTCGTGTAGTGGTCACTCGCCCACCACAGCCCCGCGCCGGCCTCGAGCTCCCGCACGAGGCGGGGTGGCAGTCGCGCGGGATCATCTCGCTGGAGCGGAAGCGGCGGTCCCTTGGGCATTCGCCGATCCTCCCGGTGAGCTCAGGGACCGGTGCTGAGGTCCGGGGCGGCACCTGCCTCCGAGAGCTCCGCGTCCCGGCGCGACACCGGCGTCATCCCCTCCCACGAGTCGCCGACCTTGGCCTCGACCGTGAGCGGGACCGACAGCGGCAGCGCCCCTTCCATCGTCTCGCGCAGCACGGGCAGCAGCCGGTCCACCTCGTCGCGGGGCGTCTCGAGCAGCAGCTCGTCGTGGACCGACAGCAGCAGCCGGGAATGGAATCCGCCGTCGCGGAGCGCCTGGTCGAGCCGGATCATCGCGATCTTGACGATGTCCGCGGCCGTGCCCTGGATGGGCATGTTGATCGCCATCCGCTCGCCCGCCGCGCGCAGCGCGCCGTTGCGGGCCTCGAGCTCCGGGATCCGCCGGCGCCGGCCGAGCAGCGTCGCCACGTAGCCCACCTCGCGCGCGGTCTCGCGGATGTGGAGCATGTAGCGGCTGATCCCGCCGTACGCGGCGAAGTAGGAGTTGATGAACTCCTGGGCGTCCTGGCGGCTGATCCCGGCCCGCGACGACAGGCCGAAGTCGCTCATCCCGTACGCCAGCCCGAAGTTGACCATCTTGGCCATCGACCGCTCGTCGGCTGGTGACCTCGGCCGGCTCCTTGCGCAGCACGCGCGCGGCCGTCTCGCGGTGGATGTCGGCGCCACGCGCGAACGCGTCCGCGAGGTGCTCGTCCCCGGAGACGTGGGCGAGGATCCGGAGCTCGATCTGGCTGTAGTCGGCGGCCACCAGCGTCGTGTCCGGCGAGCCCGCGACGAACGCGTGGCGGATGCGTCGGCCCAGCGGCGTGCGGATGGGGATGTTCTGGAGGTTGGGGTCCGATGACGACAGCCGGCCCGTCGCCGCGACGGCCTGGTGGAACAGGGTGTGGAGCCGCCCGTCGGGCCCGATCAGGTGCGGCAACGCCTCGACGTAGGTGGACCGGAGCTTGGTGTAGATCCGCCAGTCGAGCACGGGCTCGATGACGGGATGGACGCCGCGCAGCTCCTCGAGCACGGTGGCATCGGTGGAATAGCCGGTCTTCGTCTTGCGGCCCTTGGGCAGCTGGAGCTCGACGAACAGGATCTCGCCCAGCTGCTTGGGTGAGCCGATCGTGAACTCGTGGCCGACCGCGTCGTAGATCTCGCGCTCCAGCCGCTCGATCTCGGTCGCGAACTCGCGCTCGAGCTCGCCCAGCGCCGCCTCGTCGAGCGCGATCCCGACCGCCTCCATCCGGGCGAGGATCGGGATCAGCGGCAGCTCGACCTCGGCGAACAGGCGCTCGACGCCCTCGTCGCGGAGCGCCTGGGCCAGCGAGGGTCGGACGGCGAGCACCGACAGCGCCTCGAGCCCGGCGATCGCCGTCGGGGGCAGGCCCGCCGCGGCCGGCGGCAGGACCAGGTCGAGCCGCTCGGCCACCACGTCCGCGATCTTCTGGGCACGCAGCGCCGCATTGACGAGGTAGGCGGCGATCTGGGTGTCGAAGTCGACGACGAGCGGCGTTTCCGCCGGCGCCTCGGCGAACCTCGCAGTCAGGAACGGCTTGACCTCGTGGCCCACCAGATGCGCCCCGACCGTTTCCAGCAGGTGGCGCAGCGCGAGCGCGGCGTCGGGGCCCTCGGCCGCCACGACCCGCCCGTCGTCCCCGGCGACCGCGAGCGCCAGCGGCGTCCCGGCCAGCGGCCGCGGATCGTCGACCACGAGCGCGACGCCGACCGCCGGCTGTCCACGGAGCCATGTCTCGAGACCCGCGACGCCATCCGGTCCCACGACCTCGATCCGCCCCGGGTCGACGATCGCCGCCGCCAGGGCGCCGGGCAGGTCACCGGACGCCTGGGCGATCGCCTCCGCGCGCTCCTCGGCGGCGCGGGTCCCGGCCAGCCCGCCCAGCCGCCCCGTGGCCGCGCCGGCACCGCCCGACACCATGTCGAAGTCCATCGACAGCTGGAGCGCACCGCCGGCCGTCGCGCCTGCCCCGTTACCGTCGCGCGCCCCCGAGCGCGGGCCGCCGGGCCCCGTGCCCGCGCTGCGACCGACGCCCTGCGCTGCCGGGAACCCCGCGTCGCGCACCTCGCGCAGCGCGAGGATCGCGTCTTCCGGCCGCTCGCCCGACAGCGGCGGCAGCCGGTCGATCAGCGTCCGGAACTCGTACTCGCGGAACAGCCGGACAACGGCCTCGCGGTCGTACTCCCCCACCCGCCCGGCCTCGGGATCCAGGGTCACGTCCACGTCCCGCACGAGGCGCATCAGCTCCCGGCTCTCGAGGACCGACTCGCTGTGCTCGGCGAGCAGCGGGCGCAGCTTCTCGGGGGTCACCTCGTCGAGATGCCGGTACAGGTTGTCGAGCGACTCCCAGGTGGCGATCAGCTTTGAGGCGGTCTTCTCCCCCACCCCGGGGATGCCCGGGATGTTGTCGGTGGGGTCGCCCTTGAGCGCCTTGTAGTCGAGCATCTGGTCCGGACGCAGGCCCCACCGGTCATCGATCTTCGCCAGGTCATACGCGACCGTGTTCGCGATCCCGCCGCGCAGCGAGACCATGAGCCGGGTGCGCTCGCTGACCAGCTGGAGCATGTCCAGGTCGCCGGTGAGGATGGTGACCTCGAAGTCGTGCGCCTCGGCCTGGCCCACCAGGGTCGCGATCGCGTCGTCCGCCTCGAAGCCCTCGCGCTCGTAGACGGGGATCCCCAGCGCCCTGACGACCTCGCGCACCTTGGGGATCTGCTCGCGCATGTCGTCCGGCATCCGCGTCCGGTTGGCCTTGTACTCGGCGTATCGCTCGTGACGGAAGGTCGGCTTGCCGAGGTCGAACGCAACCGCGATCCGATCCGGCTTCACGTCCTGGATCGCGCGCAGCACGATGTTGGTGAAGCCGAACACGGCCGTGACCAGCTCGCCCTTCGACGTCGTCAGGGGCTGGTCGATGAGGGCGAAGTAGCCGCGGTAGATGAGGCCGTTGCCGTCGAGCAGCAGGAGGCGTTCCATCGGCGGGTCCGTGCGGGGCGGGACCCGGCCAGTGTAGCCGCCGGGGCGCCGGGGTCGGGAGACGGCGGACCGCCAGGCGCCGGCGCCGCCGGGTCTCGAAACCCACCGAACCCGCACGGCATGCGCACGACCTGCGCACATCTGCTCGCCATCCTCGCCACATCACGTCAACACCGCCCGGGGATCCGGGCCTCAACGGAGAGATCATCACCATGCGTCGCACCGGCCTCGTCGGCCTCCTGTTCCTCACCTTCGTCGCGATCGTCGCGGGCCTCATCGGCTACCAGGCCGGTCTCGCCTCCAATGCCGCGACGGCGGGTGCCACCGTTGTCGTGACCGGCGGTTTCCCCGGGCTCGGCACGCTGTTCTTCCTGCTGTTCATCGGGTTCCTGTTCTTCGCCTTCGCCGGCCGGCGCCGTGGCGCGTGGGGTCACGGCCACGGGCCGTGGACCGGGCGGATGGCAGCCACCGACCCTGACGACCCTCGCCGCCGCTGGGTCGCCGACATGCACCGCCGCCTCCACGAGGAGGACGAAGGCCGCGCTGCGGGTGGCACCGGCGCCAACCCGGCCGGCTGACCGGGCCGGCCGACCGACCTTCGACTCCTGGTCCAGCGCGGCGCCGGGCGGGTATCCTCGCCCGGCGCCGACGCGCCCGGCGCCGACGCGTCCGGCGTCGCCGCATCCCGGAGCACCCGATGCGCACCATCCTCGTCGTCGAGGACGAGCCGCAGATCGCCGGCCTCGTCCGTGACTACCTCGAACATGCGGGCTTTGCCGTCCTCGCCGCCGGGGACGGCGTCTCTGCGCTCGCGCTGACCCGTGCCCGGCGACCCGATGCGCTGGTCCTCGACCTCGGCCTGCCCCGGCTCGACGGGCTGGACGTGATCCGCGCGCTGCGCCGGGAGTCGACCGTCCCGATCGTGATCCTGACCGCTCGCGGCGACGAGACCGACAAGGTCGCCGGGCTCGAGCTGGGTGCCGATGACTACGTCGTGAAGCCGTTCAGCCCGCGAGAGCTGGTGGCCCGGATCCGCGCCGTGCTCCGGCGCGTCGACGTTGGGCCGACAACCGATGGCCGGCTGGTCAGCGGCGACCTCGAGATCGACCTGGGGCGGCGTCGCGTCGTGGCCGGCGGCCGGCCGGTGTCGCTCACGCCCACCGAGTTCGAGCTGCTGGCGACCCTGGCGCGCGAGCCCGGCCGGGTCTGGACGCGGGCGCAGCTGCTCGATGCGGTCCACGGGTTCAGCCTCGAGACGTACGAGCGGGCGATCGACGGTCACGTCCGGAACCTTCGCCGCAAGCTCGAGGCCGAGCGCGGCGAGTCACGGTATGTCAGGACCGTCCACGGGGTCGGGTACGCGCTCAACGAGCCCGACGCGTGACCCCGTCGGACGGGGATGAGCCCTGGCGGGGTCGACCATGGCGCGATCGTTCGCACGGGCCGTGGCGCCGCGGCCCGCGGCACCCCGCCCGGCTCATCGGCTGCCTCATGGTCGCGGTCGTCCTGTTCGTGGGGCTGCTGACCGCCCTCGCGACGTGGGTCGCCGGCGCCCTGCTCGGCATCGTCGCGCCCGGTGCCGCGCCCTCATCGACCACGGCGGTCGCGGTCGTCGTCGTGATCGCGTTCGCGCTCATCATGGGTGCGCGCACGTTCGGCAGCGCGTTCCGGTCGCTGGCCGAGCTGGCCGCCGCGACGGGCAGGCTCGCCGACGGTGACACCGATGTCCGCGTTCGTGCCCGTGGTCCGCAGGCGGTGCGCGGGCTGGTCGGATCGTTCAACACGATGGCCGAGCGGCTCGACCGCTCTCGGGCCGATCGCCAGGCGCTGCTCGCCGACGTCACCCACGAGCTGCGAACGCCGCTCACGGTCATCGCCGGCGGCGTCGAGGCGATGCTCGACGGCGTCCACCCGGCCGATGCCGAGCACCTGGCGCCGATCCTCGCCGAGACGCGGGTCATGGATCGCCTGCTGGACGACCTGCGAACGCTGTCGCTGGCGGAGGCCGGCGCGCTCCCGCTCCACCGCGAGCCGGTGGAGCTTCGCGCCCTCGCGGGCGAGGTCGTCCGGGCGCATTCCGCAGCGGCGTCCGCCGGGGCCGTCGATCTCCGCGCGGATGGCGGCGCGCCCGTCGACGCCTCCGTGGATCCGGTCCGCGTCCGCGAGATCCTCGCGATCCTCGTCACCAACGCGCTGCGGCACACGCCGTCCGGGGGCACCGTCGGCGTCGACGTGCGGCGCGAGGGCGATGATGCCGTGCTGACCGTCACCGACGATGGTGAAGGGATCCGGCGCGAGGACCTCGATCGGGTGTTCGTCCGGTTCTATCGCCGCCGCGATTCCGGCGGCAGCGGGCTTGGCCTGACGATCGCGCGAAACCTCGCGATCGCCCACGGCGGCACGATCGACGTCCGGAGCGATGGGATCGCCGGCCACGGATCGACGTTCACGGTGCGGCTGCCGCTGGGGTTCGTGTAGGAGGCACTGCCACAAAGCGGCGATGTCGGCCGGCCGGCGCCGAGGCGGCTCAGGCCAGCCGGCGGACCAGCTGCCGGAGCACCACGAGCGCAAGCCCGATCAGGAACGCGGTGATGCCGACGGCGAGCGGCAGGTCGCGACCGTCGAACCCGGGCTGCGCGCCGAAGTCGCTCCCGGTCGATGACTTGCCGCCGGTGGTTGGTGCGCCCTCGGCCTGGATGTCGCCGCCGGTGTTGGTCGTGTCGGTGCCGTCGCCGGCGGAGGCATCGGTCCCCGAGTCCGCCGTCGGAGCGGCGGGAGCTCCCGATGCGGCCGCGGGAGCCGCTGTCGCCGCCGCGACAGGCCCGGTTGTCGGCGCTGCCGGGGGGATCGGCTGGCTCGCGACGGCGCCGTTGCCGTCGAGCGCGGCCGCGCCGGTCGGCAGCGGGGATTGCGCGGCGAACTGCTGCCCCGACACCGCGCGCTCCGCGCTCGTGGCGCCACCGGTGGCGAACGGGAGGCCGAGGCTGCCCGACACGACCAGGACGGCGATGCCGAGGGTGGCGAGCCCGGTGCCCAGCGGGGCAGCGAAGCTGAACCGCGGACCGGCGAGCACGCCGACCAGGCGGCGCCAGCGGTTCGTGCGCAGCGCGCCGGCCTGGTCCTCGGTCAGCCGGAAGTCACGGCGGCGGACGGGCACCGGCAGGTCGGGCAGCGCGGCGGCGATCGCCCGCAGGTCGTGGTGGAGCGACGCGCACGCGGCGCAGACGGCGACCAGCGTGGTCGCGGTCTCGAGATCCGCTCCGACGGCATCGCCCGCGGCAAAGGCGGCGATCAGCTCCGGGTCGTGGGTCGCGTGGTCGTGCGGGTCAGCATGGCTGGACATCTCGATACCCTGACGATCCCCGTCCGCCGCTGGTTCCCGCGCGGCGGACGCCGGCAGGCCACTCGCGCCGCCCGGGGTGGAGCCGGTGGCAGGTCCGAGGTCGTTGGTCGCGTGGTCGTGCGAGTCGCGGTGGCCGGGCATCAGCCATCCTCCCCGCGGAACAGGCCGATCGAGCCCTCGAGCCGGTCACGCAGCGCAAGCCGGCCGCGGTGGATCCGGGACTTGACGGTGCCCAGCGACACGCCGGTCATCTCGGCGATCTCCGAGTAGTCGAACCCCTCGACATCGAACAGCACGATCGCGTGCCGCTGGTCGGGCGTGATCTCCCCCAACGCCGCCTTGAGCACCCGCGCGCGCTCGCTGCGCATCGCCGTCCGCTCCGGGTCCGCCTCGGGACCCGCCGGTGGCTGCCACGTGTCGTCCTCGAGCTCCGGGTAGGGCTGGGACGGCCGTCGCTTCCTGAGCCGCTGCTGGTCCATCGCTGCGTTCACCGCGATCCGGCTCAGCCATGAGCGGACGCTGCCGCCGCGGAACGAGCGAAGGTTGCGGTACGCCGAGAAGAACGCCTCCTGGACCGCGTCGCCGGCCTGGTCCCGGTCGGGAACCATTCGCGCGACGAGCGCAAAGAGCAGGTCCTGGTAGCACTCGACGAGGCTGTTGAACGCGTCCAGACTGCCGTCCCGTGCCTGCTCGAGCAGGATCAGGTCGCGGCGCTGGATCGGATCGTCAACGGCCTCGGACGCGCGGGCGTCCTGCACGACGGGCGCGGCCCTCCTGACGGGGATGGTGAGGCGCGGCGAGTCTAGCATCGGGGCGCGGGCGCACGGCGGGGTCGCGGGAACGCGGACGGGATCGGCATTGCCGCATCGACGTCACGCGCCCGGGATCGGTTCCCCCCGGCGCCGTCAACCCGTGTGGCGGCTCCGCTACGATTGCCGCACGTGCCGAAGTGGCGGAATGGCAGACGCGACGGTCTCAAACACCGTTGAGGGCAACCTCGTGTGGGTTCGAATCCCACCTTCGGTACCACCATCACTGTCGCGCACCGGCCGGAGGCTCCAGGAACGCGATCGATGAAGCGGATCTCGGTGATCGGGTCGAGCGCCTCGGGCAAAACGACGATGGCGCGGGCGTTGTCGCAGGCGCTCGGGCTCCCTCATCTCGAGCTCGACTCCCTGTTCCACCTCAACGGTTGGCGCCAGCTGGACGATGACGCGTTCCAGGCGAAGGTCGCGGCGTTCGCGGAGCGCGATGCGTGGGTGATCGACGGCAACTACACGAGCCACGGGGTCGCCCAGGTCGTGTGGCCGCGGGCCGACACGGTGGTCTGGCTCGACCCACCCAGGACGACCGTGCTTCGGCGCGTTGTGGCCCGCACCCTGCGGCGGATGATCACCCGCGAGGAGCTGTGGAACGGCAACCGGGAACCCTGGTCGAACCTGTTCGATCCGAGGCCCGAGAACAACATCATCCTGTGGGCTTGGACCCGCCATCGGCACACCCGTCGCAAGTACGAGGCGCTGCTGGGTGATGGCACCTGGGACCACGTATCGGTGGTCAGGCTCCGCACGCCGGCGGAGGTTCGCGCCTTTCTCGACGAGATCAGACGGGCACCCCAGGCGCTCCCGGCAACGCGAAGCTGACCGTCAGGCGCCGTTGCCTGTTGCGCCGCCGGCGCCACCCGGGCGGGCCGGCGGTCGCCGCACCGTGGTCGGCTGGCCGTCAGCGTCAAAGGGGTGGTGGAAGTCGAACGCCTCGGGCGTCGGCCCCATCGCATGCAGCCGTTCCTGACGGGCGTACGCGTCCTCCCAGGTCGGGAGCTCGTCGTCCCCGATCCACCACGCCAGGTAGCGCGGCCAGGCCGGGGGATGGAACCAGCTCCGACGCCGCTTGAACGCCTCCAGATGCCGGCCACCGTAGGCGAACGCGAAGACTGACTCGAGATCGCGCCACACCGTGAGCGTTGATGCTTCCGAGTCGAGGGCTTCGCCGGGCGATCCCATGTAGAACGGCGAGTGCCGGACGGGTGCGCCGGGAGCGCGATCGACGGAGGGCGCGTAGGCGACAAAGCCCGGGCTCTCTTCGGCAGCCCCGAACACGGCCTCCTCTCTCGCCTCGAACTCGGCCACCACCGGGTCGCCCCACGGAGCGAGCATGTTGCCGAACGTCAGGAACGCGATCCGCATCAGTCGACCTCCGCCGTGGCGCGCGCCACGGCGATCGTCGGGGCTGACCACGGACGGGACTCGGCGCGTCGGGGCTGGCTCGCCGGCACCACTAGCTGCCGACGCTGACGGTCATCTGGCCGGGCTGCGTGATCGTGATCGCGCCGCCCCACGCACACATGCACGTCGAGCTGTCGGTCAGGGCCGGGTTGTTCTCGATCATCATCGTCGACGATCCGGGGGTCCACGGGCTGGTCGTCACCGGCATGCACGGCTGCGGGGTCAGCACGCCGGAGGCGGCCGACGTGGCGCTGGCGACCTGCGGATTGGACAACGTCGTGCACATGCCGAACGGCGCGATGTTGGTGTTGGGCGCGAAGTCCATGATCGTGGCCGCCGGCTGGCCGGCGATGTTGATGGTGGGCCGGATCACGGTCAGCGTCGCGGGCGCGACCCCGAACGCGCAGGTGAGCATGGCGCCGTTGACGACGAGCTGGGGCATGGCGGTCCTCGGGCTCAGGGCGTGCACCCGTCGTGCCCGGCCGTTCGATCCCGGGCGCCGCCGCGCTGCACGCACGCGCGGCGTGCGCCATGGTCGCACGCACCACGGACGGCGACCAGTCCCGCGGGTGCGCCCGCGCGGGTCGCGGCGATGCCCGATGGGGCAATGGCGCGGTTCCACGAGACCGCCTGGCACGGCCGAACGGCAGGCGTCCCCCTTGCGTGCGACCGGTACTCTCCCCCGGTGAGCCCGCTCGTCTCCACTGTCGAACCTGACCAAGCGGTATCCGGGCGTGACCGCGCTCGACGACCTCAGCGTCGACATCGAGCCCGGGATCGTGGGCCTGGTCGGCTCGAACGGGGCCGGCAAGAGCACGCTGATCAAGGTCCTGCTGGGCCTGATCGACGTCACCAGCGGCTCGGCGACCGTGCTCGACCTCGACGTGCGGAGCGAGGGACCCCGCATCCGCCAGTTCGTCGGCTACATGCCGGAGCACGACGCCCTGCCACCCGACCTGACCGCCACCGACCTCGTCACCCACCTCGCGCGGATGAGCGGGCTCCCGGCCGACGCCGCGCGCGAGCGGACGGCCGAGGTCCTGCGCCACGTCGGGCTGTACGAGGAGCGGTACCGCGCGATCGGCGGCTACTCGACCGGGATGAAGCAGCGCGTCAAGCTGGCCCAGGCGCTGGTCCACGATCCGAAGCTGCTGCTGCTCGACGAGCCGACCAACGGCCTGGACCCCGGCGGACGGGACGAGATGCTGCGCCTGGTCGAACGGACCGGGCACGAGTTCGGCATCGCGATCATCGTGGCCAGCCACCTGCTGGGCGAGATCGAGCGCGTGTGTGACTTCCTGGTCGCGATCGAGGGCGGCCGACTGCTCCAGGCGGCGCCGCTGGGCTCGCTCACCGGACGAACGGGGATGGTCGCGGTCGAAGTGGAGGACGGCGAGGAGGCACTGGCGGCGGCGCTGGTGACCCACGGGCTCCCGGTCACGCCGGACGGACGCGCCCTGCTGGTGGCGATCGACTCCGAACCTGCCTACGACATCGTGCGCGACGCGGTGGCCGACCTCGGCCTCGCGCTGGTGCGTCTCGAGCCCCGGCGCCGGAGCCTCGAGGACCTGTTCCGCGACGAGACGCCGTCGACCCCGGGCGCGGCCGTGGCCGCCGCAGCTACCCCGGTGGCGCCGGTTGCCTCGGCAGCCCCGGGAGAGCCGACCGCCGGGCCGGGAGCCACATCGTGACCGGCGGGGTCCCGGCGGGCACCGCGCCCACCGCCAATGGCAGCGGAGCGCCGTCCACCGGGAGCATCTACGACCTCGGCTACCGCCACTACGACGGCCCGCGGCTCGGACGCCGCCACGCGCTGGTCGCGTTGATGGCATACACGATCCGGACGACGTACGGGATCGGACGTGGCGGGCGGGCCAAGATCATCCCGTTCGGCCTCGCGGCGATGGGCATCGTGCCCGCGATCGTCGCCGTCGCGATCCTCGCGCTCGCGCGCCAGGCGGGCGAGGCCGGCCAGCTGCTCGCCGAGGCCTCGCCGCTGCGCTACGACTCGCTGTACGGCGCGATCGCGCAGATCGTGTTCCTGTTCTGCGCGGCGCAGGCCCCGGAGCTGCTGGGCAAGGACCAGCGGTACCACGTCCTGTCGCTGTACTTCTCGCGGGCGCTCGCCCGCACCGACTACGTCGTCGCGCGGGTGGGTGGCTTCGCGATCGCGATCCTCATCCTCGTCCTGCTCCCCCAGGCGATCGTGTTCCTGGGCCGGATCCTGTCGGCGCCCGACATCATCGCGGAGCTGGGCGACAACCTGCCGGTGCTGCCCGCGATCATCGGGCAGGGGCTGCTGACGGCGGGCCTGCTGGGCGCGATCGCCGTCACCGTGTCCGCGTTCACGCCGCGCCGGGCGTATGCCACGGCGGCGATCATCGCCGTGATCGTGATCCCGCCCGTGATCGCCCAGATCGCGGAGCAGGTCGCCCGCCACGACCTGGCCCGCTGGACGGTGCTGGCCAGCGCGCAGGACGTGCTGACGGCGACCAACGCGTGGCTGTTCGACGTCCGTCCCGACAGCGACCCGGTGCGCGCCGCGGCGCTCGGGCCTGAGATCTACTTCGCGACCGCGATCGGGGCGATGGTCGTGCTCGGCGCCATCCTCCTCCGGCGCTACCAGCGGATCTCCGCATGAGCGAGGTGCGCGAGACCCGCCAGCCTGCCGTGGCGGCACCGCCGGTTCCCCCGCCCGACGCGACGGCGCCGGGGCTGCCCGCACCTCCCCCGCCACCGGCGGCCCCCGGCGCGTTCGGCATCCAGCTCGACCACGCCTCGCGCTGGTACGGCAACGTGGTGGCCGTCAACGACATCTCGTTCTCGCTCGGGCCCGGCGTGACCGGGCTGCTGGGACCCAACGGCGCAGGCAAGACGACGATCCTGCACATGACCGCGGGGCTGCTGGCGCCGTCGACCGGGCGCGTCACGATCGCCGGTGAGACCGCCTGGCGCAACCCGTCCATCTACCGTCGCCTGGGGCTGGTGCCCGAGCGCGAGGCGGTGCCCGGACACCTGACGGGCCGCCAGTACGCCGAGTTCAACGCCCGCCTCCACCGGCTCCCGGATCCGCGCGCGGCGGCGGCCCGGGCGCTCGCGACGGTGGATTTGGAGGCAGCGGCGGACCGCGCCATCGGCACCTACTCGAAGGGGATGCAGCAGCGCGCCAAGATCGCAGGCGGGCTGGTCCACGATCCGCCGATCCTGCTGCTCGACGAGCCGTTCAACGGGATGGACCCGCGCCAGCGCCTGCACATGATCGACCTGCTGCGGTCGATGGCCGCGGAAGGGCGCACGATCCTGTTCTCGTCGCACATCCTGGAGGAGGTCGAGCGCCTCGCGGACTCGATCCTGGTCATCTACGCCGGCCGCCTCGCGGCCTGGGGCGACTTCCGCCAGATCCGGCGCCTGATGACCGATCGCCCGCGCACCATCGCGATCCACTCGGCCGACGACCGGAAGCTCGCCACGGTGCTGCTGCCCGACGAGTCGGTGGCTGGCGTCGAGCTCGGACCGGCCGGCCTGATCGTCCGCACCGGCGACGGCGAACGGTTCGCGCGATTGCTGCCCAGGGCGGCGCGCGCCGCCGGCGTCACGATCCACGAGGTGCTCCCGACCGACGAGTCGCTCGAGCGCGTGTTCGCCTACCTGGTGTCGAGGTGAGCGCCGTGTCGGTCATCTGGACCATCGCGCAGGCGACGTTCCGTGCCCTGCTCGGGCGGCGGCGGACGATCCTGATGGGGCTGCTCGCGCTCGTCCCGATCCTGGTCGCGCTGCTGTCGCGCGTCGCCGGCGACGGCGTGGCCGATGACCGGGCGATCCTCGACCTCCTGATCATCCGGACCGTGCTGCCGCTGACCGCCCTCGTGTTCGGGACGACCGCGCTGGGCGGCGAGCTCGACGACGGGACGGGCGTCGCGCTCCTGACCAAGCCGATCCCGCGCTGGCACATCGTGCTGGCCAAGATCGTCGTGGCGGGCATCGTGACGGCGGCGTTCACCGGCGTGTCGGCCGTCGTCACCGGCCTCCTGCTGGGCACCGCGGGCGGGACGCTCGTCGGCTACATCGTCGGCGTGATCGTCGGCGCGCTCGCCTACGCCACCGCGTTCGTCGCGATCAGCGTGGTCACGACCCGGGCGCTGGTTGTCGGCCTCGTGTATACGCTGCTGTGGGAGGGCTGGCTGGCGGGCATCCTGCCGGGGACCAAGAGCCTCAGCCTGCGGGAGGCGACGCTGGGCGTGATCGATGCCGTGTCCCCGCCCACCTTCGTCCGCGACGGGCTCGACCTGCAGGGCTCGCTCACGCTGATCGTCGTGGTGCTCGTGGCGGGCTCCGTGCTGGGCGCCATGCGCCTGGCCCGATACCAGGTCAAAGGCGGCGACTGAGCCCCAGCGGTAGACTCGGAGCTCGGCCACCAAAGCCCCGGAGTCCTCATGAGCGTGTTCCGTCGCGTCCTCGGCCTCGATGCACCCGCATCCGACGGCCTCTCGTTCGACCCCCACGCGCCGCTGCCCGCCACGCCGGCCGGCGAGACGGCGAGCGTGCGCCGCATCGAGGCCCGGCTGACGTCGTTGCCCCCGGCACGCGCGCGGTTCGTGGCGGCGTTCGCGTACCTGCTCGGCCGGGCGGCCAATGCGGACCTCCAGGTGACCGACGCCGAGGCGGCCGAGATGACCCGGATCGTCGCGGAGGTCGGCGGGCTCGACGCGACGTCGACGGCGCTGGTCGTCGACCTCGCCCGGTCGCAGGCGGTGCGGTTCGGGCCGACGGAGGACTACCTCGTCACCCGCGAGTTCAAGGCGATCAGCACGATGGAGGACCGTGAGCGCCTGCTCCGGTGCTGCCTGATGGTGATGGCGGTCGACGACGAGGTGGATGCGACCGAGGCATGGCTCGTCAACCGGATGGCGGAGGAGCTGGACATCGAGCGACCCGCGCTCAACCGGATCCGCTCCGAGTTCCACGACAAGCTCTCGGGCGTCCGCGAGGTCCGCAGGGTCGCCGGCAACTGACGCGTCGCGGGTCCTGACGCGCCCCACGGGTCGGCAGCGCGGCGCGGGCCGCGGGCGCAGCAGCCTCGGCCGGCGACAGCAGCCTCGCCCGGGCGCTTGCAGCCTCGGCCGGCGCTACCCGAGCCTGAGCTCGATCACCCCGTCGCCGACCCGCCGCCGGACCTCCGCCTGCAGCTCCGCGTCGTAGGCCACGCCGCGCAGCTCCATCGGCAGCGCCGAGCCGCCGGGCGCCGGCACATGGACGACGACGCGCGTCTGCCCGGGTCGCTCGCGGAGCAGCGACTTGAAGGCCTGCATCGCGGACACGACCCGCTCGGTTCCTGCGTCACGGGCGAAGCGGACGTTGAGCACCGCGTCGGGGGCAGCCTCGATCGGCGCGCTCGGCGCCTGGGCAGCCGCCGCAGCCTGCGCGCGCTGCTCGTCGGGGAGCGCCGGCTCCTCGGCGTCGCTTCCCGCGTCGCTGGCGGAGGCAGCTGCAAGGTCGGGTGGCTCGGCGTAGGCGGCGATCGGCTCGGCCGGGGCCACCCGCGGCAGCGACGCGCTGGGCTCGGCATCGCGGACCGGGGAGATCCGGATCGGTGGCGCTCCGGCGGACGCGGTCCCCGGCGCCGGTTGCGCGACGGATCCCGGTCCGACCGCGACCGGCTCGCGACCCGCGGGTCCGTAGCCCCCGTTGCCGTTCGACCCGCGGCCGTTCGACCCGCCCGGTCCTCCCCCACCCCGGCGGCCGCCCCGCCGGTCCAGGGTCCCCACCTCGCGCGCGAACGCCTCGGGGCCATGCTCCGCGACCGTGTCCCAGTCCCACACCGCGTCCGCGAGCAGTGACGCCTCGTCGCCACGGTGGTCGACCCGGCCGGCGACCAGCAGGATCGCGCCGTCGCGCCACTGGCCCAGCGTCTGCTCGTAGGTCCGCGGGAACACCACCACCTCGAGCGTCCCCTGGAGGTCCTCGAGCGTGACCACCGCCATCGTCGACTTGGTCTTGGTGATGATCGTCCGCTGCCCGGTCACGATCCCGCCCAGGACCACCCGCTGCCCGTCGAGCGACTCATCCTTGAGATCCCCGGAATACGCGGTCACGTACTGCCCGACGCGCTCCGCGACCTCGCCCATCGGATGGTCGGAGAGATACAGGCCGAGCAGCTCCTTCTCCCAGCGCAGCCGCTCGCGGACCGGCGTCTCTGGCGTGGCCGGCAGCGGGCGCTCGAGGGTGGTCGCCTCGTCCCCCGCGAGGTCGAACAGCGAGGTCTGGCCGGACACCCGGTCACGCTGGGTCGCCTGGCCGGCCGCCAGCGCATCGTCGAGCCCGAGCAGGATCTGGGCCGGGTGGCCGAGCATGTTGAGCGCGCCGACCTTGGCCAGCGACTCCAGCACCTTGCGGTTGGCCAGCCGAAGGTCGACCCGGGTACAGAAGTCGGTGAGCGAGCGGAACTCGCCGCCCTCCTCGCGGGCGTCGATGATCGACTGGATCGCCCCCTCGCCGATGTTCTTGACCGCAAGCAGCCCGAACCGGATCGCCTCGCCCTCGACCGTGAACCCGAGGCCCGACCGGTGGACGTCGGGCGTCCGCACCTCGATCCCGAGGCGACGGCACTCCGCGATCGCCGCGGCGACCTTCTCCGCGTTGTCGCGGAACGCGGTCAGCACCGAGGTCATGTACTCGACCGTGTAGTTCGCCTTGAGGTACGCCGTCTGGTACGCGATCAGGCCGTAGCACGTGGCGTGCGCCTTGTTGAACCCGTACCGCTCGAACGGCTCGAACGCCTTGAACACGGCGTCGATCGTCTGGGGCGGCACGCCGCGCTCGGCCGCCTGGGTCACGAACTTGTCCTTCATCGAGCGCAGGACCGATGACTTCTTCTTGCGGATCGCGTAGCCCAGCGTGTCCGCCTCGGGACCCGTGAACCCGCCCAGGGCCATGGCCGCGGCCATGATGTCCTCCTGGTACACGAAGATCCCGTAGGTCCGGTTGAGGAACGGCTCGAGCAGCGGGTGGAGGTACTCGACCTGCTCCTGCCCGTGCTTGCGCCGGATGTACGACGGGATGTTGTCCATCGGGCCGGGCCGGTACAGCGCGACCATCGCGGCGAGGTCGAACACCGACGTCGGCTGGAGATCGCGGACGTAGCGGCGCATGCCCGCGGACTCGAGCTGGAACACGCCGGTCGTCTCGCCCGACGCCAGCAGCTCGAACGTCTTCGCGTCGTCGAGCGGGATGCTCTCGAGGTCGACCGTGACGCCGCGATGCTCGCGGATGAGGTCCACGGCCTTGCGCAGGATGGTGAGGTTGGACAGCCCCAGGAAGTCGAACTTGAGCAGGCCCAGCGCCTCGATGGCGTGCATCTCGTACTGGGTCATCAGCGCGTCCGAGTTGGTCGCCTTCTGGAGCGGCATCAGCTCCGTCAGGGGCTCGCGGCTGATGACCACGCCCGCGGCGTGCGTCGACGCGTTGCGCGCCACACCCTCGAGCTGGCGGGCAAGGCCCAGCAGCTTCGCGATCTGGGGATCGCCGTCCTGCATCTCCTTGAGCTGGGGTGACAGCTGGACGGCCTCCTCGAGCTTGATCCCCAGCTGGTTCGGGACCGCCTTGGCGATCCGGTCCACGTCGCCGTAGGACATGCCCAGCACCCGGCCGACATCGCGGATCGCGGCCCGCGCGAGCATCGTGCCGAACGTGATGATCTGGGCGACGTGGTCCTGGCCGTACTTGTGGCTGACGTAGTTGATGACCTCGTCCCGGCGCTCGTCCTCGAAGTCGACGTCGATGTCGGGCATCGTCACCCGGTCGGGGTTGAGGAACCGCTCGAACGGGAGCCCGTAGTCGATCGGGTCAACGGGCGTGATGCCCAGCGTGTAGGTCACGATGGAGCCCGGCGCCGATCCCCGGCAGGTGGTCGCGATCCCCTGCTGCCGGGCGAACCGGACGAAGTCCGCCACGATCAGGAAGTAGCCGGCGTAGCCCATCGAGATGATCACGCCCAGCTCGTAGTCCAGGCGCTCCTGGAGCGGCGGCGTGATCGCGCCGTACCGCCGGACAAGGCCCGCCTCGCACTCCTTGCGCAGCCACGTCTCGACCGTCTCGCCGTCGGGCACCGGGAAGTGCGGGATGCGCGTCTCGCCCAGCGGCAGCTGGAGGTCGACCATCTCGGCGACGCGGCGGGTGTTGAGGTACGCCTCCCGCTGGTCCGGGAACAGCGCGAACATCTCGGCCGCGGTCTTGAGATAGAACTCCTGGGTGTCGAAGCGCATCCGGTTGGGCGTGTCGACGTTGCTGCCCGTCCCGACGCACAGCAGCACGTCGTGGGCCTCGTGCTGCGCCTTGTGGACGTAGTGGAGGTCGTTGGTCACCACCAGCGGCAGGTCCATCTCCGGCGCCAGGCGGAGCAGCTGCTCGTTGAGCTTCCGCTGATCCGGGATGCCGTGGTCCTGGAGCTCGAGGTAGAACCGGTCCTTGCCGAAGATGTCGCCGTACTCGCCGGCAAGCTTGCGCGCGAGCTCCCAGTCCTCGACCTCGAGCGCCTTGGGGATCTCGCCGCTGAGGCACGCCGACAGCCCCACCAGGCCCTTGCTGTACTTCGCGAGGTGCTCACGATCGATCCGCGGCTTGTAGTAATAGCCGTCGACGTGGGCGTCGGTGAGCAGCCGGTTGAGGTTCCGGTAGCCGGTCATGTCGGTCGCTAGCAGGACCAGGTGGAACGGCTGGCTGTCCGCCTTGCCCTCCTTGTCCCGCATCGACCGCCGGGCGACGTACGTCTCGACGCCGATGATCGGCTTGATGCCCTTCCTGGTGGCCGCCTGGTAGAACGCGACCGCCCCGTAGAGCGCGCCGTGGTCGGTGACCGCGAGGCTGTCGAAGCCGTGCTTGACCGACGTGTCGACGAGCTCGGTGATCCGCCCCAGCCCGTCGAGCAGGCTGAACTCGGAGTGGGTGTGGAGGTGGACGAAGTCGTTGGGAGCGATGGTCATCGGGAGGACCATGGTAGCCCGGGGAGACCCATCTCGACGTGGCGGAGAGGGGTCCAGGAGCCGTTGCTCGGGGATGCCCAGGAGACCGTGGACGCTCGCCGTGCAGCGCCGCAGGCTGCGTCCGACGATCGCCAGGATTCGCGCGCCCGCGTTCGGTCGCTCGCCCGCGTCCGTCGCTCGACCGCGTCCGTCGCTCGACGGCATCGGCAGCCAGATACCGCGGGTCGCGGTGCTATCGCCCCGGATCGATGGATCCGCTGTCAGGTACCGCGACCGCCGGTGGTAGTCCAGGCTCTACGAAGGATGTGCGTTCCTGCGGCCGGAAAGTCGAGCCAGCCGAGCGCGAAATTGACCGCGCGGGCAGCCGGCGTGCCGCGCATGGTGGCAGAACCGTGACTATCACCGGGCCTCGCGGTGCCTGACAGGTTCATCGCGGCTACCGCCGGTGCGGACAGGTGCCGAGATGCCATCCTTCGCTACGACATGACGCCGGAGGCGGCGGCGAACTCACCGACTGACCAGCAGGCGCTCCTCGCCGGCCCACAACGGTGACCGCCCGTCCTGCCGACCCGGTTGCGATCGCCAGCCCCGCCACCAAGCGTGGGCCGGGCCGCAGATCAGGAGCGCCTTCGATCCCGGCCGGACATCCTCGCTCGCTCGGCCTTCAGCGCGAGCATCCTGCGGTCTGCGGTACGCATGGCCGCTTCGAAATCGGCCAGATCCCGAACAAGCACGGTGCCGGCCGTGGCCGAGACACGGAGCTGGCCGAGCTCGTGGGTGATCGGCGGCTCGACCAGCCCGCACACCTCGCTGGCAAGCGCCTCCGCTGCCGAGCCGTCGGCAACACCCATGGCCAGGATGGCGAACTCGTCGCCGTGCAGGTGGGCCACGAACATGTCCGGCCGCATGATCGAACTCAGCCGCCGCCCGACCTCTCGGAGGACATCGTCCCCGACATCGTGCCCGTGGTCGTCATTGACGGCCTTGAACCCATCGAGGTCCAGGTAGACGAGACACGCCGAAGTCGGGGCGCCGAGCCGTCGCAGTCGATCCACATACGCTCGGAGGGCCCGCCCGTTGGCGAGGTTGGTCAGCGGGTGGTGCCCAAGCTGCCAGGTCGCCTGGTGATGCGCCATCGACCGGCTCGCCGCCAGGTCCGCGACCACGATCAGCATCGGTGCCCACCAAAGGCCCGAGAAGTACGCCAGGGCGACGAGCCACGCGAGGCAGCCTTCGGCAATGGACGCGAGGTTCCAGTCGGCGCGGCTGACGATGCTGAATCCCTCTGCAACTTGACGGCCGGTGCGCGCCTGCCAGAGCAACAGGCCCAGACCCTCCTCCATCACGACCATCACGAGCGTCCCGACCAGGATGGCGATCAGATCTCGGAGCTGAATGGGCTGGACGTCGATCACGCGGACGAGCAGCATCGCCATCGCGGCGACGGTCCCGGACAGCGCACGCATTCCGTGGTTGGCGGCGACCTCGCGCCACGTCACAGCACCACGCAGCTCTCGGACCTGGATGGAGCCGATCAGCGCGACCCAGGCAGCGGCGACGGGACCCCCGAGCAATCCGGCCGCCAGGACCGGGCCGGTCGAGAAGGCGAGGGGCACCTGACCGGTTCCGAGCGTTCCGTGGTTCGAAGTGCCAAGGCAGACGAGGATCCACAGGCCGAGCCCGGCGACGGCGGGGTCGACGCCGAGCGGCGAGAACGGGAGCCGGATCGCCGGAAACAGGGGCTGGAATACCAGCGTCGCGATGATGACGGCGCCCAACCCGAGCCCGGCGTAGGCCCCCACGAGGAGGGCGAACAGCCGCGGGCGGCCGATGCCGGACCTCGCGGTCAGCTCGCCCACCCGCAGGCTCGAAGCCCGAACGGTCCCGGTCATGGTCCGGCGCTGCCCATGGGCAGATTGTTTGAGCCACTGTCCGCGCAGGCCATCGGTCGATAGTCCGGCTCCCACACCTCCATCAGAGGCGCGCGCGCCGAGCGCGGCCGACCGGCTACGCTGATGGGATCGCTTCGGGACTGCCCAGCCGTCGCCGACCGGCCCGTGGCGCGCCGTCCGCCGGAGGCAGGCAATCGGAGCGGGCGCTTGACCGGGAGGTGACCGGCTCGTGCGTGGAGCGGCCAACGACAAGATCGGGTTCTGGGCCGTGGTCGCAATCGGCGTCGGCGGAATGGTCGGGGGCGGGATCTTTGCGGTCCTCGGCCTGGCCGTGCAGCTGGCGCGTGGCGGCACGCCGGTGGCGTTTGCGCTGGCGGGCGTCGTGGCGCTGCTCACGACGTACTCGTACACGAAGCTCTCGGTTGCCTACCCGAGCCGCGGGGGGACGGTCACGTTCCTGGATCGCGTGTTCGGGTCCGGCATGCTGACCGGCAGCCTCAACGTGCTGCTGTGGCTGAGCTACGTGGTGATGCTGTCGCTGTACGCGTTCGCGTTCGGCGGCTATGGCGCAACGTTCCTGCCACAGGCCTGGCAGGGACTCGGAACGCATGCTCTGATCAGCCTCAGCGTGATCGCGATCGGCGGGTTGAACCTGCTCAGCGCCGAGCTGATCGGGAGGGCGGAGAGCTGGATCGTGGGCCTGAAGGTCGTGATCCTGCTGTTCTTCGTCGCCGCTGGCGTGACCGGGATCAACTCCGCCCAGCTCGCGCCGGGCACATGGTCGCCGCCCCTGCAGCTGGCGGCGGGCGGGATGATCATCTTCCTCGCCTACGAAGGATTCGAGCTGATCGCCAACACGGCACAGGACGTCGATGACGCGGCTCGGACGCTGCCGCGCGCGTACTTCACCTCGGTCGGGTTCGTGATCGCGTTGTACGTCCTGGTGGCGATCGTCACCGTCGGCAACCTGTCGCTGGACAAGATCGTGGCGGCCAAGGACTACGCGCTGGCGGAAGCGGCGCGACCGTTTCTCGGGCAGGCCGGCTTCACGCTGATCGCGGTCGCGGCGATGCTGTCCACCGCCTCGGCGATCAATGCCACGATCTACGGCGCGGCGCGCCTGAGCTACAGCATCGCGCGCGACGGCGAATTGCCGGCTACGCTGGAGCGCAAGGTGTGGGGTCAGCCCGTCGAGGGGCTGCTGATCACCGCAGGGTTGACGCTGCTGATCGCCAACGTGTTCGACCTGACGAGCATCGCGACGCTGGGCAGCGCCGGCTTCCTGCTGATCTTCGCCGCGGTTAACGCCGCCAACGTGCGGCACGCGTCCCACGCCGGCAGCCGCGCCTGGATCTCGGTCGTCGGGGCTGTGGCATGCGTCGTGGCACTCGGTGCCCTGATGTGGCAGACAACGACGACCGATCCCGGCAAGCTGTGGATCCTGGCCGCGATGCTCGCCCTGGCGCTTGCGATCGAGGGCGCCTATCGACTCGCGAAGCGAGGGCTCCGGCTGGATCCGTAGGCGGCCGATCGCCGCAGGCCCGAGCCGCCGGGCTGCTCCTATTGATCGAGGTCCATCCGCCGGAAGCGGGCGATCGCCGCGACGATCGGCACGATCCCCCATGCCAGCAGCGCCGTCATCGCAACACCGGCAGACACGGTCCCGGGGTCCGGCCCCAGGGTTGCGCCCAGGAGACGCGAGATCGAGCCGGACACGGTCAGCGCAGGCAGCCATGGCGTCGGGCTGCCCACCCACACCGGGAACCCCGTCACGGCAAGGTCGAGGACGAAGAACAGCACGACGAGCAGGAACGAGAGGCTGATCGACCTCGCGAGGACCGCCATCAGCGTCGGGATCGCGATGAACGGCAGCGCAACGGCGAGGCGCGTGAGGACCGCGGGCGCGAGATCGGGCACCGGCATCGCAAACTGCTGTACCGCGGTGCCTTCGAACGACATGAAGAACGGCAGGATCGCCGCGAGCACCAGAGCCAGCGCCATCACGACCCCGACGAGGCCGACGACCACCCCGATCCGCACGGCCAGCGTGCGACCGCGGCTCGAGGTCAGGTGGACCGTGCGCACGGTGCCCCACTCGAACTCGCCACCGATCAGCGCGGCAGCGACATAGATCGCCATCAGCGCCAGAGGTCCGATGTTCCCCGCGACCTTGATCAGGCTGGCCGGGAACGCAAATGCCGGCAGGACCGAGGCCAGCTGCCCGCGCCACTCGTCGAGCATCTGGGCCCGCATGGCCGCCTCCGCGACGGGATCGGGCGGTTCCAGGTTGATGAAGAACGACGGCGGCGTGGTGGCGCTGTTGAAGTCCGAGACGAACATGGCCGCCAGGACCACCGGGACCAGCGCGACCAGGATTCGAAGGTCTCGGCGGCGCCCGAAGCGAACAAGATCGGCGGCCAGCAGGCGCCTCACGTCGGGGGCTCCTGAGGGTCGGTCGTGAGGCGCAGGAAGACATCCTCCAGCGAGTCGCGTCGGCGGATCAGCTCGTCCGGGTAGCAGCCCGCAGCGGCGAGCAGGCGCGCGACGGTCGATCCGTCCGGCGCACCGTCAACCCACAGCTCCGTTTCCTCCCGCAGGGTGACGCCGAACCCGGCCGCCTCGAGCACGCGCCGAGCCGCGGGGATCTGCTCCGCGGCGAGGCGCAGCTGGATCCGTTGTCCACCACCCGCCAGGGCATCCGGCGTTCCAGACGCCAGGATCCGGCCCCGGTCCACGATCGTCACGTGATCGCAGGTCTTCTCGACCTCGGTCAGGAGGTGGCTCGAGAGCAGGATCGTCCGGCCACCGCCGGCGAGGGCGAGGAGAAGGTCGCGGATCTCGACGATGCCGGCCGGGTCGAGGCCATTGACCGGCTCGTCCAGGATCAGGATCGGCGGGTCGGCGAGGAGCGCGAGGGCGATCCCGAGGCGCTGCCGCATGCCCGTCGAATAGCCCTTGGCGGGCCGTGAGCCTGGACCGCCGAGGTCGACCAGGTCGAGCGTGGCCGCGATCCTGGCGTCCGCGCGCGCCCTGGGCCATCCCCAGGCTGCCGCCAGCACGCGCAGGTTCTCGGCGCCCGACAGGTGCGGGTAGAAGACCGGGGTCGAGACCATGGCCCCCACACGCTCGCCGGCCACCCATGTCCGGCTGACTGGCTCGCCGGCGATGGTCACGGTGCCGGCGTCGGCCTGGACGAGGCCGACCAGGATCCGCAACGCCGTCGTCTTGCCGGCGCCGTTCGGCCCGAGCAGCCCGACGACCTGCCCCTCGTCGACCGCGAGGTCGAGGCCGTCGAGGGCGGCCACGGTTCCGTACCGTTTACGCAGACCGATCGCGGCGATGGTCGGGGACACGCGCGGGAGCGTATCGAATCGCCGCTCGCCCCGCATCACCAATCCGCAGAACCGATTCCAGCCTGCATCGCATCCTCGATCGACGACGCACCGGCGTGAGACGAGAGTGAGCGGTCGGGTGCGACCGCTACCCCACCGCTGACATCACGAGGATCTCGGCGCAGGAATGTCGAGGAGTTCGAACGCGGCGCGGTTCCTGGTCTCGAGGCGCACGGTCGGCTGGCCAGGCCGCTGCAGCGAGATCTGGCACGACGCAATCTTCGTGTTCAGGCAGGTCTTCGTGCCGCCCGGTGGGTTTCGGTACTCGAGGCGGACGAACCGGTCGGGCGATGCCGTGAAGGCCGCCCGCAGGCGGGCGTTCCTCGTCGCCGCATTGAACGACCATCCGGCGCCGTCGAACCGGACACGGGCGAGCGGCGATCGCGCGATGGTGTTGAACGCAAGCTCCTCGCCGCCGAGGCGAAGCACGGCGACCGTCAACCACGGAGTCGGTATCGGCCCGATCCGGAGCCTTGCGCTCGAGCATTCCAGGAAGGCGTCCTCCCGTTCGTCGAACCCCGCAACCTGACCCCATGCGTACCGATCGGTGTGCGCTGGGCCCCAGTTGTGGTTCTGGCTCCCAAGCCAACCGTCGATCGCGACGCGATCGCCGTCGACATCGAGTGACCCGTCGAACCGACAGGCTGGACGTGCAACGAGCGCCTTGGCCTTTGGGAATCGTCGCGCGTAGCTGCCGCGTGGCATCAGCAACAGCGGCGATCCCCCACCCCGAACGGTGAGGCTCCAGCTGATCCGCCGGCCGTCCTGCTCCACGGCGCCCGACGCACCGTCATCGACGAGGGACGCGCGCCCGACCTCGACGTCGAGGCGCTCGCGGCTGAACCGGCAGTCCGCAAGTGGGTGCGCCGACCGAAGCGCCAGGTTGGAGCCTCGCTCGCCGTCGAACCAGACGGCCCACAGCTCCCCCTCTGTCCTGTCGGGGTCATGGATCGGGGCGAAGATCGTGTACCGGATCCAGAAGGCGAGCGGGCGCGTCGGATGGTTGGCCCGGATGAACCAGCTTTCGTAGTGACCGCCGGCGACCGGCCAGCGAGCCGCGTTCCACCCGTCGCGATCGGGCACCCACGAGGAGCCAGTCATCTCGACCCGGAGGATACGGCCGCGCGAAGCAAACCGACGCCCGACCGCCGACCGTCGGGCGGTGGGTAGGTGGCACCGGACGTCCTGGTCACGATCATTCGCCGCCGACGCGTGCCTCGGTCACCCCGACGCGGAAGTCCACCCCCTCCCAGCGTCCCGCGTCGGGCCACCAGAACGTGAAGTCGACGGCGGCACCCGGCACCAGGCGGTCCGACCCGGGGATGTCGGCGACCCAGACGCCCAGGGTCGTGTCGCGGGCGTCGAGATCCATCCAGGTCGCCCAACCGTCAAGGGTGTAGCGGGCCCGCGCCGGCGCCATCACCTCCAGGCGCAGCGTGCGTCCGGCGGGCATCGTGGGACGCTGTGCCGTGAACCGCCACGTGGCCCGGGTTGCCGCCGGAATCTTGCCGCCGTAGCGGCGCCAGGCCGCCTCGGGGCGGTCGATCGAGTGTCCCAGGGCGATGGAGCGAACCAGCTTGACGTACTCCGCGTGGGCCCAGGCGAGTGGCATTGCCGAGCCGCTCGGCCGGCCGGGGAGCAGGTCACGGGCCGTGATCGGGGCCGTGTCCCAGACCTGCTCGGGCAGCATGCCCCCTCCCGACGCCATCCGACGCATCGCCTCGAGGTACGGGCGCGCATCGCGGCCGGCGTCGAGCTCGTAGTGGCCGCGCTCGCCGATCAGCAGCGGCCAGCCGCGGCCCACTCCGGTCCCGTCGTAGGCGCTGCCGTCCTCGTGCTCACCGTAGCCGTCGCCGGTGTACCGGTGCCAGGCCGGGCCGCTGGGCGTGTCCACCCGCAGCAGGGCGTCTGCGACCGCAAGGCTGGCGACGATCCGGGGATCGTCGGGCAGCCGGAGCCCGAACCGCACCAGCGCGATGAAGTCCGTTCCGATCATCTCGTCGGCCGGCACCATCGACGACTCGGGCGGCCGGTTGCGCAGTGGCACGGGCGTCGAGATGGGAGCGCCCGCCAGCACGTCCGGCGACGCGATCCTGACGTAGGTGCCGTCCACGCCGTGCTCCCGGGCGAGGCGGCTCCCGGGGGCATAGGTCCAGTCCTCGATCGAGGCGTTCCAGTCGTCGGCGAGCTCGAGGCAATACCCGGCAGCCGGCTCCGGAAGATGCTCGGCCGCGACCACGAGCGCGGCCACGACCGGAGCGAGCGTCGACGGGCAGAGCCCGGCGGTCTCCTCCCAGCGGTCCTCGCTGGTGGACGGTCCGGTTCGCACGATGAAGCTCGCGGCCCGCGCGATCATCCGGTCCAGCGACGTTCGCGTCAGGAGGCTCTGGAAGGCATCGGCCTGCTGCCCCGCGCGCCCGTGCATGTGCGTGGCGCCCGTGCGGAGCGCGCCGGCGAGGAGGATCGGGTACGCCGCCTCGTCGAGCTGGAGGCCACCCCAGTAGGGGTCGCCGTCCACCCATTGGTTCTGCGGCCAGTGGCCGTCGGGCTCCTGCGATGCGACGAGGTACGCGAGGGTACGGCGCGCACTCGCTTCGGCCCCCAGGGCCACGAACGCACCCGCGGTCTCCACGAGGTCGCGTGACCATACGAGGTGGTAGCCGCCCAGGTCGTTGCGCGTGTTGCCCCATGGGATCGACAGGCTGGCCACGGTCGCACCCGGTAGCGTCCGGTCCTGGTGGGTCCGCAGGACCGCGGCCGACGTGAGGTACAGATCGCGGTCGGCCGAAGGCAGGTCCGCGGGAGGGTCCACGACGGTTCGGACGAAGCCCTCCCAGTTCGCGATGTACTCGTCCCAGGCGCCCTCGAAGTGCACGGCCAGGGCCGCACACGCCTCCAGCCCGGCCTCGTCCGGCGTCGCCCCGAAGGCCAGCACGATCTGCGCTCGTCCGCCGTCGAGCGCGATCTCGGTCATGCCGGCCACGTTGCCCTGGCCGGTGCGTCCGTACGTCCAGGTCATCCGCCCGTTCGCGGCGAAGTCCTGCCAGCCGTCGGAGACGCCGACGTGGCCGACGCCCTGGCGATCGGGCCCGGGGTCGGACGCCAACGTCAGGGCCCACGCCCCATGGCGCGCGAACACCATCGACCGGCCCTTGGTCTCGCCGACCCAGGCCTGCCCGGCGTCGCCGCCGAAGCCAAGGTGCGGCGCGAGCAGCGGGTACAGCCGCAGCGGATGCGCCGCCCGCCGCGGGTCGTCCTGCGCCCGGCGGTCCTGGAGATGCGCCTGGATCCGGATGACGTCGGCGTGATCGTCGGCGCAGATCCGCAGGGTCAGCTCGTAGCGAGGGTGACGGTGGATGGCGGTGATCGCCGGGATGCCGGCGCGCTCGTGGCGGACCTCGTGGTCGGCGTCGCGCTTGACCTCGCTCCAGAACCCCGCGTCATCGGCCACGACGAACCCGAGGTCCCGGATCTGCGGCCGGTCCACGTGCGGCCAGTAGACCTCGTTGAGGATCCCCCGCCCAACCGTGAACCAGACGCGGCTCGCGTAGTGAGATGTCCCGACCGCGTCCTTGTCGCTGCTCGACCACGTGGGCGCGATGCCCGGGGCGCCGGGCGCGAGGGTCGCCTCCTGCTCGTTCATGCCTTGGCCTCCGCGCCCGGCGCGGGCGGATGCCACCCGTCGCGGCGGATCAGGATGCCGTCCACGGGACGGGTCCGAGCTGCATGTTCGTCTCCTGATTGGGCGCATCGGCCCGGTCGGGTCGATCATCCATCTTCCTGGCGGATCCCGTTCCAGCCGCGGCCGCCTGCGCATCGCGAGCGCGAGTGGCATCCTTCGCCAAGCGACGCCGGAGGCCGTCGGCTCGAGCTCGAACGACCTTCCCGGAGCCGTCCCGCTGGGAGGTGGCGATGCAGGCGATCGTCGGTGGGCTGGTGGCCTTCGCGGTCGTGGTGGGTTGGGTCCTGGTGCGCTGGCGGGCGACCGGCCGCGACCCCTCGTATCTCGATGATCGCCTCGATCCTCCTGCCCGCGCCGCCGGAGGGGATGACGGCCGCAACCGCGACGATCGTGGACGGCGGACCGGCGACGACCGCGTTCATGGCCGCCCTGTTCGACCTCGCCAGCCGCGACGAGATCGCGTTCCGTCGACGAGACGCCCGACGCGCGGGGCGCCCACCGGGTCGGGATCGAGATCCACGGCACGCACACGGATGCTCCCCGCATCCAGCTCAACCGTCGCCGGCCCGTCGGCGAGGGTGAGGCCTGGCTGCTCGCCAACCTCAAGACGTATGCCGCGATCGACGTCGCCGACGACGCCGGCGACGCCCGGGCCATGGAAGCCGTGGTTGCCATGTCCGAGTTCTCGGGGTTCATCGCGGCCGCGCTGGCCAAGGGCCCTGAGGGCATCGCACCCGGCGACCTCGTCGAGGGGATGACCTCGGGACCGACACCCGATCTCCAGGCGTCGCTCATCGGGGCGCTCACCCGGGCGGGCAAGCCGGTCCCGGAATCGCTGCGCACCTCCCAGGCGAGGCAGGCGCCGATGATGGCGCTCATGCGCGAGGTGCTCGCCAACCCCGACGCGGTGACGGCGGATCCCGAGGCGTTCGCCAGGCACGTCGAGGACGTCACCGGGCATGCCCCGTCCGCCCAGGAGATGGCGGAGCTCACCACGTGGCTGGGCAAGCACCGCGTTGCTGGTGCCCCCGCGTCTGCGACCGGTTCCGGCTCCGACGGGGCGACCGGGCCGTACATCCCCGGCGATCGCGCGCTGCGGTTCCATCCGCCGCTCGGGTTCGCGACGTTCGTCGAGAACTACGCCCGCCGCAAGGGCTGGATCAAGGGACTCTCGTTCATCGCCCGCTGGAAGTGGGAGGGGCTGGCGGCGGTCGAGGTCGTCGCCGGCCTGGTGGTGGCGTCCGCGGGCGCCACGGACCAGGGGCTCGTCTACGGGGTCGGCCTGGGCATCGCGGGCGGCGGCGTCGCGACCTGGCTCCTGGCCCGGTTCATGGCCTCGCGCACGCACGAGGGCGCCGTGATGAAGGCCCAGCTGGCCGCGTATCGCCGCACGCTCAAGGCAACGTTCGCGACGTCGGCGACGCTCGATGACGCCGTTACGGCGACTGGCCTCAAGTGGCTCGAGACCCCGGACCAGGCCCTGGTATGGGGCGTGGCGCTCGGGCTCCGCCCCGAGATCGAGGCGCTGCTGCGCCGGACGACGAGCGGCATGGATGCCGGCACGATCCCGAACTCGGCATTCCTCCCGCGCTGGATCGGGCGCGCGGCCGGGGTCGTGTCGACGGTGGCGAGCGAGGTCGCGGCGGCGGCCGCGCCGTCGGTCCCGTCGGTGGCCGGGGCTGCACCCACTCCCGAGCCGGCCGGGATCGCGACAACCGTACGCGACTACGCGGACGTGTTCGCCGGGATCGAGCGCATCGGGACGGTCGCGACGGAGCACACCAACCGCTGATCCGGCAGGCCTCGCCACGGGCCCTCGCCACGTCCCACCGTTGCGCAGAGGAAGCGAAGCGGCCGCGTAGAGCCGCGATAGAGCGCAGCGTGGACGCTGGGCGGGCGCCACTCGGGAACGGGTCGCCCGGAGTGGTGTCGCCAGCGACACGACCCGCGATCAGGAGGCGCACAGATGCGCAGGCGATCTGCTTCTCTCATCGGGGCCTCGATGCTCCTCGCGCTGGCGGTGTCGCCGGTCCGCGGCGCGGCTGCCACGCCGGTGACGATCGACGCCCACGTCGGGTTCGAAGGGCCGGCAACGTTCACGGCCACCGGGCTGCCGGACTGCGACGCCGGAACCCTGGCGCAGGACACACGGGTCGTTGGTCGCGGCGCGGCGCTCGTGTTCGACGTCCACGAGACGTTCACCTGCGCGGGCGGGTCCTTCGATGTCCACATCCATGCGAGCGTCCGCCCCTGCGACCCGCAGGACCAAGGCAGCTGGGTGGTCACGGGCGGCACCGGCAGCCTCGCGGGCATGCACGGTGCCGGGACCCTCGTCGGGACGTATTACCCGACCAACTCGTGCGACGCGGAGGGGATCGACGATCACTACGTCGGGATCGCCGTCATTCCCTGACCCAGCCATTGCCGCCGGCGGGGCCGAGGTCAGCCGCCGCACCCGGTCGGGTCGATGCCCAGCGCGCCAGCCTGGGCCTCGCGCCCGACCGGGATGCACGGCACCGCGACGGACCCCGCGACGATCCGCGCGCGCCAGGTGTCGATCTCGGCGCGAAGCCCATCGATGAAGCCGCCGCTGGTCGAGAGGTCGACCCCATGGGCGGCGAGGCCGAGGCGCCGCGTACCGGTCGCGAGATCGCCACGTGCGTACTGCGCCAGCAGGTCGTACACCGCGGTGTCCATCCGCTTGAGGACCGATGTCAGGATGTGCGGCTGCCAGTCGCGCCAGCCGACGTTGACCGGGTTGTCGCCCACGGTTACGTACTGGTCCGAGTCCACGCCGATCGCCCACAGCTGGCGTCCCTGCGCTGTCGATTCGCTGGTCGCCGCACTGAACACGCCGACACCCGAGTCGCCCGCGGCCGCAAAGATGACGTCGGCGCCGCCGCGGAATTGCGACATGGCCTCCGAGGACGCGCCCGCCGGGTCGACGTAGGCCTCGTAGTCGCCGTCCCGGCCGAGGTACGCCGACAGGATCCGGATCGACGGGTCCACCGCCCGGGCCCCGGCCTCGTAGCCCGCGGCGAACGGCCAGATCACGGGACCGTCCGCGCCCCCGATGAAGCCGATCGTGCCGGTACGCGTCGTCTTCGCCGCCACCACGCCGGCGAGGAACGAGCTCTCGTTGTCACCGAACGCCAGGTGGATCACGTTGGGCTCCGCGGCGGGCAAGTCGATCACGGCGTAGCGCGTGTCGGGGAAGTCCGCCGCGACGGAATCCACGTTGGCGTCCACGGCCGCCGCGACCACCAGCGCGGAGCCACCCTGGGACACGCTCCGCATCGCGTCGTCCGCCGCCGGACCGGAAATGACGGACATCTTGCGCGAGGTCAGCCCGAAGTCCGTGACCGCCCGATCGAAGCCGCCCTGGACGATCAGCGCGACCGACCACGCGCCGTCCCCGTTGTAGATGAGCGAGACGGGCGCCCGGACCGGGGTGGCGAGACCCAGGGCGGTGTACCCGCCGAGCACGATCACGGCCGCGACCGCGATCCCGAGCCCCACGAGGCGGATCCGTGCAAGCCGTTCCAGGCGGCGGCTGGCCGCGGCGCTCGCGGTCTGAGTCGCCTGCTCGGAGCGCCGTCGTTCCAGGCTCGCTTCGAGGAACGCTCGCTCACGCCCGGTGAGCTGGAGCGCTCCCTCGCGGATCGTCGTCTCGAACTCCGCCAGGCGTGTCCCGGTCAGGAGATAGTCCGGGTCGCGGTCGGCGGCCTCCCACTCCTCCGCGGCCGAGGCGAACGAGCTGTGGCGCCGCAGAGCCGCGCGGTGGCGATCGATCCAGCCGGCGAGGCGATCCCATTCGCGGAGCAGCGCCTCGTGGGCCACCTCGACCGTGGCGTCGCCGGTGACCGGGTCGCGGTCGAAGGCCAGGAGCCGGTGGCGGCCGAAGCTGTCGAGGACCTCGGACAGGGCGACCGGGTCGACGTCGAGGTCTGTGAGCTCCGACAGCGATGGCCTCCGCCTCGAATCGATCGGTGACCGACCGGGACGTACGAGGCGCAGGAACACCTGCATGGCGACCTGGCGTCCGGCGGCGTCGAGCCCACCGTAGAGGGCCTCGGCGCGGCGCGACAGGATCCCGTGGAGCGCGCCGAGCGCCCGGTACTCGGCCAGGGTCAGCGTCACGCCGTTGCCGCGGTCGAACAGCTCGGTCAGGGCGAACTGGAGCAGCGGCAGCGCCGCAGGCTGCGCCACGGTGTCCGCGACGAGCTCGGCGAGCAGCCCCGGCTCGACGCTCACCCCGGCACGCTCCGCAGGGCCCGCGACGGCCGCCTTGAGCTCGTCGGTCGTCATGGGCACGACGTTCATGACGCCCGGGATGAAGATCTCGGCGAACGCCGGATCGAGCAGCGGGCGGTCGTAGAAGTCGGCCCGCAGGGCGAGCACGACCGTGACCGCTCCATCCGGGTCACGGAGCGCTGCCGAGATCGTCTGGAGGAAGCGCCGTCTGGCCGGCTCGTCGGCGACGGCGAACAGGTCCTCGAACTGGTCGAGCACGAGCAGCCGTCGGTGCGGTGCCGGCGTCCGCACCGTCGCTTCGATCTCAGCCAGGTTGTTGGTCGCGGGGATGACGTGGACGACGTCCCACTGCACAGACCCCGCGATCGCGCCGGCGCGAACCCTGGGGATCAGGCCGGCCGCGAGAACGCTGGACTTCCCCGAACCCGAGGGGCCGACGAGCGCGACGAGGCGTTGGCCGGCCCGCAGGCTGTCGACGAGGCGGTCGGCCAGGTCGTCCCGGCCGAAGAAGTCGGCGGCGTCCTGCTCGGTGAACGCGCGCAGGCCCTTGTACGGATTTCGAGCCCGCTCCTCGGTTCCCGCGGCAACCTCCGAGGCCGGCGCGAGGGACGGGTCGTGGAGCAGGATCCGCTGCTGGAGCTGCTGGAGTGCCGGCGATGGATCCAGCCCGAGCTCGTCGTCGAGCAGCTCCCGGAGCCGCTGGTACGTCCGGAGGGCCTCGGCGTGGCGACCCGATCGGGAGAGCGCGAGCATCAGGATCTCGCGCGACCGCTCGCGGAGCGGGTCCTCGCGAACGGCCGCCTCCACGAGCGAAAGCGCGTCGGCGACGAGCCCGGCCAGGAGCTCCGCGGCGGCGAGCTCCTCGATCGCGTCGAGATGCCGATCGGTGAGCCGCCGGATGTACGGCTGGGCGAACTCCTCGTAGGCGAAGTCGGACAGGACGGGCCCCCGCCACAGGGTCAGGGCCGCCCGAAGCCGCTCCATGCCCCCGACCCGGTCGCCCGTCCGGAGGCGCTGCAGGCCCTCCTCGACCAGCCGCTCGAACCGGCGGGTGTCGATCGCATCGTCGGGCGCCTGCAGCTGGTAGCCCGGCTGGCGCGTGACGATGAGCTCGCCGGGCGCGAGCCGCGACAGTGCCTTGCGCAGCTCCGAGACGTAGATCTGGATCGAGTGCGCCGCCGTGCGCGGCGGCGCCTCCGGCCACAGGTCGTCGATCAGCCGATCGACGGAGACGATCTCCCCGGCGTGCAGCAACAGGACCGCGAGCAGGGCGCGCTGCTTGGGCGGCCCAAGGTCGGCCGTGACCCCACCGGCCACGGCCTCGAGCGATCCGAGCAGGCGAAAGTCCATCGCAACCCTCAGCGCGTCAGGACCGTTGGTCGAAGGTGGATCGTCGCCGTCGTGAGGCGCCCGGTCAAGCGATTCTCAGGGGCTGACCGTCCAGGTGCCGACGAACAGGAATGCGCGATCCGGACACGGGTCGGGGCGATCGCCGGAGGACAGCGTCAGCTCGGAGCCCTTGACCTGCCAGCCCATTGCGACCGCGCCCTCCGCGTAGTCGCAGATGCTGCCGCGGAGGGAGGCCGGCGCAACCCAGTTCGCCGGCCCGTACAGGGACATTGTCCCGTCCGCAGCGGCCTGGAATCCCTCGGTCACACCTCCGCCCCATGGGTCGGTCAAGGTGATCACGCCGTCCGCCGCGAATTTCAGGTGCCAGTCGCCGACGGGTCCCGTCGCGCTCGCCGGCACGGTCCGCACGAACCGCTGGTCGAGAAGCGCCTCGGGCACCGGCGGACGGTCCGTGGTCACCGTGACCGGGGCCGAAGTGGCGACACCCGAGGCCGTGACGACGTTGATCGCGAGCTGGTGCGTCCCAGGCTCGAGCGCCCACGGCATGAGCACGTTGCCGTCGTCGTTGAACGTGTACGGCGGGTTGTGCTCGGTCCAGGCCACCTTCCCGTCGAGCAGGAATTCGACACGGTCGATCGCCACGTCGGTGGGTCCGGAAACGCGCGCAGTCCACTCGACGGCGCGCGCGAGCGGTCCGTCCGCGAGTGAGGAGGTCACGGTCAGCGGGGACGCCGCCTCGGACGGCGCTGCCGACGCCGGCGGGCTTGCCGTCGCCGGCAGGCTCGCCGTCGCGACCGGCGTTGCCGCCGGGGTGGCACTCGGCGGATTGGCTGCATCGCTCGTGGCTGCCGTCGACCCGGAACAGGCAGCAACGGCAGACAGGACGAGCGGGATGGTCACGGCGATCGCCCAGGTGCGACGCATGCGGGATCGGAACGTCATGGAAGCTCGGCTCCTGCTTCGCGGACCTATCTCACTTGGACGCGGCGCCCGTAGTGGAAGCCCGCGGCGCACGATCCCGATCCGCGCTCTATGCCGGCTCTACGCCGACCTCACCCGGTGCCCGGTCCGTGCTGCCGCGCCATCTCAGCGGCTTCTCACGTGCGGCTGCGCATCATCCCGTCAAAGGGCACCGCCCCGCGGGCATTGCGGGACCCCACCATCGTCGACGCGGGTTCCGCGGTCTCGTCCCCTACTCTCGGGATGGCCACTCGATCGTCGCCCGCCCGTGATCACCGGACCACGGACCCGGGCGGCGCCGGGAGGTTGCCGTGCTTGCTCGTTACCGGTCCCTTGTCACGCCCCTCGCGCTGATCGCGGCGGTGATCCTGGTCTATATGGAGAACCCGTGGTTCTACCCCGCCCAGGGGTCCACGGCGCTGACCGTCGCGACGATTCTGTTCTGGGTGCTCACGGTCGTCGTTGTGGTCCTGATGTTCGAGGACCGCAGGTCGCCCGGCGCCGAGGTTGTCGAGGTCGAGGGACCGGCGTTCACCCGCTACCTGTTCAGCAACACTCGGGCGGGCCTGTTCTGGCTGCCGATCCGGATCTTCCTGGGCTTCGAGTGGGCCGTCGCGGGCTGGCACAAGCTCTCGGGTACCGGCTGGACGGACGGCGGCGCATCGTTGCTCGGCTACTGGCAGAACGCGGTCAAGGTGCCGGCACAGGGCTCGGCCCCGATCACCTTCGACTGGTACCGCTCGTTTCTCCAGTTCCTGATCGACATCCAGGCCCAGAGCTGGTTCGGCTGGCTGATCGCCCTGGGTGAGCTCGCCGTCGGCATCGCCCTGCTGACCGGCGCCCTGGTCGGGATCGCGGCCTTCTTCGGCACCACCATGAACATGTCCTACCTGCTGGCGGGTTCGACATCGGTCAACCCGGTCATGTTCGCCCTGGCCATCGGGCTGATCCTGGGCTGGCGTGTCGCCGGCTACTACGGGGTGGACCGCTACCTGCTGCCCAGGCTGGGCGTCCCCTGGAGCGCCCGCGTCGCGACGACAAGGCCGGGGCTCAAGGCCGTGTCCACCAGCTGACGCCAGGCTCCCGTGCGTCGCGGCTCCACCGGTCGGGATACCCTCCCCACACGACATGCACGAGCCGATCGACGACGAGACGTTCGAGACCTGGGTGGCCGAGGCGATCGACGCCCTGCCCGCGGCATTCCGCGACCGGCTGGGCAGCGTCGCGATCGTGGTCGAGGACTGGCCGACGCCGGCGCAGCTCGCCTCCGTTGGCGCCGCCGGACTGTATGGGATCTACCAGGGCGTGCCGCGCTCGGCCTGGGGCGCGGACTCCGCCGCGGTTCCGTCGCGGATCACGATCTTCCGGGGCACGATCGCGCAGCACCACCGAACCCCCGAGGCCATGCGCGCCAAGGTGATCGACACCGTCCATCACGAGATTGCCCACCACTTCGGGATCTCCGACGCGCGGCTGCAGGAGCTGGCCCGCGAACACGGGCATCGCTGACGCTCGGGCTCGCGGGCCCTGACCGTCGGCACTCACCGCGCGCATCGGCCGCTGCCATACTCGCGCCGTGGACGCGCACATCCTGCTCGTCGAGGACGACCCGTCGATCCGCGAGGTGACCGCGCTCGGGCTGCGTGCGGCGGGCTTCACCGTGACGACGGCCGGCGACGGCGCCGAGGGCCTCGAACGCTGGCGCGCGGAGCCGTTTGACCTGGTCCTGCTCGACGTGATGCTGCCGCGGATGGATGGCCTCGAGGTGTGTCGGGCCATCCGCCGCGAGGCCACCACGCCGATCGTCATGCTCACCGCACGCGCCGACACGATCGATGTCGTGGTCGGCCTGGAATCCGGCGCGGACGATTACGTCCGCAAGCCGTTCGAGATGCCCGAGCTGGTCGCCAGGCTGCGCGCGGCCCTGCGGCGGCGAGGGCGGGACGAGGACCCGTCCGTCGAGCGCCTCATCCAGCTGGGCCCGCTGAGGATCGACCTCGCCGGGCGCACGGTGGAGCGCGACGGCCATGAGGTGCCGCTCACGCGGACCGAGTTCGACCTCCTGGCCGACCTGGCGAGCCGGCCGGGCCAGGTGTTCACGCGGGACGTCCTGCTGGACCACGTCTGGGGCTACGACTACCTCGGCGATTCGCGGCTGGTGGACGTCGCGATCGGCCGGCTGCGGGCCAAGGTCGAAGCGGACCCGGCCGAGCCGGCCCTGATCCTCACCGTCCGCGGCGCCGGGTACAAGGCCGCCCGGCCGGCCGGCTGAGACGCTGAGCGGCGGGCACGAGCAGCAGATGGGCGGCATCCGGACCCGGCTCGCGCTGACCCTGGTGGCGCTCGTCGCCGTGACCGTCGCCGCGATCGGCATCGGAACGTACGCGTTCGTCGATGCGTCGCTGCGCGACCGGCTGATCGCCGACGCTCGCCAGCAGGTGGACTTCAACCTCTCGGTCCTGCTCCCGGACGCACAGCCGCGCCCGACCGACGCGGACAGCTTCCGCGCCAGCAGCCTGCCGGCGGCGTTCCGGCTGCGCGGCGACTCCGAGGTCATCGCGGACTTCGGCGACGGCAACCCGTACCTGTCGAGCCTTGCCCTCCAGGGCGTCCCGGACCGGATCCCGGCCTCGCTCCGCCAGATCGTGGCCGACGGACAGCTGGGCTACGCGTGGCTGGACCTGTCGGGTGGGCCGGCCCTCGTGGTGGGCGGCCGGGTGGGCGGCCCGCCGGATCTCTACTTCGTGTTCTCCGCCCGCCCGGTCGAGGATGCGCTGGCCCAGCTCCGGCTCGGGCTTGCGGCCGCGGCGCTGATCGCGGTGCTGGTGGCGCTGCTCACCGCCCGCGTCATCGCGCGACGGATCCTGCAGCCGGTCGCCGCCGCCGGCGAGGCGGCCCGCCGGATCGCGCGGGGCGACCTCTCGGCACGGGTGCCCGAGGAGGGTCGGGACGAGTTCGGACGCTGGGCGGCCGAGTTCAATCGCATGGCCGACTCGCTGGAGACGACCGTCGTCCGGCTGGAAGCGGCGCAGCGCCAGAACCGGGACTTCGTCGCGGACGTCTCGCACGAGCTGCGAACACCGCTGACCGCCCTGGTCGCCGAGGCGTCGCTGATCGAGACGGGACTCGACCGCCTCACGCCCGACGCGCGACGGGCCGCCGAGCTCCTCGTTGCCGACGTCCGGCGGCTGCGGGTGCTCGTCGACGACCTGATGGAGGTCTCGCGCTTCGACGCGCAGGCCGAGCAGGCCGCGCTGGAACCCGTGGATCTCGGCCGGATCGTGACCGGCGTCGTCGCCGCCCGGCTGCCCGAGGCCGAGGTGTCGCTGCCGCGGGACCCGGTGGTCGTGGAATCCGAGCCGCGCCGGCTCGACCGCATCCTGGGCAACCTTCTCGACAACGCCCGGGACCATGCGCCGGGCGCGCCGGTGGAGGTGTCGCTCACGGGTACCCGCGACGGCGCGGTGATCGTGGTCGCCGACCGTGGACCCGGGGTGGCATCCGATGCCATGCCCCATCTGTTCGATCGCTTCTACAAGGCCGACCCGTCGCGGCGCGGCGGCAGCTCCGGGCTCGGGCTGGCGATCGCCCGGGAGCATGCCGCGCTCGTCGGCGGAACGCTGACCGCGCGCCGGCGCCCCGGCGGCGGCATGGTGTTCTCGTTGACGCTGCCTGTCACCGGATCGTTACCCGCCGGTGCTGGGCGCGTGACGCGCGCGGGCGATGCTCGTGGGGCATCGGAGCCCACATCGAGGTCCCAGCCATGATCGCCACCACCCGCTCGCTGACATCGATCACCGTCCTCGCAGCCGTCGTGCTGCTCGCCGCGGCGTGCTCGCCCGCGACGGGCGCCCTGGGCACGCCCGCCACGCCACCCGCCACCAGCAACCCGTCGGTCGAGGTCCCGACCGCCGACGTCACGCCGGACACGGCCTCGCCGACGCCGACGGCGCAGCCCACCGGTTCCACGACCCCGTCCACGGGCCCGACGACGGCGCCCACCGCCACACCGGCGCCCACGGCCACGGTCATCGTCCGCGCCTACTTCCTGGCGAACGAGCACCTGGTGCCCGTCCTGCGAGAGATCCCCAGGACTCAGGCCGTCGCGACCGCCGCCATCCGCGAGCTGCTCGCCGGCCCCAACGCCAGGGAGCAGGCGGCCAGCCCCGCGCTGGTCACGACGATCCCGGCCGGCACGCAGCTGCTCGGCCTGTCGATCACCGGCGGCGTCGCCACCATCGACCTGTCCCGCGAATACGAGACCGGCGGCGGCAGCGCCTCGATGTTCGGGCGGCTGTCGCAGGTCGTCTACACGCTGACCCAGTTCTCGACCGTCGACGGGGTCCTGTTCAAGCTCGACGGACAGCCGGTCACGATCTTCGGCGGTGAGGGCCTTGATCCTCGACCACCCGGTCGGCCGCGCCGACTATCACGACCAGCTGCCGGCGATCTTCGTCGACCGCCCCGCCTGGGGCGCCGCGCTCGGCAACCCGGGCACGGTCACCGGTCTGGCCAACGTGTTCGAGGCGACGTTCCGGGTCCAGCTGATGGACGCCGCCGGTACCCGGCTCGTCGACCAGCAGGTGATGGCCACCTGCGGCACGGGCTGCTGGGGCACGTTCTCGGCGCAGCTGAGCTATTCGGTCTCGAAGGCGCAGTGGGGCACCCTGCGGGTGCTCGACTACTCGGCCAAGGACGGCTCGCCGGAGAACGTGACCGACTACCCGGTCTGGCTCACGCCCGCCAGCTGAGCCACCTGGGTCCGACCCCGCACCCGGCCAGGATCTCTCAGGCCGGGTGCTTCAGCATGTCAGGTGGCGTCACGTCCCGCTGAGACCGGCAGCGACTGCAGCCCCCGCAGGATGAACGTCGGCTTCCAGGCCGGCGGCTCGCGGAGCTCGAGGGCGGGCATCCGCGCGAGGATCTCGCGGAACAGGATCCCCATCTCGAGCTTGGCCAGCGGCGCGCCCAGGCAGTAGTGGATCCCGGCACCGAACGATAGGTACGGGTTGGGCCTGCGGTCCAGCACCAGCTCGTCCACCCGGTCGAAGCCGTCCGGGTCCCGGTTCGCCGACGCGAACTGGAGGGCGAGCTCGGCCCCGCGCGGGATCCGCACCCCATACAGCTCGATGTCCTCGAGCACCCAGCGCTCGAACATCGGCAACGGCGTGTCGAACCGCAGCAGCTCCTCGAGCGCGGTCGGAACGAGCGACGGGTCGGCCCGCAGCCCCGCGAGCGCGTCGGGGTGCCGGAACAGCGTCCACCACGCGTTGCCCGCGCCGTTGACGGACGCCTCGTGCCCCGCGTTGAGCAGCAGCGCGCACGTCCCCACGAGCTCGCCCTCGGTCAGGATGTCCCCGGCCTCCGCGACCTGCGCGAGGCCCGAGATCAGGTCGTCGCCCGGATGCTGCCGCCGGTCCCGTGCCAGCTCCCGCAGGTAGTCGCCGAACGCGACGCTCGCCGCGACCGACCGGTGCTGGCTCTCCTCGGGCGGGTTGAGCTCGTACATCAGGCAGATGTCGGACGACCAGGGCCGGAGCAGGTGGCGGTCCGCCTCGGGCACCCCGAGCAGCTCCGCGATCACGGTGACCGGCAGCGGCTCGGCCACGTCCGCGATCAGGTCGAACTCGCCCTTGGCGATCGCCGCCGTCAGCAGCCCGTCGACGATCGTCTCGATCCGACCTCGGAGCCCCTCCACGGTGGCCGGGGTGAACGCCTTGGACACCAGCCGCCGGAGACGCGTGTGGTCCGGCGGCTCGCGGTCCAGCATCCCGTCCTGCACCAGCGTCCAGAACGGGTCCTGGAACTCGGGAGGTGACGCGTGGCCCATCTCCTCGTGGGTCGCGACGTGGAGATAGGTGCGGCCGAGGCGCCGGTCCCGGAGCAGCGCGTTGACGTCCCCGAACCGGGACACGATCCACTGGCTGGTGTCGGGGTTCCACAGCAGCGGGTGGTCCGTGCGCAGCCGCGCGTACACCGGGTACGGGTCGGCGATGAACGACGGGTCGGCCGGGTCGAACCCGAGCTCGAGCGGCGTGGCGGCGTACGGATCGGCGGTTTCGCGCGCGGCGGGCGGCGGCGTGGTCGGCATGCTCCCGATCCTAGGGGAAGCGCGCGACGGCGTCGACGACGAGGTCGATGAGCCCCTCCCGATCGAGCCGGATCCCAACCTCCGCGTTCGGCGGCCGGCCGCTGATCCCCTCCTCGTCCCCGACCGTTCGCCCCCGGGTCAGCCCATCGCCGATCTCGACGTCGACGCGCATCCGGCGGCGCTCGACGAGCCACGGGGCGACCAGCACCCCGACCGCGACCGCATCATGGATCGGCGGGCCGGGCCAGCCGTACCGGTTGCGGTGGTGGATGGCGAAGAACCGCATCAGGTCCGCGAACACGTGCCCGGTCCGGGTGCCCAGCGCCTCCAGCCGGGCAACGTCCTCCGGCAGCACCAGCGCCTGGTGGGTCACGTCCAGGCCCGCCATCAGGATCGGGACGCCCGCCCCGAACACGATCGCGGCGGCCTCCGGATCCTGCCAGATGTTGAACTCGGCCGAGGCCGTGGTGTTGCCCGCGCCCAGCGAGCCGCCCATCAGCGAGATCGCGCCGAGCCGATCGTGGAGCGACGGGAAGGCGCGCAGGAACAGCGCGACGTTGGTCAGCGGTCCGGTGGGCACGAGCGTCACCGGCGCCGGGGACGCGCGGACCAGCGACGCCATCAGCTCGACCGCGGCCTCGGGACGTGCGCCCATCGCGGCGTCGGGCAGGTCCGAGCCGTCCAGCCCTGAATCACCGTGGAACGCCGGCTGGATCAGCGGATCCTGGACCAGCGGCCGGGCCGCACCCGCGGCCACCGGGATGTCCGTCCGGTCGAGCAGCGTCAGCACCCGCAGCGCGTTGCGCGTGGTGTTGGCGAGCCCCGAGTTGCCGGCAACGGTCGTGACGCCCAGGACCTCGAGCCCGGGCGAGGCGCAGGCCAGGAGGATCGCCAGCGCATCGTCGTGTCCGGGGTCGCAGTCCAGGATCACCGGTCGCGGCTCGCCCCCCGGCGGCCGGCCCGGCAGCGCGGCGAGGGCGGCCGCCCGCTCGGCGTCGCCCGGCGTCACGGGCTCAGGCCGCCGCTTCGCGCTCGTACGGCTGCCCGTCGGCGGCCGGCGGGACGCTCCGACCGACGACGCCGGCCAGGATCACGATCGTGAGCAGGTACGGGAGCGCATCCCACAGCTGCGCGGGCACCGACCGCATCACGACCCCCAGGTCGCCCGTCGGGGGCGCGATCTTGATCAGCTGGCTGATCTGGAGGAACAGTGCGAACAGGAGGGCCGAGCCGAACGCCCCGATCGGCGTCCAGCGACCCATGATCATCGCGGCCAGCGCGATGAAGCCGCGTCCGGTGGTCATCCCGATCTGGAACGAGTTGGTGGCCTCGATGCTCAGCCAGGCGCCGCCGAGGCCGGCGAACACGCCGCCCAGCATCACGTTCCGGTAGCGCAGCCGGATCACGTCGATGCCGACGGTCTCCGCGGCGCGCGGGTGCTCGCCGACGGCGCGCGTCCGGAGCCCCCAGCGCGTCCGGAACAGCCAGATCTGGGCGCCCACCATGATCACGATCGTGGACATCGCGATCGGGCCCTGGGCGAGGAACATGTCGATGATCCAGCCGATCACGGGGATCTGGATCAGCTCGGCCGGCGGCCTGAACGCGGCGAAGCTGCCGGCACCGGCCGGCGAGGATCGCGAGATCAGCTGGTCGAGATAGCCGGTCACCCCGAACGCCGCGATGTTGATGATCGTGCCGCTGATGATCTGGTCCGCGCGGAGCGAGATCGAGAGCCACGCATGGAGCGCGGAGATCACGACCGCCACCAGCACCGCGGCGAGGAGGCAGATCAGGAGCGGGATGGTCAGGCCGAACACCTCGCCGGGCGCCGGGCTGCCGAACATCGGGTTGACGGCAACGCCGACGACCCATGCCGTGAACGCGGCCGCGAGCATCGTGCCCTCGATGCCGATGTTGACCACGCCCGAGCGCTCGCACAGCACGCCGCACAGGGCGGCCAGGGCGAGCGGGGTCGCCTGGTTCATGATGTTGGGCGCGTTGGATGGGATGACCGCGACCAGGAAGCCGACCGCCTGGAACAGGATCCCCAGCAACGGGATGGCGTACAGCGCGTCGAACAGCTGCGTGATGTCCATCAGGCGGCCGCCTTGGGCGCCAGGCCACCGGTCGCGACGATGGGCTCGCCCTGGCCCGGGCCCCGCGCCCGGAGCACGTAGCGGAGCACGGGGCTCGCGACCAGGAACAGCAGGATCACCGCCTGGAGCACGTCCACCAGCTCGACCGGGATCTGGGCCCGGATCTGCATCAGCCCGGCCCCCGCCCGCATGCCACCGAACAGGAGGGCCGCGAAGATGGTGACCAGCGGGTGCGATCGCGCGAGCAGGGCGACCGCGATCGAGTCGAAGCCGACCGTCGTGCCGAAGCTCGACGTCATGGTGTGGGTCACGCCCAGCAGCACGCTCGTCCCGGCCAGCCCGGCCAGCGCCCCGCTGAAGGTCATGGTGGCGATTGTGATCAGCCGGGGTCGCATGCCGGCATAGCGCGACGCGTCAGGGTTGGCGCCCACGGCGCGGACCTCGAACCCCCAGGTGGTGCGGAACAGCAGCCACCACACGAAGAACGCCGCGATCAGGGCGAGCACGATGCCGAGGTGCCCGTTGCGCCCCAGGATCACCGGGAACGCCGCGTTGCCGACGTCGAACGTGACCGGGGACGGCGACTTGGGCACCTTGAGCGGACCGCTCACGAGCGCCGCCAGGAGCTGGACCGCGATGTAGTTCATCATGATCGTGCTGACGACCTCGTGGGCGCCCGAGACCGCCTTGAGGAAGCCCGGCACGAAGCCCCACAGGCCGCCCGCGACGAAGCCCGCCAGGGCCGCGGCCGGGATCGCGACGATCGCGGGCGCGTCGGCCAGCTGGACGCCCACGATCACGGCCCCCAGGGCGCCGACCAGGAACTGGCCCTGCGCGCCGATGTTGAACAGCCCCGCCTTGAAGCCGAAGCCGACCGCGAGGCCGCCGAACAGCAGCGGCGTGGAGTTGACGAGCGTCGAGACGACCGCGTCCGGGTTGCCCAGCGCGCCCTCGATCAGCGCGCCATAGGCGACCAGCGGCAGGCCCCAGTCGAACTCCTTGCCCGGGACCAGCAGCTCCGAGAAGAGCACGATCGCCGCGCCCAGCAGCACCGACAGGACGATGACCGTGACCGGGACCGCGACGATCGACCAGATGCCCGCAGCCGAGACCTTCCGCGGCCGCAGCCAGCCGGGCCGGCGAACCTCGCTCATGCCACGGCTCCCGTCACCGGGCGGGCAGCCGGGTCGCGCTCCTCGCCACCGGTCGCCATCAGCAGGCCGACCGCGTTCTTGTCCGCGGTGGGGCCGTCGAGGACGGCGACGATCCGGCCCTCGTACATGACGCCGATCCGGTCGGACAGCTCGAGGACCTCGTCGAGCTCCGCCGAGACGAGCAGCACCGCGGTGCCCGCGTCGCGCTTGGCGATCACCTGGCGGTGGATGAACTCGATGCTGCCCACGTCGAGGCCGCGCGTCGGCTGGTCGAGGATCAGCAGCTTGAGGTCCCGGTCGAACTCGCGGGCGACGACCGCCTTCTGCTGGTTGCCACCGGACAGCGTGCTCGCCTTGACGGTTGCGGACGGCGTCCGGATGTCGAACTTCTCGACCGCCGTGGCGGCGTCCCGATCGATCGCCTCGCGGTCGCGGATGAGCCCGCGGGCATAGGGCGGCCGGTAGTAGCTGGTCAGGACCAGGTTGTCGGCCAGCGGGAACGACAGGATCAGGCCGAACCGGTGGCGGTCCGCGGGAACGTACGCGACCTGTGCCTCGTTCATCTGGCGGGGGGTGTACGCGGTGATGTCCAGCCCGTCGAGGGTGACCGTGCCCGTCGTGGGATGGCGCAGGCCGATGATCGATTCGACCAGCTCGTCCTGGCCGTTCCCGGCGACGCCGGCGATGCCGAAGATCTCGCCGGCACGAACCTCGAGGTCGACGCCCCTGACCATCGGGTGACCTCGGTCGTCGCTCGCCTCGAGCCCGGTCACGTTGAGCACCGTGGCACCCGGATGCGACGTGCCCCGGTCGACGGTCAGCTGGACCTCGCGACCGACCATCAGCTCGGCCAGGTCGTCCTCGTCGGTCTCGGCCGGCGTGCGCTCGCCGACCACGCGGCCACGCCGGATGACGGTGATCCGGTCCGCGATCTCGAGGACCTCGTACAGCTTGTGGCTGATGAATACGATGCTGTGGCCCTCGGCCGCCAGCCGCCGGAGGACGGCGAAGATCTCCTCCGTCTCCTGGGGCGTGAGCACCGCGGTCGGTTCGTCGAGGACGAGGATCCGCGCGTTCCGGTACAGCGCCTTGAGGATCTCCACGCGCTGCTGCCAGCCCACCGACAGCGAGCCGACCTTGACCTCGGGGTCGATCTCGAAGTCGAACCGCCGGCCGAGCTCGATGATCCGCTTGTGCGCCTCCCTGCGATCGAGGAAGAACCGGTTGGCCATCGTCTCCTCCCCCAGGAGGATGTTCTCGGCCACCGTGAGCACCGGCACCAGCATGAAGTGCTGGTGGACCATGCTGATGCCACGGGCGATCGCGTCGGCGGGGCCGGCGATCTGCACCGGCGACCCATCGAGCAGGATCTCGCCCACGTCGGGTGTTGCCAGCCCGTACAGGACGTTCATGAGGGTGGTCTTGCCGGCGCCGTTCTCGCCCAGCAGGGCATGGATCTCCCCGGGGCGGACCTCGAGGCTGATCCTGTCGTTGGCCACCACACCCGGATACCGCTTCGTGATGCTTCGCATCTCGAGCGCCGGGGCGACGATCGTTCCCGTCGAGTCGGCCATGAGCGATGACTCCGGCAGTACGCGCTGGGCGGTTATGCGGACGGGTCGGCCGCAAGCAGCCGACCCGTCCGAACCGTTTACCCGGTGGAGGCTAGGGCGTGTAGACGCCGCAGCCGGTGTCGGGGCAGGTCTTGAGCGTGCCCGCCTTCATGCCGGCGAGCGCGGTATCGAGGGCCGTCTGGACCTCGGGACCGAACATCGAGGCGGCGTCGTGGAACGGCGACACGCCGATGCCGTCATTGGCGGCGTTGAACAGGACGTCGCCCGCGGCCAGGTTGTCGGCGGCGATGCCGACGATGGCCTGCTTCACGGCCGACTCGACGTGCTTCTCAGCGCTCGTGATGATGCACGAGTTGTTGGGCGCCCCGATGGACACCCACTGGTCGACATCGACGCCGATGCCGTCGATGCCGGCCTGGCAGGCGGCTTCGAGGACGCCGTTGCCGGTCTTGCCCGCGACCTGGAACAGGACGTCCACGCCGTTGGCCTTGATGAATGTCTGGGCGAACGTCTTGCCGCCGGCCGGGTCGTTGAAGGCGGCCGCGGAGAAGTCGTTCGTGACGTAGGCCGTGCTCACCTTGATGTCGGACTTGACCGACTTCGCGCCGAGCTCATAGCCCTGGATGTAGCGCACGCACGGAGCGCACAGCGTGGTGCCGCCGATGGCACCGACCGAGCCGTTCTTGGACGCGTACGCCGCGACGATCCCGGCGAGATAGCCCGCCTGGTCCTCCGCGAAGTACAGCGAGGTGTAGTTCGGGACGAGGGTCTTGGCGTCGCCCTTGCAGGCGAAGGTGGCATCCGGGGCGCCCGTCTCATCGACGCACACCGGGGACTGGTCCACGCCCACGAAGTGGATCGTGGGGTTGGCGTGTGCCGCGGCGACCGTGTCGTTCGTCAGGTTGAACCCGACGGTGACGATGATGTCGTACTTCTGGTCGATGAACGCCTGGATGTCGGCCGCGTACTCGGAGGCGTCCTTCGGCACGGTCGACTGCGGCGCAGGTGCGCCGATTTCGGTGGCGCCGTCCTCGGCGCCCTTGAAGCTGTACTCGTTGTAGCCCTTGTCGTTGAGCGTCCCGATATCCGTGACAACGCCGATCTTGAGGTTCGACGTCGGGGCCACGGACTCCGGTGCCATGGACTCCGGTGCCATGGACTCGGGTGCCATGGACTCGGGTGCCTGGCTGGCGGGGGGCGCGGTGGTGGCGGTGCTGCCGCCACAAGCGGCAAAGACGAACGACGCGGCGCCCACCAGGGCGACGAGTCGGGTGCTGGTCCGCAAGGTTGCTCCTCCTCGATAGTCGGCGCGCGAGCCAGAATGGTCTCGCAGTCGCCGAGGTTGTTCGCGGCGCGACGTGGTTGCGCCGGTTCGCCGGTCGCGGGTCGCGGCCTCCCTGCGGCCTCCATGGTCGGGACCCGTGCGGCTGGGGAGAGTATGCCTGTCCCGGCGTTTCCCGTGCAATCATCCGTGGGTCGCGCATCTACCTGCTACACGGCCCGCGACAGGATCCCGAAGGACGGATGGACGATCACGAACCCAGGCCCGGCGGCTCGACCGAGCGCGAGCGGCTCCGGGACATCCTCGACCTGCACGAGGGGCGGTGGCAAGCGCCCCTGCTCGACGACGCCGCGATCGCCGACCTCCTGCGGTCTGCGAGGCGGATCGCGGTGATCGGGGCTTCGTCGCGTCCGTTCCGTCCCTCGCACGGCGTGATGGCCCACCTGATGGACGCCGGCTACGAGGTGGTCCCGGTCAGCCCGCGCGAGACCGAGGTCCTCGGCCGTCGCTGCTACCCGGACCTGGCCGCGGCCGTTGCCGCCGAGGGTCCCGTCGACATCGTCGACGTGTTCCGCAACGCCGCCGCCTGCCCCGGGCACGCCCGCGAGGCCGTGGCCGCGGGCGCCGGCTGCCTGTGGCTGCAGCTGGGCATCGTGAGCTGGGAGGCGGCGAGGATCGCGGCCGACGGCGGCATCCCCGTCGTGATGGACCGCTGCACCTCGATCGAGGTCAGCCGCCTGCGCCTGGGCTGATCGCCGCGCCGCCCGGGTGATCGGCGCGAGCTCGCCGGGAGCTCGCCACGGGTCAGCGGACGGCGAACCCCGCCAGCACCAGGACGATCCCCACCACCAGGATCCCGACCCCGATCTGCCACTGGCGGCGGAGCAGCTGCATCGCGACCGACGCCCCGGTCCGCGCATCCGGTCGCGAGCCGCCGCGCCACGCCTCGTAGCGGGCGACGTTGGCATCCTGCTCCCGGAGCATCATGTATCGCCGGTACGGCCCCCTGGCGCGCACGAACCCGGTGGCGATCAGCGCCACGCCCGCGGCCCAGAGCACGAGATTGAGCACGCCCAACGGCTAACCCTCCGTGTCGTCGAGGCGCTGGTGCACCAGCGCCGTGACCCGCGCGGCATCGGCGGCGCCACGGGTCGCCTTCATCACCTGGCCGACGAAGAACCCGGTCACCGGCTTTCCGGCCCGATAGTCGGTGACGGCCCTGGGGTTGGCGGCGATCACCGTGTCGACGAGCTCGAGCAGCGAGGCGTCATCGGAGATCGGGCCGGGCCCCGCACTCGCGAGCAGCTCGTCGGCGGGAAGCCCATCCGCGAGATGGCGGTCGAGCAGGTCGCGCCCGGTCGGCCGGGACACGCGACCCTCCGCGATGGCCTCGATCAGGCGCGCGATGCCGGCCGGATCCGAGGCTCCGGCCGTGCCCCGGTCGTTGAGGCCACCGGCCTTGACCGCCCGGGCGTGCGGCCCGCTCACGAAGTTGGCGACCTCCTTGGCGGGCGCCGACCCGGCCCCGGAGATCGCCTCGAACGCGGTCGTCATCGCCGGGTCCGCGACGATCACCGCCGCGTCGTAGCCGGTGATCCCGAGCGCGACGTAGCGGGATCGCCGGGCCGCGGGCAGCTCCGGCAGGCCGGCACGCACCCCGTCGATCCAGGCCGGCTCGACGTGGAGCGGCGGCAGGTCCGGCTCGGGGAAGTAGCGGTAGTCCTCGGACGTCTCCTTCGAGCGCATCCGGTACGTCGCCTGCTGCCCGTCGTCCCAGCCGCGCGTCTCCATCGACAGCGGATCGCCCGTGTCGAGCGCGTGCGCCTGCCGCTCGATCTCGAACGCGATCGCACGCTCCACGGCCCGGAACGAGTTCATGTTCTTGACCTCGACCCGGGTCCCGAACGCCTCGGTCCCGCGCGGCCGGAGCGACACGTTGGCCTCGACCCGCATCTGGCCGCGCTCCATGTCCGCATCGCTGACCCCGATCGCGCGGAGCAGCAGCTGGAGCTCCTCCGCGTAGCGGCGCGCCTGCTCCGCGGACCGGATGTCGGGCTCGGTGACGATCTCCATCAGCGGCGCCCCGGACCGGTTGAAGTCCACCAGCGAGGCGCGACGGCCCGCCGCGCCCTGCGGCGTCCGCGTGGATGAGCTTCGCCGTGTCCTCCTCGAGGTGGGCACGGGTGATCCCGACCGTGAACGGGCCGCCGGATGTCTCGATCGCCAGCCGCCCCCGCGCCGCCAGCGGGATCGCGTACTGGCTGATCTGGTATCCCTTGGGCAGGTCCGGGTAGAAGTAGTTCTTGCGCTCCCACTGGGTGCGCTCGGGGATCGCGGCCTCGATCGCCAGCCCGGTCGCGATGACCATCTCGACCGCGCGCCGGTTGATCACCGGCAGCGTCCCCGGCAGCCCGAGGCAGACCGGGCACACGTGGCTGTTGGGCGGCGCCCCGTCGTAGGCGGTGGAGCAGCTGCAGAACATCTTCGATTCGGTCCGCAGCTGGCAGTGGACCTCGATCCCGATCACGGGCTCGTAGCGCTCGAGGACGTCCGCGGCGCGCTCCACGGCTGCGGTCACGAGCGCACCGTGAGGCCGACCGTTGCCAGGTACAGCCCGTACATCGCGATCGCCAGCCAGCCGACGGACTGGAGCACGTGGCGCACCGCGACGCGGACCCGGGCGCGGCCGAGGATCGGGCGCCCGGCCTCGATCAGGCTGCGGGTGGGCTCACCGTCCCGGATCAGCGGCGCGAGCGCGGACCTCGCCGCGTGGTATCCCCGCCAGGATCCGTAGACGAGCGCGACGAGGCCGGACAGGACGAGCAGCGCACCGAGCATGCCCCAGAGTTTGGCATAGACGGCGCCACCGGCGTGATCGAGCGACTACGCCGGCTTCGTGTCCCTCCGCAGGCTCGGTCATCGCCTGCTGGCCCATGATCGCCTGCTGGATGGCCTCGTGGAGGCGCGCACCCGTGGGCTGGCCCTGGAGCTCCACGACGCCGCGGTCGCCCGACGGCTCCCACGCATACCCGATGCCGGGCGTCGTGAGCACGAGCGGGATCGACGGATGCAGCTGGCGGAGCCCCGAGATGAGATCTCCGGAGCCATCGGTGTCGCCGCTCGCCCACGCGTCGTACACGAGGACGTCCGCCTCGGCCGCGAGGTGGCAGGTTCCGCCGTTGAGGATGGGGCAGGTGTTCGCGGTGGGACCGCTGCATTGCTCGACGTCATAGCCGAGCCGGCGGAGCGATTCCACCTCCTGGTCGGCGAGGTCGATATCGTGATGAACGACGAGGGCTCGGGTCATGGGGCGCACCACCTTGAACGGGGCGGGAAGCCCCGACCGCGCCGGTCGGGATCCCGGAACCACGAGCGTGCGCCGCAGGCGCCGGTCGAGGAAGTGACGAAGGTCACCGGGCGGGCCTGCGATCCGGCCCCCGGTCGCCTCAGGCGGGACGCACCCGCTCGACGAACCGGCCGATCCGGACCAGGGCTTCCTCGACCTGCTCGTACGCCGTCGCGTAGCACATCCGCACGTGCCCCTCGCCCGACGGGCCGAACGCGTTGCCGGGAACGACCGCCACCTGCTCCTCGCGCAGCAGCCGCTCCGTGAACTCGTCGGACGTGAGGCCGGTCGAGGTGATCTTCGGAAAGGCGTAGAACGCGCCGCGCGGCTCGAACGTCGGCAGCCCGATCCGGTTGAGCCCGTCGACCAGCAGCCGGCGGCGGCGGTCGTACTCGGCCACCATCGCGGCGACGTGCGGCTCGCCGCCCTGGAGCGCCGCGAGGGCCGCGTCCTGGGCGACGGTGGGCGCGGACATGATCCCGTACTGGTGGACCTTGACGATGCCCTCCAGGATCGGCGCCGGGGCGCACATCCAGCCGACGCGCCAGCCCGTCATCGCATAGGCCTTCGAGAAGCCGCCCATCAGGATCGTGCGCTCGCGCATCCCGGGCAGCGAGCTGAACGCGCGGTGGCGGTAGGTGCCGTACGCCAGCCGGTCGTAGATCTCGTCGCTGTACACGAGCAGGTCGTGGTCGCGTGCGATCCGCGCCAGCTCGTCCTGGACGTCGTCGTTGAGGACCGCGCCGGTCGGGTTCGCCGGGTAGCCCAGGAACAGCGCCTTGGTCCGCGGCGTGATCGCCGCCTCGACGGCGGCCGGGTCGAGCGCGAAGTCGTCCTCGAAGCGGGTGGCAACGGAGCGCACCACGCCGCCCGCGAACACGATCGCGGGCACGTACGCCACGTACGACGGCTCGTGGAGGATCACCTCGTCGCCCGGGTCGCAGGTCGCCCGCAGCGCGAGGTCGACGGCCTCCGACGCGCCGACGGTGATCAGGATCTCCGTGGCCGGGTCGTAGCGGACGCCGTAGCGCTGCTCGAGGTGCTCGGACAGCGCACGCCGCAGCTCGATCGTGCCGAAGTTCGAGGTGTAGTGCGTCCGGCCCTCGCGGAGGCTCTCGACGCCCGCCTCGACGATCTCGCGCGGGGTGTCGAAGTCGGGCTCCCCCACCCCGAGGCTGATCACGTCGTCCATCGTGGCCAGGATGTCGAAGAACCGCCGGATGCCGGACGGCGGGACGTCGAGCACGCGCCGAGCGAGCGCGCGACCGGCGAGCGGCGGGCGGTCGGTGACGACCGGATGGACGGTGAGGGTCTCGTCGGCGCTCATGACGGCCTAGGGTACGGCATCGCGGTGGGCCGATCCGGCGGCCCGGCGATGGTCCGGACAGGCTGCGTCACGCGGGCGCCAGGACGGGCTCCTCGTGCTCCACGGCCGTCGGCGGCTCGTCCGGCTGGTCCATCGGCTGCCCGATCACGACGTGCGGGGCGGCCTCTGCTCGCTCGCGGATCCCCACCATCTGGCGCTGCGTCATCAGGAACACGCCGAAGCCGAGCAGCGGCCCGAGCGCGCGCGTCGCGGGTGTCCCCTGGCCGAACCGGCCCCTCACGCGCTCGATCAGGCGCGTCCGGTCCCCGTCGAGCGGCTCGAGCACGAACGCCCAGGACACCGCGAACTCGGACGGCATCGACGCCTGCATGAACCGACCCGACGTGGCCAGGCCGACCGGGACGCCATCCGTTGCCGTGGACATGCCCCGCTGCCGCGCCACGAGCTCGTTGTCGACCGTCAGGACCAGCGCGCGCCCGGGTTCCAGGGCGCGGACCTCGAACCCGCCATCCGGGTCGGTCGGCACCACGTCGCCGACCGCCAGCTGTTGCCACTCCGGCCGGATCTCGTCGGCGCTGCCGCCGCGCATGTCCACCCGGTCGTAGCTGTACCAGCCGCCGCGGCCATAGCCCAGCTGGACGATCCACGGCCACACGGCTGACGGCGGCGCCGCGATCGTGATCCCGCGCGTGTCGCTCATGGTCGGCTCGGGCACCAGGCCGTCGCCCGGCAGCGCGCGGTCTCGCTCGGCGGAGTCGACACCCCAGGTCGCCCACCAGCGTCGCGTGCGGTAGTAGCCGGCCCAGCAGATGGCCGCGATCGTCGACCCGACAATGACCCGTTTGCGCATCCCTGCACCTCCGCCCGAGATGGTGGCGAGGGCGCCTGTCGAGGACGAGAGCCGGACGACCCTACTCGGCCGCCCGGGACGCGGCGACCCGCTCGGCCGGCGTCGGCGCGGATGGATCGTCGAGGCGTGGCAGGTCCCGCGGCTCGACCCGACGCCAGTCGGCGTCTGCCGTCAGGCCCTCGTAGGCCCGGGCGGCGCGGAACAGCGCGGCCTCGGACCACGCGGCGCCGATGAGCTGGAGGCCGACCGGCAGCCCTTCCGACAGCCCGCACGGGACGGAGATCCCGGGCAGCCCGGCCATGTTCACCGGCAGCGTGCACGCGTCGGACAGGTACATCTGCACGGGATCGGCCATCCGGGCACCGAACGGGAAGGCGACCGATGGCGAGGTGGGCGCGACCAGGGCGTCGAACCCCGCCTCCCACAGGCGGTCGAAGTCGCGCTTGATCAGCGTCCGCACCTTCTGGGCCTTGACGTAGAACGCGTCGTAGTAGCCGGCCGACAGCCCGTACGTGCCGAGCATGATCCGGCGCTTGACCTCGGCGCCGAACCCCTGGCCGCGGGTCGCGAGGTAGTCGGCCAGGTAGTCGTCGCCGCCACGGACGCTGTAGCCGAACCGGACGCCGTCGTAGCGCGCGAGGTTGGACGATGCCTCGGCCGGCGCGACGATGTAGTAGGTCGCGAGCCCGTAGTCGGTGTGCGGCAGGCTGACCTCCTCGACGATCGCGCCGGCCGCCTCGAGCGCCGCCACCGCCTCGCGCACCCGCGCCTCGACGCCGGGCTCCATGCCGCTCACGAAGTACTCGCGGGGCAGCCCGAACCGCTTGCCCCGCAGCCACGAGGCCGCCTCGTCATCGGAGTCGGGCAGGTGGAGCAGGTCGTCCGGCACGGGGACCGGCGCGGACGTCGAGTCGCGCGCGTCGCGCCCCGAGACCGCGTGGAGCAGCGCGGCGGCGTCGCGCGTGTCGCGCGCGAGCGGGCCGATCTGGTCGAGGCTGCTCGCGAACGCGACGATCCCGTAGCGGCTCACCCGCCCGTAGGTCGGCTTCATGCCCACGATCCCGCACAGCGCGGCGGGCTGGCGGATCGAGCCGCCGGTGTCCGTCCCGATCCCGAGCGGGACCTGGTTGGCGGCCACCGCCGCCGCCGAGCCGCCACTCGAGCCGCCCGGCACCCGGTCGAGGTCCCATGGGTTGGCCGTCGGGCCGAAGGCCGAGTGCTCGGTCGACGAGCCCATCGCGAACTCGTCCATGTTGGTCTTGCCCAGGATCACCGCGCCGGCGTCGCGCAACCGCTCCGTGACGTGGGAATCGAACGGGGCGAGGTAGCCGTCGAGGATCCGCGAGCCGGCGGTGCACTGGCCGCCGGCGACCGACACCAGGTCCTTGAGCGCCACCGGGATGCCGAGCAGCGGGTGGAGCGCGTCGACGGCGCCGCCGCCATCCGCACGGGCCGCGGCAAGGCGGGCGTCGGCGGCATCGGCCTCGGCAAGCGCGCGCTCGTCGTCGACGGTCAGCCACGCATGGAGGCCGCGATCCGTGGCGTGGATCCGCTCCAGGTGCGCGGCCGCCAGGTCCCGGGACGAGACGTCGCCGGCACGGAGGTGCGCGGCCATCTCGTGCGCCGTGAGGCGCGTCGGATCGAGGTCGGTCATCGCGCAGCCGTGCCCGTTCGCCACGCCGCGCTCGGGCGCCGGGGCCTGCTCATTCGCCGCCCAGGATGGCCGGCACGACGAAGAACTCGCGGTCGCGTTCGGGCGCGTTCGCGAGCACCGCCTCGACCGGCATCGACGGCTGTGCAACGTCCTCGCGCAGGATGTTCTCGAGCTCGATCGTCTGCGCCGTCGGCGGGATGGCGTCGGTGTCCAGCTCCGCGAGCCTGGTGTACTGGTCGAGGATGTGGTTGAGCTGGCCCTCGAGCCGGGCGAGCTCCTCGTCGGTGAGCCCGAGGCGGGCGAGATACGCGACGTGCTCGACGTCGGCGCGGGTCAGCGTGGCCATGGCCCGATGATACGCGGACGGCGACGCCGACCCGGGGAGGAAGGATTCGCGACCCTGCCGAACCCCGCCGCGCCTAGCCCTCGACCGGCGCGCCGCTCAAGGCGCTCTCACCCAGCGTCCTCGCGAGGAACTCGCGCGTCCGCGGGTCGGACGGATTGCCGAGCACCTGCTCCGGCGGACCGACCTCCACGAACACGCCGTCCTCGATGTAGTAGACACGGTCCGCAGCCTCGCGCGCGAACGCCATCTCGTGGGTCACGACGATCATGGTCGCGCCTTCGTGGGCGAGCTCCTCCATGACGTTCAGGACCTCGCCGACCAGCGTCGGATCGAGGGCCGATGTCGGCTCGTCGAACATCAGCACCTTGGGCTCCATCGTCAGCGCGCGGGCGATCGCGACACGCTGCTTCTGGCCGCCTGACAGCCGACCCGGATACTCGTTCCGCTTCTCGGCCAACCCGACCTTGTCCAGGTACTTCTCCGCCGTCGCGATCGCGTCGTCACGCCGCACGCCCTTCACGCGGATCGGCGCCTCGATCAGGTTGTCGATGACCTTGAGGTGCGGGAACAGGTTGAACTCCTGGAACACCATCTGGGCCTGGAGCCGAATTTGGCGGATCTGCTCGCGGTGCTGCCGGCTCCGGGTGTGGAGCGGATCGGCATCGACGCGCATTCCGTCGACCTCGATTGCACCCACGGTCGGCTCCTCGAGGAAGTTGATGCAGCGCAGCAGCGTGCTCTTGCCCGACCCGGACTTGCCGATCAGGCAGATCGTCTCGCGCGGGTAGACCTCCAGGGTGCAGCCCTTCAGGACGTGGTTTGCACCGTAGAACTTCTCCAGGGCCAGGGCGCGCACGATGGGCTCGGCTCCCGCCGGGGTCAGCGCACCCGGCTGTGCATATGGATCTCGCTCGCCCATCGTGGTCACAGTCGCACGTCGCTTTCAGCCAGCCGCTTCTCAAGCCGGTCCTGGAACAGGCTGAGGATGATGGTCATGACCCAGTACACCAGGGCGGCCAGCAGCAGCGTGTCCAGGCTCCGGAAGTTCGATTGGCCGATCCGCTGCGCGCGCCACAGCAGCTCCTGGACGCTGATGATGGAGACCAGCGCTGAGTCCTTGATCATGGCGATGAACTCGTTCCCGATCGCCGGAGTGACGATCCGGATCGCCTGCGGCAGGATGATCCGTCGCATCGTTGTGCTCTGCGGCATGGCCAATGCCGCCGCCGCCTCCAGCTGCCCGCGCGGGATGGCCTGGATGCCGGCACGGAAGATCTCGGTCATGTACGCGCCGTAGTTGAAGGCGAGCGCGGCAATCCCGAGGACGACGAGGTCGATCGAGGCGAAGCCTTCCCAGATCTGGGGCAGCGCGAGGTAGAAGAACAGCAGCTGGACGATCAGGGGCGTGCCGCGCACGAGCGACACGTAGAAGCTCGCGAGCGCGTAGATCACAGGATTGGCGCTGAGCCGGCCGAGCGCGCCGAGCGTCGCCAGCACGATCGCGACGGCGATCGACGCAACCGAGATGATGATGGTGAGCGGAACGCCGCCCAGGATGTATGAGGCCCACTTGCCGAGGAATTCGGCGTCGATCTTGCCCGCCACAAGCAGGGCTCCGACGATGACGGTGACGAGCGCCAGCCAGGTCAGGACGAAGGTGGTCCGGAACCGACCACGCGCCCTGGCTCGCGACCTCGCGATCTCGGCCACGATCTCGGCCGGGCCGCCTGTTCCGATCAGTGCGCCCGAGGCTACGTGGGGACCACTCTGTCCATAGTTCACAGCACGCTCCCGGATGCTGCGAGGCCGCGCTCCTCGCGCGGCCTCGCAGGCTTACCCAGCGTCAGCTTCCTTGCTTCACGGTCAGGTCTTCGCCGAACCACTTCATCGACATCGCGCTCAGCGTGCCGTCCGAATGCATGTCGGTGAGGATCTGGTTGACCTTGGCGACCATGTCGGTCGCATCGGGCCCACTCTTGTCGAACGCGGCCGCAAGGGGCTCGTAGAACACGGGATCGCCAACCTTGACGACCGGAAGCCCGTCATCGATGGCCGCCTGGACGGTCGTCGATGAGCTGAGCCAGCCATCGAAGTCCTTGCGGCCCGCCTTCCAGCTCTCGGCGCACAGGCGGTCGGTCTTGAGGGTGGTTGCCGTCGCACCGGCGGGCGGCTGGGTCGTGGGCGACTCGCTCCCGAAGTCAAGCTCACCGTTGATCCAGTCGAGATACGTCGTGGCCTCTCCGACGCAGATGGCCTTGCCGGCCAGCCCGTCGGGGGTCGTGATGCCGGTGTCGGTGCGAGCCGCCAGCTGGGCGGGCGTGTAGTAGTACGGGATCGTGAAGTCGAGCACCTTCTGGCGCTTGCTGGTGATGGTCATCGAGCCGACGCTGAAGTCCCAGCGGCCACCCCATGAGCCGGCGGTCAGTGCGTCCCAGTCGGGCGTTTGGAACGAGATGGTCACGCCCAGGCGCTTCGCGATCTCCGTGCCGACGTCGATGTCGAAACCCTCATAGGTCCCGTCAGCCGTGATCGACGACTGGGGCGGATACTGGGGGTCGGTCGACATGACGATGTTGCCCGCGTTCAGCACCTTCTCCAGCAGGCCGCCGGGGATCGGTGTGGCCATGGCCTCGGACGGAGCCGCCGATGGTGCCATGCTCTCGGCCATCGACGGCTCGGCGGCCGACGGCGACGGCGTGGCTCCGCCGCTCGAGCAGGCCGCGGCAAGTACCGCGACCGATGCCAACAGGGAAAGTCGTCCACGCGTGGACATTCGCTCCTCCTTCTCATGGTGTCGTCGAGAGAATGCCGACGTCACCGCGAATGGGCCGCATTATGCGCCGCCGACGCCCGGGAGCGTGCAAGGGCCGGATGGCCCCACGCCGGCTACATGGGCGCAACCATCCGCCAGAACGCGGCGGCGAGGCGGACCTCGGCGGCGAGCCGGATGACCTGCGACATCGCGTCCACCGCCGATTCTCCGGTTGCCTCGATGTCCCGCACGGATGCCATCCACGAGACACGCGGCCCTGATCGTGACCGGCCCGTCACCGGCTGATCTCGAGGTCCTGGATGAGGATCCCGGCTCCCAGCACGCGCTCCAGGTCCTCGGCCAGCCGCTCCGCGAGCTGCGCTTCGGCGTCGTTCATCGCTCCCCCTTCCCGGCGTCGGGTTCCTCGGGTTCGTCGGGTTCGTCGCCGGCGAGCAGCCGGACGAACCCGGCCTCATCGAGCACCGTGATGCCGAACTCGGTGGCTTTGGCCAGCTTCGATCCCGCCCCAGGCCCGGCGACCAGGTAGTCCGTCTTCTTCGACACCGAGCCTGCCGGCTTGCCGCCCGCGGCGCGCACGGCATCCTCGGCCGCCTCGCGGCTGAACGCGTCCAGGGAACCCGTGACGACGACCGTCTTGCCGGCCAGCGGGCCGCCCACCGCGTCCCCGGCGGCGTCCGCGACGACCGGGCGCTCGGGCACGATGCCGGCCTCGACCAGCTCGAGCAGCACGTCGCGGGTTGCCGGGTCCTCGAACCATCCGTGGACGGCTTCGGACACCGATGGGCCGATGCCGTCGACCTCCTGGAGCGCCTCGGGCTCCTCGAGCGCGACGCGTCGCAGCTCGACCTCGACCGCGGCGAACCACGGGTCCGGGACGGCGTCCGGTGCCGCGGCGGGGAACGCGTCGGGCCGGACCCGGCCGGCCAGCCAGCGCGCGAGATCGACGGCCGTCGACTCGCCCACCTGGGGGATCCCGAGCCCGTTGATGACCCTGGCCAGTGGACGACCGGTGCGGGCGCGCTGGATGGCGCCATGGAGGTTCTCGGCGCTCCTGCGCGCGAACCGCTCGAGCGTCTCGAGGTCCTCCACCGACAGGCGGAAGAAGTCGGCGCGGCTCGAGACCATGCCGCGTTCCAGGAGCTGGGACAGCACCGCCCAGCCGGCACCCTCGATGTCCATGCCCCCGCGACCCACGAAGTGGCCGTACGCCTGGGCGAGACGCGCGGGGCAGACGGGGTTGGGGCAGTAGTGGCGGACGGCGCCCTTCGTCGCGGACCACGGGCGTCCCGCACACGGGACAGGCCTCGGGCATCTCGAACTCGCGGGCGTCCGCGGGTCGCTTGTCGAGCACCGGGCGGACGACCTCGGGGATCACGTCGCCCGCCTTCTGGAGCACGACCGTGTCCCCGATCCGGATGTCCTTGCGCCGGACCTCGTCGAGGTTGTGGAGCGTGGCCCGGGCGACGGTGGAGCCCGCCACCTTGGCCGGCCGGAGGTGCGCGACCGGCGTCAGCGTTCCGGTCCGGCCCACGTACGGGACGATGTCCTCGACGACGGTCTCGCACCTGCTCCGGCGGGAACTTGAACGCGATCGCCCAGCGCGGCGCGCGGCTGACCATCCCCAGCGTCGCCTGCTGGTCGAAGCGGTCCACCTTGACCACCACGCCGTCGGTCTCGTAGGGGAGGTCGTGGCGGGCCTCGCGCCAGCGCTCGGTGAACTCGATGACGGCCTCGATGTCGAGGCCGGCCCGGCGCTCGGGGTTGACCGGGAAGCCCAGCCGCCTCGAGCCGCTCGAGCGCGGCCGACTGGCTGTCGACGCGTGGGCTCGTCCTCGACCAGCTGGTACAGCCAGGTCGACAGCTGGCGGCCGGCGGTGACCGCGGGATCCTTCTGGCGCAGCGATCCCGCGCCGGAGTTGCGGGGGTTCGCGTACAGCGGGAGACCCGCCTCGCCGCGCTCGCCGTTGATGCGCGCGAACTCGGCCTTGGGCATGTAGACCTCGCCCCTTGCCTCGAGGGTCGCGGGCTCGGCGAGGCGGTCCGGGATCGCACGGACCGTGCGCAGGTTGGGGGTGACGTCCTCGCCGGTGGTGCCGTCGCCACGGGTCGCGCCCAGCGTGAACCGGCCGCGCTCGTAGCGCAGCGAGATCGCCAGGCCGTCGATCTTGAGCTCCGCGACGTAGGTCAGGTCGGGCGCAGGCTCCGGGGCCGCGGGCAGGCCGAGGCCGCGGCGGACCCGGGCATCGAAGGCGCGCAGCTCGTCGTGGCCGAAGGCGTTGGACAGCGACAGCATCGGCCGCTGGTGGCGGACCTCGGGGAATCGGCCGCCGGCCGGCGCGCCGCCGACGCGCTGGGTCGGCGAGTCAGGCGTGATCAGCGCGGGGAACGCCGCCTCGAGCGCGACGAGCTCCCGGAACAGCGCGTCGTACTCGGCGTCTGACAGCTCGGGTGCGTCCTCCTCGTAGTACAGGCGGTTGGCGCGCCGGATCTGCTCGGCGAGGTCCGCGTGACGGGCCGCGGCGGCCGGCTCGTCGAGTGCGGCGGCGGCTTCGACCAGCGCCGGGTCGACGGGGAGCGACTCCGTCATCGTCCCGTGCCCCCGGCTTCGACATGGTCGCGTCGGAGGTCGCCGACCCGCGTGGCACCCAGCAGCGACATGGCCCGTTCGGTCTCCTCGCGCAGGATCGCGATCGCCTTCGCGACGCCCGGCTCGCCGGCGCATGCGAGCGCGTACAGGAACGGCCGCGCCGCGAACACGGCCCGGGCACCCATCGCGAGCGCCGTGACGACGTCGGTCCCGCGCCTGATGCCGCCGTCGAGGTAGACCTCCGCCCGACCGTCGACCGCCTCGACGATCTCGTCCAGCACGTCGATCGCCGCCCGCACGCGGTCCAGCTGGCGCCCGCCGTGATTCGAGACCCAGACACCGGTGGCTCCGTGCTCCACCGCGAGCCGCGCGTCCTCGGCCGTCAGGATGCCCTTGAGCACCAGCGGCAGCGATGACCAGGACCGGATCTCGGCGAGCCCGTCCCAGGTGAGGCCGATGCTGCGCATGTCCAGGAGGTCGTCCAGCTCCCCGCCGACCGCGGCGCGATCCGCGATGTTGCCGTAGGCCCGCGAGCCCGGATCGAAGTCGATCCGCACGAGGTCGTCGCGGTAGCCGAGGACGGGCAGGTCGACGGTCAGCACGAGGGCCCGGTACCCCGCGGCCGCCGCCCGCTGCACGAAGTCGCGGCTCCGGGAGCGGTCGCGCTGCGCGTACAGCTGGAACCAGCGCAAGCCGTCGCCCGATGCCTCCGCCACCTCCTCGATCGTGCGCGAGGCCACCGTGGAAACGACGTTGGCGATCCCGGCCGCGGTGGCGGCGCGCGAGGTCGGGAGCTCGCCATCGGGGTGGGCCAGGCCATGGAGGGCGGCCGGGGCGACGCCGATGGGCATCGACACCGGTGCGCCGAGCAGGGTCGTGGACAGGTCGATGTCGGAGACATCCACGAGCACCCGCGGCCGGAACCGGTAGCGCCGCCACGCCTCGAGGTTGTCGCGGAGCGTGTGGCCGTCCCAGCCGCCGCCGGCGTAGTACGCCCAGCCCGCGGGGTGGAGACGCTCGCGGGCGGGCTCCTCGAAGTCGGCGACGGCGGCCATGTGCTCGACATCGAGCGGCGGTCCGGACGGCGGCGGGTATGCGAGGGCGGGTCGGGCTTCATCCGGCATGGTGCGCAGGATAGGCCGCGAATGGGCGACGATGCGTGGGTGAGCGACCTGTCCACCGTCCCCCGCCTGCAAACGCACCGCCTGCTGTTGCGGGAGTGGCGTGACATGGATCGCGGGCCGTTCGCGGCGCTCAATGCGGACCCGGAGGTCATGGCCCTGTTCCCGGCTCGGCTTACGAGGTCCGAGAGTGACGCGTTCGTTGATCGGATGGTCGCCGGCTGGGCGGCCGATGGGTTCGGGCTGTGGGCCGTCGAGCGGCTCGGCGACGGCGCGTTCCTCGGGTTCACGGGCCTCGGCGTTCCGGATTGGGCGCCGCTGGCGGCGCCCGAGATCGGCTGGCGGCTCGCCCGCTTCGCCTGGGGGCATGGATACGCGACGGAGGCCGCCCGGGAGGCGCTGCGATTCGGGTTCACGGTCCTCCACCTGCCGGAGATCGTGTCGTACACGACCGTCGCCAATCGGCGCTCCCGGCGGGTCATGGAGCGGATCGGGATGACGCACGATCCGGCGGCTGACTTTGACCACCCGCGGCTCCCTGACGGGCACCCGCTCCGTCCGCACGTGACGTACCGGCTGGAGCGCCAGACTTGGCGGCGCCACACGTGGCGGCGCCACACGTGGCGTAGGCTCCACGCCATGGACAAGCTGACCCTGCTCGACGACATCCGCCGGACCCATGCCGCGATCGAGGCGGCCGTGGCAGCGCTCGACGATGACGCCCTGATGGCCGCGGCACCGGACATGCCAGGATGGACGCGCAAGGACGTCCTCGCCCACATCGAGTGGTGGACGGGGCACTCCGCGGGAATCGTCGAGGCGCTGCTTGCGGGCCGTGAGCCGTACCCGACGGACGACGCCCCATTCGACATCGACGTCCACAACGCAAAGGTGCTCGCCGAGAGCCGGGCACGCTCGATCGAGGACGTCCGCGATGGCGAGGCGGTGGCGTACCGGCGCGTCGTGGCCGCGGTCGAGCAGGCCTCCGAGGCCGACCTCGCCGAGCCCGGGCGGTTTCCGTGGCTCGGCGGCGAGGCGCTCGCCAGGACCGTGGCCTCCGATACGTCCGAGCACTACGTGGAGCACCTGCCGCACCTCGCGCCGCACTGAGATCCGGCGTGTCGCGCCGCGCGCTCGGCGAGGGCGGGCGCATCGCGCCTTGCCCGGTCCGGGTCGCGACGGTCGCAGCCCTCCGGGTCGACGTCGGGGCCAGCCGCGCCTTGCCAATCGCGCCGGTGATCGCCTGGTGTGCAAACCGCGGACTTCGAGCTCAACACGGCCGCGGCTGCGCCCCAGCGCAGCACCCGGCAGCCAGCATGGGGTCAAGGCTGATCACGTGGCGTGCGTCCAGCCCGGCAAGCCATGCCGCGGACGGCCGCCCGGCAGTTCGGCGCGGTCAAGCGCCGCAGATGCACATGAGCTGAGCAGGCGCGTGGCGAGGCGATCGAGGAGGCGACCGGGGATCTGATCGCGCCGAACGGATCCGGCAAGGTGCCGGGCGCCGGTGCAGCGACCGGCGTGCGGCCGGCCTCCCTCGGGCCGCTCAGCTACCCGAGCAGCTCGAGGTTCGCGAGGCTCGCCAGCATCGTCTTGCGGCCGACGAGCGGGTCCCGGAACGCGACCGTGACCTCCTCGTCGTCCCGTGTCAGCTTCGAGGTCACCACGATGCCGTCCCCCCAGCGCGCGTGGCGGATCCGGTCGCCGTCCCGATAGCGACGCTCGCCGGGGACGATCGGGCGTGGCGGGATGACGCCCCGCTCGCGTGGCGCGCCACCGCCACGGATCGCCGGCTCGTCGTGCCAGGCCGTGGCGTCGTCGGCCAGGCCGCCGCCGAGCCGGCCCAGCGAGCCCGACGGCGCCCCAGCGGCGAACGCCTGCCGCTTGGCGCCCAGGTCGCGGCCGGGCCGGAACGTCTCACCGTCGCGCGGCGCGCCCGGCCGCCCGCTCCCCTGACGGTACGCTCCCCCACCGGCGCGGATCCCGGCCCCGAACCGCGACCCGCGCTCGCGGAACACGAGGTCCGGATCGATGTCCGCTCCCATGTCGCCGGTCCCGTGGAGCTGCGGCCCGACCATCAGCTCGGACGGGATCTCGAGCAGGAACCGCGACGGGATGCTCATCCCGCCCCCGCCCCAGGTCGCGCGTCGCCAGGCGTGCGACAGGAACAGGCGGCGCTTGGCGCGCGTGATCCCGACGTAGGCGAGCCGGCGCTCCTCCTCGAGCTCCTTCTCGTCATCGAGCGCGCGGTTGTGCGGGAACACGCCCTCTTCGAGGCCGGCGATGAACACGACCGGGAACTCGAGACCCTTGGCGGCGTGGAGGGTGATGAGCGTCACCGCATCGGCCTCGCCCTCGTAGCTGTCCTGGTCGGCGACCAGCGCGGTCTCCTCGAGCAGCCGGTCGAGCGCGTCGTCGGGCGACAGGTCGTCGTAGCGGGTGGAGACCTGGCGCAGCTCGAGCAGGTTCGCCCAGCGGTCCTCGCCCTCCTCGGAGCCGTCCGCGAGCATCGCCCGGTAGCCCGAGGCCTCGAGCACCTCGTCGAGCAGCTCCGGCAGCGGCAGCACCCCGATCCGCTTGCGGAGCCGTCGGACCAGCGCCGCGAACTCGCCGATCGACGTCCGGATCCGCGCTCCGATCCCGTCGACCTGGCCCGTCGCAGCCGCCTCGACGGCCGCCCAGACATCGTCGTCGTGCTTGCCCGCCCAGCGTCGCAGGGCCTCCACCGATCGGTCGCCGATCCCCCGGGCGGGGACGTTGATGATGCGCTCGAACGACACCGCATCGGTGTCCGAGCGAAGCACCCGCAGGTAGGCGAGGGCGTCCTTGACCTCGCGCCGCTGGTAGAACCGCGTGCCACCCACCAGCTGGTACCGCAGCCCGTATCGGAGGAACGCCTCCTCGATCGCTCGGGACTGGGCGTTCATCCGGTACATCACGGCGACGTCCTTTGGCCGGGTGCGCCCCGACTCGTCGTCATCGGCCCGGCGCGTCAGCAACGATCCCCGGCCGCCGACCAGCCCCTCGATCTGACGGGCGATCCACTCCGCCTCCTCCTCCTCGTTGAAGGCCTCGAAGCGCTGGATCGGGACGCCGCCCTGGTTCTGCGTCCACAGCTTCTTGTCCGTCCGCCGCTCGTTGCGCGACACGACCGCGTGGGCGGCATCGAGGATCAGCTGCGTCGAGCGGTAGTTCTGCTCCAGCTTGACGACGGTCGCGTCCGGATAGTCGCGCTCGAAGTCGAGGATGTTCTGGACGTTCGCCCCCCGCCAGCCGTAGATCGACTGGTCGTCGTCGCCCACCACGCACAGGTTGCGATGCGCCGCGGCGAGGGCGCGAACCCACAGGTACTGCGGCCGGTTCGTGTCCTGGTACTCGTCGACGTGGAGGTAGCTCCAGCGGGCCTGGTACCTGGCGAGGACCTGGGGCGCCTGGTCGAACAGCTCGACCGCCCGGAGCAGCAGGTCGTCGAAGTCGAGCGCGTTGGCGGCCCGGAGGCGCTCCCTGTAGCGGGCCGCCAGGCGGGCGATGACCCGCTCCCGATGGTTGACGGCGTTCTGGGCCAGGAACGTCTCGTCCAGCATCTCGTTCTTGGCCCGGCTGATCGCGCCCAGGATCGCCGCTGGACGGAACTCGCCGGTGGCCGGGAGGTCCTCCTCGGCCAGGATCCGCTTCATCAGCTGCTGCTGGTCGTCGGTGTCGTAGATCACGAACCGCCGGTCGAGCCCGATCGCCTCGCCGTCCCGCCGCAGCACGCGGGCGCACAGGGCGTGGAACGTCCCCGCCTCGACGTCCTTGCCGACGTCGCCCACGAGCGCCGCGATCCGCTCCCGGAGCTCGCCCGCCGCGCGGTTGGTGAACGTGACGGCGAGGATCCGGTGCGGGCGGACCGCCTCGACCCCGATCAGGTACGCGATGCGATGTGCGATCACGCGGGTCTTGCCGCTGCCGGCACCCGCGAGGATGAGGATCGGGCCACCGGTCGTCGTCACCGCCCGTCCCTGCTCCGGGTTGAGCCGGGACACGATCTCCTCGGCACGGGCCGCGCGCCGGGCCTGGATGGCGGCCGCGACCGCCTCGGGATCGAGCGCCGGGCCCGCGTTCGCGATCTCGGGGTCCGGGGGGAGATCCTGCATCCAGTCCGGCTCATCCGGCGCCGGCGACGCGGCAGCCTCGGTGACGGCCGCGCTGGCATGCCCGGAGCCGCCCGTGATGCCCGCCGCGGGACGCTCGTCCTCCGGCCCCAGGTCCAGCCAGGTCCCCTGGACGTCGGGCTCGGCCGCGCGCGTTCGCCGGCGCTTCGCCTGCTCGCCGGAAGGGGTGGGACTCACCGGTCCATTCTAGGTTGGGTCGCTCATCCCGGAGATGAGTCGTTCGGAGACCAATCAGCCGAGGGCAGCCGCAAGTCGAGACGACCGATGCCACAGCGCAGCGATGCCAATGCTACCAAGCGTGGTTACCGTGATGAGGCCAACCACCTTGGCGGGGCCGGGGATAGGGACAGCTGCATCCAGACCTGCAAGGACGATCTGAGCGACGTTCAATACCAGGAAATGGACCATATAAGCCCCGTAGGTAAGCCCGCCTGTGGCGAGGATCAAAGGCCTCCACCGTTCCGCCCATGGACGAAGGTCCGCGCCGGCAACCGCCCAAAGCAACGCGACCAGTCCGATCATGATGATCGGACTCTGGTTGAAGTACGGCCACGTGTTGTACCCGAGGGTGCGACCGAGCACGGCTACTGCGAAGCTTGCGGCCAGAAAGACACAAACGGCAATTCCCCTACCCCTGAGGCGACCGGAGCTAAGGATGGCGAAACCTATCCCCGCATAGCCAAGAGTCCAGGCGAAGCCCGTCCACGACACCGGCAGGCGGGCGGCCGAGATTAGACCAAACGTGCCCACAAACGCGGCGGCGACGACCAGCAGTGACGCATGGGATCGAAGGCCATGCACTGCGTTGCGCCCGCGAGGCTGCTCCCCGGCGCTCCTGGTTGCCTGGACCAGCCAGATCACCACGGTCATCGGGACAAGGAAGTACATGTACCAGAGATGACCCTTGACGCCGGGGCCGAACAGGACCAGGCGCATCTTGATGTAGATCCAGTGCTCGAGGCCCCCAACAGGCCAGGGAGGCGCTCCGTGTCGCAGGCTCAGCCCGATCTCCTCCAGCAGGTAGATGGCACTCCAAAACAGGAGTGGGACTATCAGACGGCGGAGCCGTCGCACAAGCCAATACCCTTCCGAGGCTTGCGGCGATCGAGACAGCTGGGCCCAGCCGGCAACGGCTAGGAAGAGCGGGACCGACACCCTCGCGAGCGCGTTCACGCTTAGCGCCAGCCAATATGAGAACCCGTAGTCAGTCGCGGGACCGGCGCCGATCGACGAACCCGTCGAATGAATCGTGATGACTCCAACCAAGCCAATGACGCGCAGCAGCTCAACGTCCAGGCGACGTCCTGCGCGCAAGCTCACCACGAGTGCCGATACCCGCCGAACGCCAAGGAGACCCCTATAACCGCGGACGCCACTGAGTCTGGTTGCTGGCCGATATTACCCGCCAACGACCCGGGCGACACGGGTTCCGGACCTCCCGCGCCTGGGCGGCGACGGGAATCGAACGGGCCCGGGTCTTGCGACCCGGGCCCGTGTTCGTGGTTGCGGGACTGGACTAGAAGTCCATCCCCCCGCCCATGCCGCCGCCGTGGTCGTGGCCGCCACCGGCGCCGGCCCGCTCCTTCTCCGGAAGGTCGGTCACGAGCGTCTCCGTCGTGAGCACCATCGCGGCGATGGATGCGGCGTTCTGGAGCGCCGAGCGAGTCACCTTCGCGGCATCGACGATGCCCCGGGTGAACATGTCGCCGTACTCGCCCTTGAGCGCGTCGTAGCCCTCACCGGTCTTCATGTCCCGGACGGCGTTGACGATGACCTCGCCCGATGCGCCGGCGTTGTCGGCGATCTGGCGGGCCGGGGCCTCGAGGGCCTTGCGCACGATGTCCACGCCGACCTGCTCGTCGCCCTTGAGCTTGAGCTTGTCCAGCGCGGGGATCGCCTGCAGGAGGGTGGTGCCGCCGCCGGCGACGAGGCCTTCCTCGACCGCCGCGCGGGTGGTCGAGAGGGCGTCCTCGATGCGGTGCTTCTTCTCCTTGAGCTCGACCTCGGTGGCCGCGCCGACCTTGATCACGGCGACGCCGCCGGCGAGCTTGGCCAGGCGCTCCTGGAGCTTCTCGCGGTCGTAGTCCGAGGTGGTGTCCTCGATCTGCGCCTTGATCTGGCTCATGCGCCCCTTGATCTGCTCGGGGGTGCCCTCGCCGTCGACGATCGTCGTGTCGTCCTTGGTGGCGACGACGCGGCGGGCCTTGCCCAGGTCCTCGGCGGTGACCGAGTCGAGCTTGCGCCCGATCTCCTCGGAGATCACGGTGCCGCCGGTCAGGATCGCGATGTCGCGGAGCATCTCCTTGCGGCGATCGCCGAAGCCCGGCGCCTTGACCGCGAGCACGGAGATCGTGCCCTTGAGCTTGTTCACGACCAGCGTCGCGAGCGCCTCACCGTCGATGTCCTCGGCGATGATCAGCATCGGCTTGCCCTGCTGGACGGCCTTCTCGAGACCGGGCAGGAGATCCGGGACCGCGCTGATCTTCTTGTCGGTGATCAGGATGAGCGGGTCCTCGAGGACGGTCTCCATCCGGTCGGCGTTGGTCACGAAGTACGCCGAGATGTAGCCCCGGTCGAACTGCATGCCCTCGGTGTATTCCTTCTCGAGCCCGAGCGACTGGCCTTCCTCGACGGTGATGACGCCGTCCTTGCCGACCTTGTCCATGACCTCGGCGATGATCTCGCCGACCTCGGGATCCGCCGCGGAGATGGCCGCGACGGCCGCGATCTGCTCGCGGGTCTCGACCGGGCGGGCGGTGCGCTTGATCTCGGCGACGATGGTCTCGACCGCGCGCTCGATGCCGCGCTTGACGACCATCGGGTTGGCGCCGGCGGTGACGACGCGGAGGCCCTCCTGGACCAGCGCCTGGCCGAGCACGACGGCCGTGGTGGTGCCGTCGCCGGCGACGTCGTCGGTCTTGGTCGCGACCTCCTTGAGGAGCTGCGCGCCCATGTTTTCGAACGGGTCCTCGAGCTCGATGTCGCGAGCGATCGTGACGCCGTCGTTGGTGATCGTGGGGGCGCCGAACTTCTTGTCCAGGACGACGTTGCGTCCCTTCGGACCGATCGTCACGCGGACCGCGTCGGCGAGGTGATCGATGCCCCGCTTGAGCGAGCGACGAGCGGTCTCGTCGAAGATGATCTGCTTGGCCAAGGTGGTGAACCCTCCGGGAACTTCGTGTGGTGGGAGCTCGCGGTCATGGGCGCCGCTCGGCGCCCCGGGCGTCAGCCCTCGACGATCGCGAGGATGTCCTTCTGGCTGAGGATGAGGAGATCCTCGCCCTCGACCTTGAACTCGGTCCCCGCGTACTTCGCGTACAGGACCTTGGCGCCGACGGTGACGTCCATCGGCGTGCGCTTGCCCTCGCTGTCAAAGCCGCCCGGGCCGACGGCGAGGATCTCGCCCTCCTGGGGCTTCTCCTTCGCGGTGTCCGGCAGCACGATTCCCGACTTCGTCATCTCCTCACGGGGCGTGGGCTTGATGACGACGCGATCGCCCAGCGGGCGGAGCTTCGTCGAAGAGGCGGTGGCCAAGGTGTCTTCCTCCTCTGGCGGCCGCGGACCGGCCGTCGATCGCCTGTGGTGTGGATCGGGTCGACCGGGCGGGAAAGCCACGAACGACCCGTTGATCCTCCGTCCGAGCGCATGGCCAGCCGCGCGATCCGCACCGTGTGGCAACCCCGGGGACATCCGGTGATGGGTGTCCCGACCGGGCCACACGGGCCGCGTCCCGACTGGTTTAGCACTCTCGCTGTGAGAGTGCCAACAAACTACCCGAGGGCGCTCCGGCTGTCAACCGCACGCCGCGCACCGCTCTCACCGGCGCTCGATGCCGTGCCGGATCGGTTCAGCCCTCCACCGCGCCCGGCGGTGCTATCGGTTCGGCCATCCACCGCGCCCGGCGGTGCTATCGGTTCGGCCATCCACCGCGCCCGGCGGTGCTATCCGGGCGCAGCCATCGATTCGCTGTCATCCACCGCGCGGGGTGGTGGTAGTCAGGTCTCAGCCATGATCGGCGCGCGGCACGCTCGCATTCCGTGCGTCGCGGGACCTGGACAGCCGCCTCGACGATGGCGGAACCTCGCCTATCACCGGCACACGCGGTGCCTGACCGAACCGGCCGAGCGGGGGCCGACGCTGGGAGCCACGCCGACGATGCGAGCCACGACGACGATGCGAGCCACGACGAGACCGCGAGCCACGCCGACCGGCACCGTCAGGCGCGGGCAATCCCGAGCAGGCGCGAGAACTCCGTGCGCACGATCCGGTAGCACTCGCACGAGGCGCCCTCGAGACCGGGCCGGTCGAGGATGCGCATGTTCCCGCGGCGATACGCGATCAGCCCGCGCGCCTGGAGGTCGGCGACCGCGGTGCCGACGCTCTGCCGAGCGACCCCCAGCATGAACGCCAGGAACTCCTGGGTGAGGAAGAACGCGTCGTTCTCCGCCCGGTCCTGCGTCGCGAGCAGCCACCGCGCCCCGCGTTGGGCCACCGAGTGAAGCCCGTTGCACGCCGCGTTCTGGGCAGTCTGGACGAAGAAGGCCTGTGAATAGGTGCGCACCAGCGCACCGAGCCGTGGCTGCTCCGCCAGCAACGCCTCGAACTGCTCGGCGGGGATCCGCAGCGCCTCGCCCGACAGCTGGGACATGAGGTGGAACGGCGAGCTGTCGGCACCCAGGAAGATCGGCAGCCCGATCATTCCCTCGTTGCCCACGGTGGCGACCTCCGCGCCGAGGCCTTCCGACATCAGGGCGACGACCGAGATCATCCCGCTCAACGGGAAGTAGGCGAAGTCGATGGGCTGCCCGGGTCGGGCGACGACCATACCCCGTGGCAGCGTGATCGGCGTGAGCTGGCTGGCAACGCGACGAGCCTCGTCGTGACCCAGTGCGGCCAGCAGGTGGTTCCGTTTGCGGGGCTCCCTCATGACTCGTCTCGCAGTATGCGATTCGGTCGCATGTCATGCAATCGAGGGCGACGTATGGCAGGTCGATGGCAGACGCGACCCCCTCCGCCGCACGAGAATCACACACGCCACGCGCGTGGCGGGGGAAGGCGCAACGGATCGGTCGAGCGTTGGGTGCCCCCAATCGACTCCAGGAGGACGACCGATGGGGATGCCATCCGCGGGCGACCCGGGCGGGGGTCGGTCGGGGTGCTGCCGGAGCATCGGAGCACCAGACGCCGGGCCGCCCGAGGGCGTCGTCCGACGCTGGCTGTGGACCGATCCCGGCCTCGCGCGGTGACCGCTCGCGAGGCCCCGACGGATCGGGCCGTCGGCGATTCGCTCCGTGCGGCGGCCGACGCCGATCAGACGGCGGCCGATTCGGACCAGACGGCCGCCGATTCGGACCAGACGGCCGCCGATTCGGACGATGACGCCGCCGTTCGCGACGCGTCCAGCGCGGCCCGGGACCAGGAGCTCTCGAACCTGGACCAGGTGAACGCGGACCTCGATGCGACCGGGACCGACGCGCTCCGTGACGGGCGCGAGACGACGCGCCTCGAGCGCGCCGAGGTGTCGCGCGAACGGGCCCTGACGTCCGAGGATCGGAGGCGGACCGCCGCACAGCGCGACGAGACGGCGGCACGGCGCGACCTCGTGGCCTCCCAGCGCGACGCAACCGCGCGCGAGCGCGATGCGCGGGCCGCCGCGCTCGAACGCGAGATCGGGACGTTGAGGCCGTCGATCGCCAGCGAGCTCGCGGCGCTGCGCACCGCGGCCGCGCAGGATCGAGAGGCCGCTGCCAGGGATCGGGAGCGAGCCGCGCGGGACCGCACCGAAGCAGCGAGGCTCCGGGACGCCCTTGCGACCGCGCTCGTCACCGCCCACGTCGACGGCCTGACCGGGGCGTACCGCCGGGAGATGGGCCGGCTCGCGCTGGTCCACGAGATCGCACGAGCCCGTCGCGGCGACGGTCGCCTGGTCCTCGCCTTCGTGGACGTCGACGACCTCAAGGGGATCAACGATCGCGACGGGCATTCCGCGGGCGATGCCGCCCTGGTCAGCGTGGTTGCCGAGATCCGGGCGACGCTCCGCTCGTTCGACCCGGTGATGCGCTACGGCGGTGACGAGTTCGTGGCGGCCATGGGCGGGGTCGACCTCGACGAGGGCGAGCGCCGCTTCGAGGCGATCCGTGCAGCGCTGCTGAAGCGCGCCGGGATCGGGGTCAGCCTGGGCCTTGCCCGTCTCGAGCCGGCTGACACCGTCGAGACGCTCACGGCGCGCGCCGACGCCGACCTGTACCGGCGGCGGGGCACCCAGCCGCTCCGGGTGCCCGCGCCGGACTGACGCGTCGCCGGAGCGGCAGGTCGCTCGAAGCTGCCGGGCCGCGAGACCGCGACCTACGCGCTTCGGCGCGATCGGCCAGGGCGACCGCCGAACGCGAGGTCGTAGGCGCGGACGAGGTCGTCGCCCAGCTCGTCCTCGGTCGTGGGACGGAGCTTCGCGACCCAGCGCGCCGTGATCGCCACGTGCTGCGGCTCGTTCCGCGACCTCGGCGCGCCCGGCGGCGACAGGAACGGCGAATTGGTCTCCACCAGCAGGCGTTCCCGAGGTACCAGCGGTACGACCTCCGCCGATGGCTCCTCCCCGCGCCGGAACACCAGCCCCGAGAAGCTCACCGCGAGGCCCATCGCGATCATCTCCAGCGCATAGTCCACCGGACCGGAGAAGCTGTGGACGATGGCGGGCGGGCGGGCGCCGAACGCGGCCGCTGCCGGCTCGCCGTCGAAGCCCGCCGCTCGCAGCTCGGCGACGAGCGCGTCCTGGGCGTCGCGCTCGCCGGCCCGCGACCGGCAATGGAGGATCGCCGGCTTGCCCGTGGCGAGCGCGAGGGCCAGGTTGCGACGCAGGTTCTCGAGCTGGACATCGATCGGCGAGAACACCCGGTCATAGTCCAGCCCGGTCTCCCCGATCGCCACCACGCGCTCGTCCCGTGCCCAGGCCTCGACGTCCGCCCAGCCGGCGGCATCGACCTTCGCCGCGTCGTGCGGGTGGATGCCGACGGCCGCGTCCAGCCACGGCCGGCGAGTCACCAGCTCCAGGGCCCGCTCGGACGACGCGACGTTCCAGCCCGGGACGAGGATCCGCTCCAGGCCGGCCGACCGGGCGTCGTCGAGCACCCGGTCGACATCGTCGGTGAACCGGTCCGCGTTGAGGTGGCCGTGGGCGTCGATGAGCCGCATGGCCCGATGGTATGGCGGGCGGGTGCGACTCCGGGCGGCGGACTCGCAGTGCCGGAACGGCGGCGGGGCGGTGGCGGGGCGGTGGCGGCGCCCGCGGATCGACTCGGGCTACGCGTCGTCCGTCGCCGCCTCGGTCTCGGTGCGGGGGAACAGGGGCTCGGGCGTCGCGGTCACGTGGCCTGCCTGGTCCCGCAGCGCGCCCCACGCCAGCTGGTCCAGGATGGCCGGACCGCCGTTCCCGTCGGGGCCGTACGGGTACTCGAACCCGAGCTGGTCCATCACCCGGGGCGCGATCGAGGGCATGAACGGCGCCACCGCGAGGCCCACCAGGCGGCACGTCTCGATCAGGTCGCCGAGCACGTCCCGCAACCTGGCCTCGGCGGCCGCGTCGCCGGCCTTCGCGGCCTTGTTGAGCGTCCACGGCTGCTCCGCGTCGACGGTCCGGTTCGCGCCTCCGACCAGCTCCCACAGCTCCGCGAGCGCATCGTGGAGCCGGCATCCATCGAGCCGTTCCCGGTACAGCACGAGCGTGTCGGCCCAACCCTCGGCCAGCGGCGAATTGCCGGCCGTGCGCGGCGCCGGACGCGCGCCGCCCAGGTAGCGGTTGACCATCGAGACCGTCCGGTTGACGAGGTTGCCGAAGTCGTTGGCGAGGTCCGCGTTGTACCGCCGCACGAACGAATCCCAGGAGACGTCCGAGTCACGGTCGAACGGAATCTCGCGCAGGGTCACGAACCGGGTTCCGTCGGCGCCGAACGCATTCACCATCGCGTTGGGATCGAAGAAGTTGCCCCGGCTCTTGCTCATCCGCTCGCCCTGGACGTGCATGAACCCATGGACCCAGACGTGGCGCGGCGCATCGATCCCGGCCGACCACAGCATCGCGGGCCAGTAGATCGTGTGGAAGCGCGCGATGTCCTTGCCGATCACGTGCAGGTCGGCGGGCCACCAGTGGTGGAACGTGTCGAGGTCGTCGGGGAAGCCGGCGCCCGTGACGTAGTTGATCAGCGCGTCCACCCAGACGTAGATCGTCCCCGCCTCCGGATCCCAGGTACCGTCCTCGCGCTGTGCCGTCTCGCCGTTCTCGGCGATCGGGAACGGGATGCCCCAGGTCGCGCCGGCGCGGCTGATCGAGAAGTCCTCGAGGCCCTGGCGGATGAACCCCAGCATCTCGTTGCGCCGGTAGTCGGGCTGGACGAAGTCCGGGTTGGCCTCGTAATAGGCGAGCAGCCGCTCCTGGTAGGCGGACAGCCGGAAGAACCAGTTGCGCTCAGTCAACCACTGGAGCGTCACGTCGGGATGGTTCGGGCACTGCATCCCGTTGGCCGTCTCGAGCAGGTCCGACGGTGCCTTGAACCCCTCGTTGGGGCAGTACCAGCCCTCGTACGACCCGAGGTAGATGTCGCCGTTGTCGTACGCTCGGCGGACCATCTCCTGCGCCGACCGGTAGTGGTCGGGATCGGTGGTCCGGATGAAGCGGTCGGGGCTGATGAGCAGCGCGCCCTCGGCCGCCTGGAACAGCGCCACCTTCTCGTCCACGAACTCGCGCGGCGTCTGGCCTGCCGCCTCGGCGGACTGCGCGATGTTGACCGAGTGCTCGTCGGTGCCGGTCAGGAACCGGGTCTCGTCGCCCAGCATCCGGTGCCAGCGCGCGATGACATCCGCCCCGATGACCTCGTACACCGTGTGCAGGCCGGGCGCGTTGTTCGCGTACGCGATGGCGGTCGTGAGATAGAAGCGGCGACGCTTGGACATGGCCGGCCGATGGTAGCAGCGGCGGCAGGCACGGCGGGGTGCGGGGCGCCGATGGTCGAGGCTGGTCAATGCCGGAAGTGGCGGGTTCCGGTCACCAGCATTGCCGCGCCCGCCGCCTCGACGGCGGCGAGGACGTCGGCGTCGCGCATCGAGCCGCCGGGCTGCACGATCGCCGTCACCCCGCCCTCGAGCAGCGCCTCGGGGCCGTCGGCGAACGGGAAGAACGCGTCCGATGCGGCGACGGCGCCCCGCGCCCCGGCATCGCCCTGGAACCGGACGGCCTTGTCGACCGCCTGACGGCACGCGTCGACCCGGCTGACCTGGCCGCTGCCCAGCCCCACCAGCATCCCGTCACGGACCAGCAGGATGGCATTCGACACGACGCCCCGGACGAGCCGCCAGGCGAGATCGAGGTCGGCCAGCTCGCGGTCGGTCGGGCGGCGCGATGTCGTGCACCTCCAGGTCGCCGGGTCGTCGGGCCGGGTGTCCGGGGCGGTGACCAGCACGGCGCCCCCGGTGGTGCGCACCGAGCCCAGGTGGTCGGGATCCGGCGTCGCGGACCGCCCCTGACCGCCTGCGTCGCCCGCCGGATCGAGCGCCGGATCGACGACCAGGCGCAGGTTCGGCCGGGTCGCCAGGACCGCGAGCGCCGCCTCGTCGTAGGCCGGGGCCACGACCACCTCGAGGAACAGTGACGTGAGTCGCTCCGCGAGCGCGCGATCGACGGCACCCCGCACGGCCACGACGCCCCCGAACGCCGAGACCGGGTCGCCGGCCAGCGCCGCATCCCAGGAATTGAGCAGGTTCGACCGCTCGGCGGCGCCGCATGGGTTGGTGTGCTTCATGATCACGATCGCCGGCCCGCGCAGCTGCCGGGCGACGGCCGCGGCGGCGGACGCGTCGAGCACGTTGTTGTAGCTCAGCGCCTTGCCCTGCAGCGGCGGCTCACCGGATGCGAACGGGCCCTCGCCGGGGCGCGGCTCGCGGTCGGTCCGACGGTAGCGCGCGGCGGGCTGGTGCGGGTTCTCGCCGTAGCGCAGCGTCTCGACCTTGGTCATCGAGATCGTCAGGGTCGGCGGGTAGGGGTCGTCCGAGGTGGGCAGACCCGGCTCGGGCGGGAGTGGGACGCCCGCCTCGACCATTCGGCCGGGCAGCTCGGCGGCGATCCGCGCGTCGTAGGCGGCGGTGTGCCGGAACGCCTCGACGGCCAGCGCCGAGCGGAGCCCGAGCGGGATCTCGCCGTGGTCGTCGAGCGCCGCGAGGATCGCGTCATACCGGTCCGGCGAGGTGACGATCGCGACCGAGGCGTGGTTCTTGGCCGCCGCCCGGACCATCGACGGGCCGCCGATGTCGATCTCCTCGACCAGGTCATCGAACGAGAGGCCGGGCCTGCGCGCCGCCTCGGCGAACGGATACAGGTTGACGACCACGAGCTCGAACGGCGCGATGCCCGCGGCCAGCAGCGCCTCGCGGTGATCCACCCGGCGGCGATCGGCGAGCAGCCCGGCATGTACCCGGGGATGGAGCGTCTTGACCCGACCGTCGAGCATCTCCGGGAACCCGGTGACCGCGGCGACGTCCGTGACCGGAAGGCCGACCTCGCGCAGCGCCCGGGCGGTGCCGCCGGTGCTCACCAGCTCGAAGCCGCGGGTGACCAGGCCCCGCCCGAGCTCGGCGAGCGCGCGCTTGTCGGACACCGACAGGAGGGCGCGGCGCGGTACCGGGACGGCGGCGTCGGCGATCGCGGTGTCCAGGCGTGCGCGGCGCGCGCCCCCGGGCCGGGTCAGCGCCCCGGCGAGCAGGGCGGCGACGGCCGCCGGCAGCAGCCGGTGCTCGACCGGGTGGAGGCGCCCGAGCAGCGAGTCCTCGTCGTCCTCGGGCAGCACGGGGACCGCCTCCTGGGCGACGATCGGGCCGCCGTCGAGCGTCGCGTCCACGAGGTGGACGGTGACGCCGGTGACCGCGACGCCTGCCGCCAGCGCATCGCGCACGGCATGGAGCCCCGGGAACGCCGGCAGCAGCGACGGGTGGACGTTGAGGATCCGGCCGCCGAATGCCGCCAGCACCGCGGGTCCGACCAGCCGCAGGTAGCCCGCGAGGACGACCGCATCGGGCTCGACGGCGGCCAGGGTCTCGGCCAGGGTCGCGTCGTCGCCGCCGGGCACGAGCACGGTGTCGATCCCCTGCTCCGCCGCCCAGTCGAGCGCGGCGCACGGGCGATCCGCGAACACGAGCACGACCTCGCCACCCAGCGCGCCGCGCGCGGCCGCCGCCGCGAGCGCCCGCAGGTTGGAGCCCGATCCCGACACGCCGACCGCGATCCGACCCGAATGACTCATGTCTCCTCCATCGGCTCAGCTGGTCCGCCCACGACGACCCTCGGCATAGCGACCGGAACCCGTCTCGCCGGCCGGCACCACCTCGCCGACCACCCACGCCGGCAGCCCCCGTTGGCCGGCCAGCCCGACCGTTCGCTCCGCGGCCGATGCCGGCACGACCACGACCATGCCCAGACCCCCGTTGAACGTCGCCCGCAGCTCGTCGTCCTCGATCCCGCCCAGCGCCCCGAGCAGGGCCATCACCGCGGGCATCGGCCACGCGGACGGGTCGAGCCGGGCGGCGAGGTTCGCGGGCAGGGCGCGAGGGACGTTGCCGGGCAGTCCCCCGCCGGTGATGTGCGCGATGCCATGGACGTCGGTGCCGTCGGCGAGCAGCGCCTCGCGGATCGCGAGCACGGCCGGCGCGTAGATCCGGGTCGGGGTCAGCAGGACCTCGCCCAGCGTGGCCAGCTCGTGGTCGGGCTCGCGCGTGATGTGCGCGGCGGCCTCCGCGTCGCCCAGCACCCGGCGAAGCAGCGCCTGGAACGACTCCTGGAGCGGCAGCTCGTGCTCCGCGACGAGCGCCCGCACCAGCGAGTATCCGTTGGCGTGGAGCCCGCTCGACGCGAACCCCACGATCACGTCGCCCGCGCGCGCGGCGGTGACGTCCAGCAGGCGCGAGCGCTCCGCGATGCCCACGCAGAACCCGGCGAGGTCGAACTCGTGCGCGTCCATCAGGCCGGGATGCTCGGCGGTCTCGCCGCCCACGAGCGCGCAGCCCGCCTGGCGACAGCCGTCGGCGACGCCTCCGACGAGCTCGGCGACCTGGGTCGGGTCGAGCTGGCCCACCGCCACGTAGTCGAGGAATGCCACCGGCTCCGCGCCGCTGCACACGACATCGTCGGCGCACATCGCGACCAGGTCCACGCCGATCGTGTCGAACCGGCCCAGCGCAGCCGCAATCGCGGTCTTGGTGCCCACGCCGTCGGTCGAGGCAACCATGACCGGTTCGCGGATGCCGGCCGGGATCGTGATGGCCGATCCGAACCCGCCCAGACCGCCCAGCACCTCGGGCCGGTGCGTGGAGGCGACCGACGCGCGCATCAGCTCGACCGCGCGCTCGCCCGCCGCGACGTCGACGCCGGATCGCGCGTACGCCGCTCGCGCGGACGCCGGTCGGGGGTCCGTCATCCGGCCGCGTCGGCCGGCGCCACGCCCTCGGCGCGCGCGGGTTCGGGGGATGTCTCAAGCATGAACTTGCGGGCCGAGACGTCGTACGGCACGGGCTCGGGGTAGTTGCCGTCGAAGCAGGCGAAGCAGAACTGCTCGTACGGGAGGTCGAGCGCGGCCAGCACCCCCCGGATCGACAGGTAGCCCAGCGTGTCGGCGCCGATGAACTCCCGGATCTCGTCCACCGAGTGGGTGCCCGCGATCAGCTCGGTCTCGATCGCGGTGTCGATCCCGTAGAAGCACGGGTGGTAGATGGGCGGGGCGCTGATCCGGACATGGACCTCGCGGGCGCCCGCGCGACGGAGCAGGCCCACGATCTGCTTGGTCGTGTTGCCGCGCACGATCGAGTCGTCGACCACGATCAGGCGGCGGTCGCGGACCACCTCGCGCAGCGGGCTGAGCTTGACGTTGACCCCCCGCTGGCGCATCGCCTGCGAGGGCTGGATGAAGGTCCGGCCGCTGTACCGGTTGCGGACCATGCCCTCGCGGTACGGGATGCCCGAGGCCTCGGCGAACCCGGCCGCGGCGGGCGCGCCGGTGTCGGGGACCGGCATCACCATGTCCGCCTCCACGGCGTGCTCCGCGGCGAGCTGGATCCCCATCTGGCGCCGCGCCTCGTACAGGTTGCGACCTTCCATGTACGAGTCGGGCCGGGCGAAGTAGATCAGCTCGAACACGCACAGCGCTGGGGTCGCGGTGGCGTACCGCACGGACACCGGCTCCCGGCCCGGCTCGAGCACCACGATCTCGCCCGGCTCCACGTCGCGCACGTACTCCGCGCCCACGATGTCCAGCGCCGCGGTCTCCGAGGCGAGCATCCAGCCAGCCGTGTCGTCGCCCCACAGGCCGGGCCCGTCGGGCTGGCCCGCCGGCGCCGGAAGCCGGCCCAGGACGAGCGGCCGGAAGCCGTGCGGGTCGCGGACCCCGATGACGCGCTGCTCGTCGAGGACGACCAGGCTGTACGCGCCGCGCACTCGGGGCAGCACGCGGCGGAGCGCATCGACCGTGTCGGCGGCCGGCTCGTCGGCGAGCAGCGCGGTGAGGAGCTCCGTGTCGGTCGACGCGGGGAGGCGTCCGCGGCCCCCCTGGAGCTGGGTGAGCAGCTCGCGCGTATTGACGAGGTTCCCGTTGTGGCCGATCGCGAGCGCCCGGCGCGGGCCGAGCCGGAGTGTCGGCTGGGCGTTCTCCCAGACCGTGGAGCCCGTGGTCGAGTAGCGGCAATGGGCGACCGCGAGGTCGCCCGCGAGCGACGGGATGCGCCGCTCGTCGAGCACGGTGCCGACCATGCCCAGGTCCTTGTAGATCATCAGGTTCCGGCCGTCGGACACCCCGACACCGGCTGACTCCTGGCCGCGGTGCTGGAGCGCGAACAGCGCCGTGGCGGCCACCGCGGCCGCCTCATGGCCACGATCTGGCAGGACGACGCCGACGACGCCGCACATCAGCGGTCGTCCTCGAGGCCCAGCGCCCGCGGCAGCCCATGCTCCCACGCGTGCCGGAGATCCGGCACCGGGACCTCGAGCGCGTCCGCGATCCGGCTGCCGCGTTCCTCGGCGGCGCCCGTGGCGCCTTCGCCGGCCATCTCGATCACCAGCTGCGTGCCACCGGTGACGCCCAGCTCATCGGTCGGCAGGCCGTGGTGGCGGGCGAGCAGGACGAAGGCCGGGACGTGGCGCGGCATGACCTCGGCCACCAGCCGTGACGGGCTCTCGCCGAACAGCGCCACGGCGGGCGAATCCCCCACCGACACCCGGAGACGAGCACCGCGATCGCCCCAGATCGCCATCTCGGCCAGCGCCACCGCGAGCCCGCCACCGGACACGTCCTGGCAGCTCTCGACGAGGCCGCGGGCGATGGCCTCGCGGATGAACGCCTGGACCGCCCGCTCGCGCTCGAGGTCGAGGGGTGGCGGACCGTCCTCGGCGGCGGCACCGGCCAGACGGGCGTACTCGCTGCCGGCGAGCCCGGGGCCGGGCGATCCGACCGCGACCACGACGTTCCCATCCGCGGCGAACGCCGGACCGACCCGGGTCGACACGTCGGCGAGCAGGCCCACGATCCCGATCTCGGGCGTCGGCGCGATCGCGCCCGAGCGGGATTCGTTGTACAGGGACACGTTGCCGCCGGTGACCGGCAGCCCCAGCGCGACGCACGCGTCGGACAGGCCGCGGACGGCCTCGGACAGCTGCCAGAACGCCTCGGGTCGGGTGGGATCCCCGTAGTTGAGGCAGTTGGTGACGCCCAGCGGCCGGGCACCGGTGATCGACACGTTGCGGGCGGCCTCCGCGACCGACAGCGCGGCGCCCAGCCAGGGGTCGAGGACCCCGACCGACGCGTTCGCGTCGGTCGTCGCGACCAGGGCCTTCGTGGTTCCCTTGATCCGGATGACCGCGGCGCCGCGACCCGGGCCGGCGACGGTGTTGGCCTGTACGTTGTGGTCGTACTGCTCGTACACGATCCGCCGCGACGACAGGTTGGCCGAGCCGAGCAGGGCCAGCAGCACGGCGCCGGGGTCCATGCCGCGGCCGGGCAGCGCCTCGGTGGGCTCCGTGGGCATGCCCGGCGCCGGTGCCTGGCGGCGGCGCGCGGGCGATCGCGACGCTCGCTCGAACTCGATCGCCTCCGACGCGAGCGCGCGTGCCGGGATGCGGGCGAGCTCGAGCGCACCGGCGACGGGGCGGCCCTGGGCATCCAGCGCCCCGGCACCGTCGGGACCCGTGAGGACCACGATGTCGGGCTGCTCGGTGACGCGTCCGATGATCGCGACCGGCAGGTCCCACCGCTCGCAGATCGCGCGCACGGCGTCCCAGCGCGCCGGCTCGACGATGGCGACCATCCGCTCCTGGGACTCGGAGATCATCACCTCGAACGGCTCGAGGCCGGGCTCCCGCCGCGGGATCGCGTCGAGGTCGACGAGCATCCCGGTCGCGCCCCGGTCGGCCGTCTCGCACGTTGCGCAGGTGATCCCGGCCGCACCCAGGTCCTGGATCGACACGACCACGCCCTTCGCGATCAGCTCCAGCGTCGCCTCGATCAGCAGCTTCTCGGCGAACGGGTCGCCGACCTGGACCGACGGGCGCTTCGAGCCCTCCTGGTCGCCGAAGGTCGCGCTCGCGAGCACCGACGCCCCGCCGATCCCGTCGCGTCCGGTCGCCGAGCCGTACAGGACCACCAGGTTGCCGGGCCCGTCGGCGGCCGCCCGGGTGAGCATCCCCTCCTCGAGCAGCCCGATCGCCATCACGTTGACCAGCGGGTTGCCCTGGTACGACGAGTCGAACACGAGCTCGCCCCCGACGGTCGGCACGCCCACGCAGTTGCCGTACCCGCCGACACCGCGCACGACGCCGTCGACCAGGTGCCGGGTCCGCGCATCGGACGGGTCGCCGAACCGGAGCGCGTCGAGCACCGCGATCGGGCGGGCGCCCATCGCGAACACGTCGCGCAGGATCCCGCCCACGCCCGTGGCCGCGCCCTGGTACGGCTCGACGGCGCTGGGGTGGTTGTGGCTCTCGATCTTGAACGCCACCGCGAGCCCGTCGCCGATCGAGATCACGCCCGCCTGCTCCCCCACCCCGGCGACGACGTCCTCGCCCTTCGTCGGCAGCGTGCGCAGCAGCGGACGGCTGCTCTTGTACGAGCAGTGCTCGCTCCACATGACGCTGAACATGGCGAGCTCGAGGTCGTTGGGGTCACGGCCCAGCTTGGCCCGGATCGCGTCGAGCTCGACGTCCTCGAGGCCCAGCGTCCGGTGAAGCGGCACGGCGGCGGGGGTCGTGGATGCGGTCACCTGGCAGCTCCGGTCGCGGCGCGGGTGCCGGTGATGGCCCCCGTGCTCGCCCATTCCCCGGCGCTCACGACCAGCGAGCGGATGATCCCCAGCCCGTCATCCGAGCCCAGGATGGCCTCGACCGCCGTCTCCGGATGCGGCATGAGGCCTGCGACGTTGCCGGCCGCGTTCTGCACGCCGGCGATGCCGCGGAGCGACCCGTTGGGGTTGGCCGCGTCGTCGGGACCGGCGATCGCACCGTCACCGTCCACGTACCGCCACAGCACCCGGCCGTCGCGCTCGAGCTCGTCCAGCGTCGCGTCGTCCGCGTAGTAGCAGCCTTCCCCGTGGGCGACCGGCATCCGCAGCGGGCGTCGCTCGCCGATCTCGCGCGTGAACGGCGTGTCGAGGCGCTCGGGCATCAGCGCCACCTCACGGCACACGAACCGCAGGCCGCGGTTCCGGAGCAGGGCGCCCGGGACCAGGCCCGCCTCGGCGAGGACCTGGAACCCGTTGCAGATGCCGAGCACCGGCCCACCCTGATCGGCGAACGCCGCGACCGCACGCATCACGGGGCTGAAGCGCGCGATCACCCCGGCGCGCAGGTAGTCCCCGTACGCGAAGCCACCCGGGATCAGGATCCCGGCGATCCCGGCCAGGTCCGTCGATTCGTGCCACAGGATCTCGGGCTCCGCACCCGCCAGGCGCAGCGCGTTGACCGCGTCGATGTCGCGGTTGGACCCGGGGAACAGGACGACCCCGATCCGGACGCTCACCCGGCCGCTCCCGCTCGCGAGCCCGGCCCGGCCGCGTCCGCCGCCGCCGGCGAGCCGGTCACGCCCCCGCCGGTCACGCCACCGCCCGTCCCGTCCGGATCGATCTCGCGAGCCTCGATCTCGTACGCCTCGATCAGCGGGTTCGACAGCAGCTCCCGGGCGAGCCGCTCGACCACGGTTCGCGCGGCAGCCTGGTCGGCCGCCTCCACCCTCAGCTCGACCCTCCGCCCGACCCGGACGTCGCCGACCCCTGCGATCCCGAGGTGCGGCAGGCTGCGCTCGACGGCCCGGCCCTGGGGGTCCAGGATCCCGGGCTTGGGCGTGACGTTGACGGCGAAACGGAACGCGCGCGTCGGCTCGCTCATGGGGCGATGACATCCTCCTGCAGGTAGCGGGCGAAGCTCGCTCCGGTGATCCGCTCGTAGGCCTCCACGTACCGTGCCCGCGTCCCGGCCACGACCTCGTCCGGCAGCTCCGGCCCGGGTGCCGTCTTGTCCCACGGCTGCGCCTCGAGCCAGTCGCGCACGTACTGCTTGTCGTAGCTCGCCTGCGGGCGACCAGGCTCCCATGTCGCCGCATCCCAGAAGCGCGACGAATTGGGCGTCAGGATCTCGTCGATCAGGAGCAGCCGGCCGGTCGGCAGCAGCCCGAACTCGAACTTGGTGTCGGCGAGGATGATCCCGGCAGCCTCGCACACCGCGGCCCCGCGTCGGTACAGGGCCAGCGACACGGCCCGGATCTGCTCGGCCAGGGTGTCGCCGACCAGCTCCTCGACCTGGCGGAACGTGATGTTCTCGTCGTGATGACCGGCCGGCGCCTTGTATGCCGGGGTGAAGATCGGCGCCGGCAGCCGGTCGCTCTCGCGCATGCCGGCCGGGAACCGGATCCCGCACACGCTGCCGTCGGCCTGGTACTCCTTCCAGCCCGACCCGGACAGGTATCCGCGGACGACGCACTCGACCGGCAGGACCTCGGTCAACCGTCCCAGCATCATCCGTCCGCGGAGGTCCGCCATCAGCGCCGGATCGCGATGGGTGAGGCTCTCGGGCAGGTCGGCGGGATCCGCCGACAGCAGGTGGTTGCCCACCAGGTCCGCCGTCTTCGCGAACCAGAACCGCGAGAACCCCGTCAGGATGCGGCCCTTGTCCGGGATCGTCGTGGGCAGGATGACGTCGAACGCGCTCAGGCGATCCGACGCCACGAGCAGCAGGCGATCGTCGCCCACGCGATACAGGTCACGGACCTTGCCCGACCGGTCGAACACCTCAGCGAGCGACACCGGCGCCCTCCCTTCGGTTCTCATCTCCGAGTCGCGCTCGCACCTCGGTCTCGAGCGCATCCAGCCGCGCGATCACCGCCGGCACGTGCCGGAGCCCCGCGGCATCGTCGAAGCAGGCGTCGAGCGAGGCCAGCGGCAGCCGTCCCGCAACGGCCGGATCCGTCGCCAGGAGGCCATCGAGCGGCACCCGCTCGTCGGCCGCGCGCAGCGCGTTGCGCTGGACGATCGCATACGCATCCTCGCGTGACAGCCCGCCGTCCTCGACCAGCGCCAGCAGCACGCGCGACGATGCGTGGAGCCCCAGCCCGCGCTCGATGTTCTCGCGCATCCGCTCGGGGCGGACGACGAGGCCCTCGACCAGCCCGGTCGTGCGCTGGAGCATGTAGTCGAGCAGGATCGTGGCGTCGGGCAGGATCACCCGCTCGGCGGACGAGTGGCTGATGTCGCGCTCGTGCCACAGGGGCTGGTTCTCGAGCGCCGCGCCGGCGTAGCCGCGGAGGAGGCGCGCCAGGCCCGCGATCCGCTCCGACAGGATCGGGTTGCGCTTGTGGGGCATCGCCGAGCTGCCCTTCTGGCCGCGCTTGAACGGCTCCATGACCTCGGCGATCTCGGTGTGCTGGAGGTTTCGGACCTCCGTCGCGAGCCGCTCCAGCGAGCCGCCGAGGACGGCGATCGCGCCCACGAACGCCGCGTGCCGGTCACGCTGGACGACCTGGGTGCTGACCGGATCCACGCGCAGGCCGAGCTCCGCCAGGACCTCTGCCTCCAGGTCGGGGTCGAGATGGCTGTACGTCCCGACCGGGCCGCTGATCTTGCCGGTGCCGATCTCCGCGGTGGCGTCCGCCAGGCGCGCACGGCCGCGGGCGACCTCGAACGCCCATCCGGCGCACTTGAGCCCGAACGTGGTCGGCTCCGCGTGGACCGAGTGGGTGCGGCCCATCATCACGGTCCCGGCCTCGGCCCTCGCCCGCGCGATCAGCGCGGCCACGAGGCGATCCGCGTCCGCCAGGAGATGCTCCCCGGCCGCCCGGAGCTGGAGCGCGAGCGCCGTGTCCACGACATCGCTGCTGGTCAGTCCGAGGTGGAGGTACCGGCCCTCGGGCCCCACGGCCTCGGCGACCTGCGACACGAACGCGATGACGTCGTGGTCGGTGGTCTGCTCGATCTCGGAAATCCTGTCGACGTCGACAACGGCGCGCGCCTCGATCGCGGCCAGGGCGTCGGGCGGGACTATGCCCCGGCGGGACTCGGCGCGGCAGACCGCGAGCTCGACCTCGAGCATGTGCTCGAAGCGGGCGCGGTCGGACCACAGCGCGCCCATCTCGGGCAGCGTGTAGCGCGGGATCATGCGACCACCGCCGCGGCCTGCGGCAGGTCGGTCGCGATGTCGTGACGGCGCTGCATCCCGTCCCACGCGATCAGGTCGGCGGCGCGCTCCGCGACGTCCCGCGCGGCCGCGAGGTCCGCTCCCCGCCCGACCACGGTCAGCACGCGTCCCCCGTTGGTCCCGAAACCCCCCTGCGGCCGGCCGACGGTGCCCGCGTGGAACACGAGCGCGCCGAGGTCGCGGGCGCGATCCAGCCCGGCGATCGGATCGCCGCGCCTCGGATCGCCCGGGTACCCCTTCGCCGCGAGCACGATGGCGACCGCGGCCCCCGGCAGGGCGTCGAGCACGGACGGCGCATCTTCCGGCAGCCGGCCACGCGCCGCCGCCGCGAGGAGCGGCGCCAGCGACCCGGACAGTCGCGGCAGGATCACCTGCGCCTCGGGGTCGCCGAGCCGGACGTTGCATTCGAGCAGGGCCGGACCGTCGGGCGTCAGCATCAGGCCCGCGTACAGGAAGCCACGGAACGGCGTCCCGCGCCGCCGCATCTCGGCCAGGATCGGGCGATGGACGGTCGCGAGGACCTGCGCGACCGCGGCCGGGTCGAGATCGGGCAGCGGCGAGTAGGCGCCCATGCCACCGGTGTTGGGACCGCGGTCGCCGTCGCACAGGCGCTTGTGGTCGCGGGCCGCGGGCAGGGCGATGGCACGCTCGCCGTCGCAGATCGCGATGACGCTGGCCTCGGGCCCCGACAGGCGCTCCTCGACGACCAGCGCCGGCGCGCCGCCGGGACGACCGGCGAGGAACGACGGCACGAGGTCGAGCGCCTGGTCGGTCGAGTCGGTCACGATCACGCCCTTGCCGGCCGCGAGGCCGTCGGCCTTGAGCACGACACCGGCGCCCCTCGCGCCCAGCTCGCGCACCCAGGCAACGGCGCCGTCGACGTCATCGCCGCCGAAGGCACGGGCCGCGGCCATCCGGACACCGGCAGCCGTTGCAGCGTCGTGGCAGAAGGCCTTCGAGGTCTCGAGGCGCGCGGCCGCACGAGGCGGGCCGAACACGGCGACGCCCGCGGCGCCGAGCGCATCCGCGACGCCCACGGACAGCGGCGCCTCGGGCCCGACCACGACCAGGTCGACCGCCTCGTCATGCGCCAGCGCCACGACCGCCGCGGGGTCCATCGGATCGACCCGGACCGTGCGCACGCGCGGCTCGGCGGCGATGCCCGCACTGCCCGGCGCGACGAGCACCTCGCGGACGCCGGGCTCCCGCGCGAGCTTCCAGGCCAGCGCGTGCTCGCGACCGCCCGCGCCCAGGACGAGGATCCGGGACGGCATCGCGAGGGTCGCGGGGGACACGGGGATCGTCCGCCCTACGCCGGCATGCCCGGCCGATGGCGCATCGGCCGCCACGCCCGCTCGATGGTCTGGTTGCGCTCCGGGCCCACGGACACGAACACGATCGGCACCCCGGCGTGCTCCTCGAGCGCGGTCACGTACCGGCGCGCGTTCTCGGGCAGTCCGGCCAGCGAGCGCACGTCGTGGATCGGCTCCTCCCAGCCGGGGAAGTCCTCGTAGATGGGCGTCGCGCGCGACAGCGCCGAGCCGCTGGAGGGCCAGGTCTCGACGCGCCGGCCGTCGATGTCATAGGCCACGCACAGCCGGATGGTCTCGATCCCCGATAGGATGTCGAGCTTGTTGAGCACGATCGCCGAGTTGGAGTTGACGGCGACCGCGTAGCGCATCGGGACCGCGTCCAGCCAGCCCACCCGGCGCGGGCGACCGGTGACGGTGCCGAACTCACGACCGCGCTCCGCGATCCCGCGGCCGATGTCGTCGTGGAGCTCGGTCGGGAACGGCCCGGAGCCGACCCGCGTCGCGTACGCCTTCATGACGCCGATCACCTCGTCGACCTGGAGCGGCCCGATGCCGCCGCCCGTGCAGGCGCCGCCGGCCACCGGGTTGGACGACGTCACGAACGGGTAGCTGCCGTGATCGAGATCGAGCAGCGTGCCCTGCGCGCCCTCGAGCAGGACGTGGTCACCGCGGCGGAGCGCGTCCTGGACCAGCCATGTGCTGTCGTCCAGGTGGTCGCGGAGGCGCTCACCCCAGGCCGCGGCCTGATCGACGAGCGGCTCGACCTCGAACGTGTCGGCACCCATCGAGGCGAGCAGCAGGTTCTTGTCCGGCAGCGCGCGCGAGATCCGATCGCGCAACACCTCGCGGTCGAGCAGGTCCTCCATGCGCAGCCCCAGCCGCCACGCGCGGTCGCCGTACGTGGGCCCGATCCCCCGGCCGGTGGTTCCGACCTTCGCGCCCCCGAGCCGGCTCTCGTTCGCGCGGTCCAGGGCCACGTGGTAGGGCATGATCACGTGCGCGCTGCGGCTGACCCGGACCTTCGCCACGTCGACCCCGCGTCCGGCCAGCATCTCCAGCTCCGCGATCAGCGTGGCGGGGTTGACCACGACGCCGTTCCCGATCACCGACGTGATGTGCGGATACAGCACGCCCGACGGGCACAGCTGGAGCTTGAACACCTCGTCGCCGGTGACGACCGTGTGGCCCGCGTTGTCGCCGCCCTGGTAGCGCACGACCATCGCCACCTGCTCGGCCAGGAAGTCCGTGGTCTTGCCCTTGCCCTCGTCGCCCCACTGGAGGCCGACGATCACCGTCGCGGGCATCGGGTGCCTCCGGGCATGAAACGACCCCGGACGAGGCCGGGGTCCTGGATAGACGTCTCCCGCGACTGCCCACCGGCGCTTCGGCGGACCGAGCGGTCAGGGGTGCGGTGCCGTCTCACGGGGCGGACGCCGCGCCTCCCTCGAGCAATGGTCAGTTCCTCCTTCGCGGTCGGGGAGCTCCGCGCAGCCTCGAGGACCGGGCGAGTATAGCGAACCGAAGGCCCCCCGCGACGACGTCCGACGATGACCCGGCGCCGTCGTACCGGACGACCCGCGGGTCTCCGCGCAGCAGGGCGGGTGTCCAACCGCCGGTGCGCACGCTGTGATGCGCCTGACACATCACCGGGTCCGACGGCGTCGCGCTGCCACACGTCACCGATCGTAGGGTGACCTGAACGTGCGCAACCATGCCCGCCGTGGCACCACCCGGGAGTTCCCCGCATGACGCAATCCACGCCCACCCGACCCGCTGCCTCCCGCCCGATCGTCGCCGTCACCTCGGACGACGATCGATTCGCCGCCGCCCGGCGACTCGCCGTGGAGCTCGCGCGCGGTTCGGGTGCGGCGCTGATCCTCTACCACTGGGATGCGGCATCGGTCCTCGACTCGCCGCTGCCGACGTGGTGGTCGGCCGACGGCGAGACGGAGCAGTTCGGGAGCAGGCTGGACGTCCCCCAACTGGAGAGGGCCGGTCGGGCGCCGCTCGCGCGCCAGGTCAGCGCTGCGCGCGGGCTCGGCGTGGACGCCTACGGGTGGCTTCCCTCCGAGCACGGCCCGGAGCCGCTCGCCCGGTACGCCGCCGGACAGGGAGCTCAGACGATCGTCGTCCCGGCGTCGCTGGACGAGGCTGGCGTCGTCGAGCACATCCTCAGCGGAACCGGCGACATCGTCGACGACCTCCGGCAGGCGACCCGGGTGGAGGTGGTCGTGGCGCGCGAGCCGGAGCCGGATTCGGACACGGGGGACGACGGCGGGACGGACGCGGATCTAGCCGAGCCGGGGGTCGAGCGAGGGACCGGGAGCCGCTGAGCGTCGGTCCGCCCGGCGCTGGCGGCCGGGCCCGAGGTCGCCCGGGGCCATCGCCCGCGTAAGCGTGCGTGAAGTCACGACCGCTAGGGTTCGTCCTGCCCGTCGAACCACGCCGGCCCCGCCGACCCGTCGCTCCGTCGAGGCCCGACCGCCGGGGCCGGCGCCCCACCCGCCCGCCGTCCGTTGATGCCCGCCGCACGCAGGATCGGCCGGATCTCGTCGCGCCCAGGAAGCGCGGCTCGGCCGGATCGGAAGGAGACAACGAACCGATGAACAGGGTCCTTCTCACCGGGCGCCTGACCCGCGACCCCGAGGTTCGCACGACCGCCGGCGGCAAGGCCGTCGCCCAGTTCTCCGTCGCGAGCCACGAGTACGTGTCGGGCAAGGAGAAGAGCGAGTTCCACAACGTGGTCGCATGGGATCGGCTGGCAGAAACCTGCGGCCGGTACCTGGGCAAGGGCCAGCAGGTCGCCATCGAGGGCCGGATCCAGACCCGCACATGGGACGACGACAAGGGTCAGCGCCACTGGAAGACGGAGATCGTCGCGAGCAGCGTCGAGATGCTGTCCGGCCGTCGCAAGAAGGACTACGCGGCCGAGACGGCAGCGACGGCGCTCGAGGCGCAGGCGGTCGCCGCGGGCGTGGCGCCGGATGCCGCCGAGCCGATCGCGGACGACGCCGGCTTCAGCGTCACCCCGGGCGGCGACGAGGACGACGAGGAGGAGGACGAGCTCCTCGAGGAGGCCGTCGCGGCCTGATCCCGCAGCCTTCCCGTTTCCTGGCCGGTGGCGGCGCGGCACCCCCTCCCGCGCCGCTGCCGGCTCCCTCGCCACGGCCACCGGGTCCATGGCGCCTCGGCGGCTATCGCGCCGCCTGCAGCAGCGCGTCCGTTCGCTCGAGGCTGACCCCGTGAGCGGCGATGTCACGGATCCAGTACGCCGCCCGCGCACGATCCTCATCGCCCACGGCACCGTCGAGCGCTCGCTCCGCGTAATGCGCCACGAGGTTCCCGAGCATCGCGTACGCCATCGCAAACGAGCTGCGATCGCGCAGCTCGGCCGTCCCGCCACCCTCTCGGTAGCCGGCCAGGAACCTCGGCTCCGTGGCCGGGTCGTCGATGAACACGTCGACGGCCATCGCGAGCTCCTGCTCGGCCGAGGCGGCTCCCCCGTTCTCCCAGTCGACGACCACGAGTCCGCCGTGCACGTCCACGAGCACGTTGTCCGGATTGAAGTCGAGATGGCACCGGATCGTCGGCGCGTGGTTGCCCGAGAGGATGAGTGATCGGGCCTCCACGAAGGCCGCTGCGAGACCCCGGAGGTCCGCCCCCCAGGCGACGCCGAGCGCCTCGGCGTCCGCCACCAGGGAGGCCCAGCGATCGTCGGCAACGGGTGCCGTGAACCACGGATCCGGCGATCGCCCGTCCGGGTACGCGAGCGCATGGAGCTGCCCCAGGATGCGGCCGGCCGCCATCACGTCGGCAATCGCGTCGCGTCCTGCCAGCTCCACCCAGGCGTACGTCCGAACCACCAGCTCGCGGTCGACCGCCGTCGCCCGCGCGAGGACCATGCCATCGCGAGTCGGGATCGGACGCGGCATCGGGATGCCCGCCCCGATGGCTGCCAGCTGGAAGGCGACATCATCGGCCGCCTCAGCCTCCGACGGCGGCTCGAACAGCTCCTTGATCGCCCACGTGCCGGCGCTCGTGTCCAGCCGCCAGATCCGCCCGAGCTCTCCGCGCGCCGCGAAGACCGGCGGTCCGGTCGGTCGTCCCAGACCATAGGCGTCCGAGACCGCTCGGGCGTCCGGTGGCGGCGGTGGCGGCGATCCGGCGGGTGGCATCGGCGAAGGGTACGTCACCACGACGGTCGAAAGGCGGAGATGACGCTGCACCGGCCGCCCGCGCGCCAGCCGGCCGCCCGCGTGGCAGCCCGGTCCGCCCGGCAGCCGGCTCCCTCAGCCCCGTGGTTCCGGCCGCGGATCCGTCCGGGTCGCGTACAGCGCCCGCCGCGGGAGGCCGGTCTCCGCCGCAACGCGACGCGCGGCGTCGCCCCGCGCGGCACCACCCTCCACGAGCCGTTCGACCTCGGCCCGGGCGGTCGCGATCACCGCGTCACGCGTCGCCCCCGACGTGCCGGGACCGACCGCCCCTGCGACCACCCCGCTCGACCAGCCCACGACGATCACCACCTCGCCCCGCGCGGGGATCGTCCCGTCGCGCGCCGCGTCGACCAGCTCCCCGAGCGATCCCCGCACGACGGCCTCGTGGAGCTTGGTCAGCTCGCGGCAGACGGCGCCCGAGCGCTGATCGCCGCAGACCGCGGCCAGGTCGGCGAGCGTCGCGGCTGTGCGGCCCGGCGCCTCGAGGATCACGGCACCCCGCTCATCGCCCGCGATCTGCTCCAGCCGGTCGCGCCGCTCACGGCCGCTTCGCGGCAGGAACCCCTCGAAGGTCCAGCGCGGCCCGGCCACCCCACTCGATGCAACGGCCGCGAGCACCGAGGACGCACCCGGAACCGCGACCACCGTGCCGCCGCGCCCCGCCCATGCCGCAACCAGGCTCTCGCCGGGATCGGACACGACCGGCGTGCCGGCGTCCGTGACGAGGGCGAGGTCGGCGCCGCCGGCAAGGTGCGCCAGCAGCTCCCGCTCCCGCGCCGGACCGCTCTTGGCGTGGTAGCTGGTGGTCCGCGTCCCGATCTCGTAGCGATCGAGCAGCCGGCGCGTGATCCGGGTGTCCTCGGCCGCGATCAGCGGCACGCTGCGCAGGATCTCGAGCGCGCGCAGCGTGACGTCGCCGAGGTTGCCGATCGGCGTCGCGACCAGGTACAGCGTCCCGCCGGCAGCCACCGTCAGCTGCGTGCCGACCCGGGCCGGCGGCGCGGGTACAGATAGTCCACCCCGGCCGTCCGCGGGCCGAGCTTCGCGATCGGCGGCACCTGGCGCTTGAACTCGGAGCCGGCGACCATGTGATCCACCCGCTCGACGAGCGCGGGATCGAACCCGAGCGCCACGACCTCGTCCACGCTCCGACGCTTGTCGATCCGCCAGAACAGCAGCCGGTCGAGCTCCGGGTACGAGAAGCCCGCTTCGATCTCGTCCGTCTGGCCCGGCCACAGGTCAGCGGATGGCGCCTTCCGGATGATCGCCTCCGGCAGCCCCATCGCGACCGCCAGCTGGCGGACCTGGCTCTTGTACAGGTCACCGATGGGGTTGAACGCGCACGCGGAATCCCCGAACAGCGTCGTGTATCCGATCAGCGACTCGGTCTTGTTGCCCGTGCCGACGACCAGCCCGCCCCAGGTGACGGATCGGTCATAGAGCACCGACATGCGCATTCGGGCCATCAGGTTGCCGCGACGCAGCGGGGCGGCCTCGAGGCCCTCGGGACCCGCCGCTCCCGCCTCGCCGTCGGCGCCGAAGTAGCCGTCCACCATCGGGCTGATGTCGACCAGCTCGGAGGCGCAGCCGAGGCGACGGACGATCTCCTCCGCGTCCGACCGCGATGCCGGTGACGACGTGCGATACGGCATCAGCACGCACAGGAGGCGCTCCGCGCCGATCGCGTCGGCGACCAGGTACGCGACGAGCCCGGAGTCGATCCCGCCCGACAGCCCCAGGACGGCCCGTTCGAACCCCGCCTGCCGGAGCTGGCCGCGGATGAACGCCGCGATGACGGTCCGTGCGACCCCGGTGTCGATCGCCAGCTCGTCCGGGAGCACGAACATCGGCCCCGGAGCCTCGCTCACCATGGCGTCTCGAGGTCGGCGGGGACGGGTGCAACGCCGGCGGCCGCTCGCGCGGGTCGAACGCCCTCGGGCGGACCCGCCGATGCCGCGGGATCGGCCTCGTCGCCGGTGGTATCCGGAGCGAGCCCGGCCCGCTCGGCGATCAGCCGGCGCCATTCCCTGGCGACCAGTTCCGGCCGCTCGTCGCGCAGCAGCGGCAGCGTGATCCGCTCGCGTCGCACCTCGGCCAGGTCCACGTCGGCGTAGAACAGGCCCTCCTCGAACATCGGCGCCGAGAACACGACCGCACCGTTTGGCCCGATCACCTCCGACCCGCCCCAGAACGAGAACGACTCGTCGACCCCGACGCGGTTGCAGAACACCACGAACGACGTCGTGAGCTGCGCATAGGTCCGCATCAGCGTCCGCCACGATGTCGCCGTTCCCAGCCCGACCTCGTTGGATGCCGCCAGGTCGCGGCCCGGCGACGACGACACGTTGACCAGGATCTGTGCACCGTCGAGCGCCAGCAGCTGCGCCGTTGACAGATGCCAGAAGTCCTCGCACACCGCAAGCCCGAGACCCACCCCCAGCGTCGAGGGCACCGCGCGCAGCGCGTTGCCGGGGGCAAAGAACCGGCGCTCATCGAACAGGCCGTAGGTCGGCAGGTGGGCCTTGCGGTGGACGTGGCGGATCTCGCCGGCCTCGACCAGCGCCGCCGCGATGAACAGGCGATGGTCGCCCGACTCCTCGACGAACGAGATGATCGCCGACGGGCCGTCGGTCGTGGCCGCAACCAGCGTCGCGAGCCGCGGGTCGTCGAGGCGCATCGCCACCTCGGACGCGAGGTCCTGGAGCAGGTAGCCCGTGAGCCCCAGCTCCGGGAACACGACCAGCCCGGCACCACCGGCCCGGGCGTCATGCACCAGGTCCCGGTGCTGCTCCAGGTTCGCGTCGAGATCCCCGAGGCGCGGGGCGATCTGGGCCAGGGCGATGCGGAGTGGCTGCACGCTGCGAGTCTAAGTCACGCCGGCGGCGGACCGACCCGCCGGTGGGCCAAACCGCGGCCCGGGTCGAAGCGACCAGCGCGATCTCGCCGTCGAGCTGCGGCGGCCGCGGACCCCGTCCGGTCGCTCGCCGGCGTGGTCTGCCCACGGTGCTAGGCTGATCGCCACGCCGAGACTCCCGGACGGCCGACCTGGTCCGGCGCCACCGGCGTGTTCATCGAGATCAGTTCGGGAGGCAACCCCGCGTGTCCCGTGCGAGCCGCGCGCTGCCGGCTCTCCTGGTCGTCGCGGCCCTCGTCGGGGCGTGCGCGACGGAGCCCGAGCCGTCGGCGTCACCGACAAGCCGGATCGACGGCGCCTCGCCCACACCCACGGTGGCGGTCACTGACAACCCATTCTCCCCATCGAGCTGGCCTGCGGCCGGTTCTGCCTGCGACGCCCCCGGGTACACCGGCCGCATCGGACGGATCGAGGCGGTCAACGCGCTGACGGTCAGGTTCCGGCTGTGCGCCCCGGACGGGTCGTTCCTCGCCCGGATCGCCAGCCCGGCGCTGGGGATCCTCGATTCAGCGACCATCGAACGGCTGGGCGCGGATCCCGGTGCCGCACGCTCGATCGCCGGCACGGGGCCCTACCGCATCGAGCGCTGGGACGAGGGCGGCGACGCGGTCCTCGCCGCGGCGACCGGGGACGGCGCAGCTCCCGGCACGTACACGCCCACCGTGATCCTTCGCTGGAACGCCGATCCGGCGCAGCGGGCCGCGGAGCTCAAGGCGGCCTCGGTCGACGGGATCGACGCACCCGGCCCGGCCCAGATCGACGACCTCGACACGCTGCCGGAGGTCGCGATGGTCCCGCGGGCCGGGCTGTCGACGGCGTACCTCGCGTTCGGCAGCGATCCCGCCTTCGATGACGTTCGCGTCCGGCAGGCGATCGCGGGCGCGATCGACCGCAACGCCCTCGTCGAGAGTGCGTTTCCCGCCGGCTCGACGGTGGCCACCCACCTCGCGCCGTGCCAGCTCGCCGGCGCCTGCGTGGGAGACGACTGGTACCCGTACAACGGGCCCGCCGCGGCGGCGGACCTCGCGGCGACATCCTTCGACCTTCGCGCGACGTATCCGCTCCACGTGCCCGACCGGCCCGTCCCCGGCCTCCCCGACCCGCGAGCGGTGGCGCTCGCGCTCCAGGCCGAGCTGCTCGACAGCCTCGGGTTGTCGACGGAGATCGACGTGATGGATGCGGCGACGTTGGCCGCGCGGATCGCCGACGGCGGCATCGACGGCCTCTACCTGGGCGGCACGACCGACGGCGTCGTCGACGCGACCGATGCGATCGGCGCAGTCCTCGGACCGGGAACCGCGGCCACCCCCGCGCGACGTGCCCCGACCGTGGCGACGTCGCTGGCGTCGATCGCGTCGAGCGTGGACCCGGCGGCACGCCAGGCGGGGCTCAAGCGGGCAAATGACGCGATCCGGAGCCTGGTCCCCCTGATCCCGCTCGCGCATCCGGGCAGCGTGACCGCGTTCCGCTCGGACGTGACCGGCGTGGTCGCGTCACCGCTCGGGATCGATCCGCTCGGCTCGTTCACGCCGGGCGACCGACCGCAGCTGGTGTTCATGCAGGCGACCGACCCCGGCGGCGCCTACTGCGCCGACGCCTCGTCACCCGATGCGTACCGCGCCTGCTCGCTGATCACCGAGCCGCTGTACCGGTTTGCTCCGGGCACGATGGACGTCGTCCCCGGGCTGGCGACGCGGTGCACGGCCGGCAGCGACGCGAGCGTGTGGACGTGCACGCTGCGCAAGGGGGTGACGTTCCAGGATGGAACGACGCTCGACGCGGGTGACGTGCTCGCGACCTTCGTCGCCCAGTGGGACGCGAACAGCGCGGTCCGTGCCGCGCGGCGCGCCGGCGCGTTTTCGGCCTGGGACGCCCTGTTCGGTGGCACCGCGGGGGGCGGCTGACCGCCCGACGGGATCGCGCGGCCGAACCGCTCGGCGCTGACCTGACGGAACCGCTCGGCGCCGCCCGACCCGTCAGGCGACGGGCGCGGCCGCGGTCTCGTCCGACGCGGCGACGTGGAGCGTCGCGGTGGGTGCCTTCTCGACCGGGAAATGGCACGCGACGTGGTGCCCGGGAGAAAGCTCCACCAGCGGCGGCACCTCGACGGCGCAGCGCTCCTGCGCCTGGAAGCAGCGCGTCCGGAACACGCAGCCGCTGGGCGGGTTGATCGGGCTCGGCAGGTCGCCCGAGAGGACGATCCGGGCTCGTTCCCGCTGTCGCTTGGGATCCGGGATCGGCACGGCCGAAAGGAGCGAGTGCGTGTACGGATGGAGCGGCGCCGTGTAGATCGTCCTCCGCGGCGCAGACTCCATGATGTGCCCGAGGTACATGACCGCGACCCGGTGCGAGATCTGGCGGACGACCGCAAGATCGTGGGCCACGAACAGGTAGGCGATCCCGAACTCCTGCTGGAGGTCCTTGAGCAGGTTCAGGATCTGCGCCTGGATCGACACGTCGAGCGCGGACACCGGCTCGTCGCACACGATCAGCTTCGGGCGCAGCGCAATGGCCCGGGCGATCCCGATCCGTTGCCGCTGGCCACCCGAGAACTCGTTGGGGTAGCGGTTGTAGTGCTCCGGGTTGAGCCCGACGCGCTGCATCAGGTCCTGGACCGCCGCGCGCACGCCACCCGGCGGCGTGACTCCCTGGACCCGGAACGGCGCGCTGATGATCCCGCCCACCGTGTGCCGCGGGTTGAGCGCGTTGTACGGGTCCTGGAAGATCATCTGCGCCTTGCGTCGAACCGGCGTCAGCGCCTTCGTCGACAGCTTGGTGATCTCCTGGCCCTCGATCTCGACGGTGCCGCTCGTGGGCCGGACGAGCATCAGGACGGATCTCGCGGCCGTCGTCTTGCCCGAGCCGCTCTCGCCCACCAGACCGAGCGTCTCGCCCGATCCGATCACGAGGTCGATCCCGTCGACGGCCTTGACATGGCCGATCGTCCGCGGGATGAGCCCTCGGGACCGAACGGGGAAATACGTCTTGAGGTCGGTGACGCGAAGGATCTCGGTCACTTCGGTGCCCCCGCCAGGACCGCGTACACATCACGCGAGATCTGCTGACGCTCCTCGGTCGGCAGGTGGCAGCGAACCAGATGGTCGGGCGCCGTCGCCAGCAGCTGGGGACGGTCGGTCAGGCACGCGCCGTCGGGGACCCGCTCCCAGTAGAAGCAGCGCGGCTGGAACACGCACCCCTTCGGAAGGTTGATCGGCGACGGCGGATTGCCCGGGATCGGGTCAAGCCGCTCGGGAAGCTCGCGGTCCATCCGCGGGATCGACGACAGCAGGCCGAGCGTGTACGGCATCTCCGGCCGCGCGTACAGCAGGCTCGTCGGCGCTCGCTCGACGATCCGTCCGCCGTACATGACCGCGACCTCGTCGGCGACGTCGGCGACGATGCCGAGATCGTGGGTGATCATGATCACGGTGATCCCGAACTCCTCCTGGAGGGTCGAGATCAGCTCCAGGATCTGCGCCTGAACCGTGACGTCGAGGGCCGTCGTGGGCTCGTCGGCGATCAGCAGCGCCGGCGAGTTGATCAGGGCCATGGCGATCATCACGCGCTGGCGCATGCCGCCGGACAGCTGGTGGGGGTAGTCGTCGATGCGCCGCTCGACCGCGGGGATCCCGACGCGGCGGAGCATCTCGAGCGCCTCGCGGCGGGCCTGCTCGCGGCCGATCTTGCGATGGACGTGGATCGCCTCGGTGATCTGGTCCCCGATCCGATAGAACGGGTGCAGGCTCGACATCGGGTCCTGGAAGATCATCGCGATCTGCGACCCGCGGAGCGCCTGGACCTCGTCGGCCGGCAGACCGATCAGCTCCTGGCCATCGAGCCAGATCTCGCCGGTGACCTTCGCCGAGTGGCGATCGACCAGGCCCATGATCGCCTGAGCCGTGACGCTCTTGCCCGAGCCGGACTCGCCCACGATCGCGAGGGTCTTGCCGCGCTCGAGCGTCAGCGACACGCCGTCGACCGCATGAACCAGGCCGTCCTCGGTGGGGAATGAGACCGCGAGGTCGGTCACCGACAGGAACGGCCGCTCCGCTGCGCCATCGGCCTGCATCAGGCGATCCTCACGCGCGGGTCGACGACCGCGTACAGCAGGTCGACGACCAGGTTCGCGACGATGATGATCGTCGCCGTGAGCGTCGTGATCCCGACGATCACCGGCAGGTCCGAGGTGAGGACCGACGTGACCGCGAGCGAGCCGAGTCCCGGCAGGCTGAAGATGTTCTCCGAGATGATGGCTCCGCCCAGCAGGTAGGCCAGGTCAAGGCCCGCAGCCGTGACGATCGGCGTGAGACCCGCCCGCAGTGCGTGCTTGACCACCACGGTGCGTTCCGGGAGGCCCTTCGCGCGGGCGGTTCGGACAAAGTCGTCGCCGAACACCTCGAGCACCTGGTTGCGCGTGAGGCGCATGTAGAACGCCGCGTTCAAGGTCGCGAGGACGATCCAGGGCAGGATCATCGTCTGCAGGAACTGGAACGGGTTGTCGAACGGGGACACGTACGACGGGAATGGTAACCAGCCGAGCTTGAGGATGATGAAGAAGATCAGCACCAGGCCGATGAAGAACGACGGCAGCGAGTAGCCGATCAGCGAGATCGTCATCACCAGCCGGTCCGGCCACCGTCCATGGTTGAGCGCCGAGAAGATCCCCAACGATATGCCCCCGATGATCCACATCAGGAAGGCGCCGGTCGCGAGCCAGAACGTCACCGGGGCAGACCGGGCGATCAGGGATGTCACCAGCTCGTGGCGGGTGAACGAATACCCGAGGCACGGAGCGGTGCAGTCGATCGGCTGGGGCGAGTCGGCGGAGTACACCCGCCCGAAGAAGATCCCGGTCACGAACTTCTCGTACTGGACCAGGATCGGCTCGTCGTAGCCAAGCCGGTGGCGGTTCGCCTCGATGATCGCCGGGCTGCATGCCTTGCCGCAGGTCAGGCGAGCCGGGTCACCGGGCAGGAGGTTGAACAGGAAGAAGACGGTGATCGTGAGGAGGAACAGGAGCATGATCATGCCCAGCACGCGGCGGATCAGGTAGGCCGTCACCCGCGAGTTCCTCCTTAAGGCAAAAGGTGTCCCAGGGGGGCGGCGTTGCCGCCCCCCTGGGGATTGTTACGACTCGATGCCTACGGCTTGACGTACATGTCGCCGTACGGGTTGGAGCTGTAGGGGCCCCAGTCGTACAGGCCGCCGTTGGGTCCCTGCGTGGTCCCCAGCTTGGTGCCCATCATGCCCTGCTTGAGGCCGAAGAACGTGGGGATGACCCACATGTTCTGGATGGTCTCCTTGTCCAGGGCCTGCCACATCGTCGACTGCTTTGCGCGGTCGGTCTCGGCCTGTGCGGCCTTGACCTCGGTGTTGAACGCTGCGTCGTCGACCTGGGACAGGTCCCAGCCGCCCTCCTGCGTGAACAGGGGCGGGATGACGGTCGAGGCATTCGGCCAGTCAGGGCCCCAGCCACCGACACCGAAGTCGCCTGCCTTCTCGGGATCGAAGACGGTGCTGTAGTACGAGCCCGGGGGCAGCGGCGCGAGGTTGACCGTGAAGCCGGCCGCCTGGAGCGACGCCTGCACGATCGCCGCCCACTTGCCGTAGGTGGGGGTGTCGGCATAGTTGAAGGTGAGGGTCGGTGCAGCCTCGCCGGAGTCGGCGATCAGCTGCTTGGCAAGGGTGGCGTCGCCGGTGTCGGGGATCGCCTGTCCGAACATGGTGGTCCAGACGCCGGTGTCGGCGTAGTCCGCGCCGATGTTCGGCTTGATGGTGCCGTCGGCGTAGTCGCCGTAGAAGTCGCCGCCGGACGCCTTGCGGAGCCCGCTGCGGTCGAGGGCGACGGCCATCGCCTGGCGGATCTTGACGTTCTTGACCTTCTGGACGTTGATCCAGAAGTAGCGCGAGTAGATGTCGTACGCGCTGACGGCGCGGCCGGTGTACTGGTCGTTGACGGTGTTGGCATCAGCGAACACGGTCGCCAGGTTCTCGGGCTGCATCCCGCCGTACTGGAGGGCGTACTGGTCATTGCCCGAGCTCTGGATCAGCCGCTGGTCGATGACCTTCGGGTCGATGCCGAAGTCGACTTCCCAGTTGTCCGGGTACGGGTGCCGGTACGGGTCGCTTGCTGCATCCCAGTTCTCATTCCTGGACATCAGCATCTTGCCGCCGTTGCCGGTGGTGTAGCTGTCGATCTTGTACGGGCCCGAGGACATCGGCGGAGCGGCGACGCCGTAGGACTCGCCGGTGTCGGCGGCCTTCGGGACGGGCGAGAAGCCGAGGGTCACGGTGTAGTTGAAGTCCGCGACCGGCTGCTTCAGGTGGAACGTGATCGTCTTGTTGTCGGCGGAGCAGGAGACCGCCTTGTCGAACAGGTCCTGGCCGGTGCCGTTGTAGGGACCGTAGTACGCGGACAGGTAGACGCTGTTGGGGTCGCTCTTGTCCGTGACCGGGTTGGCCGGGATGTCGAGGTACGCGACGGCGTACGTCGGGCCCTGGTTGATGACGTCGTTCGCGAACGTGCGCGACACGCCGTAGGCGACGTCAGCACACGTGATCGGCGAACCGTCCTGCCACTTCACGCCATCACGGAGCGTGAACGTCCAGGTCTTGGCACCGTCGCTCGGCGTGCCGGTGTCGGTCGCCAGGTCCGGCTGGAGGCCGGAGGCCGTGGGGTTGTCAGCGGAATAGGTGTACGCCGTCAGCGACCGGTAGATCGTCGCCGAGAAGAACGCGAGGTCCTCGCCGGTGTAGGCGCGCTGGGGATCGACCTGATCCCACTGCTCGGCCTGCGTCAGCAGGTACACGGTGCCGCCGGTCGGGATCTCCGAGGACGGAGCAGCGCTTTCCGCCGTCGCCGACGAGCCGGGGGCCGTCGACGCCGGCGGAGCCGTGGTGGGGGTCGAACCCCCGCAGGCCGCCAGCGCGACCGTCGCCACGACGCCGAGCGTCAAGGCGCGCAGCCCACGCGATTCGGATCTGACCATTGTTTCCTCCTCCAAGGTCTTGCCGGAATCATCCGGCGCATGCCGATGATGGTACACGCGCGAGAATTACGCGCGTTTGAAGAACGCCGGCGGGTCGGTTCCCGCTGAGGCGTCGGCTACCGTTTCAGTGAACGCCCTTCGGATCCATGGCATCCCGGAGCGCGTCGCCAAACAGGTTGAACGACACGACCAGGATGACCAGCAGGGTCCCGGGGATGAACAGGTACGTGGGAACCACGTTGAAATAGGTCACCGAGTTGGCGAGCATCGCGCCGAACGTCGTGTCCGGCGGGATGACGCCGACACCGAGGAACGACAGGGCGGCCTCGAGGCCGATGTACGCCGGCAGGGTCAGGGTCGCGTACACCAGGATCGGTGCCCACAGGTTGGGCAGGATCTCGGTGAACAGGATCCGACGCTTGCTCGACCCCATCGCCACGGCGGCTTCGACGAACTCTCGCTCGCGGAAGCTGAGCACCTGGCCGCGCACGATGCGGGCGAGGTACGGCCAGCCGAACACGCTCATCACGAGGATCAGGTACAGGATCCGGGAAGCGTTGCCTGCAGGCACCCCGAGATCGGTGAGACGCTGGGTCATGACCCCGGACAGGGCCAGAATGATCAGCAGGGTCGGGAACGCGAGGACGAGGTCCATCAGCCGTCCGACCAGGTTGTCCGTGAGCCCGCCGGTGTACCCGGCGATGATCCCGATGGTCGTGCCGAGGAACACCGTCATGGCCGTCGCGCTGGTCGAGATGATCAGCGAGATCCGGAGGCCGTACAGGAGCTGGGCGAAGATGTCACGGCCGGTCCCCCACTCGACGCCCAGCGGGTGCGCGGCGGTGATCCCGCCCCAGTCGGCGATGGGCTTGCCGCCCGTGTCACTGATCGCCGCAGGGTCGAACTTGTAGGGGTCGATGCCGACCATGCCCGCGATGATCGGACCGATGATCGCCGTCCCGTAGAACAGGATCAGCACAACAAGGCACACCATGGCGACTCGATCCCGCCGCAGACGTGCCCAGATGATCTGACGAAGGCTTCGGCCGACCATGGCCGCGAGGATAGCAGATCGTTTCAGGTGTCAAGCGGGTGCGCGACGCGCAGGGAAATGCTCCCCTCCTCGGCCCCGGGTCCCGCAGGCGGCGGATTGCCCCGCTGCTAGTCCGGGCAGGGCGTCTGGGCGCCGGTCATCCCACGCGAGCGGAGATTGGGCTGGCGCGCGGCCAGCGCCTCGTCAAGACGCCGCACCGGCGCGTCGTGCGGCGCTCCGGTCACGAGGTCCGGGTGCTCGTCAGCCTCCCGCGCGATCTCCAGCAGCGCGTCGGTGAACGCATCGAGGGTCTCCAGCGATTCGGTCTCGGTCGGCTCGATCAGCATCGCCTCCTCGACCGTCAGCGGGAAGTAGATCGTCGGCGGGTGATAGCCCTTGTCGATCAGGCGCTTGGCGATGTCCAGGGTGCGAACCCCGGTCCGGCGCTTGATCTCGCCGGCCGAAGCCACGAACTCGTGCTTGCAGTGTCGGGCGAATGGGACGTGGTAGGCGCCCGAAAGGCGCTGCTTGAGGTAGTTCGCCGCGAGCACCGCGTCGTCGGACACCTCGCACAGGCCGGCGGCGCCGTGGGCCCGGATGTACGCGTAGGCCCGCACGAGCACCCCCGTGCTGCCCACGAACGACCGCATTCGCCCGATCGAGAGCGGACGTTCTCCGGGCGGCTCGAGCCGGTAGGACCCGTCGTCGGCGCGCAGCACGCGAGGCGCGGGCAGGAACGGCTCCAGCAACGAGCGGACCCCGACGGGCCCCGCACCCGGGCCGCCGCCGCCATGGGGCGTGGAGAACGTCTTGTGGACGTTGAAGTGCATCACGTCGAAGCCGGCTTCGCCGGGCTTGAACCGGCCCAGGATGGCGTTGAGGTTCGCGCCGTCCATGTACGCCAGCGCACCGGCGGCGTGGGTCGCCTCGAGCAGGTCGCCGATCCGCCGCTCGAACAGTCCCAGCGTGGACGGATTCGTGATCATGATCGCGGCGGTCTTCGGCCCCAGCGCTGCGCCGAACGCGTCGAGATCGACGCCGCCGTCGGGGGCGGACGGGATGGTGACGGTGCGGAACCCGGCCATCGATGCCGTTGCGGGGTTCGTGCCGTGCGACGAGTCCGGTACCAGCACCTCGGTCCGCGCAAGGTCGCCGCGGGAGCGGTGGTAGGCGCGGATCATCAGGATCCCGGTCAGCTCGCCCTGGGCTCCCGCGGCCGGCTGGAGCGTGACCGCATCCATGCCGCTGATCTCGGCCAGCAGGCCCTCGAGCTCGAACAGGAGCTGGAGCGTTCCCTGGGCGACGGCGTCGGGCGCCATGGGGTGCAGACCCGCAAAGCCGGGCAGGCGCGCGGCCCATTCGTTGAGCTTGGGGTTGAACTTCATGGTGCACGAGCCGAGCGGGTAGAAGCCCGTGTCGATCGAGTAGTTGAGCTGGCTGAGGTTGACGTAGTGGCGCACCACCTCCGGCTCCGCGAGCTCGGGCAGCGCGGCGGGTACCGAGCGAAGGGCCGCGGTCGGGATCCGGTCCAGCGCGTCCTTGGGCGGATGCGGGATCTTGCCGCCACCACGACCCGGCCGGCTGCGCTCGAACAGGGTCGGCTGGAGCCGCTCTCCGACGACCGTCACCGCACGCCTCCCGGTGTCGTGGCGCGGGCGAGCTCCTCGCGCAGCACCGCGGCAAATTGCTCGATCTCCGCCGACGTGGTCACCTCGGTGGCACACACCAGCAGGCCGTCGGCGATCGATCCCTCGTCGGGCATCAGCCGGCTCGTCGGGATGCCGGCGAGCACCCCCCGCTCGAGCAGCCGCTCGTGGACGCCGGCGGCGTCGGGAACCCTGACCACGAACTCGTTGAGGTACGGCCCGGGGTGCATCCGCGGGGCGCCTGCCACGGCCAGCGCGGCCTCGAGGTCCGCGGCACGAGCCGCGCCCAGCGAGGCAACGTCACGGAGCCCGTGGGGGCCGATCGTCGCCAGGTAGATGCTGGCCGCCAGGGCGAGCAGCGCCTGGTTGGTGCAGATGTTGCTGGCCGCCTTCTCGCGGCGGATGTCCTGCTCCCGTGCGCGCATCGTCATCACGAACGCGCGGCGCCCGGCGAGGTCCGTGGTCTGGCCGACGAGCCGGCCCGGGATCTGGCGCACCAGCGCATCCGTGCATGCCACGATCCCCAGGTACGGACCGCCGTACTGGAGCGGGATCCCGAGCGGCTGGCCCTCACCGGCCGCGATGTCCGCCCCGTACTCGGCCGGTGGCGCGAGCACGGCCAGGGATACCGGCTCGATCACGCTCACGAACAGCGCGCCCGCCTCGTGCGCGATCCGCCCGACCTCGGGCATCGCCTCCAGCAGCCCAAGCACGTTGGGCTGCGCGACGACCACGCCGGCGACGGGGCCGCCCGGGTCCGCGAGGAGGCGCGCGAGCGCCTCGAGGTCGGTCGTGCCGGCGAGCGGGCCGGTCGCCACCAGCGGGATCTCCTCGGCAGCGAGCCCGGCTCCCGCCGCGTACGTCTCGAGCGTCTCGCGGTAGTGGGGATGGACGCCCCTGGAGACCAGGATCCGTTCGCGCCGCGTGGCGCGGCAGGCCATCAGGGCCGCCTCCGCGGTGGCCGCGCCGCCGTCGTAGTGCGACGCGGAGACCACGTCGAGCCCCGTGAGCTCGGCCAGGAGCGACTGGTACTCGTAGATGCTCTGGAGCGTGCCCTGGCTGACCTCCGGCTGGTACGGCGTGTAGGCCGTGTACCACTCGCCGCGGAGCAGCAGCTGGTCAACGGCGGCGGGCGTCCAGTGGCGGTAGGCGCCGGCACCCAGGAAGCTCGCCAGGTCCACCCGGTTGCGCCCGGCGAGCGCGACCAGCCGGGCGCTCAGCTCGAGCTCCGGCTCGGGGGGGTCGAGCCGGAGTGGGCTCGCACGAAGCGGTTCCGGGATGTCGTCGAACAGCTCGTCGACGGAGGTGATGCCGATCGTCTCGAGCATCCGGGCTCGATCGTCGGCCGCATGCGGGCCGTACGGCATCTCGATCAGCTCTCGGCGACGAGCTGCTCGTAGGCGGCGGCGTCGAGGAGCACGTCGGCCTGGGCCGGATCGGCGAGCCGCAGGCGCACCATCCAGCCGGCGCCGTACGGGTCGCTGTTGACCAGCTCCGGTTGGCCGCCTAGCTCGTCGTTGGCGCCGGTGACCTCGCCGGCGACGGGCGCGAACAGGTCGCTCACCGCCTTCACCGACTCCACCACCCCGAAGGTCGCGAACTGGTCGACCGCCCGCCCGACGTTCGGCAGCTCGACGTACACGATGTCGCCGAGCTGGTCGGCGGCGAACTGCGTGATGCCCACGGTGGCCTCGTCCCCCTCGAGACGAACCCACTCGTGGTCCTTGGTATAGCGCAGATCAGCGGGGACCATGGAACCGGTTCCTCCGATGCTGTTCACCACGGCTCCGACCGCGGGTTGGTCGCGATGGCTCGCAGTCCGGACTGATGCTGCCCTCGGGCTTCAGGCCGGACGCTTGTAGAACGGGAGCGGCGTGACCTCGGCGGCGACGCGCGTGCCGCGAACCTCGACGGCCAGCATCGTACCGGGTTCGGCGTCGGCGGGGTTGACATACGCCATCGCGATCGCGGTGCCGAGCGTCGGCGACATCGTGCCCGAGGTGACGGTGCCGGTGCGCTCGGTCGCGTTGAGCACCGGGTATCCGTGGCGGGCGATGCCACGGTCGCGGAGGACGAGACCCACGAGCCGCTTCGCCGGTCCATCGCGGGACACCTTCTCGAGCGCCGCCCGTCCGACAAAGTCGCCGGGCTTGTCGAGCTTGACCACGCGCCCCAGGCCCGCCTCGTACGGGTTGGTGGCGCGATCCAGCTCGTTGCCGTACAGCGGCATCCCGGCCTCGAGCCGCAGGGTGTCGCGCGCCCCGAGCCCGACGGGCACGAGACCCGCGGGCGCCCCGGCCTCGAGCAGCGCGTCCCACAGCGGCCCGGCCCGGTCCGCCTCGACGAACAGCTCGAAGCCGTCTTCGCCGGTATAGCCGGTGCGGGCGACCTGCGCCTGGACACCGGCCACGACCCCGTCCGTGATCCCGTAGTAGTGGATCGCGCCGAGGTCGATGTCGGTCAGGCCGCCGACGATGTCGATCGACCGCGGGCCCTGGACCGCCACCAGCCCGGTCGCCAGCGACTGGTCGTCGAGCACGGCCTTGCGTCCGCTGAGCCGCTCGGTCAGCGCGTCCGAGACGACGCGCGCGTTCGAGGCATTGGCGACGACCATGAACTGGTCGTCGGCCAGGCGATAGACGATGAGATCGTCGATGACGCCGCCGTCGGGGGCGCAGATCATCGAGTACTGGGCGCGCCCGACCGCGAGCGCCGGCGGATCCGTCACCAGCGCCGCCGCCAGGGCTGCCCCGGCCTCCGGACCCTCGATCAGGAGCTCGCCCATGTGCGACAGGTCGAACAGGCCGGCGGCGGCCCTGACCGCGCGGTGCTCCTCCAGGATGCCCGCGTACTGGATCGGCATCAGCCAGCCGGCAAAGTCCACGATCCGTGCGCCCAGCGCCTCGTGTCGGTCGAGCAGCGGGGTCGGCAGCGGCGCCGTCGTGTCGTTCACGCGCCAGAGCCCCCACCGGATGGATCGCCATGGGATGGATCGCCCGGGAACTCGCCCGCAGCGACGGCCTCGGCGGCACGGGCGACCAGCGTGCGCTCCGTCTCGAAGGTCAGCGTCTCCGGCGCGTCGGCCAGACCGATCCAGCGCACCTCGTCGAACTCGTGGTCGTGACGGGCGAGATCGCCACCCGTGGGCTCCATCAGGAAGTAGTGGACGGTCTTGTGGATCCGCGTGCCACCCTGGACGAACCGGTATTCGATGGAGTCGAAGGGGCGGACGATCCGGACCTGGAGGCCGGTCTCCTCGCGGACCTCGCGCAGGGCCGTCTCCTCGCGCGTCTCCCGGGGGATCGGCGTGCCCTTGGGCAGCGTCCAGGTGACGCCGTCCCGCTCCCGGCGGCGACGGCCCACGACAAGCTGCGGGGTCCCGTTCTGGAAGCGGATGACGATGCCCCCGGCAGAGGTGGCGACGGCGTGCTTCAGGCGGGCCACGCGGGCGCCACGGACGGGCGGTGCGGGCTCCCGGCCCGGCTCGAGCTGGTCCACAGCATCGACGTCGCCGGCTTCGGGCGACCGCTGGTCGCGACGCGTCGGGGCGCGACGGTCAGCGAGCGCCACGGGGCACGGAGCGCGGTGAGCGGTCCGACATCGGGCCGACGCAGCACCGTGCGACGCGCCGGGGCGGTCACGAACGCCGCCGCGGAGCGGAGGCCGAGACGTCGTTCACGGGCCCGGGTCGACGGATGGACGAAGCGCGCCGGCCATGCCGCGTGCCGCGCGGCGATGCTGTGCTGCATATCCGCATCGTACCTCGTCAAGGGTTCCCTGCAAGTGCGACCCGGAGCCGTTCGGCGGCTTCCGGTGACAGCGAGCCACGACCGGTTGCGATCCCCACCGATCGCTCCATCAGCGCCCGGTAGACGGGCAGCGTGTCCGGGGCCCCGGAACGCAGCGCTTCGAGGTGCGCGGCGATCGTGCCCGCGTCCCCCCGCGTGGCCGGGCCCGTCAGGGCCGCCGCGATCCCCAGCGCGCGCGCGTTGGCCACCGTCTGCTCGAGCAGCGGGAGATAGATCTGCATCGTGCCCGCCTCGTCCAGCCCCAGCGCCGCGGCGACGCCGCGGATGGTGTCCATGAGCGCCACCACGCCGCCGGCCGAGAGCACCGCCGCCGCGTGGTACGCAGCCTTGGCTCCGGGCGGGATCCGGACGGCGACGCCACCGATCGCATCCGCCATGTCGGCCAGGTGCGCGGCCAGCTCGTCGTCCCCCTCGATCGCGATCGTCGCGCCATGGAGCGCCGCCAGGGCGCGCTCGAGGTCCGCGAACGCGACCAGCGGATGGAATGCGCCGACCTGGGTGCCCGCGGCCATCGCCGGCGCCAGGACGTCGGCGCCCAGCAGGCCGCTGGTGTGGACCATCGCCTGGCCCGCATACAGCCGCAGCGATGCCGCGACCGCCGCGACGACGTCATCGGGCACTGCCAGGATCACCAGCTCGACATCGTCCACCAGGGCCGTGGCCTCGGCGAACCCGCGAGCCCCGGGCACGTGCTCCCGGAATCGGGCACGCCGGCCCGCATCGCGCGAGGCGACCGCGCGGATCGGCCATCCCGCCCGGTCGAGCGCGATCCCCAGGGCCGTCCCGACCGCGCCTGCCCCGATGATCCCGGTTACCGGACGCTCGCCGGGGCCCGAGTGGGCGTGCGGGTGCGTGTGGTCGCTCGCGTGCTCCAGGTCACCGTGGCGGTGCGTCGGCTCGCCATGACGGCTGGGGGCGGGATCCAGGTCGATCCCGCGCTCGCCGAGCTCGTGCATCGCCTCGTCCTGGTCGGCCGCCCTGCGCTCGGCCGCGCGGCGGATGGCGCCCTCGGTCTCGTCCCAGGCTCTCATCGATCTGGCTTGCTGACCGGGACGCCGCCGGTGTTGTAGGCTTGCACGCGACGAGTGTAAGCGAGCGGTCCGAGGGCGCACCCTCATCGCCCGATCCCCACAGTGGAGATTGAGCACGTGCCCACGACCAACACGTTCGGCTCGCGCGCCCCCCTCGGCGCCGGCCTCCCCGATCACTACCGGCTGTCCGCCCTGGGCACCTCCGGCCTCGCCCTCGGCGTGGACCCGGGCCGCGCGCCGGTGACCCTCAAGATCCTGCTCGAGAACGCCCTGCGCAACTGCGGACGCGGCGTCGTCCGCGAGGATGATGTCGCCGCGCTCGCCGGGTGGCGCCCGGGCGGGGCCGGCGAGGCCGAGATCCCGTTCATGCCCGCCCGGGTCGTCCTCCAGGACTTCACCGGTGTCCCGGCCGTCGTCGATCTCGCGGCGATGCGTGACGCCATGGCGGCGCTGGGCGGCGATCCGGCCCGCGTGAACCCGCTGGTGCCAGCCGACCTGATCATCGACCACTCGGTCCAGGTCGACGCCTGGGGCGGGGCCGGCGCGTTCGCCCTCAACGTCGAGCGCGAGTACGAGCGCAACGGGGAGCGATACCAGCTCCTGCGATGGGCCCAGACCGCGTTCCGCGACCTGCGCGTCGTGCCTCCCGGGACCGGGATCATCCACCAGGTCAACCTCGAGTTCCTGGCCACGGTGGTCGCCGATCGCGAGGATGAGGCGGGCCGCGTCGCGTTCCCGGACACGCTGGTGGGGACCGACTCGCACACGACGATGGTCAACGGGCTGGGCGTGCTCGGCTACGGCGTCGGCGGGATCGAGGCCGAGGCGGTGCTGCTGGGCCAGCCCCTGTACCTGCCGATGCCCCGGATCGTCGGCGTGCGGCTGACGGGTCAGCTGCCCACGGCCGCCACGGCGACCGACCTGGTGCTGACCATCACCCAGATGCTGCGCTCGTTCGGCGTCGTGGGGGCGTTCGTGGAGTTCGCCGGCGACGGGCTCGCCGGGCTCGCGCTCGCGGATCGCGCGACCATCTCCAACATGAGCCCCGAGTTCGGGGCGACGTCAACGCTGTTCCCGATCGACGACGAGACGCTCCGCTACCTGCGGCTCACGGGCCGCTCCGAGGAGCGCGTGGAGCTCGTCGAGCGATATGCCAAGGCGCAGGGCCTGTGGCGCGAGCCGGGCGACGGGCCCGAGTTCGACGCCCTGCTGGAGCTGGACCTGGCCACCGTCGAGCCATCGCTTGCGGGCCCCCGCCGCCCGCAGGATCGCGTCCCGCTTGCCGGACTCGGCGACAACTTCCGGGCCGCCTATCCGGACACCGTCGGCGTCGCGCCGAGGCAGATCGAGGCGGACGGCCGAACCGCGACGCTCGGCCACGGCTCGGTTGCGATCGCGGCCATCACGTCCTGCACCAACACCTCGAACCCGACGGTGATGGTCGGTGCGGGCCTGCTCGCGCGGAACGCGGTCGCGCGGGGGCTCACCGTGGCGCCCACGGTCAAGACGTCGCTCGCACCGGGGTCCAGGGCGGTCACGGGCTATCTCGAGCGCGCCGGGCTGATGGCGCCGCTCGCGGACCTCGGGTTCGCCCTCGCCGGGTACGGCTGCACGACGTGCATCGGCAACTCCGGACCGCTCGACACCGCCGTGGCATCAGCGGTCGAGGGCGATGAGCTCGTGGTGGCCGCCGTGCTCTCGGGCAATCGCAACTTCGAGGGCCGGATCCATCCGCTGGTACGCGCCTCGTACCTCGCCTCGCCGCCGCTGGTCGTCGCGTTCGCGCTCGCCGGGCGGGTCGACGTCGACCTCACGACCGAGCCGCTGGGCACCGGCAGCGACGGTCGCCCGGTGATGCTGGCCGAGATCTGGCCGGGCCCGGACGAGATCCGGGAGGTGATCGGCCGGTCCATCGATCCCGAGCTGTTCCGCGAGACCTACGCCGTGGTGTTCGATGGCGACGATCGCTGGCGCGCGCTGCCGATCCCGACCGGTGACCGGTACGCGTGGGACGCGGACTCGACCTACGTCGCCAACCCGCCGTTCTTCGAGGGGCTGACCGCGGAGCCGGCGCCGCTCGCCGACATCGAGGGTGCGCGGGTCCTCGCGCTGCTGGGCGACTCGGTGACGACCGACCACATCAGCCCGGCGGGCTCGATCCCGGCCTGGGCGCCGGCCGGTCGCTGGCTCCAGGAGCATGGCGTCGCGCCGCTCGACTTCAACTCGTTCGGCGCTCGCCGCGGCCACCACGAGGTGATGATGCGCGGCACGTTCGGCAACATCCGTCTGCGCAACCAGCTGGCGGGTGGCAGGGAAGGCCCGTACACCGTGCACCTGCCCGACGGCGACGAGGCATTCATCTACGACGCCGCGATGCGCTACCGCGACGAGGGCGTGCCGCTGATCGTGATCGCGGGTCGCGAGTACGGCTCGGGATCCTCCCGGGACTGGGCTGCCAAGGGCACGGCGCTGCTGGGCGTTCGAGCCGTGATCGCCGAAAGCTACGAGCGGATCCACCGTTCGAACCTTGTCGGGATGGGCGTGCTTCCCCTCCAGTTCCAGCCCGGTGACAGCGCGGCGTCGCTGGGGCTGACCGGACGCGAGACGTATGCCATCGCCGGGCTTGCCGGTCTGTCGCCGCGCCAGGTGGTGACCGTCATCGCACGGTCCGACGACGGGCGCGAGCAGCGGTTCGAGGTGATCGCGCGTCTCGATGGGCCGATCGACGTCGACTACCTCCGCCAGGGAGGGATCCTGCCCGCCGTCCTCCGCCGCCTCGCGGCCGAGTAGCGCTCGCCCGGGCTGTCACGGCACGAAGCCTCCTGGATCGTCCAGGAGGCTTCGCATCTGCCGAGGCTCCACGAACCGCGGGGAGGAGACCGCGTTGCGGGGAGTCCGTCACGGTTGCGACGGGCCGGTATGCGGCGGTGTGACGCGCGCGCACCCGGATCCTGACGTGCGATCCAGGGTCGACCGGGGCCGGATCGGTGGTGGGCGATACTGGACTCGAACCAGTGACCTCACGGATGTGAACCGTGCGCTCTAACCAACTGAGCTAATCGCCCGGAGGGCCCCAAGGGACCAGCATTCTACCGCCGGCGGACCGCTCGCGCGGCTGCGCGGCGAGTCAGCCGGCCAGGCCGGGCCAGCGATGCCGCAGGCGGTCGGCGGCGATGCCGGCCACCGCCACGATCTTGCGACGCGCGGTGGCGCCGGCCACGATCCGGACGTCCGCGCGCGGCAGGTCGAGCTCCCGGGCGAGCAGCCGCAGCAGCGCCTCGTTCGCCGCGCCGTCGACGGCGGGGGCCGCGACCCGGGCGCGAAGCACGCCATCGACCACGCCCTCGACGCGATCCGCTCCGCCCCGGGGCGTCAGCCGCACCGCGAACCGGACGTCCGCGGACGGCATCCGGGCTACAGGATCGCGCGCCACAGGGCGCCCAGGACGAGCAGCACGAGCAGGCTCGAGAAGTCGAACATGCCCGCCGGGGGCAGCGCCCGGCGAACCGGGGCCAGGATGGGCTCGGTGGCCCGGATCAGGAACGCGCCAACCTGCGTCCGACCCGCCGGGTCGACCCAGCTGATGAGGATCCGGCCGAGCACGAGCAGCCACAGGGTCGCGAGCAGCAGACCCAGGAACGTCCGGATGAACAGGGCCATGCGGCGAATCTAGCAGCGGTAGCCGGGCATCGCGGCTCGTCACCGCGGGCCTCACCCGCCGGTGCCGGCACCGGCCGGTGGACGATCACCGAACAGGGCGCGCCCGACCCGGACGATCGTGGCACCCTCCTCGACGGCAACCTCGAAGTCATCGCTCATGCCCATCGACAGGGCCGGCCCGAGCGCCGGCGACTCCGAGCGCAGGCGGTCCGACAGCGTCCGGAGGGCGACGAACGTGGGTCGGGCGTCCTGCGGATCGGTGACCAGGCGACCGATGGTCATCAGGCCGTCGAGACGCAGGTTGGCGAGACCCGACAATGCCGGCAGGGCCTCGGCCACCCCGGCCGGGCTGAACCCGGCCTTCGCGACGTCTCCGGCGACGTTGACCTGGAGCAGCACGGGCAGTGGCCTGCCGGGGCGCATCTCCCCCGCGAGACGGTCGAGCCTCCGGGCGAGGTCGAGACCGTCGAGCGACTGGATCACGTCGAACAGCTGGACGGCTCGGCGGGCCTTGTTCCCCTGGAGCGGCCCGACCAGGTGCCACGACGCCCCCGGAACGTCGGGGATCTTGGCGGCCGCCTCCTGGACCCGGTTCTCACCCAGGACATCGAGGCCGGCGGCCACGGCCGCCCGAACCCGCGCGGCCGGGACGGTCTTGGACACGGCGACCAGCCGGACCGAAGCCGGATCGCGGCCGGCCCGCTTCGCGGCGGCGTCGATCCGCGCCTCGACCGCCGCCCGGGCGCGCGCGAACGCCTCGACCTCGCGGGGATCGTCCGCCTCGTGCATCACGGCCGCGGCTGCGGCCGGCGTGGGTTCAGCGCCGGCGCAGGAAGCTCGGGATCTCGAGATCCTCCGCGTCGTACGAGGGACGGCGCGCCGGCTGGTCGCCGACGGTCCGCTCGGGGCGGACCAGCGCGGCCAGGCCCTCGTCGCGGGTCGGCGCCGGCGGGCGATCGTCGGTCTCGGTCCGCTGGCGCTCGAGATCCTCGAGGTAGTCCCTCGACGGGATGGTCGCGCCCGCGGCGGCGGCCGGTGCCGAACGCACGCCGACCGCCGACGTCGTCCGCTCGGACGCGGCGGCGCGTGCGCCCTCCGGGCGACGGCGCCCGTCGAAGCCGGTTGCGATGACCGTGATCATCACCTCTTCGCCCAGGCGCTCGTTGAAGCTGGTGCCGAAGATGATGTTGGCCTCCGGGTCCGCGGCGGCCCGGATCTCCTCGGCAGCCTCGGTGACCTCCCACAGGGTGAGGTTCGAGGACCCGGTGATGTTGAACAGGATGCCCTGCGCGCCGGCGATGTTGATCTCGAGCAGCGGGCTGGCCACCGCTTCGCGCGCGGCCTCGAGCGCCCGGTTCTCGCCCGCGGCGCGGCCGATGCCCATCAGGGCCGAGCCGGCATCCTTCATGATCGCCCGCACGTCGGCGAAGTCGAGGTTGATCAGCCCGGGCACGGTGATGATGTCGCTGATCCCAGCCACGCCCTGGCGCAGCACGTCATCGACGACGCGGAACGCGTCGACGATCGAGGTGTTCTTCTGGACCACGTCGCGCAGGCGATCGTTGGGGATCGTGATCAGGGTGTCGACCTTGGCCTTGAGCTCCTCGGCGGCCCGCTCCGCAACGAGCTTGCGCCGGCTGCCCTCGAAGCTGAACGGCTTGGTGACGACGCCGATCGTGAGCGCTCCCTGCTCCTTGGCGATCTCGGCGACCACGGGTGCGGCACCCGATCCGGTCCCGCCGCCCAGGCCCGCGGTGATGAACACCATGTCGGAGTCCGCGATGGCTTCGGCGATCTTGTCGCGATCCTCCTCCGCCGCCCGCTGCCCGATCGCCGCGTCGCCGCCGGCCCCCAGGCCGCGGGTGATCTTGTCGCCGATCCGGATCTTGTGCGGGGCGTCCGACTGGAGCAGCGCCTGCGCATCCGTGTTGCAGGCGATGAACTCCACGCCCATCATCTCGGCCCGGATCATCCGGTTCACGGCGTTGCTCCCGCCGCCACCGACACCGATGACGCGGATGAGGGCGAAGTTCTCGGAATCCGAACGCAGCGGCATCGGGCGCTCTCCTAGGTGGCGCGGGGTATGGCGACAGGACGGGTTACCGCTCGTCCCCGTGGTGCCGGTCCCGGTTTCCGGCGCCGCTTCGGGTCCCTCGGGCTTGGCCGGAGTATACCCGCGGATGTGCCCGCGTGAGCCACGGACTTCCCGCGATCGGGCCGGTCTACCGTCCGGCGGCCACGCCCCGAACGGCGAGCGAACGTCGCCGCTCTACCCGCCGATGAAGCTCAGCCGCACGTGCCGCGTCGCGTTGTCGGCGTTGGGGTCCAGCAACGCGACGGACTGCCACGTCCCCAGCGCGAGCGAGCCCGCGATCACCGGGATGGTCAGCGACGGCGCCGCCAGCAGCGGCAGGACGTGGTCGGCCCCGTGACCCGGCGACCCGTGGCGGTGCGTCCAGCGGTCGTCTCGAGGCAGCAGCCGGTCGAGCGCGCGCATCGCGTCCTCCTCGGACCCGGCCCCGAGCTCGAGGATCACCAGACCGGCCGTGGCATGGGGCACGAACACCGACAGCAGCCCGTCGGCGCCGTCCGAGGCATCGGCGGCGAACCGGGCGCACGCCGGGGTCAGATCCGTGAGGCCCCGGTCCCGCCCGGTCCGGACCTCGAGCTCGACCGTGCGCATCGCGCCCGGCCTACGGGAAGATGCTGCGGATCGCGTCCCGGATCCGGCCCAGCCCGCCCCCGCCGGGGGCCGACTCGTAGCGCGCGGGCTCGTCCATCGTCAGCGTCGCCGCGCCCCAGCGAAGGAGCCCCACGGCGGTCGCGTATGAAGGATCCTGGATCGTGTCGACGAGCCCGCCGATCCCCGACGGACCCGCCACGCGAACGGGCATCTGGAGCACGTCGCGGCCGAGCTCGGCGGTGCCCGCGAGCTGGGCGCCGCCACCGGTGAGGATGATGCCGGCCGGAAGCATGCCGTGACCGCTGCGGGTCATCTCCGCGTGCAGCAGCTCGAACGTCTCGCGCATCCGCGCCTCGATGATCCGGCACAGCTCCTCGCGGCTGATCGTCCGGCCCGCCTCCTCGCCGAGGACGGAGACCCCGATCTGCTCGTCCTCGAGCTCCCGCAGGTCGCAGGTGCCGTGACGGATCTTGAGCTCCTCCGCGATCTGGAGCGTGGTCTTGATCCCGATCGCGATGTCGTTGGTCACGTTGTTGCCACCGACGGGCAGCACCGAGGTGTGGAGCGGCGAGCCGTCCGCGAACAGGGCGAGGTCGATGGTGCCCGCCCCGATGTCCGCGACCGCGACGCCCAGCTCCTTCTCGGTCTCGGTCAGGACGGCCTCCGCCGATGCCAGGGCGTCGACGACGAGCTCGTCGATCTTCACGCCGGCCGCCTGGACGCACTTGCTCAGGTTCTGGACCGCCGTCGCGGAGGCGGACACGATGTGGGCCTCGACCTCGAGCCGCAGGGCACTCATGCCGAGCGGGTCCTTGACCCCCTCCTGGCCGTCGACGGTGAAGTCGCGGCGCTGGACGTGCAGGACCTCGCGATTGGACGGGATCGAGACCGCACGGGCGACCTCGATCGCGCGGTTGATGTCCTCGCGGGTGACCTCGCGATGGTGGGCGGTGACCGCCACCTGACCCGTCGAGTTGAGGCTCTCGACGTTGCCGCCGCCGACGCCCACGAACGCGCGGTCGATCTTCCAGCCCGACAGGCGCTCCGATCGCTCGACCGCGTCGGCGATGGACCGCACGGTCTGGTCGATGTTGACGACGACGCCCTTCTTGAGGCCGGACGACGGCACGGTGCCGTGGCCCATGATCGTCAGGCGGCCATCCCGGCTGATCTCGCCGATCAGCGCGCAGACCTTGGACGTGCCGACGTCGATGCCGACGAGAACCGCTTCCCGTTCCACCTGCCTGTCGTCCCTCGCTGTCGTGACGGCTCGCGGTCTGCGAGCCTCGGCATGTCGCTAGATGAAGTGTCGCCGGATGAGCGCAACGTTGTTGAAGATCCGGAACCCGAAGTTGATGAGCGCGACGAGGTAGAGATCGAGGCTCAACCGGTCCCCGATGAAGGTGAGCAGCACGGCCACGATCGCGTTGGTGACGAAGCCGCTGATGAAGATCCGATTGTCGTAGACACCGTCGAGCTCCGCGCGCACCGCGCCGAGCACGGAATCGAGCGCGGCGAGGATCGCGACGGCGGAGTACCGCGAGAACTCGAAGCTGACGTTGACATTGAGGATGAGCCCCGCCAGCACGCCGACGAGGAGACCCACGAGGGGCAGGAGCACGAGCGGGCAGCCTCCGGCCGGAAGTACGTTCCCGTAACGCTACCAGACCCCCGCCCGATCGGACGCGTCGCCGGTGCGGCGCGGTTCCAGCCGCTCACGGCCTGGCCGTCGACGACGGGGAGGGCGTCGGGCGCGGGACGTACGTCCCGCTGTGGTCGTCGGCGAGGACGATCCGCAGGACCGTGTCCTCGCGACCCAGGAGGAGGCTCCGGAGCAGCCGCACCTGGCCCGGGATGAGGTCGGTCGTCCGCAGGGTCGGCGTGTAGAACCCGAACACCGCGGTCCAGCCGACTGGCTCGGCGGTGACCGTGAACCCGTCCGTGTCGTCGACCCGGATGGCCAGGCGCGATGCCGAGCTGCCGACGTCGGCCGGGGTCAGCGAGCCGATCCGGAGGGCGGCGTCGAGCGACACGGCATCGAGCGTGTCGCCCACGTCCAGGTGGGCCGACCCGAGGCGTTGGTCGTCGACCACCGGCAGCCGGGCGCCGGACGGGCCGGCGTCGGACGGGCCGGCGTCGGGCAGCTCGCCGAACAGGAACCCGGTGCCGTCAACGAGGAGCTCGCGGGGGCCCGCCTTCCAGACCAGCAGCGCGACGCGTTCGCTGACCGTGACCCGGAGCGTGTCGGGCAGCGCGACCTCGACCCGGGCGGTCCGGACCGCTGGAATGGCCTCGACCCGCCGCGCCAGCTCGCTGGTGCTGACGGCGAACAGGTTCTGGCCGGGAGGGATCGCGAGGGCCGCCTCCAGCTCGCCCGCCGGGGTCCACGTCGCACCACTGAGCTCGGTGCGGCTGATCGCGAACGCATCCGACGTCGCGGCGCCGAAGATGCCGGCCATCGCCGCGAGCATCACCAGCAGCGCGCCGGCCCGCGTCGGTGTCAGGCCCGCGGAGGACCTGCGCACCCGGCGGGTCTGCCGCGGCCGGCCTCCGGGGTGGGCGCCGGGTCGCAGCGCCGACGGCCGCCGCACCTGCCGGCCCATCGGCGATCCTCGTCCACCGGATCGGCGCGGCCCGGTCATCGCGGCAGGTCGACCGCTTCCAGCCGGTGCCGGACGCGGCCCGCATGGCGCTCGATCGCGAGGTCGACGATCCGGCCGCACACGGCGCCGAAGTCGTAGCCGGCCTCGGACGGGAGCGTCGGGAACAGGCTGATCGGCGTGAACCCGGGGATCGTGTTGATCTCGGACACCACGAGCTCCTCGCCGGCCAGCAGGAAGTCGATCCGCGCAAAGCCCTGGCAGCCGACGGCCCGATAGGTGTCCCGGGCCAGCTTGAGCAGCGTCGCGCGCTGCATCGGCGTGACCTCGGCGCGCGTGGTCTGAGACAGCCCCGGCGTGTACTTCGAGGCGTAGTCGTAGAACTCGTGGCCGGCCATGATCTCGCCCGGGCCGTAGATCTCGATGCGGTCGGGATCGTTGCCCAGGACCGATACCTCGAGGTCGCGCGCGCCCACCAGGTAGCGCTCGGCCAGCGCGACCTCGTCGAACCGGAACGCGAGCTCCAGCGCCGCGGCACGCTCCTCGGGTCCGTGGGCCAGGGTCATCCCGACCGAGCTGCCGAGCGAGGCCGGCTTGATCATCAGCCTCGGGTCGCCGGTCCCCGCGGCGAACGCCTCGAGCTCGGCGAGGACCGATCCCGGATCGCGCGTCCAGCGGGTGGACCGGATCTCGCGCCAATCGACCACCGGCAGCCCGATGCCCCGCACCAGCCGCTTGAACAGCGCCTTGTCCATGCCGATCGCGGACGCCGCGACGCCGGCGCCCGTGTACGCGAGCCCCGCCGCCTCGCACATGGCCTGCACGGTGCCGTCCTCGCCGAACGGGCCGTGGAGCGCGAGGAACACGATCGGCGACGGCAGTCGCGCGGCCAGACCGTCAAGCGCCTCGCCCGCGGCGATGGGTCCCGTCGCCCCCATGGCGGCCGGGTCGTCGTACGCGGCCGGTGGCCGATCCTCGCGGCGATGGTCCCCTGGCAGGTGCCACCAGCCCCCGTCCAGGGCGATCAGCCACTGGTCGAGGGGGTAGCCGGCGGCGCGCAGCGAATCGCCGATCGCCGTCCCCGACACGATCGACACGTCGTGCTCCGCGGACGGTCCGCCGAACACGACGGCGATCGCCGTCGCGCCGGGATCATGGCCGATCGGGGGTGCGCTCATCAGCCGCGATCCTCCCCCGTCCAGCCCGACCAGTCGCCGACGAACTCGACCTCGTACGCGAGCTCGAGCCCGTGGCGGGCGCGAACCTGGGCGCGCACATGCTCGGCGACGCGGCGAACATCGGCGGCCGTGCCCTTCCGGTCGTTGACGATGAAGTTGGCGTGCTTCTCGGAGACCGAGGCACCGCCGACCCGATATCCCTTGAGGCCCAGGGCATCCACGAGCCGTCCCGCGGAATTGCCCGGCGGGTTGCGGAACACGCTGCCCGCCGACGGGATGCCCAGCGGCTGGTGATCCCGGCGCCATCGACGGATCTCGTCCAGGCGGGCACGGATCGCGTCGGCGTCCGCTGCCTCGAGGTGGAAGGTTGCCGACATCACGATCTCGGCGGGACCTCCGGTCATCCCGGCCGCGTCGGGAACGGGGGAGGCGCCGGACGAACCCGGGGTGTCCGTCGCCTGCGCCTTGAACCGGCTGTGGCGATAGGAGAATCCGAGCTCGGCTGCGGGCAGGACGACCTCGCTGCCGTCGGCCAGCAGCACGGTGGCCGACTCGAGCACGTGGGCCGTGTCGCTCTCGTGCGCGCCCGCATTGGCCCACACCGCGCCCCCGACCGTGCCCGGGATCGCCAGCCCGTACTCGAGCCCGGCGAGCCCCGCTCGCTGGGTCTCGGTGGCGGCCCGGGCCATCGGGACGCCCGCGTCGGCGAGGTAGCGGTCGCCGTCCACCCGGGCCGCCTCCGCGCGCGCCTGGACGACCAGGCCGCGGATCCCGGCGTCGGCGATCACCAGGTTGCTGCCCCGGCCGAGGATGAATAAGGGGATCGCGCGCGCACGCGAGAACTTGACCAGCGCCCGCAGCTCGAACAGGTTGTGGGCGACGGCGAACAGGTCGGCCGGTCCGCCGACCCGCATCGTGGTGAACCGCGCGAGCGGTTCGTCGCGCACCGTCTTGACGCCGATCCGGCGCTGGATCTCCGTGCCGAGGGCAAACGCATCGAACCCCGCGGTCACGGGCGGGCCCCGCGAGCGATCGCCTCGATCTCGGCGCCGCCGGGCAGCGGATCGCCCGATGCGACGGCGAGCACGAGATCGGCCACGGCCTCGGCCGCAGCGGGTCGAGCGAGCTCACGGGCCGCGGCCGACATCGCCGCGTGCCGGGCGGGATCGGCAAGCAGGCCGGCCGCCTCGACCAGGCGGTCCGCATCCAGGGCCTCGTCCTCGACCAGGATCGCCGCCCCGGACCTCGCATACGCCTCCGCGTTGAGGCGCTGGTGGCCCGACGCGTGCGGGTACGGGACGATGACCAGCGGGAGTGCGAAGGCCGCCGCCTCGGCGAGCGTCGAGGCACCCGCTCGAACGACCGCGAGGTCGGCGGCCGCGAGCGCCGCGGTCATGTCCTCGGACAGGAACGGGAAGGGGCGGTACCGGTCACGCGCGTCCTCGGGCAGCCGGTCGCGCGCGGCAACCGCGGCACCGTAGCCCGCATCGCCGGTCACGTGGACGACGCGGACGGCGGTCACCAGCCGCGGGAGGCCCTCGAGCACCGCGTCGTTGAGCCGGCGGACCGCCTGCGAGCCGCCGAACACGAGCAGGATCCGCTCGCCGGGTCGGGCGCCGAAGCGGCCACGCGCGTCGTCGATGTCCACACCGGCCGTCGGCCGGATCGGCGTCCCGGTCACGAACGACCGGGGGTGCGCGAGCCCATCCGCGGTCTCCGCGTGGCTCACGGTCACGACCGTCGCGAACCGCGCCACGAACCGTACGCTGCGCCCCGGGATCACGTTGCCGTCCCACAGGACGCTGGGGATCCGCAGCAGGCTCGCGGCCAGCAGCGTCGGGATCGCCACGTACCCCCCGGTCGTGAACACGGCCGCGGGGCGGCGCGCGATGAGCAGCGCGAGCGCCTGCGGAATGGACAGGCCGAGGCGAACCGGATCCAGGACCAGGTGGACGTCACGTCCCGCGGACCGCAGCGAGCGAAGCAGCAGCCGGCGCAGCGGGAGCCCCGACGCCGGGACGAGCGACGCCTCGAGCCCGCGGTGGCCCCCCAGCCACTCGACCTCAGGCGCGTCGGGTCGTGCGCGGAGCGACCGGACGACGGCGAGAGCCGGGTAGATGTGCCCGCCCGTGCCGCCGCCCGCGATCAGCAGGCGCATCGTTCCAGGTTCCTTTCTCGACCGTTTCCCGCGACACCGAGAGCAGGATGCCCACCGCCGCAAAGCTGATGATGAGCGATGAGCCTCCCGCGGACACGAACGGCAGCGGGATTCCGGTGACCGGGACCAGCCCGACCACGACCGCCATGTTGATGAACGCCTGGAGGCAGATCCAGGTGGTGATCCCGGCCGCGAGCAGGGCACCGAAGGTGTCGGGCGCCCCGAGCGACGTGCGGATTCCCAGGTAGCCGAAGGCGAGGAACAGCACGATCACGAGGCCCGCTCCGAGCAGCCCGAACTCCTCGCCGATGATCGCGAAGATGAAGTCGTTGGACGCATTGGGGAGGAACAGGCCGCCCGCCAGCCGGCTCTCGCCCAGCCCGGCGCCCAGGATGCCGCCGAGGGCCAGCGCGAAGTAGCCCTGGACGCTGTGAAACCCATTGCCGGCGGCGTCGGCCCACGGGTTGAGCCACGCGTTGATGCGTTCCATCTGGTAGCCCTTGAGGAACATGAGGGTGACCAGGGGAACGGCGGCCCCGCCCAGCGCGATCAGGTGGACGAAGCTCGCGCCGGCGAGGAAGAACATCGTGAACGCGGTCAGGCCGAGGACGGTGGAGGTGCCGAGGTCAGGCTCGAGCAGCACCAGCGCGACGACGGGCCCCGTGATCACCAGGAACGGCACCGTGCCCTTCCACAGGCTGTGCACCTCCCCGCCCCGCGTGGCGAACAGGTGGGCCAGGTAGACCACCAGCGCGAGCTTCATGAACTCGGCCGGGTGGACCGCGGGCAGGGGCCCGATCCTCAGCCAGCGCGCGGACCCGCCGACCACGACATTGAGCGCCGGGACGAACACCAGCAGCAGGGCGACGATCGCGGCGATGAACATCGGGATCGAGACCACCCGCAGCCAGCGATAGTCGACCCGCATCATGACCAGCATCGCGATCATGCCCAGGGCCGCCCACTGGATCTGGGGTCCCACGATCCTGAACGTATCGTCGTGCACGAGGTAGTTCTTCATGGCGGACGACGAGTAGACCATCAGGATCCCGATCGCGGCCAGCGCGACGATGGCGACCAGGATCCCGTACTCCGGCTCGTGCCGCTCGCGCTGGAGGACGCCCGGCGACCGGACCCGGGTCGCGGTTCGGGACAGGGGCAGGGGCAGCGTGGTGCTCATCCGGATCTCCCGCTGTCGGGATGGTCGCCGTGCGCGAGGCGCGAGACGGCCGCGACGAACGCGCGGCCACGGGCCGCGTAGTCGTCGAACATGTCGAACGATGCCGCCGCGGGGCTGAGGACGACCGTGGCAACGGTCCCCTCGCGCGTTCCGCGGAGCGCCTCGAGTGCGAAGCCATGGGCCGCGGCGACCGCCTCGTCCATCGACCCCGCGCGTGCGGTCCGAGCCAGGCCCGCGCCGCGGAACAGCCCCTCGAGCGCATCCCCGCTCTCGCCGATCAGGACGGCGGCGACGGCGCGCTCGGCCACCACCGGGGCGAGATCGTGCAGGTCGACCCCCTTGTCGCGGCCGCCCGCGATCAGGACGACCGGTGGCGGGAACGCCCGCAGCGCCGCGATCACCGCGTCGGGCTGGGTGCCCTGCGAATTGTTGACGAAGCGAACGGCCCCGATGAGCGCGACCGGCTGGAGCCGGTGCTCGACGCCGGTGAAGCCCGCGGCCGCGCGGCGGACGGCATCGGGCGCGACCCCGAACAGGAGCCCGACCGCGATCGCGGCCAGGGCGTTGGACACGTTGTGGCGTCCGGGGATGGCGAGCTCGTCCACCGGCATGATCCCGCCGCCGGGTCCGGTCGCGGCCACGCCGCCTCCCGCGAGCGGCAGCCGCTCGACCGACGCCGCCACGATCCAGTCGTCCACGACGCCCAGGCCACCGGGCACGGGCCGGTCGTCGCGGTACAGGACCGCGGGCGCGGTCCCCAGCCCTGCGTATCCGCCCACGACCGGATCGCCCAGGTTCAGGACGAGCGCACCGTCCGGGTCGACCAGCTCGGCCAGCCGGCGCTTCACCCGTCGATACGCCTCCAGCGAGCCGTGGCGGTCGAGGTGGTCCGAGGTCACGTTGGTGTACACCGCGATCGTCGTCCCGCGCGACAGCGTGGGCAGCTGGAGCTCGGACAGCTCCACGACCACGCGATGGTCCGCGGTCAGCTCCGGCAGGCGTTCGACGAGCGGGACGCCGATGTTCCCGCCCAGGACCGCGGGGTGCAGCGGGTCGGCCGCGAGGATCGCGTGCGCGAGCGACGCCGTGGTGGTCTTGCCCTTGGTCCCCGTGATGCCGATGGTCGGCGCGGGACACAGCCGGAGGAACAGGTCCGCCTCGCTCACCAGGGCAGGAGCGTTGGGATCGCCGGCGGCGCGAGCGGCCACCAGCGCGCGCAGCTGGGCCCGCAGTCGCGGCTCCGTGGTCGGGAAGTCGGGCGTGATCGAGGGCGATGTCGCGACCAGCGCAGCGTCGGCCCAGGTGGTCGCTGGGTCCACGTCCGGCCCAAGCCGGAGCGTGATCGGCCGGTCGCCCAGCTGCTCGATCGCGGCGGCCAGGTCCGCGGCGGGCCGTGCGTCGTAGACGCTCACCCGAGCGCCGGCGTCGACCAGGAACCGGGCCAGGGCGATCCCGCTGCGGGCCAGCCCGAGCACGGTCACCGGACGACCGTCGAGCGCCCCCGCGCGCACGCCGTCAAGGGTGAGGGCGTCGAGGTCGAGCGGCCGTGCCGCGGTCATCTCAGCTGAGCCCATTGATCGAGGCCAGGAACAGGGTGACGCCGAGCAGGCCGGCCAGGATTCCGATGATCCAGAACCGGAGCGTGATCTTCTCCTCGTCCCAGCCGCCCAGCTCGAAATGGTGGTGGAGGGGCGCCATCCGGAACACGCGCCGGCCACCCGACAGCTTGAAGAAGCCGATCTGGATGATGTCCGACGCCGTCTCGAGCACGAAGATCAGCCCGATCAGCGGCAGCACCAGGATCTGGCCGGTGATCAGGGCGATGACCGCCAGGGTCGCCCCCAGCGCAAGCGACCCCGAGTCCCCCATGAACACCTGGGCCGGGTGGACGTTGAACCACAGGAACCCGAGCAGCGCGCCGATGATCAGCGCGCACAGGAACGCGATGTTGGGCTGGACCGGCTCGTTGAGCAGGGCGATGATCAGGAACGAGGCGAACGCGAACACGAGCGTGCCCCCGGCCAGCCCGTCGAGCCCGTCCGTGATGTTGACGCCGTTCGATGCCGCCACGATCGCAAACGCCGCGAACACGACGTACAGCGTGGGGTCGATGGTCACGTCGCCCACGAACGGCACCCGGAACCCGGACAGCGCGTACGTGTCGTGGATCTGCCAGGCGGCCGCGACGGCCACGACCGTCTGCCAGATGAGCTTCTGGCGAGCGCGGATGCCGTCCCCGGTCCGCGCGTTCAGGTAGTCATCGACCGCGCCCAGCACGCCCACGAACCCGAGCGTCGCAAGTGGTGCGATGACCCCACCTTCGACCGGCCAGCGGAGCACGACGAAGATCACGACGACCACCGCGATGATGAGCAGGCCGCCCATGGTCGGCGTCCCCCACTTCACCATGTGGCTCTGGGGGCCCTCCTCGCGGATCTGCTTGGCGAACCCGACGTGGCGGAGCAGCCGGATGTACGGCGGCATCAGGATCACGACCAGCGCGAACGCCAGGAGCAGGCCCTGGATCAGCTCCAGCGTCATCGCGCGCGATCCGCGTCCGGCGGGGCCACCAGGGCCTCGATCAGCACCTCCAGGCCGACGCCGAGCCGGCTGCGCTCCCGTTCCTGGAGCCCCAGGCCCCGGGAGGCCTTGACCAGGACGACGTCACCGGCCCTGACGCGGGACGTCGCCTCGGTGGTCGCCTGGTCGCGATCCGCGGCGGCGACGACGCGGTCCGCCGGCATGCCCGCCTCGAGGGCGCCGTCGACGATGGCGGCCGCCCCGCCACCGGCCTGCCCGGCGGCGACGATCAGCAGGTCGACGGCGGCCGCGGCGGCGGCGCCCACCGCGCGATGGCCGGCGGCGGATGCCGCGCCCAGCTCGAGCATCTGGCCCAGGATGGCGACCCGGCGACCCGGCAGCCCCGCCAGCAGGTCGAGCGCGGCCGTCACCGATCCCGGCGAGGCGTTGTAGGCATCATCGATGACCACCACGTCGCCGACACGGATCACCGAGGTGCGATGCGGCGCGCCGCCCGGCTGGGCGAGCCCGGGCAGGATCTGGTCGGGCGTCATCCCGGCGGCGAGGCCGACCGCGGCTGCCGCGAGCGCGTTGTGGACCGCCATCCGGCCGAGGCCGGACGTCGTTGCGAGGCGCTCGCCACCCGGCGCGACCAGCCGGAAGCGCATGCCGCCGAGGCCGAGCGACTCGACGTCGACAGCGCGCACGTCGGCATCGTCGGCGAACCCGTAGGTCAACGGCCACGCCGCCGTCCGATCCGCCATCCGCCGCACCCGCGGGTCATCGGCATTGAGCACCGCGACCCCGCCATCGGCGGCCGCGGGCAGTGCCTCCACGAGCTCGGCCTTGGCATCCTCGATCGCGTCGATCGACCCGATCCGCGACAGGTGGACAGGCTGGACCGCGGTGACGACGCCGATCGACGGCCGCGCGATCGCGGCCAGGTCCCGGATCTCGCCGCCCACGTACATCCCCATCTCGAGCACCGCGGCCTCGTGCTCGGGGCCGAGGCGCAGGATCGTCAGTGGCAGGCCGATCTCGTTGTTCTGGTTGCCCTCGCTTCGCAGCGTCCTGAACCGCCCGGACAGCACGGCCGCGACGGCCTCCTTGGTCGACGTCTTGGCGATGCTGCCGGTGATCCCGACCACCAGCGGTGCGAAGCGCGTGCGCCAGGCCGCGGCAACCCCTTGCAGCGCTCGCAGTGGATCGGGCACCAGCACGACGCTCACGTCGCCCAGCGTGTCGTGCGGCGGCTCGCCGGCGTCCAGCGCAGGGCGGCGCCCGACGAGGATGGCCGCGGCACCGGCCCGCGACGCCTCGGCGAGGTAGCGATGCCCGTCCGTGCGCTCCCCCGCCAGGGCGACGAACAGCTCGCCGGGCGCGACCAGCCGCGAGTCCACGGCGGCGCCGCGGACTGCCCGCGAGCCCCGGTGCAGGAGCGTGCCGCCGGTCGCGGCAACGATGTCGTCCTCGGTCATTGCCGGCATCCCGCCCGCGGCTGCCGCGCCCGGAACGACGGGCCCATCGGGGCTGTTGCCCGCGTGGCGAGCGGCCGGTTCGGGGAGCGGCGACCGTCCCTGGTCCGTCACGCCGGCGAGTGTCGCACAGGCGCCGCTCACGGGTTGACCGCGGCGGTGACCGGTGTGGAGGTGCGCTCGGGAACGAGATCCGGGGTGGTGATCGCGTCGTGCGCGATCCTCCGGAACAGCTCGAACGACATGACCGGCATCTCGAGATGCCCGAGGCGGACCACCGTGGGCGTGCCCTCCTCGATCCGGACCGCAATCACGAGGTCCGGGTGCCCCTGCTCCCGACCGATGTAGCCGATGAAGCTGTAGTTGAACATGTTGACCTTCCAGGCGCCCTTCGCCGAGTCCCAGATCTGGGCGGTGCCGGTCTTGCCGCCCACATCGAAGCCGGGGATGACCGTCCGGGTGCGATAGAAGTTGACCGAGGTCACGACGTGGCGCATCAGGTTGGTGAGGGTGGTCGACAGCTGGGGTGAGATCACGCGGCCTTCGCTGACCGGCTCGGTCACCGTCTGGCCGATCGCCTTGACGACGCGAGGCCGGACGAGCGTCCCGCCGTTGACCATCGCCGCATAGGCCTGGGCGAGCTGGATCGGCGTCACGGCGACGCCCTGCCCGAACGCCCCGTTGGCGAGGTCGATCTGGCGCCATACCCTGGCGGCCGGGTCGTTGACCAGGCCCCCGACCTCGTTGGCGACGTCGATGCCCGTGGTGGACCCGAAGCCCATCGACCGCCAGGTGTCGTACAGGACCTGCGATGCGGCGGCCGTCGTCTTGCCCAGCCCGAGCCCGACCCTGGCCAGCACGACATTGCGCGAGTAGGCCACCGCGTCCTGGAACGTGAGCCAGCCCATCGGCTTGTGGTCGGCGTCGTCGACCTGGGTCTTGCCGCCATCCAGCCGCAGGGTGCCGGTGTCCTTGAACTTGGTGTTGATGGTCACGTGGCCATCCCCCAGCGCCGCGATCGCCGTCAGCATCTTGAACACGCTGCCGGGCTCATAGACCGTGGACACGATCGGGTCGATGAACCGTCCCGGATCCTCGGCCGCGATCGCGCTGTAGTCGTTCGCGTCGTAGGACGGGTAGCTCGCGTACGCGTACACCTCGCCCGTGTAGGGATCCATGACCACGGCCGATGCTCGCTTGGCTCGATCGGCGATCCAGGCAGCCAGCAGCTCCTGCTCGACCGCGACCTGGAGGGTGGCATCGATGGTCAGCGTCAGGTCCTGCCCGGGCACGCCGGAGTCGAGCACGACCGAGGTGTCGGGAATCGTGTTGCCGTAGGCGTCGTGCTGCGCGGCCACGACCCGCGGCATGCCGGCGAGGTCATCCTGGTAGTACTGCTCGATCCCGTACTGCCCCTGCCCCTCACGGTTCACGAACCCCAGGACGTGCGCGGCCAGGCTCGTGTTGGGACCACCGCCGGGCTGGGGGTAGACCCGCATCGGCTCGGGCGTCAGGACGAGGCCCGACAGCGCCGGCTTGTCGCCCTTGCTCATGGCACGGATCCGGTCCGACATCGCGGGCTCGATCTCCCTCGCCAGCACCGTGTACTTGCTGTCCGAGGTCATGCGCTGGAACAGGTTCGCCGCCGCGGCACCGTCCAGGCCGAGCACCTGGATCAGGTTGTGCGCCACCTCCGCGCGTCGCTTGAGCGTCAGCATGACGGGGTTGGCGGCCAGGAGGTCGCGGCTCACGGTCGTGGCCAGCACGACCGTCCCGGTCCGGTCGTAGATCGCCCCGCGCTCGGCTGGGATCTCGTATCGCAGCGACGTCTGCTGCTGGGCCAGGGTCGCAAGCTCGTCCCGCCGGACTACCTGCCAGTAGGCAAGTCGCACCCCGACGCTGCCCGCGATCACCACGAAGGCGATCAGCAGGACGACGGCGCGAGTTCGGGAATCGGTCCGGCCGAGCATCTGGCGGTCGTCCGCGTCAGCGCGCGGGGATGACGAGCGGCTCGGGAAGCGGGCCAAGCCCGGCCTGGATCGCAAGCTTGCGGATGGCCGGAGCCTTGCCCAGCCGGTTGAGCTCGTTGAGCAGGTCGGCGGCCTGTGCATCGTAGCGGTCGTGCTCGCTGGTCAGCCGGTCGACCTCGTACCCGGTCGCGGACACCCGGATGTCCTGTGACAGGGAGAAGAACGCCGCGGCAAACGCGATCACGATCGCGCCCAGCAGGATCGCCATCCGCGACGGCCCGCGACGCGCCCTGACCGCCGCTCGAACCCGGCGCCGCGGCAGGGCGGGGGCTCCGACCGCGACGCGCGGACGGCGCGGCAGGACGACGGTTCGCTGCCGGGCTCCCTGGTAGACGGCCATCGTCAATCGGCCATGGTGTAGAGCAGCAGCGGCACGCCGGCATCGAGCGCGATGAACCGGTCGCCCATGGTGGGCGGCACGGTCTCGCTCATCTGGGTGTCGAGCGCCTCGGGGTCGTCACGATGGACCCGCCGCTCGGCGAGCTCGTGCTGGCGACGTCCGTAGGACTTGCGGCGATTGGACTGGTGGCGCTTGCTCACGGGACTCCTCCTCCGTGGGCGGGGCCGCGGCCACGTGGGCCGGCGGGATCGACGGGGCGCGAGGGGCGGCGTCGGTGGTCTGCCTCGATCGATCCTCCTCGCGCTCAGGCGGCCAGCCGCTCGGCGGCCCGGAGGCGCGCGCTGCGGGATCGTGGGTTGGCATCGATCTCGACATCGGTCGGGGTCATGGACGGCCGTGTCACCAGGCGCAGCCGCGGCGCCCGGCCGCAGACGCACACCGGGGCCTGGGGCGGGCAGATGCAGCCCCGTCGCTCGGCGTTGAACGCGCGCTTGACGATCCTGTCCTCGAGCGAGTGATAGGACAGGACGACCAGCCGTCCGCCGGGGCGCAGCAGGTCCACCGCCGCGGCGAGGCCGTCGCTCAGCGCGTCCAGCTCCTCGTTGACCGCGATCCGCAGCGCCTGGAACGTGCGCGTGGCGGGATGGGTCCGCCGGCGCTGGCGTGGGTTTGGGGGCGAGACGCGCTCGATCAGCCCGGCCAGCTCTTCCGCGGTCCGGATCGGCGCGGTCGCCCTCGCCGCCACGATCGCCCTGGCGATCTTCCACGCCGCAGGCTCCTCGCCGTAGCGACGGAACAGGGCGGCGAGCTCGTCCGCATCGAGGGTCGCGAGCAGCTCCGCCGCCGGGACCCCGCGCGTCGCATCGAACCGCATGTCGAGGGGGCCGCCGGCGCGGAAGCCGAAGCCACGCTCGCGGTCGGCCAGCTGGAACGACGACAATCCGAGGTCGAACAGCATGCCGTCGACGGCGCCGAACCCGGCCTCGGGGGCGATCGTCGCAAGCTCGCGGAAGTTCGCGCGCCGGAGCACCAGCCGATCGCCGAAGCGGGCGAGTCGCAGCCGGACGCGCTCGATCGCCGCCCCGTCGGCATCGAGCCCGAGGACCCGGCCGTCGGGGCTGGCGGCCTCCAGGATCCGCTCGGTGTGCCCACCGCCGCCGACCGTCGCGTCGATCTGGAGGCTGCCGGGCCTGGGGGCGAGCGTCCCGAGGACCTCGTCCGGCATGACCGGCAAGTGCCCTTCCTCCATCACTCCTCCACGTGTCGATTGCGGATCCCGAGCGGACCCTGGAAGCGCATTTGGTGCGACGTCAGATCCCCAGCCCGGCGATCGCCTGCGCGAACGCGTCCGGGTCCTCGAGGCTGCGGCTGTAATCCGCCCATCGGTCCGGCGCCCAGATCTCGGCGTGATCCCGGGATCCGAGCACCATCGCGTCGGCCTCGAGGCCGGCGAACGAGCGCAGCCCCTGCGGAACGAGCACCCGACCCTGGCGGTCGAGCTCCGTCTCGAAGGCACCCGCGAACAGCTGTCGCTGCAGCAGCCGGGCGTTGGGGTCGGTCATGGGCAGGCTGCCGACTTTGGTCGCCAGCTCCTCCCATGCGCTCCTGGGGAAGATCGCAAGACAGGTGTCGAGCCACCTTGCGACCACGGCCCCACCGTCGAGCTGCGCGCGGAATCGCGACGGGACGGCGATCCGTCCCTTGTCGTCGACCGCGTGCCGGTACTCGCCGGTGAACACCGATCCCAGCTCCTGACGTCCCTCGCGGCGACGGGTGGATCGATCAACCGCGGGGCATTCCCCACTTTCCACCACTTTGCGCCACTTCTGGGCATTCTAGCGCGCGTGGGGCGGCCGTCAATGGCCGAATTGCAGGGGATGGTGGTCGGAGTCCGGGTCGCGCCGGCGGCCTGAGCGAGACGATGTTCGCCGTGTGGCCGCGCCCGCAGGTCGTCGCGGGCTACCGGGTGGGCGGTGGCATCCGGATCTGGTCGCCCGCCCGCAGGCCCGCGCCGTTCGCGTACTTCGGGTTCCAGGCGTAGACCGTGTCCAGCGGCACGCCGAAGTAGTTGGCGATGCTGAACAGGTTGTCGCCGGCCCGGACGGTGTACGTGTAGCAGTCCGCCTGGTCAGTGCACGGCGTCAGCAGGGCGTAGCGATCACTGGTGGGCTGCGGGGTCGCCGTCGGGGCGGCGGTCGGGCTCGGCGTCGGCTCGACGGTCGGGACCGGCGTGGGGGCGGGGGTGGGGCTGGCCGTGGCTTCCGGCGCGGGCACGAGGCTCTCGGATGGCGATGCCGGCACGCCGGTCGGGCCGGGCGTTGCTGCAGGTGTCGGAGACGCGATGATCGCGAGCCCGGTCGGCGAGGCACCGGCGCCCGTGGCCGGCAGGTCGATCCCACCGCGTTGCACGACGAACCCGAACGAGATCCCGGCGCTCAGCACCAGGACCAGAAGGGCAGCCAGCGTTGCGCGGGGCACGGCCGGTGTCGCCCTCGGCGGGGGCTCTGCGAGGAGCATTGCCCCACGCAGATAGCGGGGACAGTCCGCATGCGCCGGATGCAGGCAGACGAGCTCCTGCTGGCGAACCGACTGGGGCCGCGGGCCGCCGATCGCGACGCACCGGTTGCCGTCGTCCGGCTCATCGAGCGGGGCGAACAGCTTGCCGTCGACCTCGCGCCGGAAGAACGGGCAGACACCCGGGTCGGGCGAGCGTGCCGCGTCATCGAACAGGGGCAGGGCGGGACGCGTGGTGGCGCGCCCGTCGGTTGCGGTCCGAGGCTCGTCGGCGATGTCACCGCCCTCCGCGGCAGACATCCAGTCGTCCTTCAGGTCCTGCCCCTCCAGGTGACGCGACAACGCAAGCCCCCGATGCGGGCGAGTCTAGTACCTCCTGCGCATTGTCGGTACGGAATCCGGGGTGCTAGGCTGCACCTCCACCGTCGTTTGACACATCGGCGAGCTCGTCCTCGATCCGACACCGCGGAGAAACCGGCCCTGCCGCTCATGGCGCTCCCCACCACCGCTCCCGTCGCCGAAGTCGCGTCCCACGAGAACGATCCGTCGCGCCTCGCGCCGCATCGGATCCGGCGCTGCACGTATCGGCGCCTGATCTCGCTCGACCGTGCGCGGGAACGGGTCTACGAGGTGGAGTGCCTGTACCCGGACCGCCGGCTGCCGATCCCGCTCGGAGACCTGGACTCTTCGATGCCGATCTGCAACGCGTGCACCGCGGCGCACATCTTCCGGCCCGACGAGGACTGAGCCCGGACCACCGGAAACGGTCACGTTCCCCGCGTGGCATCAACGTCCCGACGAGCCGCCGAGCCCGGCGTGCACGGCGGCAGGCTGCGGTGACGTCAGGGTCTCGCGCGCGGCGACGGTAAGGAACAGCGCGCCGGCAAGCCCCACGCCGCCGACGGCGAGCGACGCGGCGCCAAGCGTGAGCACGTGTGCGATGGCGGCGATCACGAACGGTCCGCCCGCGGTCCCGACGTCCGCGATCAGGCGCCACACTCCCAGGAACTCGCCGCGACCGATCGGCGGCGAGAGATCCGCGCCGAGCGTCATCACGATCCCGGTCCCCAGCCCGTTGCCCAGGCCGGTGATGAGCCCGACCAGCAGCAGCGCCTCGAACGTTCCCGCGAGCGGGATGAGCGCGACCCCGATCGAGAGCACGACCAGGCTCGGCGTGGCGACCCACTTCCGTCCGAAGCGGTCCATCACGTGCCCTACCGGGTAGAACAGCAGCATGTCGATGCCGGCCGAGAGCCCGACCACGAGACCGATCGCCACGACGTCGAGCCCGATCCCGGCGCCCCACAGCGGGATCAGGACCTGGCGCCCGCCGCGGATCACCTGGAGGGTGATGACGGCCACGCCCCAGGTCAGGAAGCTGCGGCGATTGCGGGAGAGCGTGCTTCCCACGCGCCGGTACACGCGGTGGCCGGATGCGAGGGGAACGACGACGTTGTCCCGGACGACGAACCAGATCAGCACGGCAGCCGACGCACCGGCGGCGGCCTGGACCAGGAACGGCGCCGCCAAACCGAAGGTCGCGGCCACGAGCCCGCCCACGATCGGCGAGGCGAACAGCGCGACCCGGTCGAGGCCCGCCAGCAGCGTGATCACGCGGCCGCGCTGGCCGATGGGGGTGATCTCCGAGATGTAGGCGAGCCGGCCGACCTGGAACACCGAGTTCCCGGCCCCGAACAGGAACGTGAACAGGGCGAGCTGCGCAACGGACCGGCTCGTGGCCGAGCCCAGCCCGACGACCGCGATCACGAGCGCGCCGGCGATCAGCGTTCGCCGATCCCCGAACCGTGATGCCAGGACGCCCGCGGGAACGTCGAACACCATCGATCCGAGGCCGCGCATCGCGAACACGAGCCCCGCGACGGCGACGCTGGCGCCGAGGTCGCTGGCGAACAGCGGGATGATCGGAAGCACCGCGCCCTGGCCAAACGCCAGCAGGAACGTGGGCAGGTAGACGGTCAGGATCAGCGGCCGCAACCGAAACGGCGCGGGATCGTGGGTCGCAGCGGGCTCCTGCACTCCGACGATGGTAGCCGGATCGGCGGCCGTGGAGCAGGCCCCTGCCTCAGCAGGCGCGGATGTCACCACAGCCAGGACCGCGGTTGTGCCAGCGAGGCGGCCTGTAAGCCGAGTTCTGTACCGCGACTCGCGCCGCGGCGACGGTCATCCATCTGAGGCCGCCGGTTGCCCGACGGCTCATGCAGCCGACCCGAGGGCTGGGCAGCGCACCTCTCCCCCCGGCGAACCGGGGTTGCGCCCTCCTATTTGGCCTTGCTCCGGGTAGAGTTTGCCGCGTTTCACTCCGGCCTCGATGGCCGGCATCGTCACTGTGGCACTGGTCCTCGCCTCACGGCGGACGGGCGTTACCCGCTACCCCGCGCTGAGGAGCTCGGACTTTCCTCACGGCTGACGGTTGCCCGGCAGCCGCGCGACCATCCGGCCGTCTCGCTGGCTCGCGGATTGTACGCGGTGGGTGGACGAAACCCCTCGGGCAACGTGCGTCGGGTCCGGGACCCGCCCGCGCCCGACCGGCGCCGCGTCGCGCCCACGACCCCGTGACTCACCGAGCGCGTCAGAGGCGAGGCCCAAGCTGCGTGTCGACGTTCCGGACGGGCTTCGCGACGGCGAGGCGCCAGCCGGGTGGGCGCAGTGACTCGCGGCGTGAGTCGGCGGCTCGTGGCGTCGACGGCGTGGCAGGTGAGGCCGGTCCTCGGGCAACGTGCGTCGGGTCCGGGACCCGCCCGAGCAGCGCCCTCAGTCACCCACCCTGCGGGCCCGAGCGATGCGCATCGGACCGCCGGCGGCCACCCGGTCGAGCGCCTCGTTTGCGAGCCGGTCCGCCGTCGAGTTCTGGGCCCGCGGCACGTGCGTCGCGGACCAGCCCTCGAGGCGACCCAGCGTCGCAGTCGCCTGTGCCCACAGCGGCTGGAGCTTGGCATCCTTGACCCGCCAGCGGCCGTGGAGCTGCTCCACGATCAGCTTGGAATCGAGGAACAGGTCGACCCGTCGTGCGCCCAGCCGCAGAGCAAGGTCGAGCGCGCGGACGACGCCGGTCCACTCGGCGACATTGTTGGTCTGGTGGCCGAGCGCCTCGGAGATCGTCGCATCCGGCGCCGCGGCCGGATCCTTCGCGTCCGGGCGGGACGCATCGAACAGCGCCGCACCGAGCGAGGCCGGCCCGGGATTGCCCCGCGCAGCGCCGTCGGTGCGGATGACGACGTGCGGGTAGACCGGCAGCGGCGCCTCGCTCAGGCGTGTCGCCCCACGATCGCCGAGGACACCTCGAGGATCGCCTGCGTGATGTGGATGCCGCGCGGGCACGCATCGGTGCAGTTGAAGATCGTCCGGCAGCGCCAGACGCCATCGCTGTCGGCCAGGATCTCCAGTCGCTCCTCGGCGGCCTCGTCACGGGTGTCGAAGATGAACCGGTGGGCGTTGACGATCGCGGCCGGCCCGACGTATCCCGGCTGCGCCCAGAACGACGGGCACGAGGACGTGCACGCCGCGCACAGGATGCACTTGGTGGTGTCGTCGTAGCGGGCCCGGTCGGCCGCCGACTGGCGACGCTCGCGCTCCGTCGCGGGCTCCGCGGCGATGAGGTAGGGCTGGACGCTCCGGAACTTCGCGAAGAAGGCGTCCATGTCGACGACGAGATCCTTCATCACGGGCAGGCCGGGCAGCGGTGCCACGGTGATCCTGCGACCGCCGAGCTGGTCGACGCGGATCTTGCAGGCGAGCCGGTTGCGGCCGTTGATCAGCATCGCATCCGACCCGCACACACCGTGTCCGCACGACCGGCGGAAGGTCAGGCTGCCGTCCTGCTCGTACTTGACCTTGTGCAGCAGGTCGAGGACGCGGTCCATCGGCCCGGCCTCGACCTTGTAGACCTCCTCGTGCGGCCTGGCGTCCCGCTCGGGGTCGTAGCGGAGGATCCGCAGCTCGACGATCATCGGTCGCTCCCCCGCCCTAGTAGACACGCGGCTTGGGCTGGAACTTGGTGATCGTGACCGGCTTGTAGGCCAGCTCGACCGCCCCGTCTGCGCCCATCGTCGCGAGCGAATGGCTGAGGAAGTTCACGTCGTCGCGTTCCGGATAGTCCTCCCGGCTGTGCGCACCGCGGCTCTCCTTGCGATTGATGCACGCCGCCACCATCGTCTCCGCGCAGTCGAGCAGGTAGCCCACCTCGCGCGCCTCGAGCAGGTCCGTGTTGAACGTCGTCCCCTTGTCGTCGATGGACACGGCGTCGTAGCGGCCCCGGAGGTCGGCCACCTTGGCTCGCGCCCGCTCCAGGCCCTCGGCGTCCCGGTAGACACCGGCGTCGTCCATCATCACGTCCGCGAGCTCGGTCCGGATCGCTTCCTTGCGCTCGCCCTTGGCGCGGCCGCGGATCGCCTCGATCTCGGCGCGTACCGGCTCCATCACGTCGGGCGAGATCTCCGGGACCCCGAGCCCCTTGACGTCCAGGGTCATCTGCCGCCCGGCCCGGCGCCCGAACACGAGCAGGTCGACGAGCGAGTTCGTTCCCAGGCGATTCGCGCCGTGGACGGACACGCAGGCGGCCTCGCCCGCGGCGTACAGCCCCGGCACGACTGTGCTGGCAGCGTCGCGGGTCACCTGGGTGAGCAGGTTGGTCGGGATGCCACCCATCGCGTAGTGCGCGGTGGGCTGGATCGGGATCGGCTCGGTGTATGGCTCGACGCCCTGGTAGACGCGGACGAAGTCGGTGATGTCCGGCAGCTTCTCGTCGATGACCTTGCGGCCGAGGTGGCGGACGTCGAGGTAGACGTAGTCCTTGCCGTCGATGCCGCGCCCGGCGCGGATCTCCTGGTAGATCGCGCGGCTGACCATGTCGCGCGGCGCCAGCTCCATCAGCTTGGGGGCGTACCGCTCCATGAACCGGAAGCCGTCGTTGTCGAGGAGGTACGCGCCCTCGCCGCGGGCCGCCTCGGACAGCAGGATGCCGATTCCCACGATCCCGGTCGGGTGGAACTGGTAGAACTCCATGTCCTGCATCGGGACGCCGTGTCGGTACGCGAGCGAGACGCCGTCGCCGGTGAGGCTCCAGGCGTTCGAGGTGACGCGGAACATGCGTCCGAACCCGCCGGTCGCGAGCAGCACGGCCTTCGACCGCAGGGTGACCAGCTCTCCGTCGGCGATCCGGTACGCGACGACCCCCGCGGCTCGCCCGCCCTCGCCCAGCTCGCCGCCCTCGGTGATCAGGTCGACGACGTGGTATTCGTCGTAGAACTTGACCCCGTGCTTGAGGCACTGCTGGTACAGGGTCTGGAGGATCATGTGGCCGGTTCGATCGGCCGCGAAGCAGGCGCGCTTGACCGCGGCCTCCCCGTAGTTCCGGGTGTGGCCGCCGAACCGCCGCTGGTCGATCTTCCCGTCCGCGGTGCGGTTGAACGGCAGGCCCATGTGCTCGAGCTCGATCACCGTCTCGATCGCCTCGCGCGCGAGGACCTCGGCGGCGTCCTGGTCGACGAGGTAGTCGCCACCCTTGATGGTGTCGAACATGTGCCACTCCCAGTGGTCCTCCTCCTGGTTGCCCAGGGCGGCACACACGCCGCCCTGGGCGGCGCCGGTATGGGAGCGGGTCGGGTACAGCTTGGTGAGCACCGCGGAGTCGACGCCCGCCCGGGCGAGCTCGAGCGCGGCCCACAGTCCGGCGCCGCCGGCGCCGACGATCAGGGCTTCGTGGTCGCGGATCATGGTGTCGGGAACTGGAGCGTGGCGACGACGATGGTGCCCATCGCGAACAGCACGATCGCGCCCAGGTAGAGGCCCATCGTGAGCAGCGTTCGCACACCGCCGGTGGTGTAGTCCTGGACCACCGTCCGCAGCCCCATGAACGCGTGGAACACGACGAACGTGAGCATCAGCCAGTCGACGGTCCGCCAGGCGATGTTCCCCCACCGCTCGTCGGTGATCCACTTGGCCGTCTGCTCGGACGGGTCGAACAGGAAGTGGACGATGATGTAGTGGCCGAGCGCGGTGACGAACAGGCCCAGGCCGGTAAGCCGCATCAGGTACCAGATGACGAGCTCCCAGCCGCCTCCCTGGGGCCGGGCACGACCGGAGCGCGTGACGTTGTAGGACATCACTGGAACCTGAATGGTGCCGCGAACCCGAAGGCCGGGGCCATGATCTGGACCAGGATCGGCAGCCCGATGACCGCGAACAGCACCCAGTTCGCGTACCACAGCTGCTTGTGGTAGTTCGTCATCGCCGGCCAGAAGTCCATGATGATGATCCGCAGGCCGTTGAGCGCGTGGTACAGGAGCGCGGCGCCGAGCAGCGACTCCATGACGCGACCGCCCGGGCTCGCGTAGATCTGCAGCACCTCGTCGTACAGCCCGGGGTTCGCGCCCACCAGCCAGATGTCGAGGACGTGGAGCAGGATGAACAGCCAGATGGCGATTCCCGAGATGCGGTGGAACGCCCAGGCGAGCATCCCTTCGCTGCCCCGATACCGCAGGAGCATGGAGCCTCCGTTGCTGTGACCCGGCCGAAGCCGGGTCAGGAGGCGGCCACGGACGTGCCGAGCCGCTCGATGATCGCGTCGGCGAAGCCGCTGGTTCCAGCGTCGCCGCCGAGGTCGTAGGTGACGTGCCTGCCCTCGGCGATGACCGCGCGCAGCGCCGTCTCGACGCGCTCTGCGGCGGCCTGCTCGCCAAGGTGGCGCAGCATGAGGACCCCCGACAGCATCAGCGCCGTCGGGTTGGCCTTGTTCAGGCCGGCGTACTTGGGCGCCGAGCCGTGCACGGGCTCGAACACCGAAGCCTCGAGGCCGATGTTGGCCCCGGGCGCGACCCCCAGCCCGCCGACGAGGCCGGCGCACAGGTCGCTGACGATGTCGCCGTACAGGTTCGGCAGCACCATCACGTCGTACAGCTCCGGCTTCTGGACCAGCTGCATGCACATGTTGTCGACGATCCGATCCTCGAACTCGATCTTCCCGGCGTAGTCCGCGGCGATCGTGCGGCAGCTCTCGAGGAACAGCCCGTCCGAGAACTTCATGATGTTGGCCTTGTGAACCGCGGTGACCTTGTGGCGGCGGTTGGCCACGGCGTACTCGAACGCGAACCGGGCGATCCGCTCGGACGCCTCGCGGGTGATGATCTTGATGCTCTCCGCGGCGTCCCGGCCGACCATGTGCTCGATGCCCGCGTACAGGTCCTCGGTGTTCTCACGGACGATGATCAGGTCCACGTCCTCGTAGCGCGTCACGAGGCCCTTGATCGACCGTGCCGGGCGGAGGTTCGCGTACAGGCCGAGGGTCTGGCGCAGCGCGACATTGACGCTCCGGAAGCCGGCGCCGACGGGGGTCGTGATGGGACCCTTGAGCGCGACCTTGTTGCGGCGGATCGACTCCAGCACGTGCTCCGGCAACGGCGTGCCGTACTGGGCCATCACGGCCTCGCCGGCGTGCTGGACCTCCCATTCGAATGCGACGCCCGAGGCATCGAGGACACGACGTGTTGCCTCCGCCAGCTCCGGCCCGATGCCGTCGCCGGGGATGAGGGTGACTCGGTGGGGCATGCAGGCATTCTAGCCGGGTGGAACCGGTCGGGCGCTGACTTCGGGCCCCCGCTCAGCAGGCCATTCCGCCCGTCGTTCTGACGGGCGCCCGATGACCGGGCCGAACGGCCGCGTTCGACGCTGCGCCGCGATGGGGCCGGATGGCGCCCATCGACGGGTCCGTTCGTCTCAGCGACCCGGGAGCCCGGCCGCTATGATCGGGCTCCGCCCACCCGTGTTTGCCAGGAGGTCTTGCCCGTCGCGTGAAGATCCACGAAGCCGACGCGAAGTCGCTGCTCGTCGCCCAGGGCCTGCCGGTTCCGGCCTGGGAGGTGGCGAGGACGCCCACCCAGGCCCGAGCGGCGGCCGTTCGATTCCTCGACGACCCGGCCAACGCCACCGGCAAGGTCGTCATCAAGGCCCAGGTGCTGGTCGGCGGACGCGGCAAGGCAGGCGGCGTGCGGCTGGCCGCCACCGCGGACGAGGCCGAGGACGTCGCGGCGCAGATCTTCGCGCTCGAGATCAAGGGGCTCCCGGTCCGGCGCGTGCTGGTCGGGCCGGCAGCGGAGATCGTCAAGGAGTACTACCTCTCGGTCGTCCTCGATCGAGCCACCCGCCAGCTGATGTTCATCGGCTCCGCCGAGGGCGGGGTCGAGATCGAGCAGGTCGCCGTCGACAATCCCGGCGCGATCGTCTACCAGCACGTCGACCCGCTGCTCGGCCTGCCCGACCACGCGGCACGGCGGCTGGCGTTCTCGATCGGGTTCGGCGCCCAGTGGAAGGCCGGCGCGGCCATCGCCAAGGGCTTGCTCAAGACGATGCTCGCCTACGACGCGGACCTGGTGGAGATCAACCCGCTGGCGGTCATCCGCGAGCACAACGCCGACGGCACGCAGGTCGACCGGCTGGTGTGCCTCGACGCCAAGATCACGGTCGATGACTCGGCGCTCCCCCGTCACCCCCAGCTGGAGCAGCTGCGGGACCTCGACGCGGAGGATCCGACCGACGTCGAGGCGCGCCGGTACGACCTCACGTTCATCAAGCTCGAGGGCGACATCGGGTGCATGGTCAACGGCGCCGGGCTGGCGATGACGACCATGGACCTCGTCCATCGGGCGGGCGGCGAGCCGGCCAACTTCCTGGACATCGGCGGTGGCGCCAAGGCGGACCGTGTCGCGGCCGCGATGCGGCTCATCCTCGCCGATGCCAATGTCAAGGCGATCCTGGTCAACATCTTCGGCGGCATCACCCGCGGCGACGAGGTCGCGCATGGCCTGATCGACGCCCGCGCCCAGCAGGTGCGCGACGTCCCGATGGTGGTGCGCATCGTCGGCACCAACGCGGACGAGGCGGCGGAGCTGCTGCGCGCCGCCCGGTTCGAGACGGCCGTCAGCCTGGACGAAGCAGCGGCCAAGGCCGTCGCGGCGGCGAAGGGGGTGGCGGCGTGAGCATCCTGATCGGAAACGAGACACGGCTCGTCGTCCACGGCATCACCGGTCGCGAGGGCGGCTTCCACAGCGCGGCGATGCTCGAGTACGGAACGAACATCGTGGCCGGCATGACACCCGGCAAGGGCGGGCAGACCGCGCTCGACGGGCGCGTGCCCGTGTTCAACACGGTGGCCGACGCCGTGCGCGAGACCGGCGCCAACACGTCGTGCATCTTCGTGCCCGCGGCCGGTGCGCCCGACTCGGTGCTCGAGGCCGTGGACGCAGGGATCAGCACGATCTTCTGCATCACCGAGGGGATCCCGGCGCTGGACATGGTGCCCGTGGTCGAGGTCGTCCAGCGCGCCGGTGCCCGGCTGATCGGCCCCAACTGCCCGGGCGCCACATCGCCCGGACGGGCCAAGGTCGGGATCATCCCGGGCTCGATCCACCTCGAAGGCCGGGTGGGCGTCGTGTCGCGCTCCGGGACGCTCACGTACGAGGCCGTCCAGGCCATGACCGATGCCGGGCTGGGGCAATCCACGTGCGTGGGCATCGGCGGCGATCCCGTGATCGGGAGCCAGTTCCTCGACGTGCTCCGCCTGTTCGCCGCGGATCCGGAGACCGAGGCGCTCGTCCTCATCGGCGAGATCGGCGGCTCGGCGGAGGAGGAGGCGGCGGCCTGGGCCGCGGAGCACATGGCCGACGTCCCCAAGGTCGCGTTCATCGCCGGCCGCACCGCCCCCGAGGGCAAGCGGATGGGTCACGCCGGCGCGATCATCTCGGGCGGCCGCGGCACGGCCGCATCCAAGGTCACGGCGCTCGAGGCTGCGGGGTTCCGGGTCGCCGGCTCCCCGACCGAGCTGCCGGCGCTGCTCCGCGAGGCGGGCTACCGGGGCTGACCGCGCGGGTAGACTTTGGCGTGAGGCGCACCGGATCCCGGAGTGCCACACCGGAAGGAGGATCGGCGCTCCGGCGCAGATGGGCAGTCTCATGGACCTGGTCGCGGGCGACGCCCGCGATGTCGTCCTGACGCTCTCGATCGACGATGTCGCCGCGTTCGACGACCCGGCACGGTTCGACGCCCACCTCCCGCTCGGCGGCGGGCTCGATCCAACCTGGCTGGACCTGTTCTCGGAGGCGGTTCGGGCGGTGACCGAATCAGACCTGCCGGTCGACTTCCTCGACGCGCGCTCGGACCTCGATGGCGCCGACGACATGACCGAGCGGATCGTGGAGCGGGTCGATCGCCAGTGGGTCGAGACGGTCGCCCTGGTCACCGACGATCAGATCGCTCCGCTCGCGGGTCGCTGGATCGACCTGCTCGAAGAGGAGCTGGGGCTGCTGCCGCGCGAAGAGAAGCCGTGGATCCGCGATCTCACGGGCCGGATCGTCCTGTTCGCCCGCGCCTCTGCCGGCGCCCGGGACGTGGTGTTCGCCTGGGCGTTCTGAACGCCCGGGGCCGGACGTCGAGCGGGTTGCCCGCTCCCGCCGCCGGGTGATGGCCCCGGCCCGACTATCTCAGCCGGCGCTCGGGAGCAAGGGCCGGCACGCTGCCGGAGGAGCTCAGGCGGGCGGATAGCCGAGGATCGGCCAGGAGGGACCGCCGGGCGCCTCGATCAGTTCGACCAGCACGCCGTGGCACGACCTGGGATGGAGGAAGGCGACCGGCCCCTCGGCACCCTTCCGGGGGGCGCTGTCGATCAGCTCGATGCCGTCGACCTCCAGCCGCAGCAGCGTCTCGGCGAGGTTCGCGACCTCGAAGCACACGTGGTGGAACCCCTCGCCCTTGCTGGCCAGGAAGCGCGCCACGCCCGTCGTATCGTCGGTCGGCATCACCAGCTCGACCTTCGACTCCCCCACCGGCAGGAACGCGATGGTGACGCCGTCGGTCTCGATCGGCAGCACCAGCTCGACCGGCAGGCCAAGCGCATCGCGCCAGAAGCCGAGCGCCCGGTCCAGGTCCGACACGATGACCGCGACGTGATGGACCCGCCCCAGCCGGCCGATCGCGGCGGGCAGGTGTGTGGAATCCGGCAGATCCGGCATGCGAGGGCCTCCTCAGACCGTGATCAGCTCGCGATGGACGCCCCAGGTCGTCCGCAGGCGGTCGGCGATCTCGCCCACGGTGGCGTAGGCCGCGACGGCCTCGATGATCGCGGGCAGCAGGTTGGCCTCCCCGCGGGCCTCGTCCTCGAGGCGGCGCATGGCCCGGTCCCAGGCAGCGGGATCGCGCCCGTCGCGAACCGCGCGGATCCCGGCAACCTGGCGCCGCTCGCCGTCCGGGTCGATCCGCTGGAGCGCCGGTCGCGTCGGCGTGTCCTCGTCCCGGTACCGGTTGACGCCGACCACGATGCGGTCGCCACGCTCGATCTCCCGCTGGACCCGGTAGGCCGACTCCTGGATCTGCCGCTGCTGGAAGCCGCCCTCGATCGCCGAGAGCGTGCCGCCCATCGCGTCGATCTCGTCGAGGTAGGCGGACGCGGCCGCCTCGAGCTCGCTGGTCAGCGACTCCACGAAGTACGACCCCGCCAGCGGGTCCGGGGTCTCGGTCACGCCCGCCTCGTGGGCGATGATCTGCTGCGTCCGGAGCGCGAGCCGCGCGGCCTCGGCCGTCGGCAGCGCGAGCGCCTCGTCGCGCGAGTTCGTGTGCAGGCTCTGGGTTCCCCCGAGGACGGCGGCGAGGGCCTGGAGCGTGGTGCGGACCACGTTGTTGTCGATCGACTGGGCGGTCAGCGAGGACCCGGCCGTCTGCGTATGGAACCGGCACATCATCGAACGAGCGTTCGATGCGCCGAACCGCTCCTTCATGATCCGCGCCCACATCCGGCGCGCGGCCCGGAACTTCGCGACCTCCTCGAACAGCTCCGACCACGCTGCGAAGAAGAACGACAGCCGGGGCGCGACGTCGTCCACGGCGAGCCCGCGGGACAGCGCCGCCTCGACGTAGGCGATGCCGTCGGCAAGCGTGAACGCCAGCTCCTGGGCGGCGGTCGCCCCGGCCTCGCGCATGTGGTACCCGGAGATGCTGATCGTGTTCCAGCGGGGCAGTTCGCGGGTGGCGAACTCGAACACGTCGGTGACCAGCCGCATCGATACCCGAGGCGGGTAGATCCAGGTGCCGCGGGCGATGTACTCCTTGAGGATGTCGTTCTGGGTGGTCCCCGACACGGCCGCCCGCGCGACCCCCTGCTTCTCCGCCGCCGCGACGTACAGCGCGAGCAGGATGGGAGCCGTGGCATTGATCGTCATCGAGGTGCTGACCTCGCCCAACGGGATGCCGGCGAACAGGACCTCCATGTCGGCGAGCGACGAGACCGGGACGCCCACCCGGCCGACCTCGCCCTCGGCCTCCGGGGCATCGGCGTCGTAGCCCATCTGGGTTGGCAGGTCGAACGCGACGGACAGCCCCGTCTGCCCCTGCGACAGCAGGTACCGGAACCGCTCGTTGGTCTCGGCCGCCGTCGCGAACCCGGCGTACTGGCGCATCGTCCACAGCCGCGATCGGTACATGGTCGGCTGGACGCCGCGCGTGAACGGGTACTCGCCCGGCAGGCCCAGGTCCCGGGCGGGATCCAGGTCATCGACGTCGGCGGGGGTGTAGACGTCGGCGATCGGGATCTCCGAGGTCGTCGCGAACCGCCCGTGCTCCGGCGACGCGGCCAGCGCGCGGGCGCGCGTCGTGGCACGCCAGCGCTCGACCGCCGGATCCGCCGTTGCCTCGTCGCTCACCGATACCTCCGTCAGCTGATGACCATCAGCAGGTCGCCGACCTCGATGTTGACGCCCTGCGCAACCGCGACCCGGTCGATCGTGCCATCCCGCGGCGCCCGCAGCTCGTTCTGCATCTTCATCGCCTCGACCACCAGCAGCTGCTGGCCCGCCGTGACCTCGTCGCCGGGGCCCACGGACACGGCCACGACCTTGCCCGGGATGATCGCCCGGACCTCGAGCGGCCCGCGGTGGGCGCTCGACTCGCGGCCCTTGGTCGCCCGCTCGCGGAGGGCGGCGATCCGCTCGGGCTCCAGCTCCACCTCGAACCGGAAGCCGTCGACCAGGACCTCCCGGACCACGACGCGGCCCGGCGCGGCCCGGTATGGCTCGAGCACCACGCGGGTGCGACGACCGGCCTCGTCGAGGATGAGCCGTCCCCGCCCGAGGGTCTGGAGCGCGGCATCAGTGGCCTGGCCGTCCAGCAGCGGGTGTCTTTGCGCACGGACAGTCCCGCCCTCCGGCTCGGCGGCCGGAGCTGCGGCCCCACCGAGCGGACCGACGCCGACGGTCGGGTTCGACGGCTGGAGGACCTCGGCCGCCGGCGCGACGCGGAGCACCGGCTCGTCGCCGAGCTGCGATCCAGGTGCGAGCCGGACGCGGACCGCCCGGGGATCGTCGGCCACGGGCGCAGCCACCGCCGCGGCGTCCTCGCTCCGGTCATGGCCATCGGTGGGCACAGCCGTGGTCAGCTCGGCCATCGATCGACCCCATGCGCGCGGCCCGACCGACGCCACGCCCGTGCGCCGTCAGCAGACTCGGCGGCGAGCGCGCCATCCGCACCAAGCGGGGCGCGGGATGCTGCAACCGGTGCCACGCCATCCAGGTCACCCGCGATCGCGGCCAGGCCCGCGGCGCGCAGCGCGACTCGAGCTGCCTGCGCGCGGGCCGCCTCGCCGTCCCAGTGCCCGTCCACCCAACCCGTCGACAGCTCGCCGTCGCGGAAGGCGTCGCTGTGCGCGACGAACCGGTGGAAGGGCAGCGTCGTCTGCACGCCACCGATCTCCGTCTCGTCCAGCGCCCGTCCAAGCCGGTCGATCGCCGCGTCACGATCGTTCGCGTGGACCATCAGCTTGGCGATCAGGTTGTCGTAGTCCGGGGGCACGAGGTCGTCAGCCTCGATCCCCGTGTCGACCCGGATCCCGGGCCCGGCAGGCATCACCCACCGCCCGATCCGGCCGGGCGTTGGGGCGAACGCTCGTGACGGATCCTCGGCCGCGATCCGGACCTCGATCGCGTGGCTCGATGGCGCTGCCGCGCGCTCGCCGGCCGCAACCACCTCGGGCGACAGGGGCCGGCCCGCGGCGATCCAGAGCTGCTCGCGAACGATGTCGACGCCGGTGACGAGCTCGGTCACGCCGTGCTCCACCTGGAGCCGCGTGTTGACCTCGAGGAACCAGAACCGACCGTCGGTGTCATACAGGAACTCGCAGGTGGCAGCGTTGCGCAGGTCGGCCGCGCGGGCCAGGCGCACGGCGCGCTCGTGCAGCTCCCGGCGCTGATCCGGGGTCAGGCCGGGCGCGGGGGCCTCCTCCACGAGCTTCTGGTGACGCCGCTGGAGCGAGCAGTCGCGCTCTCCCAGCGCGACGACGTTGCCGTGGGCGTCGCCGAGCAGCTGAACCTCGACATGTCGCGCCGGGAGGATCTCGCGCTCCAGGTAGACGGACCCGTCACCGAACGCGGATGCAGCCTCGCGCGACCCGGAGACGAGCGCCGCGGCAAGATCGTCGGCATGAAGGACCCGACGCATCCCCCGCCCTCCCCCGCCGGCGGCCGCCTTGACCAGCAGCGGAAAGCCGATGGTCCGCGCGGTGGCGACGATGTCCGCGACCTGGTCCGGGCGATCGACGGGAGCGGGCTCGAGGGTCCCGGGCACTGACGGCACATCGATCCTGGCCGCCAGCCGTCGGGCGTGGAGCTTGTCGCCCAGGGCCTCGATGGTGGCCGACGCGGGGCCCACGAACACGAGGCCCGCGTCCTCGACGGCGCGCGCGAACGCCGCGCGCTCGGCGAGGAAGCCGTACCCGGGATGGATCGCCTCGGCGCCCGTGTCGATCGCCGCCTGGACCACGGCATCGATCCGGAGGTAGCTCTCCGTCGGCGCGGGTGGCCCGATCCGGACCGCGACGTCGGCGAGACGGACGTGGGCCGCCGTCGTGTCGGCGTCGCTGTACACCGCGACAGCCTCGATCCCCATCTCGTGGCAGGCCCGGATGATGCGGACCGCGATCTCGCCGCGGTTGGCGATCAGGACGCGACGAAACGGCGTCTCGCGGCCGGTCATCGGGCGGACCCGGCGCGGGCGTCTTTGCGCAACGACACCGCGTCGTCGTCAGAGCGGGATGTTGCCATGCTTCTTCTTCGGGTTGGTGTCGCGCTTGTCGGCGAGGACCTCGAGCGCCCGGATCAGGCGCGGTCGCGTCTCGTGCGGAAGGATCACCTCGTCAATGTACCCGCGACCCGCGGCGATGTACGGGTTGGAGAACTCGTCCTCATACTCCGCCACCAGCCGACTGCGCTCGGCCGCGGGATCGTCCGCTCCCGCGATCGAGTCCTTGAAGATGATGTTGACCGCGCCCTCGGCGCCCATCACCGCGATCTCCGCCGTCGGCCACGCGAAGTTCATGTCGCCGCGGATGTGCTTGCTGCTCATGACGTCGTAGGCGCCGCCGTACGCCTTGCGCGTGATGACGGTCACCTTGGGGACCGTCGCCTCGCAGTACGCGTACAGCAGCTTGGCTCCGTGCTTGATGATCCCGTTGTGCTCCTGGCCGACGCCCGGCAGGAACCCCGGCACGTCGACGAACGTGACCAGCGGCACGTTGAACGCATCACACGTCCGGACGAATTGCGCGGCCTTGTTCGACGCGTCGATGTCCAGGGCGCCGGCAAGGACGGCGGGCTGCTGCGCAACGATCCCGGCCGGCCGGCCGCCCAGCCGCGCGAACCCGACGATGATGTTGCCCGCCCATGCCGGCTGGATCTCGAGGAAGTCACCGTCGTCGACGACACGGCGCAGGACCTCGTGCATGTCGTACGGCCTCGAGGGCTCGTCCGGGACCACCGCATCGAGCTCCGGGTCCATGCGGTTGCGCGGATCGCTCGCTTCCGCGCGCGGCGGATCCGACAGGTTGTTCTGCGGCAGATATGCGAGGACTCGGCGGGCGTAGTCCATCGCCTCCGCCTCGTCGCGTGCCGCGAGGTGCGCGACCCCGCTGCGACCCGTGTGCACCGCGGCGCCGCCCAGCGCCTCGGAGTCGACCTCTTCGTGGGTGACCGCCTTGACCACGTTGGGACCGGTCACGAACATGTAGCTCGTCCCCTCCACCATCACGGTGAAGTCGGTCATCGCGGGCGAGTAGACGGCACCGCCCGCGCACGGGCCTAGGATGACGGAGATCTGGGGCACCACCCCGGATGCCATCACGTTGCGCAGGAAGATCTCGGCGTAGCCACCGAGCGACGCGACGCCCTCCTGGATCCTCGCACCGCCGGAGTCGTTGAGCCCGATGACCGGTGCGCCCACCTTCATCGCGAGATCCATGACCTTGCAGATCTTCTCGGCGTACGCCTCCGACAGCGACCCACCGAACACCGTGAAGTCCTGGCTGAACACGAACACCAGTCGTCCGTCGATCGTGCCGTGACCGGTGACCACCCCATCGCCCAGAAACTGCTGGCGATCGAGACCCGTCGCCGTGGCGCGCGGCATCACGAACGCATCCATCTCGACGAACGAGCCGGCGTCGAGCAACAGGTCGAGCCGCTCCCGGGCCGTCAGCTTTCCCCAGGCATGCTGTCGCTCGATCCGCACCGGGCCGCCACCCTGGAGCGCCTCCGCGCGCATCCGCTCGAGCCGGGCGATCCGATCCGCGTTGTTGGGCACGTCGCTGGACTCCTCCGATGGCGTGAACGCGCGTCCTTGCGCAAAGACGGCGGGACGCCCCAATCATAGGCCTCGGGCACGCGCGGCTCGCGGCCTGGGCAGCGTCGACCCGCGTCACGGGCATTGCCGTCGATGGGCCCATCATTGTTCGCGCTGGATCAACGAGGTGTTACAGGTGCATTTCGACCCGCGCCCGTGGCGCATGCGCGGGCCACGGATATCCACAGAACGGTGCACAACTGGGTCATTGTGTGGACAACCTCGCGTCCGCAGGGCGACGCCCTCGCGGTAGCATTCGCACCACCCCCGCTGCAATCCGGCCCCGCGCCGCAGCTGTTCCATTTCGAGGTGATGTCCTTGTCGCACGTGATCGCGATCGCCAACCAGAAGGGTGGCGTTGGCAAGACAACGACCGCGATCAACCTTGCGGGAGCGCTGGCCGAGGAGGGCTGCCGAGTGCTCCTGATCGACATGGATCCGCAGGCGAACCTCACCGCGGGGCTGGGCGTCAACCTCAACACCGTCCAGCGATCCATGGCCGATGTCCTCGCCGACGGGCGATCGACGCTCCCCGAGGTGATCCTCGCGACCGAGACGGCCGGCATCGATGTCGCACCGGCGCACATCGACCTCGCCAGCACCGAGGGCGAACTGTTCACCGCGTTGGGCCGTGAGCAGATCCTGCGCGAGGCGATGCGCGACGCGGTCGACCCGTACGACTACGTGCTGATCGACTGTCCGCCCAACCTCGGTCTCCTGACGGTCAATGGCCTGGCAGCCGCCGACAGCGTGATCATTCCCGTCCAGACGCAGTTCTACGCGATGAAGGGACTCAACAACCTGGTCAAGGTCATCAACGCGATCCGGCTGAAGCTCAACCGGGACCTCCGGATCCTGGGCCTGCTGCCGACGTTCTACGACGGCCGGACCAACCTGGCGCGGGACATGCTCGACGAGCTGCGAGTGGTGGGTGACCACCACGTGTTCACCACCATCATCCGCAACACCGTGAAGCTGGGCGAGGCGCCGCTTGCCGGGCGTCCCATCACGTCGTACGCCGGATCGTCCGAAGCCGCTCGCAGCTACCGCGAACTCGCCCGGGAGGTGATCGAACTTGGCCAGGCCTGATTTCCGCGCCGCCGCCGCCCGCCGACTGTCCGAGGATCGGGAGCTTCCGCCCGCGATCGTCAGCCTCCTGTCGCCGGACATGAACCGCAGGTCGACCGGCGTGAAGGTGATCGAGACGGATCACATCGATTCCAATCCGGAGCAGCCGCGCCTCGCGTTCGACGAGGCGACGCTCGAGGAGCTGGCCGCGTCGATCCGCGAGCATGGTGTGCTCCAGCCGATCCTCGTTCGCCCGCTCGACGACGGGCGCTACCAGCTGATCGCCGGCGAACGCCGATGGCGAGCCTCGAAGATCGCAGGGCGCCCGACGATCCCCGCGCTGGTCGAGGACATCGACGACGATACGGCGCTCGAGATCTCGATCATCGAGAACCTCCAGCGCGAGGACATCTCGCCGCTCGACGAGGCGGCGATGTACGACCGCATGATCCGGGACCACGGATACAGCATCCGCAGACTCGCCGAGAAGCTGGGCAAGGACAAGGGATATCTCGAGAACCGGCTCCGGCTGGCCGACGCACCGCCCGAGGTCCGCGAGCTCGTGTCTTTGCGCAAGGACACGCTGTCCCACGCCTACGAGCTGATGAAGGTCCAGGACCCCAAGAAGCGCCGCCGGCTGGCCGACCAGGTCGCCCGCAACGAGCTGTCCCTGGTCAAGCTCCGTGAGCGGATCGAGGGCCGGCCGGCCAGGCTGCCGGCCGAGACGACGGACCAGCCGGATGTCGCGGCCACCGACATCCCGGACGCGGAGGCGGGTGACTGGGCAGGACACGGAACGCGGCCCGCGACGCCCATGCGCGATGACTCGCTCGTCACCGCCAAGCAGCAGCTCAACGAGGCGGTCGAGGACTTCCTGGACATGCTCCGCAACCCGGAGGTCCTCGACGCGATCGGCCCCATCGACCGGAGCAATCTCGCGAAGTACCTGACGATCGCGAAGCTGCGGCTCGAGAACGCCATCGCCGTGGTCCGCAGCGGGGACACCGATCGCTAGGTTGCAGCGGCTCCCCGCGGGAACATCGAAGCCGGCGCCATCGGCGCCGGCTTCATCGATTCTCTGGGGGTCCCGGCCCGAGGGCCGGTCATGGTCAGTGGTGCGAGGCAGCCAGGGCTGCGGCCGCTGCTCGCTTCGCGTGGCCCTTGGCCTTGCCCGCGGCGCCCTTCGCCTTGCCGGCGTCTGCCTTCGTCTGGCTGTCCGCCTGGGTCTGAGCGTCGGGGGTGGTGATCCCGCACAGCTCCGGTGTCACGGTCGTCCAGTCGAACCCGACGGCCGACACGTCCTTCATGTGGGCGACGCACGACACGAACGCACCGTGGTTCGGGAACCCGTCGGGCGTGTCCATCTGCGCCGCCGTCGAGACGAGAGCGCCGTGGTTGTCGCTGGGGGCAGCGTCGGAGGCCGGAGCGTCGACCTTCGGCGCCTCTGACTCGGGCGCCTCGGACTCGGGCGCCTCGGACTCAGGAGCCTCCGACTCGGGCGCCTCGCTGCCGTCGTCCGCCCCGGTCTGGTCGGCTGCCGTCCTCGCGTGATCGTTTGCCTGGGACGGCAGGCCCGGCGAGGTGGCGAACACGGCGCCAGCCGAGAGCGCAAGGACGACGAATGCGATCCCAAGGCCACGGAAGCGGCGAGTCAGGTCAGTCATCAATAGAAAACCTCGGTTCAAGGTGGCTGTGCTCATGGTAACGAGTCAGCCGTGAAGGTCGTTAGGGGTACATCCGTCCTGCGCACCCCGGACGACGGTGTGCGCGTGCGCGCAACACCGGACCGGCGTCGGGCGTCGCGGACGCACCCGCGGGCCCGGCCGCGGGGGCCCGACGCCTCGGGTCCCGACGCCTCAGGCGCCCGCCATGGGACTGCTCGAGGCGCTCAGCGCACCCAGCCAGGCGACCGCCAGCAGCCCGGTGCCGAGTGCCTGGATCTCCCAGGCCAGCTCGTGGAGCGTTGGGCTGCGGCGGACCGCGCCGCCGATCCCCACCAACGCCCCCGCGATCGGCGCCCCGGCGGCGAGCAGCATGGCCGCCAGCCAGCCTCCCGGGGCACCGAGCACCACGGCCGTCCCGAGCGCCAGCGCCGCGACGACGGCATGCAGGGCGAGGACCAGCGCGGACGCGAGGCCTGCCCCGAGCGCGAGAGCGATCGAGCCGTTCCCGGCCGTCTCGTCGTGTTCCATGTCGACGATGGCGTTGGCGATGGCAAGCGCGGTCCCGGCGTTGGCTGCGGCCGGCACGAGCACGAGGAACACGCCAGGCAGCGTCCCGGTCGCCCCGAACCAGCCGTATACGGGGAGCAGCGGGATCCCGACCGCGATCGGGAGCCACGACAGGGTCGTCCCACGGACCCTCAGGTCGTAGACCACGCCCGTGGCGAGGCCGACCACCGCCAGCAGCAGCAGCGCGGGGCCTGCGATGAGCGCAAGCCCGAGACCTGCCGCGGCGCACGCGGCGACCACGGCTCGCGCGACGGGCTCGGACACGACGCCGCCCGGGATGGGCTTGTCGCGCGAGCGGTCCGCATCGCGATGGATATCGGTCACGTCGTTGAGGGCCCCGATCGAGAACTGCAGCAGCGTCATCGAGATGCCCAGCATGGCCGCCCGCTCGGGTGCTCCCCCGGCCACCGCCGCAACCAGCGCCACGACGACGCCGTTGAGCACCGAGGGGAACGGGTGGACCAGCCTCAATGCGCCCGCCAGGCGAGCGGCTGCCGGGATGGACGGCAGGTCGGTCGCGATCTCGATGACGTCGAGCGCGCCGGCCGGTTCGTCAGACGTAGACGAGCTCGTCGAAGTTGGCGACGAGGTAGGCGATCAGGCGCTCGCGGCCGTCTGCGACCTGCGTCCGGATGCCCGGGACCAGCGCCCACAGGGTCGTCGCCGGGACCATGAGCTTGCCCGCGGCGGTGCGTCCCACCACATCGGGCGGCCCGCCGCCGGAAGCGAACACCCGTTCGAATGCCCGCGGATCGAGCCCGGCCGCGGCCCGGAAGTCCTCGACGACGCGCACGACGCCGCGGCGGATGGCGATGTCGCGCATCAGCTCCGCGGCCCAGGAGTCGATCTGGGCGTCCGATTGCTCCGCAAGGCGGGCGCGGTACTCCTTGGCGTCGGCGGAAAGGCCGGTTGCTTCCACGGATCCTCCTGCGTCAGGTCGTCGGCAGCAGGATGCCACACCCGGGGGTCAGCCGGAAGTCAGCCTGCGCTCCCCTGCCCCGTCGCGGCGGCATCGCCTGCCCCGAGGGTCGGGCGGGCACCCTCCGGCCAGTCGTTGAACAGCTCGGTCAGCCATCGGCCGAAGCGGCCGGGCTCGCCCGGATCGGCGAAGTCCGAGGTCATGGCCCGGAGCGCCGCCTCCGTCCGGGCGGTGATGGCCGCCACGTGCTCGCGGGTCGCCCGACCCTCCGGGGCGATCGGCTCGCCGATCCGGATCCTGACCAGGCGCCGGAACCCGAGCCAGCTGCTGCCGTTGATGGCGACGGGGATGATCGGGACGCCGGCGCGCAGCGCGAAGTAGGCGGTGCCGCCCGCCAGGGGCAGCAGCTCGCGCTCCCCGCGATGGATCCGGCCCTCCCCGGCGATCACGATCACCCATCCGTCCTCGAGGATCCGCTGCACACGGCGGGTGATCTCGATCAGGTCGTGCTTGTCGGGCTTGTACGGGATCCCGAACCCCGCCCACATGATCAGGCGGTTTCGCGCGCCGCGACGCATGTCGGCCTCCTTGGGGCCGAACATCGCCAGCCTCGGGCGCCCCGGCAGGACGGTCAGCAGGATGATCGGATCGGCCCAGTTGAGGTGATTGAAGCAGTAGATCGCCGGTCCGGTCGCGAGGTTCGGTCGACCCTCGACACGCACCCGGAGGATGAGCCGCACGACCGCGGTCAGGACGACCTGGACGAATTGGAAGCGGTAGGGCCGGTGGACGGGGCCGGTCGCCGCAGGGCTGGCCACGCCAGACAGTATGCGCCCGCCGTCGCCCGGGTCAGCGCTCGATCGCGTCGGGATCGAGGTCGTCGAGGCGCTCGATCACGAGATCCGCGAGCGCCTCCGCGCCGGCCGCCGGCGGCACGCTCGGGTTCGGGACCAGGATCACCGTCATGCCCGCCGCCTTGCCGGCGCGGACGCCGTTGAGCGAGTCCTCGACGACCAGGCAGCGCCCGGGTTCGACGCCCAGCCGCGAGCCCGCGAGCAGATAGACGTCCGGGGCGGGCTTGCCGTGGGAGACCTCATCGGACGACACGGCGGCCCCGAGAACGTCGCCCAGGTCGAGGGCGTCGACCGCCGCCTCGATGAGCACGGGATGCGACGACGATGCGATCGCCACAGGACGGTGCGACGCGATCCGGCGGACGGCCTCGACGGCGCCGGGGAGGACCCGGGGGGCGCCATCCCGATACCGCGCGAGCACGCCATCGACGATCGCGCCCGCGATGGCGTCGACGCTGACGTCCGTCAGCGCCAGACGCTCCCGCATGATCGCCGCCCACTGACGGGTGTTGGCGCCCATCACCGCCCGCTGATCGGCGTCGGTCCACGCCCGACCGTGCTCGACCGCGAACGCGTGACGCACCTCGTCCCACCACGGCTCGGTATCCACCAGAACCCCGTCGAGATCGAACAGGACGGCGTCCACGGTGCGGCGCTCCGGCATCACGGCTCCTCGATCGACCGCGCGGACGGCGGTCTCGACAAGGCTACCGAACTCCGTCGCGCGGAGGAGGGATGGCCAATCCGGCCGGGACCGGGAGGTGACATCGAGGTGACAACGGGACTGTCGCGCGACGCGCGGATTCGCGATGATGGGCGTGCGTCGAGGGTTGAGAGGGTGCGACCATGCGAATTGACCGTGGCCTGCTGCGGTGGGGTGTGTTCCTCATCGTCCTGGGAGCCGTTCCGCTCGCCGTCCGGGCGGGCTACCTGGATACAGATACCGTCCGCCGGGCGTGGGAGCTGTGGCCGCTGATCCTGGTCGGGATCGGGCTCGGGCTGGTCCTCCAGCGAACGCAGCTCGCCGTCGTGGGCGGACTCGTGGTCTCGATCACGTTCGGCCTTATCGGTGGCAGCATCCTGAGCGTCGGGGTCGAAGGTGGCTTTGCCAACTGCACCTTCGGGGATGGCGCCCAGGGGACCGCGTTCTCCACGCAGACGGGGGCGCTGGGGACGAGCCCGACCGTCGACATCGAGCTCAACTGCGGCGAGCTGGACGTCGTGACGGCTGCCGGCACCGGGTGGGTCATCGCCGGCAGCGACAACGACGGGCAGGGCCCGGTCGTCCAGTCGTCCGCCGATCGCCTCCAGGTCCGGTCGCGAAATCGCACCGGGATCGGGTTCACCCGTCGCGGCGACCAGTGGCACGTCACGCTCCCGACGGACCCGGTGACCGAGCTCAAGGTCGCCATCAATGCCGCTTCGGCGCGGCTGAACCTCGCCAACGCACGCGTCCCGGACATCACGGTGAGTGTCAACGCCGGCGAGATCAGGCTCGACCTGTCCGAGGCCGCGCAGGTCGGCCAGCTTGATGCCTCGGCCAATGCGGGGTCGCTCAAGCTGCGCCTGCCGGCCGCCTCGCTGACCGGCAGCATCTCGGCCAACGCGGGCTCGATCGACGTCTGCGTCCCCGATGGCGTCGCGCTGCGCCTGCGCGGATCCGACAACCCGCTGTCATCGAACAACTTCGACCAGCGCGGCCTGGTGAGGAACGGACACACCTGGACGAGCCCCGGCTACGACACCGCGACCAATCGCATCGATCTTGCGACCAGCGCCAACGCTGGCAGCATCACCCTCAACCCGGAGGCCGGCTGTGACTGATCGGCTCTATCGCTCTCCCAGCGACCGCGTCATCGCCGGCGTGGCCGGCGGGCTTGCGGTCTATCTCAACCTGGATCCTTCCCTCGTACGGATCGCGTGGGTCCTGCTCGCCATCCTGTCGGGCGGCATCTTCGTGCTCGTCTATCTCGTGATGATGATCGTGGTGCCGCTGCCACCGGTCGGATGGGTGCCGCGCCCACGGGCAGGCTCCGCGCCGGTATGGCCCTCGAGCGGCTCGGGCTGGCAGGCGGGCGGCCCTCCGCCGGCATCGTCGCAGCCCGACCCCGGCACGGGCGCCGTTCCCGGCTGGCAGGCCGGAAGCCCGCCGCCGTCGGCACCGCAGCCGGGTGCCGTACCGGGCTGGCAGGCCGGCGAGGGGACCTCCTGGAGTCCGGGGGCCCAGCCAGCGCCGGACTGGACGCCGCGCAGGGTCGACTCGGGGAACGCCGGGATCGTGTTCGGGGCCGTCCTCATCCTGCTCGGCGCATGGTTCCTGGTGGACCAGTACGTGGACGTGGACTGGAACCTGCTGTGGCCGGTCGTGGTGATCGGGCTGGGCGTCGTGCTCATGATCGGAGCGATGCGCAGGAACCAGCCGCCCGGCGGCTGACCCGGGCGCCGGCTCGCCGGCGTGCGGATGCCTCACGGTGTCGCTGACAGCCTTCCCACCCGGTTGACGCCTAGCTTACCTTAGTATAGGATCCCTAGGCATGGACCGAGGACAGGCGCTCAAGGGACATCTGGACCTGCTGCTGATGGCCGCGCTCGCGGACGGCGCCAAGCACGGCTACGCCATCATCGATGCGCTTCGCGAGCGCAGCGGGCAGGCGTTCGACCTCCCCGAGGGCACCGTGTACCCGGCCCTGCACCGGCTCGAACAGGCCGGCTACCTGTCGAGCGAGTGGTCGGAGGTCCAGGGCAGGCGGCGGCGAACCTATCGCCTCACCGAAAGCGGCCGGGGTGCGCTCGGGGACGAGCGTCGCGCCTGGGATCAGTTCTCCGACGCAGTCGCCGGCGTCCTGCGGGGTGCGACATGGCCCGGTACGTCCTGATCGAGGCCTATCTCGGCGAGCTGCGCCGCAGGATGCGCTGGCGGCCGGATGTCGACGATGTCGTTGCCGAGGCTGCCGACCACCTCATCTCCGCCGCCGAGCGATACGAGGCTCTGGGTGACGGAACCGACGTCGCCCAGGGGCGGGCGCTGGACCACTTCGGAAATCCGGAGCTCGTCGCGCTTGCGTTTGCCGCGGCACCAAATGGAGGGTTGATCGTGCCGACGAAGTTCACGCGGACCGCGGGCATCCTGGCCCTGGTTGGCGCCGCGTGCTGGCTGCTCGTCCCGCTGACATGGTGGCCGGCGGGCTTCCTGCCACCGCGCGGTGATGTCGAGCGGAACCTGTCCGGGATCGTCTATGGCATCGGGTACGTGGCGCTGTTCGCTGCCGGCATCCTGACCATGACCGTGATGGTGGCGCTCAACCAGCGCCACGGCGGGTTGGGCGCCGCGGGAACGGCGGGTCCATTGCTGGTCGCAGCCGGCGTCGTGGCCAGCGTCATCGCGGCCGTGTTCGTCGGCTGGGGCCTGCTCATGCTGGTCGGAACCGCCGTGGCGGCACTGGCCATGCTCGATCGCGACCTCGCTCCGCGATTGCCCACGATCGCCTTCGGGGGCGGGCTTGCCGCGGGGGCGGGGATCTGGGCGCTGCTGCGGGGCATCGACGGTTCGCTGCTCGTGTACAGCGGCCTTTGGGGCGATTACTGGGTCGAGAACCTGGCGGGCATCACCACGGGAGCCACGATCCTGGCCATCGGGCTCGCAGGACTCGGCCGCTGGCTCCGTCGCGAGGAACCCGCTCCGATGGACGAGCCCGGCCAGCCGCTCAAGGCCTGATCCCGGCACGAACTAGCGGACGCACTGCGTGTCCGATGATCGCGGCGAGGCGCAGGACCCGGACGCCGGGCAGCTGGCACTCCGGATAGGGCATCATCGCGTCCCGTGGCCACCCCTGATCCATCCCTCCTCGCGCTGACCGCCGCCGGCATCGCCGGCGGCCTCGCGCTGCTGTGGCGAGGGTTCGGAGGCTTCCAATCGGCCGTGCGCATCGGCGATACGTCGACCTCGCGGATCGCCGGTCTGGCCGCGGGCGAGGTGCTCGTCTCGGGCACGATCGAGCCCGCCGAGGTGACCCTCCGCTCCCCGCTCCAGAGCCGCGAGTGCGTCTGGTATCGAGCCAGCGTCTCGTCCGGGGGTCGAGGCCGCGACGACGCGTTCAAGGAGGAGCGCGGGGTCGGCTTCCGGGTGCGGGACGGCTCGGGAACGATCCGGGTCTTCCCGCGCGGCGCCCGGGTCGACGCCCCCGATCGCTTCGACGACCGTACCGGGACGTTCGGCGAGACGCCGCCCGGCCTCGAGATGCGAACCGGGCCGGTCTTCGGCAGCGGCATGGCGGGCGACCGGGAGGCCGCGATCGCCGAGCTGCTGACCGTGCACCGTCCCGATCCCGAGTCGGCACTCCGCGGCGTGGTGACCGCGTCCCTGCTCGGCGGATCGAACGCCCGCCGGTATCGTGAGGCGAGGCTCGAGCCGGGCGACGTCGTGACCGTGGTCGGCACCGCGCTCCCGTTCGGTCACCTCGAGGACCCCAACGGCGCGGACCTGCTCGACCACTGGGACGACCCGAGCGTGGGCCTCGAGGATCCGACGGTCGCGGCCGAGATCGCCGAGGCACGGGCCGCCGGCGAGCTGCTCACCCCCGAGGAGGCCTGGGGCAACGCGGCGATCCCGGGGTTCGGGGTGGGCCGGCCGGTGATCGAGCCAGAGCTCGATGCTCGGGCCAGTCCGCCGGAGCTCGCCGGCGCAGACGAGGCCGCGACGATCGGCCGGACGTTCGATCTCGAGCCCGACCTCCTCGTGATCGCGACGATGCCCGACCGACCGCTGCTCGTCGCCTTCGGGCAACCGGGGGAAGCCGCCGAGCGGCAGGAGGGACAGTTCCTCGTGGGGCTCCTGGGCGCGCTCCTGGCGATCGGCTCGGCGGTGGCGGCGGCGACCCTGCTGTCGGGCGCCTGAGCGTGTCGGGCGAGTGAGCGTGTCGCGCGCCGTCCCATGGCCGATGATGGTCCGACCATGAGCTCGTCCGCCGTCGCTGCCCTGTTCGCCGTCGCGCTGCTCGCCGTCATCGTGGGGTTTCTCGGTGTGACGACGTACAACGCGATCGTCGCGCTCAAGCTGCGGATCGAGAAGGCATGGGCCAACATCGATGTCTCGCTCAAGCAGCGCTACGACGAGCTGCCGAACCTCGTCGAGGCCGTCCGCGACGTCATGGCCTTCGAGCAGGACGTTCTGCGCGAGGTCGCCGAGCGGCGGGCCGCCTACTCGGACCGGGACCCGATCCCGCGCCAGGCGGCGACCAGCGCCGCAACCAGCTCGGCGGTCCGCCACCTGTTCGCCGTCGTCGAGCGCTACCCGGAGGTGAAGTCCGCCGCCAACGTCCGGGCTCTGCAGACGGAGATCGCCCGGCTCGAGGACGTGATCGCGGACCGGCGCGAGCTCTACAACGACCAGGTGTACCGCTACAACACGCGCATTGCGCAGGTGCCGGCGAAGCTGTTCGCGGGCGTGTTCGGCTGGCTGCCCGCTGACTTCTTCGCCACCGACGAGGACGAGCGCGAGCGGCCGCCCGCGGAGCTGCGCGCCGGCTGACGATCATCCGTGTGGCCGCTCCGGCCCTGGTCACCGATCCGTCACCGGGCGGCCGTAGACTCTGGAGCACACGGAGGTCCCATGCAGTTCCTGTTCCACAAGCCATCCATGCCGCGTGCCGACGAGGTCCTTTCGGGGCGCGCCGATCCCATCGTCCAGCCCGGCACCCATTTCGTGAACGGCCATCCGCTGGCGCCCCCCTACCCCGACGGGTTCGAGGTCGCCGATTTCGCGATGGGCTGCTTCTGGGGCGCCGAGAAGAAGTTCTGGTCGATCCCCGGGGTGTGGGTCACGCTCGTCGGCTACCAGGGCGGCGCCACGCCGAACCCGACATACCGCGAGGTCTGCACCGGGCACACCGGTCATGCCGAGGTCGTCCGGGTCGTGTTCGATCCGTCGGTCGTGTCCTACGAGCACCTGCTCAAGACGTTCTGGGAGTCGCACGACCCGACCCAGGGCTACCGTCAGGGCAACGACGTCGGCACGCAGTACCGCTCCGCGATCTACGCACACGGGCCCGCGCAGCTGGCCGCGGCAACCGCCTCACGCGACCTGTACGCGGGCGAGCTCGCGAAGGCCGGCCACGGGGCGATCACGACCGAGATCGTCGAGGCGCCGGAGCTCTACTTCGCCGAGGACTACCACCAGCAGTACCTGGCAAAGAACCCGGACGGGTACGACTGCCACACGGCGACCGGGATCGCGTGCCCGATCGGGGTCGGGGTCAAGGCGTAGACCGACCTGCCGCTTGCCCGACCGACTCCGGTCGCATCCGGCTGAGCCGAGCGGACGCCGGCTCAGCGCCATACAGCCCCCGAATTTCTGCCCGGCCCGCGGACGAGGAACGCAGGTCCGGTGACCCTTGACAGGCGGGTTGGCGGGGCGATGATCCGCGATGTGAACACCGACATCGCGCCATCGGTGGCTGACGATCCTGACACCCCAACGGACGCCGTCGGATCGTGGCCGGCGATCGACCTCGCCCGGCTGGGATTGCCACCGCTGGGGTGGGTGTTCGTCGCGGTCGCCCTGTTCGTCGGTGTCGTCCGTCTGCGCGCGCTCGGCGGAGCCCCGCTCGACATCGTCCCCACGATCCTGCTGTCGGCGGTCGAGGCGGCCGTCATCGTTGCGCTGCCCGCGGCCCTCCTGTGGCGGGCCCACGAGGCGCTCCGGACCGATACCGTGCTCCTCTTGGGACTCGCGCTGGTCGCCGTTGACCGGCTGGTCCTGGCCCTGAACCAACTGTGGCCGATGATCCAGAACGACGACGGGACACGGAGCGCCGTCGGTCTCGCGGGGCCATGGCTATTGCCTGCGGGCGGCGTCCTGATCGGGCTCGGGCTGCTGCGGCTGCGAACCGGGCCGATCCGGCTGCCGGTGCTTGCCACCATCGTCGCGGTGTACGTGGGGATCGGCGTTGCTTCCCACCTGATCGGATCGGGGTCCGCCACGGTCGACGCCTACGACACCACCCTGATGATCATCGTCCCGTCGGCCGCCGCGGTCGCGGTATGGGTGCCGGCTGCCGCGTGGCTGGAGTCGGACGCGCCGCCGGCGTTCTGGGGGCTCCTCGCGGTGGCGCTGCCCATCGGCGTGCTCTCGCGACTCCTCACGCTGCTGGCGACGATCGTCGCGACATCGACGCAGTCGAATGTCCTGTTCGTGCCGACCGTGACCATCAACTCGTTCCTGGGTTGCCTCGCGGCGCTGCTCGCGCTCGTCGCGTATGCGCGTATGACGCCCCAGGCGTCGGTCGCGGCCGCTCCCGTGGACTAGATTCCCGGATGCTCGTTTCGCAGCGCGTTGCCGGCCGGATCGCCCGCGACTTCCAGGGCGTATACGTCGCGCAGGCCGTCGACCTCCTGGCCGACCTCGAGCTCGGCGGGACCTCGCCCGACGGTGACGAGCGGATCTGCGGCGCGCTGGTGATCATCGCCGACGGCGACATTGATCGACTGATCGAAGCGGCGGCGGCGGCAGAGATCGACTGGCGGGACGTGCTCGTCCGTACCGGTCTCGAGAATGACGACTGGCGAGCACACCTGGACGTCGCGCTGGCGCCTCCGACCCGGGGTGGCCGGACGAGCGACGCGCCGGGAACGGTCCGGTAGCCGGGCCGCGGCGCTGACCGTTCGCCGCCGCGGATCAACCCGTGGCAGCCACGCTGGCGGCCGCCCAGCGGGCGAGCTCGACGTCGTCCGCTTCCGGCAGGCCGCTCACCCCGATGGCGCCGATCACCTCGCCGGCCACGCGGATCGGGACGCCGCCACCCCAGCCCACGTAGCGAGCGTCCCCGAAGTTGGTGAGCGGGAACCCCTCGGTTCGGGACCGCTCGCCGAGCACGCTGGACTCGACGCGTTCCCGGGCCGCCGTGAACGCCTTGTGGATGGCGATGTTGATCGACGCCAGCCCACACCCGTCGGTGCGAAGGAACGCGACGAGCTCGCCGTGTGCGTCGACGATGGCAACGGCAGCACCCTGTCCGTTGGACTCGAGCCGGTCCGCGACCATCGCGACCAGGTTGCGGGCCTCGGCATGTCCGATCTCCCTTCGCGCAGGCATCACGATGTCTCCTCGAGCGACAGCCTGGCATCGGTCCAGGCGCCGTTGGCACGGCTCGACGCAACGGCGGCCTCGACGAAGCGCACCCCGACGGCGCCGTCGCGCTGGTTGGGGAACCACAGGGCCAATGGATCGGGATCCCGGCCCGACCGCCGTGCGGCGATCGCCTCGGCAGCGTCCGAGTAGATGTTGGCGAAGGCCTCGTGGAAGCCCTCCGGGTGCCCGGCGGCGATCCGGCACGCCCGCGCCGAGGGCGGCAGCACCCCGGGCCCGTTGGGCGTGTAGACGCGAACCGGTCCCTGCAGCGGCTTGAAGGTCAGCCGCGTCGGCCGTTCCTGGTGCCACTCGAGGCTGCCCCTGGTGCCCGACACGCGGATCCCCAGGCTGTTCTCGACTCCGGCCGCGGTCTGCGTGACCCAGAACGTCCCGCGCGCGCCGTTGTCGAAGCGCAGCATGGCGCCGCCATAGTCGTCGACCAGCCGTTCCGGGATCACGTGGCCGATCTCGGCGGCGACCTCGGCGACCTCGAGACCGGTCACGAACCGGACCAGGTTGTGGGCATGGGTCCCGATGTCGCCCATCACGAGCGACGGCCCGCCACGCACGGGGTGGTAGCGCCACGGTAGCCCGGCAGCCGGGTCAGGATCCGATTCGTCGGCCTTGCCGCCCTGCACGTACTCGACCTGGACCAGCCGGATCTCCCCGACCTGCCCGTCCTCGACCAGGGCGCGGGCCTGGCGCACCATCGGGTAGCCCGTGTAGTTGTGGGTGAGGCAGAAGACGAGCCCGGCTGCCTCGACCCTGCGGACGATATCCAGCGCCTCGTCGAGCGTGTTGGTCATCGGCTTGTCGCAGATGACGTCGAACCCACGATCGAGGGCCGCAACGGCATAGCGGTGGTGGCTGTCGTTGGGGGTCATGATCGCGACGACCTCGGCACCGTCCTCGCGTCCCCGTTCTGCATCGAGCATCTCAAGCGCATCGGTGTAGGCGCGATCGGGATCGATCCCCATGCCTGCGGCAGCCTTGCGCGATCGCTCGGGATCGGTCGACACCACCCCCGCCACGAGCGTGTACCGACCGTCGAGCCGTGCGGCCCTCCGGTGCGTCGCCCCGATGAAGCTGCCCGGCCCGCCGCCGACGACGGCCAGGCGAACCGGGCGGCCAAGCATCTCGATGACCGGGTCGGCGTCCATGGAGACCTCCCTCGTTGACTGCGTCCCGTGCGTGATCCGGAGGGCCGGAGGTCATCGGGCATCGTCGTCGACCTGCCCCGGCACGCGCCAATTGCCTCTGGCATCGAGGCAGCCGGATGGCCGATCATCGACGTACGCGAGACTGGCGCGCCCTGCTACAGGAGCCCACCGCCGATGAAGACCGTTCGAGACATCATGACCCACCCGGTCCAATCAGTCCGACCGGAAACGCCGCTCAAGGAGGTTGCCCGCCTGCTGATCGACCGGCGGATCAGCGGCCTGCCCGTCGTGGACGATGGCGGCAAGGTCCTGGGCGTCGTGTCCGAGGGCGACCTCCTGATGAAGAACCAGGACCACGGCGCCGTCCACCACCGGCCGCTCGCGCGGATCTTCGGGGAGTCCGAGGAGACCCGTCGGGTGCTCGCCAAGGTGGAGGCCCGAACCGCCGGCGATGCGATGACGACCCCCGCGATCACCATCGACGCCGGGCGACCGGTCAACGCCGCTGCGACGCTGATGGTGGAGCACAAGGTCAACCGCCTGCCGGTCACCGAGGACGGGCGCCTGGCGGGGATCGTCACCCGCGCGGACGTGGTGAGGACCTTCGTGCGGTCCGACGAGGATCTGGCCGAGGCGATCCGCGAAGAGGTGCTCGTACGCGCGCTGTGGATGGATCCGGCGGGGTTCACGGTCGACGTCGTGGACGGCATCGCCACCGTGACGGGACGCGTGCGGCGCCGGTCGACGGCGGCCATGATCGAGCCGATGATCGAGATGCTCCCCGGGATCATCGCCGTGACCACGGACGTCAAGTGGTCCGAGGACGACAGCACGATCGAAGCCCCCGGCCCGGACTACTTCTCGCCCAAGAGCCCCTCCTGAGCGACGCGACCAGCGGGGGCGGCGGCCGGTTGGCGGCGGCCGAAGCGCACCCCAGCCGCGGAGCGCCTAGATCGACCGCTGGTAGGACCGGAACGTCCGCGTCGCCCAGGCGGTCGCCAGGAGCGCGAGCGCGAGCAGCGCCCCCATCCGCGGCAGCACGAACATCCAGTCCGGCGTCGCGGTCATCGCCTCGCGGCCGGCCTCGACGGCCCAGTTCACGGGGTTGACCTGGGCGACCGTCCGGATCCAGTCGGGCGCCAGCGCCAGCGGCATGAACCCGGCCGACAGGAACGTGAGCGGCAGCGTCATCAGGGTGTTGATCCCGATCACGGACTCGCGCTGGCGCAGGACCAGCGCCATCGCGTCCGAGAGCGAGGCGACGGCGGCGCCGACGAGCATCGCGCACGCGGTCAGCGCGAGGAAGCCCAGCAGGCCGCCGTCGAAATGGGCGCCGAGCAGGAGCGCCAGGCCGCCGATGATCGCGGCCTGGATCAGCAGCGACACCAGCTGGTAGATGGTCAGGCCGCTGATGATCGCGCTCCGATGGATCGGCGTGATCAGCATCCGGTCGACGATCGATCGGTCGAGGTCCTCGATGATCGACATCCCGCTCCATCCGCACGAGAACAGGGCGGTCATCACGAGCACCCCGGGGACGAGATAGTCGAGGTAGCTGCCACTCGACGCGAAGCCCGGGATCCGGGTCACGTTCTGGAACAGCGCTCCGAACAGGAGCAGCCAGATCACGGGCTGGATGATCGCCATCAGGACGAACCATGGCTGGCGAATGAACCACCGCAGGTGGCGTTCGGTGACGTAGGCGGTCTGGGCGATGGCAGTCATCGGGTGGCCTCCAGGGCATCGGGCCGGAACGACCGGCCGGTATGGCGCAGGTAGACGTCGTCGAGCGATGGGCGCGCGACGGTGACGGCGGCGACGGAGATGCCCGCAGCCTCGAGGACGGACAGCACCGCGGGCACCCGCGACGCGGCCCCGTCGGCGCGCGCGGAGATCCGCACGCCCTCGATGACCGGGCGGCCGATCCCGTCGATCCCCGCCAGGAGCGTCGCGGCACCCTCGGCGGCCCCTGCCTCACCGAGGTCGATGTGGATCGCGTCGCCGCGAAGCTCGGCCTTCATGGCGTCGGGTGTGCCCTCGGCCACGACCCGGCCGTGATCGATGATGGCAAGGCGCCCGGCCAGCCGATCGGCCTCCTCGAGGTAGTGGGTCGTGAGCAGGATGGCGATCCCCCCGTCGCTCGACAGCGTCTCGATCTCCGCCCACAGGCTGGCGCGCGCATCGGGATCGAGCCCCGTGGTCGGCTCATCCAGGAACAGCACGCTCGGTCGATTGATCAGGCCCATCGCGACATCGAGCTTGCGGCGCATGCCCCCCGACCAGGTGCTCACCAGCCGGTCCGCGGAATCCGTGAGGTCGAACCGCTCGAGCAGGCTGTCGATCCGGCCACGCAGCTCCCGGCCATCGATGCCGTACAGGCGGCCCTGGAGCCGGAGGTTCTCGCGGCCGGTCGCATCGGCGTCGACCGCCGACTGCTGCCCGACCCCGCCGATCGAGCGGCGCACGCGGTCGGGATGGCGGAGCACGTCGTGACCGGCCACCCACGCGCCGCCCGACGTGGGCCGGGACAGCGTCGACAGGATCTTGACCACGGTGGACTTCCCTGCCCCGTTCGGGCCGAGCAGCCCGAACACGGATCCGGGTTGGACGTCGAGGCTGATCCCGTCGACGGCCCGGATGTCGCCCGGGTACACCTTGACGAGATCCCGCGCCTCGATCGCCCCGCGCGGCGGTGTATGATCGCCACCAGACATCTGGCTTCTCCTAAGTATCTCGTGTGCTAAGATATTTCCATCATGAGTGACATCGACGCCATCCGTCAAGCGATCCGCAACCCGGAGTTCGACGATGCGCTGGCGGCCCATCTCGGGGTCAACCCGACGGACCTGCGGTGCCTCGAGCTGGTCATCGCCGAGCCCGGCGTGACGCCCGGTCGCCTGGCCACCCTGTCAGGGCTCACCACCGGTGCCGTCACGGGCGTCATCGACCGTCTCGAGAAGGCCGGGTTCGTGGCGCGCCGGCCCGATCCGGCCGACCGGCGGAGCGTCGGCGTTCACCCCGTCGAGGCGCAGGCCACCCGGCTGCTGGACCTCGTGTCCCCGCTCGACGCCGCCCTGGCGGGCGCCCTGGACGCACATCCGGCACCCGAGCGAGCGGCAATCGCCGACTTCATCGCGACCGCCGGCCGGCTCGTCGCCGACGCGACATCGAGGCTGAACGCCGATGCCCGCGGCGGCTTCGTGGGCGCCGAGTTCCGGGCACCGCTCGGTGGGGTCACCCGGGGCCGCCTCATGTTCGTATCGGGTGCGCCACGGCTCGCGCTCAACGTCGCGCCGCTCGGCCCACGGGCGAACGCGCGGATGATCATGGAGACCAGCGCATCGCGCCTGCAGTTCGGCGGCGCAACCACGAGCGGCGAGCTGGTGGTGGCGACCTTCGGTGGACCGCGACCGGACGTTCGCGCGTCGGCCGGCACCGTCACGGTCCGCTACCGGCGCCAGGCCATCGACGCGTTCTCGACCCGCAGGGCGCAGCTGAAGCTCAACGGATCGATCCCGTGGACCATCGAGCTCGAGGGCGGCATCACCGACCTGACCGGCACCCTGGAGGGCGTCGCGCTGGAGCGGCTGGACGTCGCGGGCGGTGCGAACCACATCCGGCTCGACCTGCCGGTGCCCTCGGGGACGGCCTCGGTGCGGATCGGCGGCGTGGTCAGCAGCGCCAGCTTCCGGCGGCCCGGTGCGGTCCCGGTGGCGCTGCGGGTCGCCGGCGGGGTGTCGCGGGTCCGGCTCGATTCGCAGCGGCGGTCCACGGTCGGTGGCGACCAGCGGTTCGTAGGCGAGGGCTTCGCCGAACAGCCGGACCGGTACGAGATCGAGGTCCTGGGCGGGGCGAGCGAGGTGAGCGTCGCGCCTCGCTGAGCAGCCGCGGCCGCCTCGAACGTCTCGGGCGCTATTCCCAGCGGAAGAAGCGGGCCGAGATCGCGAGGCACACCACGAGCCAGCCACCGAGGACGGCAAGGTCCACCGGCAGCGGCGCAAAGGCCGTGCCGCTCACCATCACCTGGCGGAGCGCGTCACCCAGGTAGGTCAGGGGCAGGAACGCCGCGACCGGGCGCAGGAAGCTGGGCATGATCTCGATCGGGAAGAACACCCCCGACAGGAACATCATCGGGAACTGGATCACCTGGACGACCCCGTTGGCCGCCTCCTCGGTGCGCACGAAGGCGGCCACGAGGTACCCGATGGCGATGAACGACATTGCGCCCAGGATGACGATGGCGGCCATCAGCCACAGCGCACCCAGGACCTGGACGCCGAACGCCGCGATCCCGATCCCGACGATCAGCGCCGCCTGGACCAGCCCGATCAGCAGCCGCAGGACGACGTTGCTGCCCACCAGCGTCCAGCGCGGCAGCGGCGTCGCGCCGAGCCGCTTGAGGATCAGCTTCTCGCGCTGGGCGACCAGCGGCACCGCGCCAAAGATGCCGAGCTGCATCAACGCCATCCCCAGGATGCCCGGGACCAGGAACGCGGCGTTGGTGAGGTCCTGGGTCTGGATCGAATGGGTGGTCACGCCCAGGATCGGCGATCGCCCGGTCATCGCCACGTTGAGCGACGACACGACCTGCGACACGACCTGGCTGATCGTGCCGCTGCTGGTCTGCTGGCTGGGGTCCGTGTACACCTCCAGGCTGACCGTCGGGCCACCGGCTCCCGTCCCCCCCGACTGAGCCGCCGCGATCGCATCGCCGTAGCCGGCCGGGACGACGACGATCCCGCGCAGGTCGCCCTTCTGCATCGCGTCGCGGGAGCCGGCGAGGGAGCCATCCTCGAGCTCGAGCAGCGACACCTGCGCGAACACCTGACGGAGCTGGCCCGCCGCCGGCGTGCCGTCCTCGTCGACCCAGCCGACCTTGTAGGTCGTGCCGCCGTTGCCCGAGAAGATGGCGCCGAACAGCAGGATGAAGATCACCGGGAAGGCGATCGTCCAGAACAGCGCGTTCCGATCCCGGATGAAGCTGCGGATGTTGGCGACCGTCAACGTCGTGAGGGCATGCATCACGTCACTCCCGCAGCGCGCGGCCGGTCAGGTCGAGGAACACGTCCTCGAGCGTGGCACGCCGGATCCCGAGGTTGCCCGGCTCGCGCCCCAGCGATTCGGTCAGCTCGATCAGGGCTCCGATCGTGACGGCGACGTCCCCCGTGTACAGGACGGTCTCGCCGTCCTCGACCATCGCGCGCGTGACGGCGGGCAACGCACCGAGCCGCTCGAGCTCGAGCTCTGGCACCGTGTCGAAATGGACGGCACGCTCGCGGAACCGCCGGCTCACCAGCTCCGAGACGGTGCCCAGCTCCAGGATGTGGCCGTGGTCCATGATCGCCACCCGGTCACACAGCTGGGCTGCCTCCTCCATGTAGTGCGTCGTCAGCAGCACCGAGCAGCCGTCGTCACGAAGCTTCAGGACGAGGTCCCACAGCGACCGCCGCGCCTGCGGGTCCATGCCGGTCGTGGGCTCGTCGAGGAACACGAGCTCCGGCTCGTTGACCAGCGCGAGGGCGACCGACAGCCGCTGGCGCTGGCCGCCCGACAGGTGGCGCGTCTGCGCATTCCGGCGTTCCCCGAGGTCGACGGCATCGAGCAGCCATTCGGTCGACCGGCTGCGGATGAAGAAGGTCCGGAACAGGTCGAGCAGCTCCGCGACCGTGAGGTAGGGGTAGAGCGCGGCGGTCTGGAGCTGGACGCCGATCCGCTCCTTGATCCCGGCCGGCTGGTGCGCCGCGTCGATGCCCAGCACGTCCACGCGGCCGGAGTCCGGCTTGCGGAGCCCCTCGAGGATCTCGACCGTGGTCGTCTTGCCGGCGCCGTTGGGTCCGAGCAGCCCGAAGATCTCGCCCCGTTGGACCTCAAAGGTGATGCCGTCGACAGCCTGCACGTCGCCGTAGCGCTTGCGTAGGTCGGTGACCTCGATGACCGGGCGGACATCGACAGGATTCGTGGTCAAGCTGCCCCTCGAGCGGTCTGATCGCGGCCCCCTCGGCCCTTGGTTCGAGTGTACTCGACGGCCATGGGCGGCGGATGTCGTTCCTGCCCCCGCCGCCGCGGTCGCGCTACGCGGCGGGCAACCCGCCGAACCAGCTCGGCAGCTGGCTGACCAGCCGCGGGTTGCCGAACACCTCGATCGCATCACCCTCGATCGCCCGCCGCCAGTCGCCCGCCCCGCGAGCGAGGGGCATCAGCGCGCCGACCGATGTCTCGAGAAACACGTAGCGGTCCTCGTCGATGCGGGGATCCTCGATGCACACCGACGAGCCCGTGCCGCGCTCGAGCACGAGCCAGAACCGGGGTCGCCGGGCGCCGTCGAGCGCGATGTCCAGCACCACCGGGCGGGGCGGGAGCCGGCTGGGGTTCACGCGCTCGCCCAGCCAGCGCACGACGATGTCCGGGTCCCGCTCGGCCATCGCGGGATCCTCGGGCACGAACCGTTCCGACCAGCCGCGGAGCGCCTCGAGGACCGGCAGCAGCTCCCGCCCGGCATACGTGATCTCGTAATGCTCGGGCGCGTGGTCGTCGCCTGCCGGTCGGACGCGCTCCACGAGGCCCAGGTCACGCAGCTTGCGAAGCCGTGCCGCGAGCACCGAGCGGCTGATCCCGGATGCCCCGGCGAGGAGGTCGCTGTAGGTGCGCGACCCGTGCATCAGCAGCTCCCGGACGATCACCAGGCTCCAGCGATCCCCGAGCTGCTCGACGGCCTTGGAGAACGAGCAGTAGTCGCCCATGGACCGATTTTCCCACCCCTGGCGAGGCCGGCACGAGTTCGAGATCGAGACTTCCCCTGCCGGTGAGCGACACGTAGGGTGCGGCCCATGAACGACACACGCCGGATGCCGGTGGTCGTCGTGGGCGCCGGCCAGGCCGGCCTTGCGATGAGCCGGCTCCTCACCCTTGCCGGAACAGACCACCTCGTGCTCGAACGCCGCACGACCCTCGGCGGCGGCTGGCAGGACCGCTGGGATTCGTTCCGGCTGGTCACGCCAAACTGGATTGCATCGCTTCCGGGCCAGCCCTACGACGGCACGGATCCTGACGGGTACATGCCGCGGGACGAGATCGTGGCCCGGGTGGCGCGCTACGCGGAGCAGGTCCGCGCGCCGGTGATGACCGGGACCGCGGTCGAGCGCCTGACGCCCGGGGACGGCGGCTTCCGACTCGAGACCAGCGCGGGGATGATGGAGGCGCAGGCCGTGGTGGTGGCCACCGGCAGCTTCCACCTCCCCCGCGTCCCCGAACTCGCGACGCGCGTTCCGGGGGACATCCACCAGGTCCACTCGCATGCCTATCGCAACGCGAGCGCCCTGCCGCCCGGTGCCGTGCTCGTGGTCGGGTCCGGCCAGACCGGCGTCCAGCTGGCCGACGAGCTGCTGGCGGCCGGGCGACGGGTCTACCTCGCCGTCGGCAGCAACGGGTGGGCTCCGCGCCGCTATCGCGGTCGCGACATCTTCGGGTGGCTCGCCGCCCTCGAGGTCGACGGTGAGGCCCACGGGGTCGTCACGCCCAAGGCGGACACCCTCCCCGATCCGCGCCGGCGCCTGATGGGAACGCCCCAGCTGTCCGGCCACCACGGCGGGCGGGACGTCAACCTGCGCCGGATGGCTGCGCGCGATGGGCTCACCCTCCTCGGTCACCTCGAGGCGGTTGCCGGGCATCGCCTGTCGATCGCGGCCGATCTCGGCGCCCGGCTGCGCCGCTCCGAGGCGTTCTTTGACGAGATCGTGCGGCCGCCGATCGACACGTACATCGCCCGGGCGGGCATCGATGCGCCGCCCGGCACGGTCGATCACGAACCGTATGACCCGCCGGAGCACACGCAGCTTGACCTCAAGGCGGCGGGCGTCACGTCCATCGTGTGGGCCACCGGGTACCGGATGGACCATTCATGGATCGATGCGCCGATCCGTCGATGCCCAGGGGATCCCGCGCAACCGGCGCGGGGTGAGCGAGATCCCGGGTCTCTACTTCATCGGGCTGCTGTGGCAGCACAGCCAGGCGTCCGCCACCCTGATCGGGCCGACCCTCGACGGCCCGCATCTCGCGGCCGGGATGGGGCTCCGCATCCCGCAGGATGCCGGCGCCGGTGTCGAGATGGGTGCCCGGTTGGGAGCCGCCTGAGCAGGGAACGCCAACGACGGCGCGGCGAGCACCGGCATCGCCGCGGGCGCAGCACCCTTCCGTACCCAGGGTCATGAAGCAGAGCCCCGACGGTGGCGCAAGCTCTCGCGGGAACGGGAGCGTGGCCGGCGGATCGCCGCCTACCTCGAGATGCCGGTCATGAGGACATCAAGCGTGGCATCCAGGTCGGAACCGAGTCCGGCCATCCCCTCCTCGCGCGATGCCCAGCGGTAGAGCACGCCGAGGTACGCGTCGAACAGCACGAGTCCGGCTCGGTCGGCGTCGATCCGGGGGTCGACATCACCCCGCTCCTGGCCTGCCCGGATCATGTCCGCGAACATCCGTGACGTGTCGGATTCCGGGGCCAGGAGCGCGCCGCCGGCCTGGAGCCACGCTCGGGCCATCGCGCGCCCGGTTCGGGGATCATGCTCGAACATCTGCGCGATCACCCGGAGCGCGAATGCCAGCTGCGTCGAGGTCTGGGTCGCATCCGCCGTGCCTGCGGCGATACGGCTTGCCAGCTCGGCGCGGCGGTCCTCGAACCAGGCGAGGACCAGGTCCGACTTGCGGGGGAAGAAGTTGAACACGGTGGCCCGCGCGAAGTCCGCCGACGCCGCGATCTCGTCCATCGTCGTGGCGTCGTAGCCCTGGGCCGCGAACAGGGCAACCGCGCGGTCAAGGATGCGTTGCCGCGTCTCGCGCTTCTTCCGCTCGCGGCGACCCGGGCTGCTTGACAAGTTCATACTCCAGTATAAGTATGGACGCTCACTCAGTATAGCGTCATCCCACGCCACCCGACGGCTACCCGAAGCAAGGAGCACGCGTCATGTCGCTCGCGCGGGTCCAGTTCTTCTCCATCTCGCTCGATGGCTTCGGCACCGGTGAGGGGCTGAGCCGCGACGCCCCGTTCGGGCATGCCGGCGAGCGGCTCCATGAGTGGATGTTCCGGACACGGTGGTGGCACGAGCTGGTCGGCGAGCCGGGCGGAAGCCGCGGCATCGACGACGCATTCCTGCGGCTGCACGACGTCGGTGTGGGGGCCGAGATCATGGGGGCCGGCAAGTACGGCTATCCGGGATGGCACGACGACCCCGATTGGAAGGGTTGGTGGGGTCCGAACCCGCCGTTCCACACCCCCGTGTTCGTCCTGACCCACCACTCACGGCCGCCGATCGAGATGGAGGGCGGCACGACGTTTCATTTCCTCGACGCGACACCGGCAGAGGCACTCAGGGCGGCACGTGCGGCGGCAGGTGGCAAGGACGTCCGGATCGGCGGGGGCCCCACCACCATTCGCGAGTTCCTCGCCGCGAGACTTGTTGACCACTTGCACGTGGTCGTGGTGCCGATCCTCCTCGGTCGGGGCGTGCGCCTGTGGGACGATCTCGAGAAGCTCGAGGACGACTACGCGGTCGAGGCCACGGCCTCGCCGGGTGGCGTTGTCCATATGACCTTCACGCGCGCAGGGGCTTGAGCGGTCTGCTCCAGATCCGGGAGGCAGTTGGGCTCGCCTCGATCAGTGACAGTCGAGGGAGTCGCCTGCTGATCGGCGGTCTACCCGCGCGAGGTGGCTTCTCCGCGTCCGTCCAGGCGCCTGCTTCGGTCAGGCAGTCACGACCGTCAGGCCAAGGCCGCGGGCTGCCTGCGCCTGGCGCAGATCGAAGGTCAGGAAGCCGACCCCGGGTGCGGAGACGCGTTGCGCGGCTGCGAGATGGAGGGCATCGAGCGTTCTGACGCCGGTGGTCTCCGCGATCGTGGCGGCCGACTCGCAGGTCGCCTCGTCGAGCTCGATGATCGAGAAGGAACGCAGGTCTTCGGCAAACGCGCGTCTGGCCGTGGCAAGCGGGCCGCCCGACAGCAGGCGAGCGAGGTTGCGGCGGACCTCGACGATCGTGTGTCGGGCCGTCAGGAGCTCACCTCCGGCTCGCAGCAGGGCGTCCGCGGCGGCCGAATTGGCCTCCTCCACGTAGCGCTTGAGCAAGGCGCTCGAGTCAACGTAGGTGCTCACTCGCCGCGGTCCTCGGCCAGCACGTCCAGCACCCGACTCGCCGCCTTCGAGCGCTGCACCCGACCGAGCGGCGCGCCGGAGCCGGGCGTGATCCAGCCGGTGCGGATCCCGTCCTCGATACGCCCACGCCCCGGCACCGGTCCGAGCATCGCCTTCGGTCGCCCCCGGTCGGTGACGCGCAGGGTCTCGCCCCGTTCCGCCCGATCCAGGTACTCGGACAGGTGCTGCTTCAGCTCCCGGATCCCGACGTCAGCCATGAGGACACACTAGCACAGTGATGTGGACACATAGGTGTCGCATGGAGGATGTGGCCAGCGGCGCGTGCCTTGCCCCTTGCAGTGGTCAACCGCTCAGCCGGGTGCGGTCGCCCCTGGCCGGTTCGTCGCCTGGTCACCCGCCGAGCGACTGCCACTTCGCCTCGACGTCGGTGAGCATCTGGTCCATCGTCCTGCGGCCGTCGACGACATCGAGCATGCCGGTGAAGAACGCACCGGGGTTGCCGTTGTCGTCGTACAGCCCGATCGCGCCCGGCATGAGGTCGGAGGCGTCGTAGCGCCACACCCCGGCAGCGATCGCCTCCCGCGCGGCCTCGCCGATCGACCGGAGGACCCCGGCCGGCGCCGCCGAGACCGCCCCTCCGTACTGCCGGACGTCGAAGCGGTCGTTCAGCGAGACGAACGTGGTCGCCGTCGCAGCCCACACCCGGCCCCACTGTGGCGAGGCGACGTGCGAGATGAACGCACGCACCTCGGGACGGTCGTTGAATGCCAGCACGTAGCTGGAGCCCCCGTACTGCGGCATGACGTCCGAGCCCCGCTCGATCGGCGGGAACGGGAACCAATCGAGGCTCCTGCCGGCCACGCTGTTGACGTCGGGTCGGGTCGTCAGCATGAGGCTCGACTGGAGCACCATCCAGCACCCGGGCTCGTCCTCCAGGAGTGGAGCGAGGCTGTCGAAGACGGGCGTGCTGCTGATGGCCCCCGCTCCGCCGCGCACGAACCCGTCGCTGAGGAGCAGGGTCGATGCCATCTGGCCGGCCTGGCGGATGACCGGGGCGTCGAACGGGATCGTGTGGGCGATCCACGCGTCGTAGGCGTCGGTCCCCCCCACGCGGAGCACGAGGGTCTCCAGCAGATCGGTGCCCGGCCAGCCCGAACCCCCGCCGTCCTCCCAGGCGAAGCACCACGGCGTGCGCCCGTCGGCGACCATCTGCCGCGACAGCGCCAGCAGCTCGTCCCACGTCTGCGGGACGCGGTAGCCGGCCGCCTCGAACGCGGCCTTGGGGTAGTAGACCATGCCCTTCATGTCGCTGGCGACGGGCAGCATGTAGTAGCCACCGTCGATGGAGCCCAGCTTCACCTGGTTCGCCCCGAAGTCGGACCGGATCCGGCTCATGTCAAGGTACGACGAGAGGTCGATCAGCCCGTCGGACCGCCAATCGGCGAGCTGCGTGGGATACCCCCCCATGATCAGATCGGGGAACGGGTCGTTGGCGTCCTTTCGCGAGCTGAGCTCGTCCCACACGGGTGCGGCGCGGTGTGACACGACGATGCCGGTGAGGCCTTCGAGCGACCTCAGCTCGGATGCCAGGTCCTCGTTGCTCACCGTGAAGTCGGAGACGAGCTCCACCTTCGCCCCGGTGAGGGTCCCCGGTTTGGGTTGCACCACCCCATAGGCTTCGTCGCCGCCGGCGATCGACAACCCGGCCGGGAAGCTGCGCAGCGGGTCCGGACATTCCTCGGTGCCGAGGTAGGTCGGGCACTGATCGCCGAGGTATGACCCGACCGGGCCCGACTGGGCGAGCGCGATGAGCTCGTTGGGTGGCAGTGCATACACGCCGGTGAGGCTGCGCGGCCCGGGACGGACGGCGACCGGCGTCGTGTCGCCGGCCGGGTACACGATGTTGGCCTCCTGGACCGCCCAGTGGAGGGCATCCATCGCCTCCGGGGTGACCACCCCGAACTCGGTGGTGGCCCCGGCCGACTCGATCGCCAGGCGCAGGGCGAGGCGCACGTCGTCCCGGAGCACGAGTCGTGACGACGTGGCGAGATCGTTCGCCCGCAGGGTGGCGGTGACCTGGCGCTCTGAGCCCTGGGCGGCTTGTCGCTGGAGGAAGGCGACGACGGCGAGCGCACCGACGATCACCGCGGCCACGCCGGCGACCGCCGTCAGCCGCAGCCGCTGCCGAGCCTGGCGCTGGGCGGCGACCCGTTGCGACTCACGCTCCAGTTCGAGGCGTTCGGCCCGTTCGGCGAGCTCGATGCTGGCATCGAGGAATCCCCGTTCCCCGCTGGCGAGCTGGACATCGGCGTCCGCCGCCCAGGCGGTGAAGCGGGCGAGCCGGCCGCCGGAGAGCAACAGGTCGTCGCGTCGTCCCGAGCCGGCCCACTCCCCCATGGCGTCGGCGAGGCGGCGCTGGTTGCGCACGTCCTCGCGGGCGCCGTCGATCCATCCCTGCAGCCGGTCCCACTCGGTCAGCAGCGCCTCGTGGGAGATCTCCACCGTCGGTCCACGCGTCACCGGGTCCCGGTCGAAGGTGAGCAGCCGGTGGGCGGAGAACCGATCGAGCACCGCCCGCACCGCGAGCGGATGGAGCGGCAGGTCGTCGAGCTCGGAGACCAGCACCCGCCGCCTCGTGTCGAGGGCGCCCTCGCCGAGGGTGACGAGGCGGAGGAACACCTGCCGGGCGGCCAGCTGCTCGCGCTCGTCGCATTCGGCGAACAGCGCCTCGGCCCGCAACGCCAGCGCACCGGTGACGCCGCCGATCTGGCGATAGGTCTCCGAGGTGATGATCGACCCGGCCCGCGCTTCGAACAGCTCGGTGAGGGCGTACTGGAGCAACGGCAGGGCGCCTGGGCGGCCCTCGACCTCGTGCACGATGTCGGCGACGACGGCAGGTGCGAAGTGAACGCCGAGCGGCTCCGCCGGACCGCTGATGGCCTGCTCGAGCTCCTCCGGGGACATCGGGGTGATGACCTCGGTTCCCTCGCGCAGCAGCTCGCCGAAGCGCCGGTGTTGGAGCGGCCGGTCGTAGAAGTCGGCACGGAGCGTGGCGACGACCCGCACCCTGCTGTGGGCGTCGGCGACGGCCCCGGCCAGGGCATCGAGGAACGCCGCCGCCTCCTGCGGGTCGGTCAGCGTGAACAGCTCCTCGAACTGATCGACGACGAGCAGCAGCTGCGAGCCGTCATCGGGGAGGACCCGGCGCACCGCCCGGCGCAGCCCGTTCTCCCCGGACGAGAGCTGCTCGTAGAGCGTTGGCGGCGGATCGATCGCCACCCGCAGCAATGCCGCCTCCAGTGCCTCGAACGGTTGCCGCCCCGGCACCGCCGACGTGACGAACCACTGTGCGGAGCCGGGGAGGGCGTTGTCCGCCAGGGCAGGCAGCAGCCCGGCCTGAACCACGCTCGACTTCCCGCTCCCGCTGGGACCAACCAGGGCGATGATCTGCCCCGCCGCCCCCGGTTGCCCGAGGCGAGCCACCAGCCGGTCGACGACTCGTTGCCGGCCGAGGAACACGGCGGCATCCGCGGCGGCGAATGCGGCGAGGCCGCGGTACGGGTTCTCCACCTCGACGTCGGGCAACGGCGCCGTTGCGGCGCCCGGCTGGGTGGCCGTTGCGAAGGCCATAGCGAAGTCGATGGCCGACGGTCGGCGTGCAGGATCGGGGTTGGTTGCGGATGCGACCACCGCGGCCACCGAGCGCGGCAACGCGCCCTCGACCTGCTCGATGCGCCCGGTGAGGCCCGTCAGGCATTGGGCGACCACCACGCCCAGCGCATACACATCCGAAGCAGGCGTCGGCGGCGATCCGTCGATCACCTCCGGGGCGGTGGTCGGCCCCACCGCGTGCGCGGCCGTAGCCGCCGCCCGCAGCCCGAGACCGGCCAGATAGGCGTTGCCGTCGGCATCGAGCGCCACCTGCTCAGGCCCGATGGCGCCATGGACGACGCCACCATCGTGGGCGGCGCGCAGGGCGCCGGCCACCTGTCCGAGAACCCCAGCGGCGTCGGCCTCGGGCAGCGCGCTGCGGGCCACGACGTCGGCCAGCGTGCCGCCGTGCGTGAGCCGGGTCACGAGGTAGGCGGCGCCGGGCTCGCGCCAGAAGTCGTAGAGCGGCACGACGTGCGGGTGCTCGAGTGCGGCGACGAGCCGGGCGTCACCCTCGAAGCGCCTGATGAATCCGGGATCGTCGGCGAGCGCCGACGGGATGACCCTGATCGCCACCTCCCGTCCCACGGCCGGCTGGAACGCCCGGTACACCGTGCCCACGCCGCCCAGCGGCAGCTGCTCCCGGATCTCGTAGCCGCGGATGACCAGCCCCGGCTCGACCCCGACCGCCGATCGGCGACTCGCGCCCAGCAGCGAGGGATCCTCGGTGAGGATCCTGCCCTCGAGATCCTTTGACCTCGGGGGAAGGGTCGATGCCGAGCTCTCTCCCCAGCCGCGACCGCAGCTCCTGATAGGCGCGCAGCGCCTCGGACTGGCGACCAGCGCGATACAGGGCGAGCATGAGCTGGGCGGTGAACCGTTCCCGCAACGGATGCTGCCTGGTCAGGCTCTGGAGCTCCGACACCAGCTCGCGGTCGCGCCCTCGTGCGAGATCCGCCTCGATACGAGCCTCGACGGCTTCGAGACGCAGCTCGTCGAGCCGGCTGATCTCTGCCTGGGCGAACGCCTCGTAGGTGAGCTCCTCGTAGGCCCGTCCCCGCCACAGCTCCAGGGCGCCGCGCAGGGTCGCCGACGCCGCCTCCGGGTCCTCGCCCAACAGTGCGCGCCCGTCGTCGACCAGGTGCTCGAACCGAACCGCGTCGATCTGCTCCCCGTCGACGTCGAGGATGTACCCGGGCGCTCGGGTGCGAACGATGGACCCCTCCGACCTGGCCTCCCGATCCGGCTCCAGCGCCGTCCGCAGGTTGGAGACGTGCACCCACAGTGCGTTCTGACGATCCGAGGCCTCGTCACCCCACAGCTCGTCGAGGAGCCGATCCGCAGACAGCACGGAGCCGTGGTTGATGAGGAGGAGGGCGAGCAACGACCGCTGCTTGTGCGAACCAAGTGTGATCGGACGATGACCGTCGACGATCCCGAGCTGTCCGAGAACCCTGAACTCCACGATCCCGCTTCCTCTCACGAACCGAGTCGCAGAGCCTGGAACCCGCGACTTAAGGCCGCCTTTAGGCTCGCAAAGCTTCCCTTGAGCGCTTCACACGTGGGCATGAAGTCGCCGGTCGGATGGTCCGCGCCATGCGGAACCATCTCACACGCGCAGTTGCCATCATCGCCCTCGTCGCCCTCGTCGCCCTCGGCACCGGCGCCACGGCCGCTGCCGTAGCTCCTGCGGCCCCTCAACCCGGTTCGCTCGAGCTGGTCGACATGCCCGACCAGCTTGCCACCTGGGCGCATTGGGCGGTCGCCCTGTTCGCCGAGGCCGGCCTGGAGCTTCCTCCCATTCGCTACCGCTACCACGACGGCAACATGTCGCCGTGCAACGGCCGCGACGGCCTGCAGCACCCCGACGGCGCGCTGAACGTGATCGAGCTGTGCACCACGAGCCTGGACTTCGGCACCCAGGTGATGATCCTCCATGAGACCGCCCATGCCTGGGCCGACCACACCCTCACCGAGGAGACCAGGGCGCGGTTCCGGGCGTTGCGGGGCTGGACCTACTGGCGGGACTATGAGAAGGCCCCGTGGCACGAGAACGGCACCGAGCAGGCCGCGGAGATCATGGTGTGGGGCCTCATCGACCGGCCGATCGCGATGGTCCGCATCTACCAGAACAGCTGCGACGATCTCCTGGCGGGCTACCTGGTGCTGACCGGCCGGCAGCCCCTCCACGGCTTCACCGACTACTGCTGAGAAGCGTTGCGGAGCGTCCGGGGGGTGCCCGTCACATGCCGGCGTGCGTCGCCTGGGTGCGCGACCTGCTCGACCGGGACACGGTAGACGGCAGCGAGGAGCACGCCGCCGCCCTCTGGCGGACGAGGATCCGACAACGGTGTGTTGTTGTTGGCCGATCGGACAGGGTGAGCAAGTTGGCTCCGGCGGTAGGATTCGAACCTACGACCAAGTGATTAACAGTCACCCGCTCTACCACTGAGCTACGCCGGAGCGAATGGCGGCCGAGGCGAAGACCCGACCCGCCGGGGGCGCCGTCGCGGCGCCGCGGCAGAGGATAGCAGGAGCCGGCGCGCCCGTTCCAACGCGTACCCGGCGCCGCTCAACCAGGGCTTCGTCGCCGCCGAACCACGGCCCCGCCGCCGCACTCCCCTAGACTGTCCGGCCATGAGCCTGATCTCCGCCGGCGAGCTGCTTGCCCGGATCGACGATCCGGAGCTCCGCCTCGCCGACGTTCGCTGGTGGCTGTCCGACCCGTCGAAGGGCCGCCGCGACTACGACGCGGGACACCTCCCGGGTGCCGTATTCGTGGACCTCGACACGGACATCGTCGCGAGCGAAGGACCCGGTCGTCACCCGCTGCCGGATCCGGCTACCTTCCTCCGGCGGATGGAGGCGCTCGGCTTCGATTCGTCGAGCCACATCGTCGCCTACGACGATGCCGGCGGCACGGTCGCCGCCCGCCTGTGGTGGATGCTCGACGACCTCGGGCACGACCAGGTCCAGGTGCTCGACGGCGGGATCCAGGCCTGGATCGCGGCCGGTGGCGGGCTCACGACGACCGTGCCGGCACCCGCACCGGGGAAGCTCCAGCTGCGCGAGCGCTGGTCCCGGACGATCGACCAGGCGGCGCTGATGTCGAGGCTCGGCAACTTCGCGATCGTCGATGCTCGGGCGCGGGAGCGCTATCGCGGCGACGTCGAGCCGATCGATCCCGTCGCCGGCCACATCCCGACCGCGCTCAGCCGGCCCACCGCCGGCAATCTCGACGCCAGCGGTCGATTTCGAGCGGCCGCGGATCTTCGCGACCGCTTCGAGGCGCTCGGCAACGATGTCGTCGTCGCCTGCGGCAGCGGTGTCAACGCCTGCCATGACGCGCTTGCGATGCGGGTCGCCGGGCTGCCCGATCCCCTGCTCTACCCGGGGTCGTACAGCGACTGGTCGCGGTCCGGCCTGCCGGTCGCCACCGGCGATGATCCCGGCGAAGTCCCCCCGTCGCTGCGGCGTTGAGGCTGCCGGCTGCCGGTCAGCGCGCGGGGTCCGGGCGCTGCGACGCCCGCACCCGCAGCCAGCCCGCCTGGGCCAGCGCCGCCAGCAACGCGGCCGCGAAGCCGATCGCCAGGTCGCCGAACAGCGACACCTGGAAGCCGAACAGCGAGACCTCCGGTCCCACGGCGATCCCCAGCTTGTGCCCGATCAGGTAGAAGGCGAGGAAGCCGGCCGCGATCGGCATGATGTAGGCCGCGCGCGTCGCCGGACCGCCGATGCGAGCCGCGATCCGGGTCGCGGCCCAGCCCAGCGCGACCGAGCACAGCGCGAACAGCGTGACGAGGGCATACGCCTGCGGGGGCATGCCCCGAATCTAGCCCGGATCACCGGTTCGAGCCGCCGCTCGGGAGAACGGCGGCGGGAACCGTCTCATCGGACTCCCGCCGCCGCAGGTGGTCAGTTCCCGTAGCCGTCCGAGAGCGTCCTCAGGTAGGCCACGATCGCGGCCTCGTCGTCCACGCTGAGGCCGAGGTCGCCGAGCTCGTCATGGTTGACGTTCATCGACTCCTCGGGCGCCGGCCAGCAGTTGGCTGCCAGTGCCTCCGCCTCGGTGTAGGCGCCGTCACATCGCGGCAGGACGTCGCGCGTGTTGTAGAAGTGGACGATCCCCTCGAGCGTCTTGAAATACCCGTTGTGGGTGTAGGCCTTGGTGGACGTTTCCAATGGGCTCAGGCCCACGTTCCGCAGCGTGGGGACCTTCTGCTTGCCCATCTCATCCTGGTACACGGACTCGGGGTAGCCGGCGCTCTCGAGGTACGCACCCAGGCCGTCGTCGACGTACGAGGAATCCGCGAGCAGCGCCGGATTCTCGGGGTTTGCGGGAACGCCGAGGTTGTCGAACGTGAAGTCCGTGAACAGCGCCTGCTTGCCGTTGGCCGGATGGCAGGCCGTGCAGCCGCCCTTGCCCCGGAACAGCGCGAGGCCGCGTTGCTCCTCCTTCGTGAGCCTGGCCCTGCCGCCGAAGGTCAGGTCGTACTTGGACGAGAACGCGTTGACCTCCGGCGATCCCTCGTAGGCCGCGATCGAAAGCGCGATGTCGTCGAAGGCGGTCGAGACGGTCGCCTCGTCCGCGTCGGACAGGAGGACCTCCCCGCCTTCGGTCGAGCAGGTGGTCTCGATGCCCGATGGCCAGACCACCGAGCTCAGGTCGATCTTCCAGACCGACGTGAAGTCGTCGGCGTACGCGGCCATGGACACTTGGTACACGACGCAGGCCGAATCCGGCAGGGCCTGCTCCGCGGGATTGGTGAACGGTCCCTGGGCCTGGTCCGCGGCGGGGTTGCCGAGCTTCTCGCCGGTCGCCCGCCCATCCCAGAAGTTGCCGCCGACCCAGGTGCCATGGCGGTCGAGATGGAGGATCGGGCTGAGCGCTGCATACGCGCTGCTGGGGGGCTTGCGGTTCCCGAACCTGCCCGCGATCGAGCCCTCGTACACCGCTCCGTGCGCGTTGATGAGGTCAGTCGGCCCGGTGAAGCCGTAGTCGGGCCCGTGGCAGGTCGCGCATGACTCGTTGTGATTGATCGAGAGGTTCTCGTCGAAGAAGATCGCCTTGCCCAGCGCCTCCATCGACGACGGTGAGCCGGCGACCGCGGCCGCCCCGAACACAACGGATAGCAAGCCGACGGAACCGGCTGCGAGGAGCAGCCTGCGGATGGGCGACATGGCGATCCCTCTTCTCCCCCGGGAATCAGCAGTTGGGCTGGTTCGCCCGGCGCCGGGGCCGCGAGATCCGGTTGGGATCGGCGTCACTCCGGAGCGTCCCTCTCGATCGTGGGCGGGTCGAGGGGCAATGGTCGGCGAACCCGGGTGCCAAAGGTCGACGCGGCCGATCGCCCTCCGTACCTCCCGTCAGGCGCGGACGAGGCTTCCCGAGCCGGCGCCGCGGCGCGACAGCGAGTCGACGCTGACGGCGGCGAGCAGCACCAGCCCGGTCACGATCAGCTGGTACTGGATCGGGAGCCCCAGCAGGTACAGGCCGTTGTAGATGGCCCCGATGACGAGGCCGCCGAGGAGGCCGTGGATCGCCCGGCCCCGGCCGCCGAACAGGCTGGTGCCGCCGATGACGGCCGCTGCGATTGCGTACAGGACGAGCTGGCCGCCGTTGATGTTGGTTGTCATGCCGCCCAGCTGTGAGGCATAGATGATGCCGGCGATCCCGGCGGTCATCGAGCACAGGACGAAGCCCAGGGTGCGCACGCGGGAGACATTGATGCCCGCCCGGCGGGCCGCTTCCGGGTTGCCCCCCACGGCGTACACGTGGCGCCCGAACTGGGTCCGCTCGAGCAGGGTCGCCCAGAGCACGAGCACTGCCAGGACGAGCGGGATGACCCAGGGGGTGCCGATGATCGGGAGGAACCTGCCGCGGTTCAGGTTGCAGATGGCGACGACCGCGATGCCGGCCACGGCCACGGCCACGATCTTCGCGACGGTCAGCCCGACCGGAGGGGCGACCAGGCCGCTTCGCCGCCGCCCTGCGTCCCGCCGCCACATCATGGCACCCACCACGCCGACGATCACGACGAGCCCGATCCAGCCGAGCGTGGGGTCGATGTAGCTGTAGACGATTCCGTACAGCGCCTGCTGGTTCGGCAGCACCGTGCTGGTGATGCCCACGCCGCCGGCGGCTCCGAGCAGGACGATCATGACGCCGAACCAGATCAGGTAGCCCGCCAGCGTGACCACGAAGGCGGGGATACCCAGCTTGGTGATGATCAGCCCCTGGATGCCCCCGATGGCGGCCGTCGCCGCAAGCGCCGCCAGGATCGCCAGGCCCCAGGGAAGGTTCACGTTGGGTTGCACCAGCTGGGCCGCCACGATCCCGCCGATCGCCGCGACGTAGCCGATCGAGAGGTCGACCTCGCCCAGCAGCAGCACGAATCCCTCGCCCATCGCGAGCACGATGAACACCGCGCTCTGGTCGAACAGGTTGACCAGGTTGCCAGCGGACAGGAAGACGTGGTTGGGGCTGACCACGGTGAACACCACCCCCACCGCGACCAGGGCGAGCGCCACCGGCAGGACGCCGGCGTCGCCACCTCGCACCCGCGCGACCCACGCCCGCAGGTACTCGCGCAGTGACTGCGCCGCGATCGCCGGGGGAATCGCCTCGACAGCCGCCGCGGTCAGGTCCGGCGCAGATTCGTCGTCGATCCCGATCTCGTTCGGTGCCGCGGCTGCCGGCTCGGGTTCGTTGGGGGTCATGGGTCAGTCCAGTCCGTCGCTGGTGGCAGGCCCCGCGACGTCGCGGTTCGACCTGCCGGTGGTCATGTAGTCGACGACGCTCTCGCGATCGAATGCCGAGATCCGATCCTGGGCGACCATTCGCCCGAGGCGGAGCACCGCGATCCGGTCCGCTACCTCGAACACGTCGTTGAGGTTGTGCGAGACGACCATGACCGCGAGGCCGTGGTCCTTCAGCCGCCGGATGAGATCGAGCACCATCCTCGTCTGCGCAACGCCCAGGGCGGCCGTCGGCTCGTCGAGCATCACGAGCTTCGAGTTCCACATGACGGCCTTGGCTACCGCGACCGCCTGGCGCTGGCCGCCGGACAGGGTTGCGACGGGCTGCCGGATCGAGCGCACGGTGGTGACCCGCAGGCTCGCGAGCGTCTCGGCCGCCGCGCGCTCCATGCTGTCCTCGTCGAGCAGGCCCCGCGAGAGGCGCTCGCGTCCGAGGAACATGTTCTGGACGATGTCGAGGTTGTCGGCGAGGGCGAGGTCCTGGTAGACGGTCTCGATCCCCAGCGCCGCTGAGTCGTTGGGGTTCCGGATGTGGACGGGGCGGCCCTCCCAGAACATCTCGCCCTCGTCGACCTGGTGAATGCCGGCAATGCTCTTGGTGAGCACGGACTTGCCTGCGCCGTTGTCGCCACACAGTGCCGTGACCTGCGCCTCGGGCAGGTCGAGGTCGACGCGATACAGCGACTGGACCGCGCCAAAATGCTTGCTCACGCCCCGAAGCCGGAGCAACGGCTCGGAGCCCGGCGCGACCGGCGGATTCGAGATCGCACCGGCCTTGCCAACAGGGACGGGATCTCGTTGCGCCGACAGGTCCATTGGCTCGTCCTCTGTGGGCTGCGCGGGGCGGGGCGGGGGGAGGTGTCCCGGCGACGGCAGCGTGCACATCGGGCCGCTGCCGTCGCCGGGGCCGCGGGCTACTTGATGCCCGAGGCCAGGCAGAGGTCGGCGCCGACGGCGGCGCACAGGTCCGTCACCGACACGAACTTGTCCTGAATGACCGTCGATTCCATGTTGGCGGCGTTGACCCAGTACGGGGTCAGCAGCACGGCCGGCTGCGTGGCAGCCGAGTTGGTCGGATCGGTCGTGGTTCCGTTGATCAGCGTGGCGGGCGGCGTCTGGCCGGCCCGCAGGTACGTGGCCAGGGCGACGGCCGCCTGGGCCTCGAGGTAGACCGGCTTGTATACGGAGCCGCACTGGTAGCCCTGGAGCACGTATTCCATGCCCTGGAGCGTCGCGTCCTGCCCGGTGGTGGGCACCGTCTTGGCCGGGACCCCGGCTGACTTGAGGACGCCGATGGCCGCGCCGGCGAGGCCGTCATTGGCCTCGACCGTGGCGTTGATCGACGGGTTGGCCGTGTAGGCCTGCTGGAAGATCGTGCCGCCCGTCTTGTTGTTCCAGGCCGGGGCGATCTGCTCATCGATGAGCTTCATTCCGGCGCTGTTGGTCGTGCCCTTCGGGACCTGCGCGACCTCCTGGCCCCAGATCACCGAGTTGTAGCCCTTGGCGAAGTCGATCGCGTTGGGGTCGGTGTCCTGGCCGCCGTCGAGGGTGAACACCTGGGGGTTCTTGACGCCCCAGTCGGTGACGCACTGCATGAAGCCCTGGCCGATCAGCTTGCCGACCTGGACGTTGTCGAAGCTGACGTAGTAGGTGTTGGTGCCCTGGAACGTGGCGCGGTCATAGCTGATCATCGCCACGCCGGCGGCCGCCGCGGCCGCCTGGATCTGGTTGCCGGTCGTGCTGTCGAGCGGGTCGACCAGCAGGACCTTGGCCCCGGCCGTGATGTCGGCCTGGGCGAGGGCGAGCTCGGTCGTGGCCGTGCCCGAGGCATTGTCGATCTTGAAGTCCGATGCGGCGTACCCGGCCGCTTCAAAGGCTTGCTTGAGGTACGGGAGGTCATAGCTGGTGTAGCGGGCCGAGGTGGTTGCGTCCGGCAGGATCACGCCGACGAGCCCACTGCCGGCAGCTGTCACCGACGCAAGATCGGCCATTGCCGAGAAGCTCGAATTGAATGAACCCACGCTCAGCGCCGAAGGCGACGACGACGGGGACTCGGAGGCCGCTGCCGAGGGCGCCGCGCTGGCCGGCGCGCTCGACGCGGGCGCGGCGGACGGCGATGGCGTGGCGGCAGAGGAACCGCACGCGGCGACGAAGACCGAGATCAGCGCCACGGCGGACAGGGTGATGGGACGACTTCTCACTGGCTCTTCTCCTGTGGACAAGCCTGGAGCCCCGCCATGGCCAGACGCAGCGAGATTGGCTGCCGGCGAGCAGGGGCAATTTCGATCGAGAACGATCTCGGCGCACCGCCTATCTACCACCGGAGCACGGCCGCACCGCACTCCTTCCGATCAGGACACGCGCACGTCGCCGCCCCTGGCGGCCGCCGTCTCAGGCAGGGTCGATGGCAGCCCCCGGAGGTTCGGCCCGAGCCACGCGAGTTCGGCGTGCTCGGCCCGGATCGGGCGTGGTTGCAGCTACCTGCGCCATCGGATCCAGGTCCGCGATCGATCGGGGCCGGAGTTGTCGGCCTGGATCGGTGTCGCGTCGCGGTCGTCCTCTCGGTGCGATCGTCGACGATCTGCAGATCCGTTGGGAGCGGCGAGGGTCCGCGTGTCAGGACCCTGAGTTCCGCACGTTGTGCCACGCCGCTGAGAACTTGCTGAGAACGTTGCCTATCGGCGGCGGCGCGGATCTACAGCGGCGGCAGGCCGAGGCACCCTCGGACAGCATTCTCGAGTCGCTCCGAGCGGTCGTAGCCCGCGATCTCGCCGGTGACGAACCCGAACGCGTACTGCCCGACCTCGCTCCACCAGCCCACGCTGCCGCCCAGCCCGCCCATCCCGAACCCATCGGGATCGAGCGCGAACCCGAGGCCCCATTCGCGCTCGTCGCCCATGACCTGGTCCACGCCCGAGCCCGCGACCGCCGTCGCCTGGGCGAGCATTCGCGGGTGACAGGATCGCGCCGGTCCTTGAGCGCGACGTACAGCCCCGCCACGCCGCGGGCCGTGCCGTGGCCGTTGATCGCCGGGATCTCCGCCCGGCGCCAACGCTCGCCGTTGACCACGCCGGGATCGCGCGCGCCAGGCGGGTTGCCGAGGGCGCGCCGATAGAGGTCCGTCCCGCCCGCGTTGGCGAGCCGGAACGCGTCGCCGAACCCGCCAAGATCCGCGACCCTCGACAGCTCCGCGTCGGTCAACCCGACGTGGAAGTCGAGTCCCAGCGGCTCGCACACCTCGTCGCGCAGGAACCGTCCCAGCGTCCGGCCGTCGACGCGCCGGACGACCTCGCCCACGAGATGCCCGTAGAACAGCGCCGCCTCGCCGTGCGCGGTACCGGGCTCCCAGGCCGGAACCTGCTCGGCGAGCAGGCGGCAGATCCAGTCCCAGTCGTACCAGGCCGTCTCGGGGACTGCCCGATCCAGCACGACGTGGCCGGATCGATGGGCGAGCACCTGGCGCATCGTGGTCCGGGCGGCCATCTCCGGCCAGTACGTCGTCAGCGGCGCATCGAGATCGAGCTGCCCACGGTCCGCGAGGACCAGGGCGCACACCGCCGCGAACGGCTTGGTCACCGAGTACACCATCGCGATGGTGTCGGATCGCCAGGGGCGTGCGCCGCCCGCGTCGCCCGCGTCGGCCGAGCCGCCCCACAGGTCGACGACCCAGCTCCCGGCGTGCCACACCGCCAGCGACGCACCGGGCCCGGCCTGGCCCGCGATCACGTCGGCGAACGCCTCGGCGACCGGCTCGAACCCCGGATCGACCGATCCCTGGACAGACACCTCGCGGCCGGTGCCGTGTGCGGCGCCTACTCGAGATAGTCCTTGAGCTTGCGGCTGCGGGACGGGTGACGCAGCTTGCGCAGCGCCTTGGCCTCGATCTGGCGGATCCGCTCGCGGGTCACGTTGAACTCCTTGCCCACCTCCTCGAGCGTCCGGGCACGCCCGTCCTCGAGCCCGAACCGGAGCTGGAGCACGCGCCGCTCGCGACCCGTCAGCGAATCGAGCACCGCCTCGACCTGCTCCTTGAGCAGCTGGTGGGATGCCGCCTCCGCCGGCGCGAGCGCGCCGCGATCCTCGATGAAGTCGCCCAGGTGCGAGTCCTCCTCCTCGCCGATCGGCGTCTCGAGCGACACCGGCTCCTGGCTGACCTTGATGATCTCGCGCACCTTCTCGGGCGTGACCACGACCTCCTGGCCCTTGGACATCGCCTCCGCGATCTCCTCGACGGTCGGCTCGCGGCCCAGCTCCTGGAGCAGCTGGCGGGACACCCGGATCAGCCGGTTGATGGTCTCCACCATGTGCACCGGGATGCGGATCGTGCGGGCCTGGTCCGCGATCGCCCGGGTGATCGCCTGGCGGATCCACCATGTCGCGTAGGTCGAGAACTTGAAGCCCTTCTCGAAGTCGAACTTCTCGACCGCGCGGATGAGGCCGATGTTGCCCTCCTGGATCAGGTCCAGGAACGACATCCCGCGCCCGATGTACTTCTTCGCGATCGACACGACCAGGCGCAGGTTGGCGGACGTCAGCTGCTCGCGCGCGTCGCGCCCGATCCGCACGACCTCGCCCTTGCGGTCGCGCATCTTGGTCTGCGGGGGAACCTCGGGGTCGAACCCCATGCGGCGCAGCAGGTCGGTGTCGTAGCCGGCCTCGACCCAGCGCTGGAGCGCGGGGAAGGCGACCTCGTCGCGAGTCCAGTCGTAGATCGCCCTGAGCCCGGGGTTGTCGCGCGAGTCCAGGTCGCCGTTGTGGACCGCCAGGTAGGCCCAGTCGAGGAGCGTCTGGAACGACTGGTGGTCGAGCTGCTCGTTGTATGTCGCGACGAGCGCGCGCCCCTCCTTGATCAGGGCGTGGGTGCCATCGGACTGCGCCTCGCGCGCGGCCTTGATCAGGTGGAAGTCCGCCGACGGCACCAGCAGGTCCGCCACGCCATCCCAGGCCAGCGCCTCGCCGACCATCCGGTGGGTCTCGGGCCCGAACGGCAGCAGGTGCTGGGGCTTGGTGGTCCGCGTCTTGTGCTCGGTGTCGTGGAGCGTCCATTCATGGAGCGAGATCACGGCCTTCCAGGGCTCGACGATGATCTGCTCCCCGAGCTCGATCGCCTTGGCCAGCACGACCTCTTCCTCGGCCGTGAGCAGGGCGACCTTGCCGATCTCCTTGAGGTACATGCGGACCGGGTCGTCGATCCCGATCATGTCCGCGGACAGTGCCTCGAGCTCCTCCGCGGTGGGCTCGTCCACCTCCTTGGCGCTGAGCTTGGCGGGCGCGTCGGTGGTGGGCACGGGCACGCCCTCGACCGCCGTCTCCTCGATGACCTCGATGCTCAGGACGCCGACGCCCGGTGTCGCGCCGTCGTCGACGACGAGCTCCAGGTCGATGTCGTCGTCGTCCTCGTCGTCGTCGTCGAGGTCGAGGTCCGGATCGGCGGCGGGATCGTCGGCGACCGCCGCGACACCGGCCTTGCGCGGTCGCATCGAGGCCAGCTTGGCTTCTTCCAGCTCCCGCCGGGTGCGCCGCGGACGCGACGAGAGGACCGCTTCGACGAGCTGCTTGTCCAGGGGATCGGCCATGTCCGCGGGTACCTCCGTTGGGCTTCGGCTTGCGGGTCGGGTGTCGGGTTCAGCCGGCGGCGACGGCCGTCCGGGCGAGGAGTCGTGTCTGGTCGCGGCGCCGGTCGAGCGACCGTCGCTGCTCGTTGAGGAGTCGGCGTTCGAGGGTCAGCCGCTCGGCCGTCTCGTTGTCGCCATCGCGTTCGGCCTCGGCCGTCGCATCGTGGTTCCAGGCGCTTCGCTCCTGCCACTCGGCGTCGTCGAGCTCGAGCGTGAGCCGCTCGATCTCGTAGGCGAGGGCGCGATCGCCCAGCTGGCGCGGATTGGGTCCGGGCCGCGAGACCAGCGCCTGCCCGAGGGCGCGGCTCTCGTCGTCGAGCCCGTCGAGGATCGCCGGCAGCGCCCACGCGGGCCGGACCCCATGCTCGTCGCGGGCGCGGGCCACGACGATCGCGCGGTACAGCTCCCGGGCGACCTGTGATGGCAGCCGGTCCGGCCCGACCCCGTCGAGGACCGTGTCGTGCGTCTCGGGGACGAGCAGCACCAGCCGCAGCAGCTCCTGCTCGGTCCGGGACACGCCGCGCAGGATCTCGGTCACCGGCAGGGCATCGGGAGCACCCGTCACCGCCTGGGCCGTGAACCGGTCGCGCCCGTCGCGCCCGTCCGGCTCGCGACCCGCACGCCGGTGCATGGCCTCGAGCAGGGTGCGCTCCTCGACCCCCGAGATGCGGTGGACCTGGCCCAGGTACGCGTCGCGCAGCACGGGGTTGGGCAGGTTGCGGATGATCGGCAGCACCGCATCCACGAACCGGGCCTGCCCACCCGGCGTCCGCAGGTCCTGCGCGCGGGCGTGGACGTCGATCAGGTGGTCCACGATCGGCCGGGCGGTCCGGACCTCCTCGCGCCAGCGGTCCGGCTCGTCGCGCAGGACCTCGTCGGGGTCCCGGCCCTCGGGCAGCCCAACCACGCGGACGTCGTCCAGCTCCACGCCGGAATCGTCCGGGGCCAGCTGGCGGATGAGCTCCTCGAGCGCGGTGGCGCCGAAGGTGCCCGCCTTCTGCCCCGCGGCGTCGACGTCGTACGCGAGCGCGATCCGCTTGGCGTACCGGGTGACCAGCGCGACCTGGAACGGGGTCAGCGCCGTGCCCAGCGAGGCCACCACGTTGTCGAAGCCTGCCTGGTGGGCCATGAGGGCATCGGTGTAGCCCTCGACGATCACGGCCTGGCCGGTCTTGCGGATCGCGGTCTTGGCGCGATCGATGAGGTACAGCGTCCGGCTCTTGTCGAACAGCGGCGTCGCCGGCGAGTTGAGGTACTTGGGCCCGTGATCCACGCCGTCCTCGCCCACGCCCTCCTTGCCCAGGACACGTCCGCCGAGCCCGACGGCGTGGCCGTTCTGGTCGCGGATGGGGAAGATGACGCGCTCGCGGAACCGGTCGTACACCCCGCCGCCGCGCTGGCGCGAGCTGGCAAGACCCACCTCGAGCAGCTCACCGGGCGTGATCTGGCGTTTGGACGCCAGCTGCCGGGTCATCTGGTCCCAGCCTCGGGGCGCCCAGCCGAGCTGGTGCTTCTCGATCGTCTCGTCGGTGAAGCCACGGCCGCGGAGGTATGCCAGCGCGGGCGCCCCGGCCTCGGACTTCATCAGCACCGCGTGATAGAACGCGACCGCCGCCTCGAGGACCTCGCGCAGGCGCGCGTTGTGCGCGTCCTCTCGCTTGGTCCGCTCGTCGATCTCGACGCCGGCGCGACCCGCCAGGGCCTGGAGCGCCTCGGGGAACGACATCCCGTCACGCTCCATCAGGAACGTGAAGATGTCACCGTGCTTGCCGCAGCCGAAGCAGTGCCACGTGTCGCGGGCGGGCGTCACGACGAAGCTCGCGGTCTTCTCGCCGTGGAACGGACACAGGCCCTTGAGGGTCGTGCCCGCCTTCTTCAGCTGGACGGTCTCCCCCACCACATCCGCGACGGGGAGCCTGCCCTTGATCTCGGCTACGACGCCGACGGCCAATGCTGCTCCTGTCCCGACCCGTCCGGGGAGCCCCGGCGGGGACGACTGAGGGCCTGTCAAGACTTGACAGGCCACGCGAGGCCGAGGGTACCCCCGGTCCTGGGGGTTGACAAGAATCCCTGTCAAGCCCCAGCTCGTGAGTCCGTCCAGAGGCGTCGGCTCTGACGTTGCGCAGACCTGTCGTTCGTGGTGTACCAGCAGTCCAGCCACAGGCAGTCCGCGATGGCGCGCCCGACAGGTTCGTCCCGCCAAGTCGAGTGGCCGCAGAGTCTCCGGAGCCGTTCGACTGACTGCCCTTGAGCACAGGGTGGTGTCAGTGCACGCGTTGGACGACCGGCCAGCATCGCCGGCGTCGGCATCGTGTTCAGGCCCCGGGCACTGCGCGCACCGAACCAGCTTCCGTCGGTTCAGCCATCGCGTCCCCCTCAGCCGGGTCGGACACGAGGCCGAGACGAACCGCGATCGCGGCGATCTCCGCGCGGCCGTTCGCCGCCAGCTTCGACTTGATGTTCGAGACATGCACGCTGGCGGTCTTCTCGCTGATGAACAGTTCGGTGGCGATCTCGCGATTCGTGTACCCGAGAGTGAGGCGCTCCAGCACATCCTGCTCGCGCCGTGTCAGCTGGAACGGGATCGCACGGCCGACCGGCGGACCGACGTCCACTCGCTCGGGGGCCGCGGCCGGGCGGGCAAGGTCGAGCCGTGACCGTCGGGCCAGCCGTTCGATCTCCAGTTCCAGGGGAGCAGCCCCCAGGCGGCGCGCGATCTCGTGCGCCTTTACGGCAGCTGCGAGTGCGATCGCGCGTGACCCGCGTGCGAGCAGGAGTGCCTCGGCCTGGCGGAAATGGGCGTAGGCGGCCTCGTAGGGATGTCGCAGCTCGTCGGCTGCGGCCGCCACAGCTGCCCAGGCTGCTGCGTCCGGCTGACCCGTGACCCGGCTCAGCTCGGCCTTGCCGAGCGCCGAGTCGAGGGCCAGGTGCGGATCGCCCCCACCAGGCAGCGCCCGCACGACCTGCGAGTGGCGCTGCAGCCGGTCGTAGAACTCGCGACCGATCGCAAGCGCCTCCTCCAGGCCCGCCGTGTCGCCCAGAGGTCGCGCGACCTCCGCGAGGTCGGCCGCGGCGCGGATCGCCAGCCGATGGCACACCCGCATGTGGACCTCGTGGTCGGGGTCGGCTGACAGCGCGACGGCATCCCGCACCGTGTCGATGGCCTGAGACGGCTGCTGGCGGGCGATCGAGAGGAGGGCCATGCTCGAGTACAGATCAGTCCATCCGTAGAAGCTGGCGGTGAATTGCCGGCACATCAGCAACACGATTTCGAGGTGCTCCGCGGCCGAGTCCAAATCGCCGCGGCCCACGTCGACGAGCGCGCGGGCACCATGTGCCAGGACGCCCGGAGATCCGACCGGATCCCTCTCGAGCGCGCTCGCGATCCATTCGTCCGCCTCATCCCAGCGCCCGAGCAGGAACGCAGACTGCCCTCGCAGGGCGCGAAGTGAGTTGGCGAGTCCCTCCGCTCCCCAGCGGCCACTCTCGACGATGCCCTCATCGGCGACCCTGCACGCCTCTTCGAGGTCTCCTGCCCAGTGGAGTGCCAGTACCAGCTCGATGGAGATCTCGGCGGCGCCAGGGAAGTCTGCTACGGAGCGCGCGAACGCCAATGCGTGGCGCAGGGTCTCAATGCCGGAGGCCGCATCTCCGACCGCCGCTGCGTTGCGACCGATGCAGCCGAGCGCGCGGATCTCTGCCTCCGCCGAGCCGACGAGCTGCGCATTCGCCAGCGCCTCCTCCGCCAGTCGGTTCGACTCATCGAAGTGGCACTGCAGTCCGAGCGCCTGGGCCAGGATGCCCTGCGCGTGCGCGCGCGCCGCGGACGGCGGTGCAGTCGGGAGCAGCTCGAGCGCGCGGCTCGCGGCCGGGTGGGCGGCATCAGGGTTGCCCCACCCGAGGTGGTATGCGGCGAGCCGTTCGAGCAGGGTCCCGGTGCGGATCGGATCGACCTCGGCAGCCGGTTCGCTTTCGAGTGCAGCCCGCACCAGGCCAATCGCCCGATCGTATGCCCCGGACAGGGCGGCCGCCTCTGCCGTCCGCGCCCCCAGGTCCGGAAGCGTGATCCCGCCGACCGAGGGCGTGTCGACCGGCCACAGGCCCAGCGCCAGGTCGTAGTGCGCAAACGCGTTCCCGAAGGCGAACATTCGCTCCGCCGCCTGGCCCGCGCGCAGCAGGGCTTCCAACGCCCTGCGTCCATCGCGTGCCTCATACCAATGGTGGGCCAGCTCTGTGGCGACCGTGGCATCCATGTCGAGATCGGCGTGCAGGGCTTCGAGGGCTCTTGCGACCCCGGCGTGCAGGGCCACGCGTTCGCCGGGTAACAGCTCCGCGTAGACCGCTTCCTGCATCAGCCCGTGGCGGAACCGCATGACCTCGTCCTCGGCGGTCACCAGCAGATGACGATCGATTGCCTCCCGCAGCGCGACGGCGATCCCCGCCTGGTCCATCCCGGTGACCATGGCCAGCACATCGTGTCGCGCTGACTGGTTGGCGACCGCAACCACGCCAAGGAGCTCTCGCGATGCGGCGGACAGCGCGCCGACCCTGGCGAGGAGCATCTCTCGCAGCGTCAGGCCGAGTCGTTGCTCCCCGGGCTCGCCGATGGCTACCAGCTCCTCCGTGAATAGCGGGTTGCCACCCCCGCGGTCGTGGAGACGGGCGACGAGACGGCGGTCGGGGGACTGGCCGAGGATGCCCGCGAGCTGGTCGTGGACCTCGGCCCGCGTGAACCGTGCGAGCTCAACACGGTGCACCTGCCCGCTGCGCGCCAGCTCCGCGAGCATCGTCCAGAACGGGTGCCGCTCATTCAGCTCGTCCGTGCGGTAGCTCCCGATCATCATGACGCGGGCGCGGGTGAGATTGCGTACGAGGAACCGGAGGAGGTCGCGCGTCGATCGGTCCGACCAATGAAGGTCCTCCAACGCGATGACGGTCGGCGCTTCGGCGGCCACGCGCTCGATGAGCCCCAGGACCTGGAGGTAGAGCGTCGACTGCATCGCCGACGTGGGTGCGTCGGCCGAAGCCGCATCACGGCCCTCGGTCTCCAGGTCGGGAATCAGTTGCAGCACCGCGGTACGAGCCGGCCCGACGATCCGCTCGAACTCGTCCGGCGCCAGCGACTTCAGCCACGGCCGAAGCGCGGCCACGAAGGGATCGTACGGACGTGCCCCATCTCCAAGGTCCACGCACCCGCCGTCCAGAACCCGAAGCCCGGCGGCCAGGGCACGCGCACGGAACTCCGAGAGAAGCCGCGTCTTCCCGACCCCCGCCTCGCCGCCGACGAGGACCGTTCCCACGTTCCCCTCGAGCGCGTCCGCCAGGATGGCCTGCAGCCGCTGGAGCTCATCGCCACGCCCGACGAACACGGGACTCGAGATCCGCGCGTTCATCCGCGGATTATGACCATCGGCCTAAGGAAGGCCATAGGCGATTTCTAAGGAGCCGCCCATTGCCGTGCATGCCATCCGACCCTACGCTGCCGGGAACATGCCAGCGAACAGGAGCAGCCAATGACCGACGCATCGAGTGTCCCGATCGCGGACGTTCAGATGGACATGGTCGGGCAAGCATGCTCGACGTTGACGCCGATGATCGCCTCACAGATCCGCAAGCTGGCTTCCGGCCAGATCCTGGAGGTGATCTCGGACGACCCCACGGCGCGCAGCGGGCTGGCCGCCTGGTCGAGGCTGACCGGCAACCCCATCGTCGCCGTGGTCGAGGACGGGCCGGGAAGGACCCGCTACTTCCTGTCTCGAAAGTAGGCTTGGAGGACCACACGTGCCGAAGTTCCTGGCGCAATCCACGCATGGTCGCGATGACCCGGAGCGAGCGACGCTGCCGTTCATCGTCGCGAACGTCGCCGCATCGGCCGATCAGGAGGCGATCGTCCTGCTGACGATCGAGGGCGTCTGGTTGGCGACGAAGCGCTACGCCGACGACATCCACCACCCGGGACTGCCGCCACTCCGAGAGGTTGTCGACTCGCTGCTGGCCAATGGTGGGCAGATCTGGGCCTGCAATGCCTGCACGAAGCCGCGCGGCATCACCGACGAGGACCTGATCGAAGGCGCTCGGATCATCTCGGCGGTGGACTTCGTCGCTGAGCTCGTAAGCGGAGCGCCGCTCTACACCCTCTGAGGCACGGCCCGAGAATTGAGGAAACCAGGGACCGCCGCCTAAGGACCGTCCCGATGTGTTCGGCCGACGTGACGACCACCCTCTCTCCCGGATGCAGCGGGGCGCCGCTCCGCCTCTACCGATGGAGGGAGAGCAATGACCGGCTACGCAGCGGATCGATCCACGCACCGGCGCCGCCTACCGGCGCACACCAGTCTCGTCCGGGTCGTCGCGGCCGCGGCGGCGATCCTCCTGATCGCACCGTCCAGCGTCTCGGGCAAGTCGTTCGGCGAATGGGGGCTTGCGGTCCCCGAGACCGGCGTCAACACCAGCGCGGCCGAGGGCTGTCCGATCGAGTCGCCGGATGGCCTGAGCCTCTACATCGCGTCGAACCGTGCGGGTGGGACGGGCACGCCTGATCCGAACGACATCTGGGTCTTCCACCGCGACTCGATCGGTGGGGCCTGGGGACCGGCCCAGAACCTCGGCCAGCCGGTGAACTCGACGTCGGCCGACTACTGTCCGACGCCGCTCCGGGGCAAGTACCTGTTGTTCGTGTCCACTCGCCCGGGCGGTTGCGGGGGCGGTGACATCTACCTCGCCAGGAACAATCCGGCCCACGGCTGGAGCGTCGACAACCTGGGTTGCGCAGCTGACGGCGACGGCCCGAACTTCCCTGGCAGCGAGTTCGGCCCGTCGTTGGTCGAGACCGCCGAGGGCACGTTCCTGTACTTCTCCAGCGACGGCTTCGACGTCGGTGGCGATCAGGACATCTACATGAGCCGGCGCGCGGAGGACGGGAGCTTTGGCGCTCCGACCCTCGTCGCTGAGCTCAGCACCGCGGCGAACGACTTCATGCCGAACGTCCGCAAGGACGGCCGCGAGATCGTCTTCAACTCGAACCGTCCGGGTGGCTACGGCGGCCAGGACGTCTACACCGCCGTCCGGGCGAGCACGGCTGACCCGTGGTCGGCGCCCGTCAACCTGGGCACCAACGTCAACACGGCCGGCAACGAGACCCGCTCGTCGCTGTCGTGGGATGGCACGCGCCTCCACTTCGGCCGCGACGGGGACATCCTGGTCAGCACCCGGTCGCACTGACCACACCTGACGCTCAATCGGCGGAGGCGGCTCGATCTCCGGGCCGCCTCCGCCGGCGTGACGCGAAGCCAGCGAGCCGAGTTGGCGGGCTACCCCGCGGGACTCGCGGAGGCCGCGCGCGCTGCGCCGCCCGCCCCGAGAGGGCGTGCCTCGTCGCTCGCGACGGTCGTCCGGCTGAACCCCCTGAAGGTGAGCCAGAGGCCCAGGAAGACCTCCCAGATGACCTCCGGGACGGTCGCGACCCCCTGCAGCGCGGAGCCCTGCGGGATCAGGCCCATCAGGACCGCGCCGCCCGAGGCGGCGAGCAGCGGGCCGCCGACGACCCCGAACAGCGCCATGCGGCGGGATACCAGCCCGGACCGGTAGAGCAGCCAGCCGAGGATGAGCCCGGTGCCGATGCCGTCGCGCGACGAGGCCGTTCCGGCTCGGGGGAGCGTGGAGCTTCGTCTCGAGGAGCCGGGACGCCATCACGGGAGCGATTGTGGACCCCGGTGAGGCAGCGTGTTGCTGCGGCAGCAGGGGGCGATGCCGAATCCGCCCTGTCAGCCCTGGAAGGGGACGGCCCGCCCGGCTGCCGGCTGACCGCGCGCGATATCCTGCGCTGGCCCGCGGGCTTGACATGACCCGCGTCGGAGCGTCGTCGCACACCCGCGCCCGGAGCTGCTCGATGAACATCGCCCCCGGACTCCATCGCCTCGGATCGAACCCCATCGTCAACTCGTATCTCGTCGACGATGGCGGCGCGGTCACCATCATCGACACCGGGATGCCCGGCCTGTACAAGGCCCTGCCCGCCGAGCTCGAGCGCATGGGCCGGTCGATCGGCGACGTGCGGGCGATCGTGCTCACGCACGGGCATTCCGACCACATCGGGTTCGCGGACCGTGTTCGTCGTGAGCGACGCGTGCCGGTCTGGATCGGCGAGGCGGACGCGGCGCTGGCCCGTGGCGAGGTGCCGAACCCCTCGCAGGGGCTCGGTCCGGTGCGGATCGCGCCGCTGCTCCGGTTCCTGTGGTTCGGGCTCCTGCGGGGCGGGCTTCGCCGGCCGATCGTGGCCGAGGTCGCGACGTTCGGTGATGGCGCGACGCTCGACGTGCCCGGCAGCCCGCGGGTGATCCTCGTCCCGGGCCACACGCCGGGCCATGCCGCCCTCCACGTCCCCGGCCATTCCGCGCTGTTCGTGGGCGATGCCCTTGCGACGTACGCGGTGACCACCGGAGCGAGCGGGCCGAGGATCGCACCGTTCACGGCGGACCCGGCCCAGGCCCTGTCATCGCTCGACCGGCTCGCCGGTCTCGAGGCCGCGTTCGTGCTGCCCGGCCACGGCGAGGCCTGGACCGCCGGCATCGACGCGGCGATCGACGGGGTTCGAGCATCGGCTGGGACGGCGCCCACTGGGACGACACCGGCGGCCGACACGTCCACGGAGCCAGATGCCGCGGCCGACCAGCATGCGAGCTGACCGGGGGCGGCGGCATCCGACAGCCGGCCGGCGGAGGCCTCACCCTGACCGGGGATGACCGCGCTGGCGGGCGCGGCCTGAGCGCCGACGAGCTCGCGGCCCTGGCCCGGTCGACCTCTGCCCGCGTGGCCGAGCTCGAGCGCCTCGGCCTCATCCGGCCCGGTCCAGAGGGCTACGCGGCCGGCGATGCTCACCGGGTTCGGCTTGCGGAAGGGTTCGTCGAGGCGGGCGTCGCGATCGAGGCGCTGGCGCGGGCAAACGAGCAGGGCGCCATCAGCTTCGCGTACTACGACCAGCTGCACCAGGACCCTGGACCGGTCGCGGATCACACCTACGAAGCGCTGCTGGCCGAGGTTGGTCCGGTGCGGGCCGGTCGGTTGCGACGGCTTCACACGGCTCTCGGCCTTGCCGAGCCAGAGCCTCGGGACCGCCTCGAAGCGGCCGATGAGCGGATGCTGCTCGAGATCCTCGAGCTGATCGAGATCAACCGCGACCAGGACCTCGTCCTCCGCGCGATCCAGATCTTCGGGGCCTCTGCGCGCCGGACGAGCGAGGCCGCCATGTCCGTCTATGCCGAGGCCGTGGAGCTCGCGACCGAGGACATTGCAGGGATCCCGCCGGACGCGGTGTACGCGGAGTTCCTCCGGCCATGGGCGCGGATCGCCAGGCTCGCACCGCAAATGTCCGGCTGGCTCCAGGCGCGTCACCTCAGCACCGCGATCGATTCCTGGAGCGTCGCCGAGACCGAACGCCTGCTGGCCGCGAGCGGCTACGTTCCGGCCCGGAACGTCGACGATCCCGCGATTGCGTTCGTGGACCTCGCGGGCTTCACCCGGCTCACGGAGGTCCGGGGCGACCGGGTGGCGGCTCGGATCGCGGGCCAGCTGGCCGACCTCGCCGGCGGGATCGCGGACGCCCGGCAAGGGCGGCTGGTCAAGCAGCTCGGCGACGGCGTGCTGCTGCGCTTCGCCAGCGCGCGGGATGCCGTCGACGCAACGCTCGAGGTGCTCGACGAGCTCGATCGATCCGATCTGCCCTCCGGGCACGCCGGGGTCGAGTCGGGGCCGCTCATCGTCCGCGACGGCGATGTGTTCGGCGCAACCGTGAACCGTGCCGCGCGGATCGCGGACGTCGCCGAGGCCGGCCAGCTGCTGGCGACCGCGGACCTCGCACGAACCCTGCCGGCCGACCTGGTGAGCTCGATCCCCACCGGTCCGGCCCGCCTCCAGGGGATCGCCGGCGATGTCCACCTTGTCCGGCTCACTCGTCCGGCGGGACCATGAAGGGGAGCCCCGGCAGGTGCCGGTGACCGGCAGGGCACGAGCCGGCTCACCGGATCCATCCGCGCGGCCGAATTCGGCATCGCCAATTCGACGCCTGCCCGGCGGCACCCGTAGACTCCCCGGACGCCCGACGGGCGAGCGATCGGCATCGCTCACCTGGCCAGGACCCCGGGTGGCGCCCGGGCCCCCGGATGGTCGGCCGGTGGGCGGAGCACGGAGAAGCGGATGCGGGTGATCGTGGTTGGCGCGGGCAGCGCGGCGCGTGCCGTGCTCGCGCGACTGGGCGAGCGCTGGGACGTCGTGGTCCTCGATACGGATGCCGCTCGTCTCGACCGGATCACCGCGGTCCGGGCGGTTGCGCCGGTGCTCGGCGACGGCTCGAGCCGGGTCGTGCTCGAGCGGGCCGGCCTGGCCGAGGCCGATGCGGTCATCGCCGCCACCGGTGACGACGCCGTGAACAGCGAGGTCTGCCGGCTGGCGGTCGAGGCCGAGGTCGACCGGATCGTCGCGATCGTCGAGGACCCGGACTCGCTGGGCGATCTGCGGCGGGAGGGGGTCGTGGCCGTATCGCCGACGCGGCTCGCGGCACGACATGTCGAGATCAACCTTGAGCCGCGGCGCGTGTCGTCGGCAGCGTTCGCCAACGGACGCGCCGAGGCGGTCGAGTTCCGGATCTCCCCCGACTCGCCGCTCCGCGACCGGCCCCTGCACGCGCTGGGCCGGATGCCGTGGCTGGTCGCTGCCGTGCTGCGCGACGACCAGTTGATCGTCCCCCACGGCGGCACCGAGCTGCAGGAGGGCGATCTGGTGACCGTCGTCGGGGCGGCCGCGGACCACGGCGCGATGGTCGAGACGTTCACCGGGGGCCAGGCGCACTTCCCGCTCAACTACGGGCGCAACGCGGCCATCTCGCTCGGGGCCGGTCCCCTCCCCGAATCGCTGATCGCCGAGGCCCTGGCATTCGCCCGGGCGACCGCGGCTGCGTCGCTGTACGTCGTCCACGACGATCCGTCCACGCTCGATCCCGACCGCGCCCACGAGCTGGCCGGGGTGCTGGACCGCCTTGCCGACATGGGCGCGGAGATCGAGCCGCGGCCGGCGGCGCGCGGGCTGTCGGGGCTGCCCGCCCTGCTCGAGCTTGCCGGCCGCGAGAGCGTGGGCGTCGTCGTGCTCCCCAAGCCCGATGGCCGGATCCGCACCGTGCGGACGCTCGATGCGCTGCGCAAGGCGGGGATGCCGGCACTGCTGGCGGCGGGCCGGCCCGCATACCGCGGGATCGTGACGCCCGCGCGCGACAGCCTCGGCGGCTGGCGCGCGGCGTGGACCGCGATCGACCTCGCCGCCCGCGCGGAGCTGCCGCTCGAGGCGCTGGGCGTGGTGCCGCCCGCGTTCGTGGCCGGCAACTCGGATGCGGCGCTCGTCCGGCGGGCCGTGGCGCGGATCCGCGCCGAGGCCTCGGTCCAGGGCGTCACGGTCACCGGCCGGGTCGAGAGCGGCAACCCGGTCCGCGTGTTCGCGGCCCTCGACCCCGACCTGCTGGTGGTCCTCGGGCTGGGCGACGGGGCGCTGAGCATCCTGATGCCCGGCCTCGCGGGTCACATCGTCGCCCGCATCCACACCTCGGTCGTGGTGATCCCGGAGCGCGAGCACCGGTGACCCCGGAGAGCGCCGCGACGCTGATCATCATCGCCGCGGCGGCCTTCGCGCTGCCGCTTGCTGCTGGCGCGCTGCGCGTGCCGGCGGTCGTGCTCGAGATCGTGTTCGGGATCATCGCCGGACCCGTGCTGGGCATCGTGCACCCGGACGAGCTGACGACCGCCCTGGCCGAGCTGGGGTTCCTGATGCTGCTGTTCCTGTCCGGGTTCGAGATCGACCTGCGGGTGTTCGAGCGCCAGGGCGTTCGCCCGGTCACCGTCGGGCTGGCGGTGTTCGGGGGCACGGTGCTGTGCTCATGGGTCGCCGCGCAGCTGCTGGGTCTGAGCATCTTCATCACCCTCGTCCTGTCCACGACCTCGGTCGGCCTGGTCGTCCCAACGCTCCGGGCAACCCGGCGGATCTCGACGCCGCTGGGCCAGGACATCCTGGTCAGCGCGCTGCTCGCAGATTTCCTGACCCTGCTGGCGGTCACGGTCGTCGCGCTGGTCACGCAGCACGGGGTCGGCGTCCGGCTGCTGGCCCTGCCGGCGTTCCTGCTCATCGCCGGGGCCGCGCTGCTCGCGCTCCGACGCGCGGCCTGGTGGTATCCGGAGCGCTTCGGCCGCCTGTTCGACGCGGACGACCCCGACGAGATCGGGATCCGGTTCACGCTCGCGCTGATGCTGGTGTTCGTGGGCCTCGCGCTGGTGCTGGGGATCGAGCCGATCCTGGGCGCGTTCCTGGCGGGCACGAGCTTTGCGGCGGTGTTCCGCAACCGCGGCGGGCTGGATCGCAAGCTGACCGGGTTCGCCTACGGCTTCCTGATCCCGATCTTCTTCATCAGCGTCGGGATCCGGTTCCGGCTGGACGCGATCTCGGACCCGTCCGCGATCCTGTTCACGCTCGGGTTGTTCGTGATCGCGGCCGTGGTCAAGATCGGGCCTGCGCTGCTGCTGGTGGGGCGCCGCCACACGCTGCGCGAGGCCATCGCCGCGGGGGCGCTGCTGTCCGCCCGGCTGTCGCTGATCATCGTGGTGGCCTCGCTCGGCGTCCAGCTGGGGCTGCTCGACGCGCGGCTCGAGGCGGAGATCATCCTGCTCGCGGCGGCCACGGCCACGGTGGCACCGATCGTGTTCCGGATCATGCTGCCGTCGCTGCCGGCCGCGGCCCCCGCGAACGGCGACGCGGCCGATGCGAGGCGCCGCGCCTGATGCTCCACGTCATCGCAGGCTGACCGCGCCGCCGGTCTCGGCAGCCACCCGCCGCATCAGCGCGGCGAATGCGGCCGGCTCCTCGAACTGCGGCCGATGGCCCGAATGCTCGAACACCACGCGCTCCTTGGCCGGCGCCTGGAGCATCGCGAACCACTCGTCGGCGAGAACCGCTCGACCCCGCGCCTCGTGGGCGCCCACGGCGAGGTACACCGGCACCTCGATCGTGGTCGCATCGGTGCGGAAGTCGATGTCCTGGAGCTGCGGGTACAGCACCGAGAACGTGTCGAGGAACGAGCGCAGGCCGTTGATCCGGTCCATCACGCTGTTCTCGGGCACGAACAGGTTGGCCGGCATCTCGCGATCGAGATCCAGCTCCGGATACGGGTTCCAGTCGTGCTCGTGCGAGATCGCCGGCTCGTAGGCGAGCAGGTCGTCGTACGGCGGCGGACCGTTGCCACGGAGCGTGGCCCCGAGGGCGGTGTCCCCCGTCCGCTCGGCCCACGCGAGCGCGTCCTCCCAGAACATCCGGTCCGTCTCGCGCGGGCTGACCATCTGGCCGGCGCCCACGAACGCGTGGTATCGGTCGGGCTGGCGCTGGACCGCGAGCACGCCCAGGATCGAGCCCCAGGAGTTCCCGGCGAGGTAGATCCGGTCCTGGCCGAACCGGTCACGGAGGTAGTCGGTGAGCTCGAGCGTGTCCGCGACCATCGAGTCGACGGTGAGCGTCGAGACCGGGTCGAGCGCGGCATACGACTTGCCCACGCCGCGCTGCTCCCAGGTGGCCACGACGAAGTCCTGCTCCAGCCCGACATCCGCACGCATCGCGCCGAGATCGGTGCCGCCGGGCCCGCCGGCGAGGTACAGGAGCACGGGGTTGCCGGTGCTCCGGCCGCGGATCATGACCGCCTGGTCATGGCCGCCGATCCTCACGTTCGCGATCTCGGCGACGCTGCCGTCGAGCGGCCGTCCGTCCGCCGTGAACACCGGCGCGGTCGACACCGGGAGCGCGAGCTGGACACCCAGGGCGACCAGGGCCAGCGTCGCCAGCCCGGTGACGGCCAAGGCCGGCAGGCCCATCCGCGCGACCCCCGGCAGCCCGATCCGGGCGCCGGCCTCGACGCCCCACACGGCGCCCACCAGGATGGGGGCGAGGAGCAGCAGGGCATCGACACCCCGGCCGAGCGCGAACGCGATGAGCCCGTAGGTGGAGCCGAGGCTGAGGGCACCGACGGTCGGGCCGGTGATCCCGATCACGACGAGGCGCACGACCTCGAACGTCGCGGCGAACGCGAGGGCGGCGAGCAGGCCGCTCCGCCGCCGGCCGGTGACGAGCCCGGCCGCGACGCCCAGCACGAACGTGCCGGCCAGCGAACCGACGGCCTGCGGCGCGGTGATCGGGCCGCGCGGCATGAGCCATGCCCACGCTGCGCCGGTCAGCGCTGCCAGCACCGCCGCGACCAGCCAGCCCCGCGCTCCGACGATCCGATTCGTCCCATTCATCGGGCGGCCCCCGCGAGCTTCATCGATCGGCGGCCCGGGCGGTCGATCAGGCCGAGCGTGGCAAGGACGGCCGCGATGAGCGCGATGATCGCGAACACGACGGCCACCGACGGGTCACCGAGCGAATCGCTGGCGGCCTGGATGAGGAACAGGGCGAACACGCTGATCGCCATCTGGACGGCGAACACGAGGCCGGCAAGCGCCAGCGGGTAACCCGCCTCGGGGTTGCGCGCCAGCCGCCAGGCACCGAGCCCGAGCAGCGGCAGGGCGAACGCGAGGTCCAGGGTATACACGGCGCTGGTCGGCAGGTGGAGGTCCGCGACGGCGGCCGGCAGCGCGCCGGTCGTGATCGCGGAGGCGATCTGGCCCAGCCACAGGGCGGCGAACAGGACGGCGACCAGGGCCAGGAACCCGGCGGTGGTGCGCCGGGGCAGGCCCGCGCCGATCCCGGTGGTCTCGCGCGCGAGCGCCGGTGCCCCGAGCAGGAGCGCCCATGCCGCGAGCCCGAGGACCGCGATATGCAGCGGGGTCACGGGGCTCACGACCACCTGGAACGAGAAGATGGCGTACGTGTACACGAGATAGCCGAGCGAGCCCGCGGCGACGAGCCGGGCGCGATCCGAACCGCGACTCGCCATCCACAGGGCGATTGCGAGCGTCGGGACCGCGAGGAACAGGGTCGCGAGGTCGGCGGCCCGCGCCTGGTCGACCATGGCGGGGACGTCGCGATAGACGTCGGTGGCGAGACCGGCGGCGGCGGCAACCGCGGCGAGCGCGGTGGCGCCGACGGCGAGGCCGTTGGCGATGCGTGACGAGGTCATGGGCGTGCCTCCTCCGAGGAAATGGGCGTTGGTGGCGAGCCGGGCTCGCCGGGGGATGCCTCGAGGGCGTGATCGCCGACGCGGGCAAGCCACGTGACGACCAGGGCGTGCAGCTGTTCGAGCTCGCCATCGTCAAGGTCGGCGAACAACGAGCGCAGCAGCACGTCGCCCTGCTCGACGATCTCGGGGGCGGAGAAGACCTGGCCGACCTTCCCGGTCACGGCCAGGCGCGTCGTGCGCCGGTCGTTCGGATCGGTCACCAGGCGCAGGAAGCCGCGACGCTCGAGACCGAGGGCGACCTGCTTGACATTCTGGCGCGACGACCCGTAGCGGGCGGCGGCCTCGGTCAACGACGGGGCCCGGGACTCCTGCCCCACGGACGCGGCTCCGGTCTCCTGCCCCACGGACGCGGCCGATCGATCGCCGAACCACCGCTCGAGGACGGCGAGCAGCAACCACTGGCGGGACGTCAGCCCGAGCGGGATCAACGCCTCGTCGAGCCGGCGGGTGAGGTGCTGGACGAGCACCAGGAGCGAGCCGAAGAGCTCGGGGCGAGGGTCGGCGGCGGTGGGTCCCGGGGGCCGCTCGGGTGTGGGATCGAGCATATGCGTAATGTATTACGCATCGACCGTCGTGCCCCGGGCCGACGGTCACGTCCGGCAGGGTTCGATCCGCCCGTCCGGCACCGTCCATCTCGCGGCCCGAAACCGGGCCGGGCGGCCTCCACCCACATCGGGCCGATGGCGTCGCAGGCGGGACCGCACCGCGCGGACGGACGGGCTTGACGGCGCTTCCCTGCCGGAGGGTGACCTTCGGCGATCGGCCGGCACCCATTCGACCCGTGGCATCGCCGCACCACCACCCGGACCATGTAGCCGGGGGGAGCTTCGGGGACGTGACCGCGGATCGCCGCGCCGCGTCCCCTCACACGCGCCGCACAGGGAGCACATGCCAGCCGTGGATGATGTCCTCGTCCCCATGCCCGCCGGCTGGGATGACCCATTGACCGGCCTCGAAGGCCCGCGCTTCTGGCAGCGTGTCCTGATCAGTGAGACGGCACGGACCACCAAGTACGGCCGCGACCTCACGGTGTGCGTCGCCCAGGTCGAAGGCATCGACGCCGTCGTCGAGGCGTATGGCGAGGACGTCGGGCGCCGGGTCCTGCGGCACACGGCGCAGATGCTGCGGCGCGAGGCGCGGGCGAGCGACTACTGTGCGCGGATCGACGTGTGTCGCTTCGGCATCGTCCTCACCGAGACCGACGAGATCGCGGCGATCAACTTCGTCGAGCGCGTGCGCGAGGCGGCGCCGCGCGGCCTGCCCGAGGTCCGCGGGATCGTGCGCTTCAGCTTCGGCTGGGCAAGCGCGAAGTCGCGCGAGGCGCCGGACTCGCTGGTGCGTCGGGCGGAGCGCAGGCTGATCGCCGAGCTCACGTACTAGGCCTGGCGAGGGGGATCAGCGGGTCGCGGGCACCTCTCGGGCGACGTGCCGGGCTTCGGGCCGCGACCGCGTGCCCGCCAGGTAGCTCGCCGGGCTTCGGGCGGCTCGCCGGGCAGCCCGCCGGCCTATGCGTACCACGCTTGGCGGGCCGCAGGATCGCGAGGGCGCGCCCGCCGGCGCTGCCCTACGTCGCGCCAGACCTCGTGTGGCATCGCCCGCATGCGTACCACGAATGGACAGTGCTCGGGAGGCCTGGAGCCGGACCGTCGCGGGCAATTCCGAAGGCGGGTAAGCGTGCTACGCATACGGGGTCCGGGACCGGGCCGGGGGGCGCTCAACGCGTGCCGGGCGCGTCTCGTCAGTGCGCGGCGATGCGCTCGGCGATGCTGCGACCGGTCGGGGCCCGTCCCGTGCGCGCGGACTGGTCGTCGAGCCGGCCCATGGCCCACTGCGTGTACCTGACGCCGATCCAGCGGAACGGCTCGACCTCCCAGTCGGGCGACCGGTGGTTGACCAGCGCCAGCTCGGTGAGCGGGCTCCGCGTGCCGGTGATCAGGTCGGTCAGCGTCCGGCCCGCGAGATTGGTCGCCGACACGCCGTGCCCGGTGTACCCGCGGGCCGTCGCGATGCCGGAGCCGGGGTCGAACGCGATCGTCGGATGCCAGTCGCGTGGCATTCCCAGCGGCCCGCCCCACTCGTGCGTGAACCGAATCCCGTCGAGACCCGGGAACCACTCGCGCACGAACGCCTTGAGCCGTTCGTGGGTCGGCGGGTGGCGGTCGTATTCGGGTCGGATGGGTGAGCCGTACCGGTACGGAGCCCCTCGACCGCCGAACAGGATCCGGCCGTCCTCGGTCCGCGACAGGTAGTCGATCGACAGCCGCGTGGAGGCCACGACCTCGCGGTTCGCCCAGCCGATCTCCGCCCACTGGCCCTCGGACAGCGGCTCCGTCAGGACGATCAGCGACCACAGCGGGACCAGCTGTCGATGGAGCGGCGGCAGCTCTGTCAGGTACGCCTCACCGGCGAGCACGACCACCGGCGCCCGGACGTCGCCGCGCGGCGTCACCAGCGCGGCACGACCCGAGGCACCCCTGGCTCGAAATCCTGTCACGGGGGTTTCCTCGACGATCCGGACGCCCAGGCGCTCGACGGCCCGCGCAAGGCCGCGGACGAGGCGGCCGGGATGGACCACCGCGGTGTCGTCGGAGACGAGCGCCCGGACCGCGCCGGCGATCCGGATCCGCTGCGACAGCTCGCCGGCGTCGAGCAGCCGGTAGCGCTCACCGAACCCGAACCGCCGGTACTCGTCCAGCGCCTGCTCGAGTGCGGGCACGCCCTGTGGCCCGCGAGCGACCTCGATCTGGCCCCCCCGGTGATACCCGGCGTCGATCTCGTCGGCTGCACACGCCCGGCCGACCTCGTCGACCGCGTCGTACGTCGCCTGCTGCATCCGGCGTGCGGCGTCCTCCCCGTGCAGCCGCGCGAGGCGGGTCATCGAGATGTTGAGATCCGGCGCGCACCAGGCGCCGTTCCGCCCGGACGCCCCGAACCCGGCGACCTCGCGCTCCACGATGACGATGTCGAGCGACGGGTCCCGGCGCTTGAGGTAGCGGGCCGTCCACAGGCCCGTCAGGCCCGCGCCGAGGATCGCGACGTCGGCATCGATGGAACCGTCCAGCGACGGACGCGGCGTCAGGTCGTCGCGCGAGGTCTCGAGCCAGAACGAGACGGAGGCGGGGTCACGCACGTGGGCATGGTATCGACCGCCGGGTCGGGCGCGTGGTCGTTGCGGCGCGTGGTCGTTGCGGCGCGCGGGTCGCGGAGCATCGGCCCGCCCTCCGGGCCGGCCCCCGGTCGCGAAGGTCCCGTCAGCCGGGGATCGCCGGGGCCAGCCAGCCGGCACCCAGCCTGAGCACCTGCCGTTCACGCGTGACCCGGCCCGCCGAGCGGTTGACCGTGTCGAGCACCAGGTCCGCGCGGTCGAACACCACGTCCCAGTCGATGGCTCGGTGGGCCGTGACGATGACGATCACGTCGGCCCAGGCGAGCAGCGCGTCGAGCGGCGTGCTCTGCCGCACGACCCCGTCCTCATCGCCGAACTGGCCGACATGCGGGTCGTGGAACCTGACATCGGCACCCCGGGCAGCGAGCCCGGCGAGGACCGCCGCGGCCGGCGAGTTGCGATCGTCGTGGACGTCCGGCTTGAACGCCACGCCGAGCACCCCGACCTTGGCGCCCTTGAGCGCCAGCCCTCGATCGTTGAGCGCCTCGGCCGCCAGCTCGACGACGTGCCGTGGCATCGCGAGGTTGATGTCGCCGGCGAGCTCGATGAACCGGTCGGTGAAGTCGAACTCGCGGGCGCGCCACGAGAGGTAGTAGGGATCGACGGGGATGCAGTGGCCGCCGACGCCCGGGCCGGGCGTGAAGCGCATGAACCCGAACGGCTTGGTCGCAGCCGCGTCGATGACCTCCCAGATGTCGAGGCCCATGCGCTCGGCCAGGAGGGCGAGGTTGTTGACGAATGCGATGTTGACGTTGCGGAACGTGTTCTCCAGCAGCTTGGCCATCTCGGCGGCGTCCGGCGATGACAGCTCGACGACCCGGTCGTTGACGTGGCGCAGGAGCGCGGCGGCGCGCGCGGTTGCCGAGGGTGTCAGCCCGCCCACCAGCCGGGGCACATCCCGCGCGGAGCTGGCCGGGTCGCCCGGGTTGACGCGCTCGGGGGCGAATGCGAGGTCGAAGTCGCGGCCCGCGACGAGGCCGCTCTCCTCGAGCACGGCACGAAACGGTCCGTTGGTGGTGCCGGGGTACGTCGTCGACTGGAGCACGATCAGCTGGCCGCTGCGCAGCGACCCGCGGATGACGGCTGCTGCCGCGAGCACCGGCCCGAGATCGGGATCCTTGGTGCCGGTGATCGGGGTCGGGACGCACACGAACACCGCGTCGGCGTCGCCGATCCGCGCGTCATCGAGACCGACGGCCCGCAGCCTGCCGGCGAGCGCGGCGGCCAGCCGGTCATCGGAGATGTCGTCGATCGGCGAATGGCGAGCGTTGAGCTCGGCCACGCGGGCGGGCAGCACGTCGAGGCCCTCGACATCGAGACCGGCCTCGGCAAACGCGATCGCGAGCGGCAGCCCGACATATCCGAGGCCGATCACGGCCACCCTCGTGTCGTGCGTCATGGCGCTGAGGATAGTTGAGCCCGGTCCCGCGTGCGGTGGCCGCTCGCGCGTCGCCTCCGGGTAGTACGGTTGCAGCCGACCACGCCCCCCGAGGTGACGTTCATGACATCGGCGACCCCCGACTCGCTGGGCGAGCTGTTCCGCTCGCTCGGCCTGTCCCTCACCATCCGCGCGGCCGATGATGAGGATGGCGCGTGGGCGTGCACGCTCACGCGTCCGGACGGCGCGACCTACGAGATCGAATCGGTGACGTTCTTCGATGTCGACCCCGACACGGGCGACGAGTGGGCCGTGGAGCCCGGCCCGTCGCGCGTGCTCAGCGTCCTTGCCGGGGGCGACGTGGAGGCCGAGGACGCGGAGGGCGAGGCGGCGGCATCCGAGACCGAGGCCGCCGCTCGCGCGTTCCTGGGCGACGACGCCTACGCGCTGCTGGTCCGGCTGGACGAGGAATTGATCGAATAGCGCGCGCCCCGGCAGGACGGCGCAACCGCCGGCCTCGATCATCGTGACCGGGGCGACCGGTCCGTCACGGTTCCGGGGCATTCACCCCGCCGATGACGTCAGGCGTTGGCGCCGATGGGCTCCAGGTCGATGGTGCGAACCGTGCGTGTGCGGCCCGCTTCGGTCCTGACCGCGGCCGCCGGAACGACGCCACCGGCGATCCGCTCGATCGTGGCGACCTCGCCCGCATACAGCCCTGAACCGAGGATCCGGACGCGGTCGCCAACGGCGAGGCCGGAGCGACCTTCGAGCGCCGTGAGGTTGATGGACAGCGCCGCCGGCCGGCCACCGTTCTCGCCTCCGGGTTGCACCCTCGGCGGCGTCCGCTTGGGCGGGATGAACACCCGCCGCTTCTTCGCCCCCACCTAGCGGCCTCTCCTCGGACGCTCTTCAACCTTCACCGGCCGCGGTTCGCGGCGCGGAGGGTTGGGTGCGGTGCCGGGCGCCATGTCGGGTTGCGGCGGGAGCGGTCCCCGCTCCTTGGCAGCTGCCACGGAGGCCGCGAATGCCTTGGCGACGTCCGCCGGCACGCTCGCCGACCACGCGGCCTCGATCTCCTTGACCCGTCCCGTCTCACGAGCGCGCTGCTCGCGCTCACGCCTCGATCGCTTTGTCACGTACACCTCGTTCTGCCGGGCCGGCAAGGCCTTCGGCCAGAACGAGTGTACGCGTCGAGGGCCAATCAGGGCCAGCATCGGGCCGTCGTCCGGTGGGCCGCACGCTCCCAACCGGCGCGCTCCGGGACGGTGATCGAGGTCCCCCCCGGGTGGTCTGTCGCCCGATCGTGTCCTACGCGGCGGACCCGACCACGTTCGCGAGCTCGTCGTTGGACGGCTCGATGAGCACCTGGCCGGTGGGCGTGACGACGACCGGGATCGCGCGGTAGCCCGCGGCATCGACCAGCGCCTGCGCCGACGGATCCGCGTCGACGTCGATCCACCGGTACGGGATCTGCGTCGCTTCGAGATACCGCTTGGCCCGCCGGCAGTCCGCGCACCAGTCGGCCCCGTACACGGTGACGATGTCGGGGGTCGGGAGCGGGTGGATGTCGGGCATGGGCGCCATTCTCGGGCAGGTCGTCAACTCGCGTGCAGCGGCGGCGCCGGGGCGCCGCGCCGGGGCGCGGGCGGAAGCCCGCTAGGCGCGCTCGAGCACGCGCAATGGCCGTGCCCGGCCGGACGGTCCGCCAGCCGGGATCGACGGTGGCTCGCCGCCGTCCGCGGGTGCCCGACCGCCGTCTGCAGGCGCAACATCGCGGGCCAGCGCGCCGAACCGCTCCGACGCCTCGGGGTTGAGCGAGTAGTAGACCCAGCTGCCGCGCCGCTCGCTGGTCACCCACCCTGCCTCGCGCAGCACCTTGAGGTGGTGCGAGACGGTCGGCTGGGCCACGTCGCAGCACGCCGTGAAATCGCAGGCGCACACGGAGTCCGCGGTGCGCAGCTGGCGGAGGATCGAGAGCCGGGTCGGATCGGCGGCCGCCTGGAGCAGGCGGATGTCCGGGTCGGTTGCGCGCTTCATGTGGACAAGCCTATTGACAACCATCTATATTGACAAGTATAAATACCACGACCGATGGCGACAGCCTCGCAAGGAGCACCAGGACCACGATGTACGACGCAACCTACGCCATCGCGCGCCAGCGCGAGATCCTCACCGAAGCCGCACGGAGCCGGCAGTCCCGGACCGCCGAGCTGTCACGGCGATGCCGAGCCAAGGACGGACCGAGCACGGTCCGGCTGTTCGTCGACGCCGTCCGCGGCGGTCACCGCCAGCCGGTCGCCTGCTGACCGGCGACCCGCGGCCCCATCTCCATTCCCCCCGCGATCGATCCCCTGCCGAGGACACCCATGACCGAGCAGATCCACGCCACCGTCCGAGACCACTACGCCGCCGCCGCCCGCGAGGTGCTGGATGCGTCGACCGACGACGCGTGCTGCGCCTCGGGCTGCGAATGCGGCGATGCGGCCGTGACCCTGACCCAGGATTCCGGCCGCTGGGGCGCCGGCCGCTACGCGCCCCTGGATCTCGCCGCCCTGCCGGGACCGGCGGTCCTCGCGTCGCTGGGCTGCGGCAACCCCGCCGCCGTGGCCGATCTGCGGCCCGGTGAGACCGTCCTCGATCTCGGGTCGGGCGGCGGGATCGACGTCCTGCTGTCCGCGCAGCGGGTCGGGCCGACCGGCCGCGCCATCGGCGTCGACATGACCGACGAGATGCTCGAGCTCGCCCGTCGCAATGCCGCGGCAGCGGACTCGACCAACGTCGAGTTCCTCCAGGGGACGATCGAATCGCTGCCGCTGGCCGACGCCAGCGTGGACGTCGTGATCAGCAACTGCGTGATCAACCTCGCGGCCGACAAGTCGGCGGTGTTCGCCGAGATCGCACGGGTGCTTCGCCCCGGCGGCCGGGTGGGCGTCAGCGACGTGGTGGCCGACGACCGCCTGACCGAGACCGAACGTGAGGCGCGCGGCTCGTTCGCGGGCTGTATCGCCGGTGCTCTGTCGTTCAGCGAGTACGCGACCGGCCTCGAGCGCGCCGGCCTGACCGATGTCGAGATCGCCGCCACGCACGCGGTCGCCGATGGCATGTACGCGGCGATCATCCGGGCGCGCCGGCCCGCGGTGGGCGAGGTCGCCATGGGCGCGGCCATCCGGGGGATCCCGGCCTCGCTGCGCTCGGCGCGCGCGCTGCCGGTGGTGACCGACGGCTGCTGCTGACGAAGGGGCGATGCCCGCCGGACGCGGTCGGCGCCGGGCTGACCCTGCCCGCGGCCGCGGCAGCGGGTGCGCGCTCGGGCGGCAGACCCCCTCGCTACCGGCCCGCAACCCGTTCGGGCGTGTATCGTCGGTGCCGGCGCCCCTGAACCGCCTGAACCGATCGAGGTCCATCGTGTCGCTGCCGTCGCTCGCCCGCACTCCCGCCCCGCCGGATCCGATCCTCGGCCTTGCCGAGGCGTACCGCGCAGACCCGCGCGAGGCGAAGATCAACCTCTCGTCCGGCGTGTTCGTCGATGCGACCGGCACGACCCCGGTCCTGGACACCGTGATCGAGGCGGAACGGCGGCTGGCCACGGCCGCGGGCAGCAAGCTGTACCGGCCGATCGACGGCGATGCGGCCTACCGCTCCATCGTTCGCGACCTCGTCCTGGGGGCGGATCACGAGGCCGTCACGTCCGGGCGAGCCCTCGTCACCCAGACCCCCGGCGGGACGGGCGGCCTCCGCGTGGCAGCCGACCTGCTGCGCCAGACCGGTGCCGGGGGCACGCTGTGGATGAGCGAGCCCACGTGGCCCAACCACCCCCAGCTGTTCCATGCGGCGGGGTTCCGGATCCGCACCTACCCGTACACCGACCAGACCGGACGGCGGATCGACGAGGCTGCGCTGCTCGACGCGCTCGGCCAGGCGGCGCCGGGCGACATCGTGCTGCTCCACGGCGCCTGCCACAACCCGACCGGCGTCGATCCCTCCCCCGGGCTGTGGCGCAGGATCGGCGACGTGATCGAGGCCAACCGCCTGCTGCCGCTCGTCGACCTTGCCTACCAGGGGTTCGGCGACGGCCTGACCGAGGACGCCGCCGGGCTCCGTGAGCTGGTTCGACCCGGCGCCGAGCTGCTCGTGTCGACCTCGTTCTCCAAGACGTTCTCGCTGTATGCGGAGCGGGTCGGCGCGATGGTCGTCATCGCCCGGTCGGCGGAGGACGCGGCGGCGGTCCAGAGCCACGTGAGGATCGCGATCCGGGTCAACTACTCGAACCCACCCGCGCACGGGGCGGACATCGTGCGGACGGTGCTCGCCGACCCCGAGCTGCGCGCGCGCTGGGAGGTCGAGCTTGCCGGGATGCGAGACCGGATCAAGGACAACCGGAGGGCGCTGGTCGCGGCGCTCGAGGCCCGCTCGATCCCGGGCGACTGGGGTGGCATCGCAACCCAGCGCGGGATGTTCGCGCTGCTGGGGCTGACCACGGACCAGGTCGCGCGCCTGCGCGAGGAGCACGGGGTGTACGTGGTCGGTCGCGGCCGGATCAACGTCGCCGGGTTCACCCAGGCGAACCTCGAGCCGTTCGCCGACGCGCTGCGGAGCGTCCTGGGCTCCTAGGCGGGAATCGGCGCGCGACCGAATCGCCGCACCCGCTGCCGGGCTCGCTCCCGCTCGGCCGGCGTCGTGAGCGGGATCACGGCCAGCAGGATCGACAGCGATCCGTACCACAGCGCCGGGAGTGCGAGCATCGCGCCGACCGGCACCACCCAGCGCTGGTTGCGCGGCGCGCCCCAGACGATGAGCAGCACGCCGATCGGCCCCCGCACGAGCAGCGGGATCGGCACCGCCGCCCACGTCCCTCCCTTGCCCGTGTTCGAGGCGAGCAGCGAGACCCAGTCGCGCCACGCATCGGGCATCAGCGCGGCGGATCCGAGGGCGATGGCCGCCGTCGCTCCCAATGCGATCGCGAGCTGCCGCCACTCGCGCCGGAGCAGGAACCACAGCAGCCCGACGCCCGGGGTGATCTTCGTCAGCAGGATCAGCGCCCAGGTCCACGGCCAGCGGAACCCGGCCACCATCGCCACGGCCAGGACCAGCGACACGTTGCCGCCGGCGATCTCCATGGCGCCCACGACCAACCCGAACAGGAACAGCTCGGGACCCGTGAGCACGAACACCGCCCCGATCAGGATCGCCGTCCAGACACCGACGAACGCCGGCCACGGCAGCAGGTCGAGCGGGTACACCAGCTGGGCGAAGGCGGGCGAGTACGGGTAGGCGCCGATGGTGTTCCATTCGGTCCGGCCCGCGTACAGGTCACCAAGGTTGAACCCGTAGTAGGAGCGGGCGTCCTGGGCCGTGACAACCCGGCCAGAGAACGGCTCGCTGACGTCGATCGCGGGGTCCGACAGCGCGATGACCGCAACCCAGAACAGCACCGCCACGACGATGCCGGCCACGAGCTGCGGGCTGCGGCGCGGGAGCTGGAGCTGGAGCGTCATCGATCCCCTTCGAGCGCCCGGACGCGGGCAGCGACGCTATTGTCGGGAATCGCGACGACCGGCGTCACCGCCGGCCGTCGGATTGCGTTCGATGCGCCGTTGGGCCTCATCGAGAACCCGGCCCCGGTCACATCGATGCCGCAGCGCCCGAGTCCGAGCGGGCGTCGGCAGTTCCAAGCATCGGTGGCGCGTCAAGATCACCGGACCCGCAACCACCGCACTCCTTCGCCCGCCTCGCGCCGTACCATGGCTCGATGAAGATCGGAATCGTGCTCCCCATGAACGATTCCGACGGCCCTGGCGCCGTCGGCTGGCCGCGGATTCGCCACCTGGCGAGGTTCGCAGAGACGGGCGGAATCGACAGCCTGTGGGTCTATGACCACTTCATCTTCCGGATGCCGGGCGAGGATGAGGACGGGATCCACGAGGCGTGGACGCTGCTCGCCGCGCTCGCCGCGTCGACCGAACGGGCCGAGCTGGGCACGATCGTCCTGGGGACGGGGTTCCGCCCGCCGGCCTTGCTGGCCAAGATGGCCGCCACCCTCGACGAGGTCGCGGCGGGCCGGCTGATCCTCGGCCTCGGCACGGGATGGCACGAGCCCGAGTACACCGCGTTCGGCTACCCGTTCGACCACCGCGCGGGCCGGTTCGACGAGGCGCTCCAGATCATCCTGCCGCTGCTGCGTGGCGAGCGGGTGACGTTCCACGGTCGCTGGCACGCTGTCGATGACGCGGTCCTGATCCCGCCGCCGCCGCGGCCGGCGCGGCTGCCGGGGCGGATCCCGATCCTGATCGCGGCGAGGGGAGAGCGTGTCCTGCGGCTCACCGCCCGCCACGCCGACGCGTGGAATGCGGCCTGGTTCGGCTTCCCGACCGATCGCTTCCACGAGCGTCGCGCGGACCTCGTCGCGGCGTGCGAGGCCGTGGGTCGCGACCCGGCGACGCTCGAGGTCACGGTGGGCGTGACCCTGGATTCGGAACGCGCCGCCGGGGGCCGACCAGGATCCGCCGATTCGCTCGCGCCGGACGTGGACGAGGTCGCGCGAGCGCTCGATGCATGGCGCGACCTGGGTGTCGGGCACGTCCAGGTGGACCTGCGTCCGGCGGCGGAGCGGACGATCGAGATCCTGCTGGCCGCCAGGGCGAAGCACCTCGGCGAGCGGTGAGCGCGTCCGGCGCCGGTGACGATGGCGATCTGCCGGATCACGTCGCGGCGAACCGGGCCGCGTGGGACGGCTACGCGGCCGAGTACGTCGCGTCCGGAGAGCGGGCCTGGGCCATCGCGCCGGGCGACGAGACGTGGGGCATCTACGGCGTCCCGGAGTCGTCGGCTCGCATGCTGCCCGACGACCTTGCCGGCACGGACGCCATCGAGCTGGGCTGCGGAACCGCGTACGTCTCCGCCTGGATGGCCCGGCGCGGCGCCCGCGTGGTGGGCATCGACAACTCGCCACGCCAGCTCGAGACCGCGGTCCGGCTCCAGCGGGAGCACGGCATCGACTTCCCGCTGCTGCTGGGCAACGCGGAGCGAGTCCCCTACCCCGACGCGTCGTTCGACTTCGCGATCAGCGAGTACGGCGCGGCCCTGTGGGCGGATCCTGCGGCGTGGGTCCCGGAGGCCGCGCGGCTGCTGCGGCCCGGCGGCCGGCTGTCGTTCCTGACCAATCACGTGCTGGCCTACCTGTGCAGCCCGGACCTCGAGGACGAGCCCGTCACGGAGCGCCTGGTGCGCCCGATGTTCGGGATGGGCCGGACCGAGTGGCCGGACGCAAACGGCGCGATCGAGTTCCATCCCAGCCACGGCGACTGGATCCGGCTCCTGACTGCCAGCGGCTTCGAGATCGAGGACCTCGTCGAGCCACAGATCCCCGAGGGCGCGACGACGCGCTATCCCTGGATGCCCTACGCGTGGGCCCGACAGTGGCCGTGCGAGGAGATCTGGAAGGTGCGCAAGCGCGCCTGAGGACGCAAGCCTGACGGCGCCGCGCGTTCCTCGTCGGATTGCCGCCCTCGTGGTCGGCGTCCGGTCATCGGCGTCCGGTCATTCGGCGTCCGGTCATCGGCGCCCGCCGCTGCCACATACCGCGCATCGCGGTGCTATCGCTGCGAATCGGCGAATCGGTTGTCAGGCACCGCGGTCGCCGGTGGTAGTCCAAGTCTTGACCGGAAATCCGCGTTCGACCGGCGGGTGGACCGAATCGCCGAACGTGGCTTCGCTCGGGCCGACGTCCGATGACCCGCGAGAGGTGGCAGAACCGTGACTATCACCGGGTCTCGCGGTGCCTGACCATTCCTCCGCGCTTGCACCGCACCGCGCGGTAGATGGCACGACGCGCGGACGGGCGAGGGCGCGACGACGCGCGGACGGGCGAGGGCGTCGACGCAGGGTGATCCGGGCGCTTGTCCACCCTCGCTGGACAGCCATCCCCGCGGCCTATATCCTTCATGCCGTGTTGAACATCTACCTGACGTTGAGCGCATGACCGAGCGGTCGCTCACGCGCGCCGAGCTCCTGGGCGAGGTCGTCGGCGAGCTCACGTCCCATACCCCATCGTCGATGATGCGCTTCATGCGGCGGTGGCCCGCCGGGCCGCTGAGCCTGGTCCACCTCCACGTCCTGGCGGTGCTTGACGTCGACGGTCCGATCGCGATGCGCGCCCTGGCCGAGTCGCTCGACGTCTCGCAGGCCAGCGCGACCGGGATCGTCGATCGGATGGAGCAGCGCGACCTCGTCCACCGGCAGCGCGACGACGAGGACCGGCGGGTCATCCGGGTCGCTCTCACGGAGACGGGTCGGCGGATGATCGAGGGCCTCGCGACCGAGCGCCGCGAGCGGCTCGCGAAGATCCTCGACGAGCTCACCGATGACGAGCTCCGGGGCTTCCTGTCCGGATCTCGCGCCCTCCGGCGTGCTCGCGAACGACTCCATGCCACGCTCCCCCATCCCCCCGCCGAGGCACATCGATGATCGGACTGCTGCGCACGTATCTCGCCCCATACCGGTGGCCGATCGTGCTCGTCCTGGCGCTCCTGCTGGTGCAGGCGATCGCCAACCTGTACCTCCCCGAGCTCAACGCCGACATCATCAACAACGGCGTCGTCAAGGGGGACACCGACTACATCGTGCGCACCGGCGGGTTCATGCTGGTGGTGACCTTCGCGCTGAGCATCGCCGCGATCATCGGCGTGTTCTTCGGCGCCCGGACCGCCATGGCGTTCGGCCGCGACGTGCGCAGCGCGATCTTCCGCAAGGTCCAGACGTTCAGCCAGGTCGAGGTCAACCAGTTCGGCGCGGCGAGCCTGATCACGCGCAACACCAACGACGTCCAGCAGATCCAGATGTTCGTGCTGATGGCGCTCAACATGATCATCACCGCACCGATCATGGTCGTCGGTGGCGTGATCATGGCGCTCCGCCAGGACGTGCCGCTGTCGGGGCTGCTGCTGGTGATCCTGCCGATCATGGCCCTCCTGATCGGGTTCGTGATGACCCGTGCGGTGCCGCTGTTCCAGGCGATGCAGCGCAAGCTCGACCGGATCAACCTCGTGATGCGCGAGACGCTCGCCGGCGTTCGCGTCATCCGGGCCTTCGTCCGGACGCGCCACGAGGAGGAGCGGTTCGACGCGGCGAACGAGGACCTGATGGTCACCGCATTGACCGTCAACCGCCTGTTCGCGGTCACCATCCCGAGCCTGATGGCGATCATGAACCTGACCACGGTCGCGGTCCTGTTCTTCGGCGCCTACCGCGTGGACAGCGGGGACATGCCGATCGGCAACCTGACCGCGTTCCTGCAGTACATCATGCAGGTCCTGTTCTCGGTCATGACCGCGGTCATCATGTTCGTCATGGTCCCGCGTGCCGCGGTCTCCGCGGGCCGGGTGCGCGAGGTGCTCGACACGCAGCCCGCGATCATCGACCCGCCGACCCCGATCTCCCCGCAGCGTGGCGGCCTGGTCGAGTACCGCGACGTGGAGTTCCGGTACCCGGGCGCCGAGGAGCCCGTGCTCAGCGGGATCTCGTTCACGGCCCGGCCGGGCGAGACCACCGCCATCGTCGGCTCGACCGGCAGCGGCAAGTCGACCCTGATCAACCTCATCCCGCGGTTCTACGACGCGACCGGCGGGACGGTGCTGGTCGACGGGGTGGACGTCCGCGACATGGACCGGGCCGACCTGTGGAAGCGGATCGGGATGATCCCGCAGCGCGCCTTCCTGTTCGGCGGGACGGTGGCCAGCAACCTCCGCTGGGGCGATGACGATGCCACCGACGAGGCGCTGTGGCGCGCGCTCGAGATCGCGCAGGGCCGCGATTTCGTGACCGAGATGCCGGACCAGCTCGAGGCGCCGATCACTCAGGGCGGCACCAACGTGTCGGGCGGTCAACGACAGCGGCTGGCGATCGCGCGGGCGCTCGCGCACCAGCCCGACATCTACGTGTTCGACGACAGCTTCTCCGCGCTCGACTTCCGCACCGACGCCCGGTTGCGGGCCGCGATCGCGCGCGAGCTGCGCGGAGCGACCGTGATCATCGTCGCGCAGCGCGTGGGAACGATCCTCCACGCCGACCAGATCGTGGTCCTGGAGGCCGGCGGGATCGCGGGCCTCGGCACCCACGACGAGCTGATGCGGACCTGCCAGACGTATCGCGAGATCGTGCTGTCCCAGGTCACCGAGGAGGAGGTCGCATGAGCGGGTCGACGGGCCGGCCGGGCGGCGGCTCGGGCGGCGCGGCGGGCGGGCCGGGCGCGGGCGGCGCCGGCGGCGGCAGCCGACCCGGCGGCGGGCCGGGGGCGTTCGGCGGCGGGGCGCGTCCCCCCGCGCGACGGCCGATGGGCCCGGGCGGCGGACCGGGGCACATGTTCATGCAGATGCCCGCGGCCAAGTCCAAGGACTTCAGGGGCTCGTTCCGGCGACTGCTGCGCGAGCTCCGGCCCGAGCGGCTGCTGATCGGGTTCGTCCTCGCCCTGGGCGTCGTCAGCGTCACGCTGGCCATTCTCGGGCCCCGGCTGCTGGGCAACGCGACCAACGTCCTGTTCGAGGGCGTGGTCGGCAAGCTGCTGGGCCAGCAGGGCCTGACCAATGTCCCGCTGTCCCAGATCGTGACGGGGCTCCGCGCGCAGGGTCAGGACAACCTCGCCGACATGCTCGCGAGCATGAGCAACGTCGTGCCGGGGGTCGGTGTCGACTTCGGGCGCCTGACCCTGATCCTGGCCATCGTGGCCGGCATCTACCTGCTGAGCTCGGTGTTCAGCTGGGGGCAGGCGTACATCATGGCCGGCGTGACCCAGCGCACCGTGTACCGGCTGCGTCGCCGGGTCGACGAGAAGCTCGGCCGGCTGCCGCTCGCCTACTTCGACCGCGAGTCGCGGGGCGACATCCTGTCGCGGGTGACCAACGACATCGACAACATCAGCCAGACCCTCCAGCAGAGCCTGACCCAGCTCATCACGTCGGTGCTCACCGTCGTCGGGGTGCTGATCATGATGCTCACCATCAGCCCCCTGCTGGCGGTGGTCTCGCTGCTCGCGGTGCCGGCGTCGCTCGTGGTGACCGTGCTCATCGCCGGCCGGTCGCAGAAGCAGTTCGCGGCCCAGTGGGAGCGGACCGGGTCGCTCAACGGCCACGTCGAGGAGATGCACACGGGGCACGCCATCGTCAAGCTGTTCGGGCGCCAGGACGAGGCGATCGACGAGTTCGACCGCCGCAACGAGGAGCTCTACCAGTCGAGCTTCAAGGCGCAGTTCATCTCCGGGCTCATCCAGCCCGCGATGATGTTCATCTCCAACCTCAGCTACGTCGCGATCGCGGTGATCGGCGGCGTGCGGGTGGCCAGCGGCCAGATGTCGCTGGGCGACGTGCAGGCGTTCATCCAGTACTCCCGCCAGTTCACGTTCCCGATCATCCAGGCGGCGAGCATCGTCAACGTCCTCCAGAGCGCGGTGGCATCGGCCGAGCGGGTGTTCGAGCTGCTCGACGAGGAAGAGGAGATCCCCGACCCGGTGACCCCGGCCGTGCTCGCCGAGCCGGCCGCCGGACGCGTCACCTTCGAGGGCGTCTCGTTCCGGTACAAGGCGGACGAGCCGCTGATCGAGGACCTGGACCTGGCCGTCGAACCCGGCCAGACGATCGCGATCGTGGGACCGACCGGCGCGGGCAAGACCACGCTGGTCAACCTGCTGATGCGGTTCTACGACGTCGACGCGGGACGGATCACCGTCGACGGCATCGACACCCGGCAGCTGACGCGGGACAACCTGCGACGGACGTTCGGGATGGTGCTCCAGGATGCGTGGCTGTTCAACGGCACGATCCGCGAGAACATCGAGTACGGGGCCGACGATGTCGAGGTCGCCGACGCCCACATGGTCGAGGCCGCCGAGGCGGCGCACGTCGACCACTTCGTGCGCACCCTCACCGACGGCTACGAGACCGTGCTCGACGACGACGCGACCAACGTCTCGGCGGGCGAGAAGCAGCTGCTCACGATCGCCCGCGCGTTCCTCGCGGACCCGCCGATCCTCATCCTGGACGAGGCGACGTCGTCGGTCGACACGCGGACCGAGGTGCTGATCCAGCGCGCGATGAACCGGCTGATGCGCGGCCGGACGTCGTTCGTGATCGCGCACCGACTGTCCACGATCCGCGACGCGGACATGATCCTGGTCATGAACGAGGGCCGGATCGTCGAACGCGGGACGCACGAGGCTCTGCTCGCCGCGAAAGGCTTCTACCAGGAGCTGTACACGAGCCAGTTCGAGGAGGCGATCGAGCCGCTCGACACGGTCGCGTAGGGCGGGCTGGGCAAGCGCCGGCACCCTCGCCGGCGCCACACCTGCGCCCTCGACACACCTGGCCACGGAACGACCTGGCGCGTGTTATCTCGCCGCACCTGGCCACGGAACGACCTGGCGCGTGCTAACCGGACCGATCGATGCGGATCCTCGCCGGGCAACGACCGGGTGCGTCGTTGGCCACCTGCAACTGGCCGAAGACGCACGCCACCGTTCGCTGGCCAGGTTGCCACGTGACCTGGTGCTGCCGCGGGTCGCGACGCAGCGCCCAGCGCGTCGATCGGCGTCATACAACGCACCACATCGTTGTGTGGCCGACTGAGGTCGGGACCGGGGACGCCCCGATCGGGACCGGGGGACGCTCCGATCGGGCCCAACGACCCTTCGTGGCGGCGTCGGCCGATCCGACGATGAGCCCTGATCAGGCGCAGGCTGACCGCCTGCCGGAGCCCGCACGCCCGGCGCGTGTGCGACGGGCAATCCGGCGATGCGCCCGGACCAGTGACGGAGGCGCGGGATGGCCGATCCGGTCATCGAGACCACCGGTCTCACCAAGTACTACGGCTCCCGACGGGGCATCGAGGATGTCGACCTCGACGTCCGCGAGGGCGAGGCGTTCGGGTTCCTGGGGCCCAACGGCGCGGGCAAGACGACCACGATCCGCCTCCTGCTCGGCTTCCTGCGCGCGACGCGTGGCTCGGTACGCATCCTGGGCGGGGACGCGTTCGAGGACGCGCCGAGGATTTACCGGCAGATCGGCTACCTGGGCAGCGATCCCGGGTTCCTGGGCGAGCTCACCGGCGCCGAGCAGCTGGACTACCTCGCCCGGTTGCGCCACCTGCCGCGAGCCGCCTGGCATCCACTGGCGGAGCGGCTGGAGCTCGACCCGACGGTCCGGATCCGCCGCCTGTCCCGCGGCAATCGACAGAAGGTCGGCGTGGTCGCGGCGTTCATGGGCCACGAGCCCCTGCTCGTCCTCGACGAGCCGACCAGCGGCCTCGATCCGCTGATGCAGCGCGAGTTCCTGGCGCTCGCGGCGGAGGCGCGTGCCGACGGCCGGACGCTGTTCCTGTCGAGTCACAACCTGGTCGAGGTCGAGCGGGTGTGCGACCGGGTCGCGATCATCCGCGACGGGCGGATCGTCGATGTCTCGACGGTCGGCGAGCTGATGGGCACGCACTGGCGGTCGATCAACCTCGTCCTGGCGGCACCGCCGCCGCACGATGCGTTCGACCTGCCAAACGTGGAGGTTGCGACGACGACCGGGCGCGAGGTCCACCTGATGGTCCGTGGCGACGTGAACCCACTGCTGGACCGGATCGCCCGCCTCGACGTCCGCGACATCTCGATCACCACCCCTGATGTCGAGGACCTGTTCCTCCGCTACTACCGCGCCGAGGACGCCGCCGCGGGCCCGATCGCCGCGGGTCCCGGCGCGGGCCCCACCGACGGCCCCACCGACGGCCGCGTGGAGGTGCCGGCATGATCGCGTTCCGGCTCGAGATGCGCCGCAACCGCTCGATCCTCCTGTGGCTCGGGATCGTCCTGCTGGGCTATGGAGCGCTGATGGGTGCGATGTACCCGATCATGCTCGAGAACGACGAGCTGTTCTCGGCGTACATGGAGACGTTCCCCAAGGAGTTCCTGGCGGCGTTCGGGATGACCGGGCTGCTGTCCGATCCCGGCGTGTTCTTCACCACCTACGTCGCGAGCTGGCTGTGGCCGATCATCGCCTCCATCGCCGGCCTGCTGCTGGGCACCCGGGCCGTCGCGACGGACCTCGACCGCGGCTTCCTGGACCTGCCGCTGGCCACGGGCGCGTCTCGGGTCCGGTATCTGCTGGCGTCGATCGCCGGACAGGTCGTCGTGATGGCGGTGCTCGCACTGGCCGCGGTCCTCGGCGTGTGGGCCGTGGGACGCCTCGTCGGTGCCGACTTCGATCTCGTCAACTTCACGCTGGCGGGCGTGCTCGCGTTCGCGTTCGGGTGTGCGATCGCCGCGCCCGCCTGCCTCGTGTCCGTTGTGACGCTGAGCCGGGGCACGAGCGTCGGGACCGTCGGTGGCGTCCTCATCCTGATGTACGTGCTGTTCGTCATCTCCGGGGTCTCCGCGGACTGGCACTGGATCGGCGCGCTGTCCGCGTGGAACCACTTCGGCACGACCGCGATCATCGATGACGGGACGTTCCCGATCGGCGACCTCGCGCTGTTCGCGGCCATCGCGGTCGCGGGTTGGGCTGCTGCCCTGTGGGCGTTCCGGCGTCGCGACCTGGCCGCCTGAAACGAACGCGCTGGGCGGAGCCCGCGGGCGCTACTGGTTCTGCTGAGCGCGCGACGCCTCCGACGCCTCGACCACCGACAGGATCTCGTCGCCGTACCTCTCCAGCTTGGCCGGACCCATCCCCTTGACACGCCGCAGCCCGGCCATCGTCCGTGGCCGCGTCTCGGCGATCGCCGCCAGGGTCGCATCGTGCGCGATGACATACGGCGGGACCGCTTCGTCGCGCGCGCGCGCGGTCCGCCACTCGCGCAGCGCCGCGAACAGCGGGTCCCCGTCGGTCCCCGCGCGAGGTGCCCGTACGAACGCCGGCGGGCCGGGCAGGTCGCGGACGGTCCGCTTCGGCCGTGGCCGGAGGTCGAGCAGGAACCGGCTGGGCTGTCGCTTGGCCTCCTTGCCGCGGGTCTCGCGGCGCTCCGCCCATGACAGCGCTAGATGCGTCCGCGCCCGGGTGATGCCGACGTACAGCAGCCGCCGCTCCTCCTCGAGCGCAGCGTCGTCGTCGCGCGACTGGCGGATCGGGAGGCTCCCCTCCTCCAGCGCCGGGAGGAACACGGCGTCCCACTCGAGGCCCTTGGCGCGGTGGTAGGTCAGCAGGTTCACGCCGTCCGCCGCACCCGCCTGCTCGTGCGCGGCGCGTGCCTCGAGCTCCGCGAGGACGCTCGCCGCGTCGGCGGACGCGCTCGCCCGGACGACGGTGTCGACGATCGCCAGCAGCGTCTCGAGCGAGGCCTGGCGCTCGCGCGCCTCGTCGCCCTCGGGGATCCCCTGCTCCTCGTAGCCCACGTCCTCGGCCCATCGGTTGCGGATGGCGGCCCGAAGCTCGAACCCGCGAGCGTCGAGCCCGCGACGGCGCAGGCTGGCGACGGCGCTGCGCACCTCCGGGCGGTCGTAGAACCGGAGCCCACGGACCTGATACGGGACGCCCGCGCGCGTCAGCGCCTCCTCGATCGGGGCGAGCTGCGCGTTCATCCTGACCAGCACGGCGACCTCTGCCGGGGCGACGCCATCCGCGATCCGGGCCCGGATCGCGGCCACCAGCGCGGCCAGCTCCGCGTCCGCCGAGACGTTGCGGGTGATCGCCGGTTCCGGGCCGGCATCCCTCGTCGCCTCGAGTCGCTTCGTCCCGCCCTCGGCGGCGATCAGCCGGTTCGCGAGCTCCAGCACCTGCGGCGTCGATCGGTAGTTGCGGACCAGCGCGATCTCGGTGGCACCCGGCCAGCGCGCCGCGAACGAGGTCAGGAAGCCCGAGGACGCGCCGGTGAACGAGTAGATCGTCTGGTCCTCGTCACCCACCACGCACAGCTCGCGACGCTCGCCGAGCCACAGCTCGAGCAGCCGCTGCTGGAGCGGGCTGGTGTCCTGGTACTCGTCCACGCTGAACCAGCCCTTGCGCGCCCGCACGGTCGCGGCGGCGTCGGCGTCGGTCTCGAGGAGGCCGACCGTCTCGACCAGCAGGTCGTCGAAGTCGATGCGGTTCGCCCGCGTCTTCGCCGCCTCGTAGCCGTCGAACACCCGCGTGAACAGGTCGACCGGGATCGGCGGCTCGCGGCCGGCCGCGGTGACCGCCTCGCGCCGGTACGTCGCCGCCGAGATCCGCCTCGACTTGGCCCACTCGATCTCGTCGGCGAGGTCCTTGGCGGGCGTGAACCGGTAGTGACCGGGCAGCTGTCGGGCGAGGCGTCCCAGGATCGGCAGCTTGGAATCCAGGATGCCCGGCAGCGGCGACCCGTCGTGGCGGCCGGGCCAGAAGTGCCGGAGCTGGCGCAGCGCGTGGGCGTGGAACGTACGGGCGGTCACGCCGGGCAGGCCCAATGCGCGCAGGCGATCGACCATCTCGCCCGCGGCCTTGTCGGTGAACGTGACCACGAGCACCTGGTCCGCGGGCACGACCCCGGTCGCGATCGCGTAGGCGGTCCGACGGCTGATGACGCGCGTCTTGCCGGTTCCTGCGCCGGCCAGGATCGCGACCGGCCCGCTCGTCGCGAGGACGGCAGCGCGCTGCTCCGGATCGAGGTCGGCGAGCAGCTGATCGGGTTCGACGCGTGGCACGCACTGACGGTAGCAGCGGCGGCTCCACCGTGGATTACCCGGGCGCGTTGCGGCAGGCCGGGGCGAGTCGCCGCGCCGCCGGTCCGAGTCGCCGCGCCGCCGGTCCGAGTCGCCGCGCCGCCGGTCCGAGTCGTGTCATTGAGGACTGCGGCGACTATTCGGCCTGTGAAACGCCCCGTTCCCCTCGGCTCAGGCCGGAATCCGCGTCAGGCAGCCGCATGGGTGCTGGCTGTCCCGGTCACCCGGGACGAGCAGGCGCGTCAGGACTACCAGACACAAACGGGTACCAACGGGCACGTGCCCACCGGCCGCCGGCGCGAGCGGCTGCTGGCCGGGGCGACGCTCGCGTGCGGCAAGCGTCGCGGCCCATCGGACCACCAGCTCAGTGGACGGCCGTCGCTTCGAGCAGCGTCTGGTCGGCCGTGCGTACCAGCCAGTCGACCACGTCGGCGTCGTGGTGACGCCGCTCGACCGGCTCGATGCTGTCCACGAACAGCTGGTAGATCACCGCCTGGCGCGCGGCGGCGAGCGGGGCGATCAGCTCGGCAGCCCGGGCAGGATGCGAGCCGGGCACGTGCCGCCGCCACTCCGAGGCCCAGTGGTCGCGGAGGATCGGGGCCGCGGCCGGCGGCACCCGGTCGAGGAATGCCGACATGTCGAGCAGTGGGCTGCCGACGCCGCAGTCGCCCCAGTCGAGGATCGTGAACCCGGGGCTATCGGTCGCGCGCGCCGCGGCCGGGTTGCCACCACCCGTCTCGGTCCCGCCGCGCACGTTGCCGGGGTGGAAGTCGCCATGGACGAAGGTCGGCGGGATCCCGCACGCATCGAGCGCCTCGAACCGCGCCGGCAGACCCGCGACGAACGCGGCCAGCGCCCCGCGGGCACCATCCGGGACCTGGCTCGCCCGCCGCTCGACGACGGACTCGATCGACGCGGCCAGGCCGGCCCCGCGCCAGTCCGGCAGCCCCATCGCCAGCAGCTCGTCCGAGCGCCCGATCCAGCGCGCCTGCAGGTCCACCAGCGACGACACGATCTCGAGCAGCTCGGGAAGCTCGGCGCCGTGCTGGTCCACGCCCGGGATGTCCTCGAGCAGGATCCGGTCGCCATCGTGGCCGAGCAGGCGCGGGACCGGACCGCCCTGCAATCGACGCAGGATGTCGCCCTCGTGCGCGAAGAACGGCGGCACGACCTTGAGCCATGCGGCGCCATCCACGAGCGGCAGCCGCCAGATGCTCGACAGGTTCCAGGATCGCAGCTGCTCCGCGGGACCGGTCCGCTCGAGGCGCCGCACGCGGAGCACGTCCTCCGCCCAGGCAAGGTCGGCACCCGGGCCGCCCGGCTCGGCCCAGCGCAGCCGTTGGGCGTCGTCCACGAGAACGCCGTCGAACGGCTCCAGCACCGCCGCCGCACCGTCGGGCAGGGGGCCCTGCGCCTGGGCCACGTACATCACGCCGCCGCCCTGCGGCTTGGGCAGCTCGGAATCGAACAGGCGGAGCACCACGATGTCGAGCCCGAACCGCTCGCGGGCGCCCTCGACGACCGGTCGGACCTCCTGCCACCACGGTGTCGCCACGGGGAACTCGGGCAGGCGACCGAGCACTTCGCCCGCACCATCGATCACGATCAGCGACACCCGGCGCGGCGGGATGCCGGTCAAGCGGCGGGTCCCCCGGTCAAACAGTCGTCTCGTATCGCACGACCCGATCGTATGCCGTCTGCCGCTGCGGGGCCGCGGGGCGGGCGCTCCCCGCGGGCGGCGCGGGTGTTCCCGCCGGGGGCGCTGGCGCTCCCCGCGGGCGGCGCGGGCGTTCTCGGGGCCGCGGAGCGCGGGGAACCCGGCGCCGCGGGTGCTCAGCGACCCGGGTTTGCCCAGTAGCGGCGGAACCGCGCGGTCGATTCGTCCTCGGCGTGGGCCAGCGCGTCGCGACACGCATCGAGCCACGAGGTGCTCGCGAACGCCCAGGCCACCGCGATCGGCGGCAGGCCGAGCACGACCCAGGCACACGCCAGGGCCGGGTTGGGGTCCGTGATGTGCGGCCAGACCAGGAGGCTCAGCGCCGCCAGCAGCCCGATCGGCACCCACAGCGCCACCATGCGACCCAGCAGCGCATCGTCCGCATCGACCTCGCGCGCGCGTGCCCATGCCGTCAGCCGTTCGTCGGGGGTCGAGCGGCCGCGGACCAGGCGGAGCGCGTTCGACGCGAGCGCGTAGGCGAGGAGCACGGTCGGGGCTGCGGTGGCGATCTCGTCGCGGGTGGGGACGTCGAGCGACATCACGACGGGCAGCACGGCCAGCATCGCGATGACCGCGACCAGGGCGATCCCGCGAAGGACCAGCCACGCGAGCTCGCGCCGGACCGGCTCCTCGACGTGCATCCGAGGGTCTTGCAGGGCCATGCACGGAGAATTGAGGGCCGCTGGCCGCGGGACAAGGGACCTTTGTACGGGAACCACGGGACGGAGCCGCCGGCCGACGGCGGCAGGCGGCCGGCAGCCCGCGGTCGACGGTCAGGGCGAGGAGGCTACGAGCCTGCCACCGGTGCTCTCGATGGCGTGCCCGGCCACGTCGAACCCGGCAGCTGCCACCCCGAGGCGCCGGCCCCGCCGTCAGCGCCGCCCTCGACCGTGAAGCCCTCCAGGCCGAGCCGGACGTACGGGTTCGTCGATGGCTGCAGCAGCGCCTCGACGTCCACCGTCTCGAGGTTGACGTCCGTGCCGGGTCGACCCAGCAGGTACCCCTGGCCGGCCCCGATCGCGAGCTCCCGGGTGAGGGCCAGCTGAGCCGGCGTCTCGACGCCTTCGGCCACGACCAGCGCGTCCCAGCGCCTGGCCAGGTCCACCAGCGAGCCGAGCACGCTGCGAACCGTCTCCTGGCCGGTGCCCGCCTGGACGAGCGACAGGTCGATCTTGACCACGTCGAAGCGGAACTGGCTGAGCAGCCGCAGCCCGGCGTTCCCGGCCCCGACATCGTCCGCGGCGATCCGGATGCCGCCCGCGCGACACCCGTCGAGCGCCGCGAGCACGCGCGGAATGTCGTGGATGACGTCTCGCTCGGTGACCTCGAGGATGACCCGGTCGGTCGGTAGGCCCGCGGTCGCGACCATGCGCAGCAGCCGGGCGGCGCCGAACTCGGGGGCCTCCAGCGTGCGCGGCGAGACGTTGATCGTGATCAGCAGCGGATCCGGGATCGCGCGGGCTCCGGCGAGCACGACGGCGAGGCAGGCCACGTCGAGGTCCACGGTGTGGCCGCTGATCTCGGCCGCCGCGAACAGTGCGCCGGGATTGGTGAACGGGGTGGTGGTTGCGGGGCGGATCAGCCCTTCGTAGCCGATGATCCGACCGGTGTCGAGGTGGACGATGGGCTGGTACACGGGTCGCAGCGCACGGTCGGCGATGACCTGCCCCAGCGCCTGCGACAGCTCTGTTCGCTTCTGCTCGTCGACCTGCTCGCCGTCGAGGGCCGGGTCGACGATGGTCACGGTCGTCCGGCCCGCGCGCTTGCCTCGGTACATCGCAGAGTCGGCATACAGGCGCAGCTGCTCCCGCGTGCTGGCGTGGGCGGGGCACGTTGCCACCCCGGCCGAGAACGAGATCGGGCGCGGGTATTCGGCGTTGGGCCGGACCTCGAGGCCCGCCGCGAGGACTCGCCTCGCCAGCTGCGCGGCACCCGCGGAACCGGTGTGCGGCAGCAGGAGCGCGAACTCGTCACCACCGATCCGGAACGCGCGGTCGGCCAGCCGGGTCTGCTGGCGGAGCAGCCGCCCGACCTCCGCCAGCACCGTGTCGCCGACCCCGTGCCCCTGGCTGTCGTTGACGAGCTTGAACTCGTCGAGGTCGAGCAGGACCAGCGACAGGTCGTGCCGGTATCGCTGCGCCTGGTCGAGCAGCGCCTTGAACTCCTCCTGGAACGCGCGGTGGTTGCCGAGCCCGGTGAGGCCGTCGATGAGCGCGTGCTCGCGGGCCTCGCGGTAGGCGCGATGGAGCTCCGTGCGCGATGCCTCGAGCTCCGCGGCGGGCAGCAGGATCTCGCCGGTCATCCAGCGGATCAGGACCACCAGGAACGCACCGAGCGCGACCAGGGCCACGATGTGGATGGGCTGGATCCCGCCCGCGCCGCCGGTGAGCACCCTGATCAGGGGCGAGCCCAGGGCCATCGGCAGGATGCCGGACGCCGCAATCGTGAGGTACAGGCGCAGCCGGACGAGGCGTAGCGAATCTGCGCTCGATGGGTCGGCCGGCGTGACGGTCCCGGCCTCGAACTGGTCACTCGACATGGGTCCCCGGAATTCCCTCGCGCGGTACCCCCATACGTGGAGCATCTGTATACGACCGCCCTGCCGGGCCCCGAACCTGACCAAACGTCACCCCCGCGACAGGACCATCCGGTCGCCATCCGCGACGTCGGCTCGCGCAACGGCACCGGCGGCGGCGGCGCCACGGGCTACGATCGGTCATACGGATTCGGCCCCCAGCGCCCCGGCGGGATCGAAGCACGCAGCAGACCGGAGGCGGTCGCGGTGACGGAACAGGGATCGGCAGCACAGGCGGCGACGGGCGGACGCTCGGGCGAACTCCCGGATCAGGCGCAGGTCGTGATCATCGGTGGCGGCGTGATCGGCGCGAGCATCGCGTACCACCTGACCAAGCTGGGCTGGCGCGATGTCGTCCTGCTGGAGCGGCGCCAGCTGACGTCGGGCACCACATGGCATGCGGCTGGCCTCATCACGTCGGCCGGGATGGCGCACGAGACGCTGCTGTGGGCGGCCCGCTACACGCGCGAGCTGTGCATGTCGCTGGAGCAGGAGACGGGCCAGGCAACCGGGTGGCGTCCGATCGGCCACCTCCACCTCGCCACCAACCCGCAGCGGCTCGAGGGCCTGCGTCGCGAAGCGGCGTTTGCCCGGGCGCACGGCGTCGATGACCAGGAGATCTCGGCATCGGAGTTCGGGAAGCTGTGGCCGGCGGCGCGGACCGACGACGTCCTCGCCGCGTTCTACGTGGCCGACGAGGGCCGGGTGAACCCCGCGGACCTCACGATGGCCTACGCGCGGGGCGCGCGCATGGGCGGCGCCCGGATCTTCGAGCACGTCGCGGCGACCGGCGTCACGTCGGCGCGCGGGCGGGTGACCGGCGTCGTCACCGACCGCGGCACGATCCGCACCGAGCACGTCGTCAACGCCGCCGGGATGTGGGCGCGCGAGCTGGGCGCGATGAGCGGGGTGTCGGTACCCCTCCAGGCCGCCGAGCACTACTACCTGATCACCGACACCGTGGACTGGGCCCACCCCGACCTGCCGATCGTCGAGGAGCCGGACCGGTACGGCTACTACCGCGAGGAGGGCGGCGGCATCCTGGTCGGGCTGTTCGAGCCGACCGCTGCCCCGTGGTCGCTGGACGGCGTCCCGGCGGACATCGCGTTCGCCAGCCTGCCACCGGACTGGGACCGGATCGGCCCGTTCCTCACCCGCGCGATGGACCGGTTCCCCTCGCTCCACGACGCTCGGGTCCGGACGATGTTCTGCGGGCCGGAGTCGTTCACCGCGGACAACATGCCCCAGCTGGGCGAGTCCCCGGAGCTGCGTGGCTACTTCGTTGCGGCGGGCATGAACTCGCTGGGGATCATCCTCAGCGGCGGCGTCGGCAGCCTGATGGCGCAATGGATCGCGGACGGCGTGCCGCAGGCCGACGTCACCGGGATGGCCGTGGATCGGACCCAGACCTACGAGACGAGCCGTCGCTTCCGCGCCGAGCGGACCGTGGAGTTGCTGGGCGACCTGTTCGGCGATGTCGCATTCCCGAACGCCCATCCGCGGACCGCCCGCAACATCCGGCGCTCGGTCATCCACGACCGGCTCGCCGCGGCCGGCGCGCACTTCGCACCCTCGTCGGGCTGGGAGTACGCGGAGTGGTTCGCGGAGCCCGGCCCGGAGCCGCGGATCGCCCACGGATGGGGCCGGGATGCGTCGTTCCCGCTCCAGGCGGCCGAGCATCACGCCGTTCGCGACGCCGTCGGGATGCTCGACATGTCGCTGATGGCCAAGTTCATCGTCCAGGGCCGGGACGCCGAGCGCGTCCTCAACCTCGTGTCCGCCAACGACGTGTCCGTGCCCATCGGGCGCATCGTCTATACCCCGTGGCTCAACGTGGCAGGCGGGATCGAGGCCGATCTGACCGTCACGCGGCTGGCTGAGGAGCGGTTCCTTGTCGTCGTCACCGACCTCATCCACCGCCGGATCGCGCCCTGGATCGAGCGGCATGCGCCGGACGATGCCCTCGTCACCGTCACCGACGTCACCTCCGGGACCACCCTGCTCAGCGTCCAGGGTCCACGGTCGCGGCAGCTGCTGGCACGACTCTCCGGCGCCGACCTGTCCAACGAGGCGTTCCCGTACCTGACCGCACGGGAGATCGACCTCGGGTACGGGCGGGTGCTCGCGATGCGGGTCACCTACGTGGGCGAGCTGGGCTGGGAGCTCCACGTCCCGGCCGAGCTGGCGCTCACCGCGTACGACCAGCTGATGGAGGCCGGCGAGGACCTCGGGTACCGGAACGTCGGGATGGGGGCGCTGGGCAGCCTGCGCCTGGAGAAGGCCTACCGCGACTACGCGCTGGACATCGACAACACCGACACCCCGCTCGACACCGGGCTGGGGTTCACCGTCGCCTGGGACAAGCCGGGTGGGTTCGTGGGGCGCGACGCGCTGCTCGCGGCGCGTGCCGTTGCCGGGCCGCCCAGGCGCCGGCTCGTCCAGGTGCTGGTCGAGGACGCCGAGCCGCTGCTGTACGGCGGTGAGCCCGTGTTGCTCCACGATCGCGTCGTCGGCGTCGTCCGGGCCGGGGCATACGGCCACACCCTGGGCGGCGCGGTTGGCCTGGCGATGCTCGAGGATCCGGCCGGTTTGCCGCGCGACGCGATCGAGCACGGACGGTTCGAGATCGACATCGCCGGGGTGCGATACCCCGCGCGTGCCTCGCTCCGCCCGATGTACGACCCGGACCGGCACCGGATCAAGGCGTAGGGTCACGCCCGGTGCCTGCGCCCGCTTACAACCACCTCCGTCCCCGATGAGCGTCCGCGCATCGCCGCCGCGGCAATGTCTTCGGACATCACCCCGGTTGCCGATGAACCCGTGCTCATCGCGATGCGGCGACACTCATCGCGGACGGCGGTGCCCCGTTGCGGACGGCGGCCCTTGCCCCGAACACGCAGCCATCCCGCAGCACATATGCCAGGCACCGCCGTACGCGGTGCTAACCGGAGAATCGCCGCAAAGTCGTGTCAGCCACCGCGCGTGCCGGTGATAGTCCGGGTCGGGCCCCACCACGATGTTGGGCAATCCGTCCTGGGGCCGTGGGGCGGCACAAAACGTGCGTGAACCGCGCGGCGGATCCCGCGCGATCGAGCCAGACTCCGGTCGACAGCTGTCAGAGTCCCGACTATCACCGCCACCGGCGGTGGTTGGCAGAATCGCAGCAGGTGGCCGCCGCGGACACGAGGTCGGGCGATCGCCGATTGGCGACGGCGACCGACGCCGTATGCGCGGCGCGCGACGACGCGACCGGCGACGAACGGAGGACTCGGCGACGCACTGGTTGAGGCGAGCAACGCGCGGATCGTGGCCGGCGAAGGTCGGGGCAAACGCAGGCCCGGAGGCATGGGCCGGGGCGCAAACCCAGGACGACACGCCGATGTTCGTGTGCTCCACCTGCGGGCGCACGGACCTGCCCGAGGTCGGCGGCTGGGATCCGCCGATCTGCCAGGAGTGCGACGCAGCGATCAACGAGGACGCGATGTGCGAGTCGGACGAGCTCGACAACCGCTGACGGCGGCTGACGACATGGTCCGCGTTGCCCGCGGATCGCTATGCGACGGCCGTCTCCGGCTGGGCGGGAGGCTGCCCACCGCCGGGCGCCCCACCACCCGGCGTGCCACCGCCCGGCGCGCCGGCCCCGGTCCCCGATCCGGGCGGCAGGAGCGGCGGCGGCGGGGCGAAGTCGGGGCCGGCGTCGATGCCGGATTCGCGCGCATCGGCATGCTGGCGCAGGTCGGTGGCCCGCTGGTGGAGGCTCTGGCCAAGCGCGACGTACCCGTCGATGTAGGTCCCGATGCTGTGCCAGCCGTCGCGCATGTCCTGGACGGTGAACTTCGGCATCCCGGTCAGGTCGCTGATCTGGCCGATGATCAGGTCCATCACCTGCTCGGCGCTGGTGCACCTCCCGAGCCCCTCGCTGAACTTGACGATGTAGCCGTTGAGGGTGCCGGCCATGGCCGCGCTCTCGGTGGCCAGCAGCGCCAGCCATTCGCCGAGGTTGTCGGCCTTCTGCTGCGCGGCCTCGACCGGTCCGCGCACCTCGTCCTTGACCCCGTCGATGCGCGACTGGACGTTCGCGACCGTGCGCCGGATGAGGGCATTGGCGGCAGCGGTGGCCTGGTTCGCGAGATACTCGGTCGCGTCGGCCAGGACGCTGTCCCCGAGCTCCACCTGGGGCAGCGTGTAGCTGGGGATGACGAGGCTGTCGAGCGCACCCAGGATGGTGTCGCATGCATCCGAGATGGCCGCGGCGTTGGTCTGGGCGTTCGACGCGAGCGAGGCGAGCTGCTCGACCATCGACAGCTTGGTGTGCATGTCCTCGAGGCCCGACTGGACGGCGTCGCGGATGAGCTGGAACGCCGTCTTGCCGCCCGACAGCGCCCCGGCGACGGCATTGAGTTGCTCGATCTGCTGGTCCGCATATGCCTCGAACGCGCCGATGACGGCATCGACTGCGGAGTACGTCATGCGTGCCTGGCCCGCCTCGTGATCGACGAACCCGCCCGCCATGTCGTAGATGAGCGCCTGCTCGCGCAGCTCCGTCGGCGACCCTTCGTACGCGTGCCGGCCGGCGGTCATCAGGTTGCCGAGCCACACGCCGATGACGCCGTTGAGGCCGCCGATGATGTTCGGCACGGCGCTCTTCATGAACGCGCCCGCGAGCGACAGCGGCTCCCTCGCCTGCTGCACTGGAGCGGTGTTCGCAGCGCCGGCGCTGGCCAGGCTGATGATGTCGAGGGTGATGTTCACGACGTCACCCAGGAGGTTCGCGGCGTAGCCGTCGGCGAGCTGCTTCCACTGCTCCGCTTCGGCGGAGGTCGGGGCGTGGTTCGATTCGTAGAGGGCCTCGACCTCGATGACGATGTCGGTCCCCATCTGGACCTCGTCGAGGCCGACCTTGACGCCGCTCAGGACCTCGTTCGCGGCCGCCGTGAGCGGCGTGAACTCGGCGCCCACGACGGAGCCCGCGAGACCGTCCTGGATCAGCTGGTTCACGTACAGGATGTGGCCGAGCCCGTTGTTGCCGATGTTGACGAAGTTGCGGAACACGATCAGGCCCGTCGCGAGATCCGAGTTCTCCGACTTGGGGATCGACGCGAGGTCGCTCTGGAAGTTGAGCGCGTCCGCGCCGAAGCCCGCCAGCAACCCCCAGCCCGGGATCAGGCGCCCGACCTCGAGCACGGTGCGCACCGGCGGCCCGTAATCGCTCAGGATCTGGTTCCAGTCGATGCCCGACTTCGCGGTCTCCGGGTCGGGCAACCCGTGGGGCCCGAGCGGGACGGAGGCCGGCGGAGCGGTCGGACCAGCGGTGCCCGTCGGGCCGGGCGGGACGACGTGACCGCCGCCGCCGGGGGTGGTGCCGCCGCCGCCCGCCCCGGCCGTGCCGGTGGGCTTGGCCCCCGGCGTGAGGCCGGCCGTCGCATCGGGCTTGGCCGGCGGCTCCTTGCCGGACTTGGCATCTCCCGCCCCGATTGCCGCGCCCGCCGACCCGCCGAGCGTCCCGCCGATCGGGCCCGGCTTGGTGGTGGGCTCGGTGCCGGACTTGGCGCTGGCGGCGATCTTCGGCTCGAGCGCACCCCCGGCAACGCCCGCGACATCGGCCGGCTTGGCCGGCGGCTCCTTGCCGGACTTGGCATCTCCCGCCCCGATTGCCGCGCCCGCCGCCCCGCCGAGCGTCCCGCCGATCGGGCCCGGCTTGGTGGTGGGCTCGGTGCCGGACTTGGCGCTGCCGGCGATCTCCGGCTCGAGCGCGGGCGGCTTGACGGTCGGCTCCGTGCCCGACTTGCTGCTGCCCGAATTGCCGGGACCGCCCGGGCTCCCGGCTCCTCCCGATGCGCCGCCGGTGGCGCCTCCGGTGGCGCCTCCGGCCGGCGGCGGAGCACTCCCGCCCGGCGGGCCCCCTCCGTCGGGCGGACCCGCAGCCGCGCTGGTCTCCTTGGGCGGCTTGGCCTCGGGTCCCGCCGTCTCGGGTCCCGCCGAGGCATCCTCCTCGAGCGGTTCCTTCTCTTCCTCGGGCTTCTTCGTCCCGGCGGATCCCGATTTCTGGAACAGCCCGACTGCCTGCACCGTCGCCCGGTTGCCCGCGAACCGCTGCATCGACATCAGCATCGCGGGGCTCATTCCGCGCGGCATGCCCGCGATGCCTGCGCGCGCGACGCCCTGGGCGTCCGCGATGGGGGGTGCCAGCGCCGCCTCCCGGACGAGCGCAGCCTCGTCAGCCACCGGCACCGCAGCGTCGACGCCCGCGGCACGCGACCATCGCCGCAGGGCCTCGAGCTGCTCGCGTTCAGCCAGCTGGGCTCGATCAGGCATGACCGGTGGTCCCTGAGCCCACTTCCATCCGTAGATCGTGGCCCGCGCCGGGGCGGCTGACGACGGGATGCCGGGCGGACGATCGGGCAACCCGCGTGCCCGTTCGGGTCAATCCTCCGATCGCACCGGGACCGCCGACGCTGGGGCCGGCCTGCGCAACCGCCGCAGCATCGCAGCGGGCCGAACGTCGAGGATCAGCGCGAGCGACACGAACACCAGCAGCGATCCCACGAGGAACGTGGGCGAGATGGTCTCGGCCAGGAACAGCGCGCCCCACAACGCCCCGAACACCGGGTTGAGAAACGTGACCGTGCTCGTCGCCATCGGGCCGACGTCGCGGTTGAGGCCGAACAGGATCGGCCACGCGATCGCGGTCGACAGCACGGCGATGCCCAGCATCGCGAGCACGGCCTCAGTCGTGAACGATGCCTCGCCGGCGGTGACGGCGGCGAACGGCAGCAGCATCACGGCGGCGGCGATCAGCTGCCCCGTCGCAAGCTGGATCGGCGGCTGCGGCCCCATCCGGCGCCGGATGTACGTCAGCGCGATTCCGTAGCAGGACGCGGCGACGAGGGCGGCGACAACGCCCAGGAACGCGTCCGGGGCGAGCTGCAGGCCCTCGAGTCCGACGATCGTGCCGACCCCGCCGAAGCCGATGATTACGGCGCCGATGCGGCGGGCGGTCGGCGTCTGGCGCAGCCAGATCACGAGGATGATCGCGGTCCACAGCGGGGTCGTCGCGTTGATGATCGCCCCCAGCCCGGCGGTGATCGAGCGCTCCGCGTAGGCGAACAGCACGAACGGCGCGGCGGCCATGAACAGCCCGACGATCACGTAGTCGCGCCAGCCGTCGCGCATCGCCCGGAGGCGCGCCCGGCCCGCGAACGGCACCAGGATCAGCGCGGCGATGAGGACCCGCCCGAAGGCCACGATCATCGGGGGCAGCTCCGGCGCGGCCAGCCGCATGAACAGGAACGAGCCACCGAACGCCGCGCCGCAGTAGAGCAGCGACGCCACGACGACCAGGTTCGGGGCGAGGCGCGGGACGGGTCGGGACACGATGGTTACGGTACCCTGTCACGGCAGCGTGCGGTCGCGTATCCTGCGCCGATGGTCACGCTCGAGCCGATGTCAGCAGAAGCCTGGAACGCCTGGCACGGCGACGCCGTCCGCGAGTTCGGCCTGGAGAAGGTCCGCGCCGGCACCTGGACGGCCGACGAGGCGCAGGCGCGCGCGGACGCGGAGTTCGCCCGGCTGCTCCCCGACGGTTTGGCGACCCCCGGCCACGAGCTCCGGTCGATCGTCACCGAGAGCGGCGAGGTGGTCGGGAGCCTGTGGTTCGCCCCGCTGCGGGAGATCGGCAGCGGCGAGTGCTTCATCTACGACATCGTGGTCAACGAGGATGCCCGGGGACGCGGCTACGGGCGGGCGGCGATGGCGGCCCTGGAACCGCTCGCGAGATCGCTCGGCTACGACCGGATCGGGCTCCACGTGTTCGGCGCCAACCAGGTCGCCCGCGAGCTCTACCGCACGTCCGGGTATGTCGAGACCGACGTGATGATGCGCAAGGCGCTCGGGTAGGGTCGGTTCGCTCGACCAGCCTCGGGCCGCGCTCGGCGGGCCAGCGGGCGATGAGCCGCCCGTCGGCCGCCGATGAGCCGCCCGTCAGCCGCCGATGAGCCGCCCGCCGATGGGCGGAGGCTCATCGCAGGGCCATACGTGCCTCGGAGGCGTTCGACGCGGACTTGACGAGCCTCCTATACCGATATATCGTGATGGCGCGCGATACCGCGCAACGTATCAAGAAGGGGGAACACACATGTTCCGAAGCTCATTCGAGGGCGACATCGCCCAGAACATCGACGGCTGGCGCCATGGCAACGCCAACCGACATGCCGACATGCGGCATCACCACCGAGGACCCGGTCGCCGGCGCGGCCCCGGACCGGACGGCGTGCCCGTCGACGTCCGCGGCATGCTCGGTCGCGGCGGCTGGGGCCGGGGGAGGCTCCGGCGGGGCGAGATCCGCCCGCTGATCCTGGCGACCCTGCTGACCCGGCCGATGCACGGCTACGAGGTCATCCAGGAGCTCGAGGCGCAGAGCGGCGGCCGCTGGCGGCCGAGCGCGGGGTCCGTCTACCCCACCCTCCAGCAGCTCGCCGACGAGGGTCTCGTGACCAGCGACGAGGTCGACGGTCGGCGCACCTACACCCTGACCGAGCAGGGTCTGGCGGCCGCCGATGCCAACCCCGCATCCGGACGGTGGAGCGACCGGGCCGGGGACGACGAGCCCGACCTGCGCAAGCTCGCCATCCAGCTGATCGGCGCGGTGATGCAGGTCCAGCGCGTCGGCTCCGCGCACGCCCGGTCCGAGACCACGCGCATCCTGACCGATGCCCGCCGCCAGGCGTACCGCCTGCTCGCGGACGACGAATCCGAGCCGGAGACGGGCGAAGCCGAGCCCGATAACGGCGAGGCGACGGAGACCGGCGAACCACCGTCGACCGGCGACGCGGCCACCAAGGCCGGCTGAGCGGACGACGATGACGGCGACCGAGCGCGATCGCCTCCTGGCGCTGGCGGCGTTCGAGCCCGTCCTGATGGCGCCCGACTTCACCATCGGCCACTGGGTGACCGGCGAGCCTGACGCCGACGGCGTGTGGCACATGCCCTGGTTCGAATACAGCGCGGCTGCCGATGACTTCCGCCGCATCGCGGCATCGAACGGCTGGGTCGTCCCGTTCGACTGGATGGCCTGGGTCGCCACGCCCGATGCGCAGAGGCTCATCGCAGATCCAGGTCTGGTCGCCGGCGCCAGCGCGGACGACCTGGTCAAGCTCATCACCGCGATCATCCGCGGCGACCGGTTCACGGAGGGCGAGCTGGCAGGCGCCTACGAGTCGGGCATGCTGCTCGCGATCGTGCGTCGTGCCGCCGTGCTCGCCCAGGCGGCATAGGGCGACTCGAGTCCTGCTCGGCCTAGTGCCGGCGGGAACGTGGATCCGAGGCGCCCGCCAGTCGTTCATGCAGCGCCGGCGGCGCGATGACGATCAGGTGCGTGGTCGCGCGGGTGAGGGCCGTGTACAGGAGCTGGTCGAGGCGTGGGCCGTCGTCGGGCAGCTCGCATAGGATCACGACCTCGCGCTCGAGGCCCTTGAACCGGCGGATGCTCTCGAAGCGCACGATCGCGCCGTCGGGCGGCTCGTCGGGAACCTCGTCGGCCGCCAGGCCAAGCGATTGGCCATCCTCGTCGATCGCCCCGTTCCACAGGACGAGATTGCCGAACACGCGCTGGCACCACACGTCGCTGCGCGGAGCGGCGCGGCCCGACAGGACGGCGATCTGCCATGGCCGGACGCCCTCGACATCGACCAGGCGATGAAGCTCGCGGCGGACGCAGTCCACGGTGCCGTGCCCGGGGTCGGCCGTGATGAGCCTCGGCGCATCGCCGGCACCGTCGGTCATCGAGATCGGCGCGGTCGGGCCGCGGTAGAAGCGAGCCGCGAGCTCGGCGACCGGCGCGGGACACCGATAGTCCTCGAACAGCTCGAGCTCGACCAGCCCCGCCAGCTCCCCCACCCGGTCGTCGCGGAACAGTGCCTGGCCGGGATCGTGGAACACCCAGAACACGCCGGTCTCGGGCTCGAACAGCAGGAACTGGAGCGACTCCAGCCAGCCCGGCTCGAAGTCCTGGCCCTCGTCGACGACGATGGCGTGGAACCGCTCGTCGGGCAGGGTGTCGATCGCCCCCAGCAGCGCGCCGGGCAACGCCTCGTCCCACCAGGCCTGCGGGATCGGCTCCGACGGCTTGGGTCCGAGCGTGGCCGCCTGCCGGCCCATCGTCTCGCACAGCCGATGGAAGGTGGTCACCCGCGGCCGGCGGTCGTCGGGCTCGCCATCGCGGTCGAGCTCCCGGATGACGGCGCTCGCGAGTGGCTGGTTGAAGCACACGAAGAGCGTTCGATAGCCCATCTTCGCCAGGCGGCGAGCCTGCTCGACGGCGACCAGCGACTTGCCGCTCCCCGCCGGCCCGACGATGCTCGCCCGCCGGACGTGGCGGGCATGGTTGAGGACGAGGAGCTGGGCGTTCGATGCGCGGAGGAGACGCTCGCGATCGTCCTTGATGCCGTGCCGCAGCAACCGCCGGAGCTCGAGGGCGGGCGCGAGGTAGTGGTCGATCAGCGCGACCCCGTCGTCACCCGGTGGATGACCGCGGCTGCCGTCGCCGACCCATAAGTCCCACACCTGGTCGAGGGCCCGCTTTGCCTTCTCGGGCGTTGCCAGCGCGTCGGCGTCGAGGATGATCTCAGGCTGCGCGTCCGGGCCGAGCAACGGGTGGCCGGCCGGGAGGCTCGCGAGGTCCGCGTCGGGGAACGCGACGGCGTGTCCGGCTCGGAGCTCCCGGCCGGACGGCCACGCGGGCAGCGCCTCGATCGCGCGGGCCAGATCTCGCTTGGCGGCCTCGGCCTGCTCGAACGGAGACCGGGTGAGCTCGTGGCTGCCGATGAACCAGCGGCCACGGCCGTCGCGGCTGGGCGCGCCGGCCTTGGTCTCGATCACGAGAATTCCGTTGTCCGGATGCACCACGACGATGTCCGCCTCGCCGTCGTGCGCCGGCCCGGCGGGGCGTGTTCGCGCGACGAACCGGACGTTGGCGTACAGGCGCGCGCCTTCGGGCAGCACGGCGCGGAGCTGCGTCTCGACCAGCCGCTCGGCCTGGTCCCCCAACCTCCCCCACTCCTCTCGCTCCGGGACGCGGCCGAAGGGTAGCAGCACGAGAGGTTCCCGCGCACGATCGCCACCCCAGGCAACCGATCGGGCCCCGGTGGCGTCTGAACCCTGGATGACCGGACGGCGACCAAAGCGCGCCGCAACACACCACCAGGGGACGGAACACGGACATGAACGACTCGATCCTCTCTCGATGGGGCCGTCGCATCGGCGCCTGGGTGACCATCGCCGCGGTCGGCGGCCTGCTCGTCGGCCTGCTCGCGGGACCCGCGCTTGCCGGCGTCCTCGTCCCCGGGCGAACGACCGCCCTCACGCCCGGCGCGGCCGACCAGCCGCCCGAGCACACGATCTCGGTCACCGGCAGCGGCAAGGTGGTCGTCACGCCGGACATGGCCACGATCAGCCTCGGCGTCGTCACCGAGAAGTCGACTGCCAAGGCCGCACGCGACGCGGCGGCGGCCGCGATGACCAAGGTGATCGCCGCGGTCAGGAAGCTGGGCATCGACGACAAGGACATCCAGACGTCAGCGGTCTCGCTCGGCCCCGTGTACGACTACCCGCAGAACGCGACCCCCAAGATCCGCGGCTACCAGCTCCGGAACATCGTGACCGTGACGGTTCGCAAGCTCGATGTCATGTCCGATGTGCTCGACGACGCGGTCACCGCCGGGGCCTCGTCCGTCGATGGGATCTCGTTCGACGTGGCCGACCGGGCCGCCGCCGAGGCGAGCGCGCGCGAGGCCGCGGTCAAGGACGCGAAGGCCAAGGCCGACACGCTTGCGGCCGGCGTCAACGTCCGGATCACCGGTGTCGCATCGATGAGCGAGTCCGTGTCCACGCCGGTCTGGTACGGCAGGGAATACGCGGCAGGGGCTCTCGCCGCGGACGCAGCCACCCCGGTGATGGCCGGCTCGACCGACGTTACGATCCAGGTCTCGGTGTCGTTCCTCATCGACTGACGACCGCCTGCGCGGAGGAGCGCCGGCATCCAGGGCCCGGGCAGCACCGCCCGGGCCCTTCTTCGTGGGCGCCGAGACGTCTCGTCTCTCGTGCGCGGATCGCGTCCCGTGCGCGGATCGCGTCCCGTGCGCGGATCGCCCGAGCGGCGGCCGGACTTCGGGCAGACTTGTCGCGACCCGGCATGCGACCGGGCACGTGACGGCGTTGGACGGAGGCCCGGGCAACATGGCGCAGACCGCGGACGTGATCGTGGTGGGAGCAGGCGTCCAGGGGGCGAGCCTCGCGTTCCACCTCGCGCGTCGGGGTGTCCGTGTCCTCGTACTCGAGCGATCCACCATTGCCGCCGGCGCCACGGGCCGGTCATCCGGGTTCGTCCGGATGCACTACGACCTCGAGAGCGAGGCACGATTCGCCTGGGCGTCGCACCCGTACTTCCGCGACTGGGCGGAGATCGTCGGCGACGGCGACTGCGGGTTCGTCCGAACCGGCTTCATCCAGCTGGTTCCCGCGGAGCTGGCTGATGCGTTGCGGGCGAACGTCGAGATGCTCAAGGGCGTGGGCATCCCGACCACGACCATCGGCGCCGATGATGTCGCGGCCCTGATGCCCGGCATCCGCGTCGACGACGTCGCGATCGCGGCCCATGAGCCCGAGTCCGGCTATGCCGATCCCACCGGAACTGCATCGGGGTTCCTCGCCGCCGCCCGACGGCTCGGCGCGAGCTACATTGGCGGCTGCTTCGTCCGGGGCGTGGCCACGGACGGCGACCGCGTCATCGGTGTCGACACCGACAAGGGGCGGTTCGAGGCGCCGGTCGTGGTCGACGTCGCGGGGGCCTGGGCAGCGCCCCTCGCGGCCACCGTGGGCGTCGAGCTCCCGGTCGATTCGTGGCGCCACGCCACCGCCTACTTCGGCCTGCCGGCGGGCCGGTCGGCCGGCTTCCCCGTCATCATCGACCACTCCGCCGGGATCTACTTCCGTCCCGAGGGCCGGGAGCTGATGCTCGTCGGGCTCGAGACCGACAACGTCGTCGGCGGCTCCCCCGACCGCCCGGAGGACCCCCTCGCCCGCTCGACCATCGACGCCCTCGTCAACGGCGTGTGCTCGCGGGTCCCGTGGATGGAACAGGGCACGTACCGGACCGCGCACGGTGGCCAGGACGGCATCACCCCGGACCAGCACGCGATCCTCGATCGCGTCGGCCCGGAGGGGTTCTACGTCGCGTGCGGGTTCTCGGGCACGGGGTTCAAGACCGCGCCCGCCGTCGGCGCCTGCATGACCGAGCTGATCCTCGACGGGCAAGCGACCACCGTCGACATCTCGCCCTACGCGCTGTCCCGGTTCGCCGCCGGCCGCACCCTGGAGGGCGAGCACTCGTACGGCCATCTCTGGCGCTGATCATTCGGCGCGGAGGCGCTTCCCCTCGGCTGCCCCGCCGGGCGCATGGCGATCCGCATGATATCGGGACCGCCCCGGGGTGCCGGATGACGCCATCGATCTCAGAACCACCCCCATCTGCGATGAGTGTCCGCGCATCACCCGCGCCGACGATTCGGTGCAGAACAAGTCGCGGCACATGTGGCACGTGGCACATGCGGCGCAATATCAGGCCCGAAGACCATGGGGCACATCCGCCCGCCGGCGCGGCCGACCGTTTCCTCGCGACCGTCCCGCGCGCAATCGTTCCGGGCGAGAATCACGGTCGTGATGCGCGGAGGCTCATCACGAACGGCAGTGACAATGCAGGGAGAGCGCGATGCGCATCGTCGTGACAGGTGGCAGCGGCAAGGCGGGACGCTGGGTCGTCCGCGATCTGCGCGAGCACGGCTACGACGTCCTCAATGTGGACACGAGGCACGATGGCAGCACCCATGGCCTGTGCCTGGTCGCGGACCTCGCCGATGACGGCCAGGCGTACGAGGCACTGCGCGGCGCCGACGCGGTGGTCCACCTGGCCGCGATCCCTGCGCCGGACATCCGAACGCCCGCGGAGACCTTCCGGATCAACACGCTCTCGACGTACAACGTGTTCGCCGCCGCCGAGGCGCACAGCCTCAGGCGGGTCGTGTGGGCATCCTCGGAGACCGTGCTTGGCCTCCCGTTCGACACCCCTCCCCTGTTCGCGCCCATCGACGAGACCATCGAACCGCGACCCGAGTGGTCGTACGCGCTGTCGAAGGTTCTGGGCGAGGAGATGGCTCGCCAGTTCAACCGGCGGACCGGGATCCCGTTCGTCGGGCTGCGGATCTCGAACATCATGGAGCCCGACGACTACGCCGCATTCCCGAGCTACTGGGACGACGCGCGGCTCCGGCGCTGGAACCTGTGGGGCTACGTCGACTGCCGCGATGTCGCCCTCGCCTGCCGCCTCGGGCTCGAGGCGGAGACGACCGGGGCCGACGTGTGCATCATCGCCGCCGCCGATACGGTGATGCCCCGCCCCAGTGCGGACCTCATGGCCGAGGTGTTCCCGTCCGTGCCGCTCACCCGCCACGTCGAGGGTCGCGAGACCCTGCTCTCGATCGATCGCGCCCGCCGCGTCCTGGGCTACGAGCCGGCCCACCGCTGGGCCGACCACGTCCAGGCGCCCTGATCCGCGGCGTCTGGATCGGCGGCGTCTGGATCGGCGGCGTCTGGATCGGCGGCGTCTGGATCGGCGGCGCGCCTCCGCCGAGGCTCCGGCGCAACCACCCCCGTCCGTGATGAGCGTCGGCGCATCACTCGTCCGACGCACCGGCCTCACAAGTCCGTCTGACAAGCACCCTTGACACCTTCCCTCCTGTCAAGGTAGCTTTACAGCGTGCAGAACGAGGTACGCAGGCTCCGCGAGGCTCGAAACCTGAGTCAGGGTGACCTCGCGGCTCGCCTGTCCGTTTCCCGCCAGACGATCAACTCGATCGAGACCGGTCGGTATCTGCCGTCGCTCCCGCTCGCGATCGCCATCGGGCGGTTCTTCGAGCGAGCGGTGGAGGAGATATTCCATGAAGATCCTGCGTAGGGCCCCGGTCCTGGTGTCCGGCACCGTGATCGCCGCTGCGTTCGGGATCGCAGAGCTGGCCGGCGGCGGATCAGCGGCGCGGGCCGGCGTCTCGGTCGCGATCATCCTCGGGTGGTCCATCGCGGTCACCGTCCTCGGCCGGCGAAACGAGACCATCAGCGTCCTCGCGGGCCGACCGGTCGATGAGCGCTGGGAGCACATCAACGTCGAGGCCAGCGCCTACGCGCTCGCCGTGAGCGCGATCGTCGTCCTCGCAGCCTTCGTGGTCGCCGATGCGTCCGGTGGCGACTGGCAGCCGTACGCGCTCGTCGCGGTGGTCATGGCCGCCTCGTACCTGGGTTCGCTGCTCGTGCTCCGGGCGCGCCACTGAGCACGCCCGCGCCGCGCCGCGATGCGCGGAGGCTCATCGCGGACGGCAGTGACTTCGCGGGCGCTGAGCAGCCGGGCGCCGTGGGCGATGCGGACGCCGCGGGCGCCGTGGCGCGATGAAGGCGCCTGCGGGCCGAAGCCACAAGGGCCTATCGAGCGATCGTCCGCTCGATGCGGGTGTCCGGGACGATCCAGATCATCGCGACGAGGACGTAGATCCCGAACGAGACCCAGGGCGCGACCAGCGCGATCGGGATCGCGGCCGCGTACAGCAGCGGCGAGACCTTGCCCTTGGTGTCGGTCCCGATTGCCGCGGCGAGCGGGGCGTCATCGGGCTGGATCGCGATCAACGCGCGCACCAGGATGAAGTACGCGATCGCGGCGAACAGCAGCACCGCGCCATAGACCGCCACCGGGTCACTGGCGAACTCGCGCTCGCCCATCCAGGCGGTCGCGAACGGGACGAGCGACAGCCAGAACAGGAGGTGGAGGTTCGCCCACAGCACCCGCCCGCCGACCGCGCGCACGGCCTGGAACAGGTGGTGGTGGTTGTTCCAGTAGATGCCGATGTAGGCGAAGCTCAGGACATAGCTGACGAGAACCGGAGCGAGGCCCCGGAGATCCTCGATGTGGCTGCCCTCGGGCGGTCGCAGCTCGAGGACCATGATCGTGATGATGATCGCGAGGACGCCGTCGCTGAATGCCTCGATCCGGCCCTTGGTCAACCCGAGCTCCCCTGCGCCTCCGGCCCGGCGGGCGTGGACAAGACCGCCGCCCCGGGACGACGCGAGGGTAGCAGCGTCGTGACGCCGATCCCGGCCAGGATCAGGATGAACCCGACCACGTCGGCAGGACCCAGCGACTCGTTGAGCAGCAGCGCGCCCGAGGCCAGCCCGACCACCGGCGTCGCGAGGAACCCCGTGCCCGACGCCTGGGCGCCCAGCGAGCGGGTGATCGCCTGGCTGGCCCAGAACCCGAGCGCAGTCGCGAGTGGACCGCTGTAGAGCAGGATGCCCAGCGTGATCGGCTCCCAGCGGATCGCCCGGCCCGGCTCCAGCACCATGGTCAGCACGACCAGCGGCACCAGGGCGATCAGCAGCATCCACGGCTGGAGCTCGAGCGGCGACTGCGTCCAGCGATGGCGACGGACGTGGATCGCGACCGCAGCCCAGATCACGGCGTTGAGCAGCAGCCCGAACGTCCCCAGCAGCTCCGCGCCCGACCGCCAGTCGATCACCGCCGGGTTGAGCAGCGCAGCCAGCCCGCCGACGCCGAGCACCAGCCCCACCAGCTCGTTGCGGTGCGGCCGGATCCGGAACACGATCGCGAGCAGGAGGGCGACCCACAGCGGCATCGTGTACAGCAGCACCGCTGACCGGCCCGCCGACACGGCCTGGAGGGCCAGGACCTGGATCGCCACGCCGGCGCCGATCTGGCCCAGCCCGACCGAGACCATGATCGGGAGGTTCGCCGGGTCGGGCCGCCGAAGCCGCCCCGTGACGGCCAGCAGCCCGATCATCGTCGCGAGCCCCGATCCGATCCGCAGCGACGCATACGTCAGCGGCGGCATGTACTGGAGCCCGGTCTTGACCACGACCCAGTGGACGCCCCAGATGAGGGTCAGCAGCGCGAGCATGACCAGCGCCGCGGGGCGCGAGTGGATGACCGCCTCCGGCCCGGGTGACGGACCGACCAACGGCGTCGGCCGGCCCCCCAACGGCGCCGGCGGGCCGGCTTCGCTCACGCGATGAGGCGGCGAACGAGCTCCACCGCGGACCCCGCGTCGGGCGCCTGGCCGTCGGCGCCGATCTCGGCCGCGTACTCGGGCGTGGTCGGAGCGCCGCCCACGACGACCCGCGCTCGGAGCCCAGCCGCTCGCACCGCCTCGACCACGCCGCGCATGCCGGGCATCGTCGTCGTCAGCAGGGCCGACACCCCGATGACATCGGCATCGTGCTCCCTGGCCGCCTCCACGAACTGCTCGGCGCGGACGTTCACGCCGAGGTCGATGACCTCGAAGCCGGCGCCCTTCCACATCATCCCGACCAGGTTCTTGCCGATGTCGTGCAGGTCGCCCGCGATGGTGCCGATGACCGCCCGGAACTCGGGCTTGACGCCCGCGGCGACGAGGACCGGCTCGAGGACGACGAGCGCCTCCTTCATCGCGCGGGCCGCGATCAGCATCTCCGGGACGTAGATCTCCCCGTCCTGGAACTTCCGCCCGACGACGTCCATCGCCGCCGTCATCGCCCCGAGGACCACGCGCGGATCGGTCCCCTCATCGAGCGCCGCGCGCGTGGTCTCCACGGCGACGGCACGATTGCCCGCACCAATCGCCTCGGTCAGGGCGGCGAGGTCAGTCATCTCGGGTCTCCAGCTGTGCGGCATGGGCATCCACGAGACGATGCCGGGCCGAGTGCGGACGCGTGCTCCGATGATGCCCCAACTCGCCCGCTCGCGAGGGTCGCTGTGCACCCCGGCCGCACGTGGCAGAATCGACCCGGGAGGGGCCAAGGATCGCCGGCCCTGCGCTGTAGGTGATCACAGGAGGTTGCGCACCGGTGACCATCACGGCCCCCTCACAGCTCCCCCTCGCCGACACCCCCCTGGGACGCACGATCGCCCAGACCGATACCGACGTGTGGAACGACTCGTGCGCGGTCGACGAGCTCGAGTACGCGATCAGCTACGGCGCGGTCGGGGCGACCGCCAACCCGACCATCGTCGTCGACGTGTGGAACAAGCAGGCCGCGTTCTGGCGAGACCGGGTCGCCGCCCTCGCCGTGGAGCGGCCGGCCGCGACGGTCACGGACCTCGGCTGGGCCGTCGTCGAGGAGATGTCGATCCGCGGTGCGAAGGTCCTGGAGCCCGTGTTCGAGGCCCAGGGTGGGCGCCAGGGGCGGTTGTCGGTGCAGACCGATCCGACGCTGTTCCGCACCCGGCCCGCGATGGTCGAGCAGGCGATCCACTTCTCGACCCTCGCCCCCAACATCATCGTCAAGCTGCCCGCCACCCACGCCGGCATCGACGCGATCGAGGAAGCCACCTACCGCGGCGTCAGCGTCAACGTCACCGTCAGCTTCACGGTCGCCCAGGCGCTCGCGACCGGCGAGGCGATCGAACGTGGCCTGCGGCGGCGCGACGCCGAAGGCCTGCCGACGGACGACATGGGGCCTGTGGTCACGATCATGGCCGGCCGCATCGAGGACTGGCTCAGGGTCGTGGTGGATCGCGACGGCCTGAGCGTCAATCCCGACGCGCTGCCGTGGAGCGGGATCGCGGTGTTCAAGCGCGCCTATGGCATCTTCCGCGAGCGCGGGCTGCGGGCGCGGCTGCTGTGCGCGGCGATCCGTCACCACTACCACTGGTCGGAGCTCATCGGCGGCGACGTGGTGCTCGCCCTGCCGGCGTCGTGGCAGCGTCGGTTCAACGCCTCGAGCGTCGAGGTACGACCGCGGATGGACGACCCCGTCGCGCCGGTGTACCTCGACGAGCTGCGATCGCGATTGCCGGACTTCGTCCGCGCATACGAGCCGGACGGGCTTGCGCCGGCGGAGTTCGACACCTTCGGTGCCACCGCCCGGACCCTGCGCGGATTCATCGGCTCGTACCAGGAGCTCCTGCACCAGGTGACGGACGCCCTGATCCCCAACCCGGACCGGAAGCGCTGAAAGCCCGAGCGCGGGCCGGCGACCGCGGGGGCGGGCCGATACCGAGGGCGCGGGCCGATACCGCGGGCGCGACCCGCCGTCAGGCCTTGCGCGACCGGCCCTCGGCCGTCCGCATCCGGGACAGGTTGCTCGAGGCGAAGTAGCGCTCCTTGCGCGCCATCTCGGGCATCGCGGCGGCGTAGACCGGGGCCTCGTCCCGGAGCTCGGCCACGATGTCGCGAAGCGCGAGGTCCCGACCCGCGTACGACGCCACGCGACGGCGGACACCGTCGAGCGCCCGTCCCGCCTCCTCGAACCGGCCCTCGCGGTTGAGGCGAACGGCCTCCTGCTTGACTCGCTCCGCGAACAGCCGGGCGACGACGCGGTCGACCTCGCGGTCGCGGGGCTGGGCATCGTTGGCCGCGTGATCGTCGTACGTCCAGGCAACGCTGACCGTCCCGATCCCGGGCACGGCACGCTCGAACGCGCCATCCCGGTCGCGGACGTTGACCAGGATGCCGATCTCGCGCCCGACCTCGCCGAAGTCGAAGGTGACCCGGAGCGCGATCGACAGCACCTGGCCCGACACCATGTCGCCCAGGTACGCGAACACCCGCCCGCCGCGCTGCTCGAGGCGGAACGGGGACAGGGCGTCGACCCGGACGGACTCGGGGACGGTCAGCTCGAGCACGACCTCACGGGCCGCGACCTCGAGCGTCTCCCCCACCTCGCTCGTGATGTGGTCGCGCATCTGGGCGACGTCGCCGATGAAGTAGAAATGGCCGCCGCCGGCATCCGACATCGACTGCAGCAGGGCCTCGTCGAAGTCCGTCCCGACGCCGAACGTGCTGGTCGTCACGCCGCGCCGGCGGAGGTCATGGGCGAGGCGGGTGAGCTCGTCCGGGTCCGTGACGCCGACATTGGCCAGCCCATCGGTGAGCAGCAGCACGCGGTTGACGCCGTCGGGCTGGAGACCGGCGGCGACCTGCTCGCAGCCCGCCAGCCAGCCGCCGTGCAGGTCGGTGCTGCCACGCGCGTCGATCGAGCGCAGCCGGTCGGCCGCCAGGTGCCGGGCCTCCGGTGATGCGAGCACGCTGCCGACGACCACGTCGAGCCGGTCGTCGTACGTCACGACCGCGAAGCGGTCCGGCGCGTCGAGCCGCTCGACGGCCTCGAGCACGGCCTGCCTGGCCAGCCCGATCTTGTTCTGGCCACCCATCGAACCCGAGCGGTCGAGGACGAAGCCCAGGTTGACGGGCGGCCGCCGGCGCGCCGGGTCGGAGGTGACGGCAGGGGCGACGACGTCGATGAGCAGGAACCGCTCGCTGCGGCCGTGCGCGCGGATGAGACGGCGGTCGGAGCGGACGCCCAGGTGCGGGCTGGTGGGGGGTGCCGGGGGCTGGCCGTCACCGTCGGGTTGGGCAGGGGCGGGGTTCGTCGTCGGGTTCACGATGGGCCTCCTCGTGTGCTGGTGCCGAGGCCCGGATGGGGCGGGTCTGCGGGTGTGGCTGGGGCGAGCGTTGGTCGCCCGTGCGGGTGGGGTCGTCGGTTGTCCGGTCTCCCGGTGGGCTCAGGTCTCCTCGTCGAACAGCTCGCGGGCGATGCGAGCGAGCCGGTCCACGCGCTTGTTGGTCGCCCGGTCGAGCGGGCGCCGGACGTGGAGCTCGACGTCCTGGGTGATCACGAGCCGCTCCCACGTGCTCCGGTCGCCACTGGTCGAGCGTGGTGCGGACGCGGGGGCGGGGGTCGCGGGTCCGGGGGCGGGTGCGGGCGGCGTCAGCCAGGGGGCCGGCCGCGGCGGATATGGCTCCGGGCGCTGGGGATCAGGCCAGGGGCGCCGCGGATCGGGCTCCGCTCCGGGCGCCTCCCGGAGCGGGAACTCGTCGGGGACCCTTCGCAGGAGGGAAGCGCGGTGCGATGGATCGATCCGCGATGGATCGATCTGCGGTGGATCGGTCGCAGCGTCGGGGCCCGGATCGTAGAACCGCGGCGAGACGCCGGCCCTGGCCATGAGGCCGCGCACGAACGCGAGCGTGGCGTCCGTCCCCGTTGGCGTCGGTCCCGCCTCGGGCTGGTCTGCGGCGTCCAGCGCGGCCTGCACGTCATCGTCCCCGATCCGCTCCAGCCGGGCCCGAATGTCGGCCAGCGGCAGGTGATCGCGCTGGAGTCGCCGGATCAGGCGCAGCCGGGCGAGGTGACCCTCCGAGTAGCGCGCCGCGCGTCCGGCGCCATCCGGGGAGGGCAGCAGGCCCTGCGCCACGTAGTAGCGGATGGTCCGGGGCGTGACATCCGCGAGCCGGGCCAGGTCGGTCAGGGCGTAGGGGTCGTCGGGCATGGCCGGATCATGACAGTGCTACGTCGCGCTGTCAATAGGCGTAGCTCGCCGGGACCGTTCGCGCCGGCCGGCGCCGGGCTCGACGCCTCCGGACGGCCGTCCCGGCGCCACCCGGTCCCCACATCGGGACCGCCGGGCACGCGGATCGGGACCAGCGGACCCTCGCGCCACGGCGTCATCGCGGGTACGGTCGAGCGACGACGTGTGGAGGATTTCCAGGTGACGACGCTGCCCCGGCCGATCAGCATCGGCTTTCCCCGGATGCACAAGGAGACGGCCGAGCGTCGCGACTTCCTGCCGCCCCTGATCGGGCTGCTCGCCGGCCTTGGCGCCGAGGTCTACGTGGAGTCCGGAATCGGGTCCGCGATGGGCTACAGCGACATGGACTACCTGCTGTATCCCAACGTCCACGCGACCGACGAGGAGACGACCTATCGACAGGATGTCGTCGTCGTGCTGCGCGCCCCCGAGGGCAGGTACGAGCTGATGCGTCCGGGCGCCATCCTCGTCTCGATGCTCCACTTCCAGACCCGGCCGGCACGGGTGCAGATGCTCGCCGACCTCGGTCTCGAGGCGATCTCGATGGACATGGTGACCAACGACGAGGGGCGCCGGCTGGTCGAGAACCTGCGCAGCGTGTCGTGGAACGGCGTCGGCGCGGCGTTCACGGCGCTCGAGCGGCAGTGGCCGGCGCTGTCGGTCCCGGGCCGGCCGCCGGTGCGGGTCACGATCATGGGCGCTGGGCAGATCGGCAAGCACGCGGTCGAGTTCGCGACCAAGTACGGCGACGACGCCCGCAACGAGGCGTTCATGCGCAACGGCCTGCCGGGCGTCGAGGTGGTCACCACGGGCCGCAACCTGACCCGGGACCCCGAGTACATCCGGGGCCGGCTCACCGTGACCGACATCCTGGTCGACGCCACCCAGCGGCACGACGCATCGGAGCCGCTGATCCTCAACGACTGGCTGGCCCTGATGCCGGGGCACGGGGTCGTGTGCGACCTGGTGGTCGATCCCTACCTGCTGGACGCCGAACCCAAGGTGGTGCGCGGGATCGAGGGCATCCCGCAGGGCAACCTGGACCGCTGGGAGCTGCCACCGGACGATCCGGCCTGGGACGACGTGCCGGCCGTCATCCCGCACGACACGCGGCGGACCGTCGTGTCCTGCTACTCGTGGCCCGGTGTGCGGCCGGAACCGTGCATGCACGTGTACGGGTCGCAGCTCGCGCCGCTGCTCGAATCGCTGGTTGCGGCGGGCGGCATGGACGGGCTCAGCGAGACCGGTCCCTTCCACCGCCGCGCGCTGTGGCGTGCCAGCCTGCGCCGGTGGCTGGCGCTGGGATCCGAGCCGCAGCCCGACGCGGCGGTCGTGGCCCGCTCGGGGGGCTGAGGATCCGACTGGGCCCGCGGCGGATCGGGCCGGAGACCCGGGTCGTCAGCGGCGCTTGAGGCCGGAACAACCCCGCGGTCGTCAGCGGCGCCTTCGTCGCTTCGTGCTGCCGGACGACGCGCGGCGCGGGCGGTCGTTCGCCGAGGCGCGGGCGGGCGACGTGCCCCGCGCCATGCCGTCGCCCACCGCCGCGTTCTGCGTCGGCCGTGCCTCCGGGTGTGCCGGCGGCGGCAGGATCGGCCAGTCCTGGTCGGACGCACCGAGGGCAAACAGGGCCGCCGTATCGGCGACGACGACCACCGCGAACACGACGGCCGGCAGCGGCTCGCCCGCGGCCGCCAGCAGCGCCGCCGCCAGGAGCATCACGGCCGCGCCGGCCAGCGTGCGCCAGCGGACCGGGATCGGGCTCCGCGTCGATCGCGGCGCGATGAACCATGCCCAGTTGACGAGCAGGACGACGACCGCCGCTCCCGCGTAGATGGCCCCCGCGATCCCGCCGTCGCCCGCCCGGAACCCCCAGATCGCGACGGCGGCGATGGCATTGAGCTCGAGTGCGAACCGGATTGCGAGCGCGACGGCAGCCATGGGCGCATGGTGCCACCCGCGCGTGGCCGCCGCGTGGCGAGCCTGCGGGTCCCGGCGCGGTTGCATCGGCCCGCACGGCGCTCGCCGGGGTTCACGCCGGGTTCACGCCGCGAACCGGCGGCTCGGCGGGCCGGCGGCTGACTCGCGTGGCGCATCACATCGGCGCCTGGACCAGGGCCTCGCGCCGATATCGCGTCGATCTGGGCGCGATCCGCCAGCCGGGCTTCGTTCCTGATGCGCCGGGTGAGTCACGCGGCCGGGGCCGGGTGAGTCACGCGGCCAGGCCGGCGACCCGGAGCGCCCGGAGCGGCCCGGAGCCTGCGGCCGGATCAGGGAGCCGCGGACATCACCTGCGCGGCGACCCCGATGCCCGCGACGAACAGGATCCCACCGAGCCCGAACACCAGCAGTGCCGCGATGCCGCGCCCCCGGCCACGGGCCATCAGCTCGGAGTCTCCGTGGCGGTCACCGATCCGGTCGCCCCAGGCCAGCACGACCGCGATCGCGGGCAGCGGCTCGAACAGCAGGGTCGCGATCCCCAGTGCGATCGCCGCGATCAGGGCGTTGTCGACGGACCCGGCGAACAGTGATCCACCCCACAGCGGAAGCGCCGCGCTCAGGGCGACCACGATCGTCAGCAGGAACAGGACGAGCGCGTGACCGCGCGACAGCTCCCACGCGCGCACGATCGACCCGAGCACGCCCTGGCGCTCCAGCACGATCACCGGAGCGAGCAGCGCCATGCGCGCCGACACGTAGATCCCGGCGGGCACGAGGATCACGGCCACCAGGACGCCGAGCAGGATCGCCGCCGGCCCGGCCACGGCCGCGGCCGCGATGATCGCGAGCCCGATGACGAGGGCGATCCCGCCGATGACCAGCCCGATCACGAGCATCACGCCGAGGTATCGCGGCAGCGCCCGGATCCCGGTCCGGAACGCGCCTGCCTCGCCGATCGGCCGCCCCTGCCACAGCGAGTCCGCCGCGACGGTGATCGCGACGGACGACACGAGCCCGAATGCCGCGCTCAGCAGCGACGCGCCGATGAAGGGTCCGAGGTCATAGAGGCTGAACCGCCCCCCGGTCGCGGTCGCGCTCCCGGATCCGACGAGCAGCGACTGGATGAACGCGCCGAGACCCGCCGGGGCCGCCAGGACGAGGAACAGCGACCACTCTCGGCCGAGGGTGTCGAACGCGCGACCGACGACGGCGCCGACCTCGATGGTTGGGCGGCCGAGATCGGCGGGCATGACCCAGCCGACGGTCGGCGCGGGCCCGCCGGCCGGCGGCGCCGGTGGTGACGGCGGCGGTGCGGGTGGTGCAGGCGGCGGTGCCGGAGGCGGCGGGGGCGCTGGTCGTGGAGGAGGCGTGGCCGCAGGCGGCGGGGCGGGACTCCCAGCCGTGTCCGCGTCCGGTGCTGTCGCGTCGTCGTCCATCGTCCCTCGTCCTCGTTGGCAGCGAGTATGCGGGGAATCCCGCAATCCACGTGCCCGGCCTGCCCGACGCCCGGCCCTTCGCGCCGGCGCGGGTTCGCGCTAGGCTGCGAGACGTGGGAACGCAGCGGATCCGGATCGTGCTGGTGGACGATCATCCCGCGATCCTCGATGCCATCGCCGCCGCTGTGGCTGCGACAGGAGACCTCGAGGTTGCCGGGTCGGCCCGCACGCTCGACGAGGCCCGATCCCTGCTGGCTGGGCCATCGGCGGTTGCCGCGGACGTCATCGTGACCGACGTCCAGCTGGCGGGCGAGGCGGAGGGGCTGCGCCTGCTCGAAGGTGTCGCGCCCGGCGGACCGGCCGTGCTCCTGCTGTCGTCGTTCGATCAGCCGCCGCTCATCCGGACGGCGTTCGAGCGCGGGGCCGCCGGATACCTGCGCAAGACCAGCGAGGTGACCGAGATCCTCGATGCCGTGCGCACCGTCGCGGGCGGGGGGACGGCCTTCTCCGCAGCGATGCTGCGGGCGATCCGCAGCGCGCCCCGGCGCCCATCCGACCGCGAGATCGAGGTGCTGACCCTGGTCTGCGCGGGCGCCTCGAACGACGAGGTCGGGGCGCAGCTGGGGGTCACGGAGAAGACCGTCGAGAGCCACCTCCGCCGGCTGTTCGACCGATACGGCGTCCTGTCGCGCACCGAGCTCGCGGTCCTCGCGATGCGCGAGGGCTGGGTGGCCGAGAAGCCGCTGCCGTGAGCCGGGCGCTCGGCCTCGCGACGATGGCCGTGGCGGCGCTCGTCGGCGGGTCGCTCCTGGTCCGTCTCGCAAACCCGTTCGGCGGGCCGTCCCCGACCCCGTCGGACCTGGTCCCGCACCTGTGGGGCATCGGCGCGCTGCTGGTCCTGGTGCTCACCCGAAGCTGGGCGCCGACGCTCGCGTGGTCCGCGAGCCTCGTGGGCGCGACCGCGGCGGCGCTGGGCGCCGTGGGCCTGGTGCGCGAGGTCCGGGCGGCCATCGGGGACGGCAGCGTGCCTGCGCTCGACGCGCTGGTGGTCCTCGCGCTGGTGGTGCCCGTCATGATCGCGGCGGCCTACGCCACGGCCGATGGGCGGCGACCCGTCGCGGTCCGGGCGGCGGCGTGGGCGACGGTCCTCGCGGTGGCAGCCGTGCTGGGTGCCAACTTCGTGCGGCGGACGCTGGGCATCGACAACGGCGGCATGCCCGAATGGCTGTGGCTGCTGACCGTCGCCGTCCTGGCGACGATCGGCCTGGCGCGCGACCTCGGACCTGCGCTGGTGCGGTCCCGGGCGCGACTCGTCGCCGGCGAGGCTCGCGGCGACCGGACGGGCGGTGCGCTGACCGCGATGCGCGTGCTCGTCGACGAGCTGGTGCCGGGTCGCGAGGCCGGTCGTGCCGAGGCGGTGGAGACCGAGCGTGGCCGGCTCGCCGCCGACCTCCATGCCGAGGTGCTGCCGTCGCTCCGGCGCGCGCTGGCCGAAGCCGAGGCCGGAGGCACCGTGGAGCGGCTGGCCGCCGACCTGCGCACGGCCGTCGACGAGGTCGAATTGCTGCTGCTGTCCCGGCGCTCGATCGTGCTCGAGGAGATCGGGCTGCTGGCGGGCGTCGAGTGGCTGGCCGAGCGGGTCGAGGAGCGCTCCGAGGTCAGGATCGAGATCGAGGTCGGTGGGGACGGACCGGGTTCGGGTGATCCCGGCGCGGCGACCGGCGTGGCGACCGGCGTGGCGGCCGCGCGCCCGCCGCGGGAGGTCGAGCGGGCCGCGTTCCGGATCGCGCAGCTCGCCCTCGACAACGTCATCCGACATGCGCCCGGCGCGTCGGCGACCGTCGAGGTCGAGGTCCACCCGGCGTCGGTCCGGCTGGCGGTCGAGGACGACGGCGACGCGGCGCCCGTCGACGAGGCGGCAGCGGCGCGCGGCGGCCGCCGAGGCATCGCCGACATGCGGGCCGAGGCCCAGGCCTGCGGGGCGGCGCTCGAGGTCGGGCGCGGCCGCGACGGTCGCGGCACCTCGATCCGGTTCACCTGGCCCGGCTGAGGGATTCCCCGGTTCGCGAGGCCGGGATGCTCGCGGCCGCCGGGGTCCGACCCGGAGGCGGCGCTGCGGGGGATCACCGGTGTCGGCCGGGCCTTGCGAAGCGGATCGTGCAACGTGCCCGGGATGTCCCGGGCCCGACCCCGCGGTACGGGGCCCCACGGGGAACCGCCCAATGCGAAGCATCGACATCGTCGGCCGAATCCTGCACAACGGCGACGACGAAACCGGCCAGGGTCTGGCCGAATACGCGCTCATCCTGGCACTCATCGCGATCGTGGCCATCGTCGCCCTGATCTTCCTCGGCGGCCAGGTCAGCACCATCCTGAGCCACGTCGGCGACAGCCTGTAGTCCGCCCTCCCGTCGGCGATGACCGCCGGTCGGCGCACCGCTGGCCGGCGGTCATCACGTCTCGCGCGGCGCGGTCGTGTAGCCTCGGACCGTCGAGTCAACAGGAGGAGCCATGGGCGACATCGCGGCCTTGCGTGGCGTCTGGAACATCGTGCCGACGCCGTTCCTGCCCGACGGCGGGCTTGACGACGCGTCGCTGCCGGGCCTGGTGGCGTTCGTGCGGTCCACCGGCGTCGACGGCATGACGATCCTGGGCGTGCTCGGCGAGGCGGGGCGGCTCGGCGACCTCGAGCGGTCGCGGGTGCTCGAGGGTGTCATCGCCGCCGCGGACAGCACGATCCCGGTGTGCGTCGGCGTGTCCCACGCGTCGACGGATCGAGCCGTCGTGTTCGCCCGCCTGGCCGAGGCGACGGGCGCCCACTCGGTGATGCTCGCGCCGCCGCCGCTGGCCCGGCCGACCGATGCGGCGCTGCGGCGCCATTACCTCGCGGTCGCATCCGCGATCACGCTGCCGGTCGTCGTCCAGGATCACCCGGCGAGCTCCGGCGTCCGGATGACCACCGATTTCCTGCTCGCGCTCGCGGCCGAGGCGCCGCAGTGTCGCGTGATCAAGCTCGAGGAGGAGCCGACGCCGCCCAAGACCGGCGCCCTCGTGGCGGGCTCGCGGGACATCGTCGTGCTGGGTGGGCTGGGCGGCGCGATGCTGCTCGAGGAGCTGCGCCGTGGCAGTCGCGGGACGATGACCGGGTTCGGGTTTCCGGAGATCCTGGTGGCCATCGTCCGGCGCTGGTTCGGCGGGGACCGGGACGGGGCAGCCGCGATCTTCGACCGCTACTCGACGGTCATCCGGTTCGAGAACCAGGCGCTGCTCAACCTGCCGATCCGCAAGCTCGTGTACCAGCGCCGCGGCGCGATCGCCCACGACACGGTGCGCGCACCCGGCGTGCCTGCGGACCCGGGCACGATCGCCGATCTCGAGGACATCCTGCGCCGGACCGGGCTCGACGGGTTCATGGCCGGCGGGTCACTGTCGGGCGGGCTGCTCGGATCGGGCGGGGGGCGCGCGTAGCCGGCCGGCGGCGCCGGCGGGTAGCCGGCTGGCGGCGCGGGCGCGCGCGTAGCGGGTGGTGGGAGCCGGACTCCGTGTCGAACAGGCGCTCCAGGGCTACACGTCCCGGCCCGTCGCGAGGACCACGCTCGGCGGCATGGCGGTTAGGGTCAGCCAGGCTTGAGGTGACTACCTGACCCGGATCTCGGGACAAGCAGCCGGCTGAGTGCTATCTGACGCTTTCGAGGCGCGAGGGAGCGGCGAGGGATGGGTCGGAACGCGATATGCGCGAAGGAGGCGGATCGAGCCCGCGGAAGACCTACGGCAGGGCCCGGATCATGCCCCCGTCAACCGGCACGATGGCACCGGTGACGTACGACGCGGCCGGCGACAGCAGGAACGCCCCGACCCGACCGATCTCCTCGGGATCGCCGTAGCGGCCCAGCGGGATGGCGGCCGCCTGCTGCCGCGCAATCTCGTCCGAGGTCGTCCCCGCCGCCTCGGCCCGCCGGCGGTCGATGAGCGCCACCCGATCGGTGGCGATCTTGCCCGGCGCCAGGCCGTTGATCCGGACCGGCGCGATCTCGGCGGCCAGCGACTTGATCAGCCCCGCCAGCCCAGGACGAAGGACGTTGGAGGTGATCAGCGCGGGGATCGGCTGGCGCACCGACGACGAGAGCACGAGCAGGATCGACGGCTCGCGACCGTCGCGGAGGTGCGGCAGCGCCGCCCGGATGAGGCGCAGCGTCGACTGGAGCGTGCCCGCAATCGCCTGCTCCCACTCCGCCTCGCCGGCCGCGTCGAACGTGCCGCCCGGCGGTCCCCCGGTGTTGACGACGAGCAGGTCGAGCCCGCCCAGGGCACCCACGGCCGCCTCGACCGCCGCCGCGGGTCCATCGGGCACGGCGAGGTCGGCGACCACCGGCACGCCGTGCAGGCGCTCGGCCGCGGCCTCGATCCGCTCGCGCGTCCGTCCGATCAGCGCCACGCGTGCGCCCTCGGCCGCGAGCACGCTGGCGATCCCGCCGCCGATCCCCGATCCACCGCCACCGACCAGCGCCCGCCGGCCATCGAGCCCGAGATCCATCCGTGCCTCCGATGCGTGAGCCGACAGCGTAACGCCGATGCGCGGTGGGCTACCCTCGTGGGCGGCGCACTGTCGCGCCTCCGTGGTGCGCCCCCGTGGGAGGTGTGATGCAGGACAACGTCAACAGCGGGTTCCTCGCGATCGAGCTGTTCGTGGGGCTCGTCATCGTTGCCGTTGCCGTCGCGCTCATCGCGCGTCGCAGCGCGATCCCCTACTCCGTCGGGCTGGTGCTGGCCGGCCTGGGCATCGCGGTCCTGCTGCCCGGCGTCAGCTTCCGGGTCACCCCAGAGCTGATCCTGGCCGTGCTGCTGCCGGGCCTCGTGTTCGAGGCGGCGTACAAGATCGACCTGCGGGAGCTGCGCCAGACCTTCGGGATCGTGGTGGTGCTCGCCGCGCCGGGCGTGCTGATCACGGCGGGCGTCGTGGCGGTCGTCGTCTCGGTGACCACCGGCCTCGACTTCTCGCTGGCGTTCCTGCTGGGGGCGATGATCTCCGCCACGGACCCGGTCGCGGTTGTGGCGCTGTTCCGACAGCTGGGCGTCCCGAAGCGCCTCGCGACCGCCGTCGAATCCGAGAGCCTGCTCAACGACGGCACGGGCGTCGTCCTGTTCGCGATCGCGCTGCGCGCCGTGTCGGAGCCCGTGACGCTCACGTCCGGGATCACGGCGTTCCTGCTCACCGTGGCGGTCAGCGGCGTCATCGGCCTGGTTGCCGGGCGCCTCGCACGAACGCTCATGCGCTTTGCCGACGACAACCTGCTCGAGCTCGCGATCTCCGTCGTGGCCGCGTACGGCACGTACCTGCTGGCGGACCGGCTCAACGAGTCCGGAATCATCGCGACGGTCGTGGTGGGGATCGTGCTCGGCAACGGCGAGGCGCGACGTCCCCTGTTCGAGAGCACCCGCGAGGCGCTGGACGTGGTGTGGGAGTTCATCGCGTTCATGCTCACCGCGCTCACGTTCCTGCTGATGGGCCTCGCGATCAGCACGGAGCAGCTGCTCGACGCCGTGCCCACGATCGTCGCCGGCGTCGTCGCGATCACCGCCGCGCGTGCGTTCGTGGTGTACGTGGTGATCGGCGGCGGCGAGCGCCTGCTGCCGCGACCGAGCCTGCTCCCGCTGGCATACCTCCACGTGATGTTCTGGGCCGGGCTTCGCGGCGCCGTTGCGATCGCGCTGGCGCTGGCGCTGCCCGACAGCGTCCCCCAGCACGACCTGCTGACCGGGCTCCGTCTACGGCGTGGTCCTGGTGACGCTGCTGATCCAGGGCACCAAGGCCGGGTCGATCGTCCGCCGATCGGGCGTCCCGATGGACGTCGGCGTCCTGTGAGAGCCTGAACGCAGCGGCATGCACGGCATGCAGCCCGTAACCGGTTCGCAACCGGACGCGACCCAATTGCATCCAGCCCGCACCGGTCGGGGGCGCTGACCGGCACCGGTCCACGAACCAACCTCCCCGCATCGAGGTCCCGGTGTGCCGCCGGGTCGGAGGACGAGGGAGGACGGATCGCGCGATGGGTGCTCGACGACGGCTCATCCATGCCGGCCTGGCAGCCGGCTCCCTGCTGCTCGGCGTGCCGGGCATCGCCGCCGCGGCCGACGGGGGCCCGATCGACAGCGGCGACACGGCCTGGATGCTGGTCGCCACCGCGCTCGTGATGGTGATGCTGCCGGGCCTCGCCCTGTTCTACGGTGGGCTCGTCAGGCGCAAGAACGTGCTGTCGACCATCATGCACAGCTTCTTCGGGCTGGCCCTGGTCAGCGTGGTCTGGGTGGTGGTCGGGTTCTCGCTCGCGTTCGGCAAGGATGTCGGTGGCTTCGGGCTCGTCGGTGGCCTCGATTTCGTGGGCTTCATGAACGTGGGCCTGACGGCCGATGCGACGTATGGGACGACGATCCCGTTCGTGCTGTTCGCCGCGTTCCAGCTCATGTTCGCGGCCATCACGCCGGCGCTGATCACCGGCGCGTTCGCGGAGCGCAAGCGGTTCGGCGCCTTCGTCCTGTTCACGGTGCTGTGGTCGGTCCTGGTCTACTCGCCGATCGCGCACTGGGTGTGGGCGTCGGACGGCTGGCTGTACAAGCTGGGCGCGCTCGACTTCGCGGGCGGCACGGTGGTCCACGCCTCGTCCGGCGTGTCGGCGCTGATCGTGGCGCTCCTGATCGGCCATCGCGCGGTCAACGGCGACAGCCGTGAGCCACACGACATCCCGATGACCGTGCTCGGTGCCGGCCTGCTGTGGTTCGGCTGGTTCGGCTTCAACGCCGGGTCATCGCTGGGCGCGAACGGCGTGGCGGCCAACGCGCTCCTCGTGACCAACACCGCGGCCGGGGCCGCGACGATCACCTGGGTGCTCGCGAGCTACCTCCACAAGGGCAAGGTCAGCGTCGTCGGGGCCGCCTGTGGCGCCGTGGCGGGGCTGGTGGCGATCACGCCCGCCTCCGGGTTCGTGACGGCCGGCGGTGCGCTCGTCATCGGGCTGGCCGTGGGCACGATCTGCTACAGCGCGACGCTGCTGCGCGAGCGGCTGCGGATCGACGACGCGCTCGACGTGTTCGCGGTCCACGGCGTCGGCGGCACGTTCGGCGCGATCGCGACCGGCGTGTTCGCGACCACCGCGATCAATGCCGCCGGTCGGGGCCTGATCGACGGCAATGCGGGCCAGGTGCTGACCCAGACCCTCGCGGTCGGCGCCACGATCGGCTACGCCGTCATCTCGACCTTCGTGATCGTCAAGGTCGTGGACCTGCTGCTCGGGCTGCGGGTCCGGGCCGAGCAGGAAGAGGTGGGCCTGGACCTCTCGGTCCACGGCGAAGTCGCCTACCAGGTCTGACCCGTCCAACCCCGCCGGCCAGCGGCCGGCTCCCGCGAGGGCACAGCCCGGACCGGCGTCTCCGCTCCGCTCCGGGCTGTTGCCGTCTCTCGCACCGCTGGAGGGACCCGACACATGCGCCAGAGCACCGCCGCCGTCGCACCACAGCGACGCCCTCGCCGCCACCCGGAGCCGGCGCTCTACGACGCGCGCTACGAGCACGATGCCTGCGGGGTCGGGTTCGTGGCCGACGCAGTTGGACGCTCCGGGGGCCGCGTTCTTGCCCTCGCGCTCGGCGGGCTCGCCTCGCTGGGCCATCGCGGTGCGTTTGCGGCGGACGGCGCCTCGAGCGATGGCGCGGGCATCCTGCTGCCGATCACGCCGTCGCTGCTGGCCGTGATCGATCCCCGGGGGCAGGCCGGGGCGCGGCCGGGCGTGCTCACGGTGTTCGCCCCTGCGCAGCGGTCTCGGTCCCGGAGCCACGCCGGCGGTGGCGGGCAGGCGGATCCGCGCTCGATCGTCGAGGCGGCGCTGGCGGCCGAAGGCCTTGCCCGGCCGCTGTGGCGGCAGGTTCCGGTGGACCCTGCCCAGCTCGGCCCGGGAGCCGCCGCGTCGATGCCGCGGATCCTCCACGGCCTGGTGCCGCGACCCGCCGACACGACGGACGCGGCGTTCGAGCTGGCCCTTGCCTGCGTGCGACGCCGGGCCGAGGCGGCGGACCGCGCCGAAGCCGCCGGCCGTGCCGGGGGCGTCGGACGTGCCGGCGCCGGCGCCCGTACCGGAGCCGCCGGCCGCGGAGACCGGCCCGGGCTCGCGATCGTCTCGGCATCGTCTCGGACCATCGTGTTCAAGGGGCTGGTGGCCGGGGACCGGCTGGGCCGGCTCTTCCCGGACCTCGCGGCGCCGATCGAGGTGCCGCTCGCGGTGTTCCACCAGCGATACGCGACCAACACGCATCCGACGTGGTCGCTCGCCCAGCCGTTCGGGTTCGTCGCCCACAACGGCGAGATCAACACCGTCCGCGGCAATCGCGAGGCCATCCTGGGTCGCGAGCACGACGGCCCGATCCCCGCACGTCGCCGGGCCGCCGCCGACCGCCTGCGCGCCGCGGGACCCCTGCTGACGCCAGGCGCGTCCGACTCGCAGTCGCTGGACCAGGCGCTCGAGCTCCTGGTCGGCACCGGCTGGTCGCTCGAGGCGGCACTGCTCGCGCTGGTGCCCGAAGCGCCGGCGCTGCGCCGGACCCCGCATCCGGCGGTGGCCGCGTTCCGCCGGCGGGTGGCCGGGTTCGTGGCGCCCTGGGACGGGCCGGCCGCGTTCGTGTTCAGCGATGGACGCCGGGTCGGCGCGCTCCTCGACCGGAACGGGCTGCGGCCGGCCGCATGGTCGGAGACGGCCGACGGGATCGTCGCGGTCGCCTCCGAGGCGGGGGCGGTGCCGCTCGACCCGGACGAGATCGTGCGCAGCGGACGGCTGGCCCCGGGCGAGCTGCTGCTGGTGGACCCGGGTGCGCGTCGCGTGCTGGGGGACTCGGACGCCAAGTCGTGGGTGCTGCGCCGCCTGCCGCTCCACGACGCCTCGCGGGTCCCGTTCGCGGATGTCGACGATCCGGCGGCGGCCGGGGTCGATACCGCAGCGGCGGTGGCCGGGGCGGGCATCGGCGACGGCGCGTCGGGGGCTGCCGGCACGGATGTCGTGCCAGCGGTGCCGGCCACCGGACCCGGGCTCCGCCACCTGTTCGGGCTCGACGCCGAGCGACTCCGCCTCGACGTCCGGACGATGGCGCTCGACGCGCACGAGCCCCTGTGGAGCATGGGCGATGACACGCCGCTCGCCGGCCGTGGCCGGGTGACGCGCTCGGTCGCCGACCACCTCCGCCAGTCGTTCGCCCAGGTCACCAACCCCCCGATCGACCCCGAGCGCGAGCGTGCCGTCATGGACCTCCAGATGGAGCTCGGCCGGCGACCGGCGTTCCTGGGCGGGATCCCGGCCCGGCCCGCCACCGTCCGGGTCACGCGGCCCGTGGTCGTGGACCTGGAGCGCCTGCTGTCCGAGGTCCGCGCCGGCTCCCGGTCACCGCACCGGGCTGTCCGGATCCTCGACGCGACGTGGCTCGAGGCCGCCGGGCCGGCGGGGCTCGGGGTTGCGCTGGAGCGGCTCGCCGCCTCGGCGCTCGCGGCATCGCGCGCCGGGGCCGAGGTCATCGTCCTTCGTGACTCGGCCGCCTCGCTGGCGGAGCCCGGCCGGCTCCCGGTGCCGTCCGTGCTCGCGGCGGGCGCGGTCAACACGGCGCTCACGGACGCGGGCATCCGCGGTCGGACGGACCTGATCCTCGATTCGGGCGACATCCTCGACGTTCACGGGCTGGCCATGGCCGTGGCCGCCGGCGCGCGGGTCGTCCACCCGCGGCTGCTGCTCGAGCTCGTCCGCGAGCAGGCGGGCAGCCGCGGCGCGGAGCAGGTGACGCCCGAGGAGGCCGTCGCCAATACCCTGGCCGCGCTCGACACCGGGATCCGCAAGGTGCTCGCGCGGATGGGCATCTCGACGGTCGCCAGCTACATCGGCGGCCAGCTGTTCGAGACGATCGAGCTGGGCCCGGACCTGGTCGCCCGCTGCTTCCCGGCCGCGGCCGCGTGGCCGGGCCGGCTCGAGGCTCGCGATCTTGCCGCGGTGCAGCTGTCGCGGCTCGCGGCCGCTCGCGCCCAGACGGCCGCTGCCCGGCCGGACCGGCTGCCCGATCCCGGGCTTGCCAGGTTCCGCGGCGACGGCGAGCTCCACCTGTACAGCCCCGCGATCGCGAGCGCCGTGCAGGATCTGGCAACGTCCGACGACCCGACCGAGACGGCGCTCGCCCGGTACCGCGCGGGGCTCGGCCGGGAGGCGGCGGTGGTGCGCGACGGGTTCCGCGTCTCGCGGCCGCGCGGGACTCGCGCGGTGCCGCTCGACGAGGTCGAGGATTCGCGTTCGATCGCGCGGCGGTTCGTCGTCAGCGCGATGAGCGTCGGCGCATTGTCCCCCGAGGCGCACCGGGCGCTGACGCTGGGGATCCAGGCCATCGGCGGCTCCGCCAACACGGGCGAGGGCGGCGAGGACCCCGCCTGGTATGCGCCGGACGCGGCCGACAACGCGACCGATGCCCACATCAAGCAGGTCGCATCCGCGCGGTTCGGGGTGACCGCGGAGTACCTCGCCCGCGCCCGGCAGCTCGAGATCAAGATGGCGCAGGGCTCGAAGCCCGGCGAGGGAGGCCAGCTGCCCGGTCGCAAGGTGACGCCGTACATCGCATCGCTTCGGCGTGCGCAGCCGGGGCAGGCGCTGATCAGCCCGCCGCCCCACCACGACATCTACTCGATCGAGGACCTCGCGCAGCTGATCGCGGACCTGCGCGCGATCAATCCCTCGCGCCCGGATCGGCGTCAAGCTGGTCGCCACCCGGGGCGTGGGGACCATCGCGTCGGGCGTCGCGAAGGCGGGCGCCGACTACATCCACCTCTCCGGCCATGCCGGCGGCACGGGGGCGTCGCCGCTGTCCTCGATCAAGCACGTGGGCGCGCCGTGGGAGCTCGGCCTGGCCGAGGTCCACCAGGTGCTGCTCCGAAACGACCTCCGCGACCGGGTGGCGCTGCGCGCCGATGGCGGGCTCCAGACGGGTCGCGACCTGTTGATCGCCGCGCTGCTCGGCGCGGAGGAGTTCGCGTTCGGCACCGCGGCCGTGGTCGCGATCGGCTGCGACATGGCGCGCCAGTGCCACCTCGACACCTGTCCGACGGGGATCGCCACGCAGCGCGACGACCTGCGTGCCAAGTTCACCGGCACGCCCGCGATGGTGGTGCGGTTCTTCCTGCGCCTGGCCGACGACCTCCGGGTCGCCATGGCGTCCGTCGGGGCACGGTCGGTCGCCGAGGTCGTCGGCGAGGGGCGGCGGTATCTCCGCGAGGCTCCCCGCTCCACCGTCGACCTGGCGACGCTGCTCGCGCCCGCCTGGCGGCCGTCAACGGCCCGGCGGCTCGAGCCGTGGGCCGCGTCCACCGGCGTCGTTCGCCAGCCCGCGTCGCCGCTCGCCGAACGGCTGCTCGCCGACCTCCGAAACGGGCAGGCGCTGCCGTCGTCCGTGCTGCCGGTCACCACCGCCGAGCGGTCGCTGGGCGCCGTCCTGACCGGTGCCGTCGAGCGCGGCGAGGTCCCGGGACCCATCCGGCTGTCATTCCGCGGCGCCGCGGGCCAGAGCTTCGGTGCGTGGGCGGGGCCGGGTGTCTCGCTCGTGCTCGAGGGGACGGCGAACGACTACGTCGGCAAGGGACTGTCCGGGGGCACGCTCGTGATCCGGCCGCCGGAGCCGACGCCGTCGCCGGCCGCTTCCTCCGCCGCCTCCCCGGCCGCCCGCCCCGCCGTCGTCCCCGCCGTCGTCCCCGCGGAGCGCCGGCCGTTCACGCTCGCCGGCAACACCTGCCTGTATGGGGCGACGGCGGGCCGGCTCCACGTCCTCGGGCGGGCGGGCATGCGGTTCGCGATCCGCAACTCGGGCGCCGAGGCGGTGGTCGAGGGGATCGGACCTCATGGCTGCGAGTACATGACCGGTGGCGCCGTCGTCGTCCTGGGCCCCGTGGGGCAGTCGTTCGGTGCCGGGATGACCGGCGGCCGGGCGTACCTGTGGGATCCGGCGGGCCGGCACGTGGCGGCGCTCCACGCTCCAAGCGTTCGAGCGACGCGGGTCGCCGAGGTCGCCGGCCGTCCCGACGGCGGCGAGGTCGTGGCGCAGCTTCGACGGCTGCTTGCGGCACATCGCGACGCCGGCTCCGCGCTGGCCGGCCGCCTGCTGGATGCGGGTGCTGCGACCGATGCCGACGTGTGGCTCGTCGAACCGGTGAGCGTCGCGACAGCGGGTGCCGCGCCCGGCGCGGACGCCGCGGACCCGCCCATCCCCATGGACGTTCCGGCGGGCGTGCCTCACGGCGTGCAACCGAACCGCAACCGCGCCGTCGCCTGATCGGTGTCGCGGGGTCCGGCTCGCGCGGGCAGGATTCAGGCTCGGCGTCGTGCCTCCACCGTGCCGTTCTCGCGGGTCCGTCCGTCCCGGCCCCGCACATCCCACACCCGGCGCGGCGCGTCGGCTCGACACCAGCAACGGGAGGATCCGACATTGACGTACCCCGGCTATGACACCAGCGGCATCGCCGAGGCCGCCGACCTGCGCGGTGGTCCCGTGACCTGCATCGCGTGCGGCTGCCGCCTCCAGCACTCCGCCGCGAACGGCATCGAGGGTTGGTTCCATTTCGCGCCGATGAACGGCCGCGACGCCCGCGGGGATCGCGTGGCCTGCGCCGATGCGGTCCACGACTCGAGGGGTCGAGCCGCGACGGCCACGGCCGCCTGACCGCGGTTCCCATCGCGGCCCTGCCGCCGGCGCTCGCACCGGCCTCGCCGCCGGCACTCGCACCGGCCCCGCGCCGGGCACCACACCGACACGACCCCGGCCACGCCCCGGGGTCGTTTCGATTCCGGGCCGCGGTGGCATTTGCTCCGTCGTGATCCTGTCGCACACCGCGAGGGGCGGTGCCCGTGACCCGATCGCCTCGCCGCCCACCGGCGCCCGGGCGCTGACCGTCGGATCGCACCCAACTCCCGTCGTCCACCGGGAGGGGCGGTGCTAACCGCCGGATCGCGGCAAAGTCCTGTCAGGTACCGCCGCCCGCGGTGATAGTCCGCTCCGACGCGTGCCGTGGCCCCAGATCGAAGCCGACTCGTGCGGGAAGAGCGCCGCGAGTCGGGTTGAGACGTGACAGAACCCTGACTACCACCAGGCCCGGCGGTGGCTGGCAGAACCTGGGCGCCGCGGGACGGCGCCGCGGGACGGCGCCGAGCGGCGGCGGCGGCGCCGACGGCACTGGGCGCAGCGGGTCGGGACGGCGCCGAGCGGCAGCGGCGCCGCGGCACGTGGCGCCGCGGGACGTTCGCCCCGGCGATCGGCGACGCCCGAGCCTGGCCCTACGCCGGCTCGTCGGCCTCGATCCGGTAGCCGACCGACCTGACCGCGACGATCCGCGGCCCGCCGACCGCCTCCAGCTTGGAACGCAGCCGGGCGAGATGCGGCTTGAGCCACAGCAGGTCCGGATCGGGCTCGGCCGGCCAGCCGGCGCGTGCCAGGCGGTGGTGCGCGACGAGGTCGCCGCCCGCGCGGACCAGCGCCTCCAGCAATCGGAACTCGGTCGGCGTCAGGCTCAGGCTGATCTCCCCGACGCGCGACTCGTGGCGGGCCGGCTCGAGCACGAGCGAGCCCGCGGTGAGGATCCCGGGGTTGCCCTCGCCCGGCGCCCGGCCGGTGCCGGCCAGGTCCACGCGCCGCATGACCGCGGAGATGCGGGCCAGCAGCTCCTGCTTGCCGAACGGCTTGACGAGATAGTCGTCGGCGCCGATCCCGAGCGCCTTGACCTTGGCCGCCTCGGCGCTCTCGCCCGAGACCACGAGCACGGGCACGTTGCCCGTCGCCCGCAGCTGGCCGATGACCGTGAACCCGTCGGGGCCGGGCATCGCAAGGTCGAGCAGCACGAGGTCCGGCCGTTCCTCGCGGAACCGCTTGACGGCGGTCAGGCCGTCGTAGGCGGTGATGACCTGGTGGCCCTCGGTGCCCACCAGCGCGGTGATCGCCCCGACCATCGCCGGGTCGTCGTCGACCACCAGGATCCGCAGCGGCCTCGTTCCGATCATCGATTGACTCCCTTCCCTCAGACGGCGACGGCGGCCGGCAGCGCGAGCACGAACCTCGCCCCGCCGGCGGGCGCCGGCTCGCACCACAGCCGGGCTCCCATCGATTCCGCGAGACGGCGGGCTGCGTAGAGCCCGATGCCGGACCCCCTCGCCGTCTGCGTCTCGCGCCGCGCATATGGTTCGAAGATCCGGTCGCGCCACTCGGGCGGGATGCCGGGACCCTCGTCGGTGATCGCGATCCGGACGATGCCCTCGACGAGCGACCATTCGACGGTCACCCGCGTGTCGGGTGGTGCGTACTTGACGGCGTTCTCGAGCAGGTGCTCGAGCACCTGGCGCAGCCGGGAGGGATCCGCCACCACGGGATGCCTGGGCGAACGGACGAGGGTCGCCTGGTGGCGATGGAGGAGCGGCGAGAGCTCGGCCAGCAGCTCGCCCACGAGGGATTCCAGGTCCACCGTCTGGAGCGCCGGTGCCTGGTCCGGGACGACGCGCACGGATTCGAGGATCGAATCCACGAGCCGGTTGAGCCGTTCGATCTGCTCCAGGGTTCCCTCGTGCCAGGCGGCGCGGGTCTTGCGCCGCTGCGGATCGCGTGACGCGCGGCCGGCCAGCGGTGGCTCCTCCGCGAGCAGGTCCGTGTAGGCGCGGACGACGGCCAGCGGCGTCCGAAGCTCGTGGGTCACCAGCGCGATCAGCTCGCTCCGAGCCTGGTCAAGCGCCTTGAGCTGCTCGACCTGGGCCTCCGCCTCGCGCCGCAGCCGGCCCTTCTCCACGATCCCGGCCAGGAGGTCGGCGATCGCCGACAGCTGGTCCGCGTCGGCTCCGCTGAACGTGCGCGGCTGCTCGGTCTGGACGTTGAGCACGCCCACGACCTGGTCGTCCCACATCAGCGGCACGGACAGCATCGATGCCACGAAGCGTCGCTGGTCGAGACCTCGGACCCACAGGAACCGGGTGTCCGACCGGACATCCGGGATCACCATCGGCTGCCGGGCGGCAGCCACCCGGCCCGTGATCCCCTCCCCGAACGGCACCCGGGCGCGCCCGATCTGGTGGCGGTCGAGGCCGGTCGTCGCTGCGAGCGTGAGCGTCGCACCGTCGCGGTCGAGGAGGTACAGCGACGACACATTGGCGCGCAGCGCATCCCGCGTCCCGTCGACGACCGTCGCGAGCAGCGCCTCCCAGGTGCTCGCCGTCGTGGCCAGCTTGAGGATGCCGTGCAGGAACCGGAGGTCCTCGACGGGATCGGCGGCGCGGTGCGCGTTCTCGAGCGTCGACATCGGGATCACCATACAAGCGTAGGCCGCACCGCCACCGACGACGGTTGCGAGCCGGTACCGGGACGGTGCCCTTGCAGTCGAACCGTAACCGTCGGGCGCGTGACGGGGGTTCCCCCGGTCGGCGATCCTTAGCCGGTGCCTGCCAGGAATCCTCGCTCCGCCCGCCCCACGCCCGTCGGCGGCCGGCGCTCCGCCTTTCCGGCGGTGGCTGCCGAGCCCGCCGGACCGGGGCTGCGACGTGCCCGCGACCCGCTCGCCCGCGACGTCCGGCTGCTGGGCGCGCTGCTGGGCCAGGTGATCGCCGAGCAGGACGGCCCGGAGCAGTTCGCGCTGGTCGAGCGGATCCGCCGCCGAACCATCGCGCTCCGGCAGGCGGGCGAGCCGAGGATCGAGCCGGACGTCGAGCGGCAGCGGCTGGCCGCGGAGATCGCGGGGCTGGACCTCGAGCACGCCGCGGCCGTGGCGCGGGCGTTCACGCTCTACTTCCAGCTGGTCAACCTCGCGGAAGAGCGGCAGCGGATCCGGACGCTCCGGCGGCGGGCGCGCGCCGCGCGGAGCGGCTCGATCGACGATTCGGTCGCCGAGGCGGTCGAGCGGCTCCGACCGGTCCACGGCGCCGCGGGCGTCGAGGCGATGCTCCGGCGGGTCGTCGTCCATCCGGTGCTCACCGCCCATCCGACCGAGGCCCGGCGACGCACCCTGCTCGTCGCGCTGCGCCGGATCCGGCGGCTGCTGGACACGCTCGACGACGCGCTCACGACCCCCGACGAGGACGCGGACCTGCGTCGGCGCCTGCGCGAGGAGATCACGATCCTGTGGCACACCGGCGACCTGCGGACCGTCACGCCCGCACCGCTCGACGAGGTCCGGTCCGCGCTCGCGATCTTCGACGAGACGCTGTTCACGGTGGTCCCGAGGTTCCACCGCGCCGTCGATCGCGCGCTGGATGCGGCACGTCTGGCGGACCCGGGCGCTGCCATCGATCCGGGCGCCGCCGACGCTCCCAGCAACCCCGCTCACCCTGGCGGCGCGCCCGGCAACGCCGCTGGCCCGGGCGGCGCCCATCAGGCCCTCGCGACCGATGACGGGCGGACCGGCACCCGGCCGGTGACCACGCCCGCGATCCTGCGGCTCGGCTCCTGGATCGGGTCCGATCGCGACGGCCACCCGGGGGTCACCGCCGAGACCACGCTCCACGCCGCGAGGCTGCAGGCCGACCACCTGCTGCGCGGCTACGAGGCCGTCGCCGGGCGGCTGATGCAGACGATCGCCGCACGGGTGTCGCCCGACCGCCTCGACCGGGCGCTGGGCAGCGCGCTCGCCCGCGATGCCGAGGAGCTGCCCGACGTCGTGCGCCAGCTCCGGCGCCGGTTCCCGGATGAGCCATATCGGCAGCGGCTGGGGGCGATCGCGGAGCGGCTGCGGCGCACGCGAGCCGCCCTGACCGATGAGACCGCGCCCAGATCCGGCGGCTACGGCGAGCCCGCGACGCTCGACGCAGAGCTGGTCGTCGTCCAGGATGCGCTCGCCGCCGACGGGCTGGGCCGGGTGGCCTGGGGCGAGATCGCGGACCTTCGCTGGCAGCTGGGCGTGTTCGGGTTCCACCTCGCATCGCTCGAGGTACGCCAGCACGCCGCGGTCCACCGCCGGGCGCTGGCGATGCTCGACGAGGGTGCCGGACCCGATGCCGAGGTCACCGCCGGCGTGTCGCTGGCCGAGGTCCTGGCCACGTTCCGCGCCGTGGCGCGGATCCAGGCGAGGTTCGGCGTCGAGGCCTGCCGTCGATACGTGATCTCGTTCACGACCACGGTCGATGACGTCGCCAACGTGATCGAGCTCGCCCGGCGTGCGGCCGCAGCCGATGCGTTCCCATCGCCCGCGCCGGCGCTGGCGGGCCTGCCCGCGGCCCTGCCGATCCTCGACGTGGTCCCGTTGCTCGAATTGGCCGAGGCGCTCGATGGCGCGCGGACGTTGCTCGACGCGCTGCTCGCCGATCCCGCGTATCGCGCCCATCTCCGTGAGCGCGGCGACACCCAGGAGGTGATGCTGGGCTACTCGGACTCGTCCAAGGAGAGCGGCTTCCTTGCCGCGAACTGGCTGCTGTACCGGGCGCAGCAGGCGCTGGTCGCGGCGGCCCGCGACCACGGCGTCACGCTGGTCCTGTTCCACGGGCGCGGCGGCGCGATCGGCCGCGGGGGCGGTCCCGCCAACCGGGGCATCCTCGCCCAGGCCGCAGGGTCGGTCGGCGGTCGCCTCAAGTTCACCGAGCAGGGCGAGGTCATCGCCGCGCACTTCGCGGACGGGTCCATCGCGCAGCGCCACCTCGAGCAGGTCACGGCGGCGGCGGTGATCGCCTCCACCCCGGAGCACGAGCGGGCAACCGCGGCGGCGGCAGCGATCGGCGCGAGCACGATGACCGAGCTCACGGCGATCTCGGCCACGGCCTATCGGGCGCTCGTCGAGCGACCCGAGTTTGCGTCGTTCTTCCGCGCGGCCACCCCGATCGACCTCATCGCGGGGCTCGGCCTGGGGTCGCGGCCCACCTCGCGACCGGGCGGATCCGCCGGTGCCGCACCGCCGATGGACATCGCCAGCCTGCGCGCGATCCCCTGGGTGTTCGCCTGGTCCCAGGCCCGGGCCAACCTGCCCGGCTGGTACGGCCTGGGAACGGCCCTCGACGCGTTCGCGACGCGCGGCGGGCGCGACGCGGTCGAGCATCTGGCGGACCTGTATCGGCGGTGGCCGTTCTTCACGTCGCTGCTCGACAACGCCGAGCTGTCGCTGGCCAAGGCGGACCTGGGCACGTTCCGCCGCTACGCGGACCTCGCGGACGGCGCCGATGCGATCGCGATCCGGGGCATGATCGAGGCCGAGTACGCGCGCTCGGTCCGGCTGCTGCTGCTGGTGACCGGCCGGGACCGGTTGCTCGCCGGGCACCCGACGCTGGCCCGCTCGATCGAGCTCCGGAACCCGTACGTCGACGCGCTGTCGGCGGTCCAGGTCGAGCTGCTCGGCCGGCTCCGGGACCCCGCGTTGCCGGCGGCCGACTCCCGGGCGGTGCGCGCGGTCGTGGGAGCGACCATCAACGGCATCGCCGCGGGCGTCCAGAACACCGGGTAGCGGGAGGCGATCGAGATGCGCCACATCCAGGCGGCCGTCATCGAGCGTGCCGGCCTGCCAACGGTGATCGAGCAGCTGGAGCTCGCCGATCCGCGACCGGGCGAGCTGCTGGTGCGGATGACGGCGGCGGGCGTCTGCCATTCGGACCTCCACGTCCGCGACGGCCACTGGGAGCGACCCGGCCCGATCGTGATGGGTCACGAGGGCGCCGGGGTGGTCGAGGCGGTGGGCGATGGCGGCGATCGCACGTTGATCGGGCGATCCGTGGCGCTGTCGTGGTACGCGCCGTGCCTGCGCTGCCGCGAGTGCCAGCGCGGCCGGCAATGGCTGTGCTCGGGCTCGCCGTCGCTGCGTCACGCGCAGACGGATGGTTCCACGCGGCTCGCCCGCGCTGACGGATCGCCGGTGCTCGCCTACCTCTCGATCGGGACCATGGCCGAGGCGCAGGTCGTGCCGGTGACCGCCGCGGTGCCGATGCCGGATGGGGTCCCCCCGGAGGTCGCGGCGCTGATCGGGTGTGGGGTGTCCACCGGCGTCGGCGCGGTTGTCAAGACGGCCGCGGTCCCCGCCGGTGCGTCCGTCGCCGTCATCGGGCTGGGTGGCGTGGGCCTGTCGTGCGTGATGGGCGCGGTGCTGGCGGGCGCCCGGCGGATCGTCGCGGTGGACGTCAATCCCGCCAAGCTCGAGCTCGCCTCGGTGCTCGGTGCCACGCACGTGATCGCGGCAGACCCGGTCGATCCCTCCGTCAACATCCGCGCGATCCGCGAGGCGGCGGGTGACGGCGGCCCCGAGTTCGTGTTCGAGGCGATCGGGCTGCCAGCGACGATCGACCAGGCGATCGCCGCGCTGCCACCCGGCGGAACCGCGGTGCTGGTCGGCCTCACCCGGTTCGGCGAGCGAGCCTCGTTCGAGTCGTTCCCGTTCGTGGACGGCGGCCGCCGGATCCTCGGCTCGAACTACGGCTCGGCGGTCGCCGCGGTCGACTTCCCCGCGTACGCCGAGGCGTATCTCGCCGGCCGGCTGCCGATCGACCGCCTCATCGACCGCCGCCTGCCGCTCGCCGATCTCGAGGACGCCTTCGACCGGCTCCGGGCCGGCCGCGCCGCTCGCCAGATCGTGACGTTCTGAGGGTTGAGCGGCCGGTCTCGGCTCGGGGTCGGCCGGAGCCGCCGCTCCCGTCGCGCCTCCCGCCGCCGCCACTCCCGTCGCGCCCCTCGGCCCCGCCGCTCCCGTCGCGCACCGCCCGGTGCGGTGCTACCCGCCGGATCGCCCGAATCTGCTGTCACCCACCGCGAGAGCCGGTGCTAGACCGGTCCGGGGCCGGTTCGCGACGCCGCCGACACTCCCGCCGTGCGTGATCGCGGGTGGCGGACACGCTGGAGCGTGGCAGAACCCTGTCTAGCACCGGGACGCGCGGTGCATGACACGAACAGCAGCAGACCCGGCGTCGGTGCCGGCGACGACAGCCAGCCTCTCGCCGCCCAGCCGCGCATCGGGTAGGTGCGTCCGAACACACCGCCGTGGCGCTCGATCCTGCGCCGCGAGGTTCGCGTGTCACGCACGGCGAGCAGCCGCGTCACGTCGCTCGCCGACCACCCCGATCGCTCCCGCGCAATCCGATCGGCCAGCCGGACCTTCTGATCGTGCCTCCGAAGCGTCTCCTCGACCGAGGCGATCTCGGTCTTCGCCTCGACCACGAGCAGCATCCGCGATCTCGCATGGAATGCCAGCAGGTCGATCGACCCTCGCTCGCCATACCAGGCATAGGTCACCTCGGCCGCGATCGACCAGCCGGCGGCCTCGAGCCATCCCGCCACCTCGGCGACCACCTCCGCATGCCCTTCGTCGCGCACGCGATCGACCTGCGCGCCGCGCCAGCGGACCGAGACCGAAAGCTCGGCCCCGAGCGCGATGGCAACGCGACGCGTCACGGCAACCGATACGCGGTCGAGCCCGAACGACTCGAGATCGGACACGACCTGCTGGCTGAGCCCGGCCCGCGCCGCGACGTCCCGCTGTCGGAGGCGCTGGTGACGCCGGATCGACCGGAGTGCGCGGCCCACGCTTGCGTCGTCCATCCGTGCAGGATGCCCGCGGCGCCTCACCGCGCGCTTGCGGCTCGAGCGGCGGGCGCCTTCGCCAGGAACGTCCTACGGCACGGCCACCGTCTTCGACGCCAGCACGCCGGCGGCGTCGCCCACCGCATCGATCACGATGTAGTACGACAGCCCGGAGGTCAGGCAGCCGAGGCTCACGCTCCCCGCCGGCGCCGATCCGCTCGCCTCGAGCACGCCGTCGAACACCGGTCCACCATCCGGTGACACCCCCTCGACCGCCGGGTAGGCGCGGACCAGGACGCCTGTGGCATCGATGCCCACCAGCGAGTACGCCACCTGCGCCCGCGTGCAGGTGGGCACGGCGACCGACCCGATATCGACGCAGTAGTCGACACCGCCGTACTTGGCGGTCCCCTGGCATGACGAGCCGCTCAGATCGGACAGCCGCATCATCGGCTTGGCATATGAGTCGCCGGCCACGTGGAGGTACGGCGACAGCCCGGTCTCAAGCTTGAACACCGGGTTCGATGCCGACGAGAGCGAGACGTCGAACTGCTCCACCCCGCCGCCGGTGGTGAACTCGCCGACCGGGCTCTGGCCCGCGAACAGCCCGCTGCCCGCGATCGCCTGGAAGCGATACGTGGTCGAGGCCAGCACGTCCAGCCGGGCGAGCAGGACCGTCTTGCCGAACAGCGAGATCGACGACATCGATGATGGCGTCCCGATCGTCGCCGGCGTCCCGTCCGCCTGCCAGAAGTGGACGGTGCCTGCAGCTGGTGGGTCGACGGTGAACCCCACGATCGCGATGTTGGGCCGGTCCGAATCGACGAACACGACGTGCACCGTTGGCCCGAGCTTGACCTGGATCACCGGCAGGTCGACCTGGAACGTCCCCTTGACCCCGTCCGGGCAGCCGGCGGGCGGCGGGCTGATGAAGCAGATCGTGAACACCGGATTGACCGTGAGGTCGCCGATCGTGCCGGCGGTGTCGATCCCGGACGGCGCGACCGGGGTGGGCGGGCCCTCATCGCCCGGTTCCGGCGGTGCCGCCAGGCTCGGCGCCGGGGTCTCGCCGGGCGCGAGCGAGGGCGACGGACCGGTCCCGCCCGAGCTGGGGATCGGCAGCACGTCCGCGCCGACCACGTCCGGCGGCGTCCCGCCCGGCGGGAAGCCCCACATCGCGGTGACCCGTCCCCCGCCGAAGGACGTCGCGAAGGCATCGACGATCGAGGCCGGCCACCAGTCGCCCTGGTACCCGGCGTGCGGCCGCCCGAGCGGGTCGATCACGTAGTACGCCGGCGGCTTGCCGGCTGACGGATCGCCCGGGTAATAGCCGTCGAGGTAGATCGCGTGGGTGCCCGTGAACGACGCCTGCAGGCGGAGCGGCGGGGGCACCTTCGAGTAGTCCCCCTGGACGACGGCGCCGTACCCAGCGGCGAGCAGGTTCTTGAGCTGCTCGGTCCGGATCGACCCCGCGCGGAACGAGATGCCGTAGCCGCGCCACAGCGCGACGCCGAGGTCGTCGAGGCCGGTGCCGCCGTCCTGGTCGTCCTGGAGCGTTCGCAGGATCGAGCCGGTGGTCACGATCCCGAACCCGAGCCGGGCGAGCATCGCGCCCGAGGCCAGCGTGCAGTTCGCGTTCTGGAACGGGCCGCCGTCGAACTGCGTGACCGGTGGGACTCTCGGGAACCCGGTCGGGTTGAGCGCGACGACCGGCTCGGCGCCGATCAGCGCGTTGGCGGCAAGGGCGAGGTCCTCGGGCGCCAGCGTGGGAACGGGCGAGGCGTCCGCGGGGTTCTCGGACACGTCGAAGGCGACCGGGAGCTCACCGCTCGGGCTGTCCGGGGCGCCCGCGAGCATGAACTCGGGCGCTTCGCCGGCGGTCGAGACCGGGGAGTGGTCCTTGAGCGCGCTGACGGCCACGGTCGCGACGGTCGCGCCGATGACGGCGGTGACCAGGAACAGCGCGATCTTGGCGACGATGCCGGGGAGGGCGCTCATGTCAGCACTTGACCACGAATCAACGGACGTTGTCGGACTGGGCCGTCAGCTTGACCCGGCGTTGGTCGGCCTTCGCGTACGTCGGATCGTACGATCCCCGATTGCGATCGAATCTGTCGCAGCGTCGATCACAACTGTGTCCGTGTCGCCTCCAGCGGCCGACATCTGTCTTCGACTGGATGCACGACCCGTTGCCGAGTCGGTGAAGTAGAGATAGACGCTGGAGATGCCCGACTCGACGGTCAACAGCCGTGATCGTCCACGTTGGCGGTGATGGATGTCGAGATCGCGCACGACCCGACGCGCAGGGGGTCCCAGTACAACGTCGAGCCCGAGGAGGACTTGGCTGCCGTGATCGCGGGCCCGGTGTTCGCGCACACCGCCACGGTGATCGTGCTGGCGCCGCTCGCCGGGGTCCGTCCGTCTCGCCCCCGACGTCCGTGGCCTCGGCGTAATAGGCGAGCTTGCCCGCGGTGGTGTGCCATCGGCCTTGGTGTCGAGCGTGACCTGCCACGTGCCACTCGTGGCGTCACCCGTGGCCTTGGTCATCGGTACCTGGGTATAGAGGCCGCGCCCGGGGCGCGCCAGAACAGGGTGACGCCCGAGACGCCGTGGTCGTCCTTCGCCGTTACCTTGAACGTGACCTTCTTCGCCGCGGTCGGACAGTAGGACCCGGTGTCATAGCTGATCTTGCTGGTCGTTGCCGAGAGGCCGCTGGCGATGGCGTGGCATTCGGCGTCGCCGTCGGGACCGGCGTCGGCGAGGGCGATGGCGTGTTGTTCTCGATCGCGGTCAGCGTCTGGCCCGGCGCCACGGAACCGACGGCCGCGGTCACCGGCTGGCACTCCCCCACCGGCAGCGCATCCGCGGACGAATCGAGCGTCAGCGCCTGGGCCTGGACCCAGCCCTCGGTCCGGCCCGGTGCCGGGAAGTAGATCCGCAGCCAGGCCCCGTCCGCGGTCTTGCCGGTGACCAGCATCTGCTGCCCCGACGACACCGTTGCGATCGCGGGTCCCTGGTCCGGGCACGGATAGATCTCGAGCTGCGCGCCGGCCGTTCCCTGCGAGCCGCCCGGCCCGGAGGCGATGAACCCGCCGGCGGCGGCACCGACCACGAGCCCGCCGATGAGCAGCACCGCCGTGAGCTGCGGCCCACCGCCCAGGCCGACGACCTTGCCGACCGCGGCCCCGAACGCGCTCACTGGGGTGCGCCTTCCAGCATGACCTCGCTGAGCGCCGCGTCGTCGAATGGGCTGTTCGCGTACGCCGTCTTCTTCGAGGCGTAGGTCGAAACGATCGTGATCCGCAGCTTCGTTGCATCGTCGATGCCACCCAGCTCGAACCGCTGGGGCCCCTGCGCGTCCTTCAGCTGGAGCATGATCGGATCTCCGCCGTTGACCGACACCGTGACGTCCTTCAGCCGCAGATTTGCGAAGTAGGCATCGTCCGACAACTCATACCCGTTGTACATAGTGATTGCGTCGACCCGCGCCTTGGCGAAGGTCACCTCGATCCACTGGCCCTTCTCGGTGGTCTTGCCCTCCTGCCAGCAGGTCTTGGGGTCGCCGTCGATCGCCATGCCCGCCGCGAACTTCGCCCGGTTGCCGACAACCGACGATGCCTTGGCCGTCTTGAGCGTCAGCTGCACCGGTGCCGGCGTGGGACTGGGTGCCGCGGAGACGACGGCGCTCGATGGCGCGGCCGATTCGGGGGCGGATGTCGCGATGCTCCCGGGCCCCGGACCGCTGAGCAGCATCGACGCCGCGACGACGCCGGCGCCGAACAGGATCCCCAGACCCCCGATGACGAGGATCCACGTCGGGAACCCCCGCGACGCCCGGCCGGCCCGGGGCGCGGCGGGCGGAACGGGTGCCGTGGCGGCGGATGGCCCGGCGGGCTGGCGGGCGACGGCGGCGGCGATCGCGGCGGCGTCGGGCTCGATCACACGGGCGGCCTGTGCAAGCGTGGTCCCGCAGGACTGGCAGAACGTCCGGGTCGCGGGGTTGGCGATCCCGCACGACGGGCAGCGGATCAGGCCGGCAGCGGCGTCGTCGGCGGGCGGGACGGCCGGCGAGGAGGGAGCGGTGGACCGGTCGGGCTCCGGTGGCCAGATCGGATCCGAGGGCACGATGTCCGGCATCCCCGACGTCCTGGGCGGAACGTTCGTTGCGGCGACCGGTGAGCCGCCTCCGGCCACCGGCGGGCCGCTTCCGACCGGCACCGGCCCGGCGGCCGCACCCGGTCCGGCGCCGGGATCCGCGGACGATCCGGGTTCGGCGGGCTGCCCCTCCCACTCGAGGAACGCCCCGCACGATCCGCAGAACTGGTCGCCCGGCGTGTTGGCGGTCCCGCACCGGCGGCAGATGATCGATGCGGCGTCGGGCATGAGCCCCTAGCCCCGCATGACCAGGACGATCGGCAGATCGAGCAGCCGCAGGATCACGAAGCTCGGCGGCACCGTCGATGCCTGGCTCACGAACATCGTGGCGGCCGTCTCGGGGAAGGCGACCCCGTCGACCGCGTCCGCGGTCAGCTCGCGCGATCCGGTCCGGTCGTTGTGGAACACCAGGACCTGGATCCGGAACCGGCCCTTTGCGTCGGTGATGACCGGCGGCAGGTGGGGCGTGATCCCCGTGCTCCACTGCAGGCGCACCGCGGTGTTGGGCGGGAACCCCGAGCCGGTCGCGATGGTCACGGTGCCCGGAGGACCGATCGGCGGATCGAGCTCGAGCTTGGCCAGCGACGCGGCGCCCGTCAGTCGCGCGGTCCGCGGCGAGCCCCTGAACGCGTCCGCGACCTCGAGCGTCGCGGTCCGGTTCCCGGGTGCTGTCGGGGTGAACGTGACCGAGACGGTGCAGGCCTCGGTGCGATGGAGCACGGCGCCCGCGCAGCTGTCGGCGACGACGGCGAAGTCCCCGGCCATCGCTCCCGTGATCGTCGCCCCGGTGACCGGGAGCGGACCCCATCCGGCGTTGGACAGGATCGCTGCGGCCGGCAGGCTGGTGACCCCCACCGCACGCGCCCCGAGGTCGAGCACCGGCGGGCTGAGCTGCGGCACGGGCGGCATGTCGCGCAGGAACGCATCGCTCAGCTTGTTGCCGTCGCCCGCCACCAGCCCCTCGGCGGTGGACGCGAAGGCAACGAACCGTCCGTCGCGGCTCACGGCCGGCGTCTGGCTGCGTCCGCCGCCGGCGGTGCCCTTGAGGTTGACCGACACCAGCACGGTCTGGCCCGCATCGACGTCACGCGCGTAGATCTCGGTGCCGCCCAGCACCACGGCCGCAGGCACGATGCCGCCGGCCATCGCGACCAGGTCCGACGCCGTCGAGGCGAACGCGACGACGCGTCCGTCGGCCGAGATGGCCGCCTGCCCGCTGGAGCCCTTGGGCTGCGCTCCCGTCGACGTCACCGACACCAGCGTCATGGTTCCCGAGGTCCGATCCTTGCGGAACACGTCCGCCGCGCCATTCTTATCGCCGGGCACGAGGTTGGTGGCCGACGATTCGAAGGCGACATACCGGCCGTCCGCCGAGATCGAGGGCGCCGATGACGGGCCGTCCGGCTGCTCGCCCGAGCCGGCGCCGGGAGGCGCGCTCACGCGCGTGGTCACCCCGGCCGCCACGTCCCGGACGTAGACCTGGGTGCCGGACCCGATCTCGTCGCGAATGATCGTGCCCCCGGCGTCCGACACGAACGCGACGACGTTGCCGTCCGCCGAGATCGATGGATCGTTCGACGTCCCGGAGGGGGTGCTGATCCCGTCCGTCCGGGCGGAGATCAGGACCGTCTGCTTCGCCACCCGGTCGTAGCGGAACACGTCCGGCTTGTCATTGCCGTCCTTGCCGGCGACCGACCCGCTGGCCGAGACGAACGCCACGAACCGGCCGTCGGCCGATACCGATGCCTGCCGGCTGCCCGCCGCATTGGCGCCCGTGGTGGTCTTGGACACGACCTCGACGGCCCCGGTCGTGCGATCCCAGGCGAGCACGACCGAGCCCAGGGCGACGGTCGTGAAGCCGGACGGCGGCTGGTAGGTGTAGGCGACGATCCGGCCGTCCGCCGAGATCGACGGCTCCCCCGCGCTGCCGCCCGGCGGCACCGGCACGCCGCCCGGCAGGCCGAGCCGCGTCATCCTCCCGGTGCTCCGGTCGAGCACGAACACGTCGAGCGCGCCGTTGGTGTCACCGGTCACGAGGTCCGGGGCATTCGAGGTGAACGCCACATACCGTCCGTCGGCGGAGATGGAGACCTGCGCGGACGGGCCGCCGCCCGCCGGCCCTGCGCCAGGGCTGCCCCCGAACCGGTACGAGACGAGGCTGGTCGTGCCGGGCGGAGCCGGCAGCGGCGCGCCGGTCGGGACCGTCGCCTGCCCGCTGACCCGCGGAGCCTCGGGCACGGCGGCAACCGGCATGGGCGACACGAGCAGCAGCACCAGGCCGATGGCGGCCGACCGCGCGATCGCGGGCCTCAGGGCTTGAGGTACCCGGAGTAGAACAGTGCCGGATTGCACGTCTGGCCGTCGCTGCACACGAGGGACAGGTTGAGGCTCTGCCCTTCGGCGATCACGATGGGCGTCACGAAGTGGAGGTCGTAGTCGCGGAAGTTCTCGAGCTTGAGCTGGAGCAACGGCGTCGCGTCGCGGAGCACCACGATCGCGCCCTCACGGCCGTTGGGGTTCGAGAACACGAGGTCCGTGATGAACAACGTCCCCTGGGGGGCGAACGACTTCGTGTTCTCGTCGAGGTGCCCGTCAATCGCGTTGCCCAGACCGGGGATCACCGGGGCTCCGGGGGTGGCCGTGGGACCGGGGGTCTCGCCGGGCGCCGGCGTGTCGGTCGGCGCGGGCGTGGGCGTCGGCCCGCCGGCGGCGCCACCCTCGGGCGGGATGGTCGCCAGCCCGGCAGCCTGGAGCGCGCTGTTCACGTCGGCCTTGAGGCTCGCCAGGGGCGAGGCCACCGCCTCCGACGCGGCGCTCTTGATCGATGGCTGGAGCACGAACAGCCACAGCACGACCAGGGCGATCAGCAACAGCACCAGGGCGATCAGCGCCTTGACGAACCACGACGGGAGCATCGACTCCTGGAGCAGCGTCCCGTCGAGGGAGATCGGCGCGCCGCCCTCGGGCTTGACCAGGAGCTTGAACGCACGGGTCTTGGGGGTGCCCCGCCAGAAGCGCTTGACCGGGCTGACGCGAAGCTTCGCGAACTCGGCCATCCCCGGTTCGACCACCAGGGCCGGCGGCCTGACGTCGAACTTGAGCAGGCGGTCGGCGTCGGCTGCCTCGATCTCGGCGCTCAGGCGCGCGTTGCCGCGGTTGTCGACGGCGAGGTCGTGCGACCCGGACCGGGAGCCGCGGGAGGTGCGCGGAACGAGCTCGGCGAACGGCGCCTGGAAGCTGCCGACCTCGACCGACCCTTCCTCGACCGCGGATCCGGCCGGGTCCTCCTGGGACCGAGCCCGGAGCCCGTACGGGACGGCGCCCGTGGGCGTGCTCGACTGGCGCGGCGGGCGGAACAGGATGCGCGACGTCCCCTCCGCGCCGGGGAACAGGGACAGCACCGGCGGTTCGACCGTCGCCCACGCCGCGCTGTCGCCCAGCACCTCGAGGACGAACTCGTCGACGACCGTGCCGGTGTTGCGGACGCGGATATCGACGGCGGCTTCCTGGCCCGGCTCGACGGTGACGGCCGGATTGACCAGGGTGACGGAGGCTCCCACGAGCGAAGTGTAGCCGTGCGCGTGCGAGCCGAACAGGGCGCAGTCGGACGTCCCGTTTGGCCGGCCGGGCAAGCCGAACGGGCATCGCCGGCTGCCCGTTAAGCCAGCGTTGACTGGGCGATCACGGGCTCGACGTAGGGTCCGGTCGCGCGATCCCGGGCGCGGCCAACGCGTCTCAGTTCGACCGGCGTGGGATCGGCAGGAGGGTCTCCTGATGGTCGCCGAGCCTGTCCCGTTCTCCCCGCGCATCACGGTTGTCGTGTCGGCGGCCGACCCGCTCTCGCAGGCAGGCATCGCGAGCCAGCTGCGGCGTGCCCAGGGGTTCAGCGTCGTCTCGGAAAGCGATGCGCCCGACGACGTCGTCGCCCTCGTCGTCGCCGATGAGCTCGACGGCACGGTGCTCGCGGAGCTGCGGGGCCACCGTGCGCGAGGTATCCGCCGCGTGGTCCTGCTCATCTCCAGGGTCGACGATCGGGGGCTCCTGGCGGCGGCCGAGGCCGGTGTGACCGCGGTCGTCCGGCGGAGCGAGGCCACGGCGGGCAACCTTGCCGCCGCGATCCGGTCCGCCGCCGCGGATGAGGGCAGCCTGCCCCCGGATCTCCTCGGGCGCCTGCTGCGCCAGGTCGGACAGCTCCAGCGCCAGGTGCTGTCGCCGCGCGGCCTGACATTCTCGGGGCTGACCGAGCGCGAGACCGCGGTCCTGCGCCTGCTCGCGGAGGGCTACGACACGTCCGAGGTGGGGCGCGAGCTGTTCTACTCCGAGCGCACGGTCAAGAACATCATCCATGACGTGACGTCGCGGCTGGAGCTCCGCAACCGGGCGCACGCGGTCGCCTACGCGATCCGCGAAGGGCTGATCTAGGCGGGACGGCGCGGCCGGTACGCGCGGCGCTGCCGGCCGGGAGACGCCCGAGGTCGGACCCCGCCGGGTCCGCAGCCCGCGGTCGCACGGACCGCGGGCATGCCGTTGGTGCGGGAGAGCCGTTGTCTACTTCGTGGCGCCGGTGGCGTATGCCTTGAGTGCGTTGAGCACCGCGTCGGACACCACGCCGCTGCTGCCCAGGACGACGATCTTCTGGGGATGGAGCCGGGTGAGCTCGGTGGCGGTCGAGGCGTTGATCGCGCCGGTGGCGGCGACCAGGAGCACCGGACCGTGCTTCCCCGTCATGCCCGCTGCGGCGGCGCCGGCGAGGGCATCGGGGAAGTTGTAGGCGTTGGCGATGTACGCGATATCGACACCGGGGTCGAACGTGTTGGCGCTGACCGCGGCGGCGGTGGCGAACCGGTTGGGGCCGGCATAGCGGACGACGTTGCCGCCGGTGGCGTATGCCTTGAGTGCGTTGAGCACCGCGTCGGACACCACGCCGCTGCTGCCCAGGACGACGATCTTCTGGGGATGGAGCCGGGTGAGCTCGGTGGCGGTCGAGGCGTTGATCGCGCCGGTGGCGGCGACCAGGAGCACCGGACCGTGCTTCCCCGTCATGCCCGCTGCGGCGGCGCCGGCGAGGGCATCGGGGAAGTTGTAGGCGTTGGCGATGTACGCGATATCGACACCGGGGTCGAACGTGTTGGCGCTGACCGCGGCGGCGGTGGCGAACCGGTTGGGGCCGGCATAGCGGACGACGTTGCCGCCGGTGGCGTATGCCTTGAGTGCGTTGAGCACCGCGTCGGACACCACGCCGCTGCTGCCCAGGACGACGATCTTCTGGGGATGGAGCCGGGTGAGCTCGGTGGCGGTCGAGGCGTTGATCGCGCCGGTGGCGGCGACCAGAAGCACCGGACCGTGCTTCCCCGTCATGCCCGCTGCGGCGGCGCCGGCGAGGGCATCGGGGAAGTTGTAGGCGTTGGCGATGTACGCGATATCGACACCGGGGTCGAACGTGTTGGCGCTGACCGCGGCGGCGGTGGCGAACCGGTTGGGGCCGGCATAGCGGACGACGGTTCCCGGAGCCAACGGCGTGACCGCGCTCGAGGCGGCCGAGGCGGGACCGGTGCCGGCCACGTTGGTGGCGGTCACGGTGAACGTGTACGCGGTGCCGTTGGTGAGGCCGGTCACGGTGCAGCCGGTCGTGGCGGTGGCGCAGGTCTTGGCGCCGGGGCTGCTGGTCACGGTGTAGCCGCTGATCGCGGCGCCGCCATCGCTGGCGGGTGCGGTCCAGGTCACCGCGGCCTGGGCATTGCCGGCGGTCGCGGCCACGGCGGTCGGCGCGCCGGGAACGGTGCGCGGCGTGACCGCGCTCGAGGCGGCCGAGGCGGGACCGGTGCCGGCCACGTTGGTGGCGGTCACGGTGAACGTGTACGCGGTGCCGTTGGTGAGGCCGGTCACGGTGCAGCCGGTCGTGGCGGTGGCGCAGGTCTTGGCGCCGGGGCTGCTGGTCACGGTGTAGCCGCTGATCGCGGCGCCGCCATCGCTGGCGGGCGCGGTCCAGGTCACCGCGGCCTGGGCATTGCCGGCGGTCGCGGCCACGGCGGTCGGCGCGCCGGGAACGGTGCGCGGCGTGACCGCGCTCGAGGCGGCCGAGGCGGGACCGGTGCCGGCCACGTTGGTGGCGGTCACGGTGAACGTGTACGCGGTGCCGTTGGTGAGGCCGGTCACGGTGCAGCCGGTCGTGGCGGTGGCGCAGGTCTTGGCGCCGGGGCTGCTGGTCACGGTGTAGCCGCTGATCGCGGCGCCGCCATCGCTGGCGGGTGCGGTCCAGGTCACCGCGGCCTGGGCATTGCCGGCGGTCGCGGCCACGGCGGTCGGCGCGCCGGGAACGGCAGCCAGGACGAGGGGCATGTAGACATCGATGTCCGTCACATCCGCTGTGGTCGCGTCAACGTCGCTTGCCGCGTCCCTGTCCAGCGTGTGATGGCCCGCAGCGACGCTGCTGTAGTAGCCATACGTGTAGATGCCAGCAGGGTCGGACACCCAGATCTGGTAGATCCCGGCGGGCACGGGGAGCGTGTACGTGCCATCGGCGGCGGTCGTCACCCAGCCAAAGCCGCCGCTATCGGTGAAGGCTCCGACGTGGATGCCTTCGAGGGGGGCGGCCCCGCTCCCGGTGATCGTTCCGCTGATGTGCTGCGTGGCGACGGTATCTGCCTGCGGCTGGGCTGCCTGGACCGTCGCGATCGATCCCAGCGCGAGCATGAAGCTCAGCGCGATTGCGCCCGCGACCGGGCGATGTCCTGTCTTCATCAATGCCTCCTGGGCATGAGCGCGGCGATGATGACGGGACGCGACCGAAGGTGGAACGTGAATCCGAGTATATCGGTGGCCTCGGCGCGGTCCGACGGGCCGGATGGCAAGGCGCGATCAGCCAGAAGTACCGGTGCGCAGGGAAGGCAGGAGCCCGAAAGCGCTCCCCTTCGAGCTGTAAGCGGACGCGACCTTGTGGTGGTCGGAGGCAGGCGCCGCGCG
>CAVVNQ010000014.1:0-9204 GCA_963749705.1 uncultured Chloroflexia bacterium | reverse complement strand
CGTCGGGCTACGCGATGGTCGGCGTCGGCGCGGTCGTGATCATGGGCGCGGGCAACGTCATCGAGCATGCCGGGATCGGCGTGACCGGCGTGTCCGATCACCCCTACCGGGCGACCGAGGTCGAGGACGCGCTGGTCGGGACCGATGGCTCGGCCGATGCGGTGGCCGCTGCCGCGGCGAAGGTCGTCGGCGGACGGACCGTGAGCTCCGACATCCACGCCAACGCCGAGTACCGGGCGGCGATGGCGGTCGTGTACACGCGGCGGGCGATCGAGGCCGCGCTCTCGCGGCTGGGCTGAGCGACCGGGCTCCGGACACAGCGGGTGCGGCTCGAGCGGATCGTCCCTGGCCGCCGCCCGCCCGCCGGCCTCGCGGGCGCCGTGCTCACGCGCGACCTCGCGATCGGGGGCGCCCGCTGGTCGAAGGGCCGGCGGCTGAGCGAGGCCGATCTCGTCGCGGTCGCCGGCGCGCCGGCCGGGCCGGCGGTGACCGTGCTTTGCCCGGATCCGAAGGACGTCCACGAGGACGATGCGGGGCTCCGGCTGGCCGCGGCCGTGGCGGGCGGCGATCCGGGGGTGGTGCTGCGAGGTCCGGCCCAGTCGCGGGTGGACCTGGTCGCCACTGCCGCGGGGGTCGTTGCCGTGCGCATCGCCGCACTGGAACGGATCAACCGGCTCGATCCGCTCGAGGTGTTCACGGTGTTCGACGGGCAGGTCGTCGCGCCCGGCGCGTTGATCGCGAGCGTCAAGGTCGGCCCGCACCTGGTTTCGGAGACGGTCCTCGCGGCGGGAGAGGCGATCGCGCAGCGCGGGGGACCGCTCGTCCGGGTGCGGCCGTTTCGCCCGGTCCGGATCGCGGTCCTGGTCAAGGAGCACGTCAGCGGCGCGGCACGGGAGCGGTTCGAGGCTTCCGTGCGTGCCAAGGCTGCGGGCCTGGACGCGACGCTGACCCCGATCACGTACCTCCCGGACGATGTCGACGCGGTCACCGACGCGCTTGCGACGGCCATCCGGGGCGCCCGGCAGGGCGGCCACGGGGCGCGGATCGTGCTGACCGCGGGCGGCGCGAGCACCGACCCGGCCGATCCCTTCTATCTCGCGGTGATCGGGCTCGGCGGGCGGATCGTCCGTCATGGGGTGCCAGCGCACCCGGGCTCGATGGTCTGGCTGGGGCGCGTCGGGCGCGTGGCCATCGTCGGGCTGCCCAGCTGTGGTGCGTTCTCCAAGGCCACGGCGGCGGACCTGCTCCTCCCACGCCTCGTGGCCGGTGAGCCCGCGACGGCCGCGACCGTGGCCCGGCTGGGGCACGGCGGGATCCTCACCCGGAGCCAGCGGTTCCGGTTCCCCGCGTATGCACAGGACCTCGACGCACCCGACGGCTGAGCGCGGCCGCCGGCCCGGCCGCCGGCTTCTTGCCCGCCACCTGCCGCCGGCTTCTTGCCCGCCACCTGCCGCTGACTCACGCCGCGAGTCAATTCGACCACCCGGCTGGCGCCTCGCCGCCGCGAAGCTCGTTCGGAACGCCGACACGCAGCTTTGGCCCCGCTCTTGACGCGCCCCGTGAGTCACACGGGCGGGCGGGCGGGCGCGCCGCGGCGCCGTGCACGCGCGGGCGAGCCCGGTACCAGCGCCCGCCGCGCCCCGACGCCGGCTCAGCGGCCCTCCGGTGTAGCATCGCGAGCCATGGGACCTGACCAGCCACACATCGCACCGGCCACCGCCGCCGACCGCACCGAGAACCGCGCGCTGCGCCCCGAGGCAACCCGCACCATCGAGGGCCTCCAGGAGGCGTTCCGCGGCCACGGCTACATCGCCGAGCGCTCGCTGGCCACGACCGCATACCTGGCCCTGGAGCTCGGCCGGCCGCTGCTGCTCGAAGGCGAGGCCGGCGTTGGCAAGACCGAGCTGGCGAAGGTGCTGGCGGCCAGCCTCGACACGCGGCTGATCCGGCTCCAGTGCTACGAGGGCCTCGACGTCAACACCGCGGTCTACGAGTGGAACTATCCGCGCCAGATGCTCGAGATCCGGTTGCTCGAGGCGCGCGGCGAGATCGACAAGGCATCGGCCCACGACATCTTCGGCCCCGAGTTCCTGCTCAAGCGCCCGCTGCTCCAGGCGCTCGAGGCGGCCGACGGCAACGCGCCGGTGCTCCTGATCGACGAGATCGATCGCGCCGACGAGGAGTTCGAGGCGTACCTGCTCGAGATCCTGTCCGACTTCCAGGTCACCGTCCCCGAGATCGGCACCATCCGTGCGGCCCAGGCGCCGCGGGTCGTGCTCACCTCCAACCGCACGCGCGAGGTCCATGACGCGCTCAAGCGCCGCTGCCTGTACCACTGGATCGACTACCCGACGGCGTCGAAGGAGTTCGAGATCGTCGCCGCGCGCGTTCCCGACGCCCCCGCCCGGCTCGCGCGCGAGGTCGTGGCGTTCGTCCACCGGCTGCGCGCCGCCGACCTGACCAAGGTGCCGGGCGTGGCCGAGACGCTGGACTGGGCATCGGCGCTGCTGTCGCTGGGGGCGACGGAGCTCGAGCCGGACATGGTCGACGAGACGCTCGGCGTGGTCCTCAAGTACGAAGAGGACATCCGCCAGGTCCGCGGTGCCGCGACCCGCCAGTACCTCGCCGAAGCGACCTCCCAGGCCTGACCGGGGGCGGCTCGCCGCAAGCCCGTATCGTGGACGCATGTCACGGCGATTCGCGGTCGCGAGCTGGATCCCGGCAGCCGTCTGGGGCGCGGTCATCTTCGCGCTGTCCTCGGAGCCAAACCTGCGCTTCGTCGCCGATGACGACCTCGACCTCGTGGTCCGCAAGATCGGACACATGGGCGTGTTCGGGATCCTGGCGGTGCTCGTGTGGTTCGCGCTTGGCCGGACGCGGTTGCCACGGCGGTGGGTGTGGGCGCTCGCCGCGACGGTCCTCTACGCGATCACCGACGAGCTCCACCAGGGGTTCGTGGCCGGGCGGCATCCGTCGCCGGTGGACGTCGGGATCGACGCCGCTGGTGCGCTGATCGCGCTCGCGGTCGTGCTGGTTGCCGGCCGCAGTCAACGCGTGTCCCGTTAGGCAGCGCGCCCGCCGCGGCACCCACGCCCCGCCGCCCTGCGCCCCGACTCACCCGGTGCATCAGATCGGCACCCCGGCTGGGGCCAGCGCCCCACCTGGGACCCAAATCGGCGCCTGGCTGGCCGATACGCCCGCGGATGACGCGCCACGTGAGTCACCGGGCGACGGGGCGACGGGGGCGACGGGAGGCGGCCCGAGGCGGCAATCGACCGGAGGGGGACCCTTGCGCCCGGCTGGACTACCCTTGCGCCATGGTCCCCGACCACGCCCCCATCGACCGCGCCCCGATCCTGATCGCCCCCACCGGCGAAGCCATCGACGGGCGCCGGCTGCTCGCGGAGGCGGTCGGCTTCGGGCGGGCACTGCGCTCCGCCGGGCTCGCGGTCGACATGGGCGCCGCGATCGACTTCGCTCGGGCGCTGGGCATGGTCGAGCTGGGCGAGCGCGCGACCGTCAAGGACACCGGTGCCGCGCTGTTCGTCCGCCGCCGCGACGATCGCGTCGTCTACGACCGCGTGTTCGACCTGTTCTGGCGGCGCCGCGGCCGGCAGCTGGCGATGTCGCGGATCGATCCCAATGCCGCCCCCGATGCGGATCGAGAAGAGGGCGAGCCCGGTGCCGCCGACGAGCTGGCCGACGGTCGCCAGGCCACGATGACCGAGCTCGCCCAGGTCGGCGTCCAGATCGCGGCTGACGCGGACGAGGGCGCTGAGCTCGAAGGGGTGACGATCTCGCCCGACGCCTATTCCCGCGGTGAGGTGCTCCGTCACCGCGACTTCGACCGCATGACCGCCGCGGAGCTGCGCGACGCCGAGCGGTTCGTCGATCTCCTTCGTCCGAAGCTGGAGCGTCGCAAGACCCGGCGCCACGAGCTTCACCCGCACGGTCGCCGTCTCGCGGCGCGGGCGATGTTCCGGCGCAACCTGGCGACGGGCGAGCTGACCGAGTGGGTGTGGCGCCGCCAGGTCCGCGAGCCGCGCCAGCTCGTCGTGCTGTGCGACATCTCGGGCTCGATGGAGCGCCATTCCCGCCTGCTGCTGCGGTTCATCCAGGCGCTCGCAAGGACGAACGAGGTCCGCACGGAGTCGTTCGTGTTCGGGACACGGCTGACCCGCGTCACCCGGCTGCTCAAGGACCGCAACCGTGATCGCGCGCTGGAGCGGGTCGCGGACTCGGTCAACGACTGGGCCGGCGGGACGCGGATCGGGGAGTCGTTCCGCGAGTTCAACCATCGCTGGGCACGCCGGACGCTGCGGACATCGGGCGTCGTCATCGTCGTGTCCGACGGCTGGGATCGCGGCGATCCGGCGCTCGTCGCCGCCGAGACCGCCCGGCTGCGCCGCAACTGCCATCGGCTGGTGTGGCTCAACCCGCTCGCCTCGGCGCCGGGCTACCAGCCGCTGGCCGCCGGAATGAAGGCCGCGTTTCCGTACATCGACGACTTCCTCGCGGCCGGCACGCTCGGGTCGCTCGAGCGGCTGGGCGAGGTGCTCGGCGGGGCATCGCAGGGAACCGCCAGGCGCGGTGCCGCCGTAACCCATGCAGCAACGGTCGCGCCGTCGATGGGGCTGTTCGCGCCCGACGCGGCGCCGCCTCGTGAGCTCGACGATGGGGACGCAAACGCGGGTGCGGCGCGGCCCCTCAGATAGGAACGGAGGCAGCGCGCGGGCAACCCGGTCGCGCGCGGCCGACCACGAAGACACGCATGGGAGGACCCGACATGCAGGAGCTCATGGACGCGCTGGACGGCTGGCGGGCCGAGGGCGCCGGCGTGGGCCGCGCGGTCGTGGTCCGGACGTTCGGCAGCGCGCCGCGACCCGAGGGCGCCGTGCTCCTGGTGACCGATGACGGTCGGCTGGCCGGGTCGGTGTCCGGAGGCTGCGTCGAGGGTGCGGCTGCCGAGGAGATCCTGGCCGCGCGCAAGGCCGGTCGCGAGCGCGTCATCCGCTACGGGATCAGCGACGAGCAGGCGTGGGACGTCGGCCTCGCGTGCGGCGGGACGATCGACGTGCTGATCTCGCCGCAGGTGCCCGACGCAGCCGCGGCGGCCGCCCGCGAGACGCGCGACGGCCGGGGCGACGGGCGCGCGATCGTGACGAGTCTGCCCGCGGACGCGCCACCCTCGTCCTTCGGTGCGCACCAGCCGGGGCAGGGGAGCGAGCCCGTCGCACCGCTGGTCGTCCACGATGACGGGCGGCTCGAGGGATCGCTCGGGGACCCCGCGCTCGACGCGTCGCTGGTCGAGGCGGGCATAGGGGCGCTGCGCCAGGGCGTGTCGCGGACGGTGGAGATCGGCGGCCGCCAGCTGTTCATCGAGGCGTACCCGGTGCGGCCGCGGCTCGTCGTCGTCGGCGCGGTCGAGGTCTCCCGCACGCTGGTCCGGCTGGCGAAGGAGCTGGGCTACGAGACGGTGGTGATCGACGGGCGCGCGGCGTTTGCGACCGAGGCCCGCTTCCCGGACGTGGACCGGTTGATCGTGGGCTGGCCGGACGAGGTGGCCGACGAGATCGGGCTGGGGCCGGCCGATGCCGTGGCGGTCCTCACGCACGATGTGAAGTTCGATGAGCCGGCGATCATCGCCGCGCTTGCCCGCGGCTGCCGGTACGTCGGGGCGGTCGGGTCGCGCAAGACCCAGGCCGACCGACGCGCTCGGCTGCTCGAGGCGGGGGTCGCGCCGGAGGCGCTGGATCGGCTTCGCGGGCCGATCGGGCTCGATCTCGGCGGTCGGCTGCCCGCGGAGACGGCGCTCGCGATCCTGGCCGAGGTCGTCTCGGAACGAAGGGCCGGCACTGGACGCCCGATGCGGGAGCTCGCCCGCGCGCGTGAGGCGGCCGGCGCGTGAGGGTCGTCGCCATCGTCCTTGCCGCCGGTGCGAGTCGCCGCTTCGGATCGCCCAAGCTGCTCGCCCCGCTCGCTGGCCGGCCCGTCCTCCAGCACGTGCTCGATGCGGTGGCGGCATCGCCGGTCGATGATGTCGTGGTGGTGCTGGGCGATGGCGTCGCTGCGATCGAGGCGGGGATCGCCTGGCAGGGCGAGCGTCGGGCCGTCAACCCGCGGCCGCAGGACGGGCTGTCGAGCTCGCTCCGGGTGGGGCTCGATGCCGCCGCAGAGGATCCCCTGGCCGAGGCGGTGATCGTGGTCCTGGGCGATCAGCCGTCCGTGCGTCCGGCCGTGATCCGTGCCGTCATCGGCGCCGCGGCAGACGCCCCCCAACCGATCATCCGGGCTCGCTACGCGGACGACGACGCCCCGAACCCGGTGCTCATCCGTCGGTCCGCATGGGCGCTCGCCGCGGGCCTCGACGGGGACCGCGGCGTGGGGCCGCTGCTCGCGCAACGGCCGGAGCTGGTGGGGCAGGTGGCGGTGGATGGCCGCAACCCGGACATCGACACCCCGGCCGACCTCGCGCGGGCGACGCTTCGCCAGGGGCTGTCGTGATGTGCCGGGGGAACCGGCCATGACCATCGGCGACAGCCCCGCCGCCGCGCGGGCGCTCGAGGATGCCTGGGCGGCCCGCGTGCGCGCGAACCGCGAGCAGGCCGAGCGCGTCCGAGAGGTTCCGTCGGGCGACTTCTACGCCCCGGTATCGGCCCTGTTCGTCGCCGATCCGCGTCGCACGGGCGAGCCGACCCTCGAGGTCCTTCGCTCGATGGCCGGGAGCGACGAGACGTGGCTGGACATCGGGGCCGGCGCGGGCCGCTACGCGCTCCCGCTTGCGCTCATCGTCAAGCGCCTGATCGCGGTCGAGCCGTCGCCCGGCATGCGCCGGGCGCTGCGGACCGGCATCGCCGAGCACGGGATCGCCAGCATCCGCGTCATCGCCGGCGCGTGGCCGGCAGCGCTCGACCTGATCGGCCGCCCGCCCGTGGCCGACGTCTCGCTGATCGCGCACGTTGGCTATGACATCGAGGAGATCGGCCCGTTCCTCGATGCGATGGAGACCGCGACCCGCGACCGTTGCGTCGCGGTGCTCACGGATCGCAGCCCGGCATCCGTCGCCGACCCGTTCTGGCCGGTCGTCCACGGGGAGTCGCGCGTGCCGCTGCCGGCGCTCCCGGAGCTGCTCGATACGCTGCATGCGCGCGGCCGCAAGACCGACGTGGTCATGGTGGCGCGCGCCGCCCGGACGTTCGAGTCCGTCGACGCGCTGACCGCGTTCCTCCGCCGCCAGCTGTTCATCGCCGAGGACGGCGAGCGCGACCGTGCGTTCCGAGCCTCGATCCCGGACCGGATCGTGCTCCGCGACGGCGGCTGGACGCTGGCCGATCGGCCGGCGGGTTCGGTCGGCATCGTCACCTGGCACCCCCGCGGGGGCTGACGCCGCGACCATCGCCACGCCCCGCGCATCGCCCCGCCCCGCGACCATCGTCCGCCCCGCGACCATCGCCCGGCTGCCAAATGCCCGCCCAGCGAGCACTAGCCATAGCCGAACCCGCGTTCCCGGGGCCGTGCCGGTCAATTGTCCATATGCCGGGCGTTATCGGCACTTCGAAGGCCTCCGAAGTCCTTCGGGCTGCGGACCCGCTGGCTAGTGCTCACATAGTGGACAGATGGCAGGCAGGGGGACGACCCGCGTCGACCGAACCTGCGGGAGCCCGCCGGGCTCCCGGCGATCGCGGCCCGGACCTCATCGATCGGCCTGAGATCGCGCGCGGTTCATCGCTCCGAGCGATCACCTTCGAGTCGGGGATCGGCGATCCCGGCCGTAGCGAGCGCGATGATCGCCGCGAGCGATGGTTCGGCGCCGTGGAGACCCGGATGGCGACCTTGGCCCCGAAAGCGTTCGCTCCCAGCGATCAGCGCGCGCGGGACCCGAACGCGCCGCTCCGCGCGGCGCCCGAACGCGCACCTCGGCGGCCGGCCCGCCGACGCGCGGAGGCGAGGTGAAGATCCGCCAACCGAAACCTTGACGTATCCCGGTTGACGGTGCTCCGGAGCCGCGGAGATACTTCGGTTTCGCCATCACCCATGTCCCCAGTGCGGCCCGGCCACCGGCCCCGCCGCAACCCGATCGTCCAGAGGCAACGCCGAGTCCGTCCACTCGAGCGGGCGGGCCCGACATCGGTTCCGCACCCTGCGTGCGGGAAGGAGGGTTGGCAGCGCATGATCCCCGGCCAGTTCGAGTACGTCCGTCCGGGCAACCTGGACGAGGCATTGCGGATCCTGACGGATCGCGAGGGGGAGGCCAAGATCCTGTCCGGCGGCTACAGCCTGCTGCCCCTGATCAAGCTCCGGCTCGCGCAGCCGGCGCTGCTGGTGGACATCCAGGCGGTCGGCGGGCTCGACGGCATCAGCCACACCGGCGGCGAGTGGCGGATCGGCGGGCGCGCGACGCACCGCAGCATCCTCGAGGACGCCGCCCTGACGGCGGCGCACCCGATCATGCGCGACGCCGCGGGTGGCATCGGCGACCCCCAGGTCCGCAACTGGGGCACGATCGGCGGGTCGTGCGCGCACGCGGACCCGGGTTCGGACTGGCCCGCCGTGCTCCAGGCGCTGGGCGCCTCCTTCGTATGCCGTAGCGCGACCGGCGAGCGGGTGCTCCCGGCACGCGGCTTCTTCCTCGACACGTTCCAGACCGGCATCGAGCCGACCGAGGTGCTGACCGAGGTTCGGATCCCGGATGCGCCGGCCCGGACCGGATCCGCCTACGTCAAGCTCGAGCGACGGGCCGGCGACTTCGCGACGGTCGGTGCGGCGGCGGTCCTGACGCTGGGGACCGATGGCCGGATCACGGCCGCCGGGGTCGCGCTGACGGCGGTCAGCGACGCCCCCTTCGCGGCGACCGATGCCGAACAGGCGCTGGTCGGGGCGCAGCCGGGCGACGAGGCGTTCCGCGCCGCGGGCTCGGCGGCCGCCGCGCAGGCGAAGCCCGTGAGCGACAGCCACGGCCCGGCCGACTACAAGCTGGCGATGGTCCGCGAGATCACGGTCCGGGCCCTGGGCCTGGCCGCGTCCCGGGCGCAGGGCGCGTGAGAGGAGTCGAGCGATGACCACCCAGCACATCTCGGTGACCGTCAACGGGACGGTCCGCGAGGCCGACGTCGAGCCTCGCCTCCTGCTCGTCCACCTCCTGCGCGACGTGTTCGGTCTGACCGGCACGCACACCGGCTGCGACACCAGCAACTGCGGCGCGTG
>CAVVNQ010000013.1:0-50597 GCA_963749705.1 uncultured Chloroflexia bacterium | reverse complement strand
GTGGAAGGGGCAACACGATGAAGCTGCTGGTGGCCATCGTCCAGGATGACGACGCGGCGCGGGTCGCCGAGGCCCTCCGACGGGACGGCCATCGGTTCACCCGGTTGGCCTCGACGGGCGGCTTCCTGGAGACGGCCAACACGACGCTGATCATGGCCGTCAAGGACGAGGTGCTCCCTGACGTCGTGGACCTGTTCCGGGCGAACTGCGCCGGGCGCGAGGTGGAGCTGCCGCTGGTGCTGACCGAGCGCCTGCGCGACTGGCAGGAGCGGGTCGTCAACTACGCCGGCGCGACGATCCTGGTCGTGAACCTGGAGGACCTGATCCGGCTCTGACCGGGCGCCGCGCACCCGTTCAGCGACGGCCTGCCGCGTCGTCCGCTTCGAGCAGGGTCTCGACCGCGTGGTTCGCCTGCGCGGCAACCACCGGGTGCCCCGTCACCGCGGCCAGGAACGGCGCGCGGGCCAGCTCGAGCACGACCACATCGCTGACCGAGGTGACGGTTGCCGTGCGCGGCACGTCGCGGAGCAGGGCGATCTCGCCGAAGCCGTTGCCGGAACCCGTCAGCTCGCGAACCGGCGTGCCACCGCGGCTGACGGCGACCGAGCCGGACTCCAGGGCAAAGAACGTGTCCCCGGGGTCGCCCTCGCGGATGATGACCGCCCCCGCGGGCACGGATCGCCAGGTCGCGGCTCGGGCCAGCGCCTCGATCGCCGGCGGGTCCAGCGTCTCGAACAGCGGCAGCCCGCGCAGCAGCGCGATCTCCCGGACCGGCACGGAGGCACGCCGGTCCAGGGCCCGAAGCTGCGGCCATGCGACGGCGAGCAGGACCGGGAGCAGGGCCGCGAACACGATCACCGCCCATTCGAGGCCGACGATCGCGACGACCACCGGCACCAGGATGGAGCCGGCGGCCAGCGCGGCCATCATCAGCCCCTCGAGGATCCCGAACACGCGGGCCAGGACCTCGTCACGGACGCTGCGCTGGAGGATCGTGCGCCCCGCCACGTCCATCACCGTCAGCCCGGTGCCGCCCGCCAGCAGCAGCAGGGGCGCCAGCGTCCCCGAGCCGGCCAGGCCCATGACCGCGAACGAGATCCCGAAGGTGGCCGCGCAGGCAAGCAGGATCGGCGCGATCCGCGGCCGGCCGACGAGCATGAACGCCGCCCCACCGCCGACGATCCCGCCGGCGCCCAGCGCCGCGGAGAGCAGCGCCGCACCCGACTCTCCGGTCTCGAACAGGTCGATGGCGAGCAGGACGAACAGCACGTCCGTGACGCCGATGAGCAGGGTCCGCGACGCGAGGACGAGCACGATGAGCCGAGCGTCCGCGTCGACGGCAAGCGCCCGGAACCCGGCCACGACGGCCCGGCCACGCGGCGGGCCCTCCGCAGCCATGTCACCTTCGATGATGGTGGCGATGAACCGCCGCTCCGGCCGCAGGCCGCCGACCAGGACCGCGGCGATCCCGGATGCCACGGCGAGCATCGCCAGCACGACCCCGGGGGTCGACACGATCAGGATGGCGGCAGCGGCCAGTGGCCCGAGCAGGAGCCCGCCCGCCTCGGCGATGCTGGACACGGCGTTGGCAGCCGTCAGCTCCTGGGGCGTGCGCGCCAGCGAGGGCAGCAGCGCGTTCTGCGACGGGCGAACGAGCGTCAGCGACATCGCCGCCGCGATTGCAGCGAGGTAGACCGCGGGTGCCGGCAATGCCAGAAGCATCCCGGCCGCGGTTGCTCCGGTGAACGTGGCCAGCAGCGCATACGAGGCGAGGAGCACGCGCTCGCGCGGGTAGCGGTCACCCAGCGTCGCCGCAAGCGGCGCGACGACCGCCGCAGGCACCAGCTGGGCGATGGCCACGACGCCGACCGACGTCGCGCCGGTCGCGGAGTAGGCGTAGATCAGGATCGCCACCCACGACCCGTACTCGACGGTGTTGAACGCCAGGAACGCGAGCTCGGCACGCCGGAGGGCAGGGCTTCGGGCCGCATCTGCGGCGACGCGGAGCGTCGCCCGGAACCGATCGACGATGCGTGCCATGGCCGCGAAGTGTGCCGTACCGGCCCGCCCCGCGCACCGCCGTCTTGGCCTCCGGCCGTCCGACCGCCAGAATGCACGCATGAGCGTCCTGACCCCCGACGAGCTGGCTGCCGTCCGCCGCGACTTCCGCTCGGCCTCGCTGCTGCCGGCGCGCGCCTACCACGATGAGGCGATCCTCGAGTGGGAGCGTGAGCACATCATCCGTCGCGACTGGGTCATGGTCGCCCGCGAGGAGGACGTGGCGGAGCCGGGCAGCTTCAGGCAGCTCGTCGTCGACGGCGAGAACCTGCTCCTGGTGCGCGGCCGGGACGAGGTGATCCGGGCGTTCTACAACGTGTGCCGCCACCGGGGCACCGCGGTGGAGGAGCGCGAGTGCGGCAAGGCGGTCCGCTTCCAGTGCCCCTACCACGCCTGGATCTATGACCTCGACGGCCAGCTCATCAGGGCCAAGCACACGGAGGACCTCGAGGACTTCAGCTTCGACACCTTCGGGCTCGCCTCCGTCCACACGGAGACCTGGCAGGGGTTCGTGTTCGTCAACCTGTCCGATGGGGCCGTGGCGCCGCTCGTGGACCAGCTGGGCGACCTCGTCGAGCACTTCGCCCGGTTCGACTTCCGGACGCTGCGCTCCGCAAAGCGCATCGACTACGAGGTCAACGCCAACTGGAAGTTCATCGCCGAGAACTACAGCGAGTGCTACCACTGCCCGGGCGTCCATCCCCAGCTCAACAAGCTCACGCCCTACGACCTGGGCGGCGACTACGACCCCGACGGTGCATGGCAGGGCGGCTGGATGGAGCTTGTCGGCGAGGCCGAGACGATGGCGCTCGACGGGGGTCACGGCTCGCGCGACGGGCGGCCGCCGATGTGCGGGATCACGACCACGGACGAGAAGCGGATCTACTACTACGTGCTGTGGCCGCTCACGTTCCTGTCGATCCACCCGGACTACCTGCTCGTACATCGCCTCGTCCCGCACGCGGCCGGGAACACGACCGTGGAGTGCGAGTGGCTGTTCGAGGAGGCGACGATCGCCGCGCCCGACTTCGATCCTGCCGACGCGATCTCGTTCTGGGACGTGACCAACCGCCAGGACTGGCACGTATGCGAGCTCCAGCAGCAGGGAACGCGATCGCGGTCCTGGAAGGCCGGCCGTTACTCCTCGATCGAGGCGTCGGTCCAGGCGTTTGACGTCATGGTCGCTGACCGGTACGCGGACGACGGCGTGGTCAGCCACCGCGTCGTCCGCGAGCGCTACGATGCCCCGCCCCCTCCGGTCGGCGATCCCGGCCATCACCACGTCGCCGACGGGCCGCACTCGGACCACGGCACGACCAGGGACCGCCACGGGGCTCGCGCGAAGGCGGCCGGGCGGAGCTGATCCTCGCGACGCCCGGCGCCACCGTCCGCGCCGGACCGGCTGGCGTCCGGGTCGCCGGCCCACGGGGGAGCTGGGCCGTGGCGCTGCAGACCACGAAACCGCCATCCCGGGGCGAATCCGGGGCCGAGACCGACCGAAATGGCGCCTGCGTGGCGTCCTGCGCCACGATTGCGGCAAGTCCGCCCCGACGACCGCCCGGACCGGCGACTTCGTGGCGCCTGGCGCCACGGTTCGCGCCAGACACGCCAATTCGTGGCGCCTGGCGCCACAGCCCGACGCCCGGCGCCACCGTCCACCCGGGACCGGCCAATTCGTGGCGCCCGACGCCCGGCGCCGCCTCCGGACGGCCCGACCATCCTGTCCGCAACGGGCCGCCCGGACCATGACAGGCCCCCCGGACCGGGCGCACCCTCAGGGCACTTCGACCCTGACGCCGGCACGGCGCGTCCGGGTTCGTACCCATTGCTGCGCCACCTCGGAGTCCGGCGATGGCCCTCGATCTCGGCATTGATCTCCTCGGTCGCTCGTTCCTCACGCTGCGTGACTTCAGCGCCGCGGAGATCGAGCACCTCCTCCAGCTCTCCGCCCGCCTCAAGCAGGAGAAGCGCGAGCACCGCGAGGTCCGGCGGCTGGCCGGCCGGAGCATCGCGCTCATCTTCGAGAAGGACTCGACCCGCACCCGGATCGGGTTCGAGGTCGCGGCGTACGACCAGGGGGCGCATGTCACCTACATGGGCCCCAGCGGCTCCCACATCGGCAGGAAGGAGTCGGTCAAGGACACGGCGCGCGTCCTGGGCCGGGTCTACGACGCGATCGAGTTCCGCGGCTTCCGCCAGGTCGACGTCGAGGCCCTGGCGGAATGGTCGGGCGTCCCGGTCTACAACGGGCTGACCGACGAGGACCACCCGACCCAGGTGCTCGCCGATTTCCTGACCATCCGCGAGCACGTCGCAAAGCCCTTGTCGCAGGTGGCGCTCGCCTACGTTGGCGACGCCCGCGGCAACATGGGCGACGAGCTGCTGATCGGCTGCGCGACCATGGGCATGGACCTGCGGATCGTCGCGCCACAGGCCGTCTGGCCACGCCCCGCGTTCCTCGAGATCGCCCAGGAGCTCGCCGCACGGAGCGGTGCGCGGATCACGGTGACCGACGACATCGCGGCCGGCGTCGATGGTGCCGACGTGATCTACACCGACGTCTGGGTCTCGATGGGCGAGCCGGAGTCGACCTGGGACGAGCGCGTGGCGCTGCTGCGCGGCTACCAGGTGACCCCCGCGATGATGGCCGCGACGGGCAACCCGGACGTCCGGTTCATGCACTGCCTGCCGGCATTCCACGACCTCGAGACCGAGGTCGGCCGGAAGATGTTCGACCGCTACGGACTGACGGCGATGGAGGTGACCGACGAGGTGTTCGAGTCGCCCGCATCGATCGTGTTCGACCAGGCCGAGAACCGGATGCACACGATCAAGGCGGTCCTCGTGGCCACCCTGAGCCGGGAAGGTGGCCGCTGATGCGCGTCGTGGCCGCGCTCGGGGGCAATGCGCTCCTTCGCCGGGGTCAGCCGATGACCGCCGAGAACCAGCGGACGAACGTGGCCGTCGCCGCCCGGGCCCTGCTGCCCATCGCGCGCGAGCACGACCTGATCCTGACCCACGGCAACGGCCCGCAGGTGGGGCTGCTGTCGCTCCAGAACGCCGCCTACCGGCCGGACGAGGAGTACCCGCTGGACATCCTCGATGCCGAGACGGAGGGGATGATCGGCTACCTGCTGGAGCAGGAGCTGGGCAATCTGCTTCCCGGCCGGCAGCTGGCCACGCTCCTCACGCGGATCGAGGTCGACCCGGCCGACCCCGCGTTCCAGCACCCGACCAAGCCCATCGGCCCCGTCTACGACCGCGAGGAGGCCGAGCGCCACGCGGCCGAGAAGTCGTGGGCGATCGCGCCCGACGGCAACAAGTGGCGGCGCGTGGTGCCCTCGCCGCAGCCGATGCGGATCGTCGAGATCGCGGTCATCGAGCAGCTCGTGCATGAAGGCGTGATCGTCGTGTGCGCGGGCGGTGGCGGGATCCCGGTCGAGGCAATGCCCGGCGGCGGCTTCGTCGGGATCGAGGCCGTCATCGACAAGGACTTCGCGGGTGCGCTGCTGGCCACCTCGCTCCACGCCGACGCGTTCCTGATGCTCACCGACGTCGACGCCGTCTACGCGGACTGGGGAACGCCGGACGCATCGGCGATCCAGCGCGCGTCGCCGGACGAGATGGCGGAACGCACCTTCGCCGCCGGCTCGATGGGCCCCAAGGTCGAGGCCGCCTGCCGGTTCGTGCGAGCCAACGCGGGGTTTGCGGCCATCGGGTCGCTCGCCGACGCGGCGGCGATGCTGCGTGGCGAGGCCGGCACGACGATCGCGCGCTCGGGCGCCACGCTCGGCCGGGCGACGCCGCCGCAGCCGGTCGGGGTGGGGTAGGCGGGCTCTGGAGCGCGCTGCCGGGCGCGCGTCCCCGGTGCGCGGCGCTCGATGGCCGACTCACCCAGTGAGTCGCCCTATCCGCTGTCGGCCAGCCGTCGCGGCCCGTGGAGCCGTCCGAGCCCCAGCTGCAGGGCGAGGGTTGGCGGTCTGACGCGCCGGGTGAGTCGCACGCCCGGACGCGCCGGGTGAGTCGCACGCCCGCGCGCGCCGACGTCAGCGGCGAGGTTTCGTCCGGGCGGCGATCCGCCCGCGCGCGCCGACGTCAGCGGCGAGGCTTCGTCCGGGCGGCGATCCGCTCGAGGGCGCCGCTCCAGCCGGGATCGAACGGGCGCCCGGGCTCGTCGAGGTCGATGACCACCGGCGCATGGTCCGACGGCGTGGGCGGGCCCTTGCGCGCCTCGCGGTCGATCTCCGCCCAGATGACCCGGGCAGCCACCGGCGGCGTCGCGTACAGCAGGTCGATCCGCATCCCCTCGTTGCGGTGGAAGTTGCCGGCCCGGTAGTCCCACCACGAGAACCGGCCGCCGGCCGGCTGGACCGATCGGTAGGCGTCGACCAGGCCCCAGTCCCGCAGCGCGGCCAGCGCCTCGCGCTCCGGCTCCGAAACGTGGGTCCCGCCATGTGCCTTGACGGCGTCCCACACGTCGGCGTCGGTCGGGGTCACGTTGTAGTCGCCGCCGAGGACCATCGGCTCCTCCGGCGAGCACGCCTCCGCCAGCCAGCGGGCCAGGCGATCGAACCAGCGCAGCTTGCCCTCGTAGAAGGGCGACCCGACGATCCGGCCATTGGGCGCGTAGAGGCTCGTCACGCGGATCCCGCCGCACACCGCGGACACCATCCGGGCCTCGTCGAACGGGTTGAAGTCGTCCTCGGAGAAGCCTGCCGCGGCGCCCGCCGACGAATCCCGAACCGGGCCGTCGCCGAAGTTGGTGATCACATCGGTCGCCCCGATCCGGCTCAGGATGCCGACCCCGTTCCAGCGACCCTCGCCGTGGTGGACGAGGTCATAGCCCAGCATCCGAAACGGCATCACCGGCGCGTCGGCATCGGACAGCTTCGTCTCCTGGATGAGCAGCACGTCGGGCTCGGCGCGAGCGAGCCACTTCTCGACCGCCTCCTGGCGGGCCTTGAGCGAGTTGACGTTCCAGGTCGCGATCCGCATCGGGCTGCCGCCTCAGTACTTCCGGCCGCGCTGGCGGGTGAGGTCGAAGGTCGCGGTGTCCGCGACGGCCATCACAGCCATCGTGCCGGCCTGGACGGGGTCGCTGACCACGAGGTCCACGTGGTCCGTGATCGAGCCCACCATGTTGAGCGCGATGATCGGGATGCCGACGGCGCGCAGCTCCTCGGCGGCGCGGCTGATCTCGCCGCCCATGATCGAGCCCGCCAGGACCAGCAGCCGGGCACGCGGCAGGTCCGCGACCGCGCGCACCGCCGCGGCGATCGCGTCCTCGCCAACCAGCGGGATCGTGTCGACCGAGATCCGCTCGCCGCGGAGGTTGTGGCGGTCCGCCTCGGACACGGCGCCCAGCGCGACCTGCGCGACCTGCGCGCCCCCGCCGACGACGATCACCCGCTTGCCGAAGACCTTGCCCAGCGGGCGGGTCAGGCGGATCGCGACGACCTCGCCCAGCTCCTCGAGCGCGACGACGAGCGCGTGCTCGTCGGCTTCCTCGACCTCGAGCTCGAGCTCCGCCAGCGCCTGATCGCCGGCCGCCTCACCGGGTGACGGGATGCGCCGCACCGTGGACAGCGTCCGAACCCGCCCGCCGACCTCGGCGACCCGGCCGGCGATGACCGAGATCGCCCGGGCGTCGTCGACGACCTCGAGGCGGACGGCGACCGCGACCGGGAGCGGATGCGTCTCGCGCCGGGGCACGGTCAGGCCAGGCGTCCGGCCACGACGTCGGCGATGGACATGCCGCTGGGCTCGGCACTGCCGGTCGGGTCGTGCTCCTCGAACGCGATCCCGAGCGCGGTGAACGCCTCGCGGGTGGCCGCAGCGTCGCTGGTGGTGAGCATGAGCGCGCCGTCGGTGTCCTCGGCGACCCCGACGATGCCGGTGATGTTGACGCTTCGATCCGCCAGGGCCTGGGCGACGCGAGCCAGGGCGCCGGGGCGGTCGTCGAGCTGGACGGTAAACCAGATCGTCACGGGAACCTCCTGGCCGCCCATGGTACGCGGGCGGCGAGTTACCCTGCGGTCCATGCCGAAACGACATTCCGTCGCCTACTACCGATTCATTGGCATCGTGGGCACGAACCGGGTCCTGACCCGGCTCCACCCGATCGCCTATCGCCTCGTCGGCGGCCGCTGGTTCGTCGGTCGCAGCTTCGGGATGCGCAACGTGGTCCTGGTCGAGACCGGACGGCGGACCGGGCAGCGCCGGGAGATCCCATTGTTCGCGCTCGAGGACGGCGACCGGCTGGTCGTGATCGGGTCGAATGGGGGCGGCGAGCGTGAGCCGGCCTGGGTCGCGAACCTCCGCGCGCATCCCGAGGTCGAGGTCCGCGTCGGGACGGAGCTGCGGCCGGTGGTGGCGCGGGAGGTCGATGGCGACGAGCGGTTCCGGCTGTGGCGTCTCGCGGTCGAGGCCTATCGCGGGTTCGCCGTGTACCAGCGCCGGACGGCACGCCGGATCCCGGTCATCGCCCTGGAGCCCGCGACCCACCCGGCTCCGGCCGATGCCACCGAGGCCGCCGCGGCCGCCGGGACCGCCGCGGGCGCCTGACCCGATGCCGGCCCCGCTGGGCAAGACGCCGACGAAGAAGATGCCCAACATCCAGGTGTTCGGCATGGACGACTCGAACCCGACACGCGCGGCGCTCCGGTTCTTCCGCGAGCGGCGGATCGTCGTCCATTACGTCGACCTCCGAAAGAAGCCGATCGCCGCGGGCGAGCTGCGGCGGTTCATCGACCGCCTGGGGGCGGCAGCGCTGCTCGACACGGAGAGTCGCGCCTACCGGGAGGCCGGGCTTGCGTATCTGTCTCCCGATGCCGCCGGGACCACCGCTCGGCTGCTGGGGGACGTGCGGCTCCTCCGGCTGCCGCTGGTCCGCTACGGGGACGCCGTCACGGTCGGCAAGGACGAGGCGACCTGGCGCGCCTGGCTGGCGGGGCCCCGCTGATCGCGCGGCCCTGCTGATCGCACCGGCCCCGCTCATCGCGCGGCCCGGCTCATCGCACCGGCCCCGCTCATCGCGCCGACCCGGCGCCACGTCCCGATTCAGCGGGGCGGGATCCATCCACCCCGTGACCGGAGCATCCCCAGTGCCCGCGGTGGCATGCTACGGATCGCATGACCCACGATGACAGCTCCGGCCGCGCGCCCACGCCCCGCACCTCCCGCCACGGCCGGGTCACGATGCGACCCGAGGTGGCTGCCCGGCTCGGCGGTCCGCGCGCGACCGAGGACGAGAAGCTCCTGGGCGGCCACGCCGGCCCGCGCCCGGCGTTCCTCGAGACCGACACCTGGCGCGCCCTCCGGATCCTGTCCGAGTTCGTCGAGGGCTTCGAGTCGCTGGCCAGGGTGGGACCGGCGGTGGCCGTGTTCGGCTCCGCGCGGTGCGCCGAGGACGACCCCACGTACGTGCAGGCCCGGCGCATCGGCGGCGCCATCGCCAGGGCGGGGTTCGCGGTCATCACCGGCGGCGGGCCGGGAGTGATGGAGGCGGCCAACCGGGGCGCCCAGGAGGCCGGGGGCCTGTCGATCGGCTGCAACGTCGAGCTGCCGCACGAGCAGCACATCAACCCGTACGTCGACCTGTCGGTCGAGTTCCACTACTTCTTCGCCCGCAAGACGATGTTCGTCAAGTACTCGGACGCGTTCGTGATCCTTCCCGGTGGGTTCGGCACCCTCGACGAGCTGTTCGAATCGCTGACCCTGATCCAGACGGGCAAGATCCGGCACTTCCCGGTGGTCCTGATCGGGCATGCCTACTGGGACCGGCTCGTGGCCTGGATGCGCGACGTCCAGCTCCCGGCCGGCGCGATCAACCAGGCTGACCTCGACCTGCTCAGGATCACCGACGATCCCGATGAGGCCATCGCGATCATCACGGCCTACACGGAGGCAAACGGGATCGTACCGGGGGAGCCGGCCCCGGGCGCCTGATCCCCCTCGTGCCGCGGCCGGATCCCGACCGGGGCCTCAGATCGGGACGGCGACCTCGATGACACCGTCCACGACGCGCACCGGGTAGTAGCGGATGCGCCGGATCCGCGTCGCTCGGCGGGCCTCGCTCTTCTTGCCCGGCGGGTCCGGCCGGAGCTCGCGATCCGGCGGCGCCCACACCGGCTCGTACCGGCCGTCGGGCCACAGCCCGCCGGTGGTGGGCATCTGCACCGGGTCGCCGGACGCCAGGTCGAACCGACCGTTGTGAAGCGGACAGCCCACGACGCACCCGTCGAGATCGCCCAGCGACAGTGGTGCCGCCATGTGCGGGCAGCGGTCGTCGACGGCGCACACGCCGAGGTCGGTGTGGGCGAGCAGGACGTCGAGATCGCCGAACGAGACCCGACGGAGGCTGCCCGGCGGGAGCTCGGTCACCCGCAGCGCCGGTCGGAACGCCGCTCCAGCAGCGCCTGGCGCGAGCAGGTCGGGCGGGAACGCGAGGACGTCGATCATCGCCGCTCGCGTTCCGTGCCCGCTCAATCGAGCGCCGGGACCGTCGCCACCATCGCCGCGGACTCGCCGCCGAAGGCGGCGTCCACGTCGTCCGCGGCGCCCTCGTCGGCCGGCTCCGGGCGTCGAACGCCCATCGTCGTGCGCAGCGGGAGCTCGCGCATGAACGCGGCGACCGCGAGCGCCACGATGGTGGTGCCGACGCCGATCAGGAACACCTCGGCGATCGCCAGGCTCAGCGCCTGGTGCAGCCCGGCCAGGATGTTCGGGACGAACGGCTCGACGGTCGGCCGGAACGCCGCCGGGACGTTGGCCAGCAGCGCCGCACCCGCGTCGCCCTGGCCGACGTCGATCAGGCTGGTCGCGTTGCCACCGCTTGCTGCCCCGAACTGGTCGACGAGCTGCTGCGGGACGCCCGCGGTCAGCATCTCGGGCTTGATCGCGTCGCTGAACTTGTTGGCGAACACGGTGCCCAGCAGCGCCAGCCCGACCGAGCCGCCGACCTGGCGGAAGAACGTCAGGTTCGACGTCGCGACTCCGAGCTCCCGGATGGGAACCGCGTTCTGGACGACGATCGTGAACACGGACAGCGTGGGCCCGATGCCCAGGCCGGCCACGAACATCCAGGCCCACAGGACCGGGAGCGGCGTGTCGGCGCGGATGTTGGACATCAGCCACAGCCCGACGGCCATCCCGGCCAGCCCAACGAGGATGATCGCCTTGTACTTCCGGGTCTTGGACACGAGGAAGCCGGAGGCGACCGAGCTCAGGATCAGGCCCGCCAGGAGCGCCAGGGAGTACAGCCCCGAGTTGGTCGGCGAGGCGCCCTGGACGAACTGGAACCACTGGGGCAGGAACACCGCGGCGCCGAAGAAGCCGAAGCTGATCAGGAACGTCGCGATGATCGATGTCGCGTAGGTGCGCTCCTTCCACAGGTGGAGCGGGACGATGGGCTCCTTGGCACGCGACTCGACGAACACGAACAGCGCACCCAGGGCGAGCCCGATCAGGATCAGGCCACCGACCCCGAAGTCGGCCCAGTCCGCGGTCTGCTTGTTGGTCAGGCCGATGAGCAGCGAGCCCACCGCGACGATGAACACGCCGGCGCCCGCGAAGTCGAGGTTGCGCGACGCATCGGGCCGCTTGACCGTCGGCAGCAGGTGCCAGATGACGGCGAGCGCGATGATCCCGATGGGCAGGTTGACGAAGAAGATCCAGTGCCAGCTCACGTGCTCGGTGAGGAAGCCGCCCAGGAGCGGGCCCACGATCGAGCTGACCCCGAACACGGCTCCGAACAGGCCCTGGTACTTGCCCCGCTCGGCGGGGGTGAACAGGTCGCCGATGACGGCCAGCGAGATCGGGAACAGGGCGCCGGCTCCGAGGCCCTGGACGCCGCGGAACGCGATCAGCTGGGTCATGTCCTGGCTCAGGCCGGACAGGACCGACCCGGTCAGGAACAGGGTGATCCCGATCATCAGCAGCGGCTTGCGGCCGTAGAGGTCGGACAGCTTGCCGTAGAACGGGACGGTGATCGTCGAGGTCAGGAGGTAGATGGTGATCGTCCACGTGAGCAGCGACTGGCCGCCCAGGTCGGTGACGATCGTGGGCAGCGCGACCGCGACGATGGTCTGGTCGAGCGCGCCCAGGAACAGCCCGAGCAGGATGGCGAACAGGATCTCCATCTTTGCGCGGTGGTCGAGGTCGAGGGCACCGAATCCGTGCGTGGGCGCGTCATCGTGCCCGATGGGCATGGCTTCCAAGGGGGTTCCTTTCGTCAGGAGCCGGCAGGGCCGGGGATTGGGGACGCGGCGGCCGTGACGCTGACGTGCGCGTGGCCGTGGTGGGTTTCGTGGGCATGCTCGCACTGGGTGAGGGCGGCGTAGCGGTCCGGCGCGCTGGCGAGCTCGGTCGAGATCGCCGACTCGAGGTCCGCCACCGCGGCCGCCATCCGGTCGAGGCGATCGGCCGGGAGCCGCGAGAGGGCGGCGGCCATCACGTCGCTCTTGACCAGCTCCACCTCATCGACCAGGTCCAGCCCGGTCTGGGTCGGCCGGACCATGACCACGCGGCGGTCGTCGGGGACGCGCACGCGCTCCACGAGCCCGCGCTCCTCCATCCGGTCGATGATCCCGGTCGCGCTCGACATCGAGGCGTCGAGGATCTCGGCCAGGTGGCCCATCGGCATCGCGTCGTGGTGACGGAGCAGCGTGAGCACGTGAAAATGGGTCATGCTGACGCCCATCCGCACGAGGCGCTGTGACCCGGCGCATCGCAGGGAGCCGACGGCACGACCGAGGTCGGAGAGCACGCTCTCGACCGCGGCGCGGTTGGCTCCCGGCTCGAGCCGGGTGGTAGTGGTTCGCATGAAGTGAAGTATTTACGCCAGACGAATAGTTCTGTCAAGCGGAACCATTCGCGTGGCACGGAGGAAACATCGTGCGCTTCGCCCTGATGATCGAGCCCCAGCAGGGGCTGAGCTACGAGGAGCAGCTCGCCGTGGCCCGGCGCGCCGAGGCCGCCGGGTTCGAGGCGCTGTTCCGATCGGACCACTACGAGAGCTTCCCGGGGCCGGCCGACATGCCCACGACCGACGCCTGGGCGGTGGTGGCAGGGCTCGCCCGGGAGACCACCAGGATCCGGCTGGGGGTGCTCGTGTCGCCGGTCACCTTCCGGACGCCCGGCAACCTGGCCAAGGTCGTGATCACAGTCGACGAGATGAGCCGCGGCCGGATCGAGCTGGGAGTGGGGGCGGGCTGGCACGACGGCGAGCACCGGCGCCATGGGTTCCCGTTCCCCGAGATCACCGAGCGCGCCGACATGCTCGAGGAGACGCTGGAGATCCTCCATGGGCTGTGGGAGGGCCCCGACGGCTGGTCGTTCCTGGGCACGCACTACGCGATCGAGGACGCGCGGTTCCGGCCGAGGGCGGGGTCGATCCCCGGCCGGGACGAGGGACGGCCACCGATCATCGTCGGCGGCGAGGGATCTCCGCGCTCGTACCGGATCGCCGCTCGGTTCGCCGACGAGTTCAACCTGTCGTCCGCCAGCCCCCAGCTGAGCATCCGCAAGTTCGCCGCCCTCGACGACGTGCTGCGCGCAGCCGGGCGCGATCCTGCGACCCTGGTCCATTCGGCGATGGCCGGCGTGCTCATCGGGCGGGATCGGGACGAGGTCCGCCGGCGCGAGGCCGAGCTGCTCCAGGCGTTCGACGAGGAGGGTTCCGGCGAGACCTGGTTCGAGCCGCGCCGGGCGCGCTGGGTCCACGGCACGCCGGACGAGGCGCGCGCCAGGATCGAGCAGTTCGAGGCGGCCGGTGTGGAGCGGATCATGCTCCAGGACTTCCTGCCGCGCGATCTCGACCTGATCGACCTGGCGGCCGAGGCGCTGTTCGGCTAGCCGTCGTCCCGGCCCGGAGAGCCGACCCGTTGGCGCCCCCGCGCTACGCGTCGGGCGCGTCAGCGAGCTCGGCGGCCCGCAGGTACGTCGCGTCGTCGCGGCGGATCGCGTCGGGGTTCGTCCCGCGGGCCGCCGCGATCTCGAGCGTCACCAGCTGGAGCGGACCCGCGGCACCGAGCAGCGCCGCCGCTGCGTTGTCGAGACCCGGTGCTTCGGGGACCACGATCCGCCCGCCCGGTGTCAGGTCGTCGGGGATCAGCGCGGCCGCGTCGGCGCCCAGGATCGCGCCCGGCCGGATGCCCAGCGCCGCAGCCGCCGCCAGGGCCTGCCGCGCCCGCTTCGCCCGTGCCTCGAGGCTGTCGCGTTCCAGCAGCACCAGCAGCAACGCCGTCTGCGGGCCGGTCGCGGGGAGGTGACCATGGAGGAACGTCTCGAGATCGCGCATCGCCGACGGCAGCCAGCTCGCCTCCTCGACCTTGAGCACGAGCTCGCGGGCGCTCGTCCGGTCGACGCCCGATGCGATCACGAGCAGCTGCGTCGCGCCCGCGACCGTGGCGGCGAGGGTCGCGTCGGGACGGGCGCCGTCCGGTCCGCGGCCATGCGCGGCCTCGATGCCATCGACGAGGCGGTGGGTGAGCGCCCCCGGGCGGAGCTCGTCGCCGGCCAACACGCTCGCGGTCGCGATGGCGGCGACGATCGGCGAGACGTAGCCGACCGTGTGGCACCAGCTGCGATCCATCTCGACCGTGGCCAGCACGATGTCGGCCGCCGCGGCGACGGGCGCGCCCGCACTTGCGGTCACGACGGCGGTGCGCGAGCCACGCGCCCGGGCCGCCTCGAGCGCCGCGATCGTCGCCGCCGTCCCGCCCTCGTGGCTGCAGCCGATGACGAGCCCGTCCGCCGGCGGGTCGAGCCCGAGCTCGAACGCCTGGGCCGGGACGGGACCCCAGCCCGGCAGCGCCGCACGGCGCCATCCGTCGCGCAGCAGCGCCGCGGTCGCCATCGCCGCGTGCTCCGACGTCCCGCAACCCGTGACGACGACCCGTCCGCCAGCCACCGCCGTCTCACGGATCTCCGCGGCGAGCGCGGCGGCGGACCCGTCGGCGAGCAGGCGCCGCGCGATGCGAGCGGCCAGGGCCGGCTCCGCGGCGATCATCTCCTGCATCGCCCACGGTGGGCCGTCCCGAACCTCGGGCATCGGGAGGTAGTCCCACGGGTCGGGCGCGGCGGCCAGGGGCGCGTCGGCATCGAAGGCGCCGAGCGCGGCGCGGAGATCGTCCATCGAACGATGGTACGAGCCCGCCGCTGCGTCCGGGCGAGCGTCCCTCCCGGCGCGACGGATCCGGGTCGCTCGCCAGCCAGCCCGGATCAGCGGGCGGCGCCGCGCATCCGTGCCGCCGGGGGACGCAGCGGCCTGCGCGGGAGGAGCGGTCGCAGCGGCCCGATCCGCCGGCCCGGCCAGTACCGGAGCCACGCCCGGCCGACCAGGGCGTCGACCGGCACCGGCCCGTACTGGCGCGAATCCACGGCATGCCCGAGCCCGGCGGCCTCGAGCTCCGCGTCATCGGCGTCGCTCGCCAGCCACGCCTCGTCCTCGGCCAGCTGCAGCCAGCCGTCGGCGAACGGCACCCAGTCGCCGGGGCGCCCGGCCACGCGCTTGATCGCCAGCAGGTCCGATCCGGGCTCGCGGAACACGACGATCGCGCCACGACGGGGCCAGCGCCCGGTCGTGGGATCGACCAGCAGCCAGTCGCCGGGGTCGATCGTGGGGCGCATCGACCCTTCGACCACGGCCACCCGCCACGGGCCGCGGATCCGCGCTCGCCAGGCCTGGGTCCGCGACGCGCCCCGGACGCGACGAGGCCCCGTCACCTGACGGGGCCTCGGGGTGCTCGCACCTGAGCGGTGATCAGCCGGGGCGGCCGGCCACGCGGGTCTTGCCCTCGCCGCCGGTGGCCTTCCAGGCCGCGTCGACCTCGTCGATCATGTCCAGCAGCTTCTTGGCGTCATCGAGGCTGGTGCCTGCCTTGACCTTCGAGACCTGCTTGGTCGCGTTCCAGAACAGCTCGTGCAGGTTGGGCACGGTCGCGACGTGCTCGGGCTTGAAGTAGTCGTGCCACAGGACGTCGAGATGGTGCTTGACCAGGTCGGCCCGCTCCTCCTTGATCGCGATCGCGCGGGTGCGGAAGGTCGGATCCTCGTTGGCGCCGTACTTCTCGATGATCCGGTACACGGACTCGGCCTCGATGCGGGCCTGCTCCGGATCGTAGACACCGCACGGCAGGTCGCAGTGGGCATGCGCGACGGTCGTCGGGGACATGAAGCGAGTCAGGATCGACATGAGAACCTCCAGCGTGGGCAGCGGGGGAACGCCGCGATGGGGCCCGGCTTTGGCCCCTGGTTCGAAGTGTCCGTTCGCGAGGTGAGGCTGTCAAACGGTCGTCGCCCGCGGTGGAGCGGCCGGGTATCATCGCGCCGATGACCGACCGCGGGCTCCCGATCGTCGATGGCGCGCCGGCGTGCCCCTTCGTCGCCTATGAGGACGACCGGGACGGACGCGGCACCGCGCCCGACCACCGGCATCGCTGCTACGCCGAGCCCAACCCCGCACCCCGCGCGCTCGCGCACCAGGAGGCCTACTGCCTCTCGTCCGCGTTCCCCGTCTGCCCGACGTTCCAGGACTGGGCCCGTCGCGAGGCCGCCGCCACCCGGCCTGCGGCGCCCGCCGAGGCGCCGCTCCGCGATGCCCCGCCGGTGAGCCGGCCGATGCCGCCGGTCGACCGTGAGCCGCGACACGCCACGGGCACCGATACGCCGCCGCCGCTGCCGCCGCGCCGGAACCCGCACCGGGATTGGGCGGCGCCGCCGCCGTGGGCCGGTGACGACGACGTCCCGGCTGACGAGACGCCGCCTCCGCCGTTCCTCGCCGGTCATGGCGATGGTGACGGCGATGCCGGCGACTGGCGCGCCGCATCGCGTGGGCTCGCGGGGAGCGCCGCCGACCGGCTGGCCGGCCCCGACCCCGCCTACGACCCTGCGATCCCGCCCGCAGGACGGATCGGGTCGCGTGAGCCCGAGGATGATCTCGACGACTGGGCGGAGCCGCGCGGGCGCTCGCGGGAGGCCCGCCCCCAGGAGCCCCAGGCGCGCCCGTCGGCGCCGCGCCGGGAGCAGGTCCATCGCCGCCAGGAGGAGGAGGCCGCCGAGCTGTTCGGCCCGGCCTGGGAGCGTCCCCACCGCTACGAGGCATATCCGAGCCTCAAGACCAGGATCGGGCTGCCGGGGCTGCCCGGCCTGCCCGGGTTCTCGCGCCTCGGGCTCGCGGTCGTGTCGCTGATCCTTGCCGGCGCGGTCCTGTTCTTCGTCGGCCCGATGCTGCTCGGCATCGGCGGCAACGGGCCCGGGCTCGGCGGTGCGACGCCGTCGCCATCACCTGCGATCACGGCGGAGCCGAGCCCGACCGACACGCCGCTGCCGACGCCGCAGGTCTACATCGTCGCGAAGGGCGACACCATGTCCCGGATCGCCAAGCAGTTCGGGGTCACCATCGACGAGATCATGGCCGCCAACCCGCAGATCAAGAACCCCGACAAGATCACGATCGGCGATGAGATCACGATCCCGGTGGCGGCCCCCACGTCGCTTCCCGACGAGGTCAGCGAGTCACCCTCACCCTGATCCTGCACGCATCGCGGCGACGGGCAGGTGGACGGTCCCGCCAGGCGCGGGTCAGCGGGGGCTGAGATTGATCGAGGTGATCTTGCCGGCCTCGACGCGGAACTGGGCGTCGAGATGCTGGCTGGGCGCGCCCGGCCGGACGACGACGAGGTCGGCCTGGTAGGTGTTGCCCATGTCGCGGACCTCGCCCGGGATCATCTTGAGGCCCTTGTCCGCGCGCAGGAACCAGCCGCTCACCTGCTCCACGCCGCGCAGCGTCCGCGCGTTGTCGCCGACGTGGATCCGCATCTCCGTGCGCTCGTCCATCAGCTCGACAGCGCCGGGCACGTCGCCCCCGTTGAGGCGCTCGAAGAAGATCTCCATCGTGTCGGTGGCACCCATGGCCCGGAGTGTAGCGCGCGAGCCTCAGAAGCTGCCGCCCGCCCCGCCGCCCCCGCCACCCGAGCCGCCGCCGCCGAAGCCGCCGCCCGACCCGGACGATGACGGCGAGTTCCCGATCGTCCCCAGGGCCGACATCATCCCGGAGAAGTCGGGGATCGGCGATGAGCTCATCATCCCTGGCGCCCAGCCGCCGGTGCCGCCGGCGCCGACGTGCGCGCCGCCGGCCGCCCCGTACCACAGCGGCAGGTAGCCGCTCGTCGCGCGACCCGCCTTCAGGTCGTCCGACGTGCGGTCGAGCACGCGCTCGATCTCGTCCTGGAGGCCCAGCGCGACGCCCCACACCACGGCATCGTCGGGGCTCTCGATCAGGGGGATGGCGGAGGTCTCGACCACCTCGCCCATCGAGCGTGCCTGCGCCGTGGTCTTCTGGAGCGTCCGCCGGTATGCCTCGAGCATGGCCCGGATCATGGCGCCGGGCATCGTCCGCGAGGGCATGCTCCGCGACAGGACCAGGAGGACGCCGCCCGCGATCAGCAGCCCCACGCCGACGACCACCAGGCCGTCCGACGGCATGTTGACGCCGGCGAACAGGGCGATGCCGCCGAGCACCGCGACGCCGATCCCGCGCAGCACCCAGCGCGTGGTCGCCTTGCCCGGCGCCTCCGTGAACCAGCCCTGCGCCACGACGTGCGCCTCGAGCCGCGTGTTGAACGAGCCGACGTCGGTGCCCAGCTTGAGCATGTCGTCCGGCTCGATCCGCCCGTCGCCGCCCGCGATCGAGCCGAGGCGGCCGTCGAGGAAGCGGGTCGCATCGTCCATGGCCCGCTGCCGCGCGCGCTCCGCTCGCGCCCGGTCGCCGGCGTCATCCGGCGCGTCCGGCGCGATCTCGATCCCGACCTTGGTCGTCTTGGCCAGCAGGCCGTGCGTCTCCGGCCGGAACGCGATCAGCCCGCGCGTCGCGAGGTCGAGGCTGGCTGCCGTCAGCGCTCGCCGCGTTGCCCGGCCGTCGCGGACGACCGCACCCGCCGCGGGGGTGAGGCCCGGAGGCGGCGCCGGCATGTGGATCGACGGGTCGTCGAGGTAGACCGGATCCCGGCCGTGCTGCAGCCAGCTCAGCAGCCCCCAGCCGATGACCAGGAGCGCCAGCATCGGGGCGACCAGGAGGCCGAGCACCGCGTTGACCTGGCGGGCCGTCTCGAGCGTGCTCGCGTGCTCGGGCGTCGCGTTGGCATCGATCGCCCCCAGCGCCGTCAGCAGCGCCCCGTTGAGGTCACAGCCGCGGAGCAGCGGCAGCATCCGGTCGTCGATGATCGCCTGCCGGTCCGCGTTGGACAGGAACGCCGCGCGGTACCCGGGGCCGGCGTAGAGCTGGACCTCGCCGTGGCACGGGTTGCTCTGGTGGAGGTCGAACAGGATCACGAGCCCGTCGTCGAACCCGCGGCGGCCGACGCCCCACTGGTCCATCAGCGCCCGGGCGTCCCGCTCGGCCTCGTCGGGCGTGATGTCGTCCGAGGTCAGCTGGGTGTAGACGACGACCTCGGCGCCGGTCCGGTTCTCGATCCCGTCGATGATCGACTCGGCTCGGTCGATCGTGGCCTGGGTCAGGACGCCGGCCTCGTCGTAGACGGCCTGGTCCGTCACCGGGTCCGGGAACGGCGGCCCGGCCGCGCCGACGCCCGTGACGGCCGTGGTGGCCGCGGCCAGCGCGAGCAGGGCGGCCGCGGCCGCCGGCGCCAGGGACCGCAGGATCGTGGATCGCAGGCTGGTCATGTCCAAACGATACGCGCCGGGCCTGCCTCAGGAGCGCGCCTGACGCACCACCGGGTGGCGGGCGCGGATCCGGCGGACGAGCTCGGCAGCCTGCTCGTACCGGCCGAAGCTGGGCATCAGGTAGGTGCCCGCGACCTCGTGCTCGACCGCGGCCAGCAGGGCGTCGGCCATCTCGATCCCCGCCTCCGTGCCCGCGGCGCCGGCCGCGCGCATCCGCTCGCGGGCCTCGTCCGGGATCCGGATCCCCGGCACCTCGTTGTGGAGGAACTCGGCGTGGCGCGCCGACACGAGCGGCAGGATCCCCAGGAGCACGGGGACGGGGAGCCCGCGCGGGCCGAACCGCCGGCGCGCCTCGGCCAGCATCGACTCGACCTGCGCGATGTCGTACAGAGGCTGGGTCATGACCAGCTGTGCACCGGACGCCAGCTTCCGCTCCAGGCGGTCCCACTCGGCCGCAGCGTCGGCGGCGGTCGGGTCGAGGGCGCACGCGATCGTGAACGACGCCCGCTGACCGATCGGGGAGCCGGCCTGGTCCTCGCCGCGGTTGAGCCGGGTCAGGATCTCGATCAGCCCGATCGAGTCGACGTCCCACACCCCCGTCCCGGTCGGGTAGTCGCCGACCCGTGGCGGATCCCCGGTCAGGGCCAGGATGTTGCGCACGCCGAGCGCGTGGGCGCCCAGCAGCTCCGACTCGAGCGCCATCAGGTTGCGGTCGCGCGTCGTGAAGTGGACGACGCACTCGAGATCGAGGTCGTGCTGGATGCCGAACGCGACCGCCAGGGCGCCCATCCGGACCCGCGCCATCGCGCTGTCCGACACGTTGACGACATCGGCGCCGGCATCGCGCAGGAGCCGCGCAGCCTCGATGGTCCGCTCGATCCGGATGCTCCGGGGCGGGTCGATCTCGACCGAGATCAGGAACCGGCCGTCCGCCAGCGCCCGGCCGAGCTTCGTGGCGGGACTTCGGCGATCCGGATCCGACCCGGCCGGCGAATCCGCGAACGCGGCCCGGGGGCTTGCCCCGGAGACCGGCACGGGGGCCGTCGCGTCCACGCGCACCTCGGCGCCGGCGGCCGATCCGTCCGAACGGGCCCTCGTGCGTCGCGCGTCGGCGATCGCGAGCGCCTCCAGGGCAGACCGCATCGCGGCAACGTGCGCGGGCGTCGTCCCGCAGCAGCCACCGAGGATCCCGGCCCCCAATTCGAGCAGGCGGGGCACGATCGATCCGAAGTACTCGGGACCGGCCGCGTACACGAACTGGCCCTCCAGCCGTTGCGGCAGGCCGGCGTTGGGCATGATCGAGCGTGGTGGCTCGCCGGGCGCCGGCGCGCCCATCCGGGCGAGGGTGTCGATCCCCGCCAGCGGACCGACGCCGCAGTTGACGCCGATCGCGTCGATTCCGGCCGTCGTCAGCGCCGCGACAGCGGCCTCGGGCGTGGTGCCGTCGGCGAGCACCAGGTCCTCGCCGAACGTCATCGAGGCGATCACCGGGACGTCCGCGGCTCGCCGGGCCTCGTCCACCGCGAGCAGCAGGTGCGTGAGGTCGAAGAAGGTCTCGATCACGAGCAGGTCGACCCCGCCCTCGAGCAGGCCGTCGATCTGCTCGCGGAACGCCGCCCGGATCGTCGCCTCGTCGGGATGCCGGAGCTCGCGGGTGGGCGGGCCCAGCGGACCCACGCTGCCGCCCACCCAGGCGTCGCGACCCGCGACGTCACGGGCCTCGCGAGCCACCTGTGCCGCGCGGCGGTTGAGCGGCGCCGCCGAATTGGCGAGGCCGAACCCGCCCAGGCGCATCCGGTTCGCTCCGAACGTGAGCGTCTCGATCAGGTCCGCGCCGGCCTCGAGGTACTCGCGGTGGATCGCGGCCACGAGGTCGGACCGGGTGGCCGCCAGCTCGTCGAGGCAGGCGCGCTGGGGGATGCCGCGCGAGAACAGCAGCGTGCCCATGCCCCCATCGGCCAGCAGCGGACCGGCGGCAAGGCGGGCGGCAAACCGGCTTCGGGGCAGGCTCATGGCCGCAAGCCTAGCCGGTCGCGCACGGGCTCCATCGCTCAGCGCGCCGCCGGCGATCCGCGGCGACGTCCCAGCGTGAGCCGCCCGTCCACCTCGAGCAGGACCTGCGGCGGCCGCGGCCGGCCGTTGTAGCCCATCGACATCGATGCGGCATAGGCCCCGGCGTCGGCGATCGCGACCAGGTCGCCGCGCCGCAGCGGGGGCAGGTCGTGGCGGTCGAGAGTGTCCGTGGACTCGCACACCGGGCCGTCGACGCGTGCATGCTGGAGCGCGGGGCGAGCCGCCGCAGGCGAGCCGCCGGCGCGCGTCGATGGTCGGGCGTCCGGCGGGGACGAGGTAGCGGCCCGTGGCTCGACGGGCCGGCCGAGCGAGGTCAGCGCCGTGATCTCGTGGTACGCGCCGTACAGCGCGGGCCGGATCAGCTCCCCCATGCCCGCGTCCAGGACCACGATCCGCTCGATGCCAGCCCGCGCCCGGACGTGCAGGACCGACGCCACGAGCCAGCCTGCCCGTGCGACGAGGAACCGACCGGGCTCGACCGCGAGACGCGCCGGCCGTCGGTCGGCCGCGATCGCCGTGATCGCCTCGATCAGGGGCGGCACCTCGCGAGCGAAGTGCGCGGGGGTGGGCACCGTGCCGGGATCGCCGACCGGGAACCCGCCGCCGACGTCGAGGGTGTCGAACGCCTCCAGCCCGGAGCGCAGGAGCGCGAGCACCGCGAGTCCGCGCCGCACCGCCTCCCGCCACGCGTCCACGGCACCCAGCTGGGACCCGACGTGCAGGTGGATGCCCCGGGCGCGGACGGGTCCGGCCGGGTCCAGCGTCGCGACCGACGTGGTGAGCTCGGTCTCGGTCATGCCGAACTTGGACGATGCCCGACCGACCGCCAGCCCAGCCTGCGTCTCCGGAGCCACGTCCGGGTTGAGCCGGAGCAGGACGTCGAGCGGCGGTCGTCCTCCCTGGCCGAGCCCCGCCTGTTCGGCCAGCGTCACCAGCGCGCCGAGCTCCTCCTCGCTCTCGATCGCGACCCAGCGCAACGGGTGGCCGTCGTCGGCCGCGCGCACGGCGGCGCGGAGGTCAGCGGGCGTCTTGCCGATCCCCTCGAGCGTGATCCGGTCGTTGGGGATGCCGGCGCGTGTTGCGGACGCCCATTCACCGCGCGACACGACGTTTGCGCCCAGGCCCTGCTCGCAGACACTGGCGACGATGGCCGGGACGTCGTTCGCCTTGACCGAGTACGAGCGGAGCCACGGGTCGGGGAACGCGTCGCGGAGCTCCGCCGTCGCGGTCTCCAGGGCCGCGACCGAGGTCACGTACGCCGGGGTCCCGAACCGCCGCGCGGCCGCTCGGAGGGACGCCGTCAGGCCCGCAGCCTCGGCATCGGCGGCCGCGCTCACGGCGTCAGGCGAGGACGGGGGTCAGTCGTGGACGACGAGGCCCACGATCGTGGAGATGATGCCCAGCGCCACCGAGGCGACGACCGCGCCCACGATCGTGTCGGCCGTGATCCCGCCCGCCGGGAACCCGCCGACCGTGAACTTGATCCCGGCCATGGTGTCCGCCACGTACGCGACGAGCAGCAGCATCCCGGCGTTGACGACCAGCCCGAACAGCCCCAGCGTCATCATCGAGATCGGGAAGGACAGGATCTTGACGACCGGCTTGATGAACGAGTTGACCAGGCCGAACAGGATCGCCAGCACGACCAGCTGGACGTTGTCGCCCGAGAACGACACCATCGAAGCGGGCAGGACGTTGATCAGGATCGCGAACGCGATCGCGGTCGCCGCGATCCCGATGATGATTCCCTTCACGGCAGCTCCTCCGAGCGGTGGACGATCACGCAATTGACGGGGCCTGGCGCGCACCGGCCACGATCATCGCAGATGGACCAAGTGCGGGGATCATCGATCTGTGCGCCCGACGCCTCGCGCCAGGGTCCGTGTCAGCCCTCGCTCGATCCTCGCGTGCGGCGAGGCTTCGGCGCGGCGGACCGGCCCGAAGGTCCTGCGGCTCCCGGGCGGTTCGCGCCCGCGGCGCGCTTGCGATCCCGCTTGCCATCCCGCGTGACGGCCTGGTCGCCGCTCGCGCCGGACCCGTCGCCGCTCGCGCCCGCGGCGCGCTTGCCGCCGGACGACGACGCCGCCGGGGTCAGTGCCGCCCGGAGCTCGTCGACGCGGTAGCCCGACGCGTCGGCCGCGTCGCGCATCCGGCGGATGAGCGCTCCCCGCGACGCGGCGCTGCCCCCGGACGCGCCGGCACCGGTGGCGCCGACCCGTTCCAGCCGGTCGACCCAGTCCAGCAGCTCCATCCACGATTCCAGGTGGAACCACTCGGTTCCCTCCCATTCGTTCACGCGCAGGAACGATCGCGCCGCCGTGTTGCGCAGCCAGGCATCGGCGAGCCGTGCCGGCAGGGTGGTCGCGGGACCACCCAGCGCCGACGGGAGCGGCAGGTCGAGCAGGGTGTGCACGCGCTCGGCGGCCCACCATGCGGCTCCCTCGTCCAGTCCCGTCGCACGCAGCCCGTCCGCCACGACCGGCGCCATCCGCAGCTCCTCGTACCAGGCGCGACTGGTCGGCCCGGGGATCGCGTCTTCGGCCAGCGAGCCCAGCGGCGCCAGCAGCGTCCGGACCCGGAGCGCGGCCTGCTGCGACCCGTCGGCGATCGACCCGGCGACCGGCCCGGCCGCGGTCACGGCGGCCATGATCCGCTCCACGACCACGCCCTGATCGCCGGACGTCCCGGTCGCATCGGCCACCGCGGCGACCAGCCGCTCGATCACCTCCCGCGACGGATCGAGGATCGCCGCGCGGACGGCGGAGTGGACGGGTGCCAGCTGCAGCTCGCGCAGCGCGCCCTCGAGCGACGGCACCCCGCGACCGCCGAGCATCTCCGCCAGCCGCCGCCACACCCCGGCGCCGTCGTGGAGCTCGCGCATCTCCCACAGGACCCGCGACTCGTATGCCCGCAGCTCGACATGGAGGCCACGCTCCCGGATCTCCGCAACCGATCGGAGGTGCTCCAGCGAGGTGCGCTGATCGCGGAACGCCAGCCACCGGTCGTCCGCCGGCCCGTCCGCGATGCCCAGCCCCTGGGCCAGCGTCCGCCGCTCCAGCCGCTTCGATCCGTCAGCGTCCTTGACCGCGAACGCGGCCGAGTCCCGGACCCAGCCGCTCGTCTCGCCGTACCGGTTGTGGTACACGACCAGCGAGCGCGACGGACCGGATCCGTTGGAGTACGCGAACACGTTCTCGTCGACGCCGCCGACGTCACCGGTCACGTCGTACAGCAGGAAGCCGTGCGCCTCGGCAAAGTCGCCGCGCCGGTGGAGGAGCGGCACGATCTCGTGCTCGTGGCGTCCCATCAGCCACGGGTCCGGCTGCTCGTCGTGCGTCGCCCGCCGGAACTCCATGCCGTACTTCTCGGCGAACCCCTCGAACTGCCCGTGCCCGAACATCGGCAACCCGGGCAGGGTTGCGAGCAGCGTCGCGACGCCGACGTACTTGTCACCCTTGCCGAACTGCTCGACCGCGGTCTTCTCGTCCGGGTTGTTCATGAAGTTGACGTAGCGCTTGAGGATCTCGGGGTCGAACTCGAGGGTCTCCTTGAGCACCCGACGGTAGCCGGCGTTGTCCTCGTCGCGGAGCATGTGCATGAACGCGCTGTTGTACACGCGGTGCATGCCCAGCGTCCGGACGAAGTACCCCTCGAGCATCCAGAACGCCTCGGCCAGCAGCAGCGTGTCCGGGACCTCGGTCGCCACCCGGTCCACGACCTCGCGCCAGAACTCGCCGGGCACCGCGGCATCGAACTCGGCCTGGGTCATCGTTCCGTGCTCCGCCCGCGACGGGATCCCGCCACTGCCCTCGCCCGGGCCCGGGAACCACAGCCGGCGGACGTGCCGCTTGGCCAGCACCATCGCGGCATCGAAACGGATGACCGGGAACCGGCGCGCGACGGCGAGGATGGTCTGGATGACCTGCTCCCGGACCACGGCCGAGGAGAAGTCGAGCTGGGCGGTGTCATTCCAGGGGAAGCTCGTGCCGTCGTTGCCGTGGTAGATGTAGCGACGCTCGCCGGACGATCGATCGCGGCGCTCGAACACGACCGCGGCATCGCTGTTGTCCCAGTAGTGGTCCTCGAGCCGGACCTCGACCCGATCGTGGTCGCCGAGGTTGTCGCCGTTGAACGTGTAGCCGGGGTAGGGGGGCTCGGGGAGCGACAGGAACCACTCCGGGTGGTCGATCACCCACGAGGAGTCGATGCCCATGTGGTTGGGCACCATGTCCGAGGCCAGCCGGATGCCCCGTGACCATGCCCGCTGGCGCAGGCTCGCCCACGCGTCCTCGCCGCCCAGGTCCCAGGCGATCCGGTAGTCGTCGAGCGAGTACGCGGAGGCCGCCGCGTCGGGGTTGCCGCGCCATGCCTTGATCCGCTGCGACGCGCGGCTCCGCTCCCAAAGCCCGATCAGCCACAGCCCGGTGATCCCCCAGCGGGCGAGCCGGTCCAGCTCCTCGTCCGGGATCGCGTCCAGGGTCCGGATCTCGCGGCGGTACGTCCGCGACAGCTGGTCGAGCCAGACGTGGGTACTCTTCGCGATCAGCACCAGCCGCGGCATCCACGCCGAATCGGAGGAGAACCGCTCGGGTTCCGCGTCGAGGCCCGTGAGGTCGGGGGCCTCGCCACCACCCCCGTCGCCTGCGCCCGCGCCCGCGCCGCCGAACCGCCGGTGGAGCCCGATCTCCTCCTCCGCGATCACGTCGAGCGTGAGCAGCATCCGGTCCAGCAGCTGGTCGAGGGCATCACCCAGCAGCGATCGCCAACGCTCGCGCACGTAGCGGAGCTGTCCCGCGAGCGAGGTCGGGTGCGCGCGTGCCGGTGCGCGGAGGAGCTCGACCAGCGTCTCGCCATCCGGCCCGATGGGCGGCAGCCCCGCGTGGTACGACTCGAGCGCGTTGATCGCGGCCGTCCGCTCCTTCGCGGGCAGCGGCGAGTCGTCGACCAGCTCCAGCAGCGGCCGCACCGCGGGGTTCTCGTTGGTGACCCGCAGCAGCAGCAGCTCCTCGAGCCGTCCCGGCGATTCGCGGACGGCGACCGCGGGGAACTCGTCGGCAACCGCCCCCAGGAGTCGGTTCGTCCTGCGCCCGCCCACGGTCTCCTCGACCGCGCCGGCGGTGACCGGCATCGCAGCCGCCGGCTGGATCTCGCCGGCCTTCTCGACCAGGAGGTGGAACACCTCGTGCAGCAGATCGAGCGCGGCGAGCTCGCCCGCCTGCGCGCTCGGCTCGCCCGCGCGCCGCCTCGAGTTCACGGCCGCCGTCACCCGGCGCGCGAGCGCGATGTCGCCCGCGCCGAGGGCGCGGCGCGGCGCGCTGAGGCCGGCGCCGGGACCCGCCGTCGGTGGTGCGGCTGCCGCGCCGGCATCCGGGACCGCGGCCACCTCATCGGGCAGCGTGAACCGTTGCTGCGCCGTCCTGGAGATCGGCAGCGAGCGCATCAGCCGGTCAGCCCCGCACCGTCGTCCAGGATCGCCTCGAGGCCGCGCAGCGGGATGGTCACCCAGTTGGGTCGCGCACCCAGCTCGTACCGGAGCTCGTAGGTCGCCTTCTGGAGGAGCAGGACGTCGAGCAGGATCGCCATCGCGGCATCGTCCTGGGGCAGCAGGCCGGTCCCCTCCGTCTCGGCGAGATAGCCGCGCAGGAACGCCGCCGCGGATTCGACGTACCAGGTCTCCGCCCAGCGGTCGAGGTCGGACCGCTCGGGCTCACCGCGGACGACCAGCGCCCCGTTGGCCGCGTAGTGGAGCGAGCGGATCATGCCGGCCACGTCCACCAGCGCGGGCCGCTTCAGCCGGCGCTGGGTGATCGGCTGGATCGGCTGGCCCTCGAAGTCGGTGATCATCAGGTCGTCCGCCGTCACCAGGACCTGCTCCGCATGGAAGTCCCCGTGGCACCGGATCATCATCCCGCCGGCGCGCATGTCGAGCAGGCTGCGCAATCGGGCGTCGATCCGGTCGGCGTGCGCGAGCACGGCCTTCGCCTGGACCTGGACCGGGGCGGGCAGGCTGTCCAGGCGGCCGCGGAGCAGGCGCATCGCGTCGCCCGACGTGCCGCGCACGGACTGGTACAGCGACCGCTGGTGGAACGACGTCATCCGCTCGGGCGCGAAGGCCGGGTCATCGGTGGGCGTCGCGAGCGTCTTGTGGAGCTCGCCCGTCCGGCGCCCGAGCAGCTCGGCGGTGCCGATGAACGAGCCCACCAGGCCGGCGGACTCGTCCTCGTCGGCCGCCTGGCGCGCGCGCTGGAGGATCCGGGCGACCGAGGCATCGACCTCGGGGGCCTTGACGCCCAGCCCGATCGCGGTCTCGAGGTATCCCTCGACCGCGCTCCGGGCGACATCGAACGCGTCGCCCAGGTTCGTCACGAACGCCTGCAGGATGGCCACCGACGCGATGCCGCGGGACGTGCGGTACTCGACCCAGCCGGCCGTGGCCGGAGCGTGGGTGAAGCCCCGCTGGGTCAGCATCCGGCCCATCTCGATCTCCGGGTTCTCGCCCTGCTCGACGACCCGGTACAGCTTGAGGATCCCGCGCTCCCCCCAGCGGATCGAGGTGTTGCTCTGCTCGCCTCGCAGCGGGTCGACCGCCGGTGGCGGGGAGGCCGGCCCCACGATCGACGGGCCCGCCGCCGTGGGGCGTCCGACCAGGTCGCCGCCGCGGCCGCTGATCTTGCGCCGGCCGGACAGGACGCCCACCAGCCAGGTGACGAAGTCCGGGTCGCCCGCGGCATCGACCAGGTGGCCGGCAGCCTCCTGGCCGTTGACCAGGCGGGCGATGACCTCGCCGCCCTCGGGCTCGCGCTCGGTGGCGTCGGCCATGCCCATCGGGATGCTGTACAGCTCCGGATCGCCGTCGCTGTAGATCACCTCGAGCAGGACGAACGCCAGCCGGCGCGCGGTTCCGTTGACCGGGAGCATCTCGACGATCCGCGCCGAGCGGACACGCCGTCCGCGACCCCGGAACCAGCGACGCTCCTGGATCCAGTCGGCGAGGATCGACGACAGCTCCCGCGAGCGGGCCGTATCGGTGAGATCGCTGAGCGAGCGCGGTCGCTCCAGCGTCGGGATGGCGAGCCGGCGCCCGTCGCCGGTGGCGGCCGCACCCGGCAGCAGCTGGAACCAGTAGAACGAATGGGGCCCCAGGGTCAGCGGGTACGAGGACCCTTCGATCGGCGGGAACTCCACCGACCCGAACAGCTCGACGGGCACCATTCCCGCGAACTCGGACAGGTCGAGCGACGTCCACTGGACGTAGCGCGACAGGTTCGCGACGATCAGGAGCGTCTCGTTGCCGTCGCGCCGGACGAACGAGAAGATCTTCCGGTTCTCGGCCTGGATGATCTCGGTCGTGCCCCGGCCGAATGCCGGATGGTGCCGCCGCAGCGCGATCAGCCGGCGCATCCACCACAGCAGCGAGTGCGGGTTCGCGAGCTGTGCCTCGACGTTGATCGCCTCATGGTGGTACTCGGGATCCACGATCGGCGGCAGGTACAGGCGCTGCCGGTTCGCGGTCGAGAAGCCCGCGTTGCGGTCCGGGCTCCACTGCATCGGCGTGCGGACGCCGTTGCGATCGCCGAGATAGACGTTGTCGCCCATGCCGATCTCGTCGCCGTAGTACACGACCGGGGTGCCGGGCAGCGAGAACAGGAGGCCGTTCATGAGCTCGATCCGGCGCCGGTTGTTGCCCAGCAGCGGCGCCAGCCGCCGCCGGATGCCGAGGTTGATCCGGGCCTGCGGATCGCTGGCATACGCCCGGTACATGAAGTCGCGCTCCTCGTCGGTGACCATCTCGAGCGTCAGCTCGTCATGGTTCCGCAGGAACAGCGCCCATTGGGCGGTGTCGGGGATGGCCGGTGTCTGGTCCAGGATGTCGATGATCGGGAACCGATCCTCCATCCGGATCGACATGAACAGCCGGGGCATCACCGGGAAGTGGAACGCCATGTGGCATTCGGGCGCCGCGTCGGTGCCCAGGTAGGCCACCGCCTCCTCCGGCCACTGGTTGGCCTCGGCCAGCAGCATCCGGTCGCCGTAGTGCTCGTCGACGTGCCGTCGCAGCCGGGCCAGGAACGCGTGGGTCTCGGGCAGGTTCTCGCCGTTGGTCCCCTCGCGCTCGTAGAGATAGGGGATCGCGTCGAGGCGGAGGCCGTCGATGCCCATCTCGAGCCAGAAGTCCATCGTCGAGAAGATCGCTTCGCGGACCTTCGGGTTGTCGAAGTTGAGGTCGGGCTGGTGGCCGAAGAAGCGATGCCAGAAGTAGGCGCCCGCGACCGGGTCCCACGTCCAGTTGGACGTCTCGGTGTCCTTGAAGATGATCCGCGCGTCGGCGTACTTGTCGGGCGTGTCGCTCCACACGTAGAAGTCGCGCCACGGGCTCCCCGGCGGCGAGGTCCTCGCCCGCTTGAACCACGGATGCTGGTCCGAGGTGTGGTTGCACACGAGCTCGGTGATCACCCGCAAGCCTCGGCGATGGGCCTCCTTGACGAACGTCCGCACGTCCGCGAGCGTCCCGTAGTCGGGGTTGACGTTGCGGAAGTCCGCGATGTCGTAGCCGTCGTCGCGGCCGGGCGACGGGTAGAAGGGCAGCAGCCAGATCGCGGTGATGCCGAGGTCCGCGAGGTAGTCCAGCTTCGCGGTCAGGCCCCGGAAGTCGCCCATCCCGTTGGCGTCGCTGTCCAGGAACGCGCGAACGTGGACCTCGTAGATGACCGCGTCCTTGTACCACTGGGGGTCCGAGGCACGGACGCGGGCGGCGCGCCGGGATGCGGCGCGGCGCGAGGGTGCGGATCGGGACGGGACGGTCTCGGTCACAGGTAGAACTCGAACTGCGATTCGGTCCGCACGCGGCGGTGGACGTGGAACACGTGCGCCGGCCGGACGGCGGGGTCGAGGATGACCTCGTTCCGGGGTCCGCGCCACAGGTAGGTCTCGCCGGTCAGCAGGTCGGTGACCTCGAACGGCGCGTCGGGTGCGATCCCCAGCTCCTCCAGCGGCAGGTCCAGCGTCCCGGCCTGGGCGCGGTGCGGATCGAGGTTGACGACGACCACCACGAGGTCGCCGCCGGGCGCGCGCTTCGAGTACGCGAGCAGCCATTCGCCGTCGATGGGGTGGAAGCGCAGCCCGCCGTTCGACTGCAGCGCGGGATGCTCGCGCCGGATCATGTTCAGGCGCCGGATCAGCGGGGCGAGCGAGTCCGGGTCGTCCAGGTTCCAGTGCCGGACCTGGTACTTCTCGGAGTCCAGGTACTCCTCGCTGCCGGGCTCGCGCGGGGTCCCCACGGCGAGCTCGTACACCGGGCCATAGATCCCGTACGACGCGGCCAGCGTTCCGGCCAGCACCACCCGCGCCGAGAACGCGGCCCGGCCACCGTGCTGGAGGTACTCGTGGAGGATGTCCGGCGTGTTCGGCCACAGGTTGGGCCGGAAGAAGTCGGACACCGGCGGGTTGGTCACCTCGGTCAGGTAGTCGGCCAGCTCGCGGGGCGTGTTGCGCCAGGTGAAGTAGGTGTATGACTGGCTGAACCCGGCCTTTGCCAGGTGGTACATGACCTTGGGTCGCGTGAATGCCTCGGCCAGGAACAGCGTGTCGGGGTGGTCGGCCTTGATCCCGCCGATCAGCCACTCCCAGAACGGGAACGGCTTGGTGTGCGGGTTGTCGACCCGGAAGATGTGGACCCCCTGGTCGATCCAGAACCGGACGACCTCGTCCAAGGCCCGCCACAGCCCGGCCCAGTCCTCCGACTCGAAGTCGAACGGGTAGATGTCCTCGTAGCGCTTGGGCGGGTTCTCCGCGTAGCGGATCGTGCCGTCGGGCAGCCGGCGGAACCAGTCCGGATGCTCCTTCGCCCAGGGGTGATCGGGCGAGGCCTGGAACGCGATGTCGAGCGCGAGCCGGATGCCTCGCTCGTCCGCGGCCGCGGCGAGCGCCCGCAGGTCCTCGATCGTGCCCAGGTCCGGGTGGACCGCGGTGTGGCCGCCCGCCTCGCCGCCGATGGCCCACGGCACGCCCGGATCCCCCCGCCGGGCCGTGGTCACGTTGTTCGGCCCCTTGCGATGGGTCGTCCCGATCGGGTGGATCGGTGGCAGGTAGAGCACGTCGAACCCGAGATCGGCGACGTAGGGGAGCCGCGCGATCACGTCGCGCAGCGTCCCGTGGCGCCCCTTGCGGGTGGATGTCGAGCGCGGGAACAGCTCGTACCAGCTCGAGAAGCGCGCGTGGACCGGATCGACGACGACCTCCAGGGCCGGGTCCGTGACGGTCTCGTGGCGCCGATCGGCGTAGCGGTCCATGAGCCCGGCCAGCGCGTCGGATCGCGCGATCTCGGCGCGGTCCGGGAGGGGTGCGGGCCCGGTGAGCTCGGCGGCGATCGTGCGCAGCCGCCTGGCGTCGGCGCCGCGGGCCCGTCCGGCCGCGTCGGTGACCATGGCAGCGCCGACCTCGAGCTCGATCGTCACGTCCTGGCCGGCGTCGAGGCGCTTGTCCAGGTCGCGCCGCCAGGTGGCGAACCGGTCCGCCCAGGCCGCGACGGCGTAGGCGTGGCGTCCGACCGCCTCCAGCGGCAGGTCCGCGTACCAGCGGTCGTTGTCCGGGTAGGCCATCGGGATCTCGCGCCACGCACCGGGACCGCCGTTCTTCCCGGGCGGGCGATGGCGCAGAACGACCCGCACCACGTCGTGCCCGTCGACGAACGCATCGGCCTCGACCTTGAGCACGCTGCCCAGCTCCCGCTTGACGGGGAACCGACCACCATCGACCTGCGGCGCGACATGCTCGATGATCGCGCGCCTGCGCCCGTCGCCGGCGTTGATGGATCGGGATGCGGATCGACCCGGCAAGATGCTCCTCGGCTGCCCGACGACCTGACGCATGGACGCGACGACGGTGGTATGGGTGTCCCCACCCTATGGGCCTCTCGTCCCCGACTGTCAACGTCACGGCCGCGGACCGGGCCGGGGCGCCACCTGGCGTCGCTCCCGCGGACCAGCCGGACGTCGGCCGGTCGTCGCGGCCCGCGGATCAGGCGGCCGGGACGACCCCGGTCGCCGGCGTGACGGCGGCCCGGGCGGCGACCACCCGCTCGATGGCACGACGCAGGAGCTCGAGGCCCGCAGGGTCGAACTCGTAGGTCCACTCGCGGACCCGATCGGGTCGCTCGAACCGGGTATCGAGCCCCAGCGCCATCGCCTCCCGGGACAGGAGCACGAGGTCAGCGTCGCGGTCCACGAGCGTGAGCTCCTCCTCCGTGTGCGCGACGGCCGAGATGATCTGCACGTCCGAGGTGCCCGACAGCTGGAGGACCTCGGCGATGTTCTCGACCCCGCGCTGCGACCCGCACACGAGGCCGACCTTGGAGCCCGGCGGCAGCGACGCCACCTCCTGGACCAGCGACATGTACCCGGGCCCCACGAGCATCGCGACGACCGGTACCCGACCGGCGACGTACGCCTGCGCCTCGTCCGCGTGGAAGGTGGTCGTGGCGACGAGGTCGTAGTGGTACCGGTCGAGCCGGTCGGGGAGCTCCTCGAGGAGCACGCCCACGGACTCGATCCGGTCGCGGAAGGCCTCGATGATCCGCTCCGCGTCCACGGTCGCGTCGGCCGCCGTGCACTCGGCGAACAGCACCCGGACGAGCGGGCCGGGTCGCTTCTGCTCGGTGGCCGCGGTGAACGTCGCCTGGGCCACCTCGTCGGGCGTGAACCCCAGCTGGCCGGCCCGGCGCATCGTCTCGGCGACGATCCCCGCGAGCGCCTCCGACCCGCGCCGCACCGGTGGCCGGTCGACGACCCGCGTGCCCGCCCCATGCCGGCCGACCACGTAGCCGGCGTCCGCCAGGCGCCGGTAGACGGCCCGGACCGTGTTGGGGTTGACCCGCAGGGCACCGCCCAGCTCCCGGACCGGCGGCAGCCGGGTCCCCGGCTGGAGGCGTCCGGACTCGATCTGATAGGCCAGCTGCCAGTAGATCTGGGTGGAGATCGGGACGTCCGAATCCCGCTCGATGTCGAGCTCGTGACGGCCGGCGACGGTCCCGCCTGCAACAGGCCGTTCGGCGGTCGGATCAGGGTCCTTCCGACCAGTTGACATAGTGGAGTAGTCCAACTAGAGTCGTACTTGGCCTAGTTGACTATATCAACAAGACGTCCCACCAGAAAGAGCCATGCCGTGGAACTGCTCCTCCTCTCGCTGATCATCGTCCTCCTCAGCGCCCTCGGCGTCGGTGCGATCGAGCTGGGCGTCGATTCCCGCGACGGATCCGACGATCATCGCCGGCCGAACTACCCCGTCGGCCTTCGCTGATCCGGCAACCACATCCAGGGCGCCGACCCTCCCCCTCCTTCTCGGCGCTCGACGACAGCCCCCGGCCAGCCGGGGGCTGTTTCGTGTCACGCGACGACGTCGGCGTCGGGCGGGGGCGGCTGTCCCACCTCGCTGAGCGCGTGGCGGTAGATCGTCGCGCCATCGATGCCCAGCGCCGGTGACCGCAGGGCCGCGAGGTCGGCCACGAGACGCTGCTCGAGCGTGGTGCCTGCGATCCCGTCGACCAGCCGGACGGCCCGCGCTGCCGCGCGGAGCACCTGCCGGGTCTCGGGTCGCGACGGGTCGTCCCAGTACCAGCCGTCGGACGCGAACATCGCCAGACGCCAGCGCTGCGCCTCGAGCAGGTCCAGCAGGCGCCGGCGATCCCCGGCGCTCGCCCGGCGCGCCAGCCTCGACGCCGCGAAGCGCATGCCCTCCGTCGCGCCGATGACGACGTCCACGTAGGCGTCCCGCGCGGCCCATGGATCACCGAGGCCGGGCAGGTCGCGCGCGAGCAGCTCGGTCGCGGTGTCGATGCCGCCGCCGAGGCGGTCGAGCGCGCTCCGCAACGGCGACTTCCAGCGCCCGTCGGGCACGTCGGGGCACTCGGCCGACCAGCGCAGCACGCCGTGGTGGCAGCTCCACGAAGTTCGCTCGCGGATCTGGATCTCCGGGTGCGGATGGCCCGGCCGCTCGGCGATCGCGGTCGCCAGGTCGACGACGTCGAAGGTGCGGCCCGGGGCGCCCGGGCTGGGCGCGATCAGCCGCTGCAGGAACAGGTCACGGAACGGCTGGTGGTGGCCGTACAGCTCGCCGTCGCTCGCGATGAGCAGCATCGGGGCGACGTCGTCCGGCAGCGCCACCGCGAGCCGGGGAGCGACGCGCTCCCGGGCGAACCGGTCGGCATCGGCCGTGGTGTCGGGCTCGAACGAGACCGCGCCCGACAGGTCGCCGTCATAGAACGCGACCACGATGTGGCGGCCGCCGCCGAGGTCGACGCGGTACGGATGCCGGGCGTCGACGTGGGCCACCGCGGCCTGCCACGGCGCGAGGATCGTGGCCCCGATCCCGGCTTCGGCAAGGACCCGCAGGGTGGGCAGGTCGACCGCCGTCTCGGGCAGCCACATCGCGGTCGGCGGCCGGCCGAAGCGGTGCTCGAAATCCCGGATGCCCCAGGCAACCTCCGTCCGACGGACCCGCATCCCGGCCAGCGGCAGGATGGAGTGGTGGAACGCCTGGGCCATGGCCGGACCGCCGGCCTCCGAGCGCCCGAGCCGATCCGATTCCGCGAAGCCCGCCAGGACGTCGGGCGCGCGCGCGGCCAGGTCCTCGGTCAGCGTCGGGCCGACGTCCCACGAGGCACGCGACAGGGCGCCGCGCTCCACGTTCGGCCGGTAGCAGTCGGCGGTGATCCGCTCGGTCCAGTCGTGTGCCGGCGCGGCCGACGGGTCGCGTGGAACGACGCCGGTGAACGGGTCGACCCTCGAGGGCTGGTAGAAGTGCGCGTGGACGACGAGGCGCCCCCGGGTCACGGGTTGCGCTCCCGGTCGCGCCGTCGATCGCTCACGCGGGTGCCACGGCCTCGTCGGCGGCGCGATCCCGTGCGATCGTCGCCAGCTGGCGGACGGCGAACCGGCGGGTCTCCCCCGGCTCCAGCCGGAGCAGCCAGGACACGATCAGGGCGCTGCCCTGGTACACGCGCTCGAAGCCTGCCTCGGAGTTCGAGATCGTCTCGATCGGGCTCCACCAGGCATCGGCAGCCGGCTCGAGGCCCGCCTCGATCGCGACGCCGACCCAGTCATTGCCGTACCCGATCGATCCGACCGAGGCGGCCTGGCCGGTCCCGTCGTGGGCGGACCGCACCCCGGCGACGTCGTACCACGCCGACGGGTTGCCGCCGCCACCGAGCAGGTGGAGCGAGAGCTCGATGGCCAGCCGGGTGTCGATCGCGACCGTCCCCAGGTGCTCGATCGCGAACTCCAGGTCCAGGGACGGCGCCAGGCGGTCGCCACCCAGCGACAGCGTGCGGGTCACGGCCACTGCCTGACCCAGGACGCTGCCCGTCCGCGACGTGACCAGCCGTCCGGGGACGATCGAGTCCACCCGGAACGGGCTGTCGACGAAGTCGCCCAGCTCGCGCTCGGCGGCCATCGCCACGGCTTCCGGTGTGACGTCCGGGTCGAGGAACCGCACCAGCCCCGACCGCCGCTCGTGATCGTCGTAGTACAGCCGCTTCGACAGCCCCGGCTCCTTGACCCGGACCAGCTCGTGGATCGAGGTCAGGCCACCGCCGGCCGCCTCCTTCGCATCGCTGCGAGCGTCGAACGCGCGCAGGCTGTCGTGATACGCCTCGGGTCGCCGTCGCAGGGCGGCGGCCATGGCATGGCGCGCCGCGCGCAGGTCCCAGCCGCCGATGCCGCCGCCCTCGGCGAGGTTGACGGTCACGACCTGGCCGGCGTCGGCGAGCAGCGCGTCGTCCAGCCCGTCCATGTCCAGGTCGCGCAGGTCCGCCGCGTCGGACGTGCCGAGCACGCGATCCGCGGCATCCTCGGCGGCGATCAGGTGCTCGTAGGTTGCCAGGCGCATGTGCGAGATGTAGATCCCGCCGAACACGCCGTGCCAGTAGCAGTCGTTCGACTGTCCCCGGTGGAGGTGGTCCCGCGCGGCCACCCGGGCCGCTCCCTCGGGCATCAGCGCAACCTTGGCGGAGGTGCGCAGCATCTGCTTGTGGAGGTCGTTGATCTCGCGGTACCGGACCAGGAAGTTGCGCCAGAAGCCGCCGCGCAGCCAGCGTGCCTCGGGGACGTGCTGGGCCATGGCGTGGTGGACGAGGGGAGCGAACACCGCAGCCTCCTCGGGCGGCAGCGACCACTCGCCCATCTCGGCATAGGAGGAGGTCGGCACGTACACCCGGCCGATCGGTGGCTGGCGGTCGAGCCACCGCGACGGGGTCACCGTGGTCAGCCAGCCGGCGTTTGCCTCGAGCGCCTCGAAGAAGGTCTCGACCCACCGGCCCCGGCCCCAGCAGTGCTCGTACGTGGTGGGCCAGGCCCCGAACTTCTCGCCGTCGTCGCCCATCATGCCGACCCGGTCGCCCGCCTCCGTCGCGTGACGGCGGAGGTGGTCGATGACGTCATCGACCGTGCCGAACGGGATCCGGTAGCGCAGCCCCTGCTCGGTGCCGAACACCGTGAGCCGGTGACCCTGGTCCTCGGTCGTGTACGCGCCCCACAGGTTCTGCTCGGGGATCGCGGCGGCCCGGAAGTGCGCGTCGTCGAGGATCGTCCACTCGTAGCCGGCCGCGACCAGCGACGTGGGCAGGTCGGGCTCCCACACGCGTTCGGCCAGCCAGGCACCCCTCGGGCGCCGGCCGGTGATGCCCTCGAGCACGCCGGCCATCCGGGTCAGCTGGTCGACGCGGTCGCGCGCGGGCAGGGAGGCGAGCACGGGCTCGTACAGGCCCCCACCGAGCAGCTCGACCTGGTCCCGCTCGACCAGCGCGGCGAGACGCTCGAGGAGCTCCGGGCGCTCGGCGGCGAACCACTCAAGCAGCGGGCCCGTGTAGTGGAGCGACAGGCGGATGCCGGGATGGCGCTCGATCGCCTCGATCATCGGCCGGTACGCGTGATCGCACACCTCGGCGAACACCCAGCCGAAGTTGCCCACCGGCTGATGGTTGTGGATCGCGAGGGCCAGCGAGATCCGGGGAGCCAAGCGCCTCCTCAGTGATTCATGGGCGATGGAGCCGGCACCGGGCCGGGCTACGACGGGGTCGCCGCGACCTCGGGCTCGACATGCACGCCGGCGGCCGGAAGGTACAGGCGCTCGACGTACTCGTGGAGCATGCGGGTGGTCGAGAACCGCCAGATCGTGCTGGCGATCGAGTTTCGCATGAGCTGCGTCCAGCGGGTGGGCAGGCCCTCCGCGTCGCGCTCGTAGTACGCCGGGATCAGCTCCTGCTCGAGGATGCGGTACAGGTCCTGGGCGTCGGACCAGTCCTGGGCTCCCTCGTCGGGGTTCGTCTCACGCCCGCCGATCGCCCAGCCGTTGTCGCCGGTCCAGCCCTCGTCCCACCAGCCGTCGAGGACGCTGACGTTGACCACGCCGTTGGCGGCCGCCTTCATGCCCGACGTCCCCGACGCCTCGAGCGGCCGCCGCGGGTTGTTGAGCCAGACGTCGACGCCCTGGACGAGGAAGCGCGCGATCCGGATGTCGTAGTCCTCGACGATGAACACCCGGCCCCGGAGCTTGGGGCTTCGCGATCGGCCGAAGATCTCCTGGATGACGCCCTGTCCGGGCCGATCGGCCGGGTGGGCCTTGCCGGCGAAGATGAGCTGCATCGGCCGGTCCTCGTCCCACAGCATGGCGGCGATCCGGTCGAGGTCGGTGAACACCAGCGATGACCGCTTGTAGGTCGCGAAGCGCCGCGCGAAGCCGATGGTCAGGATCGACGGATCGAGGACCGTCTCGAGGTCCTCGAGGGTCGAGGGCGCCTCGCCGTGACGCGCGAACTGGTTGCGCAGCCGGCCGCGCGCGAAGATCGCGAGCTCCCGCTTCTGGCGCTGGTGCGCCTCCCACAGCTCGGCCGTCGGGACCTTGTCGATGCGCTCCCAGAAGCGAACCTTCCTGGGCTGGTCGTCCATGCGATCCACGTTGGCGTTGGTGTAGCGCTCGAGGATGTCGCGGACCGGCTGCCCCAGCCACGTCGGCGTGTGCACCCCGTTGGTCAGCCCCAGGATCTCGCCCGGCGAGATGCCCTGCCAGGTGGTGTTGGCGGTGTGCCCGTGGAGGAGCGACACCGCGTTGGCGCCGTGCGTGTTGCGGAGCGAGAACGCGGTCATGTCGAACTGCGACCGGTCGTGGTCGACGCCGAGGCCCAGCTCCAGCAACCGGTCCAGCGGGACGCCACCCGTGCCCGGCCTGCCGTCGCCGTCGAGCAGCGGTCCGGCGACGCGCCGGACGAGGTCCGCATCGAACCGCTCGTTGCCTGCCGACACCGGGGTGTGGATCGTGAACACCGAGCTGCGCGCCACCGCGGCACGCGCCTCATCGAACGTCGATCCCGCGGCCACCAGCTCGCGGGCGCGCTCGGCGAGCAGGAACGCGGAGTGGCCCTCGTTCAGATGCCAGACGCCCGGGTCGAGGTCCAGCTGCCGCAGCGCCCGGACGCCGCCGACGCCGAGCACGAGCTCCTGGTGCAGCCGCATCTCGCGACCGCGGACGTACAGGATGTGGGTGATCGGCCGGTCCGAGTCGTCGTTGTCGGGGACGTCGGTGTCGAGCAGCAGCACGGGAACGCGCCCGACCTGGACCACCCACACGGCGGCGAACAGGTCGCGGCCCGGCAGCTGGACGCTGACCGTGAGCGGGTCGCCCAGCCGGTCGAGCGCGCGCAGGACCGGGAGCCGGCTCAGCTCGTAGTCCGGGTACGAGTGCTCCTGGTGCCCGTCCGCGTCGATCGCCTGGCGGAAGTAGCCCTTGCGGTACATGAGGCCGACGCCGATCAGTGGCAGCGCCATGTCCGACGCGGTCTTCATGTGGTCGCCGGCCAGCACGCCCAGGCCGCCGGAGTAGATCCCCAGCGACTCGTGGAGGCCGTACTCCGCGCAGAAGTAGGCGATCGGCCCGTCGAGCTTCGCTGCGTGCCGCCGCTGGAACCAGTGGTCGGTGCCGTTGGCCATGTACGCGTCGAACTCGGCCATGATGTCCTGGTACTCGGCCAGGAAGCGCGGGTTCTCGAGCAGCTGGTCCCAGGCAACGGGCCCCGACAGCACGGGGATCGGGTTCCGGTACCGCGCCCACGCGCCGGCGTCGATCCGCGAGAACATCAGGCGTGCCCGGGGATGCCAGCTCCACCACATGTTGTAGGCGAGGCGCCGGAGGCCGGAGACCTTGGGCGGGAGGTGGAACGAGGCGCCGGTGGACACGGGGACGCGGACGATGGGCTCCATGAGCCGGAAATGATAGACGGCCTCAAGGCGGTGTGTGAACCGGTTTAGCCCGTCCTCGTGCGCGGCGGAACGTGGCGCCCGGCGTCGCCGCACCGTGTCGGCGGGCGTCGCCGGGCCGCGGTGCCGGCGTCGCGGATCGGCCGTGTCGCGAGCGGGAATGGTGCGTGCCGCGCGCTCGCCTCGCCCCGATCTCATCGCGCTTCGCGCCGCGCCGGACAGTACGATCCCGTGATGCACCTCCGCGTCGCGCTCCTGGCCGCCGAGTGCGAGCCATGGGCCAAGACGGGCGGCCTCGCGGACGTGATCGACGCGCTCGCGCGGGCGCTCGGCCGCCTGCCCGAGGCGGGCTCGGCGCTCGCAACGCCGGTCGACGTGTTCCTGCCGAGGTACCGCGGCGTCCGGATGCCCCGCGAGGTCGAGGTCGAGCCGCCGCTGGCGATCGACGATCCCGCCGGTGGCGGCCCCCTCGCGGTCTCGATCCTGAACGTCGCGGCCGAAGGCTACCGGCTCCGGCTCGTCGACCACCCGCCCGCGTTCGACCGCGACGGGTTCTACGACCATCCCGACGATGCCTGGCGGTTCGCGGTGTTCGGGCGTGCCGCGCTGGCCGCGCTGCGCCGCGATGGCGTGCCGCTCGACGTCCTCCATGCCCACGACTGGCACACGGGACCCGCCCTGATCGACCGGGCCCGCGGGACGGCCTCGGGCGATCCGTTCTTCCGGGACATGGCGGCGGTCCTGACGCTTCACAACCTCGCCTACCGCGGCCGGACCCCCGCGACGAAGCTGGGACAGCTGGGGCTGGCGCCCGGCGATCCGCTGGCGGGGGACGACCCGGCGATGCTCGACCTGCTGCGGGCCGCCGTGGAGCATGTGGACGTTGCCAACACCGTGTCGCCGGGGTTCGCCCGCGAGGCGCTGACCCCGGAGTACGGGCGCGGTCTCGACGGGTTGTTCCGCGCGATGGGCGACCGGTTCAGCGGCATCCTCAACGGGATCGACCCCGGCGTCTGGGATCCCGCGACCGACACCGCGCTCGCGGCGCGGTACCACCGGGGCGCGATGGACGGCAAGGCCGCGTGTCGCCGTGACCTGCTGGAGCGCGTCGGCTTCGACCCGGACGACGACGGCGCCGTGCTGGCGATGATCGGCCGGCTGGACCCCCAGAAGGGCTTCGACCTGCTCGCCGACGGCGCCCCGCAGCTGCTCGAGGCCGGCGCCCGGCTGATCGTCCTGGGCACCGGCCGCGCGTCGCTCGCGGATCCGTTCCGGGCCCTGGCCGGGGCGGCCCGCGGTCGGGTCGCCATGCTCGAGCGCTTCGATCCCGTCCTCGCACGGCGGATCTACGCCGGCGCCGACCTGTTCCTGATGCCGTCCCGGTTCGAGCCCTGCGGCCAGGGACAGATGATCGCGCTGCGCTATGGCACGCCGCCGGTGGTGCGGCGCACCGGCGGCCTCGCCGACTCCGTCACGGACGTCGACGAGCAGGCGGACGATGGCACGGGGTTCGTGTTCGACGACGCCACGCCGGCCGCGCTGGTCGGCGCGGTCACCCGCGCGATGGCCCTGCGGACCGCCGATCCGGCCGGCTGGGCCGCGCTGGTGGCGCGCGGGATGGCCGTCGACTTCGGCTGGGACGCCGGCCCGGCACCCCGGTACCTCGCGCTGTACCGGCGGGCCGTGGAGGTCCGGCGCGGCGCGTAGCCGACGGTGTGAGCCCTGGACGGCGCGTTGCCGGCCGGGCCGCGGCGCTCCGACAGCCGGGCCGCGGCGCTCCGACAGCCGGGCCGCGGCGCTCCGCCAGCCGGGCCGCGGACCCGTCCGGGCTGGCCTGCCGACCGTCCGCATGCGAGAATCACGGCTCGACCAGGTACCTGAACCGCGGCGACCCGTCCGCCGCCGCCCCGGAGGCCCCGATGCCGAAGCAGTTCGTCGTCCAGGTGACCAACAAGCCAGGCCAGCTGGCCGACCTCGCAGAGCAGATGGCCGCCCGTGGCGTGGACCTGCGCGCGATCGGTGGTGGTGGGCTGGGCGAGTCGGGGCACATGATCATGACCACCGCCGACGACGACACCGCACGCGCGGTGCTCGAGGAGGGCGGCTGGACCTTCGTCGAGGGCGAGTCGCTGCTTGCCGAGGTCGACGATCGGCCGGGCGGCATGGCACACATCGCGCGCGAGCTGGCCGATGCCGGGGTGAACGTGATGGGCCACCTGTTCCTCGGCCGCTGGAGCGACCGGGCCACGTTCGCGTTCGTGGTCGACGATCCGGACAAGGCGCGCCCGATCCTCGAACGCCGGTAGCGCGCCGTGCGCGTCGGGATCATCGCGCCCCAGGGCTGGACGGGCGAGTACGACGGCTGGGATCCGGCCCGCGCCTGGGCCCGGACGGTGGCGGTCGCGCACCAGGCCGATACGCTGGGCTTCGACTCCGTGTGGCTGTTCGACCACCTCCAGACCGAGCCCGAGCCGACCGACGAGATCACGTTCGAGGCGTTCGTCGGGATCTCGGCGCTGGCGGTCGAGACGGCACGCGTCCGGCTCGGGCACCTCGTCCTGTGCGCCGGCTATCGCAACCCCGCGCTGGTGGCCAAGATGATCTCGACCCTCGATGTCGTGTCCGGTGGACGCGCGGAGCTTGGCCTCGGCGCCGGCTGGAAGGACGACGAGTTCATCGCCTACGGGTGGGGGTTCCCGCCGCTCCGAACGCGGATGGAGGCCCTCGAGGACGCGCTCGAGGTCACGTCGCGGATGCTCGGCCCGGGCCGAGCGACCTATTCCGGCCCGACCGCCTCGGTCCGCGATGCGATCAACGTCCCGCGCGGGATGCAGGAACCGAGGATCCCGATCCTGGTCGGCGGCAACGGGCCCAACCGGACCTGGCGGCTGGCGGCCCGGTTCGCCGATGAGCTCAACCTCGACTGGCTGTCGCCGCAGGAGGTCGCCGAGGCGCGACCGGTCATCGCGTCGCGGTGCGAGGAGATCGGTCGCGACCCGGGCACGATGCGGCTGTCGGTGAACATCGGCCGCGACGACTCGGCTGTCGGTGGTGCGCCACGTCGAGAGCTGATCCGCCGGTACGCGGACGCCGGCGTGGACCGGATCATGACGCTGGTCCGCGCCTCGGCCGATGAGGACGGCGCGCTCGAGCGGTTCGCGGAGGACTGCCTGGCCGCGGGCGCCACCCTCGACGCCGGCTGACCGGCGGCCGGCGAGCGGCGGCGGGTACGCGACGATGCTCGGGATCTGGCGCCTCCAGCTGCTGCGTGAGGTCGCCCGGCGGGGGACCGTCAAGGCGGCGGCCGCCGCCATGTCCGTGACGCCGTCGGCCGTGTCGCAGCAGCTCAAGCTGCTCGAGCGCGAAGCCGGCGTCGCCCTGGTCGAGCACGAGGGCCGCCGGATCCGGCTGACGGACGCCGGCCTGATGCTCGTCAGGCACGCGGACACGATCACGGCGGCGATCACCGAGGCGGAGAGCGCCCTGGCCGCGTCGCGCGACGAGGTCAGCGGCTCGCTCCGGGTCGCCGCGTTCCCGACGGCGGCGCGCGCCATCCTGCCCTCGATCATCGCGACCCTGGGTGGCCGCCACCCGGATCTGCGAGTGACCCTGCGTGACCTCGAGACCGACGAGAGCCTGACCGCGCTCCGGATGGACGAGGTGGACCTGGCGGTGGTCGACGAGTACGACGAGCCCACCCGCGTCAGCGGCGCGGGCCTGGACCTGTTGCCGCTGCTCCGCGACCCGGTCTTCCTGGCGCTGCCCGCGGACCGCTGGTCGGGCGAGGGGCCGATCCCGCTGGTGGAGCTCCGGGACGACGCATGGATCATGGACACGGAAGCGAGCGCGATCCACCAGGTCGCCGTACGGGCGTGCCGCCGGGCCGGGTTCGACCCGCACGTGCGATCGATCTGCCGCGACTACAGCGTGATCATCGCGCTGGTCGAGGCCGGGCTGGGCGTGGCCGTGCTGCCCGGGCTCGCGTTGCGGGACCGACCCATCCGGGCCCGGATCGCCGCCGCGGATCCGCCCCTCGAGCGCACGGTGCTGGCCGCCGTGAAGCCGGAGCGACGTCGGCACCCGGCCGTCGCGGCGCTCCTCGCCGAGCTCCAGGCGTTCGGGCGAACGGCGAACGGGTGAGCATCCGGCGTTCGCGTGAACGGCGTCCCGCTGAGCACCCAGCGCCGGGCGCCAATGATGTAGCGACGCTACACGGTCTTGTTAGCAAGATGCGCTTGACGTTATCTGTCTGACCCCCGATGGTCGGCACAGGCGGAGGCTCGCGCGGCCCGGCCCATGTCCGGGCGAGGAGCGCACAGTCCCACGGGAGGACCGGCATGAAGCTCGCGGCGCGAATGGAGACGATCGGCACCGAGACGGCGTTCGAGGCCGCGGCCAGGGCGCGCGCGCTCGAGGCGACGGGCCGGAGCGTGATCCACCTCGAGATCGGGGAGCCCGACTTCGACACTCCGGCCAACGTCCGCGAGGCCGCCAAGGCCGCGATCGACGCCGGCATGACCCACTACCCGCCGTTCCCCGGGATCCCCGAGCTGCGGTCGGCGATCGCGGCCGACGCGACCGCGCGCAAGGGCTTCGCCGTCGACCCGGCCAACGTGTTCGTGACCGTCGGCGGCAAGGGCGTCATGTACTACGCGATCCTGGCCCTGGTCGATCCCGGCGACGAGGTCATCGTCCCCGATCCCGGCTACCCGATCTACGAGTCGGTGACCCGGTTCGTCGGCGGCGTCCCGGTCGCGATCCCGATCCGCCAGGAGAACGAGTTCCGGCTCGATCCGGACGAGCTCGCCTCGCTGGTCACATCCCGGACCAAGCTCATCGTCATCAACTCACCCGCCAACCCGACCGGCGGCGTCCTGACCCGCTCGGACCTGGAACGGATCGCGCAGGTCGCGCTGGACCACGACCTGACCGTCATGACCGACGAGATCTACAGCCGGATCCTGTACGACGGTGAGGAGCACGCGTCGATCGCCGCGCTGCCGGGGATGGCCGAGCGGACGATCGTGCTCGACGGGTTCTCCAAGACCTACGCGATGACCGGCTGGCGGCTGGGCTACGGGATCGTGCCCGAGTGGCTGAACCGCGGGTTCGGGCGGCTGATCATCAACTCCGTGTCGGGCGCCACAACGTTTGCGCAGGTCGGCGCGGTCGAGGCGCTGACCGGCCCGCAGGACGAGATCGACACGATGGTCGAGGAGTTCCGAGCACGGCGGGACCTGGTGGTCGACGGGCTCAACGCGATCCCGGGCTTCCGCTGCCTGCGGCCGAAGGGCGCGTTCTACGTGTTCCCGGAGATCTCGGGCACCGGCCTGACCGGCGCCGAGCTGGCCGACCGCCTGCTCAACGAGGCCGGCGTGTCGGTCCTCGCCGGGACGGCGTTCGGCGATGTGGGCGTGAACCACATCCGGCTGTCGTACGCCAACTCGCGCGAGAACATCAGCGAGGCGCTCCGCCGGATCCGGACTGTCGTGGAGCCGCTGGTCGCCGCCGAGGCGGGCACCCGATGAACGGCAGCGACGCGCCCGCGGTCAACCCCGTCGCGCTCGACCCGGCGGCGCTACCCGACGAAGCGCCGGCGCTCCCGGACGAGGCCAGATACGAGATCGTCAAGGACCTCGTCGATGAATGCATCGACCTCGCCCTCAACTACCGCCAGAGCGGGCATCCGGGCGGCTCGCGGTCCAAGGCGCACATGGTCCTGTCGCTGATGCTCTCGGGGGCGATGCGCTGGGATATCCGACGGCCGTGGCTGCGGTTCGCGGACCGGTTCGTGCTGTCCGCGGGGCACGCCGTGCCCCTGGTATACGCGAGCCTCGCCGTGCTCAACGAGGCGCTCCGGGCGCGCGAGGAGCTCGACAGCGACGGCCGGTTCGCGTTCCCCGATGACGGCCGCTGGGCGCTGACCTGGGAGTGGCTGCTCGAGCTCCGGCGCCGCGGCGGGCTGCCCGGTCACGCGGAGATGGCCGGCCGGACGATGTTCCTCAAGTCCAACACGGGACCGTCGGGCCACGGCATGCCGCCCGCCGCGGGCCAGGCGCTGGCGCTCCGGATGGCGGGCGCGGGCGAGGTCAAGGTGTTCGTGGTCGAAGGCGAGGGTGGGCTCACGCCCGGTGCCACGCACGAGACGAAGAACTCGGCCTGGGGCCTGGGTCTCGATAACCTCGTGTTCCTGGTCGACTGGAACGACTTCGGGATCGACGGGCGGGCCGCATCCACGGTCACCCCGGGCACCCCCGAGGACTGGTTCGCGCCCTATGGCTGGCGAGTGACGGGGACCGACGACGGCATGTCGTGGGGCCCGGTCACGGCGGCGGTCATCGAGGCAGCTCGCGGCGACAACCCGTCTCGCGTGCCCTCCGTCGCCTGGTTCCGGACCCGCAAGGGCCGCGGCTACGGCAAGACCGATGCCCCCAGCCACGGCACCGCGTGGCCGATGAACGCGCCCGAGTTCTGGACCGTCCGCAAGGCATTCATGGACCGCTACGGCGTCGAGTACGAGGGCGTCGACCAGCCCGCCCCGTCGGATCCCGATGCGGTCGCCGCGCAGGCGGAGGCGAACCTGCGGGTGGTGATGGGCGTGCTCCGGCGCGACCCCGACCTCGTGCGCTGGCTCTCCGACCGGCTGGTCGAGATCGCCGACAGCGTGCCCGAGGAGATCCCGGGGTTCCGGCTGGGCGCGACGTCGGCCTCCGTGTTCGAGGACCGGCGGCTGTTCGACGCCGCCGCGTACCCGGCGGAGATCTGGCGGGCGCCCGGCGAGAAGGTGCCCAATCGGGCCGGGCTCGCCGCGTGGGGCTCCTACGTCAACGCCCTGGCCCTGCGCGATCACGGCCGGCCGCTGTTCGTGGCGGCGTCTGCGGACCTCGCCGAGTCGACCAACCTCGCCGGGTTCGCAAAGCCGTTCGGCGAGCTGCCGGGCACGGGCTGGTACGAGCGCGAGGCCAACCCGACCGGCGCGCTGCTGCCGACCGAGATCACCGAGTTCACCAACGCCGGCATGCTCACGGGGCTGGCATCCGTGAACCTGGCCGCCGATCCGTTCCACGCGTTCGACGGCTACTGGGGTGCCTGCTCCACGTACGGCTCGTTCAGCTACCTCAAGTACGGCCCGCTTCGGCTGTTCAGCCAGCTGGCCCAGGACAGCGACCTGCAGCTGGGCCGGGTGCTGTACGTGGCCGGACACTCCGGTCCGGAGACGGCGGAGGACTCGCGCACGCATTTCGGCGTGTTCTCGCCGGGCGTGATGCAGCTGTTCCCGACCGGGCACGTCATCGACATGCACCCATGGGAGTACAACGAGGTGCCGGCGATGCTGGCGGCCGCGTTCTCGACCGACGTCCCGATCGTTGTGCTGCACCTGACGCGGCCGCCGATCCCCGTGCCCGACCGGGCGGGGCTGGGCATGCCGTCACACCTCGAGGCGGCCCGCGGGGCGTACGTCCTGCGGCCGTACCGCGACGACCAGCCCCGCGGCGGCACCGTGTTCGTGCGCGGCACGCTGCCAACCCACAACCTGGTCAGCGTCCTGGGCGAGCTCGACCGGCGCGGCCTCAACGTCAAGATCGTCGCGGCCCTCAGCGAGGAGCTGTTCCGGCGCCAGGACGCCGCCTACCGGGAGTCCGTGGCCTCAGCTGCCGATCGCCTGGACGCGATGGTGATCACCAACGGCGCGGTCCGCCTGATGCGCGACTGGGCGGCCGGCGATGAGGTCGAGGCGTATTCATTGAGCGCGGACTGGGACGATCGCTGGCGGACCGGCGGTTCGCTGGACGAGGTGATCGAGGAGGCGCACCTGGACGCGGGCCACATCCTCGACGCGATCGAGCGCTTCGTTCGCGACCGGGACGCCCGGCTGGCAGCGATGGCGGGAGCCGTGGCGGAGGCCATCGGCGGCTGACCGACGTTCGGCCGGCGGCTGACGCGCCTGTCGGTCGCTGTCCGCACCGGCCGGTCCCCGGCCTTGACCGGAGTTGGTAGCCTCCGCGCAGGGTCACGTTCCGTGGGGGCCAGGTCCGATGAGCGTCCCGCATCACGACACCTCCCCGACGCCGGCCGCGAACGGCGCCGGGGGCACAGCGGCCCGGCGCCGCGAACCCGGGATCGTCCTCCGCTGTGCCGCGGAGCCCGCTGCCCGGCATGTCGGCATCGTGTTCGTCCACGGCATCGGGTCGCAGGCTGAGGGGGAGACGCTGCTCGACTGGGGTGGCGCGATCATCCGGGTCCTGTTCGACACCCGGGTCCGGAACCACCTGTCGGCGGACCCGGTCACCGACGTCGAGCTCGATCCCGGTCCGTCGCAGCGCCGGTGGATCGAGCTGCAGGTGCCCGCCGCGAACGTCGATGGCCACGATGTCCCGGAGCAGCACTGGGTGATGACCGAGGCCTGGTGGGCGCAGCGGGTCCGGCCGCCGTCGTTCGGGCAGATGGCCGAGTGGCTCGGACCGCGCGGAGTGATCCGGCGGATCCTGACCGCGCTCCTGCCCCGGCGCGGCGGTGCCCACGACCCGCGGCTGCGCGGCTGGGCGGAATCTCATGCCCTGCGCCGCAGCGATGCCGGCGTCGTCCAGGAGGCGGTCGAACCGGGGCCGCCCGACGGGATGCGGCAGGCGCCGGGGGCGGGGCCTGGTCGCGCGGTCGCCGGGCTTGGCGCCGGCCTGTTCCTCCAGGCCGTGTCCGCGCTGCTCCTGGTGCTGTACGGGCTGCTGCGCTCGATCGAGAAGCTCGTCCCGGTCGGGCCACTCAAGGACGGGGCGCTCACGCGGCCGCTGGACCGGTTCGTCCTCGAGTGGTTCGGCGACGTCTACGTCCTGCTGTCAGACACCGCGCAGGCCGCGAGCATCCGGGGACAGCTGGTGGACGCGATCGAGGACCTCGAGGCCGCCGGTTGCGACGAGATTGCCATCGTCGCGCACTCGGGCGGCGCGATCGTCTCGTACATGACCCTCGTGGATCCCTCGTCGGCCGGGCTGGCCGTCGACCGGCTGATCACGCTCGGGGAGGGGCTGAACCTCGCCTGGCGGCTGACCGATTCGGGCGGCGCGACGCCGGTCGACGAGCTCGACGTCCCGCCGGAGCGCCTGTACGGATCGCTGCTCGGCACGCACCCCGACCTCCGGTGGGACGACTTCTGGGCATCGCAGGATCCCGCGCCGGTGGGCGTGCTCGAGGTCCCGGCCGCCGACGACCCGATTGTCGACGCGACGCTGCTGGCTCGGATCCGGAGCCACGCCATCTGGAACCGGCTGTCGTTCCGCGAGGATCACGGCGGGTACTGGGACAACGACGAGGAGTTCCTGATCCCGCTGCTGCGCCTGCTCGCGGGCGGTCCGGATGCCGCCACCGTGTTCGGAGACGAGACGGCGGACCGGGGCCGCTCGAACCGCCGCCGTCGACGGCTGTCGCTGCTGTCCTACTGGCGCCAGCTGACGGCGGCGGGCTCGCTGGCGGCCGTCGCGATGTCCGTCGCGCTTGGGACACGGACGCTGTCCGCGGCCGGCGACATCACCTCGATGGTGCTCGGCGCCGTTCCGGGAGCCGACCTCGTGACCGGCCCGGTGGGCTCGATCCGGGCAATGGACCTCGCGGCGTCGCCGGCTGGCCGGCTCCTCGCCGAGACGGGCGTCTGGGTCATTGCGGCGGCAGTCGGCCTGGCGGCGGCCTACACGCTCGTGACGCCGCCCGAGCGCGCGGTGCCGTGGGCGCGCGGACGCGTCGGTCGATGGATCGGCCTGGCGCTGCGGCTGGCGCCCTGGGTCGGCGGGATCCCGACGCTGATCGCGATCATCGTCGCCGGGATCCGGTTCCTCATCGGCTCGACCCCCGATGCCCGCGACGCGGCCGGGATCATCGTCGTGGCGGGCGCTGTCGGCCTCGTCCTCGTCCTCGGGGCCCGGGTGGTGCTCGGCAACGAAGGCGCCGACCGAACCGCCATGCGCGACCTTGCCGAGACCCTCCTGATGATGCTGGCGATGGTCGTCGCTGCGGTGCTCGTGGTCGCACCCGTGTTCGCGATCCTGGTGTTCCCCGAGGTGGGGACCGCGGTCGTGGGGACCGTGGCCGTCGTGGTCGCGTTCCAGGCGCTGGGCCAGGTGGGCACCTGGCGCTGGTCGACATGGGACGCTCGCGAGCGAGCGCTGGTGCGCCTCGGCCGCGACTACGTGGCGTTCGGCCGCGTGGTTGCCCAGATGACACTCCTGGGCATCGCGTTCTCGGCGCTGTTCATCGCCGCCGTGTTCAGCGTTTCAGCGGCCCTGATCGCGGCCCTGATCGCGGTCGTGCTGCTGGCGCTGGTCGCGGTTGCCGTCGACGTGCTGGACGCTTCCCACCCGCGACTTCCGGAGGTGCGTCCCCGGCAGCAGGCCGACCCACCCGACCCAACCTGACGGATCAGTGCCACGGCGCCTCCCGGGCAGGCGCCGCGTTCCTCGTGCCCCGGGTGCCCGCCGCGCCCACGTCGGCGCCGGCCCGCCGGCGCTCCTCCCGGGCGTTCTCGCGCCCGCGCTGCAGGTCGTCCGGGTGGGC
>CAVVNQ010000012.1:0-21490 GCA_963749705.1 uncultured Chloroflexia bacterium | reverse complement strand
TCCGGGTCTCCTCCGCGAGGCGCGCCTCCTCGATCGCGCCGGCCGGTGACACCGGCACGGCCGACGCGCGCTCCTCGAGCGACCAGTTCCACGTCTGGAGCTGGCGCATCAGCCGCCGTCCGGTGAGGTCGAGGTGGATCGGCGTGACCGAGATCCTGCGATTGACCACGGCGTTGAAGTCGGTGCCCGGGACGCTGATCCCGGACGGTGGCGGGCCGCCGATCCAGTAGTAGGGGATGCCGCGCGGATCGACCCGCCGGATCAGCTCGTCCTGGTACACGCGGCGGCCGACCCTCGTGATCTCGAGGCCCTCGCAATCCTCGATCGAGGTCGCCGGGACGTTGACGCTGAGCAGCTCGCCCCGCTTGAGCCCGTGCTCGAGGATGTTGCGTGCGACCACGGCCGCGGCCACCGCCGCCAGCGCGAAATCGACCTCCTCGTAGTACTCCTGCGAGATCGCGAACGACGGGCAGCTGTTGATCACCCCCTCCATCGCCGCAGACACGGTCCCGGAGTAGGTGATGTCGTCGCCCAGGTTGGCGCCGTAGTTGATGCCGGATGCCACGAGGTCGAAGCGCTCGTCGAAGAAGCCGAGGAACGCGAGGCTGACACAGTCGGTGGGGGAGCCGTCCAGCGAGTAGCCGGACGAGCCGTCGGCAAGGGTTCGTTCCCGGACGCGCAGCGGGCGCATCAGCGTCTTCTGGTGCCCGACCGCCGACTGGTTCGTGTCGGGGGCAACGACGGTGACGTCGCCGATGGGATCGAGCGCCCGCTTGAGCGCGAGCAGGCCCCGCGATTCGATGCCGTCGTCGTTGGTCACGAGGATCCTCGGACGGGTGGTCCAGTCGCCCAGCGGCCGCCCGACCCGCTTGAGCGTCCGGCGCCCACCGCGGGTGCCCGCGACGGGCTCGCCACGCTCCATGTCCAGGTTGCGGCGCTCGGTTCGCGCGCGTTCGCGGGTCATGTCCGGCGGCGCGGCGTCCGGTGCGGTGTCGTTGCCGCCGCCGGTGGCGTCGCGCCCGGTCCGCTCGCTCACGGCTGCACGTCCGCATCCAGGACCGGGTGCTCGGGCGTGACCTCCGCCATGTCCGCGTCTATCGCCCGGAACCGGTTCGCGCGGCCGGCGCACCTCGCGCCCCTCCCGCGCCGCGAGCCGGCGCGCAGCCCGATCCGCGACCGTTCCGCCCTCGCGCGTTCGGCCGAACCAGTGGAAGAAGAACGCGGACAGGACCGCGGCGATCGGGATGCCGAAGATGGCCCCGACGATCCCGGCGACCTTGGAGCCGATGACGACGGAGCCCAGGACCACGATCGGATGAATGCCGACGGAGTCGGACATCATGCGCGGCTGGAGGACGTTCATCGTCACGAACCAGGCGATGCCCATCAGCACCAGCACCGGCAGCGCGGCGTCGGGGCTGAGCAGGAGCGCGACCGCGACCGGCGGTGTCCAGGACACGAACGGACCGAAGAACGGGATCATCTGCAGCACGCCCGCGATGACCGTGGTCGCCGCCGCGTACTGCAACCCGAACGCCATGTTCACGAATGCGGTGAACACGCCGAACACCAGGCCCATGATCACCTGGCCGCGCAGGAAGCCGCCAAACGATCGCGAGACGCTGACCTGGAGCAGGTGCGCCTCGGGGGCGAGGCTCGGGGGCACGACACGGAACAGGAACGCGAGGATCGCCTCGCGGTCGATCGCGATGTACACCGACAGGATCACCAGGATCAGGATGTTGCCCAGCACGCCGATGCTCGCGAACGCCAGCGACTGCAACGGTCCGACGAGCTCGCCCGCCCATTGCTGGAGATTGGCCACGATGATCGGCGCCTGGCCCACGAGATCGACCTGGAAGCCGAACGCGGCCAGCCGATCCTGGAGCCCGGCCAGCACATTGCGCAGCTGGTCCTGGAGCTGGGGTGCGTCGCGGATGAACTGCCCGATCGAGGCGGCCAGGCTGGCCGAGGCCTGGACGATCACGGCCAGGAACACCCCCACGATCGTGACGTAGACGACGATCACCGCGACGGCCGGCGGGAGCCCAGGCATCACCTTCGCGATCCCCGTGTACAGCGGCGTCAGCGCGAACGACAGCAGCCACGCGAGGAAGAACAGCAGGACGATGTCGCCGAACGCGTAGATCACCCCGGCCACGTAGCCGAGCACGACGAACGCGAGCGTGATCACCGCCAGGATCAGGACGGCATTGACGAGGCGCTGCTGGCGCTCCGTCAGCTCGATGGGCATGACGTCAGCCTACGACGCCCGGCTCTCCGCCGGAAGCCCGGAGTCGCAAGGCTCCTGATCGGCGGCGGCGCTCAAGCCGGGTTCTCGGCGCCGATGCGGACCGTCGCCTGTGGCGCCACGAAATCGCCCTGCCGCGCGGACAGCCGCCGCTCTCGGCCGCGGCCCGCGGTCCGTGGCGCCACGACATCGCCCTGCCGCGCAGGCCGACACCCGTGGTCGCGGAATCGTTGCCCGTGGCGCCACGACATCGCCCCGTCGGATTGGTGCCGGCCAACGACGACACGGGCATGGGCGATTCCGTGGCCTCAGGCGCCACGCTCGGCGGCAAGCCGGGACGACCGGACGTCGCCAGCGCGATCCCGTGGCCTCAGGCGCCGCGCTCGGCGACCAGGGCGACCAGTGTGGCCAACGCGACCAGCGCGACCGGGGGCAACGTCGCTCCGGAAATCTGGTCGCGGCGCTCCGCTCGCAGACGATGCCGCGCCCCCGGCGAACCGCCGGTCAGCGCCGGCGCCCCCGGTTGGCCGGCCACCCTCAGACCAGGCTGATCTCGTCGCCGACGGCGATCTCCCCGTCCTCGAGGATGTCGGCACGCAGCCCGGCCCGGTGCGCGAGCGCGGCCAGGATCGGGCGGCCGACGAGGCCCTCGAGGTAGGTGCACGGTTCCGCGAGCTTGACCCCGCGGCAGCGTACCCGCCCGATGCGGAACTCGCGTCCCACCAGGCCGTCGAGGTCGGCGCCGCGGACCGTGACGTTCCGACGGGTGAGCGCCGGCGTCATGTCCAGTCCCGGGTTCTCCTTGTTGGCCTTCTCGATCGAGTCCGCCGACACCAATGTCAGGCCCTTGCCCGGGCCGGCCGGGGCTGATCCATCAACGGACACGACGTGGTACCGATCGCCCTCCAGGCCACCGCCCGCGTGCGCGGCGACGCGCCACACGGTCTCCATCGGGGCGCCCTCGGCAGGCGCGATCCGGATTGCCTCGACGCGACCCGCCATGTCAGCGCAACCCCATTCGCTCGCGAACCTCGGCCATCGTGGCCTCGGCCAGTGGGCGCAGCCGGTCCGCGCCGCTCTCCAGGATCCCGTCGACCTCGGCCGGGCTGGCCATCAGCTCGAGGTAGCGCTCGCGAGCACCCGCATATCGGCGGACGATCCGCTCGGCGAGCAGCTTCTTGGTATCGACGCAGCCGGTCCGCGCGGTCCGCTCGCCGTCCCAGACCTCCTCGTAGTCGTCGCCGAAGAACCGGTGGAGCTGGCACACGTTGCACACCTCGGGTCGGCCGGGGTCGGTGCGCAGGATCCGCTGGGTGTCGGTGACCATCGACATGACCTGGCGCCGGACCGTCTCCGCGTCGGCAAAGATGTCGATCGTGTTCCCGACCGACTTGCTCATCTTCCGCACCCCGTCCGTGCCCAGGACGACGGGCGCCTCGGTGTGGACGGCCTGCGGCTCAGGAAACGTCTTTCCGAACCGTGCGTTGAAGGCCCGGACGATCTCGCGGGTGAGCTCGAGGTGGGCGGCCTGGTCCTTGCCGACCGGAACGACCGTCGCCTTGTACAGGACGATGTCGGCCGCCATCAGCGCCGGATACGTGAGCAGCCCGTGGTTGACGTCGTCGGGCTGGTTCTGGCGCTTCTCCTTGTAGGTCGGGGTTCGCTCCAGCCAGCTCACCGGCGTGACCGTCATCAGCAGCCAGGCGAGCTCGGTGACCTCGGGCCGATGGCTCTGCACGAACAGTGTGCACAGCTCCGGATCGAGACCCAGGGCGAGCAGGCTCGCGGCCATCTCGCGCGTGCGCCGGCGCATGAGCTCCGCATCGTGGGTGCTGGTGAGCGCGTGGTAGTCGACGATGCAGTAGATCGCCTCGTACTCGTGCTGGAGCATCACGTAGTTGCGGATCGCCCCCAGGTCGTTGCCCAGGTGGACGATGCCGGACGGCTGGATGCCCGAGAAGATGCGCGGGCGCGCGGCGGGATCAGCCGCGGGCGCGGGCGATGGAGCGAGCTCGATGGTCATTGCGGGCGAGTGTAGCGGAGCGCCGATGCCCATCGGGCCCGCGACGAGCGGCCAGCCCGCCGGGCGGTCCGCGGTTCCCCCGGTCGCACCGCCCGTTCCGCCGCCAGTCCGCCGCTTGCATCGCGCTCGCCGCGCTCGGGACGATACGATGCGCCCCGATGCCCAACCTGCTGATCCCCGCGCCTGCAACGCCGTCGCTCCACGCCCACCCGCCCGCTCCCGGCAGCCAGCGGTCGTGAACGTCGCCCCCGTCCGCGTCGGCGTGATCGGCGCCGGGACCGTCGGCCGCGAGGTCATCCGCGCCCTGCTCCAGCCATCGCCGCGCCTGGCGCCCTCCGATGGTGCGCCGCTCGTGCTCGCGGGGGTGGCCGTGCGAGACGTCCCGAAGGCGGTTGCCGCGGGGATCCCGGAGGCGCTGCTGACCGACGCGCCGGCCCACCTCGTCGCGAGCCCCGAGATCGACGTGCTGGTGGAGCTGATGGGTGGCGCCGAGCCGGCCCGGACGCTCGTCCACGCCGCGCTGGCGAACGGGCGGCCCGTGGTCACCGCCAACAAGCACCTGGTCGCGCACCACGGCCCGGAGCTTGAGCAGGCGGCGCGGGCGTCCGGCGCGTCGTTCCGCTTCGAGGCGGCCGTCGGGGGCGGCATCCCCGTGCTCGGACCGCTCGCGCTCGACCTGTCCGCGAACCGGATCGCGCGCGTTCGCGGGATCGTCAATGGCACGACCAACTTGATCCTGACCGCGATGGCGCGCGAGGGCCGGGACTACGAATTGGTGCTTGCCGACGCCCAGGCGCGGGGCTATGCCGAGGCGGATCCCACCGCCGATGTCGAAGGCCTCGATGCGGTCAACAAGCTCGTCATCCTCGCCCGCCTAGCGTTTGGCGCATGGATCGCGCCCGACGCGATCGACGGCCGGCCGGGGACCATCACCGGCGCCGCCGGCCAGCCCGGGATCACGGGCGTCACCGCGGACGACGTCGCGGCGCTGGCAGCCGAGGGCCGGATCGTCCGCCTGATCGCGACCGCCCGCGTGGCCGATGACGGCGCCCTCGAGGCATCGGTCGTGCCCAGCGCGGTGCCCACCGACTCGCCGTTCGGGCGCTGTGACGGCGTGCTCAACCGGATCGAGGTCGATGCGGCGCCCGTTGGCCGGGTCGCGTTCGAGGGTCCCGGCGCCGGCGGCCCGGCGACCGCGTCCGCGGTGCTGGGCGACCTGGTCGCGATCGCCCGCGGCCTCGGATCGACGTGGGCCGGGTTGCCCCCGGCGACCGAGTGGACGGGGATCCCCGTGCGACCATTGGCCGGAGAATGCGTCGCCGCGCCGTCGGGCGCCTGCTACCCCGTGTCAGATTGAGGCCGATGGACATGCCGTCAGCGCCCGCCGCCCGCCCGCGACTCGTCGACCGCTACCGATCGTTCCTGCCGGTCACCGACGCGACGCCGGTGGTCTCGCTGGGCGAGGGCGCAACCCCGCTGGTCCACGCGAAGCGCCTCGGCGCGTCGCTCGGGCTGCGCAACCTCCACCTCAAGATCGAGGGCCAGAACCCGACCGGGAGCTTCAAGGACCGGGGCATGGTCCTGGCCGTCGCCAAGGCGCTCGAGGCCGGGGCTGGGAGCGTGATCTGCGCGTCCACCGGCAACACCTCGGCATCGGCCGCCGCCTACGCCGCCGCCGCCGGGCTCGAGTGCGTGGTCGTGCTGCCGCCGGCAAGATCGCCGTCGGCAAGCTGCTCCAGGCCATGGTGTTCGGCGCCCGCGTGATCTCGGTCAGCGGCAACTTCGACGCGGCGCTGCGCGTCGTCCGGGCGCTTTCCGAACAGGACGACCACCCGGTCACCCTCGTCAACTCCGTGAACCCGTTCCGGCTCGAGGGCCAGAAGACCGCGGCGTTCGAGGTCGTCGACGACCTGGGCCACGCACCCGACGTGCTCGCGATCCCGGTGGGCAACGCGGGCAACATCAGCGCCTACTGGCGCGGGTTCCGCGAGTATCGCGATGCGGGGCTGGCGACGTCCGTGCCGCAGATGTGGGGGTTCCAGGCCGCGGGCGCCGCGCCGCTCGTCGCCGGGCATCCGATCGAGCACCCCGAGACCGTCGCCACCGCCATCCGCATCGGCAATCCGGCGTCGTGGACGCTGGCGACCGACGCGCGCGACGCCTCCGGTGGCCGGATCGACGCCGTGTCCGACGACGAGATCCTGGCGGCCCACCGCGAGCTGGCCCGGCTCGAGGGCGTGTTCTGCGAGCCGTCATCGGCCGCCTCGGTCGCCGGCGTCACGAACGCGGCCAGGCGCGGTGAGCTCGACGCGGACGCCTCCGTCGTGTGCGTGCTCACCGGCAACGGGCTCAAGGATCCGACGACCGCCGAGGCGGGGCTCACGGTCGAGGTCGTCGAGGCCGAGCCGACCGTCGTTGGCGTGGGCCGCGCGCTGGGCTGGCTCTGAGGTGGCACCGATGCCGGCGATCCCGGCGGCCGCGTCCTGGGCGGCGCTGGTCGGTCGCCGTCTCACGATCGACGTCCCCGCGTCGTCCGCCAACCTCGGGGCCGGCTATGACTGCCTGGGGCTCGCGCTCGAGCTGACCAACCGGGTGACCGTCGAAGCCGTCGAGGACGCCCGCGGGCCGGGCGCGATCGAGCTGGAGGTGAGGGGCGAGGGCGCCGGCGAGCTGCCCGCGACCCGCGACAACCGGTTCATCGCCGGCCTCGAGGGCGTCCTCGAGACCTGCCTTGGCCCGCGGCCGCCGGCCATCGGCTGGCGGGTGTCGATGCACAACGACATCCCGCTGTCGCGCGGGCTCGGCTCGTCCGCCGCGGCGACGGTCGGCGGCGCGGCCGCGGGCAACGCCCTGGTCGGAGACGCGCTGGCGCCGGATGCGCTGCTCCAGGTCGCCACCATGATCGAGACGCACCCCGACAACGCCGCGGCCGTGCTGCTCGGCGGGTTCGTGGTCTCGGCGCACCTCGTGGACCGCGTGGCAGCGGTGCGCTTCGACGCGCCGGCCGGACTTCGCTGCGTGCTGTTCATCCCCGATCGGCGGCTGTCCACCGAGGTCATGCGCAAGGTGCTCCCGACGGATGTCCCGTTGCGCCACGCCGTCGAGAACCTGGGCCGGGTTGCGATCGGGGTCGCCGGGATCGCCAGCGGCCGGTTCGACCTGCTCGCGGACCTCGCGGTCGACCGGCTGCATGAGCCGTATCGAGCCGTGTCGTATCCGGAGCTGCCACGGCTGACGGGCGCCGCGCGCGAGGCCGGCGCACTGGGCGCGTTCCTGTCAGGAGCCGGGTCGACGGTCCTCGCGTTCATCGCGCCCGGCGTGGACGGCGGCCCGGTGGAGGCGGCCTTCCGCGCGGAGGCGGCGGCCTGCGGGCTGGCCGGACGCACGGCGATCGTCACGCCCCGCAACCACGGACCGGAGGTCGTGGCCGGCTGAGCCGGCGGGGGCCGCTCACGCGCCCGCGACCGGCGAGGGGCCGCTCGAGCGGATCAACCGGGGATGCGCGCCTCGGGAACCGGGGTCCCGGGGGCCACGTGCGGATCTGGCTCGGCCTCGCCGACCACCGTCCGCATCGGGATCACGCCGGCCCAGGTCGGCCAGGTCTCGTCCTCCGGGTCGTCGTGGTTGAACTCCGCGCGGATCTTGGCCGATGCCTCGGACAGGTCCATCCACATCACCGAGGTCGCCTTGCGCTCCTTGGGCGTGATCGGGCGCAGCTCCGCCCAGCGGCCCGGGTAGAGATGCTCGATGAACGTCTCGAGCGCCGCGTCTGCCTCCGCGTCGTCGGTCACCAGGTGCGCCGTTCCCAGCGCCATGACGGCCCGGTAGTTGACCGAGTGGTTGAAGCCGGACCTCGCCAGGACGAGGCCGTCGAGGTGGGTGACGGTGACGCACACCACCTGGCCGTCGGTCTGTCGCAGCATCCGGCTGGCCCTCGAGCCGTGCCAGTACAGGCGGTCGCCCTGGCGCCAGACCGAGGTCGGGGTCACGAACGGCTGTCCGTCGAGGACCCAGCCAACGTGACCGACGATCGCGGCGTCGATGATGGCGTCGATCGTCGCCCGGTCATAGCGGCCGCGGTCGGGCACGCGGCGGGCGCGCGTCCGGTCGCTGGGCGGTGCGGCGCGATCGGCCGCCGGCTCGGGCGTGGTCACCGTCGGTACAGGATCCACATGGCGACGCCGGTCATCGCCGCGCCGGCGCCATACGCCATGCCGGCCGGTGCGCCCGCCTGGGTCCCGACCGCGCCGATGTTGGCGATGCGCCACCCATCCGGCGCTCGCCGGGCGGCGTCGGCGGCGACCCAGTCCCAGAGCGCGTCGCCGATGGTCGTGTCCGCCGTGACCAGCAGCTGGTCCTCGCCGATGAGCCGTTCCTTCATGGTCCCTCTCCGTCGATCGGATTTGGCCCCAGCGTACGCGCCCCGGGGCGCGCATGAGGCGCGAATTCGAACGGCTCTGCTCGTCGGGCCGGCGACACGGGCGGTGGTTGACGCCGTGTCCCACACTTCGGGCCGATGGACGGACTGGTTCGCGCGGTCGGCGACGGGATCACGGGCCTGGTGGGCGGGTCGCTCGCGGCGATCGGCGACGCGCTCCACGGGATGGTGTCGGCGCTGGCGGCCGCGCTGCCGCCCGGGGCGATGCCGGTCATCGCCGTGGCGGCCGTCCTCGTGATCGGCTGGAGGATCCTCCTGCGGTAGCACCCACCGGGACGCGGGCCGGCGACCTCCGGCCGCGGACACGTGGGCGCGCGATCCGGCGCGGCTCGCCCAGCCTGTGCCGAGCGCTCAGCTCTCGGGCGCGCCCTCGTCCCCCGAACGCTGGCTGCCCCCCTGCGTCGGCGGAACCCACGACCGATCGGCATATCGAAGCTGGCGCTGGATGAGCGTGTCATCCAGCCGTTCGGCCTCCTCGCGCAACAGCTCGCGGTTGCGGGCGATCTCGTCCTCGTCCGGGCCCGGCGCCTGGCCCGACGCATCGGATGCGGCGGCGTCCGTCCCCGCATCGGGCTCTTGCCCGCCGCCGACCAGTCGTCGCAGGAAGCCCATCTCAGGACCGCGAGTGCCCGCGGACGAAGCCGAGCACCTCGTCCCACGCCTGGGCGGATGCGGACGCGAAGGCATCTGCCTTGCGATCGAAGAAGCTGTGCGGCGCGTCCGGGTACGTGATGATCCGATGCTCGACCCCGGCCGAGGTGAGCGCGCCCTCGAACGCCGCAACCGCATCGGGCCCGATCCCTTCGTCGGCCCCGCCGAACAGGCCAAGGACCGGGCTCTCGAAGCGGTCCGCGACCTCGGCCGGCGCCGGCGTGCCGTTGTACGACTCGCCGACCGGCCATCCGTAGAAGCCGATGACCCCGGCAAGCCCGAGCCCGAAGGTGGCCGTGACGTAGGCGAGGCGGCCCCCCATGCAGAACCCGACGGTGAACAGCGACGTCGGGCTCGTCTCGGCGCGGACGTGAGCGGCGGCGGCCGTGATGTCGGCGCGGAGCCCGGGGAGCCTCGTCTGCTGCACATGCTCCCGGTAGCCGAAATCCGGGCCACGGTCGCCGATGCCCGCGGTTCGCCCGAAGTAGTCGAGGGCGATCGCGTCGATCCCGTGCTCCGCGAAACGCATCGCGAGCTCGGTGTAGTAGGTGTGGAGTCCGCGCACGTCGGGCAGGATCACGATGCCGGCACCCGTCGGCTCGGCAGCGCGAGCCAGGAACGCCGCGAACCGATTGCCGTCCGCGGCCTCGAGCTCGATCGCCTGCGCGTCAAGCGCGCCACCGGCGATGGGCGTGATCGGCGGTCGGGAGTCGTGATCGAAGCACATGCGGGACGCCTCTGGTCGTGGGGTTGCGGACGGTCGCCGGTCCGAGGACCTGATTGTCGCGCGATCGGCGCGATCCGTCGCGAGGGCCGCTCGAGCCTCGCGGGGAGCGCGGCTCGGTCGCCCGCGCCCAGCCCCGGGACGTCGGGCTCGATCCCTGCCAGATGGCCGCCACGCGAGCGGAATGACCTGGGCGGCGGCCGCAGTATCGGGCTCCCTCCCCGGCCCGTGCTCACGCCGCCGGACCCCGGGGTCGCGGGGCTGACAGAGGTCCATCTCACGAGCGTTCGCCGGGGAAGACGCTGGCCAATGGCCGCCTGGCGCGCATCTGGCAGGCGATCGATGCCGGCGGGTGCACCGGGGCCGTGGAACACCGGCGGTTCGCCCGTACCGGCTGACCTTGCGTCCGCCAGGCGGACAAATGGCATCCGACGCCCGGCGCGAGGCGACGAGCCGAACCCGACCCGGCACCGCGAGCCGCCGGCACGCCGACCCGCTCCACGAGCCGACCCGACCCCCCGCGGGTCCTGCGGCGACCCTCCGCTAGAATGCGCGCGATGTCCGACCCCCTCGTCGTGATGAAGTTCGGCGGCTCGTCCGTCGCCGGTGCGGAGCGGATCCGGCGCGTGGCGCGCCGGATCGTGCGCGAGCGCGCGAACGGATCGCAGCTGGTCGTGGTCGTGTCCGCGATGGGCGACACCACCGACGAGCTGCTGGGCCTGGCCGCGGCGATCACCGATGATCCCGATCCGCGCGAGCTGGACGTGCTGCTCTCGACCGGCGAGCACCAGAGCGCCACGCTGGTCTCGATGGCCCTCCACTCGCTGGGCGTCCCGGCGATCAGCCTCACCGGGCCCCAGGCCGGGATCACCACCGACGGCCGCTACGGCAGGGCCCGGATCGCAGGGATCGACCCCCGGCGCGTGCGCGCGGAGCTCGCGGCGGGCAAGGTCGTGATCGTGGCCGGGTTCCAGGGCATGAGCGCCGCCGCGCTCGGGGGTCTCGACGCGAGCCCCACGGCCAGCGACGTCCACGCGGCCGAGATCACGACCCTGGGCCGCGGGGGCTCCGATACGACCGGGGTCGCGCTGGCGGCGCAGCTGGGCGCCGATCGATGCCAGATCTTCACCGACGTCAAGGGCATCTACACCGCGGACCCGCGGATCGAGCCGGACGCCCGCCAGCTGTCCGTCATCGGCTACGAGGAGATGATGGAGCTCGCCCACCAGGGCGCCCAGGTCATGCAGACCCGGGCGGTCGAGCTGGGCTGGGTCAACGACGTCATCATCGAGGTCCTCAGCTCGTTCGAGGACGCGCCCGGGACGCAGATCAGGGAGGACCCGCTCGTGGAGCAGCGGAACAAGGTGCGGGGGCTCGCCCACGACCGCAACGTGGCCAAGATCACGCTGGTCGAGGTCCCGGACAAGCCGGGCGTCGCGCGCAGCGTGTTCGGCCCCCTCGCGGACGCCGGCATCAACGTCGACATGATCGTCCAGAACGTCGGCCACGGCGGCGCGACCGACCTGTCGTTCACGATCCCGCGGGTCGAGCTGGCAAAGGCCAAGCGCCTCCTCGAGCCGCTCATCCATGACCTCGGCTTCCGCGACATGACCACGGACTCGTCGGTCGCCAAGGTGTCGATCGTGGGCGCCGGGATCCAGAACGCGCCCGGCTACGCCGCCCGCATGTTCGGCACCCTGGCCGACGCCGGGATCAACATCGAGATGATCTCCACGTCCGAGATCCGGATCACCACGATCATCGCCGAGGACCGGATCGAGGACGCAGTCCGCGCCCTGCACGCCGCATTCGAGCTCCAGCAGCCCGAGACGATCGAGGCGGCCGGCGCGGCCGCCGGCTGACCCCGAGTGACCGACGCCCGTCCCGCCACCACCCTGCTCAGCCGCGTCGAGCACTTCGCGACCGTCGGCTCGACCAACGACATCGTCCGCGGGTGGCTGTCGAGCGGAACCCCCGAGGTCTGCCTCGCCACCGCCGATGAGCAGACGGCGGGCCGCGGGCGCCATGACCGGACGTGGCAGGCACCACCCGCAGCCGCGCTGCTGGCGTCGCTCGGGTTCCGTCCCCACTGGCTCGCCCCCGACCGGACGTGGCGGCTGGCTGCGACGGTCGCGCTGGCGATGTGCGACGCGGCCGAGGATGCCGCCGGCCTGCCCGTCGGCTCGATCCGGCTCAAGTGGCCCAACGACCTCGTGGTCGAGATCCGCGGCCCGCACGCGCTCCTCACCGGCACGGTCGACGCCGCCGAGGCGGCGGCGCGGCTGGCCGGGCCGCTCGAGCTGCGCAAGCTGGCCGGGGTCCTGGGTGAGAGCGACGGGCTCGGAACGCCCGATGTGCGCGTGGTCGTCGGGATCGGGATCAACGCCGACTGGGATCCGGCCGACTTCCCGGCCGACCTCGCGCCGACGATGACCAGCCTGCGCGCGGCGTCGGGCGGGCGGCCGATCGACCGGCGTGCCCTGCTCGAAGGGTTCGTGGATCGCCTCGAGGGCCGGGTCGACGCCCTGCGCGCGGGGTACTTCGACATCGCGACCTGGACCGAGCGGCAGGCGACGACGGACCGACTGGTGCTGCTCGAGGGGTACGGGCAGGACGCCGGCGTGGCGCTGATGGCGATCGGCGTCGACGCGACCAGCGGCGCGCTCGTGGTCCGGGATCAGGCCGCGTCCGGCACGCCGTGGCTCGTCCATGCCGGCGAGGTCGTCCGGGTGCGGCTCGCATCGTCGGCGGGGGTGTAACGCGATGGCCCGCCCGGTGTTTGGTAGACGAGAGCAGCCGACGAGGGGAGGCGTCGTTGCGCTCGACCGCGACCGGGTCCTCGTGGAGGCGGCCCGCCGCGATCCGGCCCGATTCGACCCCCTGTACCGGAAGTACGTGGCCCAGGTGTACGCCTACGCGCTCTATGAGCTCGCCGACCATCACGCCGCCGAGGACGCGACCGAGCGGACGTTCCTGCGCGCGCTTGCCGCGATGCCCGGGTTCCGCGAGCAGGCGCAGGTCGCGGATGGCCCGGAGGCATCGACCTTCCGCGTGTGGCTGTTCCGGATTGCCCGCAACGTGATCGCCAATGAGCGCCGGAGCCGCCGCCGGCGGCCGGAGACCTCGCTGGACACGGCGCTCGGCGCGGGCCTCTCGATCCCGGACCGGATGGACCTCGAGGGCCAGGCGACCACGCGCGACGAGGCATCCGAGGCGCTGCGGGCGCTCCGCGGCCTGCCGGAGGACCGGCGGCGTGCCCTCCTGCTGCGGTTCGTGGACGAGATGAGCACCGCCGAGATCGCCGCGGTCCTGGGCCGGTCCGAGGGCGCGGTCCGGGTCCTGATCCATCGTGCCCTGGGCGCCGTCGCCCGGGAGCTCGGGCGGGATCGCCGGACCGGTCGCTCGTGATCGGGGGCAGCGGGACGCCGCGAGATCACGACGCGGTCGAGGCGCTGGTCGTCGACCGGTACCTGGACGCGCTGCTCGCCGCCGCGGAGCGCCATGCGGACGACGCGCCGGCCGATGCCGTCCTCGCCCCCGAGATCCGCGATGCCGCGCGGTTGCTCCGCCGGGCCCTCGTCCGCGTCCATCCCTCGTTCCGATTCGAGGAGCGCCTGGCGACCCGCCTGGCGGCGTTCGCGGTCGCCCAGGGAGGTGGCGCAGGTGCAGCCGGTGGTGGCGGGGCGCTGCTCCCGTTCCCGCCCGCGGGCGCGGGTCGTGAGGCCGTCGACCCGTGGCTGGCCGCGATCATCGCCGGGGACGCGGACCCGGCCGACGAGACGACGATGCCCGACGCACCGCACCTCCCCGCCACGCGCCGCCCGTTGATCGTCGGCGGGGCGCTGACGTCGGCAGCGATCTCGATCGTCGGCGTCGCCTGGGTGGCCTGGCGCGCCAGCCGCGCGTCGGCCGGACGGACCGCGCTCCCGTTGCCCGGCCGCGCCGCCCACCCCGGCCCGCCCGCCCCGGTGGGCCTGTCGAGCGGCGGCATCGGAGGGCCTGCCTGATGCCGATGCGCTTTCCCTCGTTCCGGTCCCGGCGCGAGACCTATCCCGAGAAGATGTGGACGCGCTGTCCATCGTGCGAGGAGCAGCTGTTCAACAAGCAGCTCGAGAAGGCGATGAGCGTGTGCCCGTCGTGCGGTCACCACTTCCGGCTGTCCGCCGGTGCACGGCTCGCCCAGCTGCTCGACGAGGGGACATTCGAGGAGCAGGACGCCGGGCTGGTCAGCCTCGACCCGCTCGGGTTCGTGGACCAGAAGCCCTACCCGGACCGGATTGCCGCGGCCCAGCTCGCGACCGGCCTGCGCGACGCGGCCGTGTGGGGCTTCGCCCGGATCGAGGGCCAGCGGATCGCCATCGTCGTCATGGACTTCGCGTTCATGGGCGGCTCGATGGGCGCCGTCGTGGGCGAGAAGGTGGCGCGGGCAGCCGAAGGCGCGCTGGCCGAGCGCGTCCCGCTGGTCATCGTGTCCGCGTCCGGGGGTGCGCGGATGCAGGAGGGCTCGCTGGCGCTGATGCAGCTGGCCAAGACGATGGCCGCCATCGAGCGCCTGCGCCCGGCGCACGTCCCATTCGTATCGGTGATGTCGGACCCCACCTCGGGTGGCGTGTTCGCGTCGTACGCGGCGACGGGCGACGTCAACCTCGCCGAGCCCAACGCCCTGATCGGGTTCGCGGGCGCCCGGGTCGGCGCGGGGACCATCGGCCAGGAGCTCCCGCCGGGCTTCCAGCGCGCCGAGTTCCTGTTCCGCCACGGCTTCGTCGACCGTGTCGTCCAGCGCCCGGACCTGCGACGGGAGCTCGCCCAGCTGCTCCGCTTCCTTGCGCCGCATCCCGCGGAGGCCGCAAATGGTTGACCGGATCCTCGGTCGGGGCAGGGATGGCCACGACCAGCACGGCGACGACGCGGTCGAGGAGGTCGCCGCCGACCCGAAGGCGGCCGTCTGGGCGCGTGTCCAGCTCGCCCGGAACCTGCGCCGGCCGCGGATCAACGAGATCCTCGCCGTCATCGCCGACGAGTTCATCGAGCTCCACGGCGACCGGCTGTTCGGCGACGACGAGGCCATCGTGGCCGGCCTGGCCCGGATCGAGGGCCGCCGCGTCGCCGTCATCGGCCAGCAGAAGGGCGCGGACACCGAGGAGAACGTCCGGCGCAACTTCGGGATGCCGCATCCCGAGGGCTATCGCAAGGCGATGCGGGTGATGGAGCTGGCCGAGCGCTGCGGGCTCCCGGTGGTCACCTTCGTCGACGTTCCCGGCGCGCACCCCGGATCGGAGTCCGAGGAGCGCGGCATCGCCGATGCCATCGCACGCTCGGTCGGGCTGATGACCCGGCTGCGGACGCCGATCGTGACCGTGATCACCGGCGAGGGCGGGTCCGGTGGGGCGCTCGCGATCGCGGTGGGCGATGTCGTGCTCGCGCTCGAGAACGCGGTGTACGCGGTCATCTCGCCCGAGGGGTGTGCCAGCATCCTGTGGCGGACGGCCGACGAGGCGCCGACGGCGGCGCTGGCGATGCGGATGACGGCCGACGACCAGCGCGAGCTGGGTGTCGTCGACATCGTGATCCCGGAGCCCGGCGAGGGCGCGCACGCGGATCCGGCCGAGACGGCCCGCCGGCTCAAGGTCGTGATCCTCGAGCAGCTCGACCGGCTGGCCGCGATCCCGCTCGATCGCCTGGTCGACGAGCGCTATCGCCGGTACCGTTCCTTTGGCGCGTTCACCGAGCTTGCCGGCCCGGCGCCGGCGCCGATCACCCCGCCCCGCACCGGGCTCGCGGATCGGATCCGTGGGCTCATCGAGGCCGGCCAGCGGGCCATCCCCGCGCCGCCGCTCCCGGTGGGGCGACGCGACGAGCCACCAGCCCGCGAGGACGTCTAGGCGATGCCCGATCCCCACACGCAAGGCGAGCGCACCCCGGAGCAGCGGGAGGCGGATCACGCCGGGCTGGCGCGGCTCGCCGAGACCCTCGTGCCCGCCCTGGTCCAGAAGCTCAACACGAGCGGCCTGGGCGAGCTCGAGGTCCGCGAGGGCGACTGGCGCGTGCGCCTCCGGCGATCGACCGGCACCGCCGCGGCATCGCCGTCCGGGCGCCGCGCCGATCGCATCCGGACCGCACCCCATGCGCTCGAGCGCGATGGCCGCAGCCCGCGCGAGGCAGCAACCGCGCCGGCTGACCCGACCCGCGAGGCGCCGACGCCCAATCGGTCGATGGCGCTGTCGCCGGCCGTCGGCGTGTTCAGGCCCGGTGCCCAGCCCGGCACCCGGGTTCGCGCCGGTGACCGGATCGGGATCGTGGACCTCCTGGGCATCCCGCAGGACGTGGTCGCGCCGATCGACGGGACGCTGGTGGAGGTCCTCGTCCCGGGTGGCGAGGCGGTCGAGTACGGCGAGCCCATCGCGACGATCGAGGCGGACCCCTCCGGCGCCGATCGTGCCGGCGACCCGGCCGGGGGTGCCTGACCGATGGTGAGCCGGATCCTGATCGCGAACCGCGGCGAGATCGCCCTGCGCATCCTCCGTGCGTGCCGGACGCTGGGGATCGAGGCGGTCGTCGCGTACTCCGAGGCGGACCGCGATTCGCTGCCCGCGATGCTCGCCGACGAGGCCATCTGCATCGGGCCTGCCGATGCCCGGCGCTCCTACCTGTCCGCGCCCGCGGTGATCTCGGCTGCGGTCGTCACCGGTTGCGACGCCGTCCATCCGGGATACGGGTTCCTGAGCGAGGACGACGCGTTCGCCGAGGTCGTTCGCGCCCACGACCTCACGTTCATCGGGCCGCCCGCCCACGTGCTCGAGCGATTTGCCTCCAAGGAGGAGACGCGCCGCCTCATGGCCGCCCACGGGCTGCCGACGATCCCGGGCTCGGGCCTGCTGGGCGACGAGACGGATTCGCTCGCGCAGGCGGAGCAGATCGGATACCCGGTGCTGATCAAGCCGTCCGCCGGCGGCGGCGGCAAGGGCATGCGGATGGTCCGTTCCCCGCGCGAGCTGGCGGCCGTGCTGCCGATCTGCCGGTCCGAGGCGAAGGCGGCCTTCGGTGACGATGCGCTGTACCTGGAGCGATGGCTCGAGGACAACCGGCACATCGAGGTCCAGGTCGCCGTGGACCGGTTCGGCAACGGTGTCCACATGTGGGAGCGCGACTGCTCGGTCCAGCGCCGCCACCAGAAGATCCTCGAGGAGTCACCATCGCCCGCGATGTCCGCCGCCGGCCGCCTCGAGCTTGCCGAACGGGCCATCCGCGCGGTCGTCGCGGCGGGCTACGAGAACCTCGGCACGCTCGAGTTCCTGGTCGACGGCGACGGCAACGCGTACTTCATCGAGATCAACTGCCGGATCCAGGTCGAGCACCCGGTGACCGAGATGCTGACCGGGATGGACCTCGTGGCAACCCAGATCCGGATCGCCGCCGGCGAGCCGCTGGGCTTCACCCAGGCGGACATCGAACAGCGTGGCCACGCGATCGAGTTCCGGATCAACGCCGAGGATCCGGAGCACGACTTCCGGCCCGGCGCGGGCACGATCGAGCGGTTCAACGCGCCCGGGGGGCCCGGTGTCCGGTTCGACACCCACGCGTACGCCGGCTACGAGGTGCCGCCGTTCTACGACTCCCTGCTGGGCAAGCTCGTGGTCTGGGGCCCCGATCGCGACGCGGCGATCGCCCGCGGCCGGGCTGCCCTGGGCGAGCTCGTGATCGAAGGCGTGATCACCAACGCCCAGATCCACCGGGCGCTGCTCGACTCCGAGCCGTTCCTCGAAGGCAAGTTCACCACCAACCTCCTCGACCGCGTGGGCAGCGGCGCCTTCCTCGAAGGCTTCGAACGATCGTGAGCCCCGCTTGCACCCCTGCATCGACCGCCATGCGCGCCGCCCGGGTGGTGCGCGACACTCAGCCGACCCCCGTCTGGAGCTGCCCGTGACCGAAGCCAACCCCGCGTCCGCCGCCGAGACCGTGCACTCCGTGCGCGAGATCGAGGGACTCATCCCGCACCGCTGGCCGTTCCTGCTGGTGGACCGGATCGTGGACTACGACCCGGACGCAAAGCGCATCGTGGGCATCAAGGCCGTCACCGCGACCGAATGGTTCTTCCAGGGTCACTTTCCCGGGCTGCCGGTGATGCCGGGTGTCCTCCAGGTCGAGGCGCTGGCCCAGACGATGGCCGTCTACGTCGCACGGCAGCCCGGCTTCGGGGATCGGATCGGCCTGTTCGCCGGCATCGACGAGGTCCGCTTCAAGCGGGTCGTCGTCCCGGGCGACGTGGTGCGGCTCGAGGTCACGATGGACAAGCTGGGCCGCCGCTTCGGCAAGGGACGCGGGGTCGCGTCGGTCGACGGCGAGGTCGCGTGCGAGGGCCTGCTGAGCTTCATCATCCCGCCGGCCGGGGCGCTGCGATGACCCGCCTCGCGGTCCTCTCGGACGTCCACGGCAACCTGATCGCGCTCGAGGCGACGCTGGCCGCGATCCGCGACGCCTCGCCCGATGCGATCCTCGTGGCGGGCGACCTGGTGCTCAACGGGCCGGACCCCGGCGGCGCGGTCGACGCGCTCAGGGCCCTCGACGCCGAAGGTGCCCTGATCGTGTCGGGAAACACGGACATCGCGGTCGCCGACTTCGACTACGGCGCTGCCTTCCCGCAGTACGCGGATGGCGTGCCGGACGCGGTCCAGATCGCGGCCGAATGGGCCCACGATGAGCTGACCGAGGACCAGCTTGGCTGGCTCCGGCGGCTGCCCGCGGAACGCCGGCTGCGCACCGCAGACGACACGCTCGTGCTCGTCGTCCACGCGTCGCCCGGGTCGCAGACGCGCGGGTTCGACCAGGCGCTCGACGCCAACGTGATCCTCGACCGCGTCAGCGCCACCGATGCACGCGTGGTGTGCGTCGGTCACACGCACGTGCCCGAGGTCCGCGACCTCGGCTGGAAGGTGATCGTCAACGACGGCAGCGCGGGTTACGTGTTCGACGGCGACCCGACCGCGTCGTGGGCGCTGGTGACGATCGAGGACGGCGAGGTCGTCGCGGAGATCCGGCGCACCGAGTTCGACGCGATGTCCGTCGCCAACGCGATCTCGGCGCGCGGGCTGCCGGGGGACGTGTACCGGGCCGCGACCGTGCGCACCGGGAAGCTGGTGCGATGACCTGGACCTGGCCCAGCCGGCCGCGGCGCGTGGTGGTCACGGGCATGGGCGCCCTGTCCGCCGTCGGCAACGACGTCGAGTCGACCTGGGCCGGCCTCGTCGCCGGGCGGTCGGGCATCGCCCGCGTGACCCTGTTTGACCCGTCCCGCCTCGACTCGCAGGTCGCCGCCGAGGTCAAGGACTTCGATCCCTCGGACGTGCTGGATCGCAAGGAGCGCCGGCGGACGGACCGGTACATCCAGTTCGCGCTCGTCACCGCGCGCCAGGCGCTCGATTCGGCCGGCTTGCCCGGCCGCCTCGAGGGGGAACGCGCGGCGCGCACGGGCGTGATCGTCGGCTCGGGGCTGGGCGGCGTGTCGACGCTGTTCGAGAACGTGCTGGTGATGGGGGAGCGCGGACCGGACCGGATCTCCCCGTTCTTCATCCCCATGGGCATCGCCAACGTCGGTGCCGGGCAGGTGGCGATCGCGGTCGGTGCGACCGGACCCAACTTCGCAACGGTGTCCGCCTGCGCCACCGGGGGCCATGCCCTGGGCGAGGCGTGGGAGACCATCCGGCGTGGCGATGCGGACCTCATGATCGCGGGCGGCGTGGAGGCCGGGATCCACGAGGCGACGATGGGCGGGTTCGCGTCCATGAAGGCGCTGTCCACGCGCAACGACGACCCGGCCGCGGCATCACGGCCGTTCGACCAGGGTCGCGACGGGTTCGTGATCGGGGAGGGTGGCGGCGTCGTCATCCTCGAGGCGCTCGAGAGCGCCGAGGCCCGCGGCGCGACCCCGCTGGCCGAGCTGGTGGGCTACGGCGCGACGGCCGATGCATCGCACATCACGCTTCCGGCACCCGGGGGGATCGGGGCGGTCCGTGCCGCGCAGCGCGCCCTCGACAAGGCGGGCATGGAGCCGGCCGACATCGATCACGTCAACGCCCACGCGACCTCGACCCCGGAGGGGGACAAGGCGGAGCTCCAGGCCATCCGCACCATCTTCGGCGACCACGCCTCGAAGGTGGCGGTCACCGCCAACAAGTCGATGATCGGGCATACCCTGGGCGCCGCGGGCGCGATCGAGGCCATCGCCACGATCATGGCGCTGCGCGAAGGATGCGTCCCGCCGACCATCAACCTCGACGCACCCGATGCATACGCTGCCGGCCTGGACCTGACCCCGAACGTCGCGACCCGGCGCCCGCTGCACGCCGGGATCTCGAACTCGTTCGGGTTCGGCGGCCAGAACACGGCGCTGGTGTTCCGGCGGTGGGACGGATGACCGGCTCGCAGGAGTCCCCGCGGGAGGAGCCAATGTCCGAGACGAACGTCACCGGGACGCAGCCGCTCGTGGACCCGGTCGCGGTCGGCCCGGGTGACGGCGCGCCGCCGGCCGAGGCTCGCGATGACGGGGCGGCGCCGACCGCGGTCGGTCCCGGTGACGGCGCGCCGACCGCGGTGCCCGCCGAGCCGGCGCCCGTCCCCGTCACGTCCGGCGCCGACGCCTCACTGCTGGCGCTCATCGATCGGCTGACCGGCGTCCTCGAGCGAACCGAGCTCGGGGAGCTCGAGGTGGCGTCCGGTGGCACCACGATCGTGCTTCGCGCGCCATCGGCCGTCGAACGGACCGCCGTCGCCGTCGCGACCGCCGCCGCCGATGTCGCCCCGCAGCCAGGGACCGGTCCGTCCGCCGAGCGTCACGCCGACGCGAGCCCGAGCCCGATTCCCGCACCGCCAGCCCGCCCGTCGGTCAAGGCGCCGCTCACCGGGATCTACTACGGGGCGCCGTCCCCGGGCGCCACGGCGTACGTCGCGGTCGGCGACCACGTCGCCGTGGGCCAGATCATCGGGCTCATCGAGGCGATGAAGCTGTTCAACGAGATCAAGAGTGACCTCGCGGGCCGCGTGGTCCGCATCTGTGCGGACAACGGCGCGCTGGTCAAGGCAAAGCAGCCCCTGATCGAGGTCGAGCCTGCATGAGCGATTCCGCCACGTCCGTCCGGCTGACCGGGTGGGGCCGATATGCGCCGGCCCAGGTCCTGAGCAACGCGGACCTCGAGCGCATGGTCGACACGTCCGACGAGTGGATCGTGTCCCGAACCGGGATCCGCGAGCGACGCGTCGCGGCGGCCCACGAGACCACCGCGTCGATGGGCGCGGTCGCGGGCCTGCGGGCGATCCGGACCGCGGGCCTCGAGCCGGACGACATCGACATCATCCTGCTCGCGACGCTGACGCCTGACTACTGGATGCCGTCAACCGCGGCGCTCGTGA
>CAVVNQ010000011.1:0-127633 GCA_963749705.1 uncultured Chloroflexia bacterium | reverse complement strand
GCCGCCGTCAGGCTCATCGGCCGGTGGTGACGGCTGGCAACGCTCTTCCCGGGAGAAGCGGGACGAAGCAGGAGCGGCTTGGGTATCCTTGGCTCCTGCTGGCGCGACCCGCCCTGGGTCGCGCACACCGCACGCCGGCACCAGTCGAGCTTGGGGGAGTGGGGATGTCCGGAACTCGAGAACCAGTTGGTTCGTGGTGAGTCCGCCGCGGTCCGGAGGAAATCGCGGCGTCATCGGAGTCCTCGCCTGCCGGTCGTGCAGCATTTGAAGGAGGAGATTCAGTTGAGACTGCGGTCACTCAGGATCTTGCTGGGAAGCGTGTTTGCGCTGTCCCTATTCAGCATTTCCGCACCGGTTGCGTTTGCGGCTGACCCGTCGCCCGGGGATGCCACCATCACCATCAACGTCGGCGACAGCGCGGCGGGTGGCGACGTCTTCATCACCTTTGAGAAGGCATACGCCAACACGACAACGGACGGGACCGACGTGTACGTCTACGTCCCGGAGGGAAGCATCGGGAACGAGGACGTGCTGGGCATGAGCCCGGGCATCGATCCGACTCTGGGAGACGACTTCGATCCGTGCCCGACGAAGTTCGAAGAGGGCGACTATCTCATCACGCAGGATCAGATCGACACCCTGGGCGATGAGCTGACGAACCAGATCGTACGCGTGGACGAGGAGCACTACGGCGAGATCGGCCTTGCCGATCCGGCGGACCCGTCCAGCGATGCGCTGGTCGTCCTCGCCTACAACGTGTTCGACGACTTCTTCTACGACTGCGACGCGAACACGTACACGGCCGGCTACTTCGCCCCGGGCTTCATCGACCAGTACGGCATGAACGTGATCGTGACCGATACGTTCGACTGGGCGAATCGCGTCGGTGGCTCCGATCCGGTTTACGAGGGCGTGATCGCCCACGAGCTCGAGCACCTGCTCATGAACTATTCCGATCCGGGCGAGCTCTCCTGGGTCGACGAGGGGCTGGCCGACATGGCCATCTTCTTCAACGGGTGGGGCGACACCAACGACAGCCACATCCTCTACCATCAGGTCTTCCACCGCGAGACCAGCCTGACCCGATGGGGCGGCGGCCTCGAGAACTACGGAGCCAGCTACACCTACTTCCTGTACATGTGGGAGCAGGCTGGCGGCAACGGCGGCGGCGATCTGTCACCTGATCTCACCTACAGCGGACAGAACGGAGACCGCCTGATCCAGCTGATCTTCGAGGACTCGGCCGATGGCATGGCCGGCGTCCAGGCCGCGATCGACGAGTACAACGCCACCCTGCAGGCGGGCGAGACCGCGCTGGAGTCCGCCGAGGACTTCTTCAAGGACTGGGCCGTTGCCATCTGGCTGGATGCCGAGGTGAACGGCACGGAGTTCGACTTTGCGAACATCGACTTCGGCACGGCCATCACCCGTGGCTGGACGATCGAGATCGCGAACGAGATCTTCTTCCCGAATAGCCCGCGTGGCATCTACACCGGCACCATGCCGCCGGCCCGCTGGATGCACAACAAGCACGTCCCGGGTCAGACGGCGCTGCCATTCGGCGTCAGCTACGAGACGTTCCGGAACCCTGGCCCAACGTTCCAGATCACCATGGACGGCGACGACACCACCGCGGTGGCGGCGCACTCCGGTGACCTGCACTGGTACGCGGGCTACGAGAGCCAGAGCGACCACATCCTGAGCGTCGATGCGCCCGCCATCACCGGTGGCGAGAGCTTCGATTTCTGGACCTGGTACTTCATCGAGGAGGGCTGGGACTACGGCTTCGTCGAGGCCATGGTCGGTGGCGACTGGGTCACCATCCCCCTCTATGACGACAGCGCCAACGAGGTCACCACGAACGACGACCCGCAGGGCAACAACACCGAGGGCAACGGGCTGACTGGAACCTCCGGTGGCGCTTACTTCGTGGATGATCCCGAGTACATCCACCTGAACGGCACCGTGCCGGCAGGTGCGACGGCGCTGCGGTTCCGCTACTCGACCGACGCTGCATACCTTGACACCGGTTGGTTCGTCGACGACGTGATGGTCAATGGTTCGCCGGCGACCGTCAGCTCGGAGCCGGGCAACTGGTACGAGACCACCGGCGAGCAGAACAACAACTGGGTCATCCAGATCGTCTCGTCGTGCGACCTCACCCCGGGCACCGTGTCCGACGGTGAGATCGTGGATGCAGCCGGCTTCGTCTACCGCTTCGAGGGTGACTACATCCAGCAGGGCGGCTTCGACACCTCGTGCATGCGCTCCAGCAAGGACCGTTTCGCGGTGATCGTGTCGAACATGCCGACCGGCGATCTCACCTTCCTGGATGCCAACTACAGCTTCACGCTGACGAACACCGGCAACGCCGGCGGGACGGCGCGAGGCAACGGCAAGAAGTAAGGGCTCTCCTACTGCAGCCGAACGGATCGCGCGAGGGCCCGCCACATGGCGGGCCCTCGCACATTCCAGTCCCGTTGTCGGCATGCACCGCAAGCTTTCGGACCCCGGTTGCGATGGCCCCCTTGGATTCCTAGAGTTCCTTTCACCGGAGCTTCATGCATGTTGGGTGCAGCGGCGCTCGACTCATCGGGTACCGAGCGGGGAGGAGGTACTGCTTCAGGCCACTCACGCACGCTTTCGACCACCTGCGTCATAACTCGCTTGCAATGGAGGCGGACCCTTGAGAACGCTACGTAGACCCTTGGTCGTGCTGACGAGCGCGATCCTGCTGCTGTCGCTCGTCGGAACGGCGGCCGCCGCAAAGCCGATCCGTGACGCCACACCGAAGCAGGACACCCCCAACTTCAATGGCGGCGAAGTCCTGCCGATGGACCGGGCGGACGTCCGCAATGCCAACCCGCCGCTCGGCCCGGCCAGCATCGGCGATACGAAGACGTGGCTGGCGCTCGACGATACACGCGGCGTCATCTATCTCAAGAACTACACGCTTCGTGCCGTCGGCGTGCATGCGGAGGTCTGGGTTGCCACCAACCTCAACTTCCCGGTCGAAGGCCAGATTGATCCGAGGACGGGGACGCCGTTCACCTATACCGATTGCCGGAACGACGGCGTTCGAAACGTCATTACCAACGATCAGGTCAACTACCTAATCGATCAGTTCGACAACAACATGTACCCGATCGAGTCGGACTGGTGGAGCACTCCGCCGAATCGCAAGGGCAACAAGGCCGTTCTCGCGAAGCAGCTCGGTCTGCCACAGAGCTATTACCGGGGCGAGGGTGACAACGTCGTCGTGCTGGTGGACAACGTCCGCGACGACAACTACTACGACCCGAACAACGAGCACACCAACTCATACATTGCCGGCTTCTTCTACTCGGTGTTCGACGACTACTTCGACCGGACCGTCATGTCCGTCGACTCGTGGGACTGGCTCCACCGAACCGGTGATGATCCGCCACACGAGCCCACGACCGATCCGTGCACGAGCGCGCCGGCGCGGCCCAACCTGTACGAGGGCGTCTTCGCGCACGAGTACCAGCACCTGCTGCACCACTACACCGATCCGAGCGAGCCGAGCTGGGTCAACGAGGGCCTGAGTGACTTCACCGAGGTCATCACCGGATACGCCCACCTCGATCGTCACGTTGACGAGAAGGGGTATGACAGCCACACCCAGGCCTTCCTTGGGTGGCTGAGCGTCTTCCATCCGGATTGGAACCCGATCACCTACGACAGCGGACCGGAGAATGGCCTGACGGCGTGGGGCGACCAGGGACCTGGCGAGATCCTGGCTGATTACGGCAACGCCATGTTCTTCATGAACTACCTCAACGGCCAAGGGCTAGGCCGGGACTTCTTCCACGCATGGCAGCACAACCAGGCCGACGGCATCGCTGGCCTGAACGCGACGCTCGCCGACTTCGGGATCAGCTCGACATTCGCTGACCTGTTTGCCAACAATGAGATCGCGGCACTGGTCGACGGCTACCTCGACAACGGGGCCAGCGTGAGCGGAGGTGCAGCGGCTGACTTCCAGAACGCAGCGACCGAGGCGACGATCAACTTCACGCCCGAGGCAAATGACACCCCGGGTGCCCCACCGTGGGGCTCGGACTACATCGACCTCGGCTCGGGCGCCGCTCTCTCGTCAGTGGTGTTCAACGGCGCTGACGAGTTCGTGTACCCGTCAGGCCCGCAGTGGGTCGTTGACAGTGACGGCTACTTCACCAATCCCGACGTGTCGGGGACCGATCACTATGCTGATAACGCGGACGTCAGCATCGCCCGCAGTGTGGCGGGCCATGATGGCGAGGTTCTGAGCTTCGACCATTTCTACGCCATGGAGCTCGGCTGGGACTATGGCTTCGTCCAGGTTTCGACCGATGATGGCCAGACCTGGCAGTCGCTGGCCTGCGACGGCACGACCTCGGATCATGATCCGGGGGCGATCCCGAGCATCGTGGCCAACATGCCCGGATACACCGATACAGCCGGCAGCGCCGGCGCGCCGGTGCACGTGACGTGCCCCGCTCTGCCGGCAGGATCGGACTACATCGCCTTCCGGCTGATGACCGACCCGGCGGTCGAGTTCGATGGATGGCATGTCAAGAACATCCAGCTCGATGGCGTCGATCTCGGCACGCCGGGCGACCTCACCGGTTGGGATAACCTGAAATTCTTCAGCCCGCTGCCGCTCACCTTCGGACTCGCCGTGGTGGGCATCAACGGCACGGTCGACCCCTACGGTGACGTGACCGCTGGAGCTTCCGTGCAGGTCGTTCGACCGACCCTGTCGTCGGCGAACGACTACACGCTGTCGGGTGCTGACCTGGCAGCCCTGGCAGGCTACGCGAAGGTCGTGGCCATCGTCTCCGGAATCCCGGCGTCCGAGAGCAGCACGCTGTACCAGCCATACAGCTTGCTGGTCAATGGCGCGGAGAAGGCGGACGGCGCCTGACCCACGACGATCCTAGCTCTCTATCCGAGGCCCGCCGGTCCGCCGGCGGGCCTCGCTGCATCTCCTTCGAGCGCTAGCTTGCGGACAGCCCACGGCGGACGTGGTTGAGCGCGGCGAACGCCGCGCGGCGCAGGCGCTGGGGCCCGCTGCCGTGGATGCGGAGCTCGGCCATTGGCAGCGAGGGATGGCCGCTCACCGAGACGCGCACGCGGCTCCGCCCGCTGGCGTCCTGCGGCAGGAGCGAGACTTGAATGACCGCATCGGCGAGTGGCGGCCCGGAGTCGCCGTCGAGGTCCAGTATCCCGCCCACGTAGCGCGCGCTGCCATCGGTGCGCACCGCGCCAGCCAGGATTGCCAGCAGGGCACCTTCCGTATCGGCCTCCCAGGAGGCGACGGTCGTCGCACCACCGGCGCCCAGGGCGGCCAGCGCGACCGATGCGAGATCGTCCGCATCGGTGCCCCAGACGTGCCCTTCGAGCGCTGACACGGCAGTCTGCATCGGCCCATCCAGGCGTTCGGCGCTGGCTCGCGTCGAGAAGCGCAGGTGCACGCCGTCGTCGCGCGCGTAGATCCCCGCGACAACGCCCGTGCCCGGCGACTCGAGCAGCGAGCCAAGGCGGTCCGCCACGGTTGACTCGCCGAGGCCGAAGGTCTTCACCGTCCGCGTGGCCAGCGGCGCCAGCGTGAATCGGTCCCGGCACCGCGGCGCCACCTGCTCCGTCCACATGCGCCGCATCTCGGATGGAACGCCGGGCATCAGCGCCACCACGGCGCCATCCGGCCGGTCCACCCACCAGCCCGGCGCCGAGCCGATGGGATTGGCCAGCGCTCGGGCCGATGGGATGCGAAGGGCCTGGCGCAGGTTGCTGGCCGGCATGGCGCCGGAGGCGGAGAACCGCTGGCGGAGCCCCTGCTCCAGCGCCGGATCGTCCGCCAGCTCCTCGCCCAGGGCGTCGGCGAGCGCCTCGCGCGTGACGTCGTCGTGCGTGGGCCCCAGGCCGCCAGTCGCCAGCACCAGGTCGACCGAGGCGCGCGCCTCTCCGAAAGCATCGGCCAGCCGACCGCGGTCATCGGGCAGCTGGCGGACACCGATCAGCTCCAGGCCAAGGATGCCCAGCTCACGCGCCAGGAAGGTGGCGTTGGTGTCGACCGTCTCGCCGGCCAGCAGCTCGCTGCCGATGCTGAGCACGAGCGCCTGGGGCGCCGCGGAAGAAGGGCTCACGGCACGAGTCTAGCGAGCACCGGTTCATCGGCCGACCGACAAGGCTCGTACCATCGTCGGCAGAGAGAAAGGAAGGTCCGTGTCAGGAAACCGCAACCGCTGGATCGGCCTGGGCATGCTCAGCCTGGGCGTCTCGATGATCATCGTCGACGTCTCGATCGTGAACGTCGCGATCCCGGTGATCATCGAGGACCTGGGGATCGACTTCACTGCCGCCGAATGGGTCAACACCGTCTACAGCCTGGTCTTCGCCGCGCTGCTGGTGACGCTCGGCAGGCTGGGCGACCTGCTGGGACGGCGCAAGGTCTTCCTGGGCGGCCTGGTCGTCTTCGCCGGTGCATCGCTCTTCGCCGGCCTGGCCCCCACCGGTGGCCTGCTGATCGTCGCCCGGCTGCTGCAGGGCATCGGTGGCGCCTCGATCCTGCCGGCGACGCTCTCGCTGGTCACCTCGGCGATACGAGGCGGGACCTTCGGTATGGGGCATCGAGCGGACGCTATCAGAACGGGACGCCTGGTCGGCGCCGGGGTCGCAGCGACCTCGCGGGGCCGCCGGTCGGCCCGATGCAAGTTGTCCGCAACGTGCGGCTCGGTGCCGCTGAGGCGCCTGCTCCGCGCGGTGCTGTAGGTTCTTGGCGATGGGGCTGCCCTCGCAGGAGCCCGTATCGGAGGCCTGATCGTCACCATCAGGTCAGTCAGGAGAACGTCGATGCTCGAGATGCTCAGCCGCAGCTGGTGGCTGTTCGCAATTCGCGGATTTGCCGCGATCGCTTTCGGGGTGCTGGCCCTGGTCTGGCCAGGGCTGACCCTCGTCGTCCTGATCGCATTGTTCGCCGTCTACGCGTTGGTGGACGGTGTGTCCCTGCTGGTTTCGCTGGCGCGGGGCGGCGCCCGCCGACGACCCGGCTGGATGGTCGGGATCATGGGCGTCGTCGGGATCGCCGCGGGGGTCGTCGCGATCGTCTGGCCCGGGATCACGGCCCTCGCCCTCCTGTATGTCGTCGCTTTCTGGTCGATCGCGCTCGGGATCCTGCAGCTCTGGGCGGCCATCACCCTGCGCCGCGAGATCGCGGGCGAGCTGTGGATGGCCATCGGCGGCGCGATCGCGATCATCTTCGGCCTGTACCTGGCCATCTTCCCCGGATCCGGTCTGCTGTCGGTGATCTGGGTGCTCGCGATCTGGTCCATCGTGTTCGGGATCTCGAGCGTGCTGCTGGCCACGCGGGTTCGAGAGCACGCCGAACGTTGGACACCGTCGACATCGCGGCTGACCCGGCACGATCAGCATTCCACCAGCTGACGACCCGGTTTCGCGGCGAGGCTACTGTGGCCCCTCAGCACCCCCCAAGCGCGCACTGAAACCGGCAGGACGCGTGGACAAGCAGGGCACGCTGATCGGCGTGGGCGCCCGGCAGCCCTTGTGCGAACGACGATGTCGGAGCATTCTCCGGTCGGATCCGAGTGATCGATCGTCGCGGTGCAGGAACGCTGGGGGTGGTTGATGGCTGAAGGTTGGTTCGCGGGACAGGGTTGGCCGGCAGCCGCCACCGGCTTGCTGATGTTCGCCGTATCGGGTGCGATCCTCGTCTGGCTCCGCGTTTCGAGCAGCCGCAAGTTCGATCCGCCCGTCAACCATGAAGGTGTTCGGTGGGCGGCGATCGTATTAGCAACGATGGGGACAGCCTGGCTTGTCGGCGCAGTCGCGGGCCTCGGTGGAGTCATCGCTGTCGGGGCTGTTGCGCTCACCCTGACCCTGGGCTACTCGTTGAGGACGCGCGCTCGATCGTAGCGGTCCACGCCGGTCGTTGCGCGGGTGCCGAAGTCCTCGGCCCTCTTCTTGATGCGAACGACGGGAAGACGACCGTCTGGCAGACGGGGCTTCCGTCCACAGAATCCACATCGGCTGCCGCACCGGGGAGTTGCCGTGGGGAGTATCCGCTGACCGCCTGGAATCAAGACACCGCCCTGCCGATCGGACCGGCGCCGCTCTAGCGGAGCACCTTCGCTGACACCGTGATCGGAATGTCGACGTACGAGTACACGGTCACGTCGGCGCTCCAGTGGAACGCGACCGCTGGCAGCGGTGCACCAGTGTCCTTCGGGCTTACACGCGTCTGGAGCTCGACCATAGGACAGACCTCGACGACGCCGCTGAGACGGCAGCCGGTGTACTGGGCCGCGAAGACGCCGGCGGTGGTGCCGATGCTCGAATCGACGAATGGCATGTAGAGCGATCTCCTGCCTCCGTCGCTGTTCTGCGTGGTGATCTCGGTGGACAGCCGGTCGCCGCCCGTCGGGAACGGTAGCGGCGTCGTCACCTGCGCCTGGTACTTCATGAGCCCGGGGATCGGCAGGAGGAGCGCAAGCGGGTCGTTCGTGGTCACGTGGGTCTCGACGGCCACGCGGACCTGCGGCGCAGCATCGAACGCGCCGGCCGTGGCATCCCCCTCGAGGTGCACGGTGGCTGGCTTCTGGTCCGGAGCCACGTCGAAGCGGCGCACCACGCGGGCCGACAGGTCAGCGGGTGTCGACCACACGTGAACGAGGTCGGCGCGGCGGACGGTCAGGCTCCAGTCGACGGGCTCGCTCGCGCCGGTGTCACCGGTCCAGGCCATCGTGACAAGGAAGTGGCGGATACAGTCGGCATGCGGTTGGCAGCCCGCGAAGGGGTCGAGATCCGCGTCGATTGGCGACAGCGGAGGAGTGTGGGCGTCGGGGCTTGCAGCGTTGGGCCCATCGATCGGATAGACCTGGACCACGAGCGGGCGCAAGCCTGTCCCGGGAGAGCGGGGCGGAGCGTTCACGTTGAGTGAGAGCGCGCCGACACGGCTCCCGTCTCCCGGGATCGCGGCGGCGCCGACTCTGACCTCGACGAGCCGGGCGGCAGCGGGTCGGTGCGGTCCGAGGGTCAGCGACTCGGTCTCGCTCGAGGTGGCGAGGAGCGGGACCGGTCCAGCCAGGACGATCGGGTCGCCGACGTCGACCGTGGCCGCGGCGCCGGACGGCCAGTTGTTGCCCACGAGGTTGAGGGCGCCCGTGACTGTCCAGTGGACGTCGACCGCGCCAGCCTGCGCGTCCGTCAGCTCGGCGATCAGCCAGAACGCCCGCTCGCACGGTCCGATCGCCCGGGTGCAGTCGACCGGTAGGGTCACGCTGAAGGGCGGTGACGCTTCCTGCTGCCATGGCGAGGGTGCCGGCTTGACATCAGGCTCCGGGGTCGCGCTCGTTGACGGCGCCCCGTTTGGCACTGCCGAGGCGACGATGAACCGAACACGGTCGGACGCGCCCGACGATGCGGGGCCCGCGAGATCGCTGGTCGACTCCATGCGGTCAGCGGCGATGTAGGCATTCAGATAGGGGTTGCCCGACGTCGCCTCGGCGTTCAGGCGCACGACGATTCGGGACATCGCCGCCGGATGCGCCGAATTGAGGCTGAATGTCGTGCTGACCGGCGTGATGTCGATGAGCTTCGAGGGCTGGCTCGTTGCGGCGGTGGCCACCACCCCGACGGCGAAGAGGGCGAGGACCGCGAGTTGGCGCAGCCGACGGCGGAATCGAAGGGCCATGTCAACTGCCCTCGGGGGTGGCCGCCTGGTCGAAGGCGAGGTCGACCTTGAATCCCTCCGGCAGGTGCTCGTCGAGTGGGGCCGTCGCGCCGCCAGCGACACCAATCCTCACCACCTGGGGCGTCGACGTCTCGCCGGCGACGAGCTCGACAGCGATGTCGTAGTCGACCTGACAGGCCGACGCGCACTGCTGCGTCAGGGGCAGCTCGAGCTCGCACGGGGCATAGCAGCCCTCGGATCGCCCGGAGGCCATCACGGCAGTGAGGCGCACCGACGGAGTCGCGAGGAGCGCCGCAGGATCCAGGGTTGACGATGACGGCGCTGTCCCAGGCGCGATCGCAGGTACGCCGGCGTTCAGGCCGACGCGGAGCTTCGACGTGGGCGCCCCCGTCATGCTCAGGGTCAGGCGACCGTGGACCACGGCGTGATCGTCGGACAGGACGAGATCATGGCTCTGCCACGCGACCGACGCCGGGACCTCCCGCATTGGCGGGAACGCCGACTGGAACGAGAGCACGAGTGCGACGACGCCGAGAACCGCCACCACACCCAGGATCAGGGCGATCACGGCGACGGTCCGAAGCAATGTCCGCAGCCGACTGGGCGGCCGGTCCCCGGGTGAACGGTCGCCCGCCGGAGCCGACCCGTTCGTGACGAGCGGTCCCGCCTCGACGTTCACGGCGACGACGCCACGTCGCTGACCCGCCCAGCCATCCGGAGACGAGATCGGCCCACCCAGATGGCCAGCACCATGGCCGGCAGAGCGATGAGGTCGGTCGGGTCCGCGACCACCACCACAGGCCGGAGAGGCGCCGGCGGCAGACCGGCGACCGTTTGGATCGGCAACCCGAGCAGCCACTGGGCCAGACCGAGTGTCCAGCCGAAGATCGCCGTGGTCGAGGGCAGGGTCTTGATGACGACGAACCCCGCGGTCGAGACGAGCACTGCCAGTACCAGCACTCGAACATCGGGGCCGTGCCATCTCCGGATCGCCCGGAGCGCAAGCTCAAAGCCGCTGACGAGGAGGATCGGGAAGAAGGCGAGCCCGGCGACGTCGGACAGCTTGCCGGTCACGAGGCCCGGCCAGGCAGCCTTCAGGAAGTGGTCGTTGAGCACGAGCAAGCAGAGCGCGCCCACCGCGAGCGGATGAAGAAGGGCGTCACCAGCCGTGAGGTTGGGGCGGCGATCCTTTCCGACCGATGCTTCCTCCACTGCCCGGGAGTCTCCGCATAGGTGGCGCGATCCGCAAGAGTCCGAAGGTCCGCGGATGGCGGGCGGGGATCCGCCGTCGAGGCGAGCCGGCAGTGATCGCTCCTGGGTCACCCCCATCGCGGCGATGATCAGGCGTGGGCGGGGGATCCCCCATCTCGAGGCCGCCGGGCCGGGCCTGAGGCACTCGCGCCAGGTCGCCGGGGCTGCGGGCGGCGCCGGTGCGGCGCAGCGCCCCGATCCCCCGCAATCTGCACTCACGCCTGCACTCACGGCGACGCTACTGGGGCCTGTCGTGGCCCCTTGCAGCCCCCTTCCGAGCACGATTCTGATCGGAAGCGGCCCGCTCGCCCCATGCGTCGGTGATCTGCTTGAACACCTTGCCCATCCCCGGTCGCATCAGGGCGCGGCGCTCCGCCTCGGCCTCGCGGTCTCGCCGGCGGTCGCGCGCCGCCTCGCGCGGATCCAGCACGAGGTCGAGGTCCTCGTCGTCGGTCAGGACGTCTTCGTCGAGCTCGTCGTCGGGGGCGTCGTCGTCCACGGCGACATCGTGGGCGTGCGGCTGGTTGCCGTCAATCCCGTCGTGCGACGACCGAGAACGAAAGCGGCACGCGTCCCCGTTCCTCCGGCCGCACGTCACGGTGGCCGGCCCACCAGTCCACCGGGTGCTCCGCAACCTGCTCCACGCGCAGCCCGGCGCCGAGGAGCGCCGTCACGACCTGGCCCAGGGTCCACGCGCGGGCGAACTTCCAGGCCTGGTCGTCCTCGGGGACGGAGATGTGGTCGATGTACTCGGGTGCCCAACCCCTCGAGGCCTCCGGGCCCGCGAAGTAGTCGTAGTCCGTCAGCATCCAATGCCCGTCGGCGGCGGCATCGAACAGCCATTCCGCCGGGTGGCCGTCGAAGATCACGAGCCTCCCGGCAGGGGAGAGGAGGCGCCGCAGCACCGCGGCCCACGCGTCGAGGTCCTGGAGCCAGATGATCGCCCCGCGGCCGGTGTACACGAGGTCCCCGGTGCCGTCGAGATCGTGCGGCGTGTCCAGGACGTCGCTCTCGATCCATTTCGCAGGTGCCCCCGTCGCTGCTGTCAGCCGGGCGGCGAGGTCGAGCATGCGCGGGCTGAAGTCGACGCCCACGACCTCGTCCGCGCCCAGGTTCCACAGCGACAGCGTGTCGCGGCCGCCGGCGCACTGGAGATGGATCGCCCGGCGGCACCTTCCGTGGAGGTCGCCGATGAGGTCGGCCTCGACCGGGAGCAGGTTGGAGCCACCCGACCGGATCAGCGCGACGGCCTCGTCGAACCAGCCCTCGTATCGCTCGGCCGCCTCGTCCCACGCGGCTCGGTTGGCCGCGTGCATCGCCCGGACGTCCATGGCCTCGGCCGGTGTCGCGGGACGGACGTTGCGGGTCTCGGCGGGGTCTGGGTCACGCATGCGGAGATGGTAGCGATCGTGATCTGACGGCCCGGGTCCGGAACGCGGGAATGCGAAAGGCCGTCGCCCTCGCGACGGCCTCGATGATCGATGATGAAGGGCCTGCACGCGCTCGGCCCTGTCGGGTCACGGAGTCGATGTGCTCATCCCCGCGACCGCGCCAGTCTGCCCGCCCGGGCGTCGCTCGAGATGTTGCCCGCTCGGGGGACTGTCACCGTGTTGGAAGCGCCGTGCGATGCGTCTTCGCTCGCGGTCAGCCGACGCCGGGCCTGCCAGCGTCGTTGCGAGCCCGGCCAACCAGCCGTTCGCATCGTCATGTCTCGGTGACCTCCCGGGGACGACCTCCGAGGGGGAGGATGGGTTGTCCAGACCATTATCACCCGGTCCGCAAGCCGTCCCCGCCCCGATGCTGTTGCCGTCGTTGGCGGTGCCTGGCAGCACGCAGCCACGCTACGCCGGTGGCCGCCATCGGCGGTAGGCTCCGCGAAGGAGGTGATGCCGGTGGTGACCGTTGCGGCCCATGTCATCGATGATCTGCTCGCCGAGGTGGCGCCGCCGCCACACGGGATCCTGAGCCTGACGATCCACGACGGCGACGATCTGCGGCTGGTGCTGTTCGGCTTCGCGGTGGGCGAGGAGCTGTCCGAGCACACCGCCGCCCGGCCCGCCGTGGTCCACGTGCTGACCGGCGACGCCGACGTCACGGTCGGCGAGCTGCGGCGCTCGCTCGGCCCGGGTGCCTGGATCCACATGCCGGCGAATACGAAACACTCGATCCGGGCCACGTCACCGCTGACGTTGGCGCTCTACCTGCTGGGCGCCACCGCTCGCAGCTCCGGGGTGGACGCGCGCGAGGGATCGGCGCCCGCGTGACGTCGCAGCTCCCGGTCCACAGCAGCTCCGACATCCACCTTGCCGATGCGTTCGGGATGCCCGGCTGCCCGCTGTGCCGCGAGCGCGCGCGCACCGAGGCGGCGTTCCTCGAGGCGATCCTCGCGGAGAGCGTCAACGACGTCGGGTTCCGAGCGGACCTGGACGCGGCCCGCGGGTTCTGTGCCAGGCACTCCAGGGCGATCCTGGACGTCGATCGGCGCCGCGCGGGGAGTCTCGGGGCGGCGATCCTGCTCCGGGCGACGCTTCGGGTCCGGCTCGCGGAGCTGGCTGCCGTGCATCGGGCCGGTGGGCGGTCACGGTCGAAGCGGCTCGACGCGGCGGCGCGCCCGCCGGCCTGCCCGGTCTGTGCCCGGGTGACGCGGACCGAGGCCGGGCTGATCGAGGGTCTGGTCCGGCTGACCGCCGAGCCGGCGTGGGCCGAGGCGGTCGCGGCTGCGCCGCTGTGCCTGGACCACCTGTTGCCGCTGATGCGCGCCGGGACCGGCATCGCGGCATGGTCAGAGATCGAGGCGCGCCAGCTGGCCAGGCTCCACGACCTGATGACCGACCTTGCCGGCTTTGCCCATGCGTCGAGCCACGACCGGCGGCACCTGCTGACCGATGCACACCGGGCGTCGGTGGACATGGGCGCGGAGGCGCTTGCCGGCCGCGCCACACCCAGGGACGGGTCCCGGCGCGCGGACATCGCGTCACCCGTCGCGGGCCCGGGCGCCGCCGCCGTCCTGCTCGCGGGCCCATACGGATCCGGCAAGACGACGGTCGCGATCGAGCTCGTCGACGTGGCGGGCGCCGATGGCGTCGGCGTGGCAGCCATCGACCTCGACTGGCTGGGCTGGTACGGCGCGGACCTCGGTCACGACGAGCACGAGGATCCGCGGATCACATTCGCGAACCTGCGCGCCGTCCGCGACACGTACGTTGGGGCCGGGGTCGATCGGCTCGTCCTTGCGTACGCGCTCCCGAGCGCCGCGCAGCTTCAGGCGATCCGCGACGCCCTGGCGATGCCGGTCACGGTGGTCCGGCTCGAGATCCCCGAGGCCGAGATCGAGCGGCGGCTCACGGGCGATCCCAACGGCTCGCGCGCCGACGACCTGGCGGTCGCGCGCCGTTGGCTGCGCGACGGGGTGGGGAAGGGCCTGGAGGATGCGACGGTCATCGGCGATCGCCCCCCGGCGGAGATCGCCGTGGAGATCAGGGACCTGCTCGGCTGGACGTCCCCGTCGTCCGGATCGTCCGGATCGCCGGGATCAACGGCATCAACGGGATCATCGTCCACCGACCACTGAGCAGCGAGGCGGACACTGCAAGCTGGGCCGGCCGACCCCGCCGAGCCGGCCCAGGAAGGGATCGGCCGCTACGGATAGAGCGCGTCGAAGGTCGCGCGGACCGACCGCGTGCGCGGCGGCCAGATCTCGCAGTTCTTGGTGAGGCTCCCCTCGACCCACGCGACGAGCGTCGCGCGCGTCCCCACATCCACGCCACCGCGGGCAGCAACGGCGCGGATGCGAGCCACGACCTGGTCCGCACTGCCGATCACCTGGGAGGTCAGCGCCAGTCGCTGATCTGACGACAGGACCAGCCAGTCGCCGCACGCCATGGGACCCGGGTCCTCGGACGTCCCGCTGGCGGATACCACGAGGACCACTCCCGCGAGGGCCAGCGCGCGTGCGACCGGCACGATCCTCATGCGGAGAGTCTCCACGTCATGCCGGCCCTGTCAACGCCGCCGGAACGACCCCCGATGGAGGCTTCCTGCCGCGACTCAGCGCGTCGTCAGCGACGCCACCACCAGCCCGTCGCGATCCTCGAACGAGAACCCGTGCTCTGCGAGCAGCTCGTGCATCGGCGCGTTGTCCGGCGACAGCTGCGCGATGACGCGTCCGACGTGCTCCTTGCGGCTGACCGCGATGGCGGAGCGAACCAGCTGGGCGCCGATCCCGCGCCGCTGCCAGGCGTCGGACACGATCAGGGTCAGGCTCTTGTCGTCGCTGGCGTGGACGCGCGACAGCCGCGCGATGCCCCCGATCACCGGGCCGTCGGCGGTCGGCAGCTCGGCCACGAGCACGATCTCGCGGTCGTAGTCGACGAAGCAGATCCGGGTCAGCCGTTCGTGCGCGGTGCGTTCGGCGAGGGCGAAGTCGGTGCCGTAGCGGGCCTGGACGGTCTCGCGGGACAGCGCCGCGTGGAACCGGGCGAGACCGGGCTCGTCCTCGGGCCGGATGGGGCGCACCTCGAACGGCACGCCGTCGCTGGTCACGTAGTCGCGCGCATAGTCGTGCGGGTAGGGCCGGATCGCGAGCCGCGGCAGGTCCGCGTCATCGATGGTGGCCGGGTGAAGGACGACACGGGCGTCGAGGGCGATGATCCGCTCGGGTGAGGCCAGCAGCGGGTTGATGTCGATCTCAGCGATCCGCGGCTGCTCCGCGACCAGCTCGCTGAACCGGACCAGCAGCGCCGCGAGCACGTCGACATCGATCGCCTTTCGACCGCGCACGCCGCGCAGCGCGGTGGCGATCCTGGTGTGCTCGATCAGGCGCCTGGCCAGGGTCGTGTTGAGCGGGGGAAGCGCGAGTGCCCGGTCCCGGAAGACCTCGACCAGCTGTCCGCCCATCCCGAACAGGAGGACCGGCCCGAACTGCGGATCGGGGCTGCTGCCAACGATCAGCTCGTACCCGCTCCAATTGATCATCGGCTGGATCGTGACGCCCTCGAAGTGCTCGGCGCCGGCCTTGGCCGTGACCGAGTCGCGGATCGTCTCGAACGCTTCGCAGACGGCCTCCGGGGTGCGCAGGTTGAGCACCACGCCACCGACGTCGGTCTTGTGCGTGACGGTCCGGCTGAGCAGCTTCGCGACGACCGGGTAGCCGATGTCCGCCGCAGCAGCACAGGCCTCCTCCGGGGTGTGGGCGAGCTCGGTGTCGGTGATCGGGATCCCGTACGCGGCCAGGACCTTCTTGCTCTCGTACTCGGTCAGCAGCGTCCGTCCCTCGGCGCTGACCTCCGCGATGATCCGGTCGACCTCCTCGCGGAACTCGCCGCGCTCCGGGGCGACGGGCAGCGACGGGGTCTCGTACAGCGCCTTGAGGTTGTTCGCGTACCGCCACATGTGGTTGAACAGCACGCACGCCGTGTCCGGGTAGGCAAAGGTCGGGATTCCGGCTGCGCGCAGGATCGCCGCCCCCTCCTCGACGTCCGCGCCGCCCATCCACGACGCGAGGACCGGCTTGCCTTCGATCCGGGCGTGCTTGACCAGTGCCCGCGCCGTCGCCGTGGGGTCGGTCATCGCCTGGGGGGTGAGGATCACCAGGAGGCCGTCCGTCTCGGGATCCGCCGCGGCGACCTCGAGCGCCTTCGCGTATCGCTCGGGCGGGGCGTCGCCGATGATGTCGATCGGGTTGTTGTGGCTCCACACCGAGGGCAGGACCGCGTTGAGGCGGTCCATCGTCTCGGGCGTGAGCTCGGTCAGCTCGCCACCGCCCGAGATCAGCGCATCGGTCGCAAGTACGCCGGGTCCGCCCGCGTTGGTCACGATCGAGAGCCGCCGGCCTGCCGGCCGGGGCTGCTTGGCCAGGATCTCGGACACCTCGAACAGCTCGCTGATCGAGTTGACGCGCAGCACGCCGGCCCGCCGGAACGCGGCGTCGAGCACGTCGTCGGACCCGGTCAGCGACCCCGTGTGCGAGGCGGCGGCCTTGGCCGCCTGCGCGGTACGACCGGGCTTGATCACGATGATCGGCTTGGTCAGGGCCACCTCGCGCGCGGATGACAGGAAGGCGCGCGCGTCGCCGATGGTCTCCATGTAGATGACGATGCTGTCGGTGTTTGGGTCGTCGCCCAGGTAGTCGATGACGTCGCCCCAGCCCACGTCGAGCATCGAGCCCAGCGACACGATCGAGCTGAATCCGACGTCCTCGTGGGCCGCCCAGTCCAGGATCGCGGTCAGCAGCGCGCCCGACTGGGACACGAACCCGACCCGCCCCGCGGCCGCGATCCCCGCCGCGAACGTGGCATTGAAGCCGCCAACCGGGTTCATCACGCCCAGGCAGTTGGGGCCGACGACGCGGATCCCGTACCGGCGCGCCGCGGCGAGCACCTGTCGCTCGAGCTCGACGCCCGCCTCGCCGACCTCCTTGAAGCCGGCGCTGATGATGATCACGCCGCGGACGCCCGCCTCGCCGCACTCCTCGACCAGGCCCGGTGCGGTCCCCGCCGGGGTCACGATCACGGCCAGGTCCACCGGCTCGCCGATCGCGCCGATCGACGGATAGGCCTTGACGCCCAGGATTGCCGGGCGGGTCGGGTTGACCGGGTAGACGGTGCCGCCAAACGGCGACGAGAGCAGGTTCCACAGGATCGTGCGACCCACGGAACCCGCCTTCTCGGTCGCCCCGATCACGGCCACCGACCGGGGATGGAAGATCGCGTCGAGCGGGTGACGGTCGACGTGGAGGATGTCGGACGAGGGGTCGGCGATCTTGGTTGCGAGCGACATCGGTGCGGGACCTCTGGACGGGCGCCCCGGGTGGGCGCGGCTGGGCGGCGATGGAAGGCGCGACCTCCGATCGGATGCGCGGTCGTGCGATGTCAAGGGTCGGCCAGCCGCCCGTCGATCACAAGGGGCCGGATGGCGAGTCGGCGGCCGATGCGGCCCCCGCGGAGGGGGCCGATCCGCCGGTCGCGGCCGGGACCGCGGCGCCGACACCCGGGTCGTCCCGTGATCCTGCGCCGTCAGCCGCCCGACACCGCGGGGATGACATGGATGTCGTCACCGGGCGAGACCGGCGCATCGAGACCGGATCGCTCGCCCGCGACGAACACGTTGAGGTGGGTCCGGATGGTAGGCCCGGCATCGACCAGGCGGTTGCGCAGCCCGGGGACGCGCGCGTCGAGGTCGTCGATCACCTCGGCCACGGTCCGCCCGCTGGCCTCCATCCGACGCTCGGTCCCCGGGAACAGCGCGACCAGCGACCGCGGCAGGTGGACGACGACGCCCGGGACCTGGTCAGCCAACGACGGCGGCATCTGCGGAGGCGGCCTCTGCGGAGGCGGCCTCGACCGACCAGATCGGCGGCAGGTTGTCGGCGAGCAGGGACCAGCTCCGTCCCTCGTCCACGCTGCCGTACACCTGCCCGGTGCTGGTGCCGAAGTACACGCCCGCCGGGTCGCGGTCATCCACGCTCATCGCCTCGCGAAGCACGCCCAGGAAGGCCTCGTGCTGCGGCAGCCCGTCGCCGGACCGGACCCAGGTGTCACCGCCGTCGTGCGTGCGCCATACCGCCGCGCTGGCGTCGGGCATGTACCGGCCACGGTCGGCGCCGTTGAGCGGGATGGTCCAGGCGGTCAGCGGGTCGCGGGGATGGCTGGCCATCGGGAACCCGAAGTCCGACGGCAGCCCGTTGCTGATCTCCTCCCATTGCAGCCCGCCGTCCGACGACCGGTACACGCCGCAGTGGTTCTGCTGGTAGAGGTGCTCGCCGCCATCCGCGGCCATGACCAGCTTGTGGACGCACTGCCCGAAGTCGGGGTACTTGTCCGGGTGCCAGTCCGCACGAACGCCGCGGTTGCGCGTCTCCCACGTCCGGCCGCCGTCCCGCGTCTCGAACGCGCCGACCGCGGACGCAGCGACCCACATCCGGTCGGGATCCTCGCGGTGGGGGACGATCGAGTGCAGGCACAGGCCGCCGGCACCCGGCTGCCACTCCGGTCGCGTCGGGTGGTTCGTCAACCCCTCGACGTGCTCCCAGGTGCGTCCGCCGTCATGACTCCGGAACAGGCCCGCGGGCTCGACGCCCGCGTAGATGACCCCGTGCGCCGCGGTGACGTTCCATACCGTCGCGACCTTGGGGCCCGCGTCGCCGTAGCTCAGCCCCTCGCTCGAATGGGTCCAGGTCGCGCCCTGGTCATCGCTTCGCCAGACCGCCGGGCCGTACCACGGGCTGCCACCACCGGCGAGGATCGCGCCCGATGCTGCGTCCCGGGTGACGTCGTGGATCGGCCAGCCGTCGCACAGCGGCCCGCGAAGCGACCATGACCGGCGGTCTCCGTCGCCGTCGAGGACGAAGGCACCCTTGGGGGTACCGAGCAGCAGCGCGTGTCGCGTGGCCATCGCGTTCCTCCTGGCGGGAAGGGCCCGCCCGTCCGTGCGTCCGGACAGGGTACGACGAAGCGCCGAGGTTCGACGACACGACAGAGCCGGGCCTGACCGGCGACGGCCCGCGATGAACGGTCCTCGCTCAGGCGATGCCCAGCCAGGCGGCAACCTGGTCGCGGGTCGGGATCCGGCCGGCCATCACGACCTCGCCGTCGACGACCAGCCCGGGGGTCGACAGCACGCCGCGCGCCGCGATCTCGGCGTAGTCCGTCACGTGCCGGACCTCGGCCTCGAGCCCGGCGGCGTCCACCACCTCGCGGACGACCTTCTCGACGTGCTGGCACTTCTGGCAGCCGGATCCGAGGACCTCGATGACGTGCACGGTGATCTCCTTCAGGCGAGGAACAGGTTGAACCCGTAGCCGACGGCCAGGATGCCGGCGGCGACGATGACGACGAACGCGGCCAGCAGCCGCGGCTTCATGACCCGACGCAGGATGACCAGCTCGGGGAAGGACAGCGCCGTGACGGCCATCATGAACGCGAGCGCCGACCCGAGCGGGAGCCCCTTGCCCAGGAGCGCCTCGATCACCGGGATCGTGCCGGCCGCGTTGCTGTACAGCGGGACGCCGAGGGCCACCAGCGCCGGCACGGCGACCGGGTTGTCGCGGCCGCCGAGCTCCACCACCAGGGACGTGGGCACGAACCCGTGGATCAGGGCGCCGACGGCGATCCCGGCCACGACGAACGGCCATACCCGGCGCACGATATCGACGGTGGATCGCCAGGCGTCGCGAACACGCTCGTCCAGGGTGGGACGGACGTCGGCGATGCCGGCGCCGGCCCGGATCGCCCACACGTAGTCCTCGACATACCGCTCAAGCCCGAGCCGGCCGATGAGCAGCCCGGCCGCGATCGCGACCGCGAGCCCGGCCGCCATGTAGGCGATCGCGATCGAGGGTCCGAACAGGCCCCACAGCAGGACCAGGGCAACCTCGTTGACCATCGGGCTGGCCACCAGGAACGCGAACGTGACGCCCAGAGGGACGCCCGCCTCGACGAACCCGATGAACAGCGGGACCGCCGAGCACGAGCAGAACGGCGTCAGGACGCCGAAGCCGGCGGCGGCTACGGTGCCGGGTAGGACACCACGGCCGGCGAGCGTTCGCCGCACACGCTCGGGCGACACGAACGAGCGCAGGAACGACACGACGGTGACGATCCCGGTGAGCAGCAGCAGCACCTTGGGCACGTCGTAGGCGAAGAACGCGATCGCGTCGCCGGCCTGCGACCCGCGCTCGAGCCCGAGCCCGTGGTACGCGAGCCAGTCCGCGGCGGGCAGGTTGACCTGCCATGCGACGACCCAGGCGACCGCGGCCAGGGCGACGATGAGTCCCAGCGGGAGGTGCGGACGGCGGACCGCGATGACCGTCACCGCAGCACCTCGTCGAGCGCGGCGCGTGCCCCCGCCACCGCATCGTCGTCGCGCTCGTAGTACAGGAAGCGCGCGTTCGCCTGGTGGCGGCTGGCCCGCACGAGGCCCGCGTCACGGAGCCGCGCCAGGTGGTTGCTGACGTTGTTCTCGCGCGCGCCCAGCGTCGCCGCAAGCTCGCACACGCAGTGCGGCCCGTCGGCGAGCAGGTGCAGGATTCCGGCCCGCACCGGGTCGGCGAGCAGGGCCGCAGCCGCGGACGCCGCGGACACGTCGGGTGCCGGCAGGTCCAGCCGGGGCGTGGGGATCACGGGCAGTGGTGTGGTCACGGGTGAAACATCTCACGCTGCGCTGAGATGTCGGATGGGCCGTTGGGGCACGACCCGCCGATCCGGATGGCCCGCCGGAACCCGGGACCGCGGGCCGTTCAGGTGACAGATGACCCGTACCTTATAAGTGTCGATGACATATACCAGCAGTGCACACATGCATGGTGCATGAATATCTCGAGAGATGTAACGGCGAGGTACGGCCAGCGAGATGACGGAGATCGACCAGATCCAGACGTCGCTCCTGCGCGCGCTCGCCAGCCCGCACCGGCTGCGGATCGTCCAGCTGCTGGGCGAGCGGTCGCGCGAGGTCAACGAGCTGGCCCGCGAGCTCGGCATGGGGCAGGCGACGGTCTCGCAGCACCTGGGCTCGATGCGTGCAGTCGGGCTCGTCGAGGCGACCCGCGAGGGGCGCTCCGTTCGATATGGCCTCAGCGACCCCGAGATCCTCGCCGCCTGCGAGCTCATGCGCGCCGTCCTCGTCCGCCGCCTGTCGTCGATGGGCGACCTCGCCAACGCCGCCGCGCGCGCCACACCCACGACGGATCTCCCGCGACGCGAGCCCGTCACCCCCAGCCAGGTAGGTCATCCGTGAGCGACACCCTGTCCATCGTCCTGTTCTCCGGCACCGCAGACAAGCTGCACGCCGCCGCGACGCTGGCCGCGGGCGCGGCAGCCATGGACCGCCCGGTCAACATCCTGCTCCAGTACTGGGCGCTCGACGCGTTCCGGTCCGAGCGGATCGACGCGGACCAGGGCCTCGCCTTCGACGCCGGGGCACCCGGCAGGACCAAGCCCGTCGCGGGGACGGCCGCGATCCCGTGGCTCGATACGTTCCGGATGGCCAAGGAGCTGGGCGAGGTCTCGATCCTGGCCTGCGCAGGGTCGCTCGAGGTGCTGGGCATCGACGCCACGACGCTCGACCCGCTGGTCGACGACTCGGGCGGCATCGCCACCTTCCTCATGGCCGCCGAGGGCGGCCAGGTCCTGTTCATCTGACAGCTCCGTTCGGAGCGCAAGGCAAGGAGCACCGTTCATGGCCGACGCGGAAAAGCTCGTGTTCATGGTGACGCACGGGCCGGACCACCCGGAGCACGCGACGATCCCGTTCGTGATGGCGGGGGCGGCGCTGGCCTCTGACGTCGCCGTCGTGCTCGGGTTTCAGGCCAACGGCGTCGAGCTCGTCCGGCGCGGCGTCGCGGAAACGGTCGCGGCCGACGGCTTCCCGCCGCTGGCCAGGCTCCTCGACGACGTCCGGGAGCTGGGCGCGCAGCTGCTCGTCTGCGGCCCCTGCATCAACAGCCGCGGCATCGTCGCACCGGACGACCTGGTCGCCGGCGCCGAGGTCGTGGCCGCCGGCCGCTTCGTGGCCGAGATCACGTCCGCAACCAACAGCCTCGTCTACTAGGAGATCGAATTCCGATGACAGCAACACTTGCCGAGCTCGAGACCATCCAGGCCGCCAAGGTCATCGACGCCCGTGGCGCCGCCTGCCCCGGCCCGCTGCTCGAGGCCAAGAAGGGGATGGGCACCGTTCCCGTCGGCTCCGTGATCGAGATCTGGTCAACCGATCCGGTTACCAAGACCGACATCGGCGCCTGGTCGGCCAAGGTCGGCCACGAGTTCCTGGGCACGATCGCAGCCGAAGGCTACGACCGCGTGCTCGTCATTCGCCGCAAGTAACCCGTTTCGGCCGACGCGGGGCGCGCACGCGCCCCGCGGACCCGGCCAAGGAGCCGCAATCCGATGACCGCCCCCGTCGAGACCGAGCCGCGAGCTCCCGGAGACACCTTCGTGCCCCGGATCCTCGTGTTCTCCACGAACAACATCTCCGACCCGGGGATCGACCTGGCCGGCAGCTCGCACATGCACTACTCGCCGGGCGTCGACGTCATCGGCCTGCCGTGCACGAGCGGGATCCGCCCGGCGTGGATCCTGCATGCGCTGCAGACCGGGTTCGACGGCGTGTTCGTCGCATCCGACGGGGACGAATGCGCCTACCTGCCCGACTGCGCCGAACGGTCCTCGCGGATCATGAGCCAGTCGCAGGCACGGATGCGCGAGCTCGGGATCGATCCGCAGCGGCTGCGGATGGCGGCCATCTGCTCGGTCTGCGCCGAGCCATTCACGCGGCATGTCCAGGGCTTCTCGACGGCCCTCGCCGCGCTCGGCCCGGCGGTGACGAGGTGACGGCCATGACCCAGACCTGCGACCTGCCCGAGACCGCCGGCGAGCGGTACGACGTCCTCGTCGTGGGCAGCGGCATCGGCGGCATGGAGTCCGCCCTCAAGCTCGGCGACATGGGCTACAAGGTCCTGCTGGTCGAGAAGGAAGCCAGCGTGGGCGGGAAGATGATCCTGCTCAGCAAGGTGTTCCCGACCCTCGACTGCGCGAGCTGCATCTCGACGCCCAAGATGGCGGCGACGATCCACCACCCGAACATCACGGCCATGACCTACAGCCGGGTGGACGGGATCCGGCGGTCCGCGGACGGCCGCTTCCACGCCTCCGTCACCCAGAAGGCGCGCTACGTCGACGAGGCGACCTGCACGGGCTGCGCCAAGTGCGAGACCGCGTGCACCGTCGCCGTGCCCGACCAGTTCAACGCCGACCTGGTGGCCCGCCGCGCCGCGTACATCGCGTTCCCGCAGGCGGTGCCCAAGAAGGCGGTCATCGACCGTGCCGGCAGCTCACCGTGCTCGTTCGCCTGCCCGGCGGGGATCCAGGCGCATGGCTACGTGTCGCTCATCCGGAGCGGCGAGTACGAGAAGGCGTATCGCCTCGTGCTCGAGGCGACGCCCCTGGTGGGCACGCTCGGGCGGGCCTGCTACGCGCCGTGCGAATCCGAGTGCACCCGTGGCTCGCTCGAGGGCACCCTGCCGATCCGGCGCCTCAAGCGGTTCGTTTCGGATGTGCACGACACCACGGGCGACGGCCCCGGGATCGACGTCGCGCCGGCGAACGGACGAAGGGTGGCCATCGTCGGCTCCGGGCCTGCCGGCCTGACGGCGGCCTGGCAGCTCGCCCGCAAGGGCTACGGCGTGAAGATCTTCGAGGCCGCCCCCGAGCCGGGCGGCTACCTCCGGCTCGCGATCCCGTCCTACCGCCTGCCCGAGGCGGTCGTCGAGCGCGACATCGACAACGTGCGCGCGATCGGGGTCGAGATCGCGACGAGCAGCCCCGTCCGCGACCTCGAGGGCCTCAGGACCGACGGCTTCGACGCCGTGCTGGTCGCGACCGGGACGAACCGCTCGACCAACCTGGGCGTGCCGGGCGAGGACCGCCTGGGCGTGCTCGGTGGCACCGACTTCCTGCGCAAGGTCAAGCTCGGCGAGCCGCTCGACGTCGCCGGCCGCCGCGTGGTCGTCGTCGGTGGCGGCAACGTGGCCATGGACGTGGCCCGAACCGCGCGCCGCCTGGGCGCGGCATCGGTGACCGTCGCCTACCGGCGCGGTCGGGACGAGATGCCGGCCCACCACGTCGAGGCCGACGACGCCGAGAAGGAAGGCGCCGTGTTCAGCCTCCAGGTCACACCGGCCGAGGTGGTGGGTGACGAGAATGGCGCCGTCAACGGGCTGCGCTGCACCCGGATGGCGCTCGGTGCACCCGACGCCTCCGGACGTCGACGGCCGGAGCCGATCCCCGGCAGCGAGTTCGTCATCCCGTGCGAGGTCATCGTCAGCGCGATCGGAATGAAGGCCGACACCAGCGCCTTCGCCGGCGGGCTCGCGACGAGCACCAACGGCCTGCTGGTCGCCGATCCGGCCACGTGCCAGACCGCGACCCCGTTCGTGTTCGCGGCGGGTGACGTCGTCCACGGGCCGACCGACATCACGCGCGCCGTCGGCGAGGGCCGGCGAGCCGCGCACATGATCGACCGCTGGCTGACCGGCGGGACGATGGACGGCTTCGACGACCGCCTGCCGGTGGTCGACAAGGAGCAGGTGCTGGCCCGCCAGAAGAGCTACTCGCTCCGGCGCACGGCATCCGAGGGCACGACGCTCGTTGCCGCCCCGACCGACTTCCGCGAGGTGGAGGCGCCCCTGACCGAGGCCGAGGCCCGCGAATCCGCCGGCCGCTGCCTCGACTGTGCCGTGTGCTCGGAGTGCTCCGAGTGCGTCGCGGCCTGCCCGGTCGACGGCTGCATCGACCTCCACGCGCGAGACAGGCAGCATGACGTCGAGGTCGGCGCGGTCGTCGTGTCGACCGGCTTCAAGCTGTTCGCCGCCGACCTCAAGCCGGAGTACGGCTTCGGCCGGTTCAAGAACGTGATCACCGGGATGCAGATGGACCGCCTGCTGGCGCCCACCCGGCCGTTCAACACGATCCTCCGGCCCGGCGATGGCAAGGTCCCGGACCGGATCGCCTACGTCCTGTGCACCGGCTCGCGAGACGAGACGGTCGGCAATCCCCTGTGCTCGCGGTTCTGCTGCATGTACTCGATCAAGCAGAACCAGCTGCTCATGGGCGCCCTGCCGCTGGCCGACGTGACCGTCCACTACATGGACATCCGGGCACCGGGCAAGCGGTACGACGAGTTCTACGAGCAGGCGAAGTCGATGGGCGCCAACTACGTCAAGGGCCGCGTCGCGGACATCCGCGAGCTGCCCAACGGCGACCTCGTGCTCAAGTACGAGGACATCGAGAACGGCGGCGGGATCGTCGAGGCGGAGTACGACCTGGTCGTGCTGGCCGTGGGCGTCCAGCCCAACCGCGACGCGGAGCAGCTGTTCGAGGTCGAGGAGCTCTCGCTCGACCAGTGGAGCTACGTGGACGAGCCCGAGGAGGACCTCAACCCCGGCCAGACGAGCATCCCGGGGGTCTACGTGGCGGGCGCCGCATCGGGCGCCAAGGACATCGCCGACTCGATCCTCCACGCCGGCGCCGCGGTGGCCCAGGTCGCCGCCCACCTCGAGGCCACCAGAGTCGAGACCCAGGAGATCGAGATGGTGCCGGCATGAACGAATCCTCCGGCCGATGGCTCGCAGGAGCGTCGCCTCGTCCGTCCGAAAGCGAGTCTCAGATGTCGGTTGAGGGTGCCGGGTCCCCGGACGGTGGCCGCCGCATCGGCGTCTATGTGTGCCACTGCGGGGGCAACATCTCCGACTACGTCGATGTCGAGAAGGTGATCGCGGACATCCGTGATTCCGGCGACGTGGTCGTCGCGAAGCACGAGATGTTCGCCTGCTCCGACGCCACCCAGACCGAGATGGTTGCCGATATCGAAGGCAACGCGCTCGACGGCCTGGTCGTCGCGTCCTGCTCGCCCAAGCTCCATACCTACACGTTCCGCGGGGTCGCCTCGCGCGCCGGCCTCAACCCCTACGAGTACACCCAGGTCAACATCCGGGAGCAGTGCTCGTGGGTCCACACGGACGACCCGGCGGGCGCCACCGAGAAGGCCACCGCGCTCGTTCGCGCCGGGATCTCCCGGACGCGGAACACGGTGCCGCTCGTGCCGCTCGTCGTCGACACCATTCCCCACACGCTCGTCATCGGCGGCGGGATCGCGGGCCTGCGCACCGCGGTCGGGCTCGCCGACATCGGCCTCAGGGTCACGCTCGTCGAGCGAGAGGTCGAGCTGGGCGGCTGGGTCGGCCGGTTCGGCCCGATGTTCCCCCACGATCGTGAGGGTCGCGACCTGGTGGCCACGCTGGTCGCCGAGATCCGCAAGCGACCGTCGATCACCGTGCTCACGGGCGCGGAGATGGTCGGCAAGAGCGGCAGCTTCGGCAACTACGAGGCGACCATCCGGGTCGGCGGCGAAGGCGCCGGGACGATCCAGGTCGCCGTCGGGTCGATCGTCGTCGCCACCGGCTTCGACAGCTACCAGCCCGAGGTGGGGGAGCTGGGCTACGGGATCGAAGGCGTCGTCACGCTGCCCGAGTTCAAGGAGCTCGTCGACGGATCGAGCGGCCCGCTCGCGTGGCACGGGCGGCCCGTCCGGAGCGTTGCCTACGTGTACTGCGTGGGCAGCCGCGGGACCGCCGGGTGCGCCAACGCGTACTGCTCGCGGTTCTGCTGCGCCGCGACGGTCCAGACGGCGGTCCAGGTGTCGGGCCTCGACCCGGCCATCCGCCAGTACCACCTGTACCGGGACATGCGCACGTACGGCAAGTTCGAGCCGCTGTACACGGAGGCGCGGAAGGCCGGTTCGGTGTTCCTCAAGTTCGGCGACGACGCGCCGCCGGCCGTCGAACGGCGCGAGGATGGTGGCCTGACGGTCACCGTCACCGACCTGCTGACCGAGCGCACGGAGCTCGCGCTGCCCGTGGACCTCGTCGTGCTCGTGACGGGCATGGTGCCGCGCGCCAACCAGGCGCTGGTGGACGTGCTCAAGCTGCCCGCGGGCAGTGACGGGTTCTTCAACGAGATCCACCCCAAGCTCCGTCCCGTCGAGACCGTGGTCGACGGCGTCCTGATCGCCGGCGCGTGCCAGGGTCCGAAGACGTCGTCGGAGTCCGTGGCCTCGGGGCTGGCCGCCGTGACCCAGAGCGCCGCGGTGCTCAAGAAGGGGTTCACGGAGCTTGACCCGCTGGTCGCGATCGTGGATCCCGCGACCTGCACCGCGTGCGGCGACTGCCTCACGGCCTGCCCGTACGACGCGATCTCGATGGCCGAGGAGGGTGACCGGCACTTCGCCGTGATCAGCCCCACCGGCTGCAAGGGATGCGGAGGCTGCGTCCCGATGTGTCCAGAGAACGCCATCGACCTGCTCGGCTATACCGACGCCCAGGTCACCGCGATGATCGAGAGCCTGGTGGAGGTACCGGCATGACGAACCCGAACGGCAGGGAGGTTCGCGAGGTCGTTCGCGACGAGCCGGTGATGCGAGGTCGCATCCTCGCCGCGCTCCGGGACGGGCCGATGACGGTTCCCGAGATCGCCGCCGCGATCGACGCCCCGACCCACGAGGTGGTGTTCTGGGTGATGGGCATGCGCCGCTACGGGTGGCTGGCCGAGATCAAGGCCACGCCGGTTGACGGCTACTTCCAGTACGAGCCCACCGGGCGGGTGTCCTGATGACCGCCATCGCACCGCCGGTCACCACCGCGGCCACGCGAGTGGATACCGGGCTCTACTCGGACCTCCAGCGCTTCGGCGCCACGGACATCAGCGCCTGCTTCAGCTGCGGCACGTGCACCGCGAGCTGCCCGCTGTCCGAGACGGACTCCGCGTTCCCGCGCCGGATCATCCGCTACGCGCAGGTGGGCATGAAGGACGCGCTGCTGTCGAGCAAGGAGCTGTGGAGCTGCTACCAGTGCGGCGAATGCGCCGAGACGTGCCCGACGCAGGCCGACCCCAGCGAGTTCATGGCCGCCGCGCGCCGGTACGCGATCGCGAGCTATGACCGCACCCGGATCGCCTGGACGATGTACACCCGGCCCGCCGGCGCCGTCGTTCTCGCGGTGCTGCTGGCGGCATTCTTCGCCCTGTTCATGTACTCCGCGCATGGCCCGCAGAGCGGCCAGTCGCTGGCCATCTTCGAGTTCATCCCCGAGGAGCTCATCCACAACACGGGCATCGTGGTGATGCTCCTGGTGGTCCTCGCGGGGCTGGCCGGGATCGCCGGCATGGCGCGCGCGATCGCCAGGCGCGAACAGGTGGGCCTGCGGACCGTTGCCGGCAGCCGGGCCGCCCTCCGCCGATCGGCACGCGCCGCCTGGGTGGCGATCGGCCGCGAGTCACTGGGCCAGGCCCAGTTCCGCGCCGAGTGCGACGCGGACACCACGGACGTGCCCTGGTTCCGTCGTCGCGGCCTCGTCCATGCGATCACCGTGTGGGGCTTCATCGGGCTGCTGGCGGCGACCGGCCTGGACTACGGGCTTGCCCTGATCGGCGTCAAGGAGACGGGAACACCGGTGCCCTTGTGGTACCCCGTCCGGCTCCTGGGCACGGTCGCGGGCCTGATGCTCGTGTACGGCGTCACGGTGCTCATCCTCGACCGCTACCGCAAGGCCAACCGGTCGGTCACCCGATCCACGATCGCCGACTGGATGCTCCTCGGCCTGCTGTGGGTCACGGGCGTCACGGGCTTCGTCCTGGAGCTCGCGCTGTACCTCCCCAGCGCGCCATCCTGGGGCTACTGGGTGTTCCTGGTCCACGTCGCCGTCGCCCTGGAGCTCGTGCTGCTTGCCCCGTTCATGAAGCTGGCCCACGCGGTCTACCGGCCGGTGGCCCTGTTCTTCGCCGCGCTGGCTGACCAGCCCGAGGAGGAAGCCGCTTGACCGACGCCGCCGACGCACCCATGCCGGCCGCCCGCTGAGCGCGCCGACCCCGATCCACCGAGGAGAACCACGATGACCCAGACCCTCCCGCAGGTCACGCACGACAACCATGAGCGACTCCTGCGCCACGTCAACCAGATGCCGGAGATCGCCGACTCGCTGCTGGCCGCACCCGCGGACCAGGTGCGGACGCAGCTCCAGCAGCTGGGCACGTTCCTCAACACCACCCTGCTCCCGCACGTGACGGCCTCGGAAGCCACGATCTACCCCGAGCTCGAGCGGATGATGCAGAACCGGCACTCGATGACGCCCATGCGCCGCGAGCACGACCAGATCCGCCGGCTGGTGGCCGAGATCGTGAAGCTGTCCGCGGATCTCGACACCCGCCACGTCACCCTCGGCCGCGCGATCGCGCTGCGGCGCGTCGTGTTCCAGCTCTACGCGCTGCTCAAGGTCCACCTCGCCGAGGAGGAGACGTACATCCGGCTCGTCGAGCAGGGTGTCACCGCCGACGTCAACGAGCTCCTGGCGGCGGCGATGGCGCACCCCGGCGTCCCGGAGGCCTGATCCGCGTGGCCGGTCCGGTCGCCCGACCGCGCCGCGATCCTCCGGTTATAGTCCAGCGGCATATGGGTGCCACGAGCCGTGCTTCGCAACCCGCCGACGTCATCCCGGACGTCGAGGAGGACGAGGCCGCCTCCGGACCCGGTGAGGCCGCATCCGACGAGACGACGCCCGGGATCGCCTCCGGCGTCGACGAGGCCGGCATTCCGATCCACCGCGGCTGGGCGCCGCTGGGCGGGCACCACCGCTGGATGGAGCCGTTCGTGCTCGCGATCCTCGCGGGCGGCGGCGCGCACGGGTACGCGATCATCGGCGACCTGGGGCAGATGGGGATCACCAACGGCCCGGTGGACGTCGGCCAGGTCTACCGGACGCTGCGTGACCTCGAGGAGACGGGCCAGGTGCGCTCGTCGTGGTCGACCGAGGGCACCGGTCCGGCGCGCCGGGACTACGAGCTCACGCCGGCCGGGTACGCCACGCTTGACGAATGGGCCGCCCTGATGAAGGAACGGGCGCGCCTCATCGCCGAGTTCGACGCCCGCTATCTCGAATGGGTGGCCGTCCCGCGCCGGTAGCCCGCAGATCGCGCGCCTGAGCCCCGCGTCGGCGACCGACCGCCGGGCCCGTCCGCCACGATCGCGCTACAGCGGCTGCGTCATCGCGTGCTCGATCCCGTGCGCGAGCGCGTCCTTCTGCTCGTCGGACAGGTGCTGCTCGAGGACGCCGACATACAGCTCCTCCTCCGCGATGTGCACCTTGAGGATCGAGTACAGCCGGTAGAGCGCGCGCCGGAGGGCGAGCGCCTCGACGCCCGTGAGCCGGCATCCCTCGACGTGCTGCCGGTAGTGGCCGAGCTCCTCGATCAGCCCACGCATGGCGCGATGCTCCTCGCGCATCGGCTTCATCGAGTGCCGTCCGCCCATGAGCGTCTCGAGCTGCCCGTAGAGGAGCGTCTCGAACGTCTCCATCTGCGGGATGAGCTGCCGCGTGACGATGAGGTACTCCTCCTCGAACACGCCGTGGATCGCCTCGCAGTCCACCTCGCCGATCATCTCGGCCAGCACGCGCAGCTGGTCGACGTGGGGCATCAGGCGGGCGTTGTGATCGTTGCTGGTTGCCCGGAGGGACAGCATCTGGGGCAGGCTCCTGGAGGGTCGCGACATCGGGGCGACGTCTCGACGATCGCACCCGTGTCGCCGGTTTCGACAATGCCGGGTGTCACGTTCGCGGGACCGGACGGCCCGGTCCGCGGGCGGCCGTCCGCACGACCCGTGTGATGGCCCTCGGGGGCATCGGCTGCTCGGCTTGACCTTCGAGCCACTTGAAGGTCTACGCTGTGCGGCATGGACGGAACGTCGGGCCGCAGCGGCATGCGCGTATCCGAGCTCGCCCGTCGCGCCGGCGTCGCGGCGTCGGCCGTGCGCTGGTACGAGGCGTCGGGCGTGCTGCCGCGTCCCGGCCGGGCCGGCAACGGCTACCGCACCTATGGCGAGGCCGATCTCGCCCGGCTTCGGTTGGTCGTGGCGCTGCGCAGCCTTGGGCTGGCCCCGGGCGATGCCGGCCGGCTGGCCGGGCTGTGCCTCGAGCACGGCGCCATGGACGCGGGGCTGGCGCCGGTCCTCGCCGAGCAGCGACGGGTCATCGCCCGGCGGCGCGACGACCTGGACCGGCTCGAGGGCCAGCTGCTGGATCTCCAGATGACGATCGCGGCCGCCGGCCGCGCAACCCGCAGGGAGGTGTCCGTGGCCCCGATCCGCGTGCTGTTCGTGTGCACCCACAACTCCGCGAGGAGCCAGATCGCCGAGGCGCTGCTCAAGCGCCATGGGGGCGCAGATTTCGAGGTGAGCTCGGCGGGGACCGAGGCGACCCGCGTCAACCCGTTCGCGGTCCGCGTCCTGGCGGAGCAGGGGATCGACTGGTCGGCGGCCCGCAGCAAGGTGATCACGGAGTTCCTCGACCAGCAGTTCGACTACGTGATCACGGTCTGCGACCGAGCCCGGGAGACGTGTCCCGTGTTCCCGGGCTCGACCAACACGCTCCACTGGGGGCTCGACGACCCGTCCGAGGTCGAGGGCACGGACGAGCAGCGGCTGGCCGCGTTCCGGCGCACGGAGATGGAGGTCACCAGCCGCCTGCGCCCGTTCATCGAGGTTGCGCGACGGGCGGCCGGCCGGGCACCCGGCGCGGCCGCCGGCGGCTGAGATCGCGCCCGCTCGACGGCACCTTCGGAGGGATGGGAGACTGGACGCCACGCCCCGGAGCCACAGCAGCGAGGACGTCGATGGCCGAACCGCATCCGCTCGTCGCCCAGCTGCGCTTCGCGCGCTCGGAGTTCGAGCGCGGCATCCGCGAGGTCCCGGAGGCGCACGCCCGGATCCGCCTGGGGCCGATGAACTGCCTGAGCTGGAACATCGGGCATCTGGGCGCCCACGAGCAGCGCCAGTTCCTGACCCTGGCCCAGGGCCTGACGCCGTTTCCCGACATCGAGCGCGAGTTCTCCTACGGCGCCCCCGGTTCCACCCCCGATCCCTCGCGCGTCCTCGACGCATGGCATGCGATCACGGCTGCGGCCGATCCATGGCTCGATTCGCTGACCACGCGGGCGCTCCTGGAGCACCCCGTCCGCGACGGCCGGACCATGCGGCGCACGGTCGGCAACATGCTCCAGCGCGCCATCTACCACTACTGGTTCCACACCGGCGAGAACCTCGCGATCCGGCAGCAGCTCGGCCACACCGATCTGCCCGAGTTCGTGGGTGCCCTCGACGACGAGGCACCGTACCGCCCGGACGGGCCGGCGTGACCGGCGCCGCCCGACGCGCGCGGGGCCCGGCGCGATGAGCGGGTCGGCGGCGCCCTTCGCGGGCTTCACGCCGGAGGCCATCCAGTTCCTGGCCGACCTCGCCCAGAACAACGACCGCGCGTGGTTCCAGTCGCGCAAGGCCGATTACGAGCGCCTGCTGCGGGACCCCATGGCGGCCCTCATCGAGGCGCTCGCGGAGCGGCTCGCGGCGCGCGGGATCCCCCTCGACGCGGATCCCAGGCGATCCCCGTTCCGCATCTACCGCGACACGCGCTTCAGCAGGGACAAGTCGCCGTACAAGACCGGCGTCGGGGCGAGCTTCGCGTGGCTCGGGCAGGCCGGCGCGGGCGATGACTCCGCGCCACCCGCCGAGCGGGGGAGCGGTGGCTACTTCCATTTCCAGCCGGGCGAGATGTTCGTTGGCGGCGGCATGTGGCGGCCCGACAAGCACCGCCTGGGAGCGTTCCGACAGGCCCTGGTGGTGGAGCCCGAGCGCGTGCGAGCGGCGCTCGAGGACCCGGGCTTCGTCGCCTGGTTCGGCGAGGTCAGGTGTCACGAGGCGCTGCGCCGCATCCCGCCCGGCTTTCCGAAGGACCATCCGATGGCCGACCTGTTCCGCTGGAAGGACGTGGTCTTCGGGCGTCCGCTCGCGGATGCCGAGGTGTGCGACCCGGGACTGCCCGACCTGCTGGCCGATGGCTTCGCGGCAGCGGTCCCGGTGTTCCGGTTCCTCGCGACCCTGGGCTAGGGATCCACCGCCGCCCGACCGCAGGGGGCGTTCGGCCCATTCGGCCGGTTCGCTGCATGGCATGATCAACCGATGGACCCCTTGGCCCCGGTCACGGTCCCGCCCTCACCGGGCGAGGTCGCGCGCCGCGTCCGCGGCCTGGGTGGCGTGCCGTGGCGCCGCCTGCTGGGCTACCTGCGTCCCCACCTGCTCCCGTTCTCGGTGGCGATCGGCGGGTTGCTGCTGGGATCCGGGCTCGCGCTCATGGTGCCGCTGGTCGTCGCCGGGCTGGTCACCTCGGTCATCGCCGGCGGTGACGCCGCGGGGCTCGACCGGCTGCTGGTCGGCCTGGTCATCCTGTTCCTCGCCCAGTCGCTCGGCGGGTTCATCCAGTCCTACCTGCTGGGCGTGGTGGGGGAGCGGGTGGTCGCCCAGCTCCGCAGCGAGCTGTTCGCGAGGCTGGTCACGCTGTCGCTGGACTTCCACGCGCGCAACCGGGTGGGCGAGCTGGTCTCGCGGCTGTCGAGCGACGTGACGCTGATCCGGACCCTGCTCACCCAGACGACCACGGCGCTCCTGTCGTCGCTGATCGGGCTGATCGGGGCGATCGTGATCCTGTTCACGCTCAGCCCGATGCTGCTCGCGATCGCGCTGGTCCTCGCGCCGGCGCTGATCTTCGTCGCGCTCGTGTTCGGTCGCCCGCTCCAGCGGGTGAGCACCGAGGTTCAGGATGCGATCGCCCGGAGCACGGCGACCGCCGAGGAGGCGTTGTCCGGCATCCGCGTCGTCGAGAGCTACGTCCGCGAGACGTGGGAGGTCGAGCGATACCGGGCCGACCTCACCGGGGTCGTCGCGGCCGGTTCGCGGCTGGCGCTGTGGCGCGCCGGGTTTGGCGGGTTGATGGGCTTCCTGGGCTACGGCGCGATCGCCGTGCTGCTGTGGTTCACGGGGCACCGGGTGATCGAGGGCACCCTTGGGATCGGGACGCTGACGGGGTTCCTGCTTTACGGGGTCACGATCGGTGCCAGCCTGGCCACGATCGCCAGCCTGTACGGACAGTTCCGGGAGGGAACCGGCGCAGTCGCGCGCGTGTTCGAGATCATCGACACCGTCCCGACCATCGTCGACGCACCGCATGCGACAGCCATCGGGCCGGTCGCGGGCCGGATCGCGCTCGAAGGCGTGACGTTCAGCTACGACGGCAGCCGCGCCGTCATCCGCGACCTCACGCTCGACATCGCCCCGGGCGAGGTGGTCGCGCTGGTGGGGCCATCCGGGTCGGGCAAGACCACGCTGGTCGGCCTGCTGCCCCGACTGTGGGACGTGAGCTCGGGGACGATCCGGCTCGACGGGCATGACGTCCGGGACGTGACCACCGCCAGCCTGCGCAGCCAGATCGGGCTGGTGCCGCAGGAGGCGACCCTGTTCGGCGGCTCGGTCGTCGACAACATCCGGTACGGACGCCCGGACGCGTCCGATGACGAGGTTCGCGCGGCGGCGCGCGCCGCGAACGCCCACGACTTCATCAGCGCGATGGAGCTGGGATACGAGACGCCCGTCGGCGATCGTGGCTCGCGGCTGTCGGGGGGTCAGCGCCAGCGGATCGCGATCGCCCGGGCGATCCTCAAGGACCCGCCGATCCTGCTGCTGGACGAGGCGACGAGCTCGCTGGACAACGAATCGGAGCGCCTCGTCCAGGAGGCGCTCGACCACCTGATGACCGGCCGGACGACGATCATCATCGCCCACCGGCTGTCGACGGTCCGCGGCGCCCACCGGATCGCCGTCCTCGACGACGGCTGGCTGGCCGAGCTGGGCACGCACGACGAGCTGATGACCCGTGACGGGATCTACGCGCGGCTGTACCGGCTCCAGTTCACGGAGCGTGCGACGCCCGCGGTCGAGGCGGGCGAACCGAGGCGGGCCACGCTGGCCGGGGCCGATCTCGCCGGCTGAACGGCGTTTTGCGGTGCGCCCTGGCACCGCTGAAAGGCGGATGCAACGTTCCGCTGATCGGCCCACGATCGGTGGTGATGCGGATATGCAACCACGACGGACAGGTCTTCAGGGGACAATCGACACCCACGTCCCCAGCCCCACCGACGGATGAGCGCGAACCGGTGGCCCCAGGAGGAATCGCATGCGTCCCAGAACCAGTCGTGCAGGGATTCGGAAGCGAACCACGCTTGCCCTGATCGTCGCCGGGATCTTCGCCGCCCAGGCGGGCGCAGTCTCGGCCGCGAACGGTCAGTCGAGCGCGCACAGCCAGTCATGGCAGAACTTCGATCACGTGTTCGTGATCATGATGGAGAACACCGGCTCCGACAGCCTGATCGGGAACACGGCGGACGCGCCGTGGATCAACCAGGCCGCCGGCACGTACGGGTTTGCGAGCAGCTACTACGGCGTGACGCACCCGAGCCAGCCCAACTACGTCGCGGTGACATCCGGCTCGACCCATGGAGTCGCCGATGACAACGACGTCAACATCAACGCGGTGAACATCGTCGACCAGCTCGAGTCGCACGGGAAGACGTGGACCGACTACCAGCAGGCGCTGGACCTGTGCAACGGCGACAAGCTCGCCCACTCGTGCGGCGCAGCCGGCACGATCAATCAGGACCTGTACGAGCGCAAGCACAACCCGTTCGTCTCGTACCTGGACGTGCAGAACGACGCGGCCCGGATGGCAAATGTCGTGGACTTCTCACAGCTGGCCACGGACCTCGCCAGCGGCACCGTTGCGAACTACAGCTTCATCGCCCCCGACCAGTGCCATGACATGCACGGGCGGTACATCGACCCGGGCGTCAGCGCCGACACGGACTGCCGCTATCCGCCGGCAGGCGAGCTCAACCACGGCCTGGTCGCGGCCGGGGATACGTTCCTCGCGGACACGGTGGGGATGATCATGAGCTCGCCCGTGTGGAGCCAGAACTCGGTCATCTTCGTCACCTGGGACGAGAGTGACTACACCGGATCTTCGAGCGATTTCGGGTTCGGTGACACCAGTGGCTGCTGCACCGCGAACCCCGGTGGCGGCCACGTCGTCACGCTCGTGATCTCGTCGACCCACGATGGTGCGCGGCAGTCCAGCCGGCCCTACAACCACTACTCGCTGCTGGGCACCATCCAGGATGCCTGGCACCTCGGCTGCCTGGGCGCGACCTGTGACAAGGCGCACGTCCACCGGATGACCGACCTCCTGGTCCCGTAGACGCAACCCGGCGATGAGCGTCTCCGACATTCCGGCTGACGGGGGGCCGGCGTCGGAGGGTGTCGCACACTGACCTCCCGGCTCCCCGGTTCGTCCGGGCGTCGGCAAGTGGAGGAGAGCGACCGGCGACCTGCGCTAGAGCTGCAGGTCGCCGGTCGTCGCGTCCGGGAGCCCGACCACGGCCCGGATCTCGTTTGCGACCGGCAGGACGTGCGCGACCCAGTGGTCGAGCGCGGCCTGGTACGCCGTGGCCTGATCGACCCGTGGCCCGTGCGGGTCGACGGCTTCCAGCAGGGCGATGGTGTCGGCGATCGCCGAGTCCAGGTCACCGACCAGCGTGCTCGTCAGCTCGAGCCTGGGCAGCGAGGCCAGTCGGCTTCGCGTCTCGATGACCTGGTCGGTCAGGCGGGCACCCACGAGGTCGAACTCCGCAAGCGGGTTGGCAAGCAGGATCTCGGTGCACGCCCGGTTGTGCTCGTCGGCGAGGGCGAGGAACGCGTCCGCGAACGCCTGTTCGTCGGGACCGTGCGATCGACCGGGTGTCGCTGGGGCGCCCGGAGCGTTCGTCGCGACGGATCGGCCAGGGAGGAGCGATGAGCCGGCCGGCGTGGGCGATCCCGCCGGTTGCCCGTCCGGGTCCGGCCGGCCCGAGATCGCGATCGCGCCGGCCAGGACGACGATCATGGCGAATGGGACCAGGGCGACCCATCGCCGGTCGCGATCGGGCACGCGCCCCACCTATCGCGCGTCGCGGAGCAACGGGATCACGTCCTCCACGAGGACATCGAATGCCTCGCGCTGCACGCCCGGATCGAGCCCCGGGAAGTGCGTCCGGAACACGAACGAACCGGATGGGCCGAGCGTGGCGGCGTAGGCGCGAATGCCGTCCGCGACCGCCTCAGGCGAACCGACCAGCATCCGCGACCGGACGTCGTCGGGCGAGGGAGCGTCGCCCGGGTCCGGCAGGGAACGACGGGTGGAGCCGCGCGCGGCTCCCATGTCGGCGTACTTCCAGCTCATGTACCGGGCCGCATCGCCGACGCGCTGCCATGCGTCGCCATCGCGCCAGGCGAAGGTCGTCCGGTGGACGGCGATCTCGATCGCGTCCGGGTCCCGGCCGGCCGTTCCGGCCGCGTCGCGGACCCAGCGGGCACGGTCGGCGAGCGCCTCCGGCGATGCGCCACTGCCCAGGTAGCCGTCGGCGATGCGCCCCGCGCGTCGGACGGCGGGCTCCGCTCCGGCGCCGACCCAGATCGGTGTCGCCGCGCCGCGGACCGGCTTGGGCGTGACGTTGAGCCCCGGCGCCGGATAGCGGAACGTCACGCCGTCACCGGTGGTCAGCCCGTCGCCCCATGCCTGGCGCAGGACGCCGATCGTCGCCTCCAGGCGGGCACCCCGCGAGCGCGTGGAGGTGTCGAACCCCTCGAACTCCTCGTCGCGCCATCCGATCGCCAGGCCGAGGATCAGCCGGCCGCCGGAGATCAGGTCGACGGTCGCCGCATCCTCGGCGAGCCGCAGGGGATCGAACAGGGGTGCCAGCAGGACGCCGGTCCCCAGCCGGATCCGTTCAGTCCGTGCCGCGATCGCCGCCAGGACCGGCAGCTGCGCCGACATGTAGCCGTCGTCGACGAAGTGGTGCTCGCTGGTCCAGACGCTGTCAAACCCGGCGGCCTCGGCCAGCACGCCATACTCGATCGCCTCGCGATACAGCTCGGCCACCGGTCGGGGATCGGACGGATGGTGCTGGGCGGTGAGCAGCCCGTACCCAAAGCGCATCTGGGCCTCCAGCTATCGGACGGGCGGGGCGACCCGGCGTCACGACCCTGATGGTACCGGCGGGCCGGTCGGGCTACGCGCCAACCTCGATCAGGCCGTTCCACAGGACGTAGTGGGAGCGGTAGACGTCGTGGTGGATGACCTTGCCGGCGGCGTCCCGGACGACCCGGGACACCGACACGTCCATGCCGTTCGACGCGTACTCGGTCTGCTTGCGCACGCCCGTCCGGAGGGTGCTGACGAGGACGGTCCGGGTGGTCGCCTTGCGGACGTTGGTGATCACCGGGCGCCCGATCGTGACCTGGCGCCCGTCGGCGATGCCCCAGATCTCGTATCGAACGTAGCCGCGCCCGTTGGATCCACGAATCTTGAACCCGCGGATCAGGATGGGGTGGCCCGTGTCGTTGGTGAAGCTCATCGTCTGCCGGCCGCCGCCCATGATCGAGACGGTGGCGTCGAGGCCCACCGGGTAGCGATAGATGTAGTAGCGATGGTTGGAGCGTGCGCCCATCCGGAGCCCGGCTCGGAGGGCCGCATTGAACAGCGTGGTGGAGCTCGAGCACATGCCGCCGCCGAGCGCGCCCGTTGGCTCCGTGTGATTGGTCTTGATCACCCCGCCCGGACCGAACCCCCGGGCGGTGTTGACGGGCAGCACGGCGCGCCACCAGTCGAACGTCTGGCCGGGTGCGAGGACGGTCCCGTTGATGATCTGGGCGGGCAGCCAGATGTTGGCGCCGTAGTAGTTGCTGCTCCCGATGGGGAACCACGTGGTCCAGGTGCCCAGCCTGGTCATCAGGGGCGCGGTCCGTGTCGCGGCATCGGTGGTCAGGTCGGGAGCGACCGACACGGTCATCGCCGTCACCGGGGCTGCCGGTCGGCCGCGGCTGCGAGCCATGAGCTCGTCGACGATCCGGGCCACCGTGACGTCGACCTCCAGGCGGCGGCCGTTCCTGGCGGCCGCGACACCGACGACCTTGCCGCTCCTGGCGGTCAGGAATGTCGCGGACGCGGGCTTGAGCTTCACCCCCTTGCCGACGGCTCCCAGGGCGCCGCTCACCTGGGTGGCGTCGACCGCGGGTGATACCGACCCCCCGGGGCCTGCGACGAAGCGCACCCACTTGCGGACGGTCGCGGCGGGGATCGTCCATGAGCTCTTGCCGAAGACCACGGTCACGTCGCCGATGAGCTGCCGGGCACGGACCCTCGCCACGGTTGCCGCAAAGTCGCTGGTGGCCGGTGGCACGATGCCCAGGCCGACCGCGATGGTGACCTCCGCCGGGGCGTCGATCCGGCCCAGGCTGTCGATGGCCGCGGTGATCACCGGGGCCGGGTCGGCGATCCGCCCAGAGCGGGCCGGGGTGCTCACGAACCCGTCCGGCCCGATCGCAACCGTGGCATCGACCGGTGGCTGGTCCAGGGTCCGGAGCGCGCTGGAGATCGGCGCGGCAAGGGTTGCGTGGTCGAGCCGCAGGCGGGGCTGGAGCGTCGTCCCGCGCACCGCCTGCGTCACCTCCGCCCAGGCACGGACGAGGACCGACCCGGCTCGTCCGGCGTTGAGCGCATCCTCGACCATGCCGTCGATGTCGGCCTCCCGGCCGAGCTTCGAATACGGGATCTCGATGTTGCCCGCGGCCGTCGTGTGCAGGATCAGGCGTCCCTGCCCGAGGTCGTACGCCGCTGCCAGCACGTGCGCCGCCGACGCCCGGTCGAGCCCGGACAGGTCCACCGTGCCGACCCGGACGCCCGGCAGGACCCTGCCCTGGTAGCCGGCGTCCCACATCACCAGACCGGCCGCGGCGAGCACGACGACCCCGATGATCCCCATCACGGCGATCCGCGTGCGCCCCGGCCGGCGACGCCCGGAGGTTCGCGCTTCGGGTGACACCGTGACGGGCGCGGGAGTCGTCATCGAAGGCCCCCCTGCTGGCGGGCGCATCGCGCCCTGGAGCGTGCAGACAGCGATGATGCACGGCCGCGCGGCCGCCTGCACGCCGCGCCGGCGAAACGCGCCTGCCGGGCAGTCAGCGACGCGCCCGTCGATCGGGCCACGGCAGAGCCCGCCCGTGGACCGGACACGCACCCCCCGTGTAGTACCGTCCCCCGAATGCACCTTCCCGCTGAGCTCGACCCGCTGCGCGAGCGACGGTTCCGGCTGCTGTTCGGCGCCCGCACCGTGTCGACCTTTGGCAGCCAGATGGCCAACATCGCGCTGGCGTTCGCCGTGCTCGATTTCGGCGGCCCCGCGGACCTCGGGTTCGTGATCCTGGCGCGCGAGATCCCGCTGGTCGTGCTGCTCCTGCTCGGCGGCGTCTGGAGCGACCGACTGCCGCGGCACCTCGTCCTCGTCTCCGCCGACGTCCTGCGCGGCGTGGCGCAGGGATTGACCGCCGTCCTGCTGCTGACGGGCAACGCCTCGCTGCTCGCGGTCGCGCTGCTCCAGGTGGTCTACGGCGGCGTCAACGCGTTCGGGCGGCCGGCATTCCAGGGGCTGCTGCCACAGGTGGTTCGACCCGCGCGGCTCCAGCAGGCCAACGCGATGCTGGGCCTGTCCGGCTCGACGGCGTCGATCGCGGGACCCGCGATCGGGGCGATCATCGTCGCGGCTGCCGCACCGGCCTGGGCCCTGGGTGCCGATGCCCTCACGTTCGCCGTCAGCGCGATCCTGCTGGCGCGCGTTGACCTGCCGCGCACCATGCGCGTGTCAGGGCGCAGCGTGATCTCGGACTTCCGCGAGGGATGGCAGGAGTTCACGTCGCGGACCTGGCTGGTCGCCGTCGTGGCCTCGTTCTCGCTGTTCCAGCTCACCTTCTTCCCGGCCCTGCTGGTGCTCGGTCCGTTCGTCGCCAAGACACAGCTGGGCGGGGCCGGTGCCTGGGGCGCGATCCTGGCCGTCCAGTCGGCGGGGTCGTTGCTCGGGGGCCTGGTCGCGCTCCGCGTCCGGTTCTCTCGACCGCTGATCGCCCTGCTGCTGCTCGTCCTGCCCGCGGGGTTCCAGGTGCTCCTGCTCGGCGCCGGCGCACCGCTGTGGGCGATCACCGCGACCGCGTTCGTCAGCGGCGGCGGTTTTGCGATCGGCAACGCCGTCTGGTTCTCGACGCTCCAGGAGAAGATCCCGGAGCACGCCATCTCGCGGATCAGCTCGTTCGACTGGTTCGGATCCGTCGCGCTCAACCCCATCGGCTACGCGCTGATCGGCCCGCTGTCGGAGGTGATCGGGGTGGGGGAGAGCCTGCTGATCGCCGGCGGCCTGAACATCGCGATCACGATCGCGATGCTGGCAATTCCGAGCGTTCGCACGCTGCACGCGGGCCCCGAGGCGACGAGCTCGTCCATCGGCGCGCCCGGCGTGTCGGAGGCGCTGGCGGCGGAGGTCGGTCAGCTCGCCGAACCGGAGGAGGGAGCGGTCCCGCTCGTCAGAACGCCCGGCGAAGAATGATCAGGCCCGCCAGGACCGCGACCAGGACCAGGACCAGCTGCTCCGGGGGAAGCGCCGACACGGTGTGGATCGCGTTGTCGACGAACGCCGCAGCCCCGGCACCGAGGTCCTGCGTGCCGCCCCCGCCTGCCTGACCGCCGACGCCCGTCGCCTGTCCGACGCCCTGTCCGTACTCGACCATGCGCGGATCATCGCACCCCGCACAAGTAGGGTGGCGGGTGACTCCCGCCCCGCAGCCGCGCGTCCGGCGGGTCAGGCTCCGGCCGCGGGCCTGAGGCCGTACACGCGCCCATCCTTGAGTGCGAGGTCCTCGAGCTCGGTCGTCGTCCTCACCTCGTAGCGAGCAAGCTCGACGAGATCGGCCGTGGGCAGATATCGACGTCCGGGGTCGCCGACGAGGACGTCGATCCCCTGCGCGCGCGCCCGCACCAGCCACGGCAGGACGCGGGCCGCGAGGTGCGGGTCGTACCAGCAGTCGCCGGCGAGGATCACGTCGGCCTCGGGCGGGGCATCGTCGAGCACGTCGCGGTGAATGATCGTGACCCGCTGGCCGGCGGCGCGGGCATTGAGCGCGATGGCGGCCGCCGCGAACGGATCGATGTCGGCGCACGTTGCCTCGAGCGCGCCCGCCCGCAGCGCCGAGATCGCGCACAGCCCCGACCCGGACGCGAGGTCGAACACCCGTCGACCGGCGACGGCATCGGGACGGTCACGCAGGTAGCGCCCGATCGCAAGGCCGCCCGCCCAGGCGAATGCCCAGTAGGGCAGGGCGGCATCCTCGTCCCCGGTCTCCAGCTGCGCGGCCCGCCACAGCGGAAGCACCTCGTCGGCCAGGTGAAGGCTGACGTCCTCGAGCCCGGGCACGGGCCGCAGCCGCGTGTGGCGGAGGACGAAGGCGCGGGTCGATGAGGCCATCGCCGGACTGTACCGCCGGCGAACGCCCGGGACGCGCGACGCCGGACGGGCGATCATTGGCGCATGCCGAGACAGCCCGTCGGACCCGCGACCTTCAAGCGACAGGGGGCCGGCCTGTATGCGACGGGTGACGGGCGATTCGCCATCGAGCAGGCGTCTGGCGGCTGGATGCTCACCGACGCGGAGCAGGTCAACGAGCTGGGGATGCCGCTCGTGCGAGGGCCGTTTGCGACGCTGGTCGCGGCACGGGAGGCCGCCGAGATCGCGCGTGGCGGGCCGGCTCCGACCTCGGACCTGGCCGCGAGGATGGCCGCCCTGCCGCCGAGGCCGCCGCGCGAGGCGGCGACGGCCGTGCCGGACGTCGACGAGACACCCGCCGGCCAGCCGGCCCCCGAACCCGAGCCGCCGGAGCCGCCCGAGCCGCCGGTGCTGATCCGCGAATGGCAGGACGCCGACGGGCCGGCGCTCCGCGGGCTGTGGGACCTGCTGGACCTCCGGTCGCTGGGCGATGACGATGCCGGGCTCGCGGTCATGGCCCGGCGCAACCCCGGGCTGCTGCTGGTGGCGACCGCCGACGACGCGATCGTCGGCTCCGCGCTGGGCGGCTGGGATGGCCGGCGCGGCTGGATCTACCACGTCGGGGTCCACCCGGATCACCAGCGGCGAGGAACCGCCCGACAGCTCGTCGCCGCGATCGAGGACGGGCTGCGGGCCCTCGGCTGCCCCAAGGTCAACGTCATCGTCCTCGACGACAACGAGGGCGCGGTCGCGTTCTGGCGGGCGCTCGGTTACACGATCCTTCCCGCGCGCCAGTACGGCCGGGTGCTGTGACCGGTCACCCCTCGCCCACAGGCTCGCGTCCGGCCAGGTAGCCGCCGAACGCGATGATCCAGATCACCACCGGGTAGACGATCCAGCGCTCGATCCCGCCCACCCCCAGTGACGCCATCGGGTGCGCGTCGCCGAGGAACAGGTAGGTGAGCAGGACGCCCAGGGTGATCGTCCCCAGCAGGATCACGAGCAGGTCGGAACGGCCCGCTCACGACGCGGGCGGAGGTGACGGCGGCGATCCCACCGGCAACGAACGTGACCATCGCGCAGATCGCGTGTGGCGCTCCGGTGTTGCCCGGGAAGATGCCGACGCCGAGCGCGGCCAGGCCGAGCACGCCGATGGGGAGCGACACCGAGCGGAACCCGTACGCCCGATGGACGAAGACCGCGCTCGCCGCGAGCAGCAGTCCGACCACGATCATCGACAGGTCGAAGATCGCCGCCGAGGGCTGGAGGACGATCCCGGCCGGTGGACGGGTCCCACCGAGGTCGCTGATCTCGTTGGCACCCGTGGCGTACGGGGCAGGGTAGAGCGCCTCCGCGGTGATGATCCCCATCAGGATCACGCCGCCGGCCACGGCGAGCAGCGAGCCCGCGAGGGCGAGGTCGAACGCCCGCGTCCGTCCGGTCGCGGCGAGCCGCGCGACACCGAAGGGCACCGGGTGGGTGGTCATCGTGCGAACCTCCGCGAGCTGGTGGGACGCCTCATCAGCGCAGCGTGCCTGGCGGGAGACGCATGGAACATGTCCTCGCGCATGTCTGCGGCAGGCCGTTGGCACCGCCGATGGCCCGACTCGGACGGTGGCAGCGTGCGGGATGGCGACGCTAGGGGCCGGCGAGCGTGGCCTCCGGAGCGTCCGAAATCGCGGTGCCCGGCGACCGTCGGGTGGCCAGCGTGGACCCCAGGATGACCAGGGCGAAGCCGAGCGCCATGGGGACCGTGAACGTCTCGTCGAGCACGAGGACGCCCAGCAGCGCCGCCACGGCAGGGTTGACGTAGGTGATCACGGTGGCCCGGACGGGCCCGATCTCCGCGATCAGCGCCGCGAACAGGATGAACGCGACGGCCGTGCACAGGACGCCCAGCACGACGATCGATGCGATCACGTCGACGCTGGGCATCGTCACCGGCGGGTCGACGGCCACGATCGGGACGTACACGACCGCACACGCGGCGAGCGACACGGCCATGACGCCCAGGGACGGCACGCCGTTGAGCCGCCGGGAGAGGATCGCGGGGCCGACCGCGTACCCGACGACCACGACGCCGACCTGGAGCAGGGCCGTCGCGTTGGACGCCTCGAAGTCGCCGCCGACGATGGCGGCCACGCCGGCCAGCCCGATCAGCAGCCCGACCAGGCTCCTGCCGCCGATCCGGTCGGCGCCGCCGGTGGTGAGCGCGATCGCGGCGCCCACGAGCGGGACGCCCGCGACAAGCAGCCCGGCGAGCGAGCTCGAGATCTGCTGCTCCGCGGATCCGAGCAGCACCCAGGGGACGGCGATCTCGACGACCGCGAACGCGGCGACCCAGCGCCAGTGGGCGAGCACCGCCCGGAGGTCGATGCGCGCGAGCGCGACTGGCACCAGGATCAGGCTGGCGATCCCCGTGCGCGCGAGGACCAGCGTCGCGGGCGAGATCTCGTCGACGGCAACCCGGATGAACAGGTATGGGATGCCCCAGATCACCGACATCAGGGCAAACAGCGCGACTCCGCGGCGGGTCATCCGAACCACCGCCCGTTCCATCTCACGCGCCGGATCTTCGCAGACTTCGAAGCGCCGCGACGGTGTCCGGGCCACGACCTTCCGGCCGCCGGGACGCCACGATCCCGGCGCCGCGCGGCCGTGGTCCAGCGCGTACGATTCCTCTCCGGTTGCACGGATCGAAGGTCCGGAACCGCAACGGCTCACACGGAGGCCATCCATGGACATCGTCCTCGTCCACGGGTCGTACCACGGCGCCTGGTGCTGGGACCTCCTGCGACCCGAGCTGGAGCGGCTCGGTCACCGGGTGATCACCCCGGAGCTGCCCGTATCGGACCCGGCGCTCGGCGCGGCGGACTACGCCCGGGCGGTGATCGACGCCATGCGCGCCGATCACCCAGCGGTCCTCGTTGGCCACTCGATGTCCGGGCTGGTCCTGCCGCTCGTTGCGGAGCTCCAGCCGGTCCACGCGATGGTGTTCCTCGCGTCGTTCCTTCCCATGCCTGGGCTGAGCGCAAACGAGCAGCGCGCCCGGGAGCCGATCGATGGGCGGGTCCCGCCGACGACGCCGGAGTGGACGCATCTCGGGGACGACGTTTGGATGGTCGGTCCGCGCACGGCCACCGAGCTGTTCTTCGACGACGTTCCCGCCGAGCTGGCCGCGTGGGCGGTCGACCGACTGCGGCCGCAGGCATACCGCGTGATGAACGAGCCGTCGCCGCTGGCGGCGTGGCCCGCCGTGCCCAGCCGCGTGATCGCGTGCGCCGATGACCGGGCAATCAACCCGGAGTGGATGCGGTCGTCCGCGCGTGAGCGGCTGGGCGTCGAGGCACTCGAGATCGCGGGCGGACACTCCCCGTTCCTCACCCGCCCGGCCGAGCTGGCGGCGGTCATCGAGGCGACGCTGTGACCCACGCAGGCCCCGGACCCGCGGGTCGGGTCGCCGTCCACGAGGTCCGGTGCTGATGGCCGCGCAACGGCGGACCGTGCCGGCAGCGCCGATCACGTCCACGTTCGATGCCGCCACCTGGGGGGATGCGACGTTCTCGGGCACGAGGCACGAGTCGGTGCTGTTCTCCGGGTCGGACCTGTCGGACCTGGTGATGCGAGCGGCATCGTTCACCGGGTGCACCTTCCGCGAGGTCAGGTTCAACGTCTCCAGCCTCATCGACTCGGCGTTCGTCGGCTGCACGTTCGTCGCCTGCAACCTGTTCAACGCCCGGTTCACGCGCTGCAAGCTCGTCGGCAGCACGTTCGAGCGCTGCAGCTACGAGCTGCTCGTCGTCGAGGAGGGGGACTGGTCGATGGTCGCAATGCCCGGCGCCGACCTCGGCAGCGCGTCGCTCACGGGTGTCCGGATGCGCGAGGCCGATCTCACCGGAGCGCGGCTGGACGGCGCGACCGTTCGCGACGTCGACCTGTCGGGCGCCTGGCTTCATCGCGCCACATTCGAGGGAACGGACCTGCGGGGCAGCGACCTGTCGTCGCTCGATCCGCTCAACGCCGAGATCCGGGGCGCCACCATCGACATCCAGCAGGCCACGGTCATCGCGGAGACGATCGGCTTCCGGGTGGAGGAGCCCGGCTGACCGCGGACCCGCAGCGTCCGACGTCGGTGCGCCCGCCGCCTGCCACGCGGCGCGGTCGGGGCGGTCGGGATAGAGTCGGGGACGGCGGCCCGGCGCGATCACCAGGAGGGCGGACATGGCGGACTTCGAGCGCACCACCACGGTGGGGGTCGGCGCGGACGCGGCGTTCGCCTTCCTGTCCGACCCGCGTCGCGTGCCCGAGTACGTCACGGCGATGCGCTTCGACGAGGCCATCGCGGTTGACGGTGACCCGGACGCCGAGCTCGATATCGCCGAGGTCCGCCCGGTCGGCGAGGCCCGGTTCCTCGCGGATGCGGGAGCCCGGCGGGTGGAGTGGGGGATGGGCGACCGCGACTATGGCGGGTCAGCGACGGTGAGCGTGGGGACGCGCAGCACGTCGCAGGTGACGCTGCGGCTCCACGTGCGCGACGACGCGGACAGCGCGGAGATCGAGCGCCTGCTCGACCAGACCGTCCGGAACCTCCAGCGACTTCTGTCCGGACGCTGAGCGGCGTTCCGTCGGGGGAGGCGGCCGCGTTACCCGGCGCGTTACCCGGCGCGTTACCCGGCGGCTGCGCCGGGCTCGGAGGAGGCCAGCAGCGTGTCCGTCGCCTCGTCCGCCCTGCCGCCGTAGCAGCGATCCAGCACCGCGCCGAACAGCGGGTCGCGGGGAGCGGCCCGGTGGAACAGCGTCATGCTGGAGCGAACCTTCATCGCGTCGAGCGATCCGAAGATCTGCTCGGCGGTCCGTTCGCGGGTTGCGAGGACGAGCGCCGCGCACTCGTGCAGGCGTGCCCCGAGGACCGGATCGGCGAGATAGGCGCGCGCCTCGTCCAGGGAGGCGATCGCGTAGAACCGCGAAAGCTCGCTCCTGCCGAGGCCGGCGAGCTGCGGAAAGATGAACCAGATCCAGTGCCCCGTCTTGTGCCCGCGTTGCAGCTCGTCAAGCACGCCCTCGTAGGTGCCTCGCTGTGCGTTGACGAACCGGTCGAGATCGAAGGTCATGGATCGCGCCTCCCGGATGCCGGCGGATGCGCCTCGCCCATCCTGCCCGGCGGATGCGCCTCGTCCATCTTGCCCGGCGCGGTGATCGACCGCTCGTCTGCGACGGCGTCGGACGGCGCGAGCCTGTAGGGTGGAGGCGAGACGAGCAGGACGGCGACGACACGGAGGCTGATCGACCACATGGACACTCGACTTGGCGTGCTGTTGTGGAACCAGGCGACGTCGTGGGCCGACCAGGAGGCCGTCGCGACCCGCGTCGACCAGCTCGGCTACGACCACCTGTGGGCGTGGGACCACCTGTACGCGATCTTCGGTGACCCGTACCAGCCGATCTTCGAGGGATACACGACCCTCGCGGCATGGGCGAAGGTCACGTCCCGGGCCCGGCTCGGGCTGCTGGTCGGTGCCAACCCGTTCCGCAACCCCGCCCTCGTGGCCAAGATGCTGACCACGATCGATCACATCAGCGAGGGGCGCGCGATCGCAGGTCTGGGCGGTGCCTGGTTCGACCTCGAGCACCAGGCGGCGGGCATCGACTTCGGCACCGGGTTCGGCCAGCGGCTCGACTGGTTCGACGAGTCGATCGGGGCGATCCGCGGGCTGCTCGATGGTGAGGCCGTGACCTCACCCGAGGGTGGCCGGTACGCGCTCGACGAGATGCGCCTGCTGCCGCCGCCGGTCCAGCCCCATCTTCCGGTGATGATCGGCGGCTCGGGCGAGCGGAAGACGCTGCGGACCGTCGCGAAGTACGCCGACATGTGGAACGCGATGGGCCCGGTCGACGTGATGCGGCACAAGATCGAGGTCCTGCAGCGCCACTGCGACGAGGTCGGACGGGACGTCGCGACCATCGAGATGACGCTCGGCTGCAAGCCGATCATCCGCGATACCGCCGAGGAGGCGCGCCGGGTGCTGCAGGCGCAGATGGCCCACAACCGGACGCCGATGTCCGACATCGCGGACGACGACACGTTCTGGCCGGGCACGGCGGAGCAGATCGCCGGACAGATGCGCGAGTACAAGGCGCTCGGGTTCCACACGTTCATCGCCGAGCTTGCCGCGCCGTATGACGCCGAGACGCTCGAGCGCTGGATCGGCGAGTGCCGGCCGATGGTCGACGGCGCCTGACCGCATCGCCGGGTCCTCGCCCGGCCTCCCGGGTCCTCGCCCCGGCATCCCGCATCGTCGCCCGGCCTCCTGGGTCCTCGCCCCGGCTGCTCGTCGGTCCGTTTCCAGCCCCCGTTTGTGTCAGGTAGCACCCAGGCGGCTGATGGGAGCGAGGTTGGCGGCTGCCGGGCGCAATATCGGTTCATCCAGCCGTGTGAGTGCTCGGTGTCCGTGATCTGGTGCCCTGGGGATCACCGACGCGGCCTTGCAGTCGTGTGGGTGCTGGGTGACGCAAACGCGACCCAAATGCCGCGCGGCGGAAGACGCCGCACCGCGCGGCAGGTGATCCCGACGGCCAGCCTCCGCAGGGAAGCGCCCGCCGGGCTGAGCCCGGGAGCGCGCCCTACGCGTGCCCGGGCGCGAGCCGCTCGCCGGCTTCGACCCGCACCGAGAGCCGGTTCTCGGCGGGGGTGAGCGGGCAGGAGAACCGCGGGTCGTAGACGCACGACGGGTGGTAGGCGAGGTTGAAGTCGAGCACGTACGTCCCGTCGTCCTCGGCCTCGAGGTCGAGATATCGACCGGCACCGTACGTCTCGGTCCCGCTGGTCGCGTCGAGGAACGGGACGAACAGCGTGTCGCTCGCGTCGTTGGCGAACCGGTACGCGGTCAGCGAGCAGTCCACCCCACCGAGCGCGAAGCGGAACACCCCGGCGCGCTCGGCGGGCCGCAGCCGGCCGTCGGAGGTGGGGATCTCGAACTTGACGGGTTCGCTGCCGGTGTACGGGACGAGGGGCAGCGGGTCCAGCCGCAGGTCCTCATCGATCGGGAAGTAGGGGAGGCCGCCGAACGTATCGCGCTCGGTCGCGGGGATCGGGCTCCCGTCGGCCTCCTTGAACAACGCGTCCTTGTCGGCCCGGAGCTCCGCCACGGCATCCGGGTACGACACGGTGTGGTGGTGCTCGTGGTGGTGCTCGTGCTCGGTCATCGGGACTCCTCTTGGCGCCGGGCGGCGTCCGGCAACAGATGATGCCCGAGCGCGGCCCGGGCCACCACCCGTAGCATGAGCCGATGCCGACGCTTCGCTACCCCCCGGCCCCGACCGCCGATCAGGTCGACGACTATCACGGCACCCCGATCGCGGATCCGTACCGCCCACTCGAGGACGCCGGGTCCGCTGCGACCCGCTCCTGGATCGCGGCACAGAACGCGCTCGCCGTGGAGGTCCTCGGGGCGGTTCCGACCAGGCGCGCCATTCGCGAGCGCCTGGCGCAGCTGTGGAACGTTCCTCGTGCCGGCGCCCCGTGGCACCGCGCCGATCGCTGGTTCCAGCTTCGGAACACCGGGCTCCAGGATCAGGATGTCCTGTGGACGAGCGACGCGCCGGACGCGATCGGGCGCGTGCTGCTCGACCCCAACACCCTGAACGCGGATGGCACCACGGCGCTGGCGGACGCGGTGGTGGCCGAGGGTGGGCTGGTGATCGCCTGTGCGATCAGCGACGCCGGCTCCGACTGGCACACCTGGACGGTGCGGCGCGTCGACACCGGCGCGGCCCTGCCCGACCGGATCCCGTGGTGCAAGTTCACGACCGCGGCCTGGACCCACGACGATGCGGGCTTCTTCTACGGGCGGTTCCAGCCGCCGCCCCCGGATGCGGCGCATGCGGCGCCGAACCTGGACATGGAATTGCGCTACCACCGCCTGGGTTCGGATCCCGCCGAGGACCGCCTGGTGTTCTCGACCCCGCACGAGCCGGAGTGGAACTTCAACCCGGAGGTGACCGACGGCGGCCGACTGCTGGTGATCACGGTCTCGCGCGGGACGGACCCGGAGAAGCGGGTCTATGTCGCCGACCTGGCCGCCGGTGTCGAGGCGGCGACCGTCCGCCCGTTGCTCGACGCCGCCGATGCCGGCTACGACCACATCGGCTCGATCGATGGGACCCTGTACCTCGCGACCGACCTCGATGCGCCGATGGGTCGCGTGATCGCGGTGGACATCGACGACCCCGCGCACCCGCGCGAGGTGATCGCGGCCGGTGACGACGCGATCGCGCACGCCCGGATCGTGGGCAACCGCCTGGCCGTCGCGTACCTCCACGATGCCCACCACCGGCTCGCCATCCACGAGCTCGATGGCACGCGGGTGACGGACGTCGAGCTGCCGGGGATCGGGATGATCGGTGACCTGTCGGGGCGGCGCGACGACGAGGATCTGTACCTGACGTTTGTGACGTTCACCTCGCCGGTGTCCGTGCTGGCGGTGCGGATGGCCGACGGCACGGTCCGCGAGGTCGGACGGCAGCGGCTCGCCTGGGACCCCGGTGATCTCATCAGCGAGCAGGTCTTCGTCACCTCGCATGACGGCACCCGGATCCCGCTGTTCCTGACCCGGCGCCGCGATGTCGAGCCCAGCGGTGACGTCCCCACCCTGCTCTACGGCTATGGCGGGTTCCGGGTCGCGATCGGCCCGACCTTCAAGCCGGAGTGGCTGGCCTGGATGGAGCGTGGTGGCCTGCTCGCCGTGGCGTCGCTCCGCGGGGGCTCAGAGTACGGCCGTGCCTGGCACGACGCGGGGCGGCTGGACAACAAGCAGAACGTGTTCGACGACTTCGCGGCGTGCCTGCGGTGGCTGGTCGCCTCGGGCTGGACGCGGCCGGATCGGATCGGCATCAGCGGCCGGTCCAACGGCGGTCTGCTGGTCGGTGCGACGCTGACCCAGCACCCGGAGCTGATCGGGGCGGCCATCGCCGGCGTGGGCGTGATGGACATGCTGCGGTTCCACCGGTTCACCATCGGCTGGGCGTGGACGAGCGACTACGGCTCGTCCGAGGACCCAGAGCAGTTCCGCACGCTGCTGTCGTACTCGCCGTTGCACAACGTCCGGCGAGGGACGCGGTATCCCGCGACGCTGGTGATCACGGCCGACCACGACGACCGCGTGGTGCCCGGCCACTCGTTCAAGTTCGGGGCGGCGCTCCAGGCGGCACAGGCGGGTGACGGGCCGATCATCATCCGCATCGACACGGACGCGGGCCATGGTGCCGGCACGCCGGTCGGCAAGCTGATCGACGCTCGCGCCGACGAGCTCGCGTTCCTCGACCTAGCCCTGGGCGTCGGCGCCGGCTGACCTTCTCGTCGCCGGGGCCTCGGCCGCGGCCGCCGCCGGTGGCGGCGCGTCATCACCCGAGGTAACGGTGAACACGTCCTCCTCGAACGCGTCGAGGAGCGCCGCGCATCGCTCGATCCAGGTCTCCGCCTCGGCCCGACCCGGGGCCCCGAACCAGTCCCGCGCGCTGGCTCGCCTGAACCAGCGACGGATCTTCTCGAGGTCGTGGCGGATCTCCTCCACCTCCTCGAACGTGAAGTTGGAGCGGAACCGCTCGAACTCGATCTCCTTGACGAACTTCGTCTGGCATTCCTCGACGATCTCGGCGTAGTCCCGCCCGGCGAGACCTCGGAAGTCGGCGATCAGCTGGTCGCGCTGCGGGTCGTTCATCGCCACGTCGAACACGTTGGACGTGCCGCCCAGCTCCTCGATGTGTTCCTGGATCGCGGTCATGCTCTGGGCGGTCTCGGTCGTGTGCGGGACGATGCACACGCATTGCTGGAGGTACAGGCCACCCAGCCGCTTCAGGTCGCGCCAGATCGCGACCCGGGCACGCGAGGAGTCCGTCGGGACCCGATAGACGATGAGCGTCCAGGCAGGATCGGCGGACACGGTGACGGCGGTGGACGCGCCGGCGGCTGTGGACGTGCCCGCGGAGGGGGACGCGTCGGCAGGCGCACCCGACGTCGGCGCCTTGTCCCGCGACCTCGTCACGACGCCCGAATCCCGCGCCGTGACCGATGCCCGGCGGCCCCGTCGATGCAGGTTGACAAGCGCCCTGCCGCGATCCTAGAGTGCATTGAGTACAACGTAGCAGGTGTTACATATGCTGACAATGGTCGTGGCGGCCGTCCCGGCGTTCATGGGATCGGTCGTGGAGTTCGTCGAGGCGTACACGATCGTCCTCGCCATTGGTGTGACCCGCGGCTGGCGGGCGCCACTATACGGCGCGGGCGCCGCGTTGCTGACCCTGGGTGCGCTCGTCGGCGTGTTCGGCGTGACGCTGATCAACGTGATCCCCGAGCATGCCTTCCAGGTCTTCGTCGGGTCGCTGCTCCTGCTGTTCGGGCTCAAGTGGATCCGCAAGGCGATCCTCCGGTACGCCGGCATCGTGCCACTCCACGACGAGGAGGCGATCTACCAGCGCGAGGTCGCCGATCTCCGGGCACAGGGGCTGTCGTCGGACCGCTTCGACTGGATCGGGTTCGTCGCAAGCTACAAGGCGATGCTGCTCGAGGGTCTCGAGGTCGCCTTCATCGTGATCGCGCTGGGCGCGTCGGGGACCGACGCCATGCTCGCCTCGACGCTGGGTGCCATCGCGGCATTCGTGCTGGTCTCGATCATCGGCGCGATCGTGCGCCAGCCGCTCAGCCGGGTGCCGGAGAACACGCTCAAGTACTTCGTCGGCGCGATGCTCTGCTCGTTCGGCGTGTTCTGGGCCGCCGAGGGGATGGGGGTGGAGTGGCCCGGCGATGCGCTGGCCCTGCCGGTCATCTTCATCGCGTTCGTCCTGGTGTCGATTGCGGGCGTGAGGATGCTCAACATCATGGTGCCCGGTGGCCGGGTCGTGTCGAGGGCCGTCTGATGAACATCTCGATCTCGGGGATCCTGCGCGGCACCGTCGACCAGGTGATCGGCCTGGTGATCGACGACGGGTTCGTCGCAGTCGGGGCCGTGCTTGCGCTCGTGCTGACGGGATGGCTGGCCGCAAACGAGACGCCGGTGCCGGTCGACGCGCTGGGCGTGGTCCTGTTCGCCGCGGTCTCCCTGTTCCTGCTCGGTTCGATCGCCCGGGCCGGCCGCGCCGCCCAGACCCACGCGGCGCCGACACCGGCACACGCCGGCCTGGCCCGCGACGCGGCGGACTGACCGCCGGCCGTGCGGGCCCTCGCCGAGCGCATCCTGGGGCTTCTCCCCTCGAGCGTCGAGTACGGGGACGTGCGGGTCGTCCGGCGGCGGCACCAGGGCGTCCATATCGAGAACGATCGCGTGGCGCAGCTCGTCCTCGAGGAGACCGAGGGGATCGGGCTCCGCGTCCTGGTCGGCGGCCAGTGGGGGTTCGCGGCGTCGACGCGGACCGATGTCGATGGCCTGGCGGAGCTGGTGAGGATCGCCGTCGGCCAGGCCGGTGCGGCATCCGGGCCACGGTCCCGGCTCGCGCCCGCACCGGTCGTCGAGGGCACCTGGTCGTCGCCCTGCATCCAGGACCCGTTCGAGGTCCCCCTCGACGAGCGAATCGAGCTCCTGCTCGAGAGCGCGCGGATCATGCGCGCTGCGGGCCCCGAGGTCGTCTCGGCCCAGGCATCGGCGGACGCGTACCGGGACGAGAAGCTGTTCGCGAGCACCGAGGGCAGCCGGATCGAGCAGGTGATCACGGAGACCGGCGCCGGCCTGCTCGCGACGGCCCGGAACGAGACCGATGTCCAGCGCCGGTCGTATCCGCAGAGCGTTCCCCGGTCGATCATCGGGGAGCGGGGCGACTTCGCCAATGCCGGCTGGGAGCACGTCCGCTCGCTGGGGCTGGTCGAGGCTGCTGCCCGCGTGGGCGAGGAGGCGGCGGCGCTGCTGTCGGCGGATCGCTGCCCGCCGGCGACGACCACCCTCATCGTCGGCGCGAGCCAGATGGCGCAGCTCGTCCACGAGACCGCCGGGCACCCGTCGGAGCTCGACCGAACGCTCGGGGCGGAGGACAGCACCGCCGGTGGCACGTACATGCTGCCCGCCGAGCGCGGGCGCCAGCGGTTCGGGACCGAGCTGGTCACGATCGTCGCCGACGCGACCCGCCCGGGTGCGCTCGGCTCGTTTGCCTGGGACGACGAGGGTGTCGCCGCAACCCGGACCACGATCATCGAGGACGGCATGGTGGTCGGGTTCCTGTCCTCGCGGGGGTCGGCCGCGTCGCTCGACGAGCCCTCGTCGGGCGCGGCGCGCGCCGACGGATGGCGGCGGATCCCGCTCGTCCGGATGACCAACGTGTCGATCGAGCCCGGTGACACGCCGCTCGACGAGATGATCGGAACCACGCGCGACGGGATCCTGATCGACATGAACCGCAGCCTGAGCATCGACGACCGCCGCCGGTCGTTCCGCTTCGGCGCCGAGATCGCGTGGGAGATCCGCGACGGACGGTTGGGGCGGATGCTCAGGGACCCCACCTACGAGGGCGACACGCTCGAGTTCTGGGCCGGCTGCGACGCCGTCGGCGATCGGGCCAGCTTTCGCCAGTGGGGCCTCCCGTCGTGCAACAAGGGCGAGCCGCTCCAGGTCGCCCACATCGGTCACGGCGCGGTCCCGGCGCGCTTCCGGAACGCGCGCGTCGGCGTCTGATGGACGAGGTGCGGGTATCCGATGGTGGGGGAGCGGGCAAGGATCGCGAGCTCGTGGGCGAGCACCTGCGCCACGCGCGGACGCGTGCGGACGGCGCTCATATCGAGCTCCTCCGCGAGCGGCTGAGCCTGCTGCGCTTCGGCAACCGGCAGATCACCTACCAGCACGACGAGGAGCGCGCGCTGCTTCGCCTCCGGCTCGTCCGCGGCGACCGGGAGGGCTGGGCCCTGCTCGAGACGGCGGACGGGGACCGGGTGCGGGCAACGATCGACCGGCTCGCGGCGGCCCTCGACCTGCTGCCAGCGGGTGTCCCCGCAGCCATGCCGGCCCCGTGGACCCGCCCGCCCGGCCCGGCGGCTGCATGCGACGAGACGCTGGCCGTGTCGCCCGCGGACCGGGCGCACGTGTTCGGCGTCCTGGCCGAGCGGATCCCGGACGAGATCAGCCTCGGCGGCTCGATCTCGACGCGCGTCACCGACACGATCGTGGCCAACACCGCGGGCCTCGAGGTCGCCGAGCAGCGGTCGCGAGCGGCGCTCCAGGTCGTGGCGACCGGCGAGCACGGCTCGACGTTCGTGCGCCGGATCGACACCTGCTGGGGCCGGATCGACCCGCTGGAGGCCGGTGCCGCGGCGGCCGAGGGCATCCCCGCCGGGCCGCTGCTGGACCTGCCCGACGGTCCGGCGCGGGCGATACTCGGGCCGCAGGCCGTGGCCACCCTGGCCGCGACCCTTGCCTACATCGGCCTGGGCGCCGTCGGTGCCGGTGGCACGGTCGGCCCGTTCGGGACGACGACGACGGCTCCTCGCGGGTTGGCCGGCCGCTCGGATGCCGCCCCGACGCTGTCGGGACTGATCACGTTCCGGGACGATGCACGCGATCCGGCCGGGCTGCCCGCCGCGTTCGATTGCGCGGGCTGGCCGAAGCGTGCCGTCACGCTGGTCGAGGCCGGACGCCCGGTGGGTGTCGTCCACGACGTGCGTACGGCGACCCTGGCGGGGACGGATCCGACCGGCCACACGGCGCCGCCGGGCTGGCGGTTCGGGTCCGGGCCGAGCCCGTCGCACCTGATCGTCTCGGCGGGCGACGATGACCCAGATGACCTCCTCGGGATCCTCGACGACGGCCTGGTGATCGAGCGGGTCGATTACGTCCGGGTGGTCCAGCCGCGCCAGGGACTGGTCACCGGGACGACCCGCGACGGGACGCGGCGGGTACGCGGCGGCCGCGTGGTCGGGCCCGCACCGCAGTTCCGGTTCACGGTCGGCCTGGTGGACCTGTTCCGATCGATCGAGGCGGTCGGCTCCCGGCGCGAGCAGGGCGAGGCCCCGTTCATCGACGCGGTCGTCGCACCGGCGATGGTGTCGAGCGCGTTTCCCGTCGACGCGATCGCCCGCCGCTGACCGGCGCCGGGGCCCCGAAGGCCGGCGGGGGACCCGGACACCGGTGTGATGTCGCGAGCTCGATGTCGACAACTTCCACCCTTGCAGTCGACGACTGATATGTTAGAGTCCCCGAATGACTGAGCCGACCGCGCCGTTCCCGCTGATCGTCATCGAAGGCGATGCCTTCACCCGGGGGTTCTCGTACGGGGCCCAGGCGAAGGAGCGGATCGCCCGCTCGCTGGCGTTCTACGCGGACGCGGTCGTCCCGTCGATGGGGGCGACGTTCGGCCAGATCATCGACGGTGTGTCACAGCGACTGTCGATCTGGCGCAGCCGCGACCCCGAGATCGTCAGCGAGATCGAAGGGATCGCGGAGGGGAGCGGCTTCAGCGTCGGCGAGATCCTTGCCCTCAACACGCGCGGCATGTTCGTGGTCCCGCCCGCGATCCAGCGCGAGGCCAAGGCCGCCAACGACGGCTGCACCAGCTTCGCGGTCATGCCCGAGGCCAGCCGCGACGGCCACCTGCTGACCGGCCAGAACTGGGACTACCTCGAGGAGATCGCCGACACGATCGTGCTGGTCCACCTGCGCCCGACGGATGGACCTCGCCAGCTGATGATCGCCGAGGCCGGACAGGTCGGACGCCATGGGGCCAACACCGCGGGGATCGCGCTCCACGCGAACGGGCTGTCGTCGCGGCTCCGTGACCCGTCGGCGCTGCCGTCGACGTTCATGCGCCGTCGGATCCTGCGGTCCGGCAACATCACCGAGGCGGTCGAGATGGCGACCGCCGGCACGCGACCCGGCTCGACCAACCTGCTGATCACGCATCGCGACGGGTTCGCGGTCGATATCGAGACGATGCCGGCAACGACCCGCTGGATGTACCCGACCGACGGCTGGCTGTTCCACACCAACCACTACCTGGTGGAGATCCCGCCGGAGCTCGCCGCGACCTACGCGCCCAGTGCCGACTCGATCGTCCGCTATGGACGCGGAGCATGGCTGATGGACCGCGCCCGAGCGTCGGGCGGGATCGACCGGTCGGATCTGGCGGCGATCCTCCGCGACCACCTGGGCGACGGGCGGGGACTGTGCAGCCATCCGGATCCGGACGCGCCGCGGCACGAGCGCTGGATGACCGTGGCGACGGTCATCACGGATCTCACGGCGGGTGTCATGTCCGTGGCCGCCGGCCCGCCGTGCGGACACGAGTTCATCGAGATCGACATCGAATCCGGCCGGGTGCTGGGCCAGCCGGCAGGAGTGGCCATGGCCTAGCTGGAAGGGGCCAGCCGATGATGACCAACGACAGACCAGCGTCACCCGCGCAGAGCACGCAGGAGGAGCGGACCCATGCACGTGACTGAACCGAGGCGTCAGCGAGGACGAGCAGCACGCGGCTTTGCATTTGCGGCCGCCGCCGCAATGCTCGTCGCGGCCTGCTCGAGCTCGAGCCCGACACCCACCCCCGTACCCGCGACCACCGCGCCCTCGATGGCGCCCGAGAGTGCGGCACCCACGACTGCGCCCGCGCCGACCTTCCCGATGACCGTGGATGCCGGCTCCGGTTCGGTCACCATCAACGCGGCGCCCCAGCGGATCTATGCCTGGGGCTTCCAGCCCATGGACGAGCTTGCGGCCCTGGGCGTCGAGCCGGTCGGCTTCTCGAGCCGGAACGGCGGACCTGTGCCGCCCTACCTGGGCGTGACCTGGAGCAACGCGCAGGCCCTCGGCGAGCCGCCGAGCCTCGAGGAGGTCGTGGCCCTCAACCCGGACCTCATCATCTCGGACAACTCCAATGACAACACCGCCCTGGAGACCGTGGGCGCGCCGATCCTCAAGATCCGGGCGAACTCGGTCAAGGACGCGTTCGACCAGCTGCTGCTGATCGGCCAGATCACCGGCAAGTCCGACGTCGCGCAGGCATACACCGATGCCTACAACGCCGAGCTCGCCGACACCCAGGCGAAGATCGGCGCGCAGCCGTCGGTCTCGACGGCGATCGTGTACCCGGGCGTCGAACCCGGCATCCTTGGCATGTGGCTCGACAACTCGTTCATCGGGACGTCCGTGTCCGCGCTGGGCATGGACTACGCGCTCAAGCAGTCGGACCTGACGCCCACGGACCTCGAGGGAACCAACGGCGACCGGGCATCCAGCCTGGGTCTCGTGCAGCTTGGCCTGGAGAAGCTGGTCTCGGTCAACCCGGACACGCTGTTCGTGCTCGGCACGCAGGACTTCATCGACTCGCTCGCCGCCAACCCGGCGTGGGCGTCGATCAACGCGGTCAAGAACGACCGCGTGTACCTGTTCGATCGTGACCTGTGGAGTCGTGACCGCGGCCCGCTGGCGGCCAAGCTCGTCCTCGAGCAAGCCCGGCACGCGCTGTACCCCGAGATCTTCCCCAACTAGCCGGGTGACGGATCGCCCGGCAAGGCGATGAGCTCGGCAACGCACGTCGGACGACCGGGAGCACCGGTGCGGCGGCCCGAGAAGGCCGCCGCACTTGCGCTCGGGCGGTTCGGCGCGCTGATCGCGATCGGCGTCGTGGTGCTGGTCATCGGCATCCTGTTCGACACCCGGTTCGGGATCGTGGACATGTCGCTCGACCAGGTCGTTCGCGCGCTCACGGTCAATGACGGGAGCCAGAACCGGATCATCATCTGGGAGCTGCGCTTCCCACGCGCGCTCGTCGCCGCGTTCGTGGGCGCAAGCCTGGCCGTCGCGGGGACGGTGATGCAGGCGCTCACGCGCAATCCGCTGGCGTCCCCGTCGCTGACCGGTGTCTCGGCGGGCGCCGGCCTCGCCGTGGTGGCGAGCCTGGTGATCGATCCCGGCCGTCCGCTGTGGCTGACCCCGTTCATCGCGTTCATCGGTGGCGGCGCCGGCGGTGCCGTCGTGTTCAGCCTCGCGACGCGCAGCGTTGTGACGCCGATCCGGCTCGCCCTTGCCGGGTTTGCCACGGCATCGCTGCTGCTGTCGTTGACGACCGGGTTGCTGATCCTCAACAACTCCGTCGTCGGGCAGGTGTACTTCTGGCTTGCGGGCGGCGTTGCCGGTCGCTCGTGGCAGCACGTGGAGGTGATCGTCCCCTGGTTCCTGGTCGGGGCGACGCTCGCTGGGCTGTACGCGCGCCAGCTCAACATCCTGGTGCTGGGTGAGGACGTCGCCCGGGGGCTCGGCCTGTCGACCGGACGGACCCGGGCCATGCTCATGGTCATCGCCATCGTGCTCGCCGCATCGGCGGTTGCCGTCGCCGGGCCCATCGGCTTCGTCGGCCTGGTGAGCCCGCACGTCGCACGGTTCCTGATCGGGGTCGACCACCGGCGGGTGCTCCCGCTCGCGGCCGTGTTCGGTGCCGCGCTCGTGGTGTGGGCGGACCTCGCGGCGCGCAACGTGCAGCGTCCCCTCGAGATCCCCGTGGGCATCCTGATCGCGCTGCTCGGCGGACCCTTCTTCCTGTTCCTGGCGAGGCGCAACGTATGACGGGCGAGGCGCAGCGGATGACGGCCGCGACGGTCCGGCGACGGAGCATGGCCCCGTGGGGGGTCCTCGGCCTCGCCCTGGTCGTCCTGGGGCTCGCGATCGTGAGCCTGGGCATCGGCCAGGTGACGATCTCGCCGGTCGACGTCATCTCGTCGCTGCTCTCGGGCACGGGCACCCTGCACGGCAAGATCGTGTTCGACCTGCGGCTGCCGAGGATCATCATCGCGATGCTCGTCGGGGCGCAGCTCGCGGTCTCCGGGGCGATCCTCCAGGGCGTCACCCGCAACGCGCTCGCGTCCCCGGACCTGGTCGGGGTCACGGCGGGCGCCGGGTTCGTCGCCGTCCTGATCGTGCTGGTGTTCGTCGACGTCCCGCGCTTCGTCCTGCCCATCGCCGCGCTGGCGGGTGGGACGGCGAGCGGCACGATCGTGTACCTGCTCGCCTGGAAGAACGGCGTGGCGCCGGAACGGCTGGCGTTGACCGGGATCGCCGTGACCGCGATCTTCCAGGCCGCCGTGACCGCGATCGTCACCCTCAAGGTGGAGAATGCGAACGTCCAGGTCGCCCTGACCTGGCTGGCCGGCTCGCTGTACGGGCGCGGCTGGGAGGACCTCGCGATCATCCTGCCGTGGTCCGTCCTCGGGATCGGCTCCGCGATGGTGCTCGCGCACAAGATCAACCTGCTGCTGCTGGGCGATGGCGTTGCCGCCGGCCTCGGCATGCGCGTCGAGGTCGCCCGGATCGCGCTGGTCGCCGTGGCCATCGCGCTCGCCGCGAGCGCGGTCTCCGTTGCCGGCACCGTCGCCTTCATCGGGCTCGTGATCCCGCACCTGATCCGGTTGCTGATCGGCGCCAACCACCGGTTCGTGCTGCCGCTGTCGGCCCTTGCCGGGGCGCTGCTGCTGCTCGTCGCCGACGACATCGCCCGTACCATCATCCCGTCGCGCGAGCTCCCCGCCGGGCTGCTCACCGCCCTCATCGGGGCGCCCTACTTCATCTACCTCATCATGCGTCGCAAGACACGGATCTCGGTCTGAGAGGAAGCCCCATGAGCCTCGCCTCCACTCCCACGCCGCCGCGAGAGCTTCGTGCGGAGAACCTGACCCTCGGCTATGACCGCCGCATCGTGGTGACCGACCTCGACCTCACGTTCCCGATCGGGCGGGTCACCGCCGTCGTCGGCCCCAACGGGTCGGGCAAGTCGACGATCGTGCGGGCCACCGCACGCCTGCTGCGGCCCAAGGGAGGCATGGTCCTGCTCGACGGGAAGGCGATCGCGCGGATGCCGACCAAGGAGGTCGCGCGCCGGCTCGCCGTCCTGCCCCAGGGGCCGTCGTCGCCCGAGGGGCTCACCGTGGAGCGCCTGGTGTGGAACGGACGGTATCCGCACCAGGGGTTCCTGGGTGCCGGGTCGAATGCCGACGCCGAGGCCGTGAAGTGGGCGCTCCACGAGACGAACCTCGAGGCGTTCGCCGACCGGCCGCTCGACGCGCTCTCGGGTGGTGAGCGCCAGCGGGCGTGGATCGCGATGGCGCTCGCCCAGCAGACGCCGATCCTGCTGCTCGATGAGCCCACCACGTTCCTCGATCTCGGGCACCAGCTCGAGGTGCTGGAGCTGCTGCGCGACCTCAACGCGCGGCAGGGCATGACCGTCGTGATGGTGCTCCACGAGCTCAACCAGGCGGCGCGATACAGCGATCACATGGTCGCGGTGCGCAAGGGCGAGATCTGGCGCCAGGGACCGCCGGCCGAGGTCCTGACCCGTGAGCTGCTGGTCGAGGTGTTCGGCGTCCATGCCGAGGTCAACATCGATGCGATCTCCGGCAAGCCATACTGTGTGCCGACGGCGCGGGCCACGGACGCAGACCGTGTGCCGGCCTGAGGACGATGGACGAGCGCGCACCGGCGCGGCAGACGGACGAAGGCAGGGACATGGTGTCGACGGGGACGGACGGTCCTGGCGGTGGCGGGGGCAGGGCCCGCAGCCTCCGCGATGCCGCCTACGATGCGATCAAGGGGGACATCCTGGCCGGTGACCTGCTGCCCGGCTCGGCCATCTCCGAGGCAGAGCGGGCGGAGGCGCTCCGGACGTCGCGCACGCCGATCCGCGAGGCGCTCCAGGCGCTCGCCCAGGAGGGCCTGGTCGAGATCTTCCCCAAGCGCGGCACCTTCGTCGCCCGGCTGTCGGCCCGTGACGTCCGGGAGAGCTTCGAGCTGCGCGAGGCGGTCGAGACCGCGTGCGCCCGCCTGGCCGCCGAGCGGCGTACCGACGCAGACCTGGAGCGGATGCGCGCCGCGGCGATCGATCCGTCCGCGCGCCCGGTCGATGATGGGCACTACTCGCGCCTGGCCGACTTCCACCACCTCATCGTGCTCGCGGCCCAGAACCGGTACCTGGCGCAGGCGTTCGAGGACACGGCCAGCCGGATCGACCTCGCCAGCCGCCTGGCATCCCAGGTCGACACGCACCAGGAGCCCGGCTCGACGCACATCGCCGTCTACGAGGCGATCGTCCGGGGCGATGGCGAGGCCGCGGCCGAGGCGATGCGCCGCCATCTGCGGGGCCACGCGGAGGCGCTGCTCAAGCACCTCAGCTGAGGGCGGACGTCGGGTGACCGACGGCTGACCGGCAGTGCCCCGACGCACGCCCTTGGTCCGCCGGGACCATGGTTCCCGCAAGCGTCTTCTCGGATTGCAACGCATCCGAAACACTTGTGTACCAATGGGCCAGAAGTCCTGTACGATCGCGGGACCAGGGGCTCATTCGGCCCTTGACAGTTGTCAACGCTTCCGATCGCGACACGTTGACTCAGCCATCGGCGTACGCCGAAAGTACCCCGGGGACGGTAGTGCCAGACATGGCAAAGAGGAGCGGTACGGTGAAGCTCAGTACGTCCAGGGTCCGATTTGGGCGCCGGTCAGCCCCGGTACGGTTGGTCGCGGTTACCACGGCCGCGGCGCTGCTGGCCACGCTGCTCAGCGTGAACGTGCTCGCCAACTCGAACAAGCCGTACACGGTATCGGGGACGCCGCACACGATCTTCGCTGGCTCGAACACGTCGATTTCGATCACGGTTACCGACACCACGAAGACGCAGCAGCTGGGCTCGCTCGAGATCGACCTCTCCGCGTCCCCCGGGTTCACCTTCGAGAGCGTCGCCGGTTCGTACGCCACGGTCACCTCGACGGATTCGAACAGCAGCCCGACGGTCGGCCTCGTGAACCCCTCGATGCTCCAGGTGCAGGGCCTCAACCTCCAGCCGGACGAGTCCGCGACGATCAAGATCGCCAACCTCAAGGCACCCGGCTGCACCCCGCTGCAGTGGACATTCACCGCCCAGCAGGCCAACCAGTGGAGCAGCGGAAACGGTGCGAACTACCTGACGCTGGCGGGCTCGCAGCCCGTGTCGGCCGCCGACCCGTGCCACCTCGCGTTCTCCGTCCAGCCGGCTGATGCCGGCGCGAGCCAGACGATCACGAACACGCCACTGACACCCAGCGGCGCCGGCGTCCAGGCCGTCACGGTGCAGGTCCTCGACTCGAACAACCAACCCGCAGCGTTCGCAACCGGCGTGAAGCTGGCGCTCAACACGGTCCACCTGGACGCAGCCGGCGGGTCGCCGGCGCTTGCGAACGGCGGACCCACGGGCACGGATCCCGCCACCGGGGCCGCGACGTTCCAGCCGAGCGTCAACGTCGGCGGCGCCTTCACCCTGACGGCGACGGCGCCATCGAACCCCGCGATCACCCCGGCGACATCCGGCCAGTTCCGGATCTGGGGCACCGCGGCGACCTGCGACACGGACGCGTGCGACCTGCAGCTGGCATCGACCAACGGCCAGACCCTGAACCAGACGTCCGACTCGACCACCGGCGCCATCGGCGCATCGTTCAACATCGTCGCGTTCGATTGCCTGGCTGCGAAATACGGTGGTGTTGGCGCGATCTCCGGCACCAATTCGGTGACCTGGACGACGTACAACGCGGCGTCCTCGGGCAGCAAGGAGACCGGGCTGTTCATCCCGGACGCGCTGCTGAGCAACGCAGGGATCCTCGGCGTGCACTACATGGTCTGCTTCAGCGCGCCGTACCAGTTCCCGGTCGCGTGGACGCCGGCCAGCCTGACGACCGGCTTCGACACCGCGCAGCCGGACTCGAGGGTCTCGGATGTCATGGGCGGAACCTGGTACACGGGGCTGTTGCCCGACTGCCAGGACGTGGGTGGGTACGCGGACCACGCCCCATGCGTGTATAGCCGGATCCACGCCAATGGCGGCCTGACGGTGACCGTCCAGTCCAGCGCCGGGGATCCGTTCCTGCGGTAGCCCGCGGCGGCCATGGCCGAGACATCGACGCTGCGGCGGTCGGGTCTGCTCCTGTTCGCGCAGACCGGCCGCCGCAGCGCATGCCGTAGACTCCGCCGATGGTGCCCTGTCCCGACTGCGGTCAGCCCAGTGACCCGCGCTACCGCGTCTGCGGGTACTGCCGGGCGCAGGTGGCTCCGGACCGGCCGCCCCGGGAGGTCCGGCGGCAGGTCACGATCGTCACCTCGGATCTCAAGGGTTCCACCGCGCTCGGCGAGCGGTTGGACCCGGAGTCGCTGCGGGAGGTCCTGACCCTCTACTTCGACGAGATGCGCGCCGTGTTCGAGTCGTACGACGGCACGATCGAGAAGATCATCGGCGACGCCATCGTGGCCGTGTTCGGCCTGCCCCTGCCGCGGGAGGGCGATGCGCTCCGCGCCCTCGCTGCCGCCGCCGAGAGCCAGCGGGCGCTGGCCGCCCTCAACGAGCAGCTGCAGCGGACGTGGGCGGTCCGGTTGACGAACCGCACCGGGATCGCGACCGGCGAGGCCGTGATCGGCGAGGCCAGCGTCGGCGAGCACATCCTGACCGGCGACGTCGTCCAGCTCGCCAACAAGCTGGAGCAGTCGGCGCCGGTCGACGAGGTGTTGATCGGCGAATCCACGCTCCTCGCCGCCGGCAACGACGTCGAGGTGGAAGACGTCGATCCCGTCCTGCCGAAGGGCGCGACGACGGCGGTCCCTGCGTATCGGCTGCTGTGCGTGAACACGGATTCCCCGATCCTGGTGCAGGCACAGGGGTCGGCCGACCGGCCCGAATTGCGCGTGTGCCGGAACTGCGGTGACGAGAACCCCGATGACTTCACCTGGTGTGGGTCGTGCGGCAGCCGGCTCGCCGGCCGGCAGCGGGCGCAGGAGAGCCGCAAGACGGTCACGATCGTGTTCTCGGACCTCAAGGCGACCACGATCGACGGCGCCCCCCTGGACCCGGAGACGCTCCGCGACGTGATGGCCGATGGCTTCGAGGAGTCGCGCCGGGTCCTGGAGAAGCACGGCGGCACGGTCGAGAAGTTCATCGGCGACGCCGTGATGGCCGTGTTCGGGCTGCCCGTGCGGCACGAGGACGATGGCCTCCGGGCCGTGCGATCAGCGCTCGACATGAAGGTCGGGCTGACCGACCTCGCGGAGCGACTGGCGACCGAGCGTGGCATCCGGCTGGACGTGGCGATCGGCGTCAACACCGGCGAGGTCGTAGCGGGCGACGCCAGCCTGGGACAGCGGCTGGTCACGGGCGACGCCGTGAACGTTGCCGCGCGTCTCGAGCAGGCGGCGCCGGTCCGCGAGGTCCTGATCGGCGACCTGACCCACCAGCTGGTACGCGACGCGGTCGACGTCGAGGCGGTCGAGCCGCTCACGCTCAAGGGCAAGGCGCAGCCCGTCCCGGCCTATCGGCTGCTCGCGGTCCGCAGCGGCGACGCGGTGGCTCGCCGCCAGGACGCGCCGATGGTTGGTCGTGAGCGAGAGATGGCCCAGCTCGAGGACATGCTCGCAAGCTCCGTGCGTGAACGAGGTGCCCGCATGGTCACGCTCGTCGGCGATGCAGGGGTGGGCAAGACCCGGCTCACCAGGGAGTTCCTCGACTCGGTCGAGGGCCGGGCGCGCGTGATCCGCGGGCGCTGCCTGCCCTACGGGGACGGCATCACGTTCTGGCCGATCGTCGAGGTCGTGCGCGAGGCCGTGGGCATCCGGGAAGAGGAGCCCCCGGAGAGCGCACGCACGCGCCTCGCGTCGTTGCTCGGCCCGGACAGCTCGGACGTTGCGGATCGGGTTGCGGCGGCCGTCGGGCTCGTCGACACGCCGTTCCCGGTGTCTGAGCTGTTCTGGGGCATCCGGAGGTTCTTCGAGCTCCTTGCGCAGGACGGCCCGGTCGTGGTGCATATCGATGACATCCACTGGGCCGAGGCGACCTTCCTCGACCTCATCGGCTACCTGACCGAGACGAGCCGGGATGCGTCCGTGCTCCTCCTGTGCACCGCCCGCAACGAGCTGCTCGAGCGCCACGCGGACTGGGCCGGGGCGGACAACCAGGCTCGGATCGTGCTGGCGCCGCTGTCCGACGCCGACGCCGGGCAGGTCGTGGAGAACCTGCTCGGCCGGGCCGGCCTCGCGGAGGACGTCCGGGCGCGCGTCGTCGCCGCGGCGGAGGGGAACCCGCTGTTCGTCGAGCAGCTGTTGTCGATGCTCATCGACAACGGATCGCTCCGGTTCGCCGATGATCGCTGGCAGCCCACGGTCGACCTGTCCGACATCTCGATCCCGCCCACGATCCACGCGCTGCTGGCGTCTCGCCTCGACCAGCTGCCGGCCGTGGAGCGCTCGGTCGTCGAGCCGGCCTCGGTGATCGGTCTGAGCTTCGCGCCGGCTGCGGTGGGGGAGCTCGCACCGGACGATGTGACGCCGGACCTGATGACCCACCTCTCCTCGCTTGCCGCCAAGCAGCTCGTCAAGGCGGGTGAGGCGGCTTCGGCCACGGATCCGAGCTACCGCTTCCAGCACATCCTCATCAAGGATGCCGCGTACCAGGGGCTGCTCAAGCGATCGCGGGCGATCTTCCACGAGCGGTTCGCCGTCTGGGCGGATCGGGTCAACGCCGAGGCGGGCCGTTCCACTGAGTTCGAGGAGATCCTGGGCTGGCACCTGGAGCAGGCGTACCGGTACCGGGGCGAGCTCGGGCCGCTGGACGAGCACGGCGTGGCCGTTGGCATCGATGCGTCGCGCCGCCTCGCCTCCGCGGGCCGACGGGCGATGGCGCGTGGCGACATGCCGGCAGCAGCCAACCTCCTGCGGCGAGCCGCCGGGCTCGTGCCCGACGACCACCCGACGCGGCCGCGGTTGTTGCGGGATGCGGGCGAGGCCCTCATGGAGGTCGGAGACTTCGCCGCGGCGGACGAATTGCTCGTCGCGTCAAAGGCGGGTGCAGCCGCCCTGGAGGACGCCGCGATGGAGACGACCGCGGCGATCATGCAGATGCAGCTCCAGTTCTACCAGGCTGGGTCCGGTGACGGGGAGGCTGACGTCATCTCCAAGGTCCGGGGCCTGCTGCCTACCCTCGAGGCGACCGGGAGCCACGAAGGACTGGCTCGCGCCTGGCGCCTGATGACCGTGCTCGGCGGCGGGATCGGGCGATACGTGTTCGCGGAGGAAGCCGCAGAGAAGGCGATCGAGCACGCCCGCATCGCCGAGGATCGGCTGATCGAGACCCGCTCGCGGTCCTCGCTGGCCATGTGCGCGCTGCTGGGACAGACGCCCGTCCCCCTGGCGATCGAGCGCTGCGAGCAGCTGCTCGTCCAGGCGGAGGGTGACCGGAAGTCAGAGTCCCTGATCCTGGCAGTGCTCGCCCACCTCGAGGCCATGCGGGGCCACGCGGACCGGGCCCGGGACCTGTACGGGCGCAGCCGGGCGACGCTCGAGGAGCTCGGCGTCAGGCTCCTGGCCGCCCTCACGTCGCTCGATTCCGGGTGGGTGGAGATGATCGCCGGGGATCCGGTGGCCGCCGAGCGCGAGCTCCGCGGGGACTACGAGACGTTGAACGCGATGGGCGAGCGGATGTACATCTCGACGACGTCGGCGTCGCTGTCCGAGGCGCTGTACCGGCAGGGTCGCTACGACGAAGCGCTGGCCATGACGACGTTCAGCCAGGAGAGCGCGGCACTCGACGACGTGTCGACACAGTTCCTGTGGCGCCACGTTCGGGCCAAGGTCCTGGCCAGGCGGGGCGAGCTCGAGGACGCCGTGGCGCTGGCGACCGAGAGCGTGCGGCTGATCAGCGAGTCGGACGACATCGAGTCACAGGGGAACGCCCTGATGAGCCTTGCCGAGGTCTACTGGCTGTGCGGCCGGCGGTCCGACGCGTCCGCGACGGCCGAGCTCGCGGCCGATCGGTTCGAGCGCAAGGGCAACATCGTGTCGCTTGCGGCTGCGAGGTCCTTCGCGCAGCGCATGGAGGCCGGGGTGCCCGCCGCATCCCTGGCTGATGCGGGGGCGTGAGCGCCCCCGGGGTGGATCGCGTCTGGGGCTTCGTAGATGACCGCAGCGACGTCCGGGGGCATTCCGTCGGCTGACGACAGGGTCATCGTCCGACGCCTGAGGCCCGATGAGTGGGCGGCGTTGCGCGCCATCCGGCTGCGGGCGCTGGCCGATGCTCCGGATGCGTTCGGCTCCACGCTTGCCGAGGAGGTGGCGCGAGACGACGATGCGTGGAGGGATTGGGCGTCGCGAGCGGATCGCGGCATCGTCGTCGCGGAGCTCGCGGGTCGCCTGGTGGGGCTGGCGTCCGGGGGCCCGGCGCCGGACGGCGATGGCGCGGCGGGCCTGTACGCGATGTGGGTCGATCCAGCCATTGCGCGGCTCTGGGGTCTCGGCGGAGATCGTCGCGCTGGTCGAGGACTGGGCGCGCGGGGCCGGCTATTCGCAGATCGGGCTTGGCGTCACGACGACCAACACGCGGGCGATCGCGCTGTACGAACGTCTCGGCTACGTGGACACCGGCGGGCGGCATCCGCTTCGCCAGGGGGCGGATCTCGAGATCCAGGTGATGGTCAAGTCGCTCGGCGGCGCCCCGGGCTGACGAGCCGGTGCCGGTATGCCCGGCCGCCGCCGGACGGCAGGGCCACGCAGCAGCGAACCTACGCGGCGGACGCTCCGGCCGGCAGGAACGCCTCGACGACCTCGCACGGGATGGCCCGCTTGAGCAGGCGCTGGATGCCGCGCAGCGCGTCGACCTCGCCCGGGGACACCAGCGAGATCGCGGTGCCCGAGGCGCCTGCCCGGCCCGTGCGGCCGATGCGGTGGATGTAGTCCTGCGGCTCGAACGGCAGGTCGAAGTTGACGACGTGCGGGAGGGTGTCGATGTCGAGCCCGCGCGAGGCCACGTCGGTCGCGACGAGCGCGACCACCTCACCGGCCTTGAACGCCGCAAGGGCACGGGTCCGCTCGCCCTGGGTCCGATCCGAGTGGATGGCGATCGCGGCAACGCCCCGGCGGTCGAGATACGACGCCAGGCGGGTGGCACCGATCTTGGTGCGCGTGAACACGAGCACCTGCTCGATCCCGTCCCGGCGCACCAGGTGGAGCAGCAGGTCCGCCTTGCGCTCGGCATCGACGGGGTAGAGGACCTGGGTCAGGTTGTCGGCGGTGGCGTTGCGCGGGGCAACCTGCACGATCTCCGGGTTCGTCTGGAACTCGCGGGCGAGCTTGCGGATCGCGTCCGAGAACGTCGCCGAGAACAGCAGCGTCTGGCGCGCGCGCGGCAGCAGGGCGACGGCCTTTCGGACGTCGTCGATGAAGCCCATGTCGAGCATCCGGTCGGCTTCGTCGAGGACGAGCACCTCGACCTGGGTGAGGTTGACGGCCTTCTGGCCGATCAGGTCGAACAGCCGTCCCGGCGTCGCGACCAGGATCTCGACGCCGGCCCACAGGGCCTTGACCTGGGGACCCTGCTGGACGCCGCCGTAGACGACGGTCGACCGCAGGTTGGTGCCCTTGCCCAGCGTCCGCACGCTCTCGTCGATCTGCATCGCGAGCTCGCGGGTCGGGGTGAGGACGAGCGCCCGCACCGGGTGGCGGGCGGGGCTGGGGCTGGAGCTCGCGTGCTTTGCAAGGCGCTCGAGGATCGGCAGCGTGAAGGCCGCCGTCTTGCCGGTGCCCGTCTGGGCGGCTGCGAGCACGTCGCGGCCGGCGAGGACGAGGGGGATGGCCTGCGCCTGGACAGGGGTGGCTTCGGTGTATCCCTCCCGCGCGACGGTGGCGAGGAGGTTGGCCGACAGGCCGAGGTTGGTGAAGGTCAAGGTGACTCCCGGGTGGCGCCGCGGCGCCATGGATGGTTCGCATGCCCGGTGGAGCGGTGCGGGACGTGGCGGGTCTCGCGGCTCGGCGCAGGGCGGGCGCTTGTAGATGGGTCACACGTCGTGTGATCGGGCGCCAGTGGCGGTCAACCGGCCGGCCCGCGATATCGCGGGCATCCGTTCCGTGCCGCCCGGCAACGCTTCCTTACGCGTCCTCTGCCCGGCTGCGCCTCGTATGATCATCGCACGATCGGCCGACTTCCGCGAGCCGCCGATCGTCAGCCGGCGAGATGCGTCGATGCCGGCCGCCCGGGAGCCGCGCCCTGCGCCGGTTCAGACACCTTCCGGAGGCGCCCGCTCACCAGCCCGTCCACGACGACGCCCGGCGGTCGGCCGCCCGCCGTGGCAAGCGGTCAGCCGCCCGCCGTGTCCGCGAACGGCCAGACCTCGATCGGCCTCGAGGTTGCGCGCATGACGCGTGCGGCCCAGCCGAGCGCCGCGTCGAGATCTGCGGATTCGATGATGTAGAACCCGCCCAGGTGCTCCTTGGACTCGACGAACGGGCCGTCCGTCGTCAGGAGCTCGCCGCCGGACTCGCGCACGACCGTGGCCGTCTCCGCAGCGTGGAGGCGACCGGAGAACACCCAGGTACCGCTCGACTGCATGTCGGCCTCGATGGCCTGGATGTCCCGCCAGGAGTGCTGCATCTGTTCGTCGCTCATCGGCGGTCCGGGCTCGTCATCGACCGTGTGGATGGACAGCATGTAGCGCGGCATGTGGTGCTCCTCGTGACGGCTGGCCAGTCCAGCCTCTCACCTCACAACGAACGGCGCACGACCGGACGGACACGGTGGTGTCGCGGGAGTACCAACACGTCGGGCGAAGGGACCATCGAGCCCCCGCCTCCGAGCACCCGTCGTGGGACCGTGGCATCGGACCGCGGCGCCCGATGTCCGGGAGGGCGGCACCGGTTCAATGCCGCCGAACGAACGACGGGGACATCGAGGCCAGATTGCAGTCGGTCCGCGCGCGCTCAGGCGCAACGCTCGTCGTCGCGCTCGTCGTGAGCGCGTTCTCGATGTCCGTCGGACCGATCACGCACGCCGTGGCAGCCGATGCGGCCGGCGCCCACCGCCTCATCGTGCTGTGGAAGACGGACGCGCCCGCGGGCCCTGCGATCGCCGGGGCCGGGCAGACCCATCGGTCGGCGAACCCCCGGCGGACGGTCGTGGATACGACGCCCGCGGCGTCTGCGACGGTGGCGGCGCGGCTGCGATCTGACCCACGAGTCGAGGCCGTGGTGCCCGACGTCGAGATTGCCGGCACCGGATGGCCGGCGGACGCAGCGCCCAACGATCCCTACTACAGCCCGTCCCAGGCGGATCTCCGGCTGATGGGCGTGCCCGAGGCCTGGACCACGACGACCGGGGCGGGCGTCACCGTGGCGGTGCTCGACACCGGGATGTACGCGGCGCACCAGGATCTCGCCGCTGTCCACGTCACGAGCCCGTGGAACGAGATCGACGGAACCTCGGATGCCGCCGACGACAACGGCCATGGCACGCACGTCATCGGGGAGATCGCCGCCGCCACCGACAACGGGAAGGGGATCGCCGGGATCGCTCCCGGGGTGACCGTGATGCCGGTCAAGGTCCTCGACCTGAACGGCCAGGGCTGGTTCAGCTGGCTGCTCGATGGCATCGACGATGCCCGGACGCACGGAGCGAAGGTGATCAGCATGAGCCTCTCGGGAACGATGAGCTCCTCGTCCGCGGCGATGCTGCAACCGACGTTCGATGCGGCCTTCGCGGCCGGGATCACCCTGGTGGCGGCCGCGGGCAACACGGGGGACAGCACCGTCGGCTACCCGTGTGCGTTCAACCACGTGCTGTGCGTAGCGGCGACCGACAACAGCGATGCACAGGCGTCGTTCAGCGTCCACAACCAGTACGTGGACATCGCGGCCCCCGGCGTATCGATCCTGTCGACGCTCAGCTCGGGTGGCTACGGCCGGATGAGCGGGACGAGCATGTCGACGCCGCACGTCGCGGCGGTGGCGGCGCTGGTTCGCTCGGCGCACCCGGATGAGACGGTCGACCAGGTCGATGCCGCGCTGCTCACCACGGCGGTGGATCTCGGCGCCGCCGGTCGCGACGACAGCTTCGGCTGGGGCCGCGTGGATGCCGCGGCGGCGGTTGCAGCGACATTCGCCCCGGCGCCCACGCCGACGCCGAAACCTGCGCCCACGCCGCCCCCGACCCCGACGCCCACCCCGAGTCCTGCGCCAACGCCGCCCCCGACGCCCACGCCCACACCGAGTCCTGCGCCCACGCCGACCCCGACGCCGACGCCCACCCCGACACCGGACGCTGAGGATGGACCGATCCTGCTCGTTGGCGGGAATGCCATCCCGACTGCGGTCGCGGCCGAGCTCGCGCGGCTGCAACCGGGGAGGATCGTGATCCTGGGTGGCTCCGGCGTGGTGTCGGACGCGGTTCGCGCCCAGCTCGCCGCGTTTGCGCCCGCGTCCCGGATCGCAGGTTCCGACCGCTACGCGACGAGCGCGGCGATCAGCGCTGCCACCTTCGCGCCCGGCGTTCCCGTCGTGTTCATCGCCACGGGCGGCGACTTCCCGGATGCGCTCTCCGCCGGTCCGGCGGCGTCGGCCGCCGGCGGGCCGATCCTGCTCGTCCGGCAGAATGCCGTTCCCGCCGTCATCGCAACGGAGCTGCGGCGACTCGCGCCCACTCGGATCGTGGTCCTGGGTGGCCCGTCGGTCGTGTCGGCCGGGGTCGAGGCCTCGCTTGCCACCTATGCGCCGGTCACCCGCATCGCCGGACCGGACCGGTACGCGACCAGCGCCAGGATCAGCGCGTCGGCCTTCTCGCCCGGCGTCGACGCCGTGTACATCGCGACGGGCCGCGACTTCCCCGACGCGCTGTCGGCCGGCCCGACCGCGCTTGGCGGTCCGATCCTGCTCGCGGCGAGGGACGCGCTCCCGGACGTCGTCGCCACCGAGATCGCCCGGCTCAGACCGGGCCGGGTCTTCATCCTCGGGGGCGCCGGGGTGGTGTCGGATGCGGTCGCGTCGCGGCTCTCGACGTACGCACCCGTGACGCGGCTGGCGGGCTCCGATCGGTACGGCACGAGCGCGGTGATCAGCGCCGCCGCGTTCGATCCCGGGGTGCCGGTCGCGTTCATCGCGACCGGAATGAACTTCCCGGACGCGCTGTCAGCGGGACCCGTCGCCGGACGACGCTGAGGGCGTTCGGCCCTCGATCGGCAGGCTCCACAGGTCGTACGAGCTCACGGAGCGCATCCCCAGCCGTTGGTCCAGGGAGGCGGCGACGATCGGGCTTCCGATTCGACGTTGCGGCGCACCCGCGACAGGCAGCACCGGCGGAGCGCGGCGATCGACGCCCGTGATCCCGCGTTCCTCGTGCTCGGATCCGTGCAGGACGCCGACAGGTTCGCCATCGGCCTCGGCGATGATCGACAGGGACGGGTCGAACCTCTTGGCGCTGGTAGAGTGCGAACGGTCAGCGTAGACGTCATCCTCCGACGTTCCAGGGCCTTCCGATGACCGATCCCAGCGCCCCGCGTCCAGGCATTCCGGGCCCCGATCTTGCCGTGCGCCTCGTCCGGGACCTTGCCGCGCGCGCCGCGCGTGGGATCGTCGCCATGCCCCGGGTCGTGATGCCGCCACCCGGGACGGCCGGAGGGATCGAGGTCGAGGAGCTGGCGGCGATGGCGATCGAGGCGAGCCCCTCGGCCCCGTCGAAGGTCACCTGCTGCGACTACGCCGTCGACCAGGTCGACGTCCGCGAGATCGACGACATGCCGACGTTCCTGACCGATCATCGCCCTGCGTGGTCGCACGTGCGCTGGGTCAACGTCGACGGGTTGTCGGATCTCGGGGTCGTGCGCGCGCTCGCCGAGAAGTACCAGATCCACCCGCTGGCGATCGAGGACATGCTCCAGCCGCTGGAGCGCGCCAAGGCAGAGGACTACCCGGAGTCGGAGGGGACGCCGGGACGCCTGTTCGTCATCGCTCGAGCCCTCGACCAGCGCGATGGGCATCTCCAGAGCGACCAGGTGAGCCTGTTCCTGGGGCGCACGACGCTGCTCACCTTCCAGGACGTCCGGCGCGACGATCTGGAAGCGGTCCGGCAGCGGATCCGGACCGCCGGCTCACGGCTGCGGGCCAACGACGCGAGCTTCCTGCTGTACGCGCTCCTGGACGGCATCGTCGATCGCTACTACCCGGTCCTCGAGGGGTATTCGGAGCGGCTGACGGACCTCGAGGAGGAGGTCCTCGAGAACCCGACCCATCGCACGCTCGAGGAGATCCACCGGATCAAGCGCGAGCTGCTCCTCGTGCGTCGCGCCGCATGGCCCATGCGCGACATGATCGCGCAGCTCCAGCGCGACAAGCACGAAGGTCTGTCCGAGACGGCGCAGACGTACCTGCGCGACGTCCAGGACCATTGCGCCCAGATCATCGACCTCGTCGAGTCCTACCGCGAGATCGCGAGCGGGCTTGCCGAGACCTACGTGTCCGTCGTCTCCAATCGGACCAACGACGTGGTCAAGGTGCTCACCATCATCGGCACCATCTTCATCCCGCTCACCTTCCTCGCGGGCGTCTACGGCATGAACATGCCCATCCCGGAGAACCGCTCGCCGATCGCCTACCCGCTGTTCTGGGTGGCCTGCGTGGTGCTGGCGAGCGGGATGCTCCTGTGGTTCCGCAGGCGCGGCTGGATCTGAGCGGCGTCGCGGCGCGGAAAGGGCGTCCCGTGCGCACCGCGCCGGCAGCCGGACGTCAGGCGGCGATCACGCTGTCGACGCGGATCACCGGCGGGCGCTCGAAGTGCTTCTTGACCGCGCATTGCTCGGCGGACCGGACGACCGCGTCCGCGTACTTCTCCGGGAATCCGGCGGGCAGCTCGATCGTCACCTGCACGTCGCTCACCAGGCGCGTCGCTGGATCGACCTGCATCCGCTGGACGAGCCGGATGCCTTCGGCCGAGATGCCGCGCTGACGGCAGAAGCCGAGCACGTAGATCCCGGCACACGTCCCGATCGTCGACAGGAACGTCGCGAACGGGGTCGGCGCCGAGCCGTCACCACCACCCATGGGTGGCTGGTCGGTCGGCACCACGAAGCCGCCGAAGTGCGCGTCGACCCGGGCGCCTCCGGGAAAGTCGATGGTCATCTCCACGGTGTTGATCCTCGTCGGCAGCAGACACGCGCGGCCTGGCAGGCGGGCGGCTTGCCGGCTGAGGGTAGCTGGACATTGCGTGGTTGCGCAAGTACGCATGTACCGTTCGAAATGGGTCGATGCGCCTGACTCGAACGAGCCCGGCTGCGCTACACGGTGCCGCGGGCGGCCCAGGCGCGCGCCGAGAGCACGAACGGACCGGACGGCAGCTCCGACCGGCACCGGTCACGCAACTCGTCCTGCCTCGACGGGGCGAGGGAGGCGACATACGCGCCGCCCGGCCCGACACCACGCGTGAACGGCTCCCACCAGACCGTCGAAGCTCGTGAACGACCGGTTGACCTCCAGCGCGGATTCCACGACGTCGGCGAGACCGGCCGCGACGAGCAGCTCGACGAGGTGCCCCCGGCGGGCGCCCGGGAGGTGTGATTCGTCCTCGACATCCGGGTCGAGCGCCCGAGCGGCGTCCCAGAATGGTCCCAGCGGGCCACGCCCACCCTCGAAGTCCCACACACAGGCGGCCACGGTGCCGCCGGTCCGGGTGACGCGGGCGATCTCCCGGAGGCCGATCATCGGGTCGGCCATGAAGTGGACGACCAGCTGGGCCAGCGAGGCATCGAAGGTGGCGTCGGCGAACGGCATGGATTCGGCCCGAGCCAGGCGCACGTCGACGCCCGGGTGCCGGTCGCGGACGGCGGCGATGAACGACTCGGACGGGTCCACGGCGGCCACGGATCCCGCACCCAGCCGCTCGACGAGCGCGGCGGTCAGCGCGCCCGTCCCGCACCCGACGTCCAGCACGCGCTGGCCGCGGCCGACACCCGCCGCCTCCACGAAGCGGCTCGACAGCGGGCGCGACCAGGCGCCCATGTACTGCTCGTAGGCCTGGGCGGGGACGTCGAAGCCCATCGGCGGATTGTATGGGGTTGCCTCGGCGCGGAGGCACGGCAACCGGGCGCCGGGGGCGCGTGACGGCGACCGGTCCATGCTCACGGCCGCCCGGTCGAGTCGGGACGCCGGTCCCATGACAGCATTCCGCGACTCCCGTCATGCTGTGCGGGCCAGCGTCCAGCCATACAGGTGCCCCGATGAGCCGACAACGATTCGAATCCAGCGTCACGGCCGTGTCGTGGATCCCCTCCGACGCCATCGCGGGCGCGCCCAAGGTCCCGTTCGAGCTGGGGATCACGCACTACGACCAGCCGCCGCCCGAACGGATCGTCGATCTCGAGGACCTTCGCCGGACGGATCGGTTCCGCGAGGCGAACGAGCTCCGGGCGTTCATCGAGGTCGAGGACGGGCGCATCGTGGACCAGGGTTACCTCGGCCAGGGACACATCGGCGCGACCACCGTGCGCGTGGGCCCGGCGGCGATCCGCTTTCCGGCCGTCCACCTTCCCGACATCCAGCACGAGCCGGAGGTCGGTCCGACGTCCGTGCGCTTCGTCCAGACGGTCGGCGGGCGGATGGGGCTGCCAACGCCGCGACCGGTCGCACGCAAGCCGTTCGTCCAGTTCTGGCCTTCGATCGCGTGGTCCACGCTCGAGCTGACCATCAACGCCGATGGGTCAGCCACTCGCGGGCTCGTCGGAGCCAGCCCGTTTCCCCGCCACTGGGTGTATGACGACGCGGGCGAGCTGGTCCAGAAGTCCGGCCTGGTCGACTTCAAGAAGTGGTTCAACGACTCGTTCGGCGACCAGACGCCGTGGGGCACCTACGATTTGCCTGCCGTGGTGAGCGCGGTCGAGTCCGCGATGGAGCGCCGGGTGTCGGGCGCGATCATGCACGGCGGCACGAAGCCTGAGATCCGTACGGTGGATGCCGGCGATGCCCTGATCACCCAGGGCGAGATGGCCATCGACGTCTACCTGATCCTCGACGGCATCCTGGTGGTCGAGGTGGATGGACGCGAGGTGGCCGAGATCGGGCCGGGGGCCGTCGTGGGGGAGCGGGCGGCACGCGAGGGCGGCGTCCGGACGGCCACCCTGCGGGCGGTCACGCGGGTCCGGGCCGCGAAGACCACCGCGGACGCGGTCGATGCGGCCGACCTGGGCGCGGTGGCTGCTACGCACCACCGGGAGGATTTGCCCGTGGCATGAGAGCCTCCGCCGGGCGCGGCCGTTTCAGGAGGTCGGGGTCACCTTCTTGAGCTGCCCGGGCGCGTTGTCTCGACCGTGGCCGTGGCCGGGCTTGCCGCCGGCCATCCAGGACTTCCATCCGGGGTGGCTGGGACCGACCGTCCACGGCCCGCCTGCCCACGGTGGTTTTCCCGCCGCGCGAAGCGTCTTCCCGTCCACTGTCTCGACGTCGACCCCGGTGTCACCGGATCGCGTCGTTCCGACGATCGTCACCGACTTGCCGACGAATGCGGCCAGCGGATTGTTGTCGCCCCAGAACCATGGCGGTCCTGCCGAGACGGACCAGGTCTTTCCGTCCACGGTCATCGTGAATGTTGTGCGACCCTTGGCATCGGTCGACTTCTGGACGGTGCCCTTGAGCGTGATCTCGACCTCGGGACCCTTCTCCGGCTTGGCGGACTTCTCCGGCTTGGCGGACTTCTCCGGCTTGGCGGAATTGTCCGGAGCGGCGGACGGCCGCGGCGACGCCGCAAGCACCGGTATGGAGATCGCGAGCAGGGCGATGGCAGCCGCCAGCAGGACGCCGATCCGCCGATTCGGGCTGTTCATCGCGTGATCGTCCCGCGATGACCTTGCATCGGTCCTAGCAGCCGAGTGATCGGACTGAGATTGTGGTGCCAGGACGCGCCAGACCTGCCCGGAGCCCAGTTGCAGCGCCGCTATTCTCGGTCGGCCGTCAGACGCGGTCGAGGAACTCGAGCACGCGCTGGGTGAGCAGCGCCGTCGCCTCGGCGTCATATGAGGGGAGCGAGCTGTCGGCGAAGTAGTGCTGGTCGCCGGGGTAGAGGAACAGCTCAGCGTCCTCGACCGTGTCCACGATCTCGCGGGCGGCCTCGATGTCGCCCTCGCCGACGAAGATCGGATCCGCGTCCATGCCGTGGATCTGCACCGGGACGCCGTCCGGCCAGGGCCCGAACGCCCACTCGCCGCTGATCGGGATGCACGAGAAGAAGAGGAGCGCGCCGCGGGCGCCGGGCCGCGTCTGGGCGAGCTTCTGGGCAACCATCTCGCCCAACGACATCCCCGCATACACGAGCTCGGCGGGCAGGTCGTCGGCCGCGCGGACGCCTCGCTCGCGGACGTTGTCGAACCCGATCTCGCTGGCGTGGGCGACGCCCTCCTCGATGCTCCCGAACGTCCGTCCGTCGAACAGGTCCGGCGTGTGCACCGTGTGACCCGCGGCTCGCAGCACGTCGGCAAACGCCAGGACACCGGGCGTCAATCCCTGGGCGTGGTGGAACAGCAGGACCTCGGCCATGGGGCGCCTCCGGGTGCGGGTCTGGCAATTTCCGCACTCTAGCGCGTCGATCAGCTGCCTTCCAATGCCGTCGATTCGGCGAGCCGCACCATGTCCGCGAGGCCCATCGATGCGAGCCACGCGGCCGCGCGCGCTCGGTCGTGCGCGCCCACGCGGCCGGCCTCGGGATCGAAGGATGGCGTCAGGGGCGCATCGCGACGCAGGGTCGCAAGATCCAGGCATCGGAACGCCTCCTCGCGCCCGGCGAGCAGCCGCTTCCGCACGCCCCCGGCCGTGACCTCGTCGATCCGCTCGTAGATCCCCGCGACCGACCCGAACCGCCGCACCAGGTCCGGGCCCGCGGCCGGCCCGATGCCCCGCACCCCTCCGTAGCCGTCGGTCGTGTCGCCGATCAGCGCCTTCACGTCGGCCACCTGCGCCGGAGGCACGCGGTACGGGCTCCGCTCCTCGACATCGGTGGGCTCGAACCGGTCAATGCCGCCACCGGCACGAGGGATCAGGACCGCCACGCGGTCACCGACCATGCCCAGCAGGTCGTGGTCTCCGGTGTGGAGCAGGACCTCGTCGAAGCCCGAGGCGAGCGCGGCGTCGGCGATCCCGGCCATGGCGTCGTCCGCCTCCCAGCCCTCGGCCCGGTAGCGCGCCCAGCCCATGCGGCCCGCTGCGATGTTGGCATCGCGAAGCTGGGGGACGAGATCGTCCGGCTCCTCCGCCCTGCGCGGCTTGTAGTCCGGGTGGAGGTCGCGGCGCCTCGAGCCCGTCGTGCTCTCGAACGCGAGCGCGACGTGGCTGGCCCGCTCCTCGCGGATCCGCGTGAGGACGAAGCGCAGGAACGCGCGAACCAGGAACACCGGGCGGCCGTCGGGCGCGAACGACGGATTGCCGCGCCCCGCGAAGTACGCGCGGTGGGCCAGGTTGGCGAAATCGACGACGAGCAGTCGGCGCACGGCGCTGATCGTCGCATGTGCTCCGGCTGCGTGGTCAGCCGACCGGGTCCGATGCAGGGATCAGGGCGTGACCGCCGTTGCCAGCCACAGCGCGTACGTGTCGTTGCCGTAGCCGGACACCATGATGCGGTCCGGGAGCACCACCGCACCCGTCACGTACATGACCTGCGCATCCTGCGGACCGTACTGACCGATGCTGGGCAGCGACGACGACCCGGTGAAGGAGGGCTGCGACCAGGTCGCGCCGTCGGCTGAGACCCAGGCCGCCATCGTGTCCGAACCCGGTGCCGCGCGGTCGAGGACGACGATGTTCCGGCCGTCCGATGCGAGCATCGTGGAGCCGATGGCGGGGACCTGGTTGATGCCCTGGTCCATGGCCGGCAGATCGATGCCCAACCGCCCGGCCACGCGCCACGTCGCGCCGTCGGCGGAGACCCAGCCGCTCGGGGTTGCGTCACCGGCGGCAGGCGAGCCGGCGCCGGTCGCAAACAGCCCATCGGCGCCGACGGCGACCTCGGTCAGCTCCCCGCCTTCGATCTCGATCCCGTCGACCTGTGCTGCGGCCCAGTGGATCCCATCCGCGGAGACCCAGGCGGCCGGCCGGCCCAGGCCCAGCGGGTAGGGACCGTCCACCACCTCGGTGGCGGGATCCCGCACGCCGTCCCGCCCGACGATGACGAACCCACTGCGGAACGCGGCGGCATCCCGGAGCACCGCATGGTCGAAGCCCTGCGACAGGTCGGCCTGCTCCCAGGTCAGACCGTCGTTGGAATGGAACACGACCGGGACCGCCGGCGGCGGCTTCTGGCCCGGCTGGCCAACGCCCTGGCCCTTGTAGCCGACCGCGATGATGCCGCCGTCGCCTGCAACCATGAACATGGGGGCGCCGGCATTCGCCCACGCAGCGTGCCAGCTCGGGCTGTCCACGGGTGTCCAGTGCGAGCCGTCCGTCGAGGTCCAGAGCTCGGGCGAGAAGTCGGGCTCCGCGCAGGTCGTGTCGGCCGGGCAGTCCACCCCGCCGCCCTCCGCGGTGGCCAGCAGCTGCCCGCCGACCACGAACACGTGGGTCATCCACTCACCCGACCGCAGGAGATCGACGGTCTGGACGACCGTCCAGTGGAGCGCGTCAGGTGAGGTCAGGAACGCACCCTTCGGGTTGCGCTGCGGGTCGTTGACACCCGTTTCGCCGACCGCGATGTAGGCGTCGCCCCACGGGACGACGTCCACCATCCGGAGACCATCCTGGACCTCCGGCACGACCGGATCCGACCACACGAGGCCGGTCCAGCCGTTGGATCTGGGCGCCGGTGACTCGCTCGGGGTGTCGCTCGGGCTCGGGCTCTCGCTCGGCGTCGGGCTCTCGGTCTGCGCCGGGGCGCTCGAGGTCGGCTCGGGCGAGGACGTCGGCTTGACGCCCACGATCGGACCCTGGAGGAATGTCCAGCCGAGGGCCGCCGCGGCAACCACGACCAGCGCAGCCGCCGCGAGCTGGAGCAACGGCGCGAACCACGACCGCCGACGTGCCGTCGGGGCGTCGGTGATCGCGCGCAGGCGGTACCGGAGGGATGCCGGGGCACCGTCGCCGGCGAGATCACGCAGGACGACGGTGAGGTCGCGATCGAAGCGCTCGTCGGTCATCGGATCGCTCCCATCGGGTCGCGAGCGGCCGCCTCATAGGCCGCCCGAAGCCCGGCCAGGCCGTAGTGCAGTCGTGACTTCACCGTGCCCACGGGCAGGTCAAGCTGGGCGGAGATCTGCTCGGCGGTGAGTCCCTCGAGGTAGTGGAGCGCAATGACCGCCCGGTGCTCGGGGGTCAGCGCGCTCAGCGCCTCACGGAGCGCGGCACGCTCGACGGATGCGGCAAACGGATCGGCGATGGCCGGCGTGGCGAACGCGACGATCGAGGGGCGATGCCGCTGGTGAAGCCGGTCCCTGCAGACGTTGACCAGGATCCTCGAGAACCAGGCCGGGAACTTCTCGGGGTCGCGGAGGGAGGCGACGTGCTGCCACGCGCGGAGCGCGGCATCGCTGACCGCATCCTCGGCGTCGTCGCGATCGCCGAGGATCACGGCCGCGAGCCGGAAGCTGCGATCGAGGGCATCGTCCAGCAGGCGCGTGAACGCCTCGGCTCGGTCGTCGGCGGACCCGCTCAGCTTGCCGCGGATGTCATCCACCCCGGTGCCCCCTGCCTGGACATTGATCCCGATCACAACCTAGATGACCGGGGCGGGGGCCGGATGGTTCGATCTTTCGCGAAACGGGGGTCGGATCGTCGCGAAGATGGCCCGCCCGGTGTGCCGGCACAGGTCGCGGCCGCACCCCGGGCCGGCGCTGGCGGAGCTCGGGCGGCCTTGCCGTGATCGCCTGGACGTCGCCCGTGCTACTGGTCGGAGGTGGGCGTCTCTGGCGTGAGGATCAGGACCTCCCTGCGGGCGAAGATGCCCAGGAAGCTGACGCCGCACAGGAACAGGGCGATGCCCAGCCCGCTGTAGAAGAACGCGATCATCCAGTCGGGCATGAGGTGCGAGAGGCGCAGCGCCATGCCACCGGCCATCATCACCGCCATCACCGCCCACGACGAGGCGTTGAGGAAGTTCCAGAACGGCAGGCGTTCCTCCTCCCGCGCGCGGATCCGGCTGGTGTGCCTGCGCACGAGGCGCGAGAAGACGAGGTAGTAGAAGGCGAGGAAGATCGCGACCGCGAGCGGCAGCAGGACCAGGTGCTCCGGCGCGAGCGTGATCTCGAGGGGGAGCCCGATCACGCACACCATCGCGCCCGCCGCACACCAGACCAGGCCGGCGATCAGGATCAGCTGGTTCTTGGGGCGATGGACGACGCTCACGGCTCGTTGGCTCCTGGCACGCACCGCGGCGTGGTGACCCGATCTTACCGCCAGTCGGCCCGTGATCCGGCCCTGCGCCTAGACTGAACGCGATGACGCCCGACTCGCGACCCACCGCATCGCGCCTCCTCGTCGACTGTCTCGCGGCCGAGGGCTGCGAGTGGGTGTTCTCCGTGCCCGGCGAGGAGACGATGGACATCCTCGACGCCCTCGCGGACGACGAGCGGGTGCGCCACGTCACGACGCGACACGAGCAGGGCGCCGCGTTCATGGCGGACGTCTACGGGCGGCTGACCGGGCAGTGCGCGGTCGCGATGGCCACCCTCGGGCCGGGGGCCACCAACCTCGTCACCGGGATCGCGGACGCATACCTCGACCGTGCTCCGATGGTCGCGCTCACGGGCCAGACCGGCTCGGACAAGCTCCACAAGGAATCGCACCAGCTGGTCGACATCCCGCGGATGCTCGAGCCGGTGACCAAGTGGACGACCCGGATCGGGCGCGCCGATGCGATCCCGGAGACCGTCGCGAGGGCGTTCCGGATCGCGCGCCTCGAGAAGCCGGGCCCAACCCATGTCGAGATCCCGGAGGACATCGCGGCGTCGCGTGTGGATCCGGGGCTCCAGCCGCTGACCCCGTCGCGTGCCTACTTTCCGGAGCCGACCGATGAGGCGATCGCCCACGCCGCGGCGCTCATCGCATCCTCGTCGCGCCCGATCGTCCTGGCCGGGAACGGCGTCCTCCGGCGCCGGGCCTCCGACGCCCTTCGGGCCTTCGCGGAACGCCTGCACGTGCCGGTCGCCGAGACGTTCATGGGCAAGGGCGCGATGGATGACCGATCCCACCTCTCGCTCATGGCCGTGGGCCTCCAGGCGCGCGACCACGTCCTGTCGGGGTTCGATCGCGCGGACCTCGTGATCTGCGTCGGCTATGACCTCGTCGAGTACGGTCCCTCCCGCTGGAACCCGGACGGCACCAAACAGATCCTCCATATCGACACTCAACCTGCCGAGGTCGACGCGTCGTACCGGCCGTCGGTGGAGCTGATCGGCGACATCGAGGGATCGCTCCGCCGCCTGCTCGAGGCCGTCGAGCCCCAGGGGATCAGCGGACGAAGCGGCGCCATGCGGCATGCGTCGCAGGGGACGCTGATCGACGCCGACCTTCGGCAGCATCTGCTCCAGGAGCTCGGCACGTTCGAGCACGACGATTCGGCGACGGTGAAGCCGCAGAAGGCGATCCTCGACCTGCGCCGCGCGCTCGGTTCGCATGACATCGTGGTCTCGGACGTGGGCGCGCACAAGATCTGGGTCGCGCGGTTGTACCAGGCGTATGAGCCCAACACCGTGATCATCAGCAACGGCTTCGCGTCGATGGGGATCGCGCTGCCGGGCGCCATCGCGGCGGCGCTCGTGCACCCGGATCGACGGGTCGTCGCGCTGTGCGGGGACGGTGGCCTGCTGATGAACGTCCAGGAGCTCGAGACCGCCGTCCGGCTGCGGGCAAGGGTCACGGTCGTCGTGTGGCGCGACGACGGGTACGGGCTGATCGACTGGAAGCAGCGCAACGAGTTCGGGCGCCGGTTCGGGGTCACGTTCGGCAACCCGGACTTCGTGGCCCTGGCGGGCTCGTTCGGGATCCCCGCGTTCCGGCCGGACTCATCGGCGGGGCTGGCGGCCTCGCTTGCCGAAGCCCTCGCTGTCGAGGGCCCGGCGCTGGTCGAGGTGCCGATCGACTATCGCGAGAATCTCCGACTCACCGAGCGGCTTGGAGCGCTGGACCCGCGCGCGTAGCCCGCCCTGAGATCGCGGCATCGAGGCAACCGGGTCCGCGACGCGCTTGGTCCGCGACGCGTTTCGTCTCCGCTCGTCGTGCGTCAGCTGCCGACGGGCTGAATCTCCGCGAGCAGCGTCAGCAGGGTCGCCCCGTAGTTGCCAAAGTCCCCGGTCGAGCCGTAGTAGACGGCGATCAGGTCACCGGCGTTCGAGCCGACGGCCGGCAGGATCCACATCGTCGACGGCACGTCGGCGACGTCGACCGTCGCCCCTGCAGCCGTTCGCAGCACTGGCGAATTCGGCACCGCTTCTCGGGGGTCGGTTTCGACCGCGACAACGGGCGCGTCGACGCCTGCGAAGGGATACGAAGCGGCACGATCGCCGTCGAACGCCTTGAGCCGTGACGCCATGAACCCGGCGCGCTCGTCGAGCAGCTGGACGATCGTGTCAGGCAACGCGGCACCGTCAGCCCCGGCCGCACCGATGACCCGCGTGCCATCGAGTGGCATGAGCACGAGCCGTTCGCTCGTTGTCCCGGGCGGGATGATCGTCACGGCCGTCGCCGTCTCCTTGACGTGGTAACCGGTAGCCCCACCTTGGCGCAGCGGGAATGTGATCGGCAGGCTGAACGTGGAGGTCGTGTATGGGCCAATGGCCGACGTCGGCGCCGTGGGCGAGGACGTCGGGGTCGGGGACGGGCTGGGCGGAGTCGCAACGTTGCCTCTCGGTCCCAGCTGGATGTAGATGACGGCAACGGCGAGCATGGCGGCCGACACGAGGACGGCGGCGAGCGGTTTGAACATGGGACGTCTCCAGGAGAGCGCAGCCGGGCCGCGCTGGAGGGTTGTGGGGATCGTCGCCAGGGCGGCCTCGATGACCCGATCGGGTACCTCGGTCGGGCCGTCATCGACGACGGAGGAGAGGACGCGGTCGAACTCGTGTTCGCTCATGCCGATCGGCCTCCGGCCGCCTGGCGCGCGTCGGCGTCGATCGCCGCGCGCATGTGTCGCTTCGCGTGGTGGATCCTCGACCGGACGGTCCCGGCCGGGATCCCGAGGGTGTCTGCGATCTGCTCCAGCGAGTAGCCCAGGTGGTACTGGAGCACAAGCACGGTGCGGTGCTCCGGCGACAGGCGCCGGAACGCTCGCTCCAGCTCGTCCCGGTTCGCGACAGCAGACGCAGGGTCATCGGCAATCGTGCCCGAGTGGATGAGGTGGACGACCGCCTGGAACCGCCGGGACCGTCGGGTCTCGCGGTAGCAGGCGTTGACCAGCAGCCGGTACGCCCAGGCCATGAAGCGGTCCGTGTCCCGAAGGGCCGGCAGCTCCCGCCAGATGGTGACGATCGCCTGCTGGGTGGCGTCCTCGGCGAGGTCGGTGTCACGCAGGATCCGGTGCGCAACCGCGTAGAGCCGATCGCCGATGGCGAAGGCGAGCTCGGCGAATGCATGCTCATCGCCGCGCTGTGCCCTGGCCACGAGGGTCCGCTCCATCAGGTCCCCGGGCTCGTCGAGTTGGTAGCCATGACCGTATGAGTCCTGAGTTTCCCGCGGGGTTCAACCTTTGTCGCCACGCCATCCACATTGCCCGCCTCAGCCCGCTATGGAACACTCGCGCCGATGGCCACGACTGACCTCGACGGGTATCTCCGCGACCTGACCGCCGCCGACGAGTTCTCGGGCGTCGTCCGCATCACCGTGTCCGGTGTGGATCGTTTCGCCGGTGCGTACGGGTGGGCGAGCCGGGCATGGCGCATCCCGAACACGCTCGAGACCCGGTTCGACACGGCGTCGATCACCAAGCTGTTCACGGCGGTCGCGGCGCTCCAGCAGGTCGATGCCGGGTCGTTCTCGCTGGATGCGAGCGCGACGGGGTATCTCGGGCTCGAGGGAACCGCGATCGCCCCGGAGGTGACGGTCCGACACCTCCTGACGCACACGTCCGGGATCGGCGACGACGCGGACGAGGAGGCCGGCGAATTGTATGAGGACCTGTTCCGGGATCGCCCGAACTACGCGATCCGCGAGACAGCGGACTTCCTGCCGCAGTTCGTCCATCGCCCACCCAACTTCTCGCCCGGCATGGGCTGTCGCTACAACAACTGCGGGTACGTGCTGCTCGGGCTGATGATCGAGAAGGCCACCGGGCTGACGTACCGTGCCGTCGTCCAACAGGACGTGTTCGGCCGGGCCGACATGGCGGACGCCGGGTTCTTCCGCATGGACCACGTCAACGAGCGCATCGCCGAGGGCGCCGATCCGATCCGCGACGACGCGGGCGCCGCGCAGGGTTGGCGGCGCAACATCTATTCCTTCCCGCCGATCGGCTCGCCCGACGGCGGGGCGATCGTCACGGCGTCCGACCTCGAACGGTTTATCCGGGCCGTCGTCGATGGCCGGCTCCTCTCGGCCGAGATGACCGTCGCCTTCCTCACGCCCCAGGTCGACTACCGAGTGCGTGACGGCTGGACGCAACGGTTCGGGTACGGGCCGTGGTTCCGGGTCGAACCCGACGGATCGGTGCTGTTCCTCGAAAAGGAGGGCATCAACGCGGGCGTCAGCGGCATGGTCCGCCACTATCCCGGCCGAGACCTGACCGCGGTGGTCCTGTCCAACCTCGAGGACGGCGCGTGGGAGCCCATCGACATGGTCCATGACCTGGTGATGGCAGGCGCATTCGACTGAACCCGCGCGCCGCGCCCGTTGGGGTTAGCCCCTACGGGCGGGCCCGCTTGACCCGGGATGCGAAAGTCGGGTCAGGCAACGGCAGCGATGTACCGAAGGGAAGGAGCGAGATGGGAGCACCCATGTCCAGCCAGAAGGTGATCACCTCCTCGGAAGGCATGAGGTCCCATGCGCACGCTCAACCTCGGCATCCTCGCACACGTCGACGCCGGTAAGACCACCCTCACCGAGCGCCTGCTGTTCACGGCCGGCGCCATCGATCGCGCCGGCAGCGTCGACGCCGGCACCACCCAGACCGACTCGCTCGACCTCGAGCGTGAACGCGGGATCACGATCCGGTCCGCGGTCGCCTCGTTCCTGGTCGGCGACCTGTCCGTCAACCTCGTCGACACGCCCGGTCACCCCGACTTCATCGCGGAGGTCGAGCGGGTCCTGGGCGTCCTCGACGGCGCAGTGCTCGTCGTGTCGGCGGTCGAGGGCGTCCAGCCGCAGACACCGTTGCTGTTCCGGGCGCTCCAGCGGCTCCACGTCCCGACCCTGATCTTCGTCAACAAGATCGACCGTGCGGGCGCAGACCCTGGCCGGGTCGTCGAGACGATGGCCCGCCGGTTGTCGCCCGGCATGGTGCCGATGGGCATCGTCCAGGGCGGCGGCTCCCGGCTGGCCCGGTTCGTCCCGTTTGCACCGGATGACCCGGACCACATCGCGCGGGTCGCGGAGATCCTGGCCGAGCACGACGAGGGGATCCTCCACGCGTATGTCCGCGACGAGGCCGCGCTGTCGGCATCCCGCCTGCGCACGCAGCTTGCCGCGCAGACCCGGCGCGGCCACGTCCATCCGGTGTACTTCGGATCGGCGGTGCTGGGCGTCGGGATCGACGACCTGCTCGCCGGGGTGGACGAGCTGCTCCCCGGCGACGGCGGTGACCTGGCCGCCGACGTGTCGGGCCGGGTGTTCAAGATCGAGCGAACGGCCTCCGGCGAGCGCGTTGCCTACGTCCGCCTGTTCGCGGGCACGCTCCGACCGCGAAAGCGGGTGCGCGTCGGGGGCGGAGACGAGGCGAAGCCCTCCTCGATCAGGGTGTTCGCCCCCGTCGGTGCCCCGCGGCGCGATGTGCTGGTGGCGGGTGAGATGGCGGCGGTCCGCGGCCTGGGTACGGTCCGGGTCGGCGACGCGATCGGCACGCCGCCGCCCGGCGAGGACGTCAGCACGCGCTTCCCGAGGCCGGCCATGGAGGCCGTCGTGTACCCGATCCGGGCGGACCAGGCAGGCAGCCTCCGCGCGGCCCTGGCGCAGCTCGCCGATCAGGATCCGCTGATCGACGTCCGCCAGGACGACCACCGGCACGAGATCTCGGTGTCGCTCTACGGCGAGGTCCAGAAGGAGGTCATCGGGGCAACGCTGGCGCGCGAGTACGGCATCGCCGCCGAGTTCCGCGAGACGACGACGGTCTGCATCGAGCGCCTCGCGGGTGTCGGGGAAGCCGACGAGGTCATCTACGCGAAGACGCACACGAACATCACCGGCCGAAGCTCACCGCTGAGCACCAACCCGTTCCCGGCCACGCTTGCGCTGCGCATCGAGCCGGCGGCGCCGGGATCGGGGGTCGAGTTCCGTGCCACCGTCGAGCCGCGCCTTGTTCCGCTCTACCTGTTCCACACGGTCGAGACCTTCGTCACGCAGATGGCGGCATACGTCCGTGAGGCGCTCGCCGAGGGCCTGGCCGGCTGGCAGGTGACCGACTGTCGGGTCACCATGACCGACAGCGGCTACATGTCACCGGTCACGTCGCCGGCCGACTTCCGGCGCCTCACCCAGCTCGTCCTCGCCACTGCGCTCGAGCGCGCCGGGACCTGGGTGTGCGAACCGCTGGCGGACCTCGCGCTCGAGATCCCGTCGTCGACCGCCCCCGGGGTGCTCGCGATGCTCGGCCGGCTCGGCGGTCGGGTTCGCGGCCAGTTCTCGGCGAATGGCGTGTCGAAGGTCGATGCCGTGATGCCCGTTGCGGGCGTGCGCACCCTCCAGAGCCGGCTGCCCGGCCTGTCGATGGGGGAGGGGATCCTGGAGACGCGGCCCGACGGCTTCCAGCCGGTGGGCGAGAACCCGCCAACGCGCGAGCGGTCGGGTCCCAGCCCGCTCGACCGCGATGCGTGGCTTGCGTCGCTGGCCAAGCGCGGGTAAGCGCGTCGATGCGGTCTCGCCTGTCGCCCGGCGGCCACACCGCGGGTCGCGGCTGTCTGCTCGAGCGCCAGTGACCGGCCTCAGCGGTTGCGCTCGGCGCGGACGAACAGGAACGTGCCGACGACCAGGAACACGAGGAACAGCCCGGCCATGACGGCTGCGTTGATCGCCAAGGGCGTGGCGTCAGGCGCCGGGATGTCCGGCTGGAGGCCGTACATCACGTTCCGCGTCAGCTCCACCGCATAGCGGAGCGGCGACAGGGCCGACAGGATCGCGAGCGGCGTCGGCAGCTCGTGGATGGGGTTGAACACGCCGGCCAGGAAGAACTGCGGCAGCAGGACGAACGGGAAGATCTGGTTCGCCGTGCGCTGGCTCGAGATGTTCGACAGGATCAGCAGCCCGAACGCACCGCCGAACAGGGCGACCAGGAGCGCGACCGGGATCAATGCCACCAGCACCAGCGGCGACAGCGGCACCCCGATCAGGAGGCCGACGATCACGATCCCGAGGCCGGTGGGGAGCGCCACCAGCGACTCGCCGATGATCTTGCCCGCCACGATCGAGTACCGCGACACCGGCGACACGAAGATCTCCTGGCTGAAGTCCTCCTCGCGGTCCGCGATCAGGGACACCAGTCCCAGCACCGACGACTGCCAGATCGTCTGGGCGAGCACCCCGCTGAACACGAACGAGGTCAGGTCGAGCCCGCCGGGTGCCACGAACCCGGACTGGAGCGCCGGCCCGAGCAGCAGGATCAGCACCAGCGGGAAGGCGAGCTCCGAGAACAGCCGGAGCCGGTCGCGGAGCAGCTTCACGAAGTCGCGGTGCGCGATCACCGCGATCGCCGACAGCTCCGATCGCAGCCGACGGGGAGCCGGCGTGTCCACGCGCGCCGCGGCATCGCGGGCAAGCGCCGTCTCAGCCATCGGCGGACCCGCCATTCGACGCCGCGACCGGTGCCTCGCCCAGGCCCTCGCGGCCCAGCTCCGCGCGGCTGACGATCTCGAGGTACGCGTCCTCGAGCGACGGAGCGTGGGTCCGGATCGAGGTCAGCGGCGTGTCGATGGATCGCAGGACCCCGTGCGCCTCGCGCGCGCCAACGGCGATCCGGAACGGACCGTCTCCGGACGGTGCGTGCCCCAGTTGCGCAAGCTCGTCGCGCAGGCCGCGGCGATCGTCGGCGTCGACCAGGAGGTACTCGTTCGCGAGCGACGCCGTGAGCTCGGCGGGCGAGCCCATGGCGACGATCCGGCCGGCATCGATGACGCAGATCCGGTCGGCCTGCTCGGCTTCCTCGAGATAGTGGGACGTGAGCACGATCGTCGTCCCGTGCTCCGCGCGGACGGTCCGCAGGTAGCTCCACAGGGCGCGCCGGCTGGGTGCGTCGAGCCCGGTGGTCGGCTCGTCGAGGAACAGCACCCGCGGTCGATGGACGAGGCTGCGCACGATCTCCAGCTTCCGGATCATCCCGCCCGAGTACGTCCGGACGGGCCGGAAGATGTCCCGTCCGATGTCGAGCAGCTGGGCCCAGTCATCGATCTGGCGGCGATACGCGGACGGCATCAGGCGGTAGGCGGGTGCGTACGGGTAGAGCCCGTAGAGGATCGCGTGGAAGCGCACGTTCTCCTCGCCGGTCAGGTTCCGGTCGAGGCTCGGCTTCTGGAAGATGATCCCCACTCGCTGGCGTACGGCGGCCGCGTCCGCGACCACGTCCAGCCCATCGACCAGCGCACGTCCGGAGGTGGGCGCGAGGGTCGTGGTCAGGATGGACAGGGTCGTCGTCTTGCCGGCGCCGTTCGGCCCGAGCAGGGCGAAGAACTCGCCCACGGCGACGTCGAAGGCGACGCCGTCCACGGCGTTCCGGTCGGCCTTGCGATAGCGCTTGACCAGCCCGTCGACGTGGATGCCCGGCAGCTCCGCGGCGCGGACGGCGACGTCAGGGTCGAATGTCGGGTTGTGGGCGATCACGATCCTTCACCAGCGTGGGGGACGGCCGAGGTTCGGCGTGACAGGCACAAGCGTATCCGCGGGCGTCCACCCCGGAAGGCTGACGGGTACCCGGGATCCTCCCGCTCGTGCCCGGCGACGGTCCCGGGCCCGACGCGGTGCAGCAACGGCGACGCGCGGGACACCACCTCCCGCGAACGCCTCGTCGTCGGTCACAATCGCGCCGGCGCCGGGCGCAACCTCCGGCGAAACTTCGAAAGCCGGCGGAACCTCCGCCGCGACGCCGACATCGAGTCCTCAGCAGGGAGCCTCAACGGATGGTCGATGCGTTCTCTCCGCTCGGTGCCCGCGAGATCGACCGGCTGCGCCGCTCGTTCCGGGGCGACATCGTCACGCCGTCCGACGCGGCGTACGACGACGCCAGACGCCTGTGGAACGCGCTCCACGATCGGCGGCCCGGGGTCATCGTCCGGCCGACGAGCGCCACGGAGGTGGCGACCGCGGTTCGCTTCGGTCGCGATGAGGGCCTCGAGATCGCGGTCAGGTCCGGCGGGCACAGCCTGGCCGCGTTCACGGGCCGCGAAGGGGGCCTGGTCGTGGACATGTCGGCCATGCGTGGCGTGGAGGTGGACGCGCGATCTCGCACCGCCCGGGCGAACGGCGGAGCGCTCCTGGGCGAGCTCGACGTGGCGGCGCAGGCGCACGGGCTCGTGTGCCCGGTCGGCGTCGTCGGCCACACCGGGGTCGCGGGGCTCACGCTGGGCGGGGGCGTCGGCCGGTTGCAGCGCCACTTCGGGCTGACCATCGACAACCTCGCCGCCGTCGAGCTGGTCACGGCCGATGGCCGGCTGGTGCGCGCCTCGGACACGGAGGAGCCCGACCTGTTCTGGGGCCTGCGCGGCGCTGGCTGGAACTTCGGGATCGCGACCGCCTTCGAGCTCCGGCTCCAGCCGTTCGGGCCCGACCTCCATCGCGGCGTCCTCGTGTTTCCGGCTACCGAGGTCCACGAGGTGTGGGAGGTGTTCCGCGACTACGCATTGAACGCGCCCGACGCGGTGTCGGTGATCTTCGGGATCGACCGAGCGGGTTCGGACGACGGCTATCCGGAGGAGCTCCGGGGCCGCCCGATCGTGTTCATCGCCTACAACCACAGCGGCGCCGCAGACGCCGTCGAGCGGGACACCGCCGGACTCCGCGCGGGCCCCAGGCCGGCCACCTCCACCCTCGGCAGCCAGCCGTACCTCGAGGTCCAGACCTCGCACGACCTCGTGTTCGCGTGGGGGAATCGGTCGTTCATCGATGGCTGCAACGCGGACGGGATCCGGCCGGCGGCGCTCGATGAGCTGGTGGAGCTGGTGGCGGATGCCCCGGGCGACGGCTCGTTCTCGATCACGGCCCTTGGTGGCGCGATCGGCCGGGTCCCGGAGGAGGGGACCGCCTACGCGGGTCGCGCGGCCGTGTTCGACCTCAGCGCGGACGCTTCCTGGAGGGACCCGGCGCTCGACGATGCGAATCGCGCGTGGGTCCGGCGGGTGATGGCGGTGGTCGAGCCCGATGCAACGCTCGGCCGCTACGCCAACGAGGTCTCGGACGCCGGTCCCGAGCACACGCGCCTGATCTACGGTGACGCGAAGCTCGGTCGACTCGCGGAGCTGAAGCGGAGCTGGGATCCCGACAACGCGTTCCACGTCAACCACAACGTCGCACCCGCCGCGGTCGTGCCGGAGGAACGCGGCTAGAAGCTTGCTCTTTCCCCGACCGCGGTGAGATCGAGCCGGCTCAGCCGTTCCGGGTCGGCGAGGATGTCGATCGAGACGATCCGGCCGCCCGCGACCGTGAGCGAGCCGACGGCGAACGGGCGACCGTCCGGCGTCCACGCCACGCCGCCCGCGACGCCGTTGACCAGCACCGGCGTCGCCATCTCCGCCAGCCGCCGGAAGGACATCGCGCCTGCGGCGACGGCATCCGCGCCGCGCAGCAGCGACGCCAGGCCCGGTCGGTCCAGGCCACCGTCGGAGCGAAGCACGACATCAGGATCGAGCACCGCGAGAAGCCGCTCGAAGTCGCCGTCGCGTGACGCCGCGAGAAACGCATCCACCACGGCCCACTGCGCCCCGAGATCAGCGTCGGGCACCGGCGCCCCACGAACGCGGCGACGGGCCCGGCTCGCGAGCTGTCGGGCGGCCGCCGGCGACCGTCCGACGATCGGTGCGATCTCCTCGAACGGGACGCCGAACACGTCGTGGAGCACGAACGCCACCCGTTCCGCGGGGTTCAGGGTGTCGAGGACCGCCAGCATCGCAAGCCCGACCGAGTCGCCGAGCAGCGCCTCGTGCTCGGGATCGATCCCCGACGGGGGGCTCACGATCGGATCGGCGACGTGGGTCTCGATTGGCGCCTCAGGGTGGGTCCGCCGGGTGCGCAGGAGGTTGAGGCATATCCGGGAGACAACGGTGGTCAGCCAGGCACGCAGGTTCTCGACCTCGCTCGTATCGGACCGGCTGAGACGGATCCAGGCCTCCTGCACCGCGTCCTCCGCCTCGGCCAGCGAACCGAGCATGCGATAGGCAACCGCTCGCAGGTGCGGGCGATTGGCCTCGAATTGCTGCGCCAGCAGGTCCTGATCGGTCATCGCATTCACATCCAACCATGGATCGCCCGCCGGGCCGCCGATCCATCCGTCGCCGGCATCGGCGCGACACGTTGTCACATCGGGCTGTTGCGCGGGTTCACCTTGTTGAGACCTTGATTCTGAAAGGAAATCACCGATGACGCACACGACAGCCGACCCTCGAGCGACCGGCCTTCACGAGCCGGGCCGCCCGCCCCGGATTCTTCCGCTGCTCAACCCGATCTCCAGGCGCCTGCTCGGTGCCGGGATGCCGATGGGCCCCAACGCGCTCGTCACCGTACCCGGCCGTCGAAGCGGCCTCCCGCGCTCCACGCCCCTCGCGATCATCGAGACCGGTGACCGGCGCTGGGTCTGGTCTCCATGGGGCGAGACGGACTGGGTGCGGAACCTGCGGGCGGCCGGCCACGCGACGATCACCGTGCGCGGCGAGACCGAGGAGGTTCGTGCGACCGAGCTCGATCCCGCGGAGCGGGTCGCGTTCTTCCGCGACGTCCTGGGACCCGTCGCGCGCGGCATGCGGTTCGGCGTCTGGTTCATCCGCGCCGTCGACGGTGTCGATGTGAACCGTCCGGAGGAGATGGCGGAAGGCCGCCGCGTGTTCGAGCTGCGTCCCATGTGAGCTCCACCCCGGGCGCGTCCAAGCCGCCGGGCCGACCCATGTTGGCTGGCGCGCCACGAAGTCGGGCTAATGCGCCACCGGGCACCGTCCGGGGGCGAGATCGAGGGCCGAGACGGCCTGAATCTGCCCGACAACGTCGACTTCGTGGTCTGTGGCGCCGCATCCGCGCCCAGCCCGGTGCTGGCCGCGTCCGCGATCCGCGCGCTCCGGCGGACGGCGGGCCGGGGCATGGCCACCCTGTCTGCCCGCTGGTCGGGAACTCCCCGCTGGTCAGGAATTGCACTCCGTAGGACAATCGCGCGGAGTGTCGAGAGGCGACCTTGATGGACCAGGATCGCGGACGGACGACGGGGCTCCGGTTCGGGTTGCTCGGCCCGCTTGCGGCATGGCGCGATGGCCGTCCGCTCGCGTTGGGGTCGCCGCAGCAAAGGGCGGTGTTGGCGGTCCTCCTCGTGCGCCGAGGCGAGTTCGTCTCCGCCGACGCGCTCGTGGACGCGCTGTGGCCCGGCGAGCCTCCCGCAAACGCGGTGCAGACCGTGCGCACCTACCTCTCCCGGCTTCGGAAGCTGGTCGCGGACGCCGATGGTTCGGCGCTCGTGAGCGGGCCCGCCGGGTATCGGCTGGCGGCGGACGCCGGGGAGGTGGACGTCGATCGGCTGGACGCGCTGGCAAAGGCGGCACGCCTGGCCCTTTCGGAGGGAGACCCTTCGATGGCGGAAGGGCTCCTGACGTCCGCGCTGGCGCTCGTGCGCGGGCGACCGCTGGAGGGGCTCGATGATCTCGATGCGGTGCGATCCGAGCGGGAGCGGCTGCTCGAGCTGCGCCTGCTGCTCGAGGAGGATCTCGTCGAGGCTCGGCTGGACCAGGGGCAGCACCGCGAGCTGGTGTCGGCGCTGCGAGCGCGGGTGACGCAGGCACCGGAGCGAGAGCGATCGTGGGCGCAGCTGATGCTTGCCCTCTATCGCTCGGGCCGGCAGGTCGAGGCGCTTGCGGCGTACCGCGAGGCGCATACGGTCCTGGCCGATGCGTTCGGGCTGGATGCCGGCGAAGAGCTGCAACGCCTGGAACGCATGATCCTGCTGCAGGAGCGGACGCTCGACCACGAAGAGGTCGGTCGTCTGCATGGCGTCCCCCGCCATGCGACGAACCTGATCGGCCGTGACGACGAGCTCTCGCTGCTGATCCGGCTCGTTGGCCAGGAGCGCCTTGTGTCGCTGGTGGGGCCCGCCGGGGTGGGCAAGACGCGGCTCGCCATTGAAGCCGCCGCCCGGCTGCGACACCAGTTTCCGGAGGGTATCTGGTGGATCGATCTCGCATCCGCCGACTCCGATGGCGTGCCAGGCGCGTTCACGCGCGTGCTTGCCCTTCGGGACGCGGGTGGGGACTCGCCGGCCGACTACCTGTTGATCGCACGCCTGCGCGGCGCCCGGATGCTGCTGATCGTCGACAACTGCGAGCATGTGTTGCCTGTCGTCGCGCCACTGCTCGGCCGGGTGCTTGCGGAGACCGCCGGCGCCCATCTGCTGGCCACGAGCCGCGAGCCGCTCCACATCGGCGGGGAGGTCGTGCACGCCGTGCCGCCGCTCCGGACCCCCTCGGAGACCATGCTCGATGCCGATCGTCTCCTGGACTACCAGGCCGCCCAGCTGTTCGTCGCTCGAGGTGGGGGCTCGCTGGATCGCGAGCAACTTACAGACGCGGACGCATCGGCCATCGCCCGGATCGTGGCGCGGCTGGATGGGTTGCCGCTGGCGATCGAGCTGGCTGCCGGCAGGTTGCGTTCGCTCCCGCTGGCCGAGCTCGACCGGATCCTCGAGCGCCGACTGGAGGTCCTCGGCGAGGGCCAACGCGGCGCCCCCGCACGCCACCGGACGCTCGAGACGGCGATCGACTGGAGCTATGCGCAGCTGAGCGACGACGAGCGCCGGGCGCTGGCCGGTCTCGCCGTCTTCCCTGGCAGCTTCGACGCGGCCGCCGCGTGCGCGGTCGCAACGGACAACCCGGCCGACCCCGACGCGGCGCTTCCCCTGCTGGCGCAGCTCGTGGACCGGTCGCTGCTCACCCTCGACGCCCGGGAGCCGCGCTACCGCTTGCTCCAGACGGTGCGCGCGTTCGTCCGCAACCGTGAAGGCGCCACTCGCGTGTTCACGGCCGCTGCCGAGCGTCACCGCGACCACTACACCGCGCTTGGGGAGGAGCTCTTCCGGCGTCTCCTCGAGCCCGGTCTCGCCGCCTGGCTCGAGCGTGGCTACGCGGAGCAGGAGAACCTGCACGCTGCGCTGAGCTGGTCGCTCGACCACGGAGACGGCGACACCGCGCTGAAGATGGCCTCTGCGCTCGGCGTCTACTGGTACCGGACGAGCCAGCTGAGCGAGGGCCTCGAGTACCTCCAGCGCGCCCTCCACCTCGCGCCAGACGAGAGCCGTTGGCGTCCTCGCGCGCTCATGGTCAAGGCCCATCTCCAGCTCAGCGCCGGCGTCCCGGAGGCGCCAGCGACCGTCGCGAGCGCGGTCGCGGCGTGCGAGGACGCCGATCCCGGCCTGTTCGCATTCGCCCTTGCGGGGCTCGGGCAGTGCCGCTTGGTGGAAGGACGCTTCGACGAGGCGGAGCAGGCGATCGAGCGCGCCCACCTGATCTTCGGACAGCTGGCGGACCCGGAGGGCCTGCACTTCACCGATGAGCTGATGGGTGTCGCCCGCCACCTGCGCGGCGACCTCGAAAGCGCCCTCAGGTACCTGCTCCGCTCGAGGGACGGCTACTTCGAGATGCGCGGCAGCGCTCAGGCGGGCTGGACGCACATCCACCTCGCCCGCGTGCAGCTTCAGCTCGGCCTGCTCGACGACGCCGAGAGGTCCGCGCGTACCGGGATCGAGGAGTTCCAGTCGCGCCACGACCCGAGAGGAATCGCGGCCGCCTACACCTGCCTCGGTCAGACGCAGGCCGCGAGAGGCGACACGGAACGAGCGCGACTTTTCCTGGACGAGGCGCTCGAGCTCGCGCACCGCTGGAAGTACGCCATCGAGACGACGGAGGCCGAGGCGGCGCTCGGGCTGCTCGCAACCGCATAGACCAGAGGACCCCCTCGTTTAGCCCGTGTTTACGCCCGGACCGTAGCGTCGCCGCAGATCGGGAGCTCGCGATGCGCAGCCGGCCACCGGAGCGTCCCGTGACGCTGACACGGAGGAAGCACGATGGCAGGCCGAATCCCGGCGCTCCTGGCCGCGGCCGCCCTGGCCGCCGTTTCCGCAACATCGGCCTTGGCAATCGAGGGTGGCAGCCCGGACGGGGATGCTCATCCCAACGTGGGCATCCTGGCCTTCGACATCGATGGTCCCGGCGGCACCCCGCCGTTCGCCATCTGCAGCGGCAGCGTGATCGGCGACGACGCCTTCCTGGTCGCGGCGCATTGCATCATCCCGCCGCTCGTCAGCCTGCCGCCGAATGTCACCTGGGCGGTCACCCTGGTGGCCGGGTCGCCGGCCGATCCCGTGGTACCGGGCGGGTACTTCCCCGACGACTATCCCGGATGCTGTGCCCTGACCGTGCCGGAGTCGGCCATCGCCTACGCGTCCGGCGCGATCGTCCATCCGCTCTATGACCCGGCGACCTACACGGAAGTGACCGGCGGCGAGCATGACGTGGCCATCGTCCAGTTCGCACCCGGCACCTTTGCGGGCGTCATGCCGGTCGATCTCGTGCACCCCGGCCAGCTCTCGCATCTGGCCGCCGCCGGGAACCGTCAGGGGCCGCGCCTGACGATCGTTGGCTACGGGGCACAGCTCCAGGACGGCGGGGTGTACATCGCCGGCTACCGAAAGACCGGCCGCGCCTCGCTCATCGATGGCACGGACAACTGGCTCGAGCTGACCCAGACGACGGGCGACCTGCCCGGCAACGCGGCCCTGTGCGTAGGCGACTCGGGCTCACCGCAGTTCCTGGGCGGCTCAACCACACAGGTCTCCGTCTTCCACGGAGGGGCCCTGGACTGCATCGGGACCGGCTACGCCCAACGGCTCGACACGCCGGCGGAGCAGGCGTTCCTCGCGCCGTTCCTCGGGTCATAGACGTGCCAGCCGCACCGGAGGGCCGCCAGCCACCCGTGAGGTCGGCGACGCAAGGAGCGTGAGATGAAGATCACGCGTCGATCCGCCGCAGCAGTGCTCGCGCTGCTGCTGGTCGGGTGCGGCGGAGACGGCGCCCCCACACCGACGACCTCGTCGGCAGCCGCCACGGCCACGCCGACAGCGGTCACCCCCGCCGCCAGCGTGACCACCGTCGCGCCGACGGCAGCCGCCTCGGCCCCGCCGGCGGCCGCGCACATCCAGGTCGGCGATCTCATGCGCGACTACCTCGTCGTCACCCCACCGGACGTGGCCGACCGCGATCCGATGCCGCTCCTGCTGGTGCTTCACGGGGCGGGGGAGACGATGTACGACGCCAAATTCATGACCGGCTACGACGCGATGGCGATCGATCCCGGGGCGGTTGTGGCGTATCCGCAGGGCATGACCAATGCGTTCCTCGGCAAGTACACCGGCTGGAACGCCGGCGCCACCGACACGGGCGTCGACGATGTCGCATTCATCAGGACCCTCATCGACCGGATGGAGGTCGACTACCCGATCGATCCGAACCGCGTCTTCATCCTTGGCGGCTCTAATGGCGGCCAGATGGCATACCTCGCGGCCTGTGAGCTGTCTTCCCACGTGGCGGCGGTCGCCGACGTCGTCGGCGCCATGCTCGTCCCCTGCCACCCCAGCCAGCCGGTGTCGGTCATCGCCATCCACGGCACCGCCGATGACACTATTCCCATCGACGGTGGGAAGGTGGAGTACTGCCCGCCACTGGTGGAATGCCCCTCGTTCGCCGAGACCATGCAGCGCTGGCGCCAGATCGACGGCTGCAACGGCGACCCGACGGTGACCGAGAACGCCAGGACGGTCGAGACGAGCTGGGCGGACTGCGAAGGCGGAACCGCCGTCACCTTCATCAAGGCGATTGGCAAGGGGCACCACTGGTACACGAGCGACCCTGACGACCGGGCCGTGACCTGGGCGTTCTTCATGAACCACCCGCGCTCGCCTGGGGCGAGCTAGGAGGGGAAGGGAGGACGGACATGCAGAACCCAGGTCGAGCTCCCGCAGCGTTCCTCGTGACCACGGTGCTCCTGATCGGCTGTGGCGGCGGCACCGCCCCCACAGCGCCGAAATCGCCGGTAGTCCGGACGCCCAGCCCGACCATGGTCACCCGGACCACCAGCGGCGCCACCGTCACGCCGTCGGCACCCGCCTCGGTGACCGCGACGATCGGGCACATCGAGGTAGGCGGTCTGACGCGGACCTACGTCGTCGTCGCGCCATCTGACGCGGCCGAGCGCGAGCCGCTGCCGCTGTTCGTGATCATGTCCAGACCCAGCGTGACGCCGTCCGAGGCCCGGCAGATAAGCGGCGCCGATACGCTGGTGAAAGATCCCGGTGCCGTCCTCGTCTATCCCGAGGCCGACGGGAGCCGCTGGAACTCCGGCACCTGCTGCTTCATGCCAAACGCGGCCCCCGACGACATCCCGTTCATGTGGGGGCTGATCGGCCGGCTTGAGGCCGACTTCCCGATCAATCCCAACCGCGTGTTCATCGGGGGCGACGGAACCGGCGGTTCGATGGCGTACCGTGCCGCGTGCGAGATGGCGGACCGGTTTGCAGCCGTCGCCGTTGTCGGCGTCGACGCCCAGCTCCTCGTGGACTGCAGCCCGGCACGCCCAATCCCCGTGCTCCACATCTACGGCTCTGACGACACAGTCACCTCCCCAACGGAGGGTGGAAATGACTGTGGTGGGCCCTGCCCGACCGTCCTCCAGACCATGGACCGCTGGCGTCAGGCCGATGGCTGCACCGGCGAGCCGACCACCACCACGGAGGGGATCGTGGTGACGACCACCTCCTCGACGTGTTCCGGTGGCGTGGAGGTCGAGTTCATCAAGGCCAATGGCTTGGTCGACACGTGGCTCGGCCCCGGCATCGACGACCTGGCGGTCATCTGGGGGTTCCTGGTGAATCACCCTCGAATGACGGCGAGCCGCTGATATCCCGCCGGTAGAGCAGAGGAACTGGCACCGCAGGCGTGACGAAGCCGGCGCGATGGCCGAAGGCCGCCACGTGTTCGAGCTGCGTCCCATGTGACCTTCACCCCGGGCGCGTGGCGATCGGCTCCCGTCGACCGTCCCGCGCGGCGGGCTTGACCTCTTCTACCCCCGTGCCAAGATGCTCGACGTGGGCACGTGGGGCATCGGGCTGTTCGCGAACGACACCGCGGCTGACCTGCGCGACGACTTCCGGTCGGTCGTCCGGGCTCCCTGGGACGGCGATCGGCTCGTCGCCTGGGCGATCGCCCGCTACCCATCGGCTACCGACCCGGCTGACACCGACTACCCGGTGCTGTGGCTCGCGATCGCCGACCTGTTCTGGGCGTATGGCATCGACCATCCGCAGACGTTCTCCCGGGCGGCGCAGCTCATCGCCGATGGCACCGACCTGGCGGCGCTCCGCCTATTGGGCATGACGCCGCGTGACCTCGATCGCCGCGCCAGAGTGCTGGCCGGGCTCGCCGAGCGGTGGCGGACGCCGAACCCAAAGCCGCGCCCGCGACGCATCCTTGCGGCGCCCGAGACGTTCGTGCTGGACGTCGGCGACGTCCTTGCTTACCCGATGGACGGCGACACGCTGCGCAACCCCTACGTCGGACCGCGAATGGCGGAACGCTTCTTCTCTCGGCACCCCTGGGTCCCGGACGGCTGGGGAGGCGCGGTCGTGCTGGGTCGCTTCCACAAATACGAGGTCTTCGCTCGGTATGTGATCGCCATCGTCGCCGCCGGCGAACCGGACGGGATCGACCTCGCCTCGCTCGCGGAGCGGTCGATCCTCCACACCTGGTCGTTCGGGACGGGAGACCGCCGGCGCGTCCACGCGGTGGAGGTCAGCCGCGCGCACCTCGCCCGGATGCAGGTCGAGACGGTGGCCCGGGTCAGCGTGGCCACGGAACGGGTGGCAGCCGAGCTGGCGCCCGACAGCTACCAGATCGCCCACTTCCGGACGGACGGCAGCCTCGCGTCCCGCGCCGCGATCGGGGGTGTGTCGGCCCGGATCGTCCCTGCCGACGACCCGATCGCACGGTACCTGCGCTGACGCCTCGGGCCCCCGCCCGCGGCCTGGAGCGCCACGAAATCGGGCCAGCGCCCGCGGCCGCGGCCTCGGGCCGGCGGGTGTTGGCTGGTGCGCCACGAAATTGATCCAGCGCCCGTCCCGCCGAGCCGGTGTTGGCTCGTGCGCCACGAAATCGGCCTGCGGGTCGCCGATCACGCGGACGCAGCGGATCGCGCGCCCAAACGCGACGAGTTCGTGGACCGTGGCGCCACACCCAGCCCCCAACGTGCCCGGGGAATGCGAGTTCGTGGTCCGTGGCGCCACACCAGCCGGCGCAACGGCCTCGCGATCCCGCATCAGGCCCGGTTCGAGCGACAGACGGGTGCGCCGGGCAGCACACCACCAGCCCGGCGCCGGGGCGCCGGGCTGGTGGATTCTCGAGACGTCCGACCGGGCGCTCAGCCCTGGGCCAGCACCTCGCGCAGCTTGGCGGCGAAGCCATCGGGATCGCCCCGCTGGCCGTATTCCCCGCCCAGGAAGCCGCCGTGATCACTGGGGAAGGCGACGGGCTCCACGCCGAGCCGTTCGGCGACGGCGTGGGCGCCGCGGTTTGCCAGCTGGCCCTCGGATTCGACCCCCGTGGCAAGCACGATCCGCGTCGAGGCCGCCCGGAGCGCGGCGATGTCGGGTTCGAAGTGGGTGCACGAGATGACGTTCTGGAACAGCAGCGGATCGGTCCGGTTGCCGTCGTCGTCGGTCGGCAGGCCGAACATCGCGGGATCGGGGCCAGGCTGGCCGGCGTCCGCGGGGTCGAACGGGCCCTGGTGGCCCACGACAGCGATGAAGCGAGCCATGCCGGCGCCGAAGCCGTGCTGCTGGTACGCGTCCGCGACGGCCTGGGTGGCCGCCAGCGCGCCCTCCCGGTCCGGCAGGAGCGTGGCGAGCGGGGGCTCGTGCGCCACCAGCGTGCGGACCTGCTCCGGGTGCTCGGCCACCAGCGCCAGCGCGTTGACCGCACCGCCGCTGCTCCCGAACAGGTCCACCGGCCCGCCGCCGAGCTCGTCGATGATCCGGTGGACATCGTCCGCATGCTGCTCCGGCGTCGACTGGCTGGCCGGGTCGTCCTTCGTGCTTCGCTCGACGCCGCGCGGGTCGTAGGTCACGACCGTGCGATCGGGGAAGTGGCTTGCCAGCGTCGCGAACCCGCCGGCACCCATCGGCGAACCGATGAGCAGCAGGGGAGGCGCGTCGGAGGCGGCCGGGCGAACGTCGTACGTCAGCGTGGCGCCCGGGACGGCCAGGGTGTGCGTGGTCTGGGCGAGCTTCGTGGTCATGCCGCAACGCCTTCGGCGAGGATGCCGTCGATCTGCCCGACGGCCTGCGTGAGGCCTTCCTCCATGCCCATGGCGAGCAGCTGCTGCATCGCCTCGGTGCTCGGGAACCGGCTCTCGATCGACATCCGCGTCCGGCCGCCATCGATCGGTTCGATCGTCACCCGGCCCTCCTGGCGCGGGAGGTCATCGCTCGGTGTGCCGTCCTCGTTGGCGAACCCGTCCTGGAACACGATCCGCCTCGGCGGATCCGCCTCGAGGACGTCCCAGTAGCCGTGCGGCTGGTCGCCGCTCGGCCCGGTCATGTGGTACTCGACCCGGCTGCCGGGCTTGAGGTCGTGCCGGGTGAACGTTGCCGGGTAGGTGGGCGGACCCCACCAGCGCTCGAGCTGCCGCGGGTCCGCCCACAGCTGCCACACGCGCTCCGGCGTGGCGTCGAACTCAGCGGTGAGGGTCATCGTCAGGGCGTCAGGGTCCTTGCGGACCGAGGTGACCGTCATCCCCGTGTCTCCTTGCTGGCGGCGATGAGGTCGGTCATCCGGTCGATGCGACCGCGCCACAGCGCCTCGTACTGGTCGAGCAGGCCGCGCGCCAGGCGCAGCGCCTCGATGTTGGTTCGCACGAGCTTCCGGCGGCCAAGGCGATGCTTGGTCACGAGGCCCGCGCGCTCGAGGATCGCGACGTGCTTCTGCACCGCCGCGAAGCTCATCGGGTAGTGGCCGGCCAGCTCGGCGACGCCCTCGGAGCCGCTCAGGGCCCGGAGCACGATGTCACGCCTGGTGGCATCGGCAAGGGCGGCGAACGCGAGGTCGGGATCGAACGTGGCAACCATTGATACAACCATACGGTTGTATGTAGTTCGTTGTCAAGACCCTGTCGGTGGCGGGGGAGCGATCGCACCGCCGGGTCCGCGGCGAGGCGTCACGCCCAGAGGTCGACCTGCGTCAGCCCCGCCATCGAAAGGGTGTCGTTGAGCTCTGCGGTGTGATAGATGTCGTGGCTGAACACCCGCTGGATCACCCAGCCGCGCGTGTGCACCCGATCACCCGGCCACTCGGGGTGGCGGATCTCCTCGTCGAGCATCCCGGTCGTCCAATGGTCCAGGCACCCCTCCACGATGCGGAAGGTGGAGTCGAGCGCCTCGACCAGCTGGTCGGACGAGAGGACATGCTCCAGGTCGTCGTCGCCCGGGCAGTCGTAGGCGGCGTTCGTGAACCGCGTCGTCCCGGCACCCGGCTCGCCGGCGACGTCGCACAGCCAGAACACCCGCTGGCAGGCGAGGTGGCCGATCGTCGCCCACAACGGCCATCGCTCGGGTGCCGGCCGGATCGCCAGCTGGTCCCGGGTCATCGACGCCACGACGTCGCGCAGGCGCTGGTTGTAGGTCGGCCAGGTGTCGTACGCGGTGCGGATCGTCATCGTCGGCAGCGTACGCCGTCAGCCAGGTTTCGTTGCTGGAGGCGCGAGTCCTGGGCATGGTCACCCCCGGGCTCCTTGACGGGTCGGCGGGCGACCTCCACGATGCCGGCGACCGCGTCACGTCGCCATGCCGGACGTGATCTGGACATGGAAGGTGACCGTGGAGACCTACGCCGGGATCAATGCCGCCTCGCTCACGGACGCTCTCGAGCGGGCCCTTCGCCTCGCGGATGCCGAGATCGATGCCGCCGTCGCCGCGGCGGGGGCCGCAGCGGGGAACCCAGCCGAGGTCGGGCCGGGGGGCACGGCGGGGGCCGCAGCGGGCAACACGGCACGCAACCCATCCGGCGAACGGAGCGCCGCCGACGTCCTGCGGCATCTCGACCTGGCGACCCGGCACGCCATCCGTGGACACGGCCGGACGGCGGCGCTGTGGGCGGTGCACCCCGACGAGGCGGTCCGCTCGGCCGCGGGCGAGGCCCAGACTCGCGTCGATGCCTGGCGCTCGGCGGCGTTCGCCCGCCCGGACGTCCTGGCCGCGCTGGAGACGATCGATACCTCGGCGCTCGCGGAGCCCGACGCCCGACGGCTCGCGCTGTGGCAGGCGAGCGCCCGGGCCAACGGCGCGCATCTCGACGACGGGCAACGGGCGGCGCTTGCGGCGCTCCAGGCCCGGGCGTCCGCGCTCGTCGTCGACATCTCGCAGGCATTCGTGGCCGACCTGCCGATGCTCGAGCTCACCGCGGACGAGCTGGACGGGCTGCCGGCGGACGAGCTCGTGCGCCTGGCGGAGGGCGAGGCACCGGGGACTCGCCGCGTCCGGGTTGAATACGGCACGGTCGAGACGTTCATGACCAACATCCGGCGGCGGGACGTGCGCGAGCGCTTCTGGCGGATGCTCCAGGATCGCGCGCTCGACGCGACGCTGGAGCCGATGCGCGAGCTGTTCCGCGTCCGGCGTGAGATCGCGCGCGTCGCCGGGTTCGACTCCTGGGCGGACATGCGGACGTTCTTCGGGGCGCTCGGCTCCGTGGACGACGCGCGGACCGTGCTCGCGGATCTCGCCGGACCCGCGGCCTCGGCGGCCCGGGCATTCCGCGACGCCGCGACCGCGGTCCTGGCAGACGAGCTCGACGGCGAGCCCTACCAGCCGTGGGACCAGCGCCGGGCCGTCCGTGCGCTGGCGGGGGCGATGGGCGCGGATGCGGAGGCGCTCCGGGCGTACCTGCCGCTTGCCTCCGTGCAGGAGGGGATGTTCCGGCTCGCCCGCGAGGTGTTCGGGATCCGGGTGGAGGAGGGCCCGGGCGGGCTCGGCTGGCACGCGGACGTGCGCACGCTCCACCTCGTCGACGATGCGACCGGCGAGCTGCTCGGGATCTGCCTGCTGGACCCGTGGGCCCGGGACGGGAAGATGGCGGGCACGATCGCGTTCATGGAGCTGCTCGAGGCCGATGGCCCGGCAGCGGACGGCGTCGTGCCGCCGGCGGTCACCATGCTGGTGACGATGGTGCCCGCCGAGGTCGATGGCGAGCCGGCCACGCTGGGCGTGTTCGAGGCGGGCGTGCTGTTCCACGAGTTCGGCCACGTGCTGGACTTCACGATCGGGTCACGTCGCGGCGTCGTGATGGATGACGGCTGGTGGGGCCAGGACTGGGTCGAGGGTCCGTCGTTCTTCCTCGAGTACTGGGCGCGGGTGCCGGAGGTGTTCGCGACCTATGCGCGGCACCCGAAGACCGGCGCCCCAGCCCCGGCCGCGCTCGTGGACCGGCTGTCGATCGCGCAGGCGATCGAGGATGTGCCGTACCTGTCGACGTATGTCCAGCGCGGGATGCTGGACCTCGCCGTCCACGGGCCGCAGGACGTGGACCTCGACATGGCCTGGCGCGACGCCCATGCCGCGAATCCGCTGCCCGACCCCATCGGCGCCTTCCGTCCATTCCCGATGTCCATGGTCGCCGGCGGCTACGACGCCGCGCTGTACGGCGTTCCGTATGCCCTGGCGATCCGCGACGACCTCCTGGACCGGTTCGGGCGCGACGGCTGGCTGTCACCCGCGGCCGGACGCCGGTACATCGACGAGATGCTGCATCCCGGGCCGTTCGTGCCGCCGACGCAGCGGCTGGCCTCGTTCCTCGGGCATCCGGTGTCGCCGGCGCCGCTCGCGGCACGGATGCAGCAGGCGATCGATGCGGCGAAGGAGGCGGCGGCCGGGACGGGGTAGGGGAGGGACGCGTACCGGCGATCTCGGGGTTGCGGCAGGACCCCATGGCGGTCTGATCGCGCCCGAGCGGCTATGATAGTTGTCATGACAACTACCGACGAACGCTCTGCCTACGCTCATTTCACCGACGCCCTGGTCGCCGACTTCCGGGCCAACAACGGCAAGGTCACCTCGGGCCCGTTCCTGGGCCGCAACCTCCTGCTCCTGCATACGACCGGCGCTCGGAGCGGCGAGGACCGCCTTGCCCCGGTCGTGTACACGCGCGACGGGGACGCGATCGTCATCGTGGCCTCCAAGGGCGGCGCGCCGACGGACCCGGCGTGGTATCGAAACCTCCTCGCCAACCCGATCGTGACCGTGGAGCTCGGCGGCGAGACGTTCCAGGCGAAGGCCACGGCCGTCGAGGGTGGAGAGCGAGATCGGCTGTACGCCGCACACGCGGCGGAGCACCCTTCCTTCAATGACTATCCGACGAAGACGACCCGCGTGATCCCCGTGGTCCGCCTCGTGCGGGTCGACTAGCCCGAACGGGTCTGCGCCGGCGCCTGCGACCGCCGGGCCGCCGGGCAGCTGGCCGCCGACGGGATCGACCCGGTGCCTGGTGCGGGGCCCATCTCGCCGGCCGGCATCCCGCGGGCGCACGCGATGCTTGGCGCGAAACCCTCCAGGTTCCGCTCGGGACGACCGAGTCGGAGGCCGAGCTCCAGCTGCTAGCGACCGCGTAGACGAGCGACGCCGCCGCGTTTAGCGCGTGTTTACGTCCGCGACCTAGCGTCGCGTGAATCGGGAGCGGGCGACGCGCGGGTGGATCAGCGCACCGACCGCGATCCCGGCATCCGAACGAAGGAGCGGGCAGCTGTGCCCTGCGACTCCGGCGTCCTCGAGAGGAGGAGATGTCGATGAAGGCCAGGGGTCGAATTGTCACCGCATTGCTCGCGGTGATGCTGGTGGGATGCAGCGGGAACGGAGCCGCCACTGGGGCACCAACGGTGGTCCCATCCGCGACGCCGTCGCTCGCCGCCACGCAGGGACCGACACCCGAACTGACGAGAGCCCCGGTACCGATTGTGCTAACGGCGCATATCGATGTCGGCGGACTGACCCGGGCCTATCACCTGGTCGCGCCCGCCGATGCAGCCGACCGCGACCCGCTGCCGCTCCTGCTTGCGCTGCACGGGTTTCCCTCGACGATGTTCGAAGCGGAGTCGACCGGCGGCTTCGACAAGATGGCGCTCGACCCCGGTGCCGTCGTCGTCTACCCGCAGGGGTACGAGGGCAGCTGGAATGCCGGCGTGTGCTGTGGGCGGGCCAGCAGCGAGCACATCGACGACATCGGGTTCTTTCGTGCGCTCATCGACCGGATGGAGGCCGACTACTCGATCGATCCGGGGCGGGTGTTCATCATCGGCGGGTCCAACGGCGGCCAGATGGCGGAGCGTGCGGCGTGCGAGCTCGCGGACCGAGTCGCGGCCATCGCGGACGTGATCGGCGCGCTCCTCGTCGAGTGCAATCCGAGCGAACCGGTCTCCGTCATCGCCATTCACGGCACGGCCGATACCGGGATCCCCATCGACGGTGGCGGGTCTGGCTGCCAGGACATGCCATGTCCGGCGTTCGACGACACGATGCAGCGCTGGCGCCAGCTCGACGGCTGCACCGGAGACCCGACGGTGACGGACGACGCCTCGATCCACGAGACGACCTGGGAGAGCTGTGACAACGGCACCGCCGTGACCTTCATCAAGGCGAAGAACCGGGGCCACGAGTGGTACACGAGCGAGCCCGACGACCGGGCCGTGACATGGGCGTTCTTCACCGCCCACCCCCGTCATTCCCAGACTCAGTGACAAGGAGAACACGGTGATCCGAAAGCTCGCAATTCCGCTCATCCTCGCCCTGCTTCTCGTACCAGCGCCGACGGCACTCGCCCTCGACGGCGGCATTCCAGACGGCAACGCGCATCCGAACGTCGGCATGCTCGGCTTCGACGTGGACGGCGCCGGCCCGACGCCGCCATTCGGCATCTGTGCCGGCAGCGTCATCTCCGACCGGGCATTTCTCACGGCCGCCCACTGCATCGAGACGCCGCTCGTGCCGGCTGGGGTGGCGTGGGCGGTCACGCTCGAGGGCGGGTCCCCATCGGCCCCGATCGTCCCCGGTGGCGTGTTCCCGGACGAATACCCCACCTGCTGCACATTCACCGTTCCTCCGTCGTCGATCGCGTATGCGACCGATGTCGTGGTGGATCCGCAGTTCGACCCGGAAGGCTTCACCAGCCCAACCAGCGGCGCACACGACCTCGCGGTCCTTGAGTTCGCGCCGGGCACCTTCGCCGGCGTGACACCGGTGACGATCGTTCGGCCGGGACTCCTCGACCACCTTCGGGCGGCCGGGAACCGGCGGGGACCACAGGTCACGCTCGTCGGCTACGGCGCGGAGACCCGGGGTGACCAGCTCTATGTGGCCGGATACCGGCAGCGGGGTCGCGCGTCGATCGTCGACATGACCGAGGGGTGGCTGGTCCTGACGGAGTCGACCGATGCGCTCCCGCGCAGCGCGGCGCCGTGCGCGGGTGATTCGGGCTCGCCGCAGTTCCTCGGCGGATCGAACATCCAGGTGTCCGTCTACCACACCGCGTCGGCATGCCAGGGAATCGGCTACGCCCAGCGTCTCGACACCCCCGGCGAGGTGGCGTTCCTGGCGCCGTACCTGCGCGGGCGATAGTCCGCCACGCGATCAGCCCGGGCCGTGGTCCCCGAGACGACGACGGCGGCTCGGGCACATCGTTTGACAGTCGTTTCGGTCGCGCTCAGCATTCCCGAGGCCTCGCCTCCATGCAGGCAGGACCCGAGGAGTGGCTCCCATGTCGATCCATCGCGTCGCGGCCGCCGTCGCAACGCTGGTGCTTGCCTCAACGCCGATCGCGTGCGGTGGCGGGCAGCCTGCAACGACCTCGCCAGCTTCGCCGACCCCTGTAACGCCGACCGGCGTCCCGTCCGCCGGCGCGTCGGCGACGGCGTCCCCGTCGGCAGCCACCGGATCGGCCGCGATCATCGGGACCATCGATGTCGGCTCCGGGCCGTGTGCCCTCGAGTCGAGCCCCGACGGACGCGTGTTCGTGACGCTGTACGGGACCGGCGACGTCGTCGAGGTCCACCCGGACACGGGCAACGTGACTCCGGTGGCGAGCCTCGGCGCGACGATCTGCGGGCTCGCCTGGGCCAACGGCGCGTTGTGGGTGGCGGACCTGTCCGGCAACCTCGTCCACGAGGTGGCGCCCGACACAAGCAACGACATCCATGACACGGCGCTGGCCGGCAGGCCCTGGGACGCCCAGCCTGACGCGACCGGCGTATGGATCGCGGACCGAGGCTTGCCGGGCGTCGTGCACATCGACGGGTCGACGGGCAGCATCGATCGGTCGGTCAAGACGGGTCCAAGCCCGGCCGGCCTTGCCGTCGTCGACGATCGGCTGTGGGTCGCCGTTCAGAGCACCGGTGAGGTGGACCGCCTGAATGAAGCCGGCGACGAGATCGATGTGCGGGTGACCAGCGGGGTAGGTGGCTCGCCCACGTGGTTCGCCGATGGCGACGGGACCCTGTGGGTGACCGACAACGATGGCGCCGTGGCACGCATCGACCCGGCCACCGGGTCGGTGCTGGCGTCGATCCCCCTCGCGGGCGCACCCCGCGACCCCGGGTACGCATTCGGCGCGCTGTGGGTCGCGAACGGCGCAGACGGCATTCTGTATCGGATCGACCCGGCCACCAACGCGGTCTCGGGCACGGTCTCGCTGGCTCCCGGGATCTGGACCGTGGAGCAGGTGGGCCGAGAGATCTGGGTCGAGGAGTTCAGCGGCAGTCGCATCTTCCGGGTCGATCCGACCCTCGTTGACTGACCGCGCGCACGGATCGGACCGTGTCGATGGTTTGAAGTTGATACCCCCGGCAGGGCCGCGTGCGGCGCTGAATCAATGGTGGCGGGGGTACGGTCCAGGACAGTGAACCTTCGCTCACGTCGTGTGAGCACGCACTGGACCTGAACATGACCGCTGTCGATCTCGCGCTCCTCATCCTTCGGCTCGCCGTCGGCCTCACCTTCGCGGCGCACGGTGCCCAGAAAGCCTTCGGCTGGTGGGGCGGCCCGGGCCCCGCGAACTGGCTCCGGGCCGTCCACGCGATGGGCTTCCACCCGCCGGCGCTGTTCGCCGCCGCCTCGATCGAGGTCGAGCTCGTGGCCGGGGTGGCGCTGGCCCTCGGTTTCCTGACGCCGGTGGCCGCCGCCGTGGTCGTCGGCCAGGCGGTCGTGATCATCGTCCAGGTCCACCTGCCACACGGCTTCTTCTCCAAGCAGGGCGGCATGGAGTTCCCACTCGTCCTCGGTGCGGCCGCGATGGCCGTCGGCCTTATGTCGGCCGGAAGCGTCAGCGTCGACGGATTGCTCGGGCTGGGCTACGCGCCCGAGATCCGCGCGCTGCTGGCCATCATCGGGATCGCGGTCGGGCTCGGCGTGCTGGGCCTGCGAGGTCTCGGCAGCCCGGTCCGCCATCCGCTCCACGGCTCGCGCTAGCACTGCAGCTGCAGCCGCTGAGCACCCACAACGGGCCGATCGCCCATGGGCCGGCGATGCCCAGCCCTACATGGGGATCGGCCGCACCGCTTTCTCGACCAACGGCATGCCAGCGTCGATCGGCTCGGGGCGCCCGAGCAGGTAGCCCTGGCCGAACTCGACGCCCAGCGACGTGAGCGTGTCCGCCTCCTCGACCGTTTCCACGCCTTCCGCGATCAGCCGGCAACCGGCCGTCTTGGAGAAGTGGCGCATGCCGACGACCATGGCCTGACGGCCAAGATCGGCGTTGACCCCCCGGACAAGGCTGATGTCCAGCTTCACGAAGTCCGGTCGCAGGTCGATGATGTGTCCGAGGTTGGCGACGCCGGCGCCGGCGTCGTCGACCGCGACGCGGATGTGGGTTCCGAGGCCTTCGATCGCGTGACGGAGCCCGTCGTAGTCGTCGATCGTCTCGTGCTCGGTGATCTCGACGATCAGGGGCCGATCGGCGACGGCCAGGATGGGCCGCAGTCGCTGGGCATGCGCGACCAGCCTGGGTGAGATGTTGAGGCTGAGGGAAGCGCCTGCCGGCAGACCCTGAGCCGCGTCCACCGCTGCGGTCAGCGTCGCCAGCTCGAGATCGGAGCCAAGACCCACCGACCAGGCATCGGCGAAACATACGTCGGGCCGCTGACCCGCCTCGAACCGGGTGAGGGCCTCATAGCCGACGATGCGGCGCGATGCGAGCTCGACAATCGGCTGGAACACCGGGTGGAACGAGCGGGTCCTGATGACATCGCTGATGGCCCGACGCACAGCCTCCGCATGGTCCCGCTCCGCGACGGCGGGACCGAGGAGCGCCGACGTGACGACCGCGAATTCCTTGACTGTCGCGAGCCGATCCGAAAGGGACGCCGCCGACTGCGGCGTGCACGTCCCGAGTCCGATGTCGCCGATGATGAGGTCGTTCCAGCGCAGCGCGGCGTTGACCGTCTGGCGGACGCCGAGATCCCGCAGCAGCTCCTGGTAGGGATTGCTGGTCTGCTCCCAGGTCCGCTCCCACAGGCCGTCGGCCGCGCGTGCCCTGACCCGAGCGGCATGAGCCATCGTCAGCGGACGCCCAATGAGCTCGGCGGCGCCGGATCCGAGACCCTCCACCGCGAGCGGTACCACGCTGCCGTCAGGGCCGTAGACCCGGATGATCGCGACATCGATGTCGTCGAGCGCGAGCGCTTCGCGGCAGATCTCACGCGCGGTGCCCTCGATGCTCTCGCCGGGCGCAAGGCGCTGGATGGAGAACAGCGTGGCTGCACGCTCGCGGACTTCGGCGGCAAGGTTGAGACGGGCTTGACGCTCCGCCTCGAGTGCCCGCGCTTCCCGGACATAGAGGTGGACCTGCCGTGCGACGGCGGTCACGATCACCGCAGCCGTGGCGATGGCGACGAGATTTTGCGCGGCGGCACCGAGGTAGATCGTCGCGGTCGCCAGGCTTGCCAGGACCGCCGACACCGGGATGACGGTGACCAGGATCGGCGCGACCCGTTCGTACCTCGCGCTGAATGTCGCACGGGTCCTCCAGGTCACCCCTCCGAAGGCGATCAGCAGGACCCCGCCGCTGAACATGAAGTCGGACGGGCCCACGGTCGATGGCGCAGCGGGGTCGATTGCCCACACCATCCACGACGAACTCAGGATGGCGGCGCCCGTCAGCAGGGTCCATGGGCCTCCCCACGTCGGCCGAATTCGGCGGCCGATCAATGCGAACGCGCATGCGGCGGTCGCGGCGACCAGCAGGACGACCCCGAAGAACCCGGTCCGGTCATCGCTCAGGTCTGGATCTGCCGTGGACGCGACGAGGGCGACGCCGGCCAGGAACAGGATGAGGGCGTCGGTGGCGATCCCGGCCGCGAGGCCCCGCTTGAGGCCGCCGAAGATCGTGGGCGCGATTGCAGCAATGCCCACCACCACGGCCAGGATGAACAGCACGTCGCCCAGCTCTGGCAGCACCGTGTCGCCGGCCGGCGACACGTCCCAGGCGACCATGCCCAGGGTGGCAAGAGCCATCGACAGTGCCAGCGCCGTCATGATCCAGCGGCCCAGGCGGCGCTCGCGCCGGACTGCCAGGCTGAGGCTGAGGGTTGCGCCACCGGCGGCCAGGAGCTCCTGGAGATCGTCGAAGAACAGGGCGGCCTGGCCGCCCACGATGGCCAAGGCCGCGGCCACAGCGGTCGCGATGATGGCGAACCGGAGCACCAGGTGCGTCCCGCCGACGGCGGCACGAGCGTGGAGCCGGCGCCGGATCGCGCCCTGCTGATCGGGCCTGGCCCCAGGGATTGGGGTTGCTGCCGGCTGAATGGTCAAGTACCCCCTCGGCGAGCCGGCCGAACCGGTCACGCACCCCGGAGCGCGATTGGTTCTCGGCCCGGTCAACCCTATGGGGACGGCGAATGGCGAACAAGCACCCATTTGGCCTATGCCGTCCCGGCGGGGACCGCATGACGCGTGCGGCGAAGCGTCGGGCCGACAACACGACGAGCGAGGGCGTCAGGTGGGCTAGCGCGGCAGCTACCCTTCGAAAATGCGCCTGGTCGTGACCGCGTTCATGACCCTGGACGGCGTGGTGGAGGCTCCCGGGTTCGACGAGCACCGCGACGGGCGGAACGCCTGGGATCGCCCGCAGATTGGCCGTGCGCTAGTCAACCCGCGCTAACCACTCCGCGCTGCGCTCGACCGATCGTGGGGAGGACGAATGCCGCTCCCGACCAGCCGAATGCCGGGCTGTCTGCATTGCCCATGCGTGGTCGCCGGCAGATAGTCGGGCCAAGGCCGATACCACTTCGCTGACCACGTCCCCCTCGCGTCAGGCTCGAGAAGGCGTCGTCGGCCGTGCGTGGACCACCGGATGGTCATGACGAGCGTGCTCGATCACCGCCGGAACTCACCCACGACGCACGGATCGCAGTGTCGGGACCGCCCGACAGAGAGAAGTGGCTCGACCCGATGCCCAAGGGGATCAGTGGCCGCGGCATCAGTCGCAGGACGTATGCCCTCATTGTCGGTGCAGCGGTCCTGCTCGCCGCGGGGTCCGGCGCGGCGCTCGCCGTCAACCTTGTCGCAGCCCCCTCACTGAGCGCGGTCTCGAGCGCGACGCAGGGCGGCGCCCTGCCCTCGGAGCCGGGGATTGCGCCCGTGGTCGATCCGGTCATCAGGCCGTTGTCGCCTGCGTCCCCGGCGCCGACCGCGCCGCCGACGGTCGAGCCAACAGCGCTGTCGACCGCAGGGCTGACGCAGATCGAGACGCCGGCGCCGACCGCGATGCCGAAGCCGACGGTGACGCCCAAGCCGACGCCCAAGGCAGTCGTGAAGGCCACGCCCAAGCCGGTCGTGAAGCCGAAGGCGACCGCGACACCGAAGCCGGTCGTGAAGGCCACGCCCAAGCCGACGCCCAAGCCGGTCGTGAAGCCGAAGGCGACCGCGACACCGAAGCCGGTCGTAAAGGCAACACCGACACCGCGGCCGACCGTTCAGCCAACCCCAACCGCGCAACCGGTCGTGGCGCCAACCCCAACGCCGCAACCGGTGTTGGCGCCGACTCCAACCGCGCAACCGGTCGCAACGCCGACCGCCACACCGCCTCCCGTGGCGCCGCCGACCCCAACGCCGCAACCGGTCGCAACGCCGACCCCCGAGGTGACAACCTTCAAGAAGGACGTCTACTTCGCTGCCGGCTACGAGCAGCAGATCGACGGACGGACATGCACGGCTGCGTCCACCGCGATGATGATGAACTTCCTCGTCCGGAAGGATCTGAAGCTGAACCAGATGACGATCCTCCGATACGAGCAGCCGCGCGATGCACTGAAGGACAGCGTCCAACACGGGTCAGATCCTCTCGGATGGTCGCTGGCGGCAACGCACTTCTCGGCCGCAGCCGGCGCCCCGACGACCTACGCGTGGAAGGCCTATTCGTCCAAGACCCTCGCGCTCAATGCGGCCGCGGTCGCCATCGCGAAGTACGGCAAGTCGGTGGGCCTCGTCGTCTGGAATGGCGGCCACGCGATCGTGATGACCGGATACATCGCAACCGGAGACCCCGCGGTGGGTCCATTCACGCTCAATTCGATCTACACATCGGATCCCTACACGAGTGGTGCCACGGTTGGCAAACATCGCTCATCGTCGGTCGCCAGCTTCGACTTCGGCTGGTATCTGCAGCACGATGCGACGGCGACCTACAACAAGGCCTGGTTCCACAAGTGGGTCATCATCGTGCCGACGAGCTGATCGCTCGATGCAGGTTCGACTCCCCGCTGGCCCGCGGCCTACAGCCCGCCGAGCACCCACAACGGTGCGATCGCCAGCAGGATCAGCGCCGCCGCCTGCAGGGCGAGGACGGCGAGCGCCGGACGAGCTGAGCCCGGCAGCCATCTGACCGCGAACCAGGCGATGAACGGAACCTGCCCGGCGACGAGGAGCTGCCACAGGTGGACCTGGGCGCCCTCATCGGCCTGTTGCACGACGCCGTGGACCGCGACGTACCAGGCGATCATCGCGAGCGCGCCGATCGACATGGCCACGGGCAGGTAGGCGGCCGGCTGCCGGAGCAGCGAGCCGAGGGTCACCGGGGCATTCGCAGGGTTCCGCGCAGACATCGTGCTCCCAAGGCTACGGTCTGTGGCTGGAATGGTCCACCCAGGGCAAGCGCGGCAGTACCCTTCGAACATGCGCCTCATCGTGACCGCGTTCATGACCCTCGACGGCGTGGTGGAGGCCCCGGGGTTCGACGAGCACCGCGACGGGCGGAACGCCTGGGCGCTCAACGTCCAGGACGACGAGGACCTCGCCTACAACGACTGGCAGGTCGGCGAGGCCGAGGCCCTGCTGCTCGGGCGGCGCACGTGGCAGGCCTGGGCGGCGTTCTGGCCGACGATGTCCGGACCGCTTGCGGAGCGGCTCAACGGGATGCCCAAGTACGTGGTCTCGAACACGTTGACGCGGGCTGACTGGGCCAATACCACCATCATCAGCGGCGACGTGCGACACCAGGTGGAGGCGCTCAAGGCCACGCCCGGCGGCGAGCTCGTCGTGTACGGCAGCCCCGGGCTGGTCGACACGCTCCACGGGGACGGCCTCGTCGACGAGTACCGAATCCTCGTGTACCCGGTCATCCTCGGCAGCGGCAAGCACCTGTTCCGCGACCGGATCGACACCCAGCACCTGCGCCTCGTGCGGTCGCGGACGTTCGGTTCAGGCGTGGTCCTGCTGAGCTACGCGCCGAGGGCCGAGGCGCCGTCGGGCCGGTATGCCGAGGACTACGCGTGGACAAATGAGCAGGTGCAGTCGTTCGAGGCGGCGCAGGACGTCGACCGGATCCTCGGCGCCATCCTGTTCACGGACGTGGTCGATTCGACGGGCCGCGCCGCCGCGATGGGGGACCGGGCGTGGAAGAAGCTGCTGGACCGGCACCACGCGGTGGTCAAGGCCGAGACCGAGCGCTGGCTGGGCCGCAACCTGGAGTTCACCGGCGATGGCACGATGGCGGTGTTCGACGCCCCGACGCGTGCGCTGCGGTGTGCGTTCGGGCTTGCGTCCGAGCTGCGTGAGCTGAGCATCGAGATCCGGGCCGGGATCCATGCCGGCGAGATCGAGCGACGCGAGAGCGGGCTGGGCGGCATCGGCGTCCACATCGCCGCCCGGGTGCTCGGCCACGCCGGACCGGGGCAGGTGCTCGTGACGCGGACGGCGCGCGACCTCGCGACCGGCACGGACCTTGGCTTCGCATCGATCGGCACGGTCAGCCTGCGCGGCGTGCCGGGCGTCTGGGAGCTGTTCGAGGCGTCGCTGGGCAGCCAGCGGTAGCGGGCCGGGCCTGCGTGGCCGCCGGCGGACGTGCGATCCTCCCGCCGGGTGAATGGCCTCCTGCTAGCGCCAGTCGACGGCCACCGCCTCGACCGGCTCGCGCACGCCCTTGAGCTTCAGCGAGCGTGGCTCGGACAGCCGGAACCGGACGTGGCCCGCGCTGTCGAGGACCGCGCGCGTGACGAGGATCTCCTCCCTGGCGGCGGCCGCGCCGACCCGCGCCGCGACGTGGACGCCGCGACCGCTGAAGTTCCGGCCCTCGCGCGTCGCCTCGGCGGCGTGCAGCCCGATCCGGACCCACAGCGCGAAACCATGCTCGCGCCGATGGCGGGCCAGCCGGCGCTGGATCTCGACGGCGCACTCGATGCCGTCGCCCGGCCGCTCGAACGCGGCGAAGAAGCCATCGCCGGTGTGGGTGACCTCATCGCCGCGGTAATCGGCGAAGGCGGATCGAAGCTCGCGATCATGCCAGCGGAGCAGCTCGCTCCACGCCTCGTCGCCGATGACCCCGACCAGATCGGTCGAGGTGACGATGTCGGTGAACATGAACGTCCGCGTCACGCGGTCGGCCGCACGGCTCCCACCGGTCCTGGGCACCGAGCCGCTCCGTTCGAGGAGGGCGTCGACCCGCTCCAGGTCGAGCTTGGCCCCGAGCCGTTCGAACACCGCCCGCGCCGCCATGAGGTCGCGCCGTGCCATCGCCGCGTCGCCTTCGGCGGCCAGGGCCTCGGCATAGCGAAGCCGGGCCCGGGCACTCTCGAGCGGCAGGTCCGACGTCTGCCACAGCCGCCACGACTGGCTCAGGACCGGGGAGGCCTCGCTCGGCCGGGCCTCGCCCAGCAGGAGCTCGCCGCGGGCCGTGAGCGCGCCGGCCTCGAACAGCGGCCGGGCAAAGGTGGCAGCGATCGCTTCGAGCTCCTCGACGGCGGACCGCGCCGCATCGAGGTCACCACCGGCAAGGGCGATGTCGACCTGTGCCGGGAGGAGCCGGCCGCGCATCGCACGATCGGCGACGCCGCCATCGCCTGCGGCGGTCGCGAGCGCCCGATCGATCGATCTCCGGGCTTCGGCCAGTTCGCCGCGAGCGAGCTGCAGGAGCGCCAGCCCGGGCATCACATCGCTGCCGTACTCGTACGCACGGTCGAACGCGTCCGCGGCGCCATCGAGGTCGCCCATCCGCAGGCGGATCTCGCCGACCTGGTAGCTCGCATACCCGACCCCATCGAGGAGGTGGAAGCGCTCCAGCTCCTCGCCGGCCAGCCGCGCCTCCTGCTCCGCCTCGGTCCACAGGCCGTGCAGCATCTTCATCTCCGCCCGGTGGACCCGGCACACGCCCGGGTAGCCGCCGACGGCCTCGCGCTCCATGAACCGCTCGCCCTCGGTCGTCCACCGGGACGCCCGGCCCAGGTCTCCGACATCCCGGCAGGCCGCGATCGTGTTGCAGTAGATGTCGCTCGCGGTGCGCAGCCCGAGCCGGCCCGATGCCGCCGCCGCCGCGGCCTCGTCGATGAGTCGCATGCCGGCCTCGACGTCGCCCTTCTGGACCAGCGCGATGCCCTTGAAGCTCATCGCCTGGTACATGGCGTCGGGGCTGTGCTGGCGTTCGCCGATCTCGATCGCCCGGTCGGCCGCCTCGATGGCCTCGCCGATCCGCGCTCCCATGAGCGCCTCGACCGCGCCGAAGACCGCGAGCTCCGCATGCAGGCCCGACTCGGGCTCGTCCCTGAGCAGGCGCGCCGCCTGCGCGAGCCAGCCGCCGCCGACCGGCCAGTTGAGCCCGCGCAGCGCCCCGTAGGCGAGATTGAGCGCGACGCCGGCGGCCCGGGCCGACTGCGCGTCGGCGAGATGCGCCTTGAATGCGCGCTCGAGCGTCTCCGTCGATTCGTCGGGATGACCGATCCACCACAACGCCGCGCCGAGCAGCTCGAGGTCAGCAGCATCGAGGCCACCATCGCGATCCGCGGCGGTGAGGGCCTCGATCGCCTCGCTCCAGCGGTGGCGAGCGACGGCCTCGCGGCCGACCTCGAGTGTGTCCGTCATGGGACGCGCCAGCCCTCCATCCTGACCTGCGACCTGCCTCGATTATCACCGAGGGGGGAACCCGGCTCGATCGGCCAGGGCCGGGCAGGTCGCGGAGCGGCGCCGTGCCCCGCAGGTCAGCTCTGCGGGACTCCCCGGCGACGAAACCCGGCCGCCGCAGCGACGCCCAGGACCGCGGCAATCGCGATGAGGATCACGAGCTGCACGGCCTCGACGGTGCCCAGCGGTGGGTTGCCCGCGTGGGTCATCGGCGACAGGTCCTGCACCCAGCCGGGCAGCTTCAGCCCCGGACCCAGGAACGCGATGAAGGCCACGAACGCGACGGCCGCCCAGCCCGCCGGAAGCGCCCTGGGCAGCAGGCCGAACAGCGCAAGCGCAAGCCCGCCCACGAGGAGCTCGGCCGGCAGGTACGCCGCACCCGCCCCGACGACGCGAGCCACGTCCACCCCGGCACCCATCGACCACGCCATCCCCGCGGCCAGCACGAGCGATGAGCCGACGACGATGGCGACCAGGCCGGCCACGATCACGAGCGCGTGCGCGGCGAGCCAGCCCAAGCGGGACAGGGTGCCGGACAGCCGGACCTCGAGACGTCCACCGGTCTCCTCGCCGCGCAGGCTGCCGACGGCCTGGACGGCATACGCCGTGGCGATGACCGCGATGTACAGCTGGGTGATCGCGACGATCCCATCCTGGGGTTGCGCACCCGACACTCCCAGCGCCTCGGCCATGGCCGGATTGCCGAGCACGGCGTCGACGAACTGCTGCGCGAGCGCGCCCATCATCCCCGCGAGGATCACGGCACCCGCGAGCCAGCCGAGGATCGACGGGCGGTGGATGGCGGTCGCCAGCCCCAGCGGGCTGCGCAGCCACGCGGTCGCCCGCGCCGATCCCGCACCACCGCGGAGGAGCGAGCTGCCGAGGTCGCGGCGTCCGGCGACGATGACGGCGAGCGCGGCGAGCAGCGCGCCGACGGCGACGGGGATGAGGAGGGTCCACCAGCGCATGTCCCCGAACGGCGCGGCCTTCTCGGCCCAGCCGAGCGGCGACAGCCAGGTGATCCAGGTCTTCGTCACGTCGCCGACGCCGCGCAGCAGGTAGGCCGCGGCGAGCACGAGCAGGGCCCACATGTAGACGCCCCGGGAATGGAGCGTGACCTGGGCCAGCAGCGCCGCGAGCCCGGCGAACACGAACGCGAGCGCGCCCAGGGACGCGGCGTAGAGGATAGATCGGGCCGCGGGCACGCCGAAGGCGGCGAGCCCGATGGCGAACGCGACGGCGGTGACGATGATGGCGGCGGTGGCGACGATGAGCCCGGCCAGCGCCGGGACGTGGCGCGCGACCCGGCCGCCGAGGACCGTCTCGAGGCGCCCCGCTTCCTCCTCGCGCCGGGTCGCCTGGGCAACGAGGCTGATCCCGAGCAGCGGCAGCAGGAAGGCGGCGAGGAAGCCGAACTCGTCGGCGATGATCCCGCCCAGGCTGTCGATGCCCTCGACCCTGCCGTTGATCGCGACCAGGGCGTCGCCGCTGGTGACGGCCTGGGCGTAGGTGTGGATCTTCTCGGGCGTCGAGTACAGCCCGGCGATCGATCCCGCCGTGCCGACCATCATCGCGATCAGCGCGAGCATCCAGATGAGGGTGCTCCGGCGGTGCGTCCGCCATTGGACAGCGAGCATGGCGCGCAGGCCGGTCGCGCTCATCGGGCCGCCTCCACGGCGTCGCCGAGCTTGGCTGCGCCGAGCGACGCGGCGTCCCCTTCGTACGTGCGCAGGAACAGGGCGTCGAGGCTGGGCGGCGTGACGGTGAGCGTGTGGATCCGTGCGGCGTGCAGCAGGCCGACGACCCGGTCGAGGTGCTCGGCGTCGATCGTGAACCGGCTGTCGACATGGCCGTCCAGCCGCTCCGAGACGTGGTCCGCGACGCCCGCGGCGTCGGCGAGGCCCGCGGGCGCATCGACGGTCACCGCGTGGACATGGGTCCGGGTATGCCGCCGAAGGTCGGCGAGCGTTCCGGTCGTCACGGTCCGGCCCCGCCGGATGATGCTCACCCGGTCGGCCAGGGCCTCGACCTCGCCCAGGATGTGACTCGACAGCAGCACGGTGCAGCCCGCCTGGCGCCGCTCGCGCACGACCTCCTGGAAGGCCCGCTCCATGAGCGGGTCCAGCCCGGAGGTGGGCTCGTCGAGCACCAGCAGGTCGACGTCTGCGGCGAGGGCGGCGATCAGCGCGACCTTCTGCCGGTTGCCCTTGGAGTAGTCGCGGACGCGCTTGGTGGGGTCGAGGTCGAAGCGCTCGATGAGCGCGGCCCGGCGAGCCTCGTCGAGCCCGCCGTGGGTCTGGCCGAGGATGTCGAGGCACTGCCCGCCGGTGAGCCCCGACCACAGCGCGACGTCGCCGGCGACATAGGCCAGCCGTTCGTGGAGCGTCGCGGCCTGGCGCCACGGGTCGCCGCCGAACAGCTCGACGTGACCGCCGCTGGCGCGCATGAGCCCCAGGACGATCCGGATCGTGGTTGATTTGCCCGCTCCGTTGGGGCCGAGGAACCCGTGGACCTCGCCAGGGGCGACCTCGAGATCGAGCCCGTCAAGGGCACGGACCGAGCCGAATGTCTTGGTCAGGCCCTGGGTCCGGATGACGGGTTGAGACGCGCTCATTTCAGGTGCTACTCCTTCTTCGGCGCGTTGAACGCGCCCTCTGCGTAGACGATGCCGGCCTCCCGTGCCCAGCGATCGATCCCTTCAGGGGTGAGTGGGTCGGCCCCGATGGCGATCCCGATCGGGTTCCGCAGGAGGATGAGTGCGAGGTCGTTGGCAAGGAAGAACGCGGCGCGGACGTCGGGGTCCTCGCTCGGCCGTGCGACGCCCATCTCGGCCATTGCCTCCAGCAGGCGCCGGGTCGCCGCATACCAATGGGCGAACAGCGCGGCCCCCGCCGGGTCGTTGGTCAGGAGGAGCCGGCCGAGATACGCGGGCAGTGCCGAGCCCGCCGGGAAGCCTCGTGCGAATGCCTCCGCCAGCGTGCCCTTCGGCGCCCCGCCCGTGAGCAGCTCGGCGAGCTCGTCGGGCGGTACCGCCTCGAAGATCCCGTCGAACGCCTTCGCAGCGAACGCGTCGACCTCGGCCCGCAGGCCGTCCTTGCTTCCGAAGTGATGGAGGACGAGGGCCGGGGAGACGCCGGCCTGGGCGGCGATCTCGCGCACGGTGACGGAGTCCGGGCCGCGGTCGGCAAACAGCCGCAGGGCGGCATTCCGAATGGTCGCGCGGGCGGTCAGATCGCCTGGATCGATGGATGAACTCACGTTCAGTATGCTAAACGTGTGATCAGTCTACGTCAAGAATAGGGTAGTCGCGTGGGTTCAAGCCACCCTCGATGGGGGAGGAGGGCGGCGTTGTGGAGCCGAGCGCATCGGCCGGCTCGCGTCATGATGAACGCAGCCTTGCCAGCCCTCCCAGCCGTGATCCCGAGAACCGGACCGGCTCGTCGTTCGTCTGGATATGCGTGATGCGTGCAGGAGCCCAACCAGCGCAGCCCACCCACGCCGGTGGCGACTTCCCCGATGACGAGCGCCAGGCGAGGTTCATGGCGCTCGCCGGCCGGAGGCTGGACCACCTGTTCCGTCTGGCCGGGCTGGTGCTCGGCAACGCCGGCGACGCCGAGGACGTGAGCCAGGAGGCGCTCGCAACCGCGTGGCGGTCGTTCGAATCGCTGCGCGACGAGGAACGCTTCGACGCCTGGCTGGACCGGATCCTGGTCAACGCCTGCCGCGACCGCATGCGGCGCCGGCGCATCGTCCGGTTCGTGCCCATCGAGGGCGAGTCAAGCGCGATTGCCGACCCGTTCGAGGCCGTCCTCGAGCGCGACGCGGCCCTGCGCCAGCTCGCCGTGCTCGACGTCGATGCTCGAGCCATCGTGGTGCTGCACTACTGGGCCGACCTTCCCCTGACCGAGGTCGCGACCCGGCTCGGCATCTCCGTCGGCACCGTGAAGTCCCGGCTCCATCGCGCGCTCCTGCGGATGCGCGCGGGCGGGCCGGCGGAGGGTTCGACATGACCGACCAGGATCGAGACCTTCAGGATCGCCTGCGGAACGTCGAGCTGCCGTCGGCGCCGTTCACCCTGCGGCGGGCGCTCCGCGACATCGTCCGGGATACCCGTCCAGCTCGTCGATCGTCAGGGCGGCCGCTGATCCTGCTCGGGCTGGCCGCCGTGCTGGTGGTCGCGGGAGCGGTCGCAGGGGCCGCACTGTTGAATCGCGATGACGCGATCACGTACACGGACACCTTCATCGCCACCGGCTCGATGACGACGCCGCGGCTGGGGCATACGGCGACCCTGCTGGAGGACGGGCGGGTGCTCATCGCGGGCGGGGCGTCCGGCGACACGACCAGGCTGTCGTCGGCGGAGCTGTACGACCCCGTGAGCGGGACGTTCAGCGCCACGGGATCGATGAGCGAGGATCGCGTGTACGCGACCGCGACGCGGCTTCTCGACGGCCAGGTGCTGATCGTCGGCGGCATCATCCGACAGGAAGGCGACTTCAACCGTCCGACATCCGCCGAGCTGTACGACCCGGCGACCGGGACCTTCAGCGCAACCGGGTCGATGACGGTGGCCCGTGACTACGCCACGGCCACGCTGCTCCTCGACGGCCGCGTCCTGTTTGCCGGCGGCGCGAGCGGGAACCCGGCCCTCCCGCTGGCGTCGGCGGAGCTGTACGACCCGCGGACCGGGACGTTCACGGCAACCGGTTCGATGACCGTCGATCGCGATGGCGCGGTCGCGGTCCTCCTCCAGGACGGCCGCGTTCTCGTGGCCGGAGGGTGGGTCGACGCCGGCGACAACTCGGAGACGGAGACCGCGTCCGCCGAGCTGTATGACCCGCAGTCGGGCACGTTCACGGCGACCGGGGCGATGAGCGCGCGCGGCGCCGTGCCGACCGCCGTCCTGTTGCCAGACGGCCGCGTCCTCGTCATCGGCGGCCGGGCGCTCCCGACGGCCCTCGAAGGACGGACCACCGCGGAGCTCTACGACCCGACGAGTGGGACGTTCACGTCAGCAGGCGCGATGGTGACGCCGCGAACGAGACCCGAAGCCATCGAGCTCCGCGACGGCCGGATCCTCATTGCCGGCGGCGCGATCGTCCCTGAGACTCCCGAGCTCTACGACCCCGCGCGAGCCACGTTCACCCAGGCTGGAACGACGACGGTCCTCCGCGCCGACGAGAGCGCCACGCTGCTCCTCGACGGCCGCGTCCTCCTCGCCGGGGGTCGAGGGGGCAGCGTGAGGGACTACCTGTCGTCCGCCGAGCTGTTCCACTGAGAGAGCCCGCCTCGTCGATGTCGCCGCGCCTGCCCGTTCGCCTGGCTGCGCTCCGAGCCGGGCTGATCACGCCGGTCAGGCCGCGGCCTCGGGCACCTCCATCCGCTCGAGCAGCGCCAGCGTCGTCGCCCAGCTGCGGATCGTCATCGACCGGTAGACCGGAGTGCCCATGATCTTGTTGAGGCGGCTCTTCGTCCGCTGCGCCGTGAGCCGCTGCGAGTAGATCACGCCCGTCCCCGGCCAGACCGCGTCGACGCCGGGCCGCGGATCGAACACCTTGAGCGCCTCCGCGACGGAGATCCCCATGAGGAACACCGCGTCGCTGTGGTAGATGTCCGGCTGGTCGCCGAAGCCCTGCGGCCGGTCCCGGACAACGGCGCGCAGCTGGGCCCGCGTCAGGACCAGCACCGCGATCAGCTCGCTGTCGAGCGCGAACGCCTTCGGGAGCGCCGCCTCGAGGTCGCGCTTGATCTCGGTCGCCGATCGCTCGGAGCTCAGGATGACGTTGCCGCTGGCGATGTAGGTCGAGACCTGCGTGTGGCCCTGCGACTCGAGGAGCTCGCGGAGCGCCGCCATCGGCAGCCTGTTCTTGCCGCCGACATTGACACCGCGGAGAAGGACGAGGTAGCGGGTCATGGTGGTCACGAGGATGCCACGCCGGCGATCCCGATCAATGCTCGAGCCGGATCCCGGCCCGCCCCGGCCGCCGCCACCCTTCGAGGGTCCTCGCGATGTCGGCCACGTCGTCCCACTCGTCGTGGGCGCCTTCGCCGCCGCCCTGGACGAACAGGATCTGGACGCTCATCGACTACGGCGTCTGGCGGTCGTCGTACGTCACGCCCGCGAACGGCCACGACGCCTCGAGCCAGGCGCCGACCGCGCGCCACAACGGGACGTCGAGCTCGGCTCGGCTCGCGCGCACCCAGGAGCGCACGCGTGCGCGCTGCGGGTCGCCCTTCTCCGGGTAGATGTAGACGCAGCCGATGACGTCGGCCGTCGCGGGATCGAGGACGGTGTACGTGAACCCGCGCCGGTGCGCGAAGTCGTCCGCGTGACGGCGCAGATCGCGAAGGTTGTCGGCGAGGGAACGGCCATCCGGCCAGGTGCGGCCGGGATAGCCGGGTGTGCCGCGGATGTGATCGATGGACGACGTCCAGGCCGCGTAGTCGGCCGCATTGTGCTGTGGGCCCAGTGGCTCGAGGCGGAACTGCGGCGCCTCGAGCGACGACGGGACGATGAAGTCGGGCGGGACGAATGCGGCTGAGCCCATGTTCACGACCGCACCACGCGGTAGCGGAGGTACACGACGCCGGCGCTGAACGGACGGGTCTCGACGAGCTCCAGATTGACCCGGCGTTCCTGCCGGGAGAAGAACGGGATGCCACCCCCAACGAGCACCGGGTAGACCATCGTCCGGTACTCGTCGATCAGGTCCAGGTCGGCCGCCTGGACGGCGAGCGTCGCGCCGCCGATCGCGATCTCGCCCTCCCCGGGCTCGGCACGCAGCCGCTCGATCTCCTCCGCCAGGCTGCCGGTGGCAAGGCGGGCGTTGCCCTGCAGCTCGGACAGCGTGGTCGAGAACACGACCTTGGGGAGCGGGTTCCAGAGCGCGGCCCACTCCAGCTCCGCAGCGTCGAGCGACGCATCCTGGGCCGCGGTCTCCCAGTACAGCATCGTCTCGTACAGCCGTCGGCCCATCAGGTGGACGCCGACCCCCCGGATCTCGTCGATCCAGAAGCGAAAGACGTCATCGAGCGGCGCCGTCCAGTCGAACGTGCCGTCCGGCCCGACGATGTAGCCGTCGAGCGAGATGCCCATCGAGTAGGTCACGCTGCGCATCACGAGCCATCCTCGAGTCGATCCTCGATCACGCCCTCCATCGACGGAAGGAGGACCACGCTCTCCTGTTCATTCGGATCAGTCCTCGCCAGCACGGCGAACGCTTCGACGCTCCCCGTATTGACCGGCACGTGGGGGCAATCGGCCGGGATGTAGAGGTAGTCGCCGGCCTCCATCTCAGTCCGATGCTTGAGGCCCTGCCCGTGAAGGACCGACACCGCCCCCTCGATGAGATAGATCGCCGTCTCGTGGCTCGCGTGGAGATGGGCCTTGGCGCGTCCACCCGGTGAGATCCGCAGCACGTGCAGGCACAGCTCCCGCGCCCCCGTGTTCTCCGCAAAGACGCCTTCGCCGTAGGTGAGCCCCTGCCGGCCCTGTAGGTTCGCCCCGTCCGGACGAGAACGGCCTCGCCGGACCCTGCCGGTTCGTGATCCATGCTCAATCCCTCCATCTAGATTAGCCGCTGGTGTTTTCGCAGGACCCAGACCTGCGCCGCCCGATCGGCCCCGCCAGCCACCAACCCCGTGGCCAGGGACAGACTAAGAGCCGAGCCGCTTCCAGGTCCCCTCGGAGACGACGTCGACCCTGCCGTCGACGACCCGGATGGCGGTCTGATCATCGATGGCATACGCCGTGCCGCCGATGTCGGCCGCCCAGCGCTCCGCCGCCGGGAGGGTGTTCGTCGGAAACACGTCCAGGTGCGGGAAGATCGCGAAGTCGACGACCCCCAGGGTTCGGTCGTCCGGCGCCGCCGGCCACTGCACGAAGAGGTCGCCGATCCGCGGGGTCATCACCATGCTCCCGGCGCTCACCCCCACCCAGGTCATGTCGGGCAGCGACGGCAGCAGGTCCGCGAGCCCGGACGCTCGCATCCAGTGGCACAGGTACGTCGCGTCGCCGCCATCCACGAGCAGGACGTCGGCCTCTCGGACCCAGGGGATCCAGCGTTCCGCGCCGATCGTGGGCAGTGCGGTCAGCTCGAGGAGGCCGAGCGACCTCCAACCCAGGGACGTGATGCCGCCCCACGGGGGCAGACCGCTGATGAAGCCCCGCACCGATGTCGGTCCACACATCGGGTGGCCCCATTGGGCCGTCGGGATGCACAGCGCCGTGGAGTCGGCGATCGGCTTGCCCAGCAGGTCGACCAGCGCGTCGCGGATGCTCGCGTTCGTGACGCCCCCGGAGGTGAGGAGAAGCTTCATTCCGACTCCTTGCCCGAG